>CAWGRP010000012.1:0-16442 GCA_963825005.1 uncultured delta proteobacterium | reverse complement strand
GCCCAGAAAGGCGTGGCCCAAAAGCGAAACCCACACGTCCGGTTCGAGGCGGCGCTTCGCAAGCAATCATCACAAAGAGGAGATGCAAAATGAGTGACCGGCAAATAAAAAAGGAGGTGGCGGAGAGCCGAGGAGATCCCATGGTTTTCGAGACGCTCACCGTGCGCAAGGAAGGGGCCGTTCTGTTCGCGGAAATCGCGGCCCCGCCCATGAATCTTCTGGGGCCCGAACTGGTCCGCGATCTGGTCTCCCTCATTCAGCGAGCCGAGGCCGACGACGCCGTCCAGGTGCTCGTGTTCAAGAGCGCCGACCCCGACTACTTCATTTCCCACGTCGACGTGACCCGGATCAAGGAGTACCGGGAGGAGGCGGCGAAGCTGACCGGCGAAGCGTCGATCGCCCTCCTGTTTCGCCATCTGAGCGCAAGCCGCCTCGTCACCATCGCGCAGATCGAGGGTCGCGTACGCGGCGCCGGCAGCGAGTTCGTGCTGGCGTGCGACATGCGCTTCGCCGCGCGAGAGTCGGCGATCTTCGGTCAGCCGGAGCCGGCGTTCGGTCTGATCCCCGGCGGGGGCGGCGTCCAACACCTCGCGCGCCTCATGGGCCGCGCCCGGGCGCTCGAGGTCATGTTGAGCGCGGAGGACTACGACGCGGAGCTGGCCGAACGGTACGGCTGGATCAATCGAGCGTTGCCCGCCGACGCGCTCGGCGATTTCGTCAGATCGCTCGCTCATCGGATCGCCAGGTTTCCGGCCGCCGGCCACGTCGCGGTCAAGGAGCGGGTCAATGCGATCGCGCTCGCGCCGGTCGAGGACTTCCGTCGCGATTCCGATCTCTTCGGCGAGGGCGTGCGCAACCCCGAGGCGCAAAGCCGGATCCAGGCCGCGATGAAGCGCGGCTTCCAGACCCGAGACGCGGGAATGGCCCTGGCCCGGATGCTGGGCGACCTGGCTGACCGTTGACGGGAAACGAGGACTCATCATGTACCGCCACGAAAGGACAGCATAATGGACAAAAGAATTCCGCTTCCGCTGACCCGTTCTCGTGCCGATACATATTTCCGACTTGACGCCGGCGCAGATCGTCGCATTGCAGTGCACGGGCGCGGGCGCACGCAGCAGCGGCGAGGTGCTCGTCGAACAGGGAGACCGCGCCGTACCGTTCTTCGTGGTGGTCTCCGGCGAACTCGAGGTCGTGCGCCCCTCGGGCGCCGCTGAGACCCTGGTCACCGTCCATGGCCCGGGTCAGTTCACGGGCGAAGTCAACATGCTCTCGGGCCGCCGGGCTCTCTTTCGCATGCGTGCCACCAGCCGGGCGAGGTGATCGAGCTGGATCGCCAACACATGCTGGCGTTGGTGCAGACCGATGCCGAACTCGGCGAGATCGTGATGCGCGCCTTCATCCTGCGCCGGGTGGAGTTGGTGGCGGCCGGCATGGGAGATGTCGTGCTCATCGGGTCGACGCATTCCGCCGGGACGCTGCGGATCAAGGAGTTCCTGATGCGCAACGGCCACCCCTACTCCTACATAGACCTCGAAAGGGACCCTGATACGCAGAGCCTGCTGGATAGGTTCCATATCGCCGCCAGTGAAATACCCGTGGTGATCTTCCGCGGCCGGCTGGTGTTGCGGAACCCGAGCAATCAGCAAGTTGCCGACTGCCTCGGTTTTAACGAGACCGTTGACCAAACACACGTGCGCGATCTGATCATTGTCGGCGCCGGTCCCTCGGGACTGGCCGCAGCCGTTTACGGCGCCTCGGAGGGGCTCGACGTACTGGTGCTGGAAGCGAGTTCGCCCGGTGGCCAGGCGGGTTCAAGTTCAAGGATCGAGAATTACCTCGGGTTTCCCACCGGGATCTCGGGTCAGGAACTCGCAGCCCGGGCCTACACCCAGGCGCAGAAGTTCGGCGCAACGATGCTTATCGCCAACGCCACGCGCCTCGCCTGCGACCGCAAGCCGTACACCGTCGAACTGGAGAACGGAGATCGAATTTCCGGCCGCGCGATCGTCATTGCGACCGGAGCGCAATATCGAAGGCCCCCGTTAGAGAACCTGTCGCGCTTTGAAGGCGTGGGCGTCTATTACGGCGCGACCTTCGTCGAAGCGCAGTTGTGCGGCGGAGAAGAAGTGGTCGTGGTCGGCGGAGGGAACTCGGCCGGTCAGGCTGCCGTGTTTCTTGCGCAAACGGCAAAGCGCGTGTACATGCTCGTCCGGTCGGCCGGTTTGGCCGAGAGCATGTCGCGCTACCTGATTCGCCGGATCGAAGAAACGTCTGCAATCGTCCTGCGGCCGTACACGGAGATCGTAAGCCTCGAAGGAGGCGATCACCTCGAATCCATTCGCTGGCGGAACAATCAAACGGGAGAGACTGAGGAACACAAGATCAGCCATGTGTTCGTCATGATCGGCGCCGTTCCGAACACCCGTTGGCTGGAGGGTTGTGTCGCGCTCGACGCGAAAGGCTTCATTAAGACGGGTCCCGATCTGTCCCCGGAAGATCTGAACGCCGCAAGCTGGCACCTGAGCCGTCCGCCATACCTGCTCGAAACCAGTGTGCCGACTGTCTTTGCATCAGGCGACGTGCGTAGCGGCAGCATCAAGCGCGTCGCGTCTGCGGTTGGCGAAGGATCAGCTGCAATTTCGTTCGTTCATCAGGTGCTGCGGGAATAAAAGACAGGCGACACTCACGTTGATGGAAGAACAATGGCCCGACGCTCATTCTGGATCATCTTGATTGGTGTTTGCAGTGGCGGCATGCCACGAAAGCTTTGCCGGGAGGAAGATTATGGGGTGTACACATGTCAATCAGATCCAATACACTACAACAGACAAGCACGTATGCGAAGAATGCTTCAAAACTGGTGACACATGGGTTCATTTACGTATGTGTCTGGAGTGCGGGCACGTGGGCTGTTGCGATTCGTCTAAGAACAAGCACGCAACAAAGCATTTTCATGAGACGAAGCACCCGCTGATGCGCTCCATCGAACCTGGAGAAGGATGGGTCTGGTGCTACGTGGATGCAGTTGTTCCTGGTGAGCTAAAGGGCGCTACGTTTGTCCCTTTGGCCAAGTAGCCTCTTAAGCCCGTGCGAATCAAGATTGCCACAAAAAATGCTCTCTATTTCGAGAGAAGGTCGGTTCATTTCTTTCAGGAAGGAGTTCGCAAGCTGCAAGACGACAAAAAAGAAACTGTGTTTTTTCACGGCTTCGACGCAACGGTGATAGGCAGTCACGATACACAACGCACAAGACCCAGCGATGCGTCGATCCTGGCAACCGGATGCGTACCACCGGTAGAACCTTATGCTCGGGCAGTTCGTACGCCTGCTGCCCATCATGAGTGAAACCTCTTTTTTGACCACGCTTTCAGGCTGAAAAGCCAGGGAAGAAATGCTCATCCTACAATCTTCTTGACTAAATGCGTAACCTTGCTACAATTGGAGCTTAAGCAGTAAAGCCATACCACAGAGGATTTCTATGAGCCACTCGCATGAACAACCTGGAAGACGGTTTGGAATCGAGGATGTCGCATCTCTCCTGGGCGTGACCACAGATGATATTCCCGCAACCAAACGACAAATTGACACCCTGGTGGAGTTGACGGAGGCACTGCTTGAGAAGCATGGAGAGAAATGGATCGTACAGAACGCCGGCGTAATTCTGGATCAATGGGAAACAATACTGACCCTCGGCATTGCGGACAGCAGGGAAGAAGAGAATTCAGACAATGAGGGGGACTGGCACGAAATAGGATGAGATCCCGTTGAGGCAATGTTATGCCGTTTCTTTCTTGAACTACCGGTTTCAGTTCGTGGCTACCCGGACAAGAGGATCGTGACCGTATCAGAAAGTGCTCGCGGACGGCATTACTCGGCCTTCCAATAAGGGAGCCATTTCTTGACGACCTGCCCCAATGTACCATCCTTCTTCCAGGTTGCCAGGGCAGCGTTGGCTGCTTTTAAGAGAGTCCCGTCATCATGGTTCACCGCCCATGCAAGATATTCCTCGTCCAACGGTTCCCAAAAGCCTTTCAGCGTTGCCTCGTTCTCGGAGACAATCCAGGCAATAGCTGGAGCATCGTACACGAAGAGATCAATCCGTCCGCGGCTCAGTATGCCTGGGGCGTCGCGTACGTCATCCACGGTGATGATAGGCGATGCTCTCAGGAAATTGGCGCGCACATATGCCTCTCCTGTCGTTCCCTTAACGACACCTACCCCGGCGCTGCACTCCCTGATACTCGCCAATGAGTTATATTTCGATGCATCCCGTGCCCGCATCATGGCCACCTGGCCAATCTTGAGATAGGGATCGGTAAAACTGACTCGTACCTGTCTCGTTTTCGTGGCGGTCATGCCCGACATGACGATATCGATCTTCCCTCCAAGCAAGGCATTGATCAGCTCAGTGCGCGGCATCTCGACAAACAGTACGTCGCGACCGAGGGTATTTCCGAGAAGAATGGCGAACTCCGTTTCCATGCCGGTGATCTTATCATCGCGCTTGAAAATAAGTGGAGGATACAAAGGCGCAACGCCGACTCGAAGAAGAGGGCGCTGTGGCAATTGTGATTGATTCGCCGGAGCTTTCTCGGCAGAATAGACCGCACCTGCCAAAAAGAGAAGCGCGGCAAGAAGGGCGAGCGCGAACCTGTTAAAGAATGGCAATCTGTTCATTTGTGGCTACCTCCGGTATTCTTTGCACGTGACTGAACAATACCCCTCTGCCTGGATCGAGGTTTGATGAGCATCAGAGCCAGGGCTGAGGAGCTTCACGTCAACTCTTTCCTCAAGGTCTGCATTGGCATGGATCGTTAGCCTTCTGGCCGTCGAACATCTGTGCTTTGATTGTTGCACAGTACAAATTAGTTTTCAATGAAATCTTTGCTTAATACCGGACACCGGGTGTAATGGTAGCATTGGCAGTACAAGAAGCAGCTCAATTCTTCCAAGATCGGGCCTATTCTCTCCACGGGCAACAAGTTGTCGTCTGATACTCGTGACAAAGATATTCATTGACAGGCCTGTTTTCCATATGGTCGAATCTTACTCTACCGCTATTTCTGCGTGTGCAGAATTCAGCCAAGAGCTAATGGAATCTGACTATTGACCAACACGGGCCCATGTCTTGCGGCCCGGTGCACTGCATAAACGCTTTTATCTTAAAGGAGGGAAAGATGAGCCGTTCCAAAAGTATGCTTCTTCTTTTGTCAGTAGTTACTATTGCGGTCGCCTTGAGCGGGACCGCGTTTGCGGCGGACAAAGTTACCACCGTCGCTGACGTTCTCGTGGCGCTCGACGTCATCACCGGAGGCCGGGTGATCATGAAGGCGGAAACAGCGTTCGGTACGGGAAATCCCTTTGTGGTGACGAAGAGCTCGAACATACCCGGCAAGGCGATCACCGAGACGCCCGGACTCATTGTCGGAAATCCGAAAATGGTGGTTCGTAAGCTTGCCGTGGGTATGACCCTTACGGAGAGCGAAATCGAGCTTGCCGGTGCAACAGGAGTCGACGCACTGGTGCTTCATCATCCGGTTGCTGAAGCGGCAAGCAGCGGAGGTGTGCCGTTGCGCGGCTACGTCAGCCTTTACAATCTGGCCATCTTCGAGGCCCACGAGGCTTTTCACGGCAGACACCCGGGCATCGGGGTAATCCATGGACATGTGCCCTTCAAGACCTACATCGCGTATGGCGGTGTGCCGGGCAATGTGGTCTTCATTGGAAAGCCCCTTCCGGAAATCAAGAAGGCACAAGACATCGTAGACCGTGTGAATGGATTTGCCGACCTGTCCCGCGAGAAGGCGATTCTGGAGAGCGAGCGACAGCAGAGGCAGTCTTCTGACCTTCAGGAGACCAACATAGCCGCAGCGGCACAGATCCTTAACGGGTCCCCCGATGCGCCGGTGGGAACCGTCCTGCACATCTTTCCTCACACCGGCTTCACCCCGGAGCAGATGCGTGAGCTCAAGAAGGAGTATCCCGATATCAACACGGTGGTGATGTCCATCAGCCGGGTGAGAAAGGACCATGCCCTCGTACAGACGGCCAGGGAGCTTGGTTTGACTGTGGTGTTGGGAAATTCCCACGCTCTGGAGATCATCGAGAATGGCATCCCTCTGGCCTATGCACTGAAAAGCCTGCTGCCGGACGTAGAGGTCGTTATCTTCCGGGAACGCGTTACCTCCGCTCCTCTGGAAACATTCGGCTCCAAGGTGATGAGGGATTACGGCAAGGACATGGCCACGAACTATCTGCTTCCTAAGAAATAGATTCGGCCTTCAAGCGTTGTAGGCTGAAGTAAAGCTGCGACTGCAAAAGATAGTACAGAGTTGATGTAACTCAAAATAGCAGCAGAGGCGGATGCGGGATGCGTCCGCCTCTGGCTTTATTTTGTCTATTTTTGATTAGCCTTCAAGTAATCGAGGCAGAATTTGAGTGCCTCATCACCCGGCAAGTTTTTCGTTTTCATCGTCTGGACATACTCATCGAGTATCGGCCGCACGGCTTTGACCCAGCGCGCATCTTCTTCAGGAGCGAGTGGGATATATTTCATACCCAGCTTAACCGCAAAGTCTTTACCCTTTATGTCAATATCATCCCAGACCTTACCCTGCTTCTCTATCCATTCTCCATTGATCTTTTCAATAGTTGCCTGGATGTCCTTTGGCAGGCTATTCCATTTGGCCTTGTTCATCACGACGAAGAAGCCGGATGAATACGCGGAACCGTAATTCTCGGTGGTGTAGGCCGTCACTTCTCCCAATTTGAATCCCTCCAGGGCTTCATTAGGGCAGAGGATGCCATCTGCGACGCCTTTGGAGAGTGAGTCGTATGATTCGGTCATCGGCATACCGACCGGCGCACCGCCGAGGAACTGCACGATCTTGGCGCTCAAGCCTGTCGATCTTATTTTTAATCCTTTCATGTCCTCCAGCTTGTACACGGGTTTTTTCGTATGCAGGATCCCCGGACCATGTGCATGCAGGTACATGACCTGTGTCTCGTCGAATTCCTTCGGTTTAAACTTCTTATAGTACTCGTTGATCAATCTTGTAGCCACCAGTCCGCTCTTGTACGCGAGCGGCAGGTCTATGACTTCAGTCAACGGGAACTTCCCTCGGGTATAGCCCATGACAGAGGTGCCGACGTCTGCAATCCCTTTAACCACACTGTCATAGGTCTGAGGTGGGGGCGTGAGCGTGGCCCCCGGGTAATAGTTGACTTTCACGCGTCCATTGGTCCTTTTTTCCACTTCTTTGCACCACTGGTCAGCGATCACGCTGTTGGCATGGGGCGCGGGAAAGAAGTTCGAGTACTTCAGGGTGATGACCTTTTCCTCTGCTGCAATAGCTTTGGACGTTGTCAGGCAGATACAGAAGAGACACAATACCGAAATTATGAGTAATACTCTCTGACCATTTTTCATTCGGACCCCCCCTAGTGTTAGTCTCACTAACTTTTGCACGCCACCATGTTCTTGTCAACAGAATAAGAGCGCTCTTGGACAACTACGTGCGGTAGAGCTCTCTCAGTTTTGGCTTTTCTATCTTTCCCGCCGGGTTCCGGGGCACATCGGCCAAGATGATTCGACGCGGGCGTTTGTAGCGCGGCAAATTCTCCTCGCAGAAACGCGTTATTTCCTGCTCATCCAGCTTTTCTCCGCTCCTCGCCTGTATCACCGCAGTCACTATTTCTCCGAGCCTGTCGTCGGGCGTGCCAATCACCGCCACGTCATGCACTTTCTGGTGTCTGCGGATCACCTCCTCGACTTCCACCGGGTAGACATTTTCACCGCCACTGATCACAAGGTCTTTCTTCCGGTCCACAAGATAGATGAAGCCCTCTTCATCGAAACGTCCCAGGTCGCCCGTATAGAGCCAGCCGTCCTTTATAACCTGTGCTGTGAGATCCGGGTTCCTGTAATACTCTTTCATAACTCCCACTCCTCTCAAGATGACTTCTCCTACTTCCCCGCGCCGCACATCTTCTCCATTTGCGTCAACGATCCTCGCATCCCACAGAAGGCCGGGTTTCCCGATGGCGCCGACTTTTCTTTCGTTCCGGACCCCGAGATGAATCACTCCCGGACCGGAGCTCTCGCTCAATCCATAGGTGGTCTCATATTCCATGTCGGGAAAATATGCTTTCAACCTGTGAACCAGGCTCGGCGGTATAGGCTGTGCCCCCATGAAGGTCTCCCGCCAGCAGCTAAGATCATACTCCTCTATCTTTATCTGTTTTTTGTCGAGGGCATCGAGGAGATCGGCCGTCCAGGGCACGAGCAGAAACACGCTCGATACGCGCTCTCGTGCTATCGTTTCAATTATGTTCTGAGGACTGATCTGCTCGGTGAGAAGCACGCTGCATGCGCCGGCCACCATTCCCCCGAGCAAATGTCCGATGGCCAGATGGTACAGTGGAGGCATCATGAGGAAGCGGTCAGTGTCGACGAAATTATGATTACTCGCTTCCGTAATCGCTACGCCCATCAGATTTCGGTGGCAAAGGAGCACGGGTTTGGGCGTGCCTGTTGTGCCGGAGGTGAAATAGAGAGCGCATTCATCTTCGTCAGACAACGTGACCTGGACCGGTGATGGCGCAGTCTTTTCGATGATCTGCTCCAGCGATTGGACCGCTTCGGGTTTGTCGGCGCCAATGGCAATATAGTGTTTCACCGTTGAAAGCCCTGCACGAAGTCCCTCTATCCTTTCTTCATACTCCCGATCGAAAATAAAGACGAAGGGTTCGGCAACCTTCGCACAGTGTCTGATATCATCATCGGTAAAACGGAAATTGAGAGGCACAGCCCAGGCGCCTGTCTTCAGGATCGCGAAATAGGCTTCAAGCCATTGCAATGAATTCCTGCCTAGCAGAAAAATCTTGTTGCCCTTTTGCACGCCCCTCTCGAGAAGGGCGCGGGCCAGCTTCTCTGTCCGTTCTTCGAATTGAGCCCAGGTCATCTCTTCTCTGCTCCCTGATACAGGCCTTACCTCGATGAAAGCCAGCGCAGAGGGAGTGATGCGACCGAATTTCCTGATAGAGTCCACAATGTTCATCGTATACCTCCGGCGTGAATAATAGACTACAACAGCATGAGTGGAATCAGATTGCGCACATCTTCTATCTTTTCCAACGAATCGATCGACGTTATGATCTCGCCTATCTTCTGCTCTTGAAGCGGTTTCTTTGCGAACGCAACACAATCTCTGAGGCGCTGCTCGTGATCCTCCTGCTTCAGCGGGTTGCCAGGGAAGCCGGGAGCAATATCGATTCCCCTTTCATAGATTCTCCCATCGAGCATAACGACGCGCATGTCCAGAGGCGTGTGCCCTCGTGCCTCCAGAGCCGCATCAGAAATGACGCGGACTTTTTTTGCAAGCTCCATAACGGAGGGGTCTTTTATTGCTGATTCCTCAAAATGGGGCAGCCTTGAACACTTCCTGAGCAGTGCGTTCGCTACACAATAGGCGATGCTGAACTGTGCATTCACCTTCGGGTTGCTTCCAACCTGAAAAGGATGTCCCACGAGCTTATAGGCGTAAGGCGGCACCGTCACCTCGACGCGATCGATACCGGCCGGATCGATACCATATTCTTGCGCGAGGCCGAGTATGACGTCAGTGGGTCCAAGTGTGAGACCGCAGCTGGGATATTTTTTGAAGAGCACTTTGTGAAGCTCAAAGGCGCTCCCCAGGCCCGCTACAACAGTTTCAGGGTCGATCCTGTCCCTGCCAAAGAGATGGAAATAGCCGTAAACGCCTTCAAGGAAGTTCCTCGGACCGGTGATCCCGCGGCTTGCGAATCGCGCGCACATCAGGCCGGTTTCAGCGACCCATCCCTGGATAACCCTTACTGCCAGCGATCCGTCCACGTTGCTCTGGAAGCTGCCTGCGCACCTGTTGAATGCTAAAGCAAGAGCATTGAGCGTCTCGTTTTGATTGAGATGCAATATGCGGGCTGCCGCCGCTGTTGATGAAAATACGACACAGACGCCGGTCGGGTCGAAGCCGTCGTAGGTCGATTCGGTGAGATTCAACCTGACGCCTACCTCCGTCCCTACGATAAGCGACGTGAGGAACTCTTCACCGCTGCAACCGCCTGCGAGTTCCGCGGCGGCGAGCGCAGCAGGCACGAGGGAGGAACCTATATGGGCTCCGGGGGCAAGGGCATCGCAAAAATCGAGGGCTCTCGCCATGACACCGTTCACGAGTGCTGCGCTCTGCGCCGGCGCCTTCCCGCCATGGATCAGGATCGTAGCCTCTTCTTTCCCGCCCAATTCCCTGTAAAGATCGACAAGCGGTTCGCAGCCTTCGGCTGAAGCCCCGGCAATGGTCGTTCCGAAAACCGTCAATAACTGGTTCTTAACGACCTCCAGGGCGTCTGTCGGTACATCCGCAAATGTCGCGCCGCATACGTATTCGGCCAGTCTCTCTTCTGTCTTCATAATCACCCCCTGGAGCTTTCCGTGGTATTGTCAAAATCCCCGCCTCTACTCCTCAGCCGCTGCAGCAGACACCGCCTCTTTATCGCAGATAAGAGCGGATAAGTAACTGAGATAAAAGCGGATGATTATTTTTTGACCGGAGCTGCGATACAAAGGCATCTCCGGTCAACCCCCAGCACCTCCGGTGCGGTGAACCTGCGCGGGAGCGCTGTCTGTGTGGTCTGCATTGACGTTCTATCACAATGCAGACCACCGGTATACTCATCTGCGAACATCTCTTCTGGCTTTCATCCTTGCGATACATCTGCGATAAAACTTCAGTCTCCTTTTCATAAATCTTTTGACAGTACCCTTTCCGCGCCGAAAACATTTCCTGCGAGCTCATCCATCTATCATCTGTTCCCCGTCAAAGGTTCGTACGATTCATGAACTTTCAGCGCATTCTTCTTCTCGTCCAATCTGACGGAAACTCTCTTGAAAGAAGCTCGTGTGCTGCGCTGCGGAAAGTCATCGCGTTGAAAAGCGCCTATGCTCTCCTGCCTCGCAAGGGATGAAAGAAGAATGGCCTTGGTGACAAGGATGCTATTTGCCACCTCTTTTCTCGAAATAAGATCGGTCGCGGCATCCACCGCCACACGCTCGAGCGCCATTGTCGTCTCTTCCAGGCCAGACAGGCCCTTTCTCATTCCAGTTTCATTACGAACGGGCCCGGCATAGTTCCACGCAATATCGCGCACGCTGCGCATTATACCTGAAAGCACCACCCTCGTGTTTGTGTGACTCTTTTTTTGAAGTAGTGAGCCCAGCCACCGGTCCGCCTTGAACGCAGCATGTGTGGATCGAACGGTTTTCGCATAGTCAGCCGCAGAAACGCCGCTGGTCGCGCCAAAGACGAGGCATTCAGTGAGTGCGTTTCCACCGAGACGATTCGCTCCGTGGACACCTGCTGTCACTTCGCCCGCGGCAAACAAGCCTCGCACAGCGGTCTCGGTCGAGACGCTAATCCGGACACCTCCCATAATAAAATGGGCCATTGTAGTTATCCGAAAAGGCTTTTCCTTAAAATTGAAGCGCTGTCCCGGAAAGAGCGTCAGGGGATACTCCGCCCATTTCTCATCAGGAACGTGCGTGTAGTTTAGAAAAACAGGGCCTTGTTGCGACTCTTTATAGATCAGGTGTGATGCCCGGTCCCGCGCGGTAACCACGAAGTCGTTCAAGCTCATTTCCATCCGATGTTTTTTTAGAAGATCATCACCTTCAGCGTCGTGCATCCACGCTTCGGCAGGAACGGGCGGAAAAATAATGGTGCTGGGCAATCCGCGCTCGGCAAAACCCAATGGGTAAAATTGCACGAATTCCATGTCTGCGAGCGAAAGGCCTGTCTCCAGTGCCAGGGCATAGCCATCGCCTACGATACCCTTAGAATTATCGTTTCGTGCATAGATTGCCGCGCCGCCTCCGCAAGCGAGAATAATTGCTTTGCAGGAGATCAGGCAGGGGGCGCCATCTTTCTGAAACCCTATCGCACCGCTCACTCTATCGCCTGAGAGAAGAATTCTGTACACAAAGAAATAAGGAATAAGGCGGAGATGCTCGTACCTGTGTGCCGCCTGCGTAATTTTCTTCATCAGGATATTTCCACCACTTATCCTGCCGCCTGCGTTCGTCTCTGTATCGACCCTGTACCCGAAGGCTTGAGGCGTGAGACCGACGCCTACCTCTTTCAGAAAATAGGCTTCCTTCGCGCTGTCTTGCACCAGCTTCTGCACGAGCTTGCGGTCATTTACGTGCTGTCCTGCGTCCAGGGTCAGCCTGGCGTGATCCTCCGCGGTAAAGCCGGACACCGCCATGGCAAAACCTCCGCCCGCGAGCGCGCTATTACACCCCGCTCCTATTGCCGATTTGCTGACAAGGATTGTGGAGACCCCGTTTCGTGCTGCAGCGATCGCTGCTCTGAGACCCGCGAGACCGCCCCCGATGACCAGGACCTCTGTTTCTAAGGTGTGCATAGGTACCTGTGAGAATACGATCTATTCACTCAACAAAGTTCAGCTTTGCCGATAGCAACTCATCACATGCAGAATACGGGTCCTTGGTGCCTTCGATGATGCAATCAAGGCACTCTTGAAATTCAACACTGCTGCTTATGCGGTTCAATGCTTCTTCAACGAGTCTGCTTCTTATCATGTCTATCAGTTCGAGGCGGGCCATGGCTTTCTTATGGCGAAGTGTCGACCCGCGTGACAACGATTTCCTGCTTTCTCTATGTTTCTCAATTTCATTCAGTAGTTCGACGATCCCTTTGTTACTGATAGCTTCGGCCATAAGGATGGGCGGCTCCCAACCTTCTTTTTTGAACCGCTTTTTTGTGATATCTATCATTGCTTTTAAGTCATTCAGCGTTTTTTCAGCATCAGGCCGGTCCGACTTGTTGATCAGAAAAATATCTCCCACCTCAAAGATCCCGGCCTTGATTGCCTGAACGTGATCCCCCATGCCCGGCACCACAACAATGACCGTTGTATGCGCGCTTTTCGCAATGTCAATTTCGTCCTGACCAACCCCGACTGTCTCAACGATGATGTAATCCTTGCCCATAGCATCCAGCACATCGATCGCCGAGCGTGTAGATTGCGTAAGTCCTCCGAATTGACCCCGGGTCGCGAGCGAGCGAATAAAGACGCCGTCATCCAGACTGTGCCGTTGCATGCGAACACGGTCACCCAAAATGGCCCCTCCGCTCAAGGGGCTGGTTGGATCTATGGCGAGCACACCTACTGTCTTCCCGTTCTTTCTTAACCCGCGGATCATCTGATCCACCACTGTACTTTTGCCGACTCCGGGAGCGCCCGTGATCCCGATTATGTACGCGTTTCCGGTATGCGTGTGCAGGCGTTTCAGGATTTCTCTCGTGCCTTGAATCCCGTCATCAATATCACGGAGCAACTTCGCAGCGACTCTCGCATTGCCGTTGGTAATCTTCTCGATAATGCTTTCAACCATTTAATCCCCGGTTATATTTTCTCTTCTCACCGTGGAGACGATATATTTTACGATTGAATCCGAAGTGCTTTGAGGCGGAAATACTTTCGACACACCCTTTTTCAGCAGTGCCTCGGCATGCTGTTTCGGAATAGCACCTCCACAAATGACGGGAATATCGCTCATATTATTTTTCTTCAGTAAATCTATCAGAAGATTGATCTGTTCATAGTTTGAAGCGTGGCTGCTTATACCAATCACGTCCACACTCTCCTGAATGGCCGCATTGACGATCATCTCCGGTGTTTGATAAATTCCGAGATATACCACTTCCATTCCGGCGTCCATCAGAAAGCGGGAGACGATTTCAGCACCTGTGAAGTGCCCGTCAAGTCCGATAACAGAGACGAGGACTTTAATTCGCTGGCCGGTACTCATATACAGTACACCTCCTGTTTCAGCAACTACGTACTATCCACCCGTGAGCGCCGTTCATAGACCGAACGGAGACTCAATCATCTCCAGCGGGTCATAATGAAATCCGTGGGCCATCCGAATGACGCCCATGATTTCTCCGGCAGTGCCATAGGCTTTAACAGCCTCAATAATCGATGGCATCAGATTGTACTTGCCACCCCTTTTTGCATCATTATAAAGTTGTGCAATTTTGTCGTTCAATAAAGGTATATCTCTTGTCTTTTTCCAATGCTCCATACGCTGTGCTATCTTTTCGGAATCCGATGCCTCCACCGACTGTATGGGAATATCGTCATCTTCATCAGGAGGGATTACCAGCTCATTCACCCCTACGATCAGACGTTCACCTGATTCTATTTCCTCTTGCCTTTTCCGCGCCGACTCTTCCATCATAGCGTGGATATATCCTTTTTTCACTGCCGCAATCATGCCGCCCTGCTCTTCAATCTGCTGTAGGATCTTGTAGGCTTCCGCTTCCACCTTGTTGGTGAGATATTCGACAAAATAGGAGCCGGCCAGGGGGTCCGTAACATCCGTCACTCCGGTCTCGTCAGAGACAATGTGTTGCGTGTTCAAAGAGATTCTCGCTGCAAAAGCGGAAGGCTCTGCGTGAGCATTGTCGAGGCACGCGTTGTCAATTGCAGTGCAGCCCGCAATAGCCCCGGCAAGGGTTTGTATGGCGCATCGCGCGATATTGTTGAGGGGCTGCTGATACGTCATGCAGCGTCCGGATGTGTGAATGGATATCAGCAATTGGCAAGCCTTCACGCTCTTGGCCTTAAATGTTTCTCTGGCCATTTTCGCATACATCCTTCGAAGAGCCCGGACTTTGGCTATTTCCTCAAAAAACCGCGATCCAATGCTCACGAGTTCGTACGGGAGGGGAGCAACGTCATCGAAATCGAGATTCCGGTCGTTGACCAGCAGTCCGAGTAACTCTTTGAGTTGCGCGATCTCTACGGCAAGCGCCTGCGCATTGTTACCGCCGGATTCCTGAAAATGCTGACTGAGAATACCTGAGCGCATATGTATTTTATTTCTTACGATGTATTCCGAAGAATCAAGCCAGAGCTTGATGTTGAGATCCAGAGGAAGATGATCGGTCTGTCCGAATGTGTGGCAAAAGGGGTATTCCGTCACACTGCCGTGCACTTCCCGCAACTCCACTCCACGTTTTTCGGCAAGAACGACGATGTAAGCCAACCGTATCGCCGACATCGCAGAGGAACCCAGCAAGGTAATAGATTGCCCGGTCAAAGGGATGCCCTCCATAAGCTCCTCAAATTCAAGCAAAGAGGCTCCATGCCATCCCAAAACACCTGCCTCTCTTCTGCCCATGGGATGATCGGCATCTATAGGCATCGCATTGGGTCTGTCGCAGATGACTAACATCCCCTGCGTTTGACCCATCTCCCTGTACCGCTTGAGCGCTTGGTTGGTTCTCTTGGAAGATCCAAGCCCTGCCGTCATCCGCCTCGTCCATACACGGCCGCGATACCCATTTGGATGATACCCTCGAACGAAGGGATATGAACCGGGATCTCCTACATCCGTTGCGTAATCCAGGTCTGCAATGTCTGCGGGTGTATAGACAGCTTTGATCTCATACCCGTAATCGGTCTCCCTCTTCATGTGTTGCCTCCGTTACGTTCCTTCTACTACAAACGATTCCTCCGAAAACTTGACAAGCCCTCGGCAAAGTTCTCAAAGATGATCTGCGACAGCTGTTCAGAGTTAATGGCGCCTTGCGGATTATACCAGGAATAAATCCAGTTACACATGCCGAGCAGGTTAAACGTAACGACGGTCAACTTGTCTTTGTCTACCTTACGCCCGAGGTATAATGAAAGGACCCCGGCTATGATCGAGAAGTATCGCATTTCTTTGGACTTGATCTTCGATAGTTTGGGTGCGGAAAGGTTATAGACCTCATTGATAAGAGCTTTTGCCGAATACATGTGAACATCATAAGCCTTTACGTGGCGCGAGATAATATATTTGATCTTATCTGCCGGCTCCTCTATGCTCCGAATGTCCTGCTCGATGCCTTCCAGTAGGAAATCCATGAAATTGGACAGAATGAAATAGAGTATGTCCTCCTTGCAGCTAAAATAGTGGTACATTCCACCTTTACTTAATCTCGCAGCCGCCGCAACGTCTTCCATGCTCGTCTCGATGTACCCTTTCATGCTGAAAAGCTTGCCGGCAGCGGCAGCGATCGTATTGATCTTTTTCTCCACTTTTGGTGACGATTTAAGAGAACCTTTTGGTTTCATCCTAATTTCTTAAAATCCATTGAATACGCTTAATCCGACCGGTCGGACTAATTTACGACCGGGATTATCCTCATGTCAAGGAATATAATGCGTGAAGGGCCAGTAGACTATGGTAACCCGCGATTGCAATGTAAAATGTCATCTATCTGGAAAAAGGTCAGATCATTTCTTTCAGAAGGCAAGAGCGGAATCTGCAGTCTAGGTTTGGTTTAAAATGACTCGATTCCTCAAAAGAGCGCATTCCACCTACCCCAACG
>CAWGRP010000011.1:0-327175 GCA_963825005.1 uncultured delta proteobacterium | reverse complement strand
AGATGTTCGGGCTGCTTCACTTGAGGTAGATCGCTCCAGGGGGTAGAGAAGATTGTCGCCAGACAGGCAATACCAAATCTCATTTTGGGAGGCTTCTACGGCAGGGATGAGTGGAGGGACGAACAGGCGCGGTCCTCGCCGTCTCTATCCCTCTGTTCGACAGAAAACAGGGAGAAAGAACAGAAGCCAAGGCGAGAGCCGCACAGGCCCAAATCGGAAAGGTCGGTCTGGAAAGGGACGCCACAAGGCAATTTGAACGTGACTACAGCAATCTTCTTTCCTCGCAGCGAGAACTGGCGCTGTTCAGAAAAGACATAGTGGATAAATCGGCGAAAAACCTTGAACTCCTTTACCTCGCTTTCAAAGAGGGCAAGATCAGCTTCTACGACGTACGTGTTGCTCAGAGGGAGACCATAGAGCTACAGTTTGCCTATCTTGACTCGTTGTTCAAGGCTCAACAATCAATTTATGCAATAGAACGCACAATCGGAGGCGCTTTGAAATGACGGTCACCAAAAAATGCGGGATAACGGATTACTCGCTTCTCGTGGCGGTCTTCTTAGTAATTGCACTCTGCCTGGGCTGTGGAAAAAGAGCCTTTGCCGTAAGGACACCCGAGAAGCCAAAAGAATCGGGGATCGTGACTCTTTCAGCAGAAAAGCTACGGGCCGCCGGCATTGAAACCAAGAAAGTATCTCGCGATAACGCGCCTGCTCCCCTCCAAGCCACAGCCGGTATTGAGTTGAACGGCGATCTCGTCTCGAAGGTCGGATCCAGGGTGACGGGAAGGGAGGCCAACATACTTGCCGTTCAGGGACAAAGAGTGAAAGCGGGACAGGTGCTTGCGTATATCGAGACCGTGGAGGTGGACCAATTATGGGCCGAATATCTCAAGGCAAAAGCACGGCAGAGCCTGGCCGTTGCAAATCTGCAGCGAGAAGAGATTCTTTTCGAAAAGAGGGTATCCCCTGAAAAAGACGTTCTCAGAGCCAGGAAGGAGCTTAAAGAAACCGAAGCAGAGCTATCTTTTGCGAAGACAGGCTGCGCCTTCTCGGCGTCGAAATCACCAAGCTCGAAGAACAGAAGAACGGTTCAGGGACGCGCCCCCTCTCATCCCCGATCTCCTCTCCCATTTCGGGGGCCGTTATCGAGAGAACGGTGACACAGGGAGAGATGATAAGTCAGGACAAGACTCTGTCCACCGTGGCTGATCTGTCAACCCTGTGGGTACTGATTGACATTTACGAGCGAGATTTGATCTGGGCGAAGGCCGGCGCTGTAGTCAAAGTGTCGACGGGTGCGTTTCCCGAAAAGATCTTCGAAGGTGTCATCTCCTATCTGTCCGATGTACTGGATGAAGAAACGAGGACGGTAAGGGCAAGAGTCACCGTACAGAAACCGCGAAGGTCTTCTGCGACCCGGAATGTTCGCAAACGGATCCTTAGAAAGAACCGGGACGGGAAAGATGCTTTTGGTGCCTGAGCAGGCTGTGATGGTCGAAGGGGTCGACAACTATCTCTTCGCGCAACTGTCTGCTGACACTTTTGAAAAAGAGGCGTCGGCGGGCCGGAGGCTGGGTAACCACATTGAGGTGACCAAGGGCCTCGATGAAGGGACGGTCGTTGTTGTCAGCGGGGAATGTTCGCTCAAGTCCGAATTCAAGAAAGAATCGTTGCAAGCGAAATAGGAGCCGCATATGCATCGGGTCGTCGATCTCATCCTAAAACAAAGGCTATTTGTAGTCATCGCGGTGGTCCTGCTTATCGTGGCCGGATTGTTTGCGTTCAGGAATATATCTATAGATGCCTTCCCCGATGTAACCAATGTGCAGGTAAGATACCCATTTCCAGGGCACCGGGAATGTCGCCCTTGGAAACTGAGAAGTTGGTGACTAGCCCCGATCCGAGCTTCAAATGAGCGGCCTGAAGAGACTCAAAGAGACGTTGTTCGCTTTCCAAATATGGCCTATCGGTGGTTACCCTTGTCTTCGAGGACAGTGTGGACGTCTATTTTGCCCGTCAGTCTTGTTCTCTCCAAACGATCGATCCAGGCTAAAGAAAGTCTACCAAGAGGAGTGGAACCCATGCTGGGACCGGTCGACCGGCCTGGCGCGAGTCCCTACCAATACGCGTGTCGAGGGTGAAGGCAAGAGTCCTCATGGAGTGAGAACTATCCAGGATTGGGTGGTCAGAAAACTTCTCCGCACCGTACCGGGAGTGACCGATGTCAATTCCTTTGGCGGGGACGTGAAGAAGTACTCAGGTTATGGTAATGCCCAGAAGTTGCTCAAAATATCAGCTTTCCCTCAAGCAGGTGTTTGATGCGGTCGCGCGCGGCAACAGCAATGCAAGCGGCAGTCTCATGAACATCGGCGGGGAACGGTACGTGATAAGAGGTTTGGGCCTGTTGAAAACGATAGAAGACATAGAAGAGATATTGTCGTCACCTCGTTTCACGGCACCCCGATCCTGGTAAAGGACGTTGCGGAGCTGAGCTCGGCCCCGCTTTTACCCAAGGCGCCGCTATCAAAGACGGTAACGAGGCCGTCGTCGGTATCGCGATGTTAATAAAGGGTGGCAACTCAAGGGAGGTTGTCGAGCGTGTTAAAGACAAGGTAAAAGAGATCAACAAGACGCTGCCTCAGGGGGTGCAGATAAAACCTTTCTACGACCGGTCTGAACTGGTGAGCCGGGCGCTCTCCACTATCACAAGCGCGCTTGCGGAAGGTTCATTCTTCGTTATCCTCGTTTCGTTCATCTCTTCTTGGTAATGTCAGGAGCGCAATCGTCGTCACCCTGTCTCTCCCCCTCACGATCCTCTTTCGTTTATCATTATGCATCAGTTCGACATGAGTGCCAATCTTATGTCCCTCGGGGGTCTTGCTATAGCAGTTGGCATAATCGTCGACGGTTCCGTCGTTATAGTAGAAAATATTTACCGGCACCTCTCGGAGAGGAAGGTGAACCGGTTATCCATATCATCGCCGAGGCGACGAAAGAGGTGCAGGGCCGGTGTTTTTCGGAATTCCATCATCTCAGCAGTCTTCCTCCCCCTCTTTACCCTTACCGACGTGGAGGGGAAAATGTTTAGTCCCCTCGCAATGACCGTCACCATCGCCCTCGCATGTTCCCTGGTTGTATCTGTCTTCATCGTTCCCGGAACTTCCTCCTTTATCCTGACCTCGGGGAGAGAAATACTGATACGACGAGTATTCTATCGGCGGTGAAAACTGTATTCAGACCTGTCCTCGGCTGGGCGATAGAGAATCGGGTAAAAGTAATCGTCGCGTCCGGGGGATTGTTCGTGCTGAGCCTCGCATGCTCTTCCCTTCGTGGGAAGGAGTTCATGCCTGTCTTGCAGGAAGGCACGCTCACCATCCAGCCGGTCCGTCTGCCCAGCATCTCCCTTGAGGAATCGATCGAGATTGAGAAGAAATTTCAAAAGGTGCTGTTCGGTTTTCCGAAGTAAAAAATGTGGTATCGAAGATAGGATCGCGCGGAAATCGCAAATGACCCCATGGGTCCGGAATTGTCCGACCCTATCATTAACCTCACGCCCCGGTCCGAATGGAAGACTCCCGCCAATAGCCAGGATGCGCTAATCGACAAAATGCGCCAGCGTCTTGAAGCATCGCTCCCCGGAGTGGGGTTTAATTTCACCCAGCCGATAGCGTTGCGAGTAGATGAGCTCATATCAGGAGTAAAGTCTCAGGTAGCAGTGAAAATCTTCGGTGAGGATCTCGGCATTCTCAAGACAAAGGCTGAAGAAATTGCAAAAAATGTTATCCGGCACGAAGGGAACGGCCGACCTCAGGGTCGAGCAGGTTTCCGGCCAGCCATATCTCCACATCGAATTCGATCGGCCGGCGCTCGCGCGATACGGGATTAATATTGCGGATGTTCAGGAGATCATAGAGACGGCGATAGGCGGCTCTAAAGCCACCGAACGGTCTGAGGGCGACAAGCGCTTCGCAGTCCAGATACGTTTTCCGCAGGAAAAACGGAATAACATTGAAGCGATCGGCAACCTGCTTGTTCCCATGCCGGAAGGGAGAGGTATACCTTTATCGCAAGTGGCGAACCTTTATTCCGTATAAGATCCCAATCAAGTCAGCCCGGTAATACGACAGAAGGAGGGTCGTAATTGAATGCAACGTCACAGGCCGGGATATCTCCGGCGGCATCTGTGTGTGAGGCACAGGAGAAGATCGGGGCACAGGCGGCATCCCGCCTGGCTATACAATAGGGTGGGGAGGACAGTTCGAGAACCAGCAGCGAGCGATGAACCGATCAACGATGATCATCCCTATTACCTTTGCGCTCATATTTCTCCTCCTGTACCTTGCCTTCAATTCCCTCAAGAACGCTCTACTTATCATCCTCAATGTACCATTCGGTCTTGTGGGAGGTATTATCGCCCTTTTCATCTCCGGTCAGTACCTGAGCGTACCCGCCTCGGTGGGCTTGATCGCCCTTTTTGGCATAAGCGTTCTCAACGGTATCGTTCTTGTCTCGTACTTCAACCAGCTGCGACGGGAAGGCGTTTCGCTAGATGAGGTAGTGATAAAAGGAACCGAGCGGCGCTTACGACCGGTGTCGATGACGGCGATGGTAACGATGTTAGGGTTGATACCATTGCTCTCTCAAGCGGGACAGGGTCTGAAATACAGAGGCCGGTTGCCATCGTAGTCGTCGGGGGCCTCATCACCTCTACTTTGCTTACGCTCATCGTCCTGCCCACCCTTTATAAATGGTTCGAAGAAGAGAGAGTCGAATTTTAGAAACAGGAGGGAAATATGAAGGCAATAAAAGCTATTGTACAGCCCTTCATGTTGTCGAAGGTAACAAGCAAGCTGCTGGCAATTGCGAATTTTCCAGGGGATGACGGTAACCGAGGTCCAGGGATTCGGGAGGGAAAAAAAGCTCAAGGGGTTCCACACCGAATCGTCGAAGACCTGGTAGACTATGTGCCGAAAACGAAAATCGAGATCGTAGCGAGCGAAACCATGGTTGACGAGATAGTGCGTGTTATAGTGGAAAACGCGCACACCGGTAACAAGGGTGATGGGAAAGATCTTCGTTTACGAGGTTTCCGGGGCACTCAGGATACGGACCCGGAGAGACGGGCGAGAGTGCATTGTAGAATGGATCGCACGTGATTTCCCTAAAGCGAAAAGCAAACGAACTGGATTCACTAATGAGAAGGAGTAGCAGACCGGTAAGTAAGGATTCCTATGCCTGGGGGAACCTGAGCGTAACGGTGGTCCCTTCGCCGGGAGCGCTCTCGATCGCGACGCTTCCTGAGTGGAGGTCCATGATAGATTTTACGATTGCAAGGCCGAGGCCCGTCCCCTGTGGATGGAATGAGCGGGCCTTATCAGCACGAAAGAATCGGTCGAGGACTTTTCTTAGACGTCCTCCTCAATGCCGATCCCCGTGTCGCTCACCGCAACCTCGACGCCCCCGTCGATCGTCCTAACCGAGAGAGTTATCCTGCCGTCTTGAGGGGTGTACTGAAGGCGTCGGACAGGGTATTCGTCAGGGCGCGTCTGAACAGAACCGGATCCGCATTGAGGAGTGCGTTGCCGGTGATGGAGATAGCAATCGCTTTTTCCTCGGCCAGTGCGTCGAAGTACTCCATGAGGGCATCGATTTCCTGATGAATGTCAACCGGTGCGGGTCGCACCGCGGCGTTACGGATTCAGCGCGGGCCAGAAAAAGGAGGTTCTCGATGAAGCGGCTGAGCCGTTCGTACTCCTCCAGGCCCGATTCAAGGACGACACGGTATTCTTCGGCAGTCCTCGTTTTCCCGAGAGCCACCTCTGCTTCTCCTCTGAGATTATTGATAGGCGTGCGAAGCTCGTGGGCGAGATCCGCAGAAAACTGCGTGAGAGGGGCAAACGAACGCTCCAGGCGTTCGAGCATGGAATCGGAAGGCGCTCGCGAGGGCCGCGATCTCCGGCGGCCAATGAATAGAGCTCACCCGCGTATTGAGTTCTTCAGCGGAGATCCGCCTGAAGGCTCGAGTTATATTCGAGAGAGGCTTCAAGCCCACTTTGGCAATGACGAACCCGAGTGTTGCGGACAGGACGAGGCCCGCAAGCAACATGGTAGGCACCTTTCGACGAGTAATCCGCATTATCATTGCATCGTGGGACCGGTCGAAGGCGATTTGGACGAGCCGTTTGCGGGCTTTCGGTTGGCGCAGTTCGACCCACTGGTCCCGAGCAGGAAGACCGTCCGTCGCGGGCTTTCGCATCCACGCCCATTACTGTGTTCACATCAAAAGTGGACAACGGCTCGGAAAAGCTTGTGAGTCGAAGATATCACTGATTCCCGGCGATTCCACGACAGTCCCGCCGCGCTCATCCAGTATCCTCACGTAGAAGCGGGTGGTGACCCGGAATTGATGCGGCCTCCCTCTCCACCTCCTCCCGCCACGCCTGCAGATCCTCCGGCCGTTGCCTCATCAGCGCGCGCAGGCTCGCAATCTCGGCCGCGACAAACTGACTGTTGTCCCGTCTCATGTCGGTTGTGAGGACCCAGTCGAGGAACGCGGCAGCAATACCGAGGAGAAGAAACAGGAAAGGGAATAAAGAAGCGTGAGGCGCCGGGCGATGGACCAGGTCGGGGGGATTACTCGCACATTCATGATGGATCGTTTCGATTTTCGAGCACGTACCCGATCCCCTACCGTGCGGATCAGACTCGTGGAAAACGGTTCATCTACTTTCTTCCGGAGCCTTCTTATCGCCACATCGACTACGTTGGCGTCGCTGTCGAAGTTAATGTCCCAAATCTGCTCCGAGATAAGGGTTCGACTAAGACCTCCCCTGGCGTGGGAGGGTCAGAAGCCGAGGATCGCGAATTCCTCGGGAGAGATCGAGCCTCTTGCCCTCCCTGTTCGACCTACGTTCTAAAAAGTCGATCTCGAGGTCGGCTACCCTCACGATCTCCGGGCGGCGGTCGGGGCTCCGGCGGAGTATGGTGCGAATGCGGGCCAGGAGTTCTGAGAAGGCGAAAGGCTTCACCATGTAATCGTCGGCGCCCAATTTCAAGCCTTTCACCTTGTCGTCAACAGTATCCCTCGCTGTAAGAAGGACAGGGGTCTCCCTGCCCGATCTTCTGAGGTCATGTATAACCGACCAGCCGTCTTTGTCCGGCATCATGACGTCAAGCACGATGAGCGTGTAGTCCCCTGTGGTCGCAAGATGAAGGCCGTCCTCGCCGTTTGTAGCGATGTCCACTACAAATCCGTGCTCCGAAAGCCCTTTCCTCAAGTACTCGGCTGTCTTCCTCTCATCCTCGACGACAAGAACCCTCACTATCACCTCTCGGAGTGGCGAATGGCTGACGTTTCTTGGACTATTATAGCCCATTTTGCCGTTGTGTGGTCCTATTCATCACGACGATGATCAGCAGTCTTGCATAGGGTATCGGGTCATGAATCAACTCCACAATCTCCGCCTCAGTCGCGAACGAAATCCCATAATAGAATGACAAAGACAGTTAACCACCCTCTAGGAAATCTGGCTGCTACTCGATTAGTGTAGCATTATCAATATTACACTCACATGACCGGATGATTACCATCCTGTCATGTGAGGAGCCGCCAGGACTCCAGGCCGGCAAAATGACAAGCGGGACAAGTGGAGAACCCATCGGTACTGAATATTTCTGGATGATGCGGACTTGAGGGGACATCGAGCATTCAATCCCGCCCGGATAAAAGGTCTCCTTACAGCTTTGTCATCTCAGGGTAATGATGTGGTAATGACCAGTCTTATATACTTGTCCAAAAGCAAACGGATCACCCGGTCATCGACAGGATCGGGTTCCGGATAGACTATCACAGATACGGGGTGACAATGCCTCTCAGAGAAGAGTAGAAAGACATGGATAGTTCCTCTTTAGGTGGCGCGAGAACTCATTTCTGGAAGCGACCAGGGAGACCTCGGGCGACAGGAAAAAAGGGGCCGAGAACGAGACGTTAAAGAAAGCGGAAAGAAAAGGGACGACTGAAAGCCTCTTTACTATCATTTGGTGAGAAAGATGAGAAATATCAATTGATAAAAATAGTCGAGGCTCTGATTCAGACTCCTTGTATCCGAGTTGACGCAGATTGCCAGCCATGGACCTGAGAAGGCAATAAGTATTTTCGGAATTGAAGCTGTTTCGGGAAGTGCGAGAAACAAGCGTACAATTTGAAGAGATGAGTGAGGAGGAAGTTATGGCTGAACATAATCTCAGGAAACGACAGATTAAAAAGCCCGAGGGAGTCAAAGGATCCACGGAGCGCCTCGCGAAACTGCACCACCATGATGAAAAACTGCGGTCTTCAACGGGGATGTATGTACTCAAGAAAATCGCTGCGGATTCAGTTCTCCGGCTTGAAAAAGTGTCGAGAGTGATGACACGGTTTCGAAAGGGGGCGCAGACTGAAGCGAAAACAGATGACCCGCCCATGACCTGCGTCCAGGGGATGCTCACGCACGCCAGCAAACGTTCCGCAGACGCCCTTTCTGCACCTCGCGGAAGAGGAACTGGCGGACTGAGATTATTGAATGTCAGCCACTTCATTCAGGAGGTGGTGCAGGCGCTGCGGAGGACTGTTAAGAAAAGGATCAGGCTTCGAACCGTCCTGGCGGATCGAGACATGCGCGTCATGGCGGACCGGGAGAAAATGAGCCAGGTCTTCGCAACAATTGTCGCTTATGGGAGCGAGATCATCCGAAAGGGAGGCACCATAACGATCCTGGCCAGGTTGTTGCCGATAAGAAACGATCTTCTTGAGAAGGGCACAGGCAGATGCGCGCTCCTCTCGGTCAGTTCCACGGATGTTGCAGCCGACCGACCCGGCTCAGGCCCGGGCCATAAAGGCAGGGCAGGAAAGAGCATGAGACGTGCGTTCTCGGCCATTCGCTCGGTGGTCGGGGGGCATAATGGTTCAGTCAAGGTTTCAAGCCAACAGGGCAAGACGCAGTTCAACATTTACCTGCCCGTGCCGCAGGGGACGTGAGAGTGTACCTCCATAATCAAGTAATTTACCAACGCTCCTTGCGACCTCGACCATCTAATCCGAAGATCACCGTCATAGTGAGGAATTGGACAAGAACCGACGTTCAATTCCCGGCCCAGCCGTGTGTCCATTTCGCAACCAGAGGTGCGCGCTTGCAGGTGCCACAATGAATGGGGTAGGTTAACTCTTAACCATGAGATCGATGAGGACTGACCGTGCAAATCAATTTGAAATCTGAAACCCATAAGGGCTTGACCGAGGAGCAGGCGAAAGAGGGATTGAGGAAAGAAGGATACAACGAGCTTCCGTCGTCAAAGCCGAAAGGCATTCTCTCCATTGCGTTAGGTGTTGTCAAAGAACCCATGTTCTTGCTGCTGATCGCTTGTGGAACGTTGTACTTAACCTTGGGCGACGTTCAAGAAGGCCTGATGCTTCTCGGTTTCGTTTTTGTGATTATGGCCATTGAGTTCTACCAGGAGAAGAAGACCGAAAAGGCTCTCGATGCGCTCAAAGACCTCGCAAGCCCGAGGGCATTGGTCATACGTGATGGATTGGAAAAACGGATAGCTGGCAGGGAAGTGGTAAACGGTGACATTATTGTTTTGCAGGAGGGAGACAGGGTCCCCGCCGATGCGACGGTTCTGTGCTCGGTCAACTTAACTGCGGACGAATCACTGTTGACAGGTGAATCAGCCCCTGTTCGAAAAACAGAATTTGAAGAGACCAACAATAACATTCACCCGGGTGGTGACGATTTGCCGTTCGTATATTCGGGCTCCATGATCGTACAAGGCAATGGTATCGCTTCGGTAACCGCCACAGGGCTGAATACAGAAATCGGTAAAATAGGAAAGGCTTTGGATAAAGTACAGCAAGAGCCGACCCGGTTGAAAATAGAAATGGGTTCGCTCGTAAGGAAGCTTGCCATTATTGGAACGCTGCTATGTGTTCTTGTCATAGTTGTCTACACACTCACCCGAGGCGAACTGCTAAAAGGATTTTTGGCTGGGATAACCCTGGCGATGGCAATGCTGCCAGAGGAATTCCCTGTGGTGCTGACGATATTCTTGGCGCTCGGAGCGTGGCGCATGTCAAAAAGAAATGTGCTGACACGGAAGCCTGCGGCGGTTGAAACGCTGGGTTCCGCAACGGTTTTGTGTACCGATAAGACGGGTACGCTTACTCACAACAAAATGACCGTAAGCACGCTCTATAATGGAAAGGATTTTCACGCTGTTGGCAAGAGCAACCAGCTCCCGGAAGAATTCCATGAAATAATCGAGTATGCGATCCTGGCGAGTCAAACCAATCCCTTCGATCCTATGGAAAAGGCGATAACTGCCATGGGAGACCAATATCTTAAGGGTACAGAGCATATCCGTGTCGATTGGCAAATGGTGAAAGAATACCCGCTTTCAAAGGAGTTACTGGCTATGTCGAGGGTTTTCACGCACACGGGAACCCGCCAGCAAACAATTACCACCAAAGGCGCCCCGGAGGCCATATTCGACCTGTGCCATTTGGCGGACGACGTGAAAGCAACGCATGCAAGAGCGGTGGAGGAATTAGCGGCAAGCGGATTGCGTGTGCTTAGGTGTGGCAAAAGCTGTGATTGGTTTAACCAACTTGCCCGAGATTCAGCATGACTTTGATTTTCAATTTGTGGGATTGATCGGACTATCAGACCCGATAAGGGAAAATGTGCAGGAGGCTGTTACCGAGTGCTACAAGGCAGGAATCAGAACAATCATGATAACTGGAGATTATCCTGTAACGGCAAAAAGCATCGCTAAAGATATCGGGCTAAAGAACTACGAGGCCTGCATTACTGGAAAAGAGCTCCAGGGAATGACCGAAGACGAACTGTGCGCGAGAATAAAGGACGTGAACGTGTTTGCGCGTGTCGTTCCCGAACAGAAATTGAAGATCGTCAATGCACTGAAGAGAAACAACGAGATCGTAGCCATGACGGGTGACGGCGTAAACGACGCACCAGCGCTGAAAGCCGCCAACATTGGCATTGCTATGGGCGAAAAAGGAACCGATGTTGCGAGAGAAGCCTCTTCGTTGGTGCTCCTTGACGACAACTTTGCGTCCATCGTAGGTGCGGTGAAGATGGGACGCCGCATCTTCGATAATCTTCAGAAAGCTCTCGGCTACATTTTCGCCATACACGTACCTATTGCGGGTTTGTCCCTCATTCCGATATTCTTTGCAGACCTTCCGCTTATGCTGTGGCCTATTCATATTGTATTCTTAGAACTGATAATAGACCCTGCATGTTCCCTCATTTTTGAGGCCGAACAGGAAGAAAGAAACGTGATGAGCCGCCCGCCCAAGAGAATTGATGAGCCTTTTTTCGGAGCAAGGAAGATACTGTTAAGCTGCACGCAAGGAGTTGGCATTCTAGCGATAGTAATGGCAGTGTACGCAGTAGGCTTGCATTTGGGATACGGCGAAAGAGAGGTCAGAGCATTCACATTCACCACACTCGTCATATCAAACGTTGCCGCCATTCTGTCAAATCGCTCGTGGACAAGGAATATCTTTCAGATTTTGAGCACGCCGAACAAGACCGTGAAATGGGTGGTAGGTGGAGCAATACTATTCCTCGCATTGATCTTGAATGTCCCGTTCCTATTGAATCTGTTCCAATTCGATAGGATCGATTTATTTGAAGCCCTAGTTTGCATTATGGCCGGTTTCCTAAGCATCACATGGTTTGAAATCTACAAGACAGCCAGGCGAACCTGAATTTGCTGTCGAGATTACGACAAGCATTTCTCGAGGGACACACGCACCGAGTCTGTGTGTCGTCTGCCTGGCCTCTCCCCATTTTCTTTCGCGCACTATCATCATTACCGCTTCAAATAGCGAAGGGGCAAACGAAGGCCAAGAGGCCTTCTTTCAGGAAGGAACAGCCGAAAATTCCTCGTCACGGATTTTGCAAAATCTTTGCATAGAAAGAATCGGCGACTCCACCTATCTACAAAGAGTTAGAATTTCCCTATAGTTGGATCGGTGATTTGCGTTTGAAAGTGAGCATAACGTCATAAATCAGCCGTTGCTGTACGCTATCCGCTGGGGTGTTAGGCATTATTTTATGTTGCGATCAATTTTTATGATACCGTCAAAATTTATTCTATCAATTGTTTTCCAAAGCTTATTTATTTCTTCTTTGCTCACTTTTGAAATATCGAATTGGTATGATCGTACGTTTGATGCAAATGTTATTTCATTACCTTTACAAATGATCTCTTTAATAATCTCCCTGGTGTCAGTCTCTTCATCCCAATTAATACAGGCTCCCTTTTCATACGGTAACAAAGTGAATTCAAATTTTGGGGTTCTTATTATTGTAAACCCATCAATTCCAAATTCAGTATCTTCATCAAATGACAAGGAAATAATGATATCTGTTCCAACTTCTGTATGAATAAAATTAACCTTATCCATTTTTTGCTAGCGCCCAATAATTATAATGCAGCCAATAATTTCTGAAATGTTATCCCCAAAGAGGACTTCCTGTCAATGGACATTTGGGCTTCTCTATCGTCGCTTTCCAGTTGAAAGATTGCATAGGCGAGGTCGCTTCAAGGTTGAGGAAGGCATCTACGATTCTTGCTTGCGCTTAGAACAGTCAACAAAGCTTTTGTCCCCCAGGCCTTGAATGCCTGAGAAGATGCGTCGATAACAGAGGCCTAATGCATCGAAGTTGAAATCTCCACAAGTACGAGCACATCGATACCATTCTGCAGTAGATAAGGAAGCGAGGCCTACGCCAAAGGAGCAACGAGCCCTCCCCATAAGCGCAGACGGCTTGCAATTTGAAAAAGCATCGGCATAGAATAACGCACGAGCATATTATTATCGTTATCAGTCAGACCTCCGGACGTTCAGCCGTTCTTCGTTCTGTTTGTAATGCTCTGGATGTGTGACGGTCACTAACCGAGAAAAGGAGAACTGAGTGTGAAGGCAAATGGATTCGGAACGCAATTTGATCGTCTGTTTGTTGCAGTATTAACCCCCATGAAGGAGAATTACGAGATAGATGAACCGGCGCTACGTAAGTTCTTGCAGTACTTCATGCAACCTAAGTTCAGAGAGGCGGGTGGCGCCATCATCATCAACCCCGAGGCAGGCGAACTCTTTTGTATGAGCCGGGAGGAAAAGAGGCGAAACGTTGAGATAGCCCTTGAGGAGTGCGGTGGCAAAGTTCCCGTCTTCGCCGGTGTCATCGACGTCAGCACCGCAGATGCCGTAAAAGTGGCCAAAGACGTCAAAGAGGTCGGAGCAGACGGCCTCTTCTTGATGCCTCCTATCGGTTCAATCGATGTCAGCACTTCGTGGAATGCGGAGAAATACCCTGAGGTCTTTATCGACATGGCAAAGGCAGAGGTAGAGGCCGCAGGAGATATGCCGGCCATTGTCCACCCGGTCTGCACTGCTTCCGCTGCCTGGGGCATAGGCTTTCCTCTGACTACAACACTTCAGACCTGTCAGGAGATCCCCAATATTGTGGGCTGGAAGATGACCTACTCCTATCCCGGTGGTTTCGTCATCGCCAAAGCCCTGAGGAAGTTGGACCGTCACGTCGCTATCTTGCGCTCTAACGGTAAATACATGCATGAAAACATACTCACCGGCTATTTCGACGGCACCGTCTCAGGTTCATTCAACTATGCCATGGAATCCATGATTGATCATATCAATGCCTTGAAACGAGGGGACGTGAAAGAGGCATTGCGAATCTGGAAATCGGGACTGGAAGACCTTCATGAATACATCTACACTGATTACTCCAGAATCCACGTGCGCTATAAGCTGGCAACCTGGCTGCGTGGATTGATCCCTCTCCCCTTTATGCGGCCACCCGTGCCGAAACCAAGAAAGGAAGAGGCTCTGACGTTGCGGGAGCTTGTTACTAAAGCTGGTTTCAGTACCGTCCCCGACTCGGATTTCAACCGTATCCTGGGACAACTCCGCTTGTAGTGCATTGAAGAAAAGAGCGGCGCATGGGGCAAACTCGTTCCACGAATTTGCCAGGCGATGCACACGATATTTCCTGCGCGGGATAGCAGGCCATGAGAGAACAGCATTGAGGAGAGCACTGTCGTATGACCAACGATAAAGTTTCGGAGATTGCTGCGCGCATCGAGCGCCTTCCTTTGACGTCCTGGCAGGTCAAGGCCCGGCTGATCGTAGGCATTGCGACGTTCTTCGATGCGTTTGATGTACTGGCGATTGGGTATGCTCTGCCGGCGATCGTCACTGCGTGGGCCGTAAAACCCCAGGACATAGGCATCATAATATCAGCAGGTTTCGCGGGTCAGCTCGTGGGCGCCTTTTTCTTCGGATGGCTGGCCGAGCGGATCGGAAGATTACGCGCCATCGTAGCGACAGTTCTCGTCTATGGTATCTTTAGCTTTTGTTGCGGCGCATCGTGGAACTACCTGTCGCTCGTCGTATTCAGAGTGATTCAGGGCTTCGGTCTCGGAGGCGAAGTCCCGATTGCCGCATCGTACATCAATGAAATCACCAAGGCAAAAGGCCGGGGGAAGTTTGTCCTCCTCTACGAGCTGGTCTTCTCGATCGGCAACATGACAGCAGCTCTTTTGTCATACTGGGTCGTCCCGCGCTTCGGATGGCGCTGGCTTCTTATAATCGGTGGTCTACCGGCGCTTCTTGCGATTTACCTCAGGTGGGGCTTGCCCGAGTCGCCCCGCTGGTTGGCCGGCAGGGGACGCGAGGAAGAAGCAGAGGAGGCAATGGCGACGATCGAGCGGCAGGTGAAGAAGGCCTATCGGGCTGAGTTGCCCGAGCCCGCGCCTATGCGTCTTGCAGCAGAACCCAAGCGGACCAGAGTTATGGAGCTCTTGAGCGGTATTTACCTGAAGCGGACTATCGTCGTATGGATCATCTGGTTCTCGGCCTACCTCACGACCTACGGGATGATGACATGGTTACCCTCTCTCTACAGGACTGTCTTCAAACTGCCCCTGGATAAATCCCTGCTCTACACTATTGTGACGCAATCCGCCGGATTCGTTGGGGCATTTCTCGCGGCTGCCGTACTGATAGACAAGATCGGCCGCCGCGGTCTCATCACTATAAATTTTTTTGTCGGTGGGGCCTTCCTTTTCGCGCTCTGGTACGGAGGGGCTTCAACCGCAATTCAGGTCTGCATATTGGCCACGGGGGCCTATTTCTTTATTGGTCCGATCTCTCTTTCTCTCTATGTGTATACTCCGGAGCTGTATCCGACCCGAATGCGTGCGCTCGGCAGTAGCATTGCCAGTGCCTGGCTGCGGTTGGCGTCGATTATAGGCCCTATTATGGTCGGCATGGTGATTACCCATTACAACAAGGTAGCGTGGGCATTTCTCTTTTTCGGCATTGTCGCCCTTATTGCCGGGTGCGTGACCTTATTATTCGGCACAGAGACCAAGGGGCAAATCCTGGAAAAAATATCACCCTAACCAGCTTCTTTTCGAGTTGCCCTTGTAGTATCCACAATAATGTTTTTGTCCATCATCACGGCTCGGGTAGTCTACCCAGCAGCTCTAATCTGACAAATGTCATCGGTACAGGTTGGAAAACCCATTAGTTACCCCGCCAACTTTTATGATTATATTTCCTTCCTCCTGTATGATTTCGCAACATCTTTTTTGTGCATGTGCATAATATGCATTTGCTACGATTTTACGCCGTGACCCCTGTCGCGCCAAGAAATAGTTACCAAAAATGGCCTTAAGTGTTCCATCTTTCTGCTTGCTCAGTACTGAATACGCAATATTGTAGAGCGCGGTATACTATTGGCGGTCATTACATGGGTGTTGGCGGACTTGTCGAGGGAGGGGGTCTCAAATGCCACTCAAATGTGGAACTTTTCCCGCCAGCGGCCGATGCACTAGGAAGACAGCCTGAAGTGATGCTCACACCCGTTATTCGGTGTTGCACGTTCACCCTTTTCGCACGCAATGGCGAACGGTTTCTAGAGTTGGACGGTTCAGGCTTTCTCCTAGAAATGGACGGCTCCGGGCAGCTCTCCACCTTTTGAGAGCAGTTTTCATGCTTCTTTGTGCCAACATGTTTGTCGGCATGAGGGTAGGAGGAAGCACTCCTCAACTCGAGTTCACCTACTATCAACGATTTTCGTTTTTGAATTAAATCCAGGATTAGCGGTTGAAAGGGATCATAGGCCGAGAAGGTATTCGTTATTCTTCAAACAACAACTTCTTCCAATGGAAAAGTAAACGCTCCGAGACCGGCATCAGGAAATTCTTTCTTCATGTTGCGCACAATATCAAGGAGGTGAGGAATTTGCTCATCGTGCACAGGGACTAAGAGCGACGTCAGTCCACCGTGTGAATGGGGTCCTCCTGCCCTCGGCTCAAGCCCCTTGTATTCACCCGTCATATTGTGCACTTTGATGTAACCAGCCTGCTTAAACATGTCTGTTATCGTATCATCAAAATAATCGGCATAAACAAAAACAAACATTTTCATGAGTCTGACCTTCTTCAAAAATATTTTCTCTATTTGTAATATGGAGAATATCTATACTAGCCTCCTGATTCGATTGGTCATCTGTCACTATTCATTATCACCTGTACTGCATGATGTCAACCCGAATTCCGCACGCCTTCTCCCCGAGTCTCCACCGTAGTGGTGGCTTTGAATGGCACTGATCACCTGAGGGATCTCACGAACTACCCCGGCGAGTTCTTCGCTCGGAAGGGCCCCTGGAAAACCCATGCGGGTGGATGGAAAGCGAGCGAGCCTGGCACGAGTGTCCTTTGTGATGAGAGCGGGCCTACCTTGAGCTATACCCGTTTTTTCCGTAACTGTGCTCCGATGGAATGCGCTTTTTCCAGATAACGACCGATCCCATAGTAGGTACGGTTCCCCGGGATATAGAAGAATGGGCCCACCTTCTCTATGTCGAGCATCCCGTCATCGCTGAGTACTGACTCCTCAGCCTTGACGTCCAGAACCTCCCCGATGAACCGTGTGTGGAGCCCGAGATCCAAGGCGTGAAGCAGCCTGCACTCGAGGACAAGCGGGAACTCAGCGACGTAAGGAGCGTCCACGACGTCGCTTCGCACCGGGGCGAGACCTGAGGCCTGCCATTTATCCGTGTCCCTTCCTGAGGCTATGCCGACGTAATCTGTTTCCTTCACATAGTTCACGGAGGGGATGCTGACCGTAAAGGCATTCCTGTCCTTGATGCTCCCATAGGTGTAGGTCGCTTTTCTGAGCGAGACGCCAACGCAGGGGGGATCTGAACAGCACACGCCTCCCCAGGCCGCGGTCATCAGGTTTGGCTTGCCTTCCTTGTCATACGTTCCTATGACCCAAACAGTTGTCGCGCCCACGACGATTTTCGTACCAAGAGACCGTTTCATTATTGCACCTCCTCGCACGGATCAACCTTTTGATGGATACAATTTCGCGATTGCCACTGCTAATGTAGCACGTCGTGGAGTACGTCACAATGTGAATATTGAAGGAGTGTTCATCGACGAGATTGGTCTATGTCTATTCCTTTCGAATTACCCGAATGTCTTTGATCGGCCCTTCATCGCTTAGAATTCCGGATAATTCAGGATCCCTCAAAATATTTACGATCGACGTGACTTTCCCGTCGACCAATACTTTTTTCGAAACCAATCTGACTCCATGACTGTAATCCACATAATCTTTCAGATGCGCAGTCGTGAGGGGTTGAATGGGAACGGGTTTTCCATCTTTCATCCGATGCCATCCGTAGATGGCAAGGTGATCGGGATTACCATTTAAGCGATTTGTGATGACAAGATCCTTTTTGTGGCCTGCGATTAAGCTCCCAAGTTTTGCACCCAGCCCCAATCGCTGATGCTCAATCATTCTGTTGTGATCGAGATAATATGTATTGGAGCCCATTTGGGGACCTTCGGGTGAAGGTTGGGGTTCAAGTTTTACCCGCGCATTCATATAAATAGCATCAACCATCTTTACCGACGGTAAAAGCGTGTCACTTAAATCAGCAATCCGCTGAGCGGTATCAGATGTCATCGGAATACGCACAAAATCTGAATCTGAGCCAACGGCCAGGTAGTCAGGTAAAACTTTAAGAACGCATTCGTGTTTAATTCCCGACGGACTTGTCCATTCAACTTTCACACGTTTCATCGAACGTAAAAAGCCTGGAATATTTCCCCTGCTGATCTCATTGTATATGGCTTGTTCACGTTCAATGCCGCCGGCCGGTGCGTTTTTGATAAATGTGGTTCCAGAACTTAATTTATCGGTTCGTGGTGGAATATTATTGAGATCAGGGGACGGAAATATCCCTTGCGGTGGTCGACAGCCACTGAGAACCATCACGCACAAAAAAATCTTTGCGCACTGGCCAAAAAGTTTTAGACTCATCCGTTAAGTAAAGATAAGAACTTGTTTCAGGATGAAGACCTCTTTTTCGTTCCCGCCTATTTGTTCTGATTACCCGGGGTCGGTGTCTTCAGGTCGCGGATCATCTCCCCTATCCTGACGTATGCGTCCTCCAGGTACTTCGCGGTATCGGCCGAGTTCCTGTAAGTAGTCTCCAGCTCCAGCCTGGCCATCAGGGCCTTGAATTCGGGCTCTGCCATCGACTTGCGGAAGGCGTCGTCGAGCTTACTGACGATCTCCCGGGGCGTTCCTTTGGGTGCGGCAAACATGAAGACCGTCTCATTGATGAAATCGTAGCCCAACTCCCTCATGGTGGGAACATCGGGGAACGTCCTCGACCGCCTTTCCCCCTGGCTCGCAAGCAACCGGAGCGTACCGTCCTGCGCGTAAGGGATGAGGTCGCCCGAGCCGGAGTCGGCCGTCACGTGGCCCCCGAGGAGGGCGGTAAGGGCAGGCGCGGTGCCCGGATAGGGCACGTGGATCCAGTTGACCCCGTCTTTCTTAGCGATGTACTCCATGGCGAGGTGCATGGGCGACCCTATGCCCATGGTGCTGTAGGTCACCTTTCCGGGGTTGTTCCTGGCGTAATCGACTAATTCCCTCAGCGTCTTCCACGGGGAGCTCGATTTTACGGCGATGTACGACTGGGGCGATGCATAGTGCATGATGGGCACGAAGTCCTGGCGGCTGTACGGAACGCTTGTGAACTGGGGTATCCTTACGAAGGTGCTGCTCGTCGCGCCTAGAATATTGTAGCCGTCGGGCGGCTTCTTCGCCACGATCCCAGCAGCGACCGCGCTACCGCCCCCGCCGTTGTTGGTAATGACGAAGGGCTGCCCCAGATACTTTTTCGCTATGTCAGCAAGGAAGCGCTCCGTGATCTCCGTAGTGCCGCCGGGTGAGAAGCCGATGAGGAGGTTTATAGGCTTTGTAGGATAGGTCAATTGCCCCCAGGCGGCTGAGCACAGCGCGAAGGAACTCACACATAGGAAGGCCAGTACCAAGAGTCTGAACCTGCATGTTCCAAGTCGCATAAAAACACCCCCTGTTCGTTCTTGTAGGATCAGTTGTCTTCGCGGCCCGTGCCAGGTCGCTCCTAGCGGCCCCCCGTGTCCCCTCTATTGGCTGGAACGCCTAGTTTACCACAAGAGTTAGAGCGTTAAAAGGAAGACTCTCGATCTCACGAAGACTGTCGACAGGATCACCTGAATGCGGTCAGGGTCATCAAAGAGCAAATCTTCCAGCTCTATACCAAATCTTCTCGCAGTTCTTAAACTCGACGTCTGATAATGATTCTGATTCAAGATGGAGATCGAGGCGGCGGTGAGGAGCCCCACCCGCAGGCGGGTGTCGGGCGGGCGTACCATAACGCAGGCAAGAGCGCATGTGCTCTTTGGGATGGCCGGTTATACCGATTTGGATTCAAGATGCATACCGAGGCGAGCCGAGGCCTGGGCTACGGAGGCGTACCTTGGGGTACGTCGAGTAAGAACAGGCTGAAGGGCAACGAAGGTAGGCGCTTGAAGGCAAATCGGTATTATCCGCCGGCGATGAGGGGGATGAGGTGTACCTCCGACCCTCGCGGTACCTCAGCCTTTTCGAAGTCGGGTCCTGAGATCACGGCGTCGTTGACGCGCACCACGGCGTAAGGGTAGGGATCGCCCAACTCCTCCAGGAGGTCGGCGACCGTCATCCCTTCTCTCCAGCAGAACTCTCTGCCATCAACGAGTACCATTAAGTCACTCCATGCGCCTTCAGCACGTCCAGAACGTCAGGAAAATCTATCCCCAACCGTCTCACTGTTTCAACCGTCGGGATGCCATCTCTTGTCCAGCCCCTCCGCTCATACACAGCATCTTTGAGCTGTTCATATTTTTGCTCCCGCAGCTTACGCAGGGTGTGTACCTTATCCGCCGTGCCCATTCCTTCGATGTCTATTCCGTGGATCTCTTTCAACTGTTTGTCGTAACGCTCGGCCCTCGATTCATATTCGTCGACGGTCACCGGTCCCATGGACCTGTAAGGGATGGCATCATGCTCGCGCCGGCCGTAGCCCAGCTTCAGACAGAGGATGCGCTGAAAGGTATAGACTTTTTCACTCATCGTGATCAGGTCAGCGGGCGTGCAGCTCTTGCCGGTCACCGCGTTGAAATACTGCGTGTACCACTCCACATGCTGAAATACCTTTGCAGGCTCTTTGGTCAGCTTATTGTCTGCGGGCACCACGTCATTCCATGGGAGCTTGCACAGACCGCAAAGGCCGAACCAGGTGCGCCACAGAGGGAACCAGTGGAGGGCCTCGGCTTTCTGCTCGAAGGTCGGCAGGAAATTATGGACCATGTCCAGGAATATGAGCCATGCCTCGTCGTGCTGCGGTCCTTTGAGTGCCAGGCCGTAGCCTCCCTGCTGTGCGAGCGACTCCTTGGGCATGTATTCGGAGAACTCGAGGCCCTTGGCCTCCATGCCGATGTCCTCCATGATAGCTCGGTCCGCGCCGTATTCACGCGAGAAGATCTCCTTCATCCTGCGAACACCCTGGCCTACCATTTTGCCGAATCCCTCTCCGCGGGCCATCTGATGGACTATCTCCAGAGCACTGGCCTTGTTCCCGAAGGAAAGGTCCATACCTCCCGTATGGCTTCTATTGATGAGGCCCATCTCGAAGCATTCCATTGCAAAGGCGATGGAAGTGCCGACCGAGATCGAATCAAGGCCGTAATTATCGCAGTAGAAATTCATCTCGATGATATGCAGGGGATCAAAGATGCCTTGGTTTGAACCGCATCCCGCGATCGTCTCATACTCCGGGCCGTCCACGTATACCTTTTTACCGGCATGAGGGCCGGTTGTAGGCACAAAATCCTTTACTCCATGAGAACAGGCAAGCGAGCAGCCCATCCAGCAGCCGTCGTATCCCTTGTCGAAGAGCGGCCTGTAAACTTCCATGCTTACCTTCGGGGCGTCCGGGTGCTGGCCGTAACGGAAATTGTGGGTGGGCAGAAGGTCATAATCATTCATGATGGTGACGAGATGGGCGGTACCGACCATCGCCATCTGGTTCTGTTTAGGGTCCTGCTCGATAATCTCCTGCGAGTGCAGCTTTGAGACCTTTTTCAGGGTTTCTTCATCCGCAGGGTCATTCATCGCGAGCGTAACCGTATCCCAGCGGGCCACGATGGCTTTCAAGCCTTTGTTTGCAAACACGGTCCCCAAGCCTCCGCGGCCCGCCTGCTTGAGCCTGGCACGCGACCTCTTCGGGTCGTACCAGGAGAAATTGAGTAGGCCGATCAGACTGTGCTTTGCACCGGGTCCCGTGGAGACCACGGAAATATTTCTCGGTTTTCCCTGTCCGAAATAGTCGGTCAACACTTCGGAAATTTCATGAGCCCCCTCGGGCAGGCCGGACACTTCCAGCATCTGAACTTCTCTGCTGATGCCATCTACAAAGATAACCGTGGGCACATCTGTTTTTCCCTGGATTTCAAGTGCATCGAAACCTGAGAACTTCAGGTAAGGGCCGAAGAAGCCGCCCACATTCGAGTCCATGGCTGAGCCGGTGGTGGGAGAGATCGCGCTGACGATGCTCTTGCCCGACCCCGGGTAGGTTGGAGTGCCGCCCAATGGGCCGCAGGCTATACAAAGGGCATTCTCGGGAGAGTCCCAGCGGGTCTTGCTGTTCACCGCGTTCCAGAGAAGCCAGAGATCGAATCCCTTTCCTCCCGTGAACGTTTCCTTCATCGTCTCGCTTACGGGTTTGCTGGCGATTGTCGAATCCGAGAGATTAACGTAGAGCGTCTGGTTCGCGTAGCCCCGTCTTATCGCCGGCCGCTCATAAGACATTTTCCTTATTTCCTTCACTTTCAAATCAGTCATGCTGCTCCTATCCCCTTTTCTTTAGGAAAGCCTCACTGAAAGCCACGAACCGAGGCCCCATTCATCTAAAAAATAATCGTTGACCTTGAGGACGAACGATAGCTCTGGCGTGAAATGTTAAAATATCATGCTGCCTTGGGACTGTCAACCTGACCATTTTATATCTCATTCAAGCACTTTCTGATATAATACCCATTCGAATTCAGATGCATGACCCAGCCTTCGGCCGGGTGCCCCGGGCGAACCGAGGCCTGCCAAACTATTCACCCGCGGGTGGCAGGAGTAAGAACAGCTGAAGGGCAACGAAGGTGGGCGCTGAAGGCGAATGGGTATTCAAATGCGTTTCATTGCCGACCTCCACATCCATTCAAGTTACTCCAGAGCCACGAGTGCGGAAATGGTACCCGAAAGCATATGGAAGTGGGCGCAGATGAAAGGCATAACGGTTGTGGGCACCGGGGATTTCACCCATCCCGGTTGGTTCAAGGAGATCAATGAGAAACTTGAACCCATGGGCAACGGTCTCTTTATCCTGAAGGAACGGTATCGGTCCTGCGAAATGCCGGAACTGTGCAAGGCGGACGTCTTTTTTCTCCTTTCGGTTGAAATAAGTTGCATCTATAAGAAAGGCGATAAAACGCGAAAGATTCACTGTCTCGTTTTTGTACCCGATTTTACAAGTGCGGCAAAGTTCAACCTTGCGCTCTCCAGGATAGGAAATATCAAATCTGACGGAAGACCTATTCTCGGGCTTGATGCGAAAGAGCTTCTCAAGATCGTGCTGGATACGTCGCCCGATGCTGTACTCATTCCGGCCCACGCGTGGACCCCTCATTTTTCGGTCTTCGGCGCAGCATCCGGATTCGACTCGCTCGAAGAATGCTTTGAGGAGCTTACACCGCACATCCACGCTATAGAAACAGGACTCTCTTCAGATCCGCCCATGAACTGGCGACTTTCCGCGCTCGATGGCATCACGCTCATTTCCAATTCTGACGCGCACTCGGCGCCGAAATTGGGAAGGGAGGCGAATATCTTCGATACCGATCTTTCCTACCGGGCGATCATGAATTCCATAAATACGCGGCGGGGGTTTCTCGGCACCATCGAATTCTTCCCCGAGGAGGGGAAGTACCACTACGACGGCCACAGGGCCTGCGGTGTGCGGTTCTCTCCCGGCGAGACAAAGAAGCATGACTGCCGTTGTCCTGCCTGCGGCAAACGGCTCACCATCGGTGTGATGCACAGGGTTGACCAGCTTGCCGACAGAAAGCACGGTTTCAAGCCGCCCGGATCTGCCCCGTATTATTCTCTGATCCCCTTGCAAGAGGTTTTAGCTGAGGCTCGCGGAGTGGGCGCCAACAGCAAGTCCGTGCAGGAGGCTTATGCAAATCTGCTCGCGAGGCTCGGCAACGAGTTTACTGTGCTCATGGAAACGCCGATCGTAGAGATTGAACGGGCGAGCTCTGCGCTTATAGCTGAAGCGATAGCGCGCGTGCGTGCAGCCAAAGTCCAGATCAATCCCGGCTACGACGGGGAATACGGCGAGATCAACCTGTTTGAGGCAGCGGAGCGGGGGAAGATCAAAGGGCAAGGCACGCTCCTCTGATGATACCTATTTCAGAAGAGCCTTACAAAGACCCTCGACAAATTAGCCAGGAGAAATTAGCTTGACAATATATATGGCGGCTGATATCTAGAATCCTGTAGAGAGCCCAACAGAATTCGGGCAAGAGGTATACTGGAACAGGCGCGAAGCCTGAGATTGATCAGACAAAGGAGGAATTCATGTTTAAGAAGATTGATCATGTTGAGATCACACCGAGCGATCTGGACAGAACCATCCGTTTCTATACGGACATTTTCGGCTTCACGGTGAAAATGCGAAAAAAGGTGGATAGCCCTCCGCTCGACGAAGTCTGTTTTTTGGAGCTGGGCGGCACGGTTTTGGAACTGGTGGCGGTGAAGAATCCCGCACCACCTTCAAAAGTGCCCCAGGTAGGTTACCGCATGATGGCAATCGAAGTAGAAGATATGGAGAAGGCGGTGGAATATCTGAAAAGCAAAGGCGTTGAAATATCCATGCCCCCGGTGAGCCTCGGTCCTTCCAAGCGCGGCGAGATCAAAGATCCGGACGGACTGGTGATCGAGTTGCGGCAATGGTAGGTGAATGAAGAATCCGCGCCGGGGAGCATTGGAGTAACGCCTCCCTCGGCGCGGGCGAGCTTGAGCGGGCCCTCATGAGCCGGGTTATAAATTTCCCTTCTTGAACTGCATTATGTTGGCAATAATCTGAGCTGTACCCCCCTGGAATATACCCATTGCCGTTATCATCGTCCCTGTCGGGAAGATACCGGCACCATGAAATGGCCGGCCGTGTGCAATGGGTAGATGCCGAAAGGCATTAAGCCCTTCTGGTGACGTGAAATAGACCATTGGCGGATAAATTTCGAGTCGCATCCGGCAGATAACTGAATAACGATACGAGCTGGAATCAAGGTGCTCGTGATTCGAATCGACCGGCAGAAGGGGGTGAGACGGATGGTGTGCGACAAATGTGGTTTCGCATATATGGTAGATGACAGCTATTATGAGATTAAGGTCTACAAATGCTGGGTATGTGGCAACAGGGTATACGTTGATTATCCAAAGAGAGAGGGTACTCTCGTCTGTTCGCGCTGCGGCAATAATCTGGATACGGATAACGATTTGGGCTACTGTAACAAGTGCCTAAAATACGTGAGTCTCAACGTTGCATCATTGAAAGAGCGCACCTACGGCGAAAAAAGGTGCGCCTGTGGCATGCTCTTTATACGGAAAAGCCCGAGGCAGATATTTCATTCCAAAGATTGCAGAAAGAAACCGTACTCTTTGCATGCGTAACTAATCCGAACGCAATCCTATAATCCTCTTGGGGCGGGGGAGCCATCATAAATCCGGTGGCTCCCCCGCCCTATTGCAAATAACCTCGAATAGCTCAAGCCAGTCAAATCTGCCCCAACCGTTTCATCAACAGTTTCCTTTATAGTACCGACCTGCTGGATCCATTGCGGTGAAGGTTGCAGCACTTCACATACAAGAGGGTAACAAATAGTTCACGCACGTCAAAATAGTGGTTTTCAGGCATTGATGCTGAAACTCTCAATGCCTATATTCAACTATGACGTTGTCCAGCCCTTGCCGGTCTTCGCACGTTGTATGCCTGACACACTGGTGCGTGGTGAGAATCTTCATTGTCACTCTGTTGTGCTCTTTCCTCGCTTGCTGCACGTTGTGCCGCGAGGCAGCGATTCGTGATGCCGAGCGGTACACGAGCGAGGGCTATCCGGCACGGATCGCAACATATGACTTGAAGCTCGATGGGTTGCTGTATGGAGCATTCCTCTGGACACATCACGCGCAGGCACAGATCTACCAAAATGGCAGGTGGCTGTGGGTATGTGAGTTCAATGGATTGTGTGATGAGTCTACATTCCGGATCAAGCGGATGGTTGTCTTATGGGACGTTGAAGATTACAAGCGGGCCGTTACATTAAGCCGTAATTAGCCGCACCTGTGCCGCCGAACCGCACCAGTTGTTCCCGCCTCTTATCACATCATTGAACCGAGCGAACCCGAGGGTCCGACTCACGTAGTATTCGGCGGTCTCCAGAATGGTCAGCGTGCGGCTAGCCCTTTTGTACTAATCGGGTAGCCTTTCGGGCGATTGCTATTTAGTCAAATCGCAGCGATAATGTTTATAACCTGATAAAGGCAAACCATTCGAAAGGATGGGACGCAAAGCTACTGGCCTAAGTTCGTCATTCGCGAATAAGGTCGCAGGGCCGCCGGGCGGTGCAGAGGTCTGCCCCGATTCCTTCTCCGGCGTCTCTTATGCATCTCCCCGGCTCGTGAGCAAAAGGCACGGGGGAGATGCGCTATTCACTTTTTCAAACAGGATCTAATTTCCAGGCTCAAGCCGCTAGTTCGGCACGAGAAGCCAAGGGATTTCCTTGGAGAGACCGCGGGAGGGATTATGAAAACGCGTCCTGGTGCGCCGGGTAAGGGAAGCCGGCTGGACTCGCCTGAAGACGGCACTGCGCCGAAAGGGAGAATCCTTGTTGATCTGGGCAGCGCAATTATCGCACATGCAGTCGCTGGTCTGGTAGAGAGTTATGGCTACCGATGCTACACAAAGGACGCGCCGAATTGCGATCTCGATGTGGTCATCGTCGACAGTAGCACGATTGACAAGAAGACGGCAGAGCGATATCCGAAATCAAAAGTGGTCCTTCTGGAGACCGATGCGCATGAAAGGAACTTTGCCACGTCGATTTTATTCCAAAAAGTGCATGGCATCATCTCTCGCTACACGGACAGTGGTAAACTGAGAAAGGCACTTGATGCCATTGCCGGTGGACAATTCTGGGTTGACAACACCACCGTAAAGGGCTTTCTGACGGATTCGGGCCTGGTATCGAACAAGGGCGAGATTCCCGGTCTTACACCAAAGGAAAAGATAGTGGTAGAGTCTGTCTGTCTCGGCGATACCAATAAAGAGATAGCATACAAATTACAAATAAGCATCCATACGGTCAAGACACATATCCGCAGCATCATGAGAAAGACGGGCGCGGTCAATCGCTCGAACCTTGCGTCAATGATGGCCAAATTTATGAAGGAAGGTCCGCAGGCGCTGATGAGCGGTCGAAGTGAAACACCATAAGCCGGACGTGCCCGAACTGCGGCTTTGAATTCGGCCTTCGATGAAGGTTCCCTTCTCAGGTCACGAACGCACCTTCTGGGCGTTGTTCATTGCCTCCTTCACCCGTTCGGGAGTCATTGGCAGATCGTAAAGCCGCGCGCCTGTTGCATCGAATATGGCGTTGCCTATGAGTGCAGCCACGGTTACAATGGGTGGCTCACCGCCCCCTTGCGGCGGCACATCCTTATTTTCGACGAGGAAAGTCTCAAGCTTAGGAAGCCATGAGAATCGGGGTATCTTGTACGTATCGAAATTCGTGTCGAGAATCTGCCCGCCTTTGAAACGAACCTCTTCTGTCAAGGCCTGACCCAGTCCCATCGTGAGACCGCCTTCCATCTGGATCGTCGCACCCTCGGGGTTGACGACGACCCCCATATCCTGGACGCAGACAATGCGCTTAACGCGCACGCGACCCGTGGCGCGATCCACCTCTACTTCTCCCATGGCAGCAATGTACACGCCGGCATCTTCCGCACAGGCCACGCCAATACCCCGCCCGCTCGGTGCAGCGCCCTTTTTCCAGCCGAATTTTTCCGCTGCCACATCGAGAACACGCTGCAGCCTTTTCTGAGCGATATTTTTTCGGCGAAATTCAACCGGATCGATGCCGAGTTTTGCCGCTATTGTGTCTATGTGAGACTCCCTCGCAAAGACATTGAAGTTTGCACCCGGAGCCCGCCAGGCTCCCGTTGCGAACGGATGTGCGCCGGGGATACCTGTATAATGGCCGTGGGCCAGTTCGCGGTGGTGGTCCACTGCGTAGAGTTGTGCGGCACTCCTCGGTCCCGAGAAATAGATGTGATAATCCCAGAGCGTGACGCGGCCATCAGCGTCAACTCCGGACCTGAGCTTTGCGATGCCCGCCGGCCTGAAGGTATCATAGAAGAACTCTTCTTTGCGTGTACGCGCCACCTGTACCGGTCGCCCCGTGAGCTTTGCGAGGCGCGCCGCTTCCACCGCCTGACCGGTAGCGCTCTTCCCGCCGAAGCCGCCGCCCACGAAAGGTGTGATGACCCGTACCTTTTGCGAAGGCACGGAAAGCACCCGCGCGACCTCCTCCTTTGCGCCGAAGGGCGACTGTGTGGATGCCCAGACAATCATCCTGTCTCCTTCAGGTTTGGCAAGCGCTGTGTGTGTTTCGATGGTTGCATGGGCCATGTAGTGATCGTAGTACGTCGCATCATAGGTTGTATGTGCCAGCTTCTCTCCCTCTCTGAGGTCGCCTCCCTGGCTGACAACCTCCCCATCAGGCGCAACGCGCAGAAGATGCGCGTAGATGGTCTTGGGATCCAGGTCGCTTTGTGGTATGTCCCACTCTGCCTTGATGCGGGCCAGTGCCTTCTGGGCCTGGTCCGGATACTGGTGGAGCACTGCGATAAGGTCTCCTTCCCGCACCAGCCTCACTTCTTTGTCGGCCTCCACCGCTGAGGTATCGATGCTCTTCAGTTTGGCGCCATGTGCAGGAGGCCTGAGGATGCTGGCATAGAGCATGCCGGGCAGGCGCACATCTGCCGCATACTGCGCCTTTCCCGTTACCTTTACCGTCCCGTCTTTTCGCGTAACCGATTTTCCGACAACGGTATACTGTGAGACCGGCTTGGGCGAGGGCTTGGGTGTCATGTGGCGCTCAATGATTTTTCCGCTGGCGAGCTGTCCATACGTGACCTGCTTCTTGCTGTTGTTGCGATCCTGCACCACACCGTTCCGGACAATGAGTCTCTCTTTCTGAATGTGGAGTTGCTCTGACGCCAGCTGAATGAGAATTGCACGCGCCTCAGCCGCAGCCTCTCGCAGGGGCGGACCGAAGAAGCGGGTGGTTAGCGAGCCCCACGTGCCCCTGTCCCACGGGCAGAGGTCTGTATCGCCCATGATCATGTCAACGGAGCCGAGTGGAACATCCAGTTCCTCGGCAACCATCTGGGCAAGCGACGTTACAATGCCCTGGCCCATTTCAATCTTGCCGGTGAGGCAGCTCACCCTTCCGTCGGGTGCGATCCTGACGAACGCGTTGAAATCGGTGGGAATAGACTGACCGGATGCATGCCTCACCTGCATGGGAAGCAGGTCATATGAGAGAAAAACGAAGATGCCGCCGCCGAGCGCCTTCAGAAAATCGCGGCGGCTCGGGGAGGAGATGTGATCGTCTGAGCGTGATTCGTTGTTATTGTTTCCATTACTGTTCATTTCCGGCCCCCCTTCATCTCCTTTGACGCGGTCTGAATGGCTTTGACAATCCGCAGGTGAGCACCGCAGCGGCAGAGGTTATCCTCCATGCCGCTCATGATATCAGCATCTGTTGGTGATGGTCGCTCCATGAGAAGTGCATACGCGTTCATGATCATACCCGAAGTGCAGAAGCCGCATTGAAAGGCATCGTGCTCCAGAAAGGCCTTCTGAAGCGGATGAAGTTTGCCGTTTCTTTCCAACCCTTCGATAGTGAGCACTTCTTTGCCGGCAACCTCTTTCAGCGGCGTCTGGCATGATCGTATAGCTTTGCCGTTGACTACAACGGTGCACGCGCCGCAGAGCTCCTCCCCGCATCCGTATTTTGTTCCCGTGAGGGCAAGGTCGGAACGCAGCACCCATAAGAGCATCCGTTCGTCATCAGTTTCCAACCGAACCTTCTTGCGGTTCAGCGTGAATTCAACCGGTCTGATCATATTCCCTCCTTGGTCACTCGCGATGGCCAATAATTCTTCCTTCTGGCACGCGGCTTATAGAGGTAGTGTAAGAAGAATCGGGATACTCTGCAAGTTTCCCCTCAACTCACTAAAGATGGGAAGGTTTGTATTGGGAATCGCGTTGTCTCTCGTGGGAAGCTTTAAGCCGATTCGGATTCAAGATGCACGACGTGAGCCTTCGGCCGGGTATCTATCCCGTAAGCCTGTGTCGGTTGCCGATTTGGATTCAAGATGCATACCGAGGCGCTCAAGCCGTGGCGCGTCAAAGCGCTTTCAGCCGCAACCGCACGACTGTCGTTAAATCGATTCGATTTCATGGGTAGACCGAGGCGGCAGCGAGGAGCCGACGAAGGCGTACTATGGTACGTCGAGGAGAGCGACGCAGCGACAACGAAGGTATACACGTGAAGGCGAATCGATTTAGATTGCTTCCAGTGATTCTACCAATACCAGCTCGCACGACCCGGCGCCCGTGTCCGTGCGCGAGAGAGAGCTTCTCCAACGCCAGCCGCCCGGTGCACGAGCCTCCACAAGATAACCTTTCAGGTGGACGATATGGCCGGGCCGCAGGCTCTTGAGCAGTTTCGCGACGTTTGCGTCACCCGGTATCATGTGCATGTTCGCGGTATGTGATTCCACCACTTCGCGAGGAACGGGAAGGGTCTTGGTAGCCCAGAAATAGAAGCGATCACTCTGGCTGAAATCGAAATGCTTCAGATTATTCTGATCGGACATGGCGCCCCATGCCAGAACGAGATCGACGGGTACCAGGTCTGCCGCACGGCCGAAATAGTAGCGTTTTTTCAGGATCACTCGCGCCTTCATTTCAAATGATGCGAGAGGCTTCAGTAGAAAATCTTTCTTCCGTAATTCCGGCAGATCGACCATGGCCTGCTGCGGCTCGTCAGCAACCAGCACTCCCGGAGGCCGGCTGACTGAACGCTCGGAGCACGTATGGTACGTTGCAAGCATACAGAGGATGATCAGGAAGCAGATATACTTCATCTTTTGTTCATCGGCTCTTTTTGTCAGAATATAACAGAAAATATTTGTGAGAATCACGCTTCGGTGTGCAGATTTTGCTTGAAAGATTCTTTACAGATTGGCAGACTTTGAACAAAAAACGTTGAGGAGGATGGCAATGACAGGAAGAAAGTGGATGTCGATGCGGAAGAGCGCGACGTTGGGGGTGGCTGCTTTATCTATAACTGTGATGTTTCTTGCTTTCATTTCGGCAGGCCCGTCTTTCGGTCAGGTTACAGGAGCTTTCAACCCGAACCCAAAGACCGCTGCTGAGGCGATTGACCAGCTCGTCTGGGCAGACAGGATTCTCGCTAACGAAGGAATATTCGACTTCCTGGGCCATATAAGCGTGCGTAACCCGGAAAACAGCAAGACATTTTTCATTTCTCGTGCCATTGCTCCCGAGACGGTAACCAAGAGTGATATCCTGGAAGTGGACTTCGAGGGCAATGTTGTCAGCAAGACCCAATTCAGGCCGTATTCCGAGCGTATCATCCATGCAGGCATTTACAAGGCCAGGCCGGACGTTAACTCCGTAATACATGCGCATCCGATTCCCGTGGTGATTCTGTCCATATCTGAAGTACCGTTCCGTATTGTTTCACATCCGGGCTCCATCTTCTACGAAGGCGTGGCTAATTATGATGAATACGATTTCAAATCGCAGGGCAATACAGGCATGCTGGTGACATCGAAAGATGAGGGCGATCGCGTGGCAAAAGCGCTGGGGAAGTCAACGGCCATGATGATGCGCGGTCACGGATGCAACGTCGTGGGGAAGAGCGTTCCCGACGCAGTTCGGTCAGCTATTTCTTTCCGGGATAATGTGGTCATCCTCCTTGGCGCGCAGCAGTTCGGCAAGGTAAAGACCGTAAGTTATGAGGAGGCAAAGGCCGCCGCCGCGGCGCTCGGCAATGCTGAACGCGGATGGAACGCCTGGGTCGCCAGGGTAAAGAGAGCAATGCCTGATATGAGATAAAGATAAGGAAAGCCCGGCCTGTTCAATACTCCGTGGCGCTCATGGGCATATCGGCGGACAAGAAGCCTAGGTCCGGTCCGATATCGATCCCGGGATACCACAGAGGAAGCTGGTCAAGTTTTTCCATCTGCTCGGGAGTAAGGACTTTCCTACCTTCGATAATCGTCTGCGCAACCTTATCCATGAGCTTTTGCCGGATCGGGCTCAGCTCCTTCTCCTTCTCCATGAGTCTGGATTCAGCCACCTTGGGGTCGGCAAAAAGTTTTCTCATCTCGAGCTGTTTCTGAAAATAATCGTAACGCAGATCGCGGCTCTCGCGGTAGAAGCGGGTTCGAAGGTCTCTCAACTTGTCGAATTGCGCGTGTGTAAGGCCTAGATACGCTCCGATGCCGCCTGAATCAGGCGTCGCGTAGGGGATACCCATCGCAAGAGGGGGCATGCCTCCCTGAGGCGGCATGGGAGAGACCTGTGCTCGCGGTTGTGGTCCGGACGGCGCAGGCGTTCCGCTCATGATGCCTGCGGCTGAAGGATTGCCGGGGGGTCCCTGTGTGTACTGGCTCCAACCCTCCGAAGAAGTTAATACTGATATAAGCACGAAGACGAACAGCCCCACTAAGATACTCCTCTTCATAGTAAACCCTCCTTCCAACCAATTTTATTCGCCATCTGATCGATCTTCTTTGCTGTTAAAGTTTCCATTATCCTGGCCCGCCGCCGCGAGACGGTCATCCCACGAAGCGGAGGTCCTGCGTCTTTATTCCTTCATCCTGCTTGCGAGACGTTCGCTCTGCTCCAAATCTTTTTCGAGCGGAAGATCGAAGAGATTCTGCATCTCAGTCAGGGCCGACTCGAGCGCCGCTACGCTGCCCTTCATTCTTTTGTAATCGATCATAAGCCCGATGTAGATTTCCTCGATTGCATTGAGAGAGACCGGCGAAGGCTTTTCGAGAAGTTCATTGATGACGCCCGATACTATCTCGTAGGCCCCGGCTTCTCCCTCATGAAAGACCGCCTCCAGCGGAAGCTCCTCTCCGGCCTCGTGTTTTGTTGCTTCTTTTCTGCTTTCGATAATCATAGTGTTTACCCTGCTCCGAAACGCCCGCATCTCCTGATCTATTTTGTTGATATCAGTATCCTGCATAATTCCTCCCTTCGTGCACGTGAACGTAGTCCATCCAAGCGTTGGATTAAGGCGTGCGGCTCATGGTTTTCAGTTCACGTCTCAAGGCTATACGGCTATTTTACGTAATGTAATACAGGTCGAGAGAGAAGTCAGCGGGGAGAAGAACAGAAAGAAATGAGACAAGAAAGAGATAAAGCAGGCAGAGACTAGAATTCCAAGGCGAGATTAAGGTCAGGGTCAAGGTTAAGGAAGGCCAAGCAAATGCTGTCTTAGAGTGTCCCGGTTCTATACCCATGCTACTGAGGAACATCAAGGGTGGTCACGGTACCGGCTTCGCTCGATGCGTTGTGAAAGAGTTATTTACAATTTTTTGTTCGTGCGGAAGGCTCCTTCGAGCGCGATTCGGACAAGCTGGCTGCGTGTTCGCGCGCCGGTCTTGAGAAACAATTGCTTGAGCGTTGCTTTTACCGAATCTTCCGATACGCCTATCTTTGCCGCTATTTCTTTGTTGATGAGTCCTTCGAATACCCCCTGGAGCACCTGATCTTCGCGGTGTGTAAGCGTTCGCGGGAGGCTTTGCTGCTCGCCTTGCAGGGAGTCGACCATTTGTTGAATAACCTTCTGATCAACCCACAATTCTCCTTCTGCAATCTTTCGAATAGCGCTTGCCAGGCTGCCCGGTGAGCTGTGCTTGAGGACGATGCCCGAGGCGCCCAGTTTCAGCGCTGCGGACGATTCCTTTGCGCTCATACCGGCAGTGACCATGAGTATCTTGCCCGCAAATCCGGCTTGGCGCGCGGACGACAGGAAGGTATTCCCTTGCTCATCTCCCAGGTCGAAATCGAGCAGAATTATGTCGACCTCAGCATGACTGACTATTTTCAGGGCCTCGGTTGCAGCACCACACTGGCCAACCACTTCAAAGTCGGGCTCCGATGAGAGCAGGCGGGCGAGACCTTCCCGGAAGAGCGGATGATCGTCCACCAATAAGAGTCGAATACGATGGGTCATTATCTCACTCAATCGTGATCTACTTCGAAGCTCCCCCATAATTATACTAGCATCACTATGAACGCGCAATGCGACCTGCAAAACGATTTCCCACCGCGGATAATCAATCGTCGAACAATTAACTAAATTCCGCTACGAGCCATGCCTGAAAGATATACCCGAAAGAGAGGGTCTCGTTACCCCAAAGAGAGTTTACACGATCAGTATGGTGCGATATTCTTAATATATGGACTTACGATTCTCAAGGTCGCGGATTGACGCATTCCGGCCACTTAACGAACGCGCGTTGACTCTGCTTCTGCGGAGTCGCCCGCGAAAGCGGGCAGGAGGCAAATATCATGTTTGCCATCAAAAGTAAGATTCTGACTGTTTCATTAGCTGCTCTTATCGCACTATCATTGTTCCCGACTGTGAGAGCGGAGGCGCGCGGTGGTCATGGCGGAGGCCATGGCGGCGGCCGCGCCGGTGGGTCCAACGGCGGAGGCGGATTTTCCGGAGGATTTTCTGGACGCGGATCGTCCGGTGGATTTTCCGGGCATGGCGGACTCTCGGGCGGTTTTTCCGGCAACCGGGCATATTCCAGCCCGTCTGTTAGCAGCAGTCGAGGATTTAGCGGCGGCGGATTTACTCAGCATGCGTCGTTGAGCGGAACGAGAGGCTACAGCGGAGGAGGATACGGTGGCGGTTACAGCGGAGGGTCCCATGGAAGCTGGGTTTCGGGACACTATTACGGAAGCCACTATTACTCTGGAGGGTATTACGGAGGGTACAACAGGTACTATTATAGAGGATACGCCCCGTATGGAGCAGCCTTTGGATTCTTCATGGGCGGGGTAGCTGTCGGAGGCATCTACAATCCATTCTGGTGGCCTTACTACGCCGTGCCCGTACCGCCAACGTATTATGATCCCTATTATGACTATCCATATCCTGCTCCCTCGTCGGTGATTGAGGTCCCTCCACCTGAGGCTACGACTGCATACCAGGAACAACAGCCACCTTATCAACAGCAACCAAGCACAGCCTCTCCGCCAAATCAATGCTATGCGCCTAAAATGGATGAGACCGGAACTATGATCAAGGAAAATGGGAATCTGATTCCTGACTTTTCCAAACCAGTGCCGTGTCCTCCGCAATGATGACGAAGGAGAGAAGACCTCATAGGTCGCGTCTCTTTGCCAATACAGACCGCTGTGTTACCCGGTCCATCCTGGCCATTATCGATTCAATTCATCAAGTGGATTTCTCTGCCCATCGTGCGTCCATGGAAAAAAGAAAGAAGATTTTGCAAGATCGCTGATTCACACCTTCCTATTTGAACGGAAGGACCCTTCGAGCGCGATAAGGACAAGCTGGCTGCGTGTTCGCGCACCGGTCTTGTGAAATAATTGCTGAAGCGTCGCTTTCACTAAAGCCTCCGATACGCCTATCTTTGCCGCGATTTCTTTGTTAATGAGTCCTTCAAACACACCCTGGAGCACTTGATCTTCACGATGTGTAAGCGTTCGCGGGAGACTCCGTTGATCGTCTTGCAGAGTCCAGTCGGCCATCTGTTGAATGACTTTCTGGTCAACCCACATCTCTCCACGCGAAACCAATCGGATGGCGTCTGCCAAGGTGCTCGGAGAACTGTGCTTGAGGACAATACCCGATGCACCCAGCTTCAACGCAACGGACGATTCCTTCGCGCTCATGCCGGCGGTGACCATGAGTACCTTGCCCGCAAATCCGCATTGGCGTGCCGATGTAATGAAATGGGTTCCCTGCTCGTCGCCAAGGTCGAAATCGAGCAGCACCACATCAACCTCAGCATGACTGAGTACTTCCAGAGCCTCGGCTGCAGTGCCGCACTGGGCAACCATCTTAAAGTCAGGCTCCGACGATACAAGGCGGGCCAGACCTTCCCGAAAAAGAGGGTGATCGTCCAGCAATAAAAGTCGTATGCCCTGCATTCTTACCACGACTCACCGTGATCTATTTCGGGATACCGGCTACAGCCAGTTCAATAACAAAGCAACATCCAGGTCCTTCGGGATCGTATCGGAGGTCACCCCCGAAAGACCGCATGAAAGCACGGGAAAGAAACAACCCCAGCCCACTGGCCTCAGCACCTTTCTGTAACGGGCGAAACAGCGTCTCGCCCGGAGCGATGCCTGGTCCCGTGTCACAAAACCTGATGGACGCGATCCCATGTTCAACAGCGACCGAGACGTCTATTTTCCTAAGGCTCGCGCCTTCCAATGCGCGTCGGCTATTTTTTGTCAGGTTAAGGAGCACCTGCAGCAAGCTGTGACGATCGGTCCAGACGGGGGGCAACTCTTCGGGGATGTTCCACTTCACCGTGATATCCGATTCTGCACAGTAAGGTTCAAGCACAATACGCGCCTCGTCGAGGATCTCGGTCAGATCGACAGCCGTGGCCTCAAAGCCGCCCGTGCTCTTTCGCAGTTCGAGTGAGGCGATCTTATTGAGCGTCTCGACCAGCGAACCGAGAGCTTCGAAGTCGGGGTTCCTTCGTAGATCTGCGCTTCGTGCGAGGTTCTCATACATAACAGCAATAGCGCTGCACACGTTTCTCACTTCATGGGAAACAGCGCCCACGAGGATCCGTGATCCTGCCATGAGCTGCTCGAGACCGTATTCCGCTCGATCCCGTAAATCCTCGGAGGCGTCTACGACCAAAGCCGCCAGGCGAGGCCCTATGGCTGTCCCGTATGTGGAAAAGAAAACGTTTGCCAGAAAGATATCCCCATTGTCACGTTTCCCGCGACACTGCATCTCGGTACGAAAGGCCTGCGCCGTGTTTTCCACAGAAGGAACACGCTCAAGCGCCGGGATATAGCGCGCGATATTCCTTCCGGCCAACTCTCCCGTTTCTACTCTGAACAGGCGAGCGGCCGCGGAATTCGCGGTGAGAATCTCTCCGCCTGCGCTCATGACAAGGATAGCGACCGGGCTTGTCTGGATGAGAAATTCGAGTTGTTCTTCCGCCTCGCGCCGGGCCGCAACTTCTTTTTCGACTCTTTGGCGATTCTCCAGATCGCGCTGGCGGTTCGCTCGTACCTCATGGGAAAACAAGCCCATTCCGACAAGTGCAACAAAAAGCAAAATGTCCTGCGGCAAGGATGTGGCGGCTTCGAACGTGAAGGGATCATAGACTTCGGAAAGCACAGTGCAAAGGATTGCAGTGAGGGCGATTTGCCACCACGGGAGAACGATACCAACAAGCAGCATGGGGAATATATAGAGAAAGCCGAAGTAAACATTGACAGCGTTCCTCCAATCCACCAGAGCAATAATCGCAATGAGGATACCGGCGCAAGCGACCACCACGCGAGGATTTTCCTGCAAGGCAAAGAGGCGCACAAGCGGTTTCATGACTCACGTCCTCCAGTGATCATCGGCAACAACGAGACTCAAAACGCTTGGCACAGTTGAGCCGCCGGCTGATACCCTAAGCAACGAACGGGCGCATAGGCACACTGTCCGTTGTAGAGAACAACGTATAACTTCCCGACAATCGTCCTGTAATTATACGAATAACCAGGCAGCGGCGCAATGAGCTCCGCTTGAAACTATTTCGGGAATGATAGGTACTCTTTTCAATAACTTACCCAATTTTGCAGCAAGATATAGCCAAAAGATATACCTGAAAGATATATCCAAAGATATGGCCGAGAGATATACCCGGAAGATAGGGTTCGTATAGCCGAAAGATACCTTTACCATCGCCAAATAATGCGATTAAGTGTTTATGGTTGTATTGCAGGTTGGTGCTGATCGATGCCGGGTTCCGCGTGTGCCGAAGTCCCGAGCCTTTGAAGCCCCCACACAAAGCAAGTTACTCGGAGAGGTGACATGAAGCGCGTAGTAAGGAGTCTATTGATGAGCTTTATACTCCTGTCCTGTTGTCTGACCCAGGAATCCTTCGCCAAGCAGCCCTTCACCTGGCAGCAGGTTCGGGAGAAATTCGTGGCGAGCAACCCGACGTTGCTGGCCGGACGGATGGGTATTGAAGAGTCACGGGCCCAAGAGATCACCGCTTATCTGCGTCCAAACCCGAACTTCACAGCGACTGCGGATCAACTCCACCCGAGGTCTTACGGTGCGTTCCAGGATGCGCTGACAGTGGGCTCAGTAAGCTATCTGTTCGAGCGGATGCACAAGCGGGAGTTACGGCTGGAAAGCGCGCAGAAAGGAACGGCAGTTGCCATCTTGCAACTCGCGGACCAGGAAAGAAGTCTTCTATTCACGTTGCGAAGCGCCTTCATACAAGTACTGCAGCAAAAGGCAGTTCTGGCTCTGGCTCAGGACAACTTGACTTATTACGACCACGTGCTCGAGGTGAGCGGCGAACGATTCAAAGCAGGAGATATTGCACGCGTTGACCTGGACCGCCTGCAACTGCAGCGCGTTCAGTTTGAATCCGACGTGCAGACCGCCGCGGTGAACCTACGAACGGCGAAGATCCAGCTTCTGATGTTGGTGAATGACCGGGCACCGGTCGAGCAGTTCGACGTCGAAGGACCCTTTGACTTCTCGGAGCAGATCTTGCCGCTTGATGAATTTCGCAGTATCGCGCTCGAGAAAAGGCCGGATCTCAAGGCCGCAATGCAATCAATCGATCAGGCAAGGACCAATCAACGGCTTGCGGAAGCAAATGCTTCGACCGATCCGACGGTCGGCATAGATTACGGACGAAATTATCCGACCATCCCAAATTACATGGGCGTGTTCGTGAGCATTCCCTTGCGCATCTTCGACAGGAACCAAGGAGAGAGGCTTCGCACCAAACTGGACATCGGGCGTCACGAAAGGGTGCGGGATGCGACTGAGGCGCTGCTTTACAGCGACGTCGACTCAGCATATGCGGTGTTAAACACCACGCTGACGCTACTTAAGCCTTATAAGGCGAAATATCTTGAGCAAGCGCTGGCAGTTCGCGACACAGTTACCTTTTCCTATCAACGCGGCGGCGCGTCTTTGTTGGATTTTCTACAAGCGCAGCGCGATTACCGGAGCGTCCAGTTAGGGTATCTGAACCTGGTTGGTTCTTATCTGTCTGCCGCGGCTCAACTGAATCTCGCGGTGGGTAAAGAGGTTATCGAATGAAACGTCTGATCTTTGTGGCGAGCAATTCTCTGCTGCGCCGTACTCATTCTTCTGTGTAACTGCAGCGGAAAGGTGGAGGCAGATCTCGGAGCGCCGCCGCCGGCGCACGTTGAACAGGAGCAGGATGGTGCCGGCTTCAAGGTTGCACACCCGGAACAGTTTGCGCTGGCGACAGCCGGTGAGCACAGAGCCGCGCCGGAGTTGACGGTGACCGGAGTCGTGAACCCCGATGTATCGCGTTCTGCACCTGCCATCTCTCTTGCATCCGGCCGCGTCGTGGAAGTCAAGGCCCGACTGGGAGATACCGTGAAGAAGGGGCAGCTTCTCCTGAGGGTGCGAAGCGCGGACATCTCCGGGGCCTTCTCCGATTACCGGCAGACGGTTGCCGACGAGACACTGACGAAGGCCCAGCTTGAGCGCGCCAGGCTCCTCTACGAAAAAGGGGCGATCGCCCAGAAGGACCTGGAAGTCGCGGTGGACGTCGAAACCAAAGCCAGGGTCGCCCGCGAGGCCGCCATCGAGAAGCTTCGTGTGCTGGGCGTCACCGACCTCGATCACCCTCCGAGCGGAATTGTTGACATTCACGCTCCCATAGCCGGCGTCATCACGGAGCAGAATGTAACGAATGGCGCCGGAGTGAAAACGCTCGATAGTTCGCCGAATCTCTTCACCATCGCCGACCTCGACACTGTCTGGATTCTCTGCGACGTGTACGAGAATGATTTTCCATTTGTTCACCTCGGTGAGTATGCAGATGTCCGTCTGAACGCTTATCCGGACAAAGTGTTTAAAGGCAGGATCAGTAATATCGCGCCAATTCTTGATCCCGCTATCCGCACCGCGAAGGTGCGGCTGGAAATGAAGAACCCGGGCATCATGCGTATCGGCATGTTCGTTACTGCCACGTTTCATGGCGAGCAGGAGGAAAAGCATGCCGTTGTCCCGGCAACGGCAATCCTGCATCTGCATGACCGCGACTGGGTCTACGTGCCCCTGACAGACGGTGCGTTCCGGCGCGTCGAAGTAAAGGGCGGCAAGATGCTCCCCGGAACCATGCAAGAAGTTACAGGTGTCCAGCCAGGTCAACGGGTGGTCGCGAATGCCCTGATGCTTCAAGCCACCGCGCAGCAGTAACGGGAGGAAATAGAGGTGATCCGCGCTGTTGTCGACTTCGCACTGAACAAACGGCTTCTCATACTGGCCTTTGCTCTTCTTCTCTTTGCCGCAGGCATCGTTGCGTTCCATGATCTGCCTGTCGAATCATATCCTGATGTCGCGAATAACTATGCCTGGGTTATCACGCAGTGGCCGGGCCGTGCCGCAGAGGAAGTGGAGCAGCAGGTCACCATTCCACTCGAAAATGTGATGAATGGCATCCCCTATCTCGCCAACTTACGGTCTATTTCAGTTGCCGGGTTGTCGGTCGTGATGCTCATTTTTGAGGACGGTTCAGACAACGCCTGGAACCGTCAGAAAGTTTTGGAGCGACTTTCCATAGTGACGCTTCCCGCTAACTTGCAGCCGCAGATCGGACCCGACTTCAGCCCGGTCGGTCAAATCTATTTCTATACCCTGAGAAGTACAAATCCGAGTTACGACCTCATGGAATTGAAATCGCTGCAGGACTGGGTACTGGCGAAACAGTTCAAAACAGTTCCCAACGTGGTAGACGTATCGAGCTTCGGTGGTTCCACACGTGAATACCAGGTTCGCGTTGACCCGGCCAAACTCGTGTCATACGGGCTCAACATCGGACAAGTGGAACAACAGCTTGCCAGCAACAATGTGAATGCGGGCGGGAGCTTCATTGAGACGGGCATGCAGCAGATCAATGTGCGCGTGGTCGGATTGGTTCGTACCGTGCGTGACATTGAGGATACCGTTATAACGACAAAGAACGGCACGGCGTTGCGGATCAAAGACATCGCCACGGTCTCACAAGGTCCTAGGATCCGGCTCGGACAATTCGGTAGGGCGATTCATCGCGCGGATGGAAAGATCATCGATAACGGGGACGTTGTCTCAGGCATCGTGCTCATGCGCAAGGGCGCGGAGTTCGACGCAACACTCGAGGGCGTCCACAAAAAGGTGCAGGAGCTGAACGAAAAAATCCTGCCTCCCGGGGTGAAGATCGTGCCGTTCAACGATCGAAGCGACCTCGTACACTACACCACGCACACGGTACTGAAAAATCTGACGGAAGGCTTTATCCTCGTGACGGTCGTGCTGCTCCTCTTTCTGGGGAATGTTCGGGGCGCACTAATCGTTGCGCTGACGATCCCGTTTTCTTTATTATTCGCCTCGATCTGTCTCAATCTACGCCACATACCCGCGAACCTGTTGTCTCTGGGCGCGCTGGATTTCGGCATGGTGGTGGACGGCGCGGTTGTGATGGTCGAAAACATTATTCGCCACTTAGGTCACAGGGATCCGACTTCCTCCGTGGCGGGCAGAATTCGGGCCGCAGCGCACGAAGTACAGAGACCCGTCTTCTACGCTATCACCATTATTATCAGCGGCTATTTACCCATTTTCACTTTACAGCGCGTGGAGGGTCGCTTGTTCAAGCCGATGGCGTGGACCGTAGCGTTCGCGCTACTGGGAGCAATCGTCTTCTCGATAATGATTGCGCCGGTCCTGGCGAGTTTTCTGTTTCGCAAGGAAACGCCGGAATGGCACAACCCGGTGGTGGTCTGGCTTACTAAATACTACCGGTATGCCCTGACGTGGTCTATCCATCATCGATGGGCGATGGTGGGCGTTACGGTGGCCGCTCTGCTTGGCAGCTTGGTGGTGGCCCACATTATCGGATCGGAGTTCCTGCCCCACCTGGATGAAGGTGCAATCTGGGTGCGCGGGACTCTTGCGCCTAGCACCGGGCCAACTGAGGGCACCCGGGTGGCGAATCAGGCGCGGGTGGTTCTCGCTTCATTTCCAGAAGTGACGGTGGCCACCAGCCAGGTGGGGCGACCCGATGACGGATTGGATTTTACGGGATTCTTCAACACGGAATACTGCGTGAACCTGAAGCCGAAAGATCAGTGGCGCGCGGTGTTTCACAAGGATAAGGAAAAACTGATCGCCGCCATGAGTCATGAGCTGACAAAGATTCCCGGCGCAGTCTGGAACTTTTCTCAGCCCATTGCGGATAACATGGAAGAGGCGGTCAGTGGGGTCAAGGGGCAGCTCGCCACAAAAATATATGGCGATGACTTGAGGACCCTCGAAGCCAAAGGCCAGGAGGTCGTCAATGTTATGCGACAAGTTCGTGGGATCCACGATCTTGGGCTTTTTCGTGTCGTTGGTCAACCTAATTTGAATTTTATTGTGGACCGCAAGCAAGCCGCCCGCTACCAGATCAACGTCGCGGATGTACAGGATGCTGTCCAGACCGCCGTCGGCGGCAACGCCCTCACCCAGGTCTTGCAGGGCGAGCAGCGCTATGATCTCGTCATGCGCTACCTTCCTTCCTACCGCGACACGAAGGAAGCGGTTGAGAGGATCCGGTTAGTGGCGCCGTCCGGAGAACGCGTATCCCTGGCCCAGCTCTGCAAGGTGGAACTGCAGGACGGCGCTGCACAGATCTACAGGGAAGGTAACCGGCGATATGTTGCCATTAAATACAGCATCCGGGGTCGAGATCTCGGCAGCACTGTCGAGGAGGCGATCGCGAAGGTCAACAAGCAGGTGGAACTGCCGTCCGGATATACCATCAGCTGGCTGGGAGAGTACGAAAGCCAAAGACGCGCCTGGGCCCGGCTGCTGATAGTCGTGCCTCTGACGATCTTCCTCATATTCATGATCATTTATACCGCCTTCGGCTCAGCGAAATGGGCCTGCCTCAATTTGCTCTGTATGATCGTGGCTCCTATCGGGGGTCTTCTCGCATTGCTTGTAACAGGCACATACTTGAGCGTCTCCTCGGGCGTGGGATTCCTGGCGTTGTTCGGGGTCTCGGTTCAGATTGGCGTGGTTATGGTGGAGTATATCAATCAGTTGCGTGCGAGGGGGTATTCGATCGTTGATGCCGCCATTGAAGGGGCGACACGCCGGATCAGGCCGATTATGATGACCATGCTCGTGGCCACGCTGGGTTTGCTGCCGGCCGCCATGTCCCATGCCATCGGATCCGATTCGCAGCGGCCGTTTGCTATCGTCGTCGTGGGCGGGTTGATCGCCGATCTTTTGATGAGCATTTTTCTGCTGCCAACTTTTTATGTCTGGTGGGCGCGACCTACAGACCTTCTGCCGAAGGCCGAGGAGGCCGGAAGCATCGATGCCGAAGACGATGTCCGCGAGGGCGCCTGAGATGCCCGCTAAGAAGGGAGAGCGCTCCTTGAGAAATATTGGGGGAAACGCTCTTTTCATTATGATATTCTGCCCCTTCTTTTTCTTGGTATCAACCTGTCTCATCTCGCCGACTTGCTGTAGGTCGGAGGCGGCGGGGTGGGCGACAGAGCCATATAAGAGTGCGGAGGCAAAGAGCGTTGCTCAGGACGCAGAACGGATGCTTTCGAAATTTAACAGGACAGTTCTGGTCTCGATTGCAATAGCTGTAGCCGTTTCCGCAATATGCTGCCTGCGAACAGGCAGCAATACCAAGGACCAGCGGAAAGTGGGCAAGGGGCGAACTTTCTCAAAAGTACGAAAATGACGGCTCGACTCCGGTCGAACGCGTAATCATTGAAAATGGACGAAGATCTTGCCTGAGGCGCACGTTCCTTAGAAAAGGAGGCGTAACACAATGTTACAGAGAAGCATCACGTTATGGTGCAGTTTCTTTCTTCTTTGTATTGGTGTAGCAGTCTTTGCACAAACAGAGTCTCCAGAGTGGGCACTATCTGAGAGACTTATCGATAGCATTGATTTTTCCGCATCCATAAAAGCGTCCTTCAAGGTGAGCCCCGACGGCAGGCGTGTGGCATACGGTGCTCAGGCAGGCAGCAAGCAGTGGGTCGTTGTAGATGGCAAGGAAGAGAAGCAGTACGATGCGATCGTTGTGGGCACTCTCGTCTTCAGCCCCGACAGCAAGCGCGTGGCTTACGTAGCTCGCACGAGTAGCAAACAGCGCGTGGTTGTGGATGGCAAGGAAGAGAAGCAGTACGATGCGATCGTTGTAGGCACTCTCGTCTTCAGCCCGACAGCAAGCGCGTGGCATACGTGGCTCGGGCAGGCAATCAGTGGTGCGTGGTGGTGGACGGAAAAGAAGAAAAACCTTACGATGGTCTGGAGGAAGGCACTCTCGTCTTCAGCCCCGACAGCAAGCGCGTGGCTTACGTAGCTCGCACGAGCAGCAAACAGCGCGTGGTTGTGGATGGCAAGGAAGAGAAGCAGTACGATGCGATCGTTGTAGGCACTCTCGTCTTCAGCCCCGACAGCAAGCACGTGGCATACGTGGCTCGGGCAGACAGCAGAGTGTTCGTAGTCATGGATAGCAAAGAGGAAAAGCAGTACGATGCCATCATTGCCTTGGGGACCAACGGGGAAGGAAGGATTGTATTTGACTCTGCCAACAGTCTTCATTACCTTGCCGCAAAAGGTCAAGGGATCTATTTGGTTGAGGAAGGGAGAAAATGAGAAAAGAACGAACATAGCAGGTGCACTTAATACCTATTCTGACTTGCTCTTTCAGTGTCAGTCCGGTCGAGTTCGGGTTCTTTACGCCTAAACCTTTGTCTTAGTTTTTACCTCAACCCGCCTTTGTCTTTACCTGCTTTATCAGTACGGAGCTGTTGCGGACTCCTTTATGAGCCCGGTCTCTTTCAGGTTTTTCTCCAACCTTGACCAGACTTTTTTCAAGTAGTCATCGTACTCTTTGCCGACTATCAGGATAGGAACGAGGTCAAGTTTCTCAACGGCTGTCTTTACCTCTTTGCTTTCCGCCGCCTTTGCGAAGGCTGTCTCAAGCTTCTTGCTAATGTCCGCAGGTAAACCGGCAGGTCCGACGATGCAGAAAACAGTCTCATTCGCAAAATCGTAGCCCAGGTCTTTGAGCGTCGGCACGTCCGCGAAATTGGGGTTTCTTTTCTCCTCGGTAACGGCCAGAATTCTCATCGTGCCCGACTTTACAAAGGGCACCCATTCGGGACCGACCGATGCAACATCTACGTGGCCGCCGAGTAGCGCCGTCAGCGCGTCCGCATTTCCCTTGTAAGGGACGTGGATCCACTTCATGCCGTCCTGATGCTCGACGAATGCCATGGCATGGTGCATGGCCGTGCCAATCCCACCCGTGCCGTACTTCACCTTGTTAGGATTCTTCTTTGCGAATTCAACCAGCTCCTTGAACGACTTCCACGGTGCGTCCGTCTTTACCACAATGCCGTTGTAGGGAGCGGCGTAGGCTATAATCGGGGTGAAGCTTTTCAGCGGCTTAAACGTCACCTTCTGCATTTGCGGGGCCCTCACTATTCCGGTGCTGACACCGCCGCACAGCGTGTATCCATCCGGTTTTGCGTTGGCCACCAGCGCATAAGCAACGGTTCCACCACCACCGGCTCTGTTTTCGATGATAATCGGTTTCCCCAGAATCTTCTCAGCCGCAGCCGAGATGGACCTGCTGCAGATATCCACAGAGCCGCCCGGCGCCATGGATATGTACATGGTTATTGGCCGGTCCGGGAACTCGGCGCCGGCGGTGGCGGGAATAATAAAAAGTGTGAACCCTAAAAAACAGGTAAACCAGAAACAGGCTGTTGTAAATTTGTCTCGCGGTCTTTGCATAATCCCTCTCTTTGTCGGGGACGGGTCCGTCGGTGTGAAACATCGCGGAGCTGGTTCCGTCTCGACGTGTGTGATTCTGTTGTAACTTAGCTGGATTCTAGAAAAGCGCACGCAGCTTGTCAACAGAAAACGTTCGCTGCTGCGTGTCCACTTTTTCTTGACAAAGAAATGCCGGTAGTACTAACATTGAGCAGGGTGGGTCTTTGAGTGCCTCCAAGAAGGTCGAATCGCAGGTTCAAAGTTCAGCGTAGGATTGGGAAAAGGGTATGAGAGCGTTACGTGTATAGACGCACGTGAATCGATACTCTGGATTGGCGGACCGGTCGGTCTGAAAACCTCTGGGCGGGTAAACTTTTGCCTTCTGAGGTTTTTTTATTTTCGGGGCAGATAGATAAGAGTTACTAACTACTACAAAGGGAGGTACGCATGATTTCGTTTCAAGTCAACGGAAAGAAGTATAGTGTCGATGTTCCTCCGGATACGCCGTTGCTCTGGGTTATACGCGACCATCTCAAATTGACGGGCACAAAGTATGCCTGCGGTATCGGCGCATGCGGCTCCTGCACTGTCCATATCGACGGCAAAGCCCAGCGCTCCTGTGTGACCGCGGTCGGTGACGTACAGGGCAAGAAGATCACGACCATAGAGGGCCTCCCCAAGAACCATCCGGTGAAGAGGGCGTGGATACAGGAGCAGGTCCCCCAGTGCGGCTTCTGCCAGCCGGGTATCATGATGCAGGTCGCTGCCCTCATTGCCGAATCGAAGAATCCCGACCCTGCCAAGGTCACGGGCGCCATGGATGATGTGCTCTGCCGATGCGGCTCGTATCATCGCATGAAGAAGGGGATAACGACCGCAATTGATCTCACGAGGAAGGAGGGCAAAAAATCATGAAACTATCTCGTCGTGACTTTCTCAAAGGATCGATTCTCTCCATAGGCGTTGCCATCACCCCGTTGGGCACCAAGCTCGTCAGTGCCAAAGATGTAGGCAAGGCCGTCTTCACCCCGAACGCCTTCTTCGAACTTACCCCCGACGGCATCGTAACCGTTGCCATACCTAACTCCGAGATGGGCCAGGGCGTGAGAACCGCCCTTGCCATGATCGTTGCCGATGAGCTTGATGCTGACTGGAACCAGATACGTGTAAAACAGGCCCCCGCTGGCGATGCTTACAAAAGCCCGATCTTCAACGCCCAGGTAGTCGTCGGCAGTTCGAGCGTCCGTGGCTTTTACGCGCCGCTGCGCAAGGCAGGGGCTGCCGGCAGAGCCATGCTGATCACAGCCGCCGCCCAGACCTGGAAGGTGCCGGAAGCAGAATGCGAGCCGGCAAAGGGCATGATCAAGCATAAGAAGAGCAGCCGCACGCTCACGTATGGCAAGCTCTGCCGTAAAGCATCGGAGCTTCCCATCCCGCAGGATCCGCCGCTCAAGAAGGAAAGCGAGTTCAGATACATGGGTAAACCGATGGCCCGCCTGGATATACCCGATAAAGTCGCCGGTACAGCAGTTTTCGGCATGGACGTCCAGGTCCCGGATATGCTCTATGGCGTCATTGCCCGTCCTCCGGCGTATGGAGCCAAACCTGTTTCATTCGATGAGCAGGCAGCAATGGCGGTGAAGGGTGTGAGTAAAGTAGCAAAGACACCTAACGGCATTGCAGTAATTGCCAATTCGACCTTCGCGGCATTGAAAGGCCGGGATGCTCTGAAAGTCCAGTGGGACAAGGGTTCTCATCCTGATATGAATGACGAGTCTGTCGAGAAATCCTATTTTGAGGGTCTCGACAAACAGGGCGCCACCGTTGTAAGCACCGGCGATACCAAGAAGGCTTTGGATGAGGCGGCCAAAGTGGTCGAGGCCACGTACTTTGTGCCCTTTGTGGCTCATGCCACCATGGAGCCGATGAACTGCACTGCCCACGTGCGTGAGGATGGGTGCGATATATGGGTACCGACGCAGGGACAGACGCTTACGGTGATGACCGCCGCGGGTCTCACGAAGTTGCCCCCGCAGAAGATCAATGTGCACACGACGTTGGTCGGATGCGGCCTTGGAAGAAGGGCACGACCCGATTTCGTCATAGATGCGGTCACCTGTTCCCAGGCCGTCGGTAAGCCCGTGAAGGTGTTCTGGACCCGCGAGGAGGATATGAAGTATGATGCCTATCGCGCTTCCACAGCACAGAGAATTAAGGTCGGTCTTGACAGCAAGGGCAGCGTGACCGGATGGTCTCACAAGGTTTCCTGCACGTCGATTCTGAAGTTCTCGAATCCGGCGGGTATTAAGAACGGCGTCGATGTTTACAGCCTCTGGGGAATTTATGATTATGAGAAGACCCCGACCTTTTGCCACACGACATATGAGATCCCGAACTGGTATATTGAGCAGGTTCTCTCAGATCTGCCCATTCCGGCTGCGCCTTGGCGTTCAGTCCAGAATGCTCCCAATGCCTTCATTATGGAATCGTTCATGGATGAGTTGGCCAAAGCAGCGGGCAAGGACCCTGTGGCGTTCCGGTTGGAACTACTCAAGAACAATATGCGTGCTCGACGTTGCCTGGAAACGGTCGCGGAAAAGGGCGGCTGGGGAAAGTCAGTGCCGCAAGGACAGGGCAGGGGAATAGCCCAGCACTGCTGTTTCGGGACCAATGTCGCGGTAGTTGCCGACGTTTCCGTGAATGAAAAAGACGGGAAGATACGGGTCCACAAGATAACCTACGCTATCGACTGCGGCCCGGTCGTGAATCCTGACCCCATCATAGCACAGGCGCAAGGGTGCGCCATTATGGGTTTGAGCACCACGTTCATGGAAAAGATACGGTTTGCGAATGGCGGTGTTAAATCAGCCAACTTTGATGACTATCCCCTCTGGAAGATAAGCGAGATTCCGGACGTTGACGTCCATATCATCAAGAGTACCGAGAAGATCGGGGGCATTGGTGAACCCCCGGTAACCCCTATAGCGCCCGCGATTGCTAACGCGTTCTTTAACCTTACGGGTGCGCGGGTGAGGCGCCTTCCCCTCGATCCGAAGACGGTCCTGGAGGCGCTCAAGAACAAGGGAGCATAGACAAAAGGGTCCTGGGTCCAGGGGCCGGGGTCCAGACAAGGCCCTTAAGAGGAGAGAAGAAGCTAAGTCTTTCAATGTGCCTGCGGAGTCTGCTATAGGCTCCGCAGGACCGGAAAAGGCGTCATAGCAGTGACAATAATGTCGAACATCATGGCCGCTTCCCGACACTAACTGTTCCTCCAGAATAACTGCCTTCAATCACCGAGCATCGAACCGCTGGCCCCGGCGCGGTTTTGGTGTCTGGGATCTCCTGGCATCTGTCTTGCTTGGAATGAAGGGTATCGTGAAGCAGGAAGAGCATGCGGGCCTTGCATGAGCAAGATATGCTTTAGGCGCCCTAGAAAAAATGTGTGGAAAGAGGTACCATATTTGTAAGTCAGACGCTGTTGTTGGTTTTCTTCAGTAATGTGTGAGGCGACCACTGCAGAATTGCTCGAAATATCGTCAACAAAAACGCTAGGTGGATGATGAAGAAAAAGGTACTGATTGTCGTTGCGCTTCTTCTGGTTCTCGGCGCCGGTGCGTTTCTGGGATTCAGGGGAACCGGCAATACGCCGAAATTCAAGACCGCACGCGTTGCGAACGGTAACATAAGGGCGACGGTAACGGCAACAGGCACCATGAATGCCGTGATCACGGTGCTTGTGGGTACACAGGTCTCAGGGATGGTGAAGAAGCTCCACGCCGATTTTAACTCACCCGTGAAAGCGGGACAGGTAATCGCCGAGATAGACCCCGCAACCTTCGAGGCTCAGGTGGACAATGCGAGGGCTAACCTGCTTCAGGCGAAGGCGTCAGTCCAGAAGGATAAAGCGACTCTGGCGGATGCAACGAGGATTAGAGACCGGAACAGAGAACTTTTTGCGAAGAACCTTATAGCCAGGGCCGATCTCGACACTTCACAAGCAAACCACGATGTGGCCGAAGCCCAGCTGGCTTATGACACGGCGCAGATCAGCCAGACTGAGGCAACGCTGCGCCTGGCCGAGACCAACCTCCGCTATACAAAAATCGTATCTCCGGTTGACGGCACCGTTGTATCGAGGAACGTCGACGTCGGGCAAACGGTAGCGGCAAGCTTTACCACGCCGACACTTTTTACGATCGCGCGGGACCTTGCCAAGATGCAGGTTGACACCAACGTGGACGAGGCTGACGTCGGAAAGGTGGCACTGGGGCAGAAGGTAGAGTTCAGTGTCGATGCCTATCCTGATAGAATCTTTTACGGAACCGTGTCACAGATACGCATCGCTCCCATCACGGTTCAGAACGTGGTGACCTACGATGTCGTCATTACTGTTGACAATGAGGACTTGAAATTGAAACCCGGCATGACCGCCAATGTATCGATCATCGTGGCCAATAAGAGTGGTGTATTGAGAATACCGAATGCCGCGTTGCGGTTCCGCCCGTCAGACAAGGATCTGGGTAAACCGGCCGGCGCGCCGCCGGTGAAAGAAGGCACTCCTGCGCAAGGACCAGCCAGCCCAGGCCGGGCACAAGGGAGATCAGGCGCTCCGCAGGGCGGGCCGTCGAGCGGTGGGCCGGCAGGCCAGAGGAACTATGCTGTCTGGATACTGGAGCAAGGTCAGCCGAAACGGATCCCTGTCACTACGGGCATATCTGATGGCATGTTTACAGAGATAACGGGCGGAGACTTGAAAGAGGACCAGGAAGTGATTGTTGAATCGCTGAGTGGGGCGAAGAAGAGTAGTGTGGCGCCGCAGGGTGCCCCGAGGTTCATTCGTTAAATGAAACTGATCGAGGCCAGAAAGGTCAGGAAGATTTATAGCCTGGGTGACATCGAAGTGAGGGCCCTCGACGGCGTCTCGCTCACTATTGACACAGGCGAGTTCCTCGCAATAATGGGACCGTCCGGTTCAGGTAAGTCTACCTTCATGAATATTATCGGCTGCCTCGACATACCGACTGACGGGGAGTATCTTCTCGATGAAGTTGATGTGGGAAAGCTCAACAGGGACGAACTGGCGCACATCAGGAACCAGAAGATCGGCTTTGTTTTTCAGGGATTTAATCTGTTGTCCAGAACTACGGCGCTTGAGAATGTGGAGCTTCCCTTGCTTTACAATGGTGTGCCTGTGAAAGAAAGACATCAGAAAGCGCTCGCCGCTTTGCACACCGTTGGCCTGGAGGGAAGAGAGCACCACCATCCTAACCAGCTCTCCGGGGGGCAACAACAAAGGGTGGCGATTGCACGGGCCATCGTGAATCAAGTGCCGATAATCCTGGCTGATGAACCGACAGGAAACCTCGACACCAAAACGAGCCAGGAAATCATGGAGATCTTCCAGAAGCTGAACAGTGAATCGGCCATTACGGTTATCCTGGTAACGCACGAGCAGGACATAGCAGCGTACAGCCGGCGAGTTATAAAATTTCTGGATGGACATGTGGTGAGCGACGAACAGCAACAGGGTTCGAGGGCCCGAGCATGATTAACATCCCCTGGACCACCCGTATAGCCTTGCGGGCGCTGCGCGTAAACAAAATGCGCTCCGCGCTTACGATGCTCGGCATCATCATAGGCGTCGGCGCTGTTATCGCGATGCTTGCCGTGGGCACCGGAGCAAGCCAACAGATAGCAGACCAGATATCGAGCATGGGGAGCAATCTTCTCATCATCTCTCCCGGTAGCCAGACATCCGGCGGTGTGAGGATGGGTGGTGGCAGCCAACAGACGCTGACCCTGAACGATTCAGACGCTATTCAGAAAGAGTGTCCCGCTGTACAGGAAGTTGCACCCGTTCTCAATGGGGTCGCACAGATTGTCTATGGGAACCTGAACTGGTCCACCGGCGTCCAGGGTACCTCTTCGGGGATGCTCGCCGTCAGGGACTGGTCGCTCGCGTCCGGCAGGTCGATGACGGACGATGATGTTAAGAGCGCCACTAAGGTGGCCCTTCTCGGGCAAACGGTTGTTGATAACCTTTTTGGAGGTATCGACCCCATCGATCAGATCATCAGAATAAAGAAGATCCCTTTCAGGGTGATCGGGGTCATGGCGGAAAAGGGACAATCGATGAACGGCCAGGATCAGGACGACACCGTTTTTGTGCCCATCACGACGGCCCAGAAGAAGCTCTTCGGGACGGCTTTTGCCGGTATGGTCAGGATGATCATCGTGAAAGCGAGAAACTTCGAGGATCTCGACACTGCCGAAAAACAGATAAAGGATCTGCTTAGACAGAGGCATCATATAAGCGCAAGGCAGGATGAGGATTTTACAATCAGGAACCTTACCCAGATGATGCAGGTGACCGAGCAATCGACAAAGGTGATGACCTACCTGCTCGGCGCTATAGCTTCCGTCTCCTTGCTGGTCGGCGGCATCGGCATCATGAATATCATGCTTGTTTCGGTCACGGAGAGGACGAGAGAAATAGGAATAAGAATGGCCATCGGCGCGAAAACATGGGACATCAGGCTTCAGTTTGTCATAGAAGCGGTGATCCTATCGCTGATCGGGGGGCTGGTGGGTGTTATCACGGGAATATCTGCTTCCGAAGCAATATCGCTAGCAGCGGGCTGGAGAACGGTCGTCTCTCCTTTTTACGTGTTCCTCGCTTTTTCTTTTTCCGGAATGGTTGGGATATTTTTCGGGTTTTATCCGGCGTATAAGGCGTCGCTACTCAACCCCATCGACGCGCTACGTTATGAATAATGCGGTTTTACTGACAGGACTTTTTGTCACAGATAAAATCGGATAAAGGCTCAGATAAAGAGCGGATGGGTTATCTTTTGACCGGAGATGCGATAAAGCGGCATCTCCGGTCAACCGCAATCCGCCTGCGGCGGACGGTTGAGGATTACCCGCGGAGCGCGGCGGTGTGGCCAGCATTGCCGTAGTATCACAATGCTGGCCACTGCTAACCTCATCAGCGTTCATCTCTTCTGGCATTTTATCAGCGTTCATCTGCGATAAAATCTTGTATTTGTCTGCGCCCCGATCTCCAGCCTTTATCGAGCAAACACTGATTTAGGTCATAGCGCTTCACGGGGAGCCTCGCTCGCAAATGGATTATACCGATTGGCATTCAAGATGCACGACCCAGTCTTCGGCCGGGTACCCCGGGGCGAACCGAGGTCCGGGCCGCACAGGCGTACCTTGGGGTACGTCGAAGCGGAACGGGCCAATGGGCAACGAACGGTACGCGCTTGAAGGCTAATCGGTATATTTATTTGTCGTAGTGGATAGCTTCCACCGGGCACGCCTCTGCAGCTTCGATAATCTTCGCGTCCAGCGAAAGATCGGCCCCTTTCTTAACGATTGCCAAATCCCCCTCCAGCTCAAAGACCTCCGGACACACCTCTACGCAGGAGCCACACCCGACGCAGTTCTCATCAACGGTTATGTTCTTCATAGTGAACCTCCAACCTTAATCGCCTCTTCCATAGGCGGACCTGTTTGCGCTGATTCTTAACGTAGGATTTCTTTCTGTCTAAGTCAAGGACCCCCGCACGTTAAGAGGATCAATTATGCTATAATGAACCCCTGAAAAAGAAATGCATGGTATATGACAGGAAGATAGCGTTCATCAATCTAAGTGACCGTTCGGTGAAGATCGAGGAAATCCCGATGGAACTTCGCCGAAAGTACCTCGGCGGCAGAGGATTGAATATGTACCTGCTTTCCAGGTACTACACGCGTCAACTGGATCCTTTTTCCCCGGAGAACCCGCTGATTTTTGGAGCAGGTCTTCTGTCAGGAACACTCGGTTTCGGTTCCCGCCTCAATATCACCTCTAAATCACCCGAGTCGGGTCACCTTGGCGATACCAACATGGGTGGAGAGTTTGCGGCCGAGCTAATCAAAACCGGCTTCAGCCACCTTGTCATTACCGGTCATAGTGACCGTCCGGTTTATCTTCTCGTAAAGAATGGCACTGTGGAAGTACGCTCAGCACTTCACCTGAAAGGCCTCGATACCGTCGAGACGCAGAAAAGAATTCGATCCGAGCTGGGTGATGCGCGAACCAGGGTTGCCTGTATCGGCCTGGCTGGAGAGAACCTGGTCAGATTCTCGGCTGTCCGCACAGGAATGAAGAACGCCGCAGGCAGGACGGGCATGGGCGCTGTGATGGGATCCAAAGGGCTCAAGGCAGTAGCAGCGAGAGGAACCATGGACATCACGGTCGCAGACCCGGAGAAGTACCTCAGTTATTATCATACGGTTCTGAAACAGCTGCTGGAGACAAAATGGGCCCAGGCCCTTGGGAAACACGGGACGCCTCTGCTCTTTCATCTCTGCAACACGATGGGTTTCCTGAGTGTCCGCAACAATCAGGCCACAACTGTGGGTGAGCGAGGGGCAGGCCTTGAAGCCGAACCGCTCGAACGTTATTCCACGGGCATGCTCTCCTGCTTTGGCTGTCCGGTCCACTGTCGCCAACGCTATGAGATCAGCGAAGGAAAATATAAAGGAACCAGGGGCGAAGGCCCTGAGTACGGTTCGATAGGCTCGCTCGGACCCAAACTGGGAAACCTCGATCCGGAAGATATCATCTACGCCTGTGAGCTCTGCAACTATTACGGTCTTGACACGATGTCTACGGGCTCATACTTTGCCTGGGTCATGGAACTGTACCAACGGGGACTGATCGGGACACAGCTCACCGGCATCCCGCTGGAGTGGGGCAACGGCGCCTCAATCATTGAGTTGATCCACGCGACTGCGCAAAGAAAAGGTTTCGGAGATATTCTGGCTGAAGGGCGCTTAGCGCACAAGATTCTCGGAGAAGCCTCTCTCGACTACCTGATGGAGATAAAGGATTTTCCGATCGAGATGACCGACGAACGTCTGCCCAAGAGCTTTGCTCTCGGAATGGCTACTGCATCTCGTGGTGCATGCCACATGAGGAGCAGGGCTTCCATTGACGTGCTTTCCCTTCCCGAGCAGGTTCTCGAAAAGATTTATGGCGGTGCCGTGAGCAATCAGTTCTCATCGTATGAGGGTAAGGGGAGGATGGTCTGGTGGCACGAAGTTCTGAATGCGGTCTGTGATTCGGCAGGCTTCTGCCGTTTTCTGTCCGTTTTTTCGAGCCCGCGGGCTCTCGGCTATGAAGAATTTTCGGAATTCATTAACCTCGCGACGGGCATGAGCATTAGCCCGCAGGAGTTGCAGACTATCGGGGAACGCGTCTCTTCCCTCGAGAGGTCTATGCTCGTCAAAGACGGGATCAGCCGCCGCGATGATACGCTTCCCCGCAGGTATTTCGAGGAGCCCGTCCCCGATGGACCTTGTAAAGGGCAGATCATCGACCGGGATCAGTTCAATACTATGCTGGATCAGTTTTATGACCTCCACGGCTGGGATGAGAACGGCATACCGGAGGCGGAAACTCTGATGAGGCTCGGCATCGATTTGCCATGAAGATTAAGATTGAAAAAGAGAAATGCAGCGGGTGCCATCTGTGCGAGATGGTCTGTTCTCTGTTTCATCTGGGCGTCTTCAACACTGAAAAATCAGCCATCCGGATTGAGACAGACGACCTCGGTACGAGCCTCCATGCACCGGTCGTCTGCCGTCAGTGTAAGAAGATGAAATGCCTTTCGGAAGAAGAAGTTAATGAGGCCGCCGAGAAGAAGAGCTTCCTCTGGAATGAAAAAAGAGTCAAGGCCTGTCCCCTTAAAGCGCTCTTTGCGTTCGAAGGAACGGCGTACCATTGTGATCTTTGCGGGGGTGACCCGCAATGCGCAAAGGTTTGCACGCCCGGCGCAATCTCCCTTGTAAGCTGACGCGTGAATGCCACCAAGGGAGTGGACTGGAGCACCCGCCGCTCCGGCTCTTTAAGCCTCTGTACACTTGACTTCCCCGCCTATCGCATTATGTTTCAATCAGAGAAGATTCGAAGCAGACACTGAGAATTTAGGCCTCGGTGACATTGGCCGAGCGAGATGTAGACGGTTCATTCATGAAACTCAGTTCTGCAGAGGCCGGAGGTTTCTGGTGTTTTCCGATGCGTATGATGCCAATTTGCATTCAAGATGGAGACCGAGGCGGCAGCGAGGAGCCGACGAAGGCGTACTATGGTACGTCGAGGAGAGCGACGGGCAGCACACCCACCTGCGGCGGGTACCCGGAAGGTATACACTTGAAGGCAAATTGGCATAACTCAGCGACACAGAGCACGGACGGGAAGGAGAAAGCCGTACCGAATGAGGCCGCCTCCTGTGTGCTTGTCGTTGAAGATGATGCGGCATTCCTGTTTATTCTGAACGAAGCGCTGAGCGAAGAAGGTTATGAAGTACTCACTGCCGCAAGTGGAAAAGAAGCTTTGCAGGTGTACCGGCAAAATACAGACAGGGTTCACCTGGCGGTTATAGATGTCATGCTGCCGGGCATGGACGGTTTTGCTCTGGCAGCTGAAATGCGCAAATCAGGCGATGATGTTCTGTTCCTTTTCATGAGCGGCTATGACACCGAAGAGATACGAAGGCAAGGCGTCGTCGACGACATCCCCGATTCCAATTTCTTCCGAAAGCCTTTCGCATTCGAAGTGATGCTGAGGCGGATACGAGACCTTCTTGACGCTCGCAAAACCGGCCAGTGACCGGTTCCGCATAAGCCCCACCCCGACTGAGTTCTTTTAGATTCACCCGGCGCACTTCTCTTTATTGTATTCGATGCGAACTGTCATAGGCCTTCAACGCGAAATCGGCGACTATGGGTAGATGATCGGACGCAATCAAGGCGGTGCGACTCCGGTGGAGAGTCGCTGCTTTGAGCTTCAGGTGCGTGTCAAAATAGATATGATCGAGGTGTAGAAAGGGCATGAATCCCGGATACGTTTTCGAACGTCCGAGATGAAGCCGCGCATTCACGGAATCAAAGTGACGGCAAAGCATCCTGGTCGTAAGGCCTCGCGTCCATTCGTTGAAATCGCCGAGTACGATACGTATCCCTCCATGGCCGCTCAGTATGTCTTCATCGAGAAGCTGCCTGGCTTGACGGCGCCGTTCGAGATAGGCGGTACCGAGGTGTATATTGTAGAAATGCAGCATCCGGTCTCCGCGCATCCGGAGGTCAACACGCAAGCAGCCGCGTTCTTCCCTGCCGGGTTGACTCAGATCATAGGTGGCGGTGGAAATAATGGGCAGTCGACTGAGAACCACGTTGCCGTACGCCCCGCCTTCGTGCTTTCGCGTTTCACCCAACCTATAGTCGAGCCCCAGCGTGTCAGCGATGAAGCGCGCCTGATTCTCTTCAGGCTTTTTACCCTCAATGCAGACGACTTCTTGCAGGGCTATTATATCGGCATTTATGTGTCGCAGAACATCTGCTATCCGCGCCGGCCTCACGCGGCGATCAAGACCGCGACATTTATGTACGTTATAGGTTACGACCCTGAACGGTTTTGCCTTCTCCATAACTCCACTACTCCGTTTTTTGTTCGCACAACGTTACATCTTGCACCGACGTCGCCTGAGCCGCTGTTATTGATTCTCATATGCTTTCTCTGTGGAGTCTCCGGCCTTCGTGCTTCTTCTTTTCCTGGAGCTGGCGCGCCTGGTCGGGCGGCTACGGACCGTTTCCGGGTAATCTTCCCATTCCATTTTTCTTTTCTTGCCTAACCTGTGCGCCCCGATAAGGAGAGAGAAGGCCAACCAGGCTGCAACCACCACAAATGGAATCGTTATCCATCGGGGCCACAGCACCAGAAGTGCGGCAAACAGGAAGAGGACAATCGCGGCGCTTCTCATGATCCGAGCCTCGGCAGGACCCAACACCCGGCGATTCGTGATGGCGGCCCCTACTGTGTTGCTGATCCTGATGGCGCTTGCTCCAGCCCTGCTCACACTGCCTCCGGTCATCCGCGACCTGATGCGTGAACGTCCTGGCGTTTTTTTTACCGGAAGCACCTTTTGCCGTGCGTTAAGGACAATTTCTGTAGAATGCTCCAGATCCTCTAGAAAGGTCTGTTCCATGCTCCTGGCGAAAGTTTCGTCCTCCACAGCCACATCCAGCTCGTAATTGGCGATCCAGCTCGATATATTGAGATTGGTCGATCCAACCCGGGCCCACCGACCGTCCGCTACTGCGGTCTTTGCATGCATCATTGGCCCGTTCCACTCGAATACCCTGGCGTTCGCTTGCAAAAGCGGTTGATATCCGGCCCTTGAAAGCGCCCTCAGGATCGGAATATCCGTGGAACCGGGTACCAGAAGCCGCACATCGACTCCATCCCTGGCTGCGGCACTGAGTGATTGAACGTAGGGGATCATCCCGACGAAATAGGCGTCCGAAAGCCAGAGTGACTTGCGCGCTATCGCAGTGATAAACTGGTCCATCCGATAGAGGCCTGCCGTATTTGGAACATTTGCTACCACGCGCAACGTTACGTCGCCGGCGGGTTGGATAGTCTCTTTCTGCGGTATTTCATCATCGGGCAAGGGGCTTCCCATGATTGCCCAGATATCGGCAAAGGCGCGCTCGACGTCAGCTACGGCCGGCCCCTCAATCTTGATGCCTGTATCGCGCCAGGGCTCGATGCCTCGCTCCGGGTACCCAACCCACATGCGACCAACGCAGAGTCCGGTCACAAAGCCTACCTGTCCGTCGACCGCAATCATCTTCCGGTGATCACGGCTCAGCCAGCCGAGTGGACTGTCGAAGCGAAACGGATTGAAGCAGCGGACTTCTGCGCCGGCTCTTCTTAAGCGTTCCCAAAATTTGCGTGACGTCTTCCCGAAGGCGCCCAACCAGTCATACACAATTCTGACCTTTACGCCTTCTCGAGCTTTAGCGGCCAGAACCTGGGAAAACTGTTCTCCCATGTCGTCTTCGTGAATGATGAAACTTTCGAAGTGAATACTTTTTCTTGCGGACCGCATGGCATCTAACCACGCGGGGTAATTCTCCTTCGCATCCTTGAGCAGCGTTACGGCATTCCCGGGAACGAGCGGGGCGCCCGCTGTCCTGGAAAGAGCGTGTTCAGCGAGAAGCCTGACGTACGGTGTCGTCTTGTCCGAAAGCGGACGATGCGCAGCACTCATGCAGTTAATGTAACACAGGAGGAGCAGCACGACCACCGTAGCCGTCAACAACGTCTCATCGGCCTCCGCTATGCCTGCACCGATTTGCTTTCAAGATGCAAACCGAGGCGAACCGAGGCCTGGACTACGGAGGCGTACCTGGGGTACGTCGAGTAAGGACAGGCCGAAGGGCAACGAAGGTAGGCGCTTGAAGGCAAATCGGTGTCAGACGCCCAGCTTCTTTTTGATGTCCTCCTTGAGTGCCTTCTTATCAGCCTTTCCCACACCGGTCAGCGGCATACTGTCAATAAACTCGACGCGCTCCGGCAATTGCATCACGGAAGCTCCGGCGCCCTTCAGATGGGCGCTCAGTTCTTCCTGTGTGAGTTTGGCCCCGGGCTTGAGCTGAATATAGGCGCAGATCCGCTCGCCGAGCGCTTTGTCAGGCATGCCAATGACCGCCGCTTGGGCAACGGCCGGATGAGAGCATACCAGCTTCTCAATGCCGCCCGCACTGATCGTCTCGCCGCCGCGCAGTATCGTATCCTTGATCCTGCCGGTTATCCGTATGACCCCCTGCTCATTTATCTTCGCCAGATCGCCGGTTTTAAAGAAGCCGTCGGCCGTGAAATTCTTCATATTCTCCTCATGCGACTTCAAATAGCCGGTGAAGATTGTCGGTCCTTTGTAAACGATCTCACCTTCTTTGTTGGGCGGCAGCTCCTTCTCGTACTGATCGATCACTTTAGCCTTGGTATAAGGGCAATCCGGACTGCCCACCGTGGTGCAGATCGTTTCCAGGTCGTCATCGAGACGCGTCATCGAGCTCATACCTTCCGATGAGCCGAACGCATTGACGAACTTGCAGTTGAGCTTTTCATACACCGCCTTCACGAGTTCCGGTGTGCTGGGTGCGCCACCGCAGTAAATCTTCTTGAGCGAGCTGAGATCATACTGTTTGAGGTTCTCCATGTTTACAATTCTCTGGGCAAGTGCCGGCACTGTGGGAAAAGCGGTGACCTTCTCACGCTCTATGATCTTACAGATATCACCAGGGTCGGTAGAATCGCCGAGCACGTACTTCCCATAGTTAAAGAAGCTGCCGCCGAGACCGACGTGCATTCCCTGGCTGTGGCTCACCGGCGCAATCGTGAGCAGCGTGTCGTTACTCGTAATCTCCCATCTCTTAGAATGGTACTCAACGTAAGTGATGTAGTCATTATGCGTCCGGGGAACAGCCTTTGGCAGGCCCGTGGTGCCGCCAGTCGGAAGAATCATCGATACTTCCATGGGGTCCGGTCGCCTCTCTGCAAGGGCTTCGAGGTTTGCTGGGGTCAGCTTGGATGACTCGATCAGGCTTTCGAGAGTGACAAACTTACTCTTGTCGTCAGCCCTTGCTGTTATGATATGGCGGAGGCTTTTGTTCGCGGCCTTAACGCCTTCGATGAGCGGAAGATAATCAATATTCCTGTACCTATCAGGAAGAATCCATGCAGTAGGATTTGTCAGGCTGGAAAGCTGATTGACTTCTGCCAGGGCATGGCGTGAGATGAGCAGCACAGTGATGGCCCCGATCTTTTGCAGGGCAAAGTATGCGACGACGAATTCATGCCAGTTGGGTAGCTGCACGAGCACGAAGTCCTTTGACTTGATGCCCGAATTCATCAAACCGATCGCCGCCCTGTCGGTCTTCTCGCGCAGCTCTTTGTACGTGAGACGCGTGGTATCATCGACGAGTCCCACCTTGTCCGGGTAAATGTCTGTTGCCTTGTCGAACATGTCTCCCCAGGTAAGGCCCGCCCACCACCTCAGCCTGTTATATTTCTCAGCGTCTTCAGCCTTGTACGGTTCGAATCCCTCTACAGCCATTTGATTCCTCCTTATGCGATAGTGAATATCTTCTAAATGTCGCGAATCTCTTTAGAGTATTTCCCGGCATTGCGCCGCGTCTTCATCCGTTTTACTATCCCTTATATCGGCCGTTCCCGTAAAATTGAGCGGCTTCATCTCGCGGGCGTCAAAGAAGACCCGGAACTGCTTGGGCCAGTAATGGCCGGTCGTCTCGTGCAGGAAATAATGAGAGACGGCGTTGTTCAGGTCAACGTCGGCGTACACGATACCTTCTTCAGCCGGTCCAAGCGGCCCTGCCATGATTCGTCCGGTTCCTGCCTCGATGATGCTGCTCCATGCGCCGCCCACTTTGAGGTCCAGGCCGAGCTTCTTGTTGACTCCATCATCGAGAATACCCTGGCTGCAGATGACAAAAGTATTGTACGCGATGGCATGATATCTCGAACAGACTTCCGAAAGGGTCGTGTCCGAGTAGGAGAAGCCCACCCAGGATGCAATATGCACCTGCTCGCCCATTGCGGCGAGGGTAAATCCCGGCAATGCCATGGTATGTTCGCCGCATATGAGACCGCCCATACGCCCGATCTCCGTATCGTAAACCGTGTGGGTGCTGCCATCTCCTTCGCCCCAGACGAGCTTCTCCGCTCCGGTGGGCTTGAATTTCCGATGCTTGCCAAATAGATGACCTTTTCTGTCGAAGAAGAGAAGCGTATTGTAGAGACTCTTGTTCTCTCTTTCATTGATGCCGATCACAACATACGTCCCATATTTCTTTGCCATCTCGCCTATCCTGGACGTTGCTTCGCCGGGAACATCCACGGAATTGAGATAAAGCTCGGCAGAATATTTTATACCCCGGCGCATGTCCATGTTCCAGGCCCAATAAGGTCCGCCCGGGATAAAAACTTCGGGAAGCACAATCAGATCTGCGCCGTTTCCAGCCGCTGTCGCAATCAGCGAACATGCTTTCTCAACACTGCCATCTCTGTCGAGATATATCGGTGCTGCCTGAACCGCCGCAGCTTTGAACTTCGGTAATAGATCACCCATGCGATACTCCTTATCTTTGTGTTTGACAGGTTTATAGAATCAGAAATGGACCGTCGGTGTCAAGAGAAACCGGGTCCAGGGCTCCATGGGTCAGGCAGGGTCCGGTTACAGGTTAAGCCAAAGAGAAAATGGAAACAAGTCTAATTGCTTGTGCATAGTCAACGCAGCGAATTGGACGGTCGAATAGTCGGAGAAACTAGACTCTCAATCGAGTATTTGCTGGACCCACGACTCTGGCCCCTGGACCCTATGACCCGTGACCCTAGTCGAAAGAGCGCGTAGTGAGCCATGGGTCGGTTTGAGATGACTGCGCAGCCGGTTTTTGCTATGGCAATAATGCCTGTAGGAACAGTGCCGGGGAAGGGCCTGAGGCCATTTGTGCATGATTCTTTCACTGTCGTTCCTTGCGCAATCGAATCATGGACACTCTTCGCCAACATCTTCTTGATGATCTCCTCACCGATACCTGTACATGCCACAGCAGCTATCGGCCCCGCATAAAATCCGCAGCCGATCATGGGTGAATCTCCCACGCGTCCCAACAACATGGGGGACGCACCACCCGTCGAATTGGCCACCGCAAGGTTTCCACCCTTGTCCAGAGCCACTGCGCCGATGGTGTCGGCGCCGAGGATACTGCTGTACGGCGATTCAAAATTCCACAGGGATTCGAGGTCGCAATCCTTCCAGCGCGGATCGAGCTCACCAAGGCTGCCTTCCCTGATCTTTCGCAGCAGGCTCGCGTGTCGTCGCCTGCTGAGCTTGGAAGGATTGTTGAACGGCTCCAGTCCACGTCTTTTTGCGAACAGCTCGGCTCCCTGGCCCGAAAGCGCCACGTGCGGTGTCTCCATGATAGCTCTGGCGAGAAGGATAGGGTTTCGAACGGTGCGTATCGAAATTGCGATGCCGAGATGGCCGACTGAATCCATGAGGCCTGCATCCATCTCGACCGTTTTGCCGTCGAGGCGCAGCGTGGAACCAGAGCCCGCGTTGAATCGGCCGTCGTTTTCGAGCAGTCTCGCTGCCTCGACAACTGCTTCAAGTGCGCCTGAGCCCCTCTTGAGCAAGGCGAAGGCTGCCGAGCAGGCTCTCTTGCAGCCGTCACTGAATCGCAGCGGAGAGCCTACCCCTCCGTGCACGACAATGCCGTAAGAGACAGCGCCGGCCCGCGAACCCTTTTTCATTTCACTTCAAACCCTTCCGCTCTTATGTCCGCCAGCATCCGGACCAGGTGTTCGGGGCTACGTGTCTCAACGGTGAAAACAATCGCTGTTTTTCCAACCGGCAACTCCTGATCAAGGCGACGGTGGGTAACCGTTAAGATGTTCCCGCGATGGAACGAGATCACGCCGGTGATAGTGTGCAGGCTTCCCGGGATATCGTCGACTCTCACCTCGAATATAGCGAGCCTGCCGCTTGTCAGCAACCCTTTCTGAATTATCCGGCCGATCAGGTTCAGGTCTATGTTTCCGCCACTCGCAATGAGCACCACGCGTTTTCCTCTAAAAATATCCGCATATTTGAGCAGAGCAGCCAGCGGCACTGCGCCTGCCCCCTCTACCACGAATTTTGTGCGCTCCAGCAAAAGGATAATTGCCATGGCTATGGGATCTTCCGGGACGAGGAAGATGTCATCCACATACTTCATGATGATCTCGAACGGTCTTTCTCCGATGCACCCGACAGCAATGCCATCGGCCAGCGTGGGATGCGCGCTTCGGTCTGAAATCTTCTTTTCTTTGAAGGAAGTGAAAGCGGCCGTGGCAGACTCGGACTGGACGCCGATCACCTGAGTCGCCGGACACGTTTCTTTGACCGCTCGTGCGATGCCGGCCACCAGTCCGCCTCCTCCTACAGGGACGATCACGTAATCAATGTTGTCCAGTGCCTCAAGGATTTCCAATCCTACAGTTCCCTGTCCGGCAATAATGGCATCATCGTCGTAAGGATGGACGAAGGTGAAGTCCCGCTGCGTGAAGGCGTGCTCGATTGCCTGCTGAAGACTTTCACCGTGAGATTCAATCTGTGCGCCGTATCCCTTTGTTGCCTCTTCTTTAACGATCGGCACGTTCACGGGCATGACTATTTTTGAGCGCAGCCCGAGGACCGTTGCAGCATACGCCACTGCCTGCGCATGATTGCCCCTTGAGGCTGCAATGACTTTTCCCGAGCCCAGAAGGCCGAGCTTATTAAAGGCGCCTCGTACCTTGAAGGAACCTGTCTTCTGCAGGTTTTCCGCCTTGATGTGAACTTCCGCGCCGCTTATATCGCTGAGTGAACGGGAGTACACGAGAGGAGTCCTGTGAATGAAAGGTCTTATCCTCTCAGCTGCTGACTCTATATCCTTCTTTGTCACCATAGCAAAGAGTCTACCAGAAAATTGTCCGGCAGATAGATATTTTTTGGTTCCGATTTTCTAGTATAATAGTGCCGGATTCAACGCGTATCAATCGCACGTTCGGCAGGGCCGTTGTGGAGAAGAAGAGAATCGATTGTCGCAAATGTAGATATTTCGAAATAACCTGGGATAAGAGTTTCCCTTACGGTTGCAAGGCTCTGGGTTTTAAGACGCCTTTTCTTCCGTCCGTTGAAGTCTTCCGCTCTTCAGGGATGGCCTGTTTAAGGTTCGAGCGCAAGCCCAAACCCCAAAAGTAGCATAGTAGGTTGCCGTGAATTCAACCTACTATGTATTTGTTGAACGCTTCCTGATTATTACTTGCCGAATAATTTTCGCAGGCTCTTGGATGTTTCTTTGAGGGTGTCGCCGAGATTCTTCAGCCCCTTCCCTTCTACATCGATCAGGCTCTGCCCGGCGGTGACTGAGCCCAGGCCGAGCATCTGCGCGAGTTGAAGTGCGAACCGCGTAGCCATGGTTTCCCGTAAGCTGAAACTGAGATCATCGATGTTGCCCGTTACAACGAAGTCGAGCGCAATTTCGTTATTGTTTGCTTTCAGAAAATCCGTTACGGCCGACCTCGGTATGGCCATGAAGCGTTCTCCGGAGCCCTTGCTCGGTGCGAACTGCAGGTTTCTCAGAACGGCCTTTGCAGGAGAGTCAAGACGCCTCTTGTCTATGTGGAGATCCACATCCAGGTTGATCGTGCCCCGCGTGAGGTCGACATCTCCGGCCTTCATGATGTACGGCTTTACCGCTAACATATCAAGGCCATGCAAAGATACCTTACCGTTGGTGTCCAATGATTTAAGTTTTGACTTACCCGAAGCGCGAAAGAGGCCTGTGCTGTCCTTGCCCGGAACGCTCAGAGAGCATTGAAACGTTGTCACCGTATCCTGCAGCGGGCTGGCAAACTGATCGGCCGTCAGAGCGATGTCGGTGAGGCGTATCTGATGAGGTGGTGTGCTCACTTTGCTGTTAAGAATGAGCGCCTCTCCCTCGCTGATCTTTAAACCTTTGACATTGAATTGTGTGGGTCTCGCCGTCGGCTCAGGTTTTCTCTCCTGTGAAGAAGAGGAGACACTCGCCGGAGGAGCCGCTTGCGACTGGAGAACATGCAGTAAGGGATTCACCAGTTTGCCCTGTCTATCGATCTGCGCGCGTACGTAAAATTTCTGCAGGATGAGATCCGACACTTCAATAATTTTCTCCTCACTCCCCTGGGAAGATGCATGAAGAGTCATCTTTTCGATACGCAACTGGGGACCGTCTCCGGCGAGGTTAACGGCTGCCACGTTATCCGCTTCAAGAGCGATATTGAATCCGGTCCGCAATAAATCAATGCTGCCGTCCAGAGCTATGCCGCCTGAAATCAAAGGGCCGGCCAGCTTCATGTCGGCTTTTACTTTGGAAACTTCATCGGCGAGCGGAAAACGGAAGTTGCTGAGAGTAAGATTTATCTGAGAGGCCTGTATCTCATTCAGATCCTTCAGCCTGCGGTCACGGAGGGTGAGGGATCCATTCTTCAACTCGATCCGCCTCAGGTAAACCGCAAAGACACTTCTTCTCGATGTTTTACCCGGAGTACCACGTTCGTGCGCTGCAGTTTCAGCCTGCGGGAATGAAGGAAGGAGCAGGGTCCCATTCTGGTCGACTTCAAGGTGCGCAATCGGTTCCTCGAGAGTGACCTGTGACACCTCGATCGTTTTTCTGAAAATAGTCAGGAAGTCTGCCTTGAGACCGAGCCTCTTTACGCTTGCTACGACCTTGCCGTCTCGCAAAAGCTCCACGCCGACAGCTGTTACGCCTCCCCAGGAGAGACCAATATGCGCAACTCTGAAATTTTCGCCCAGCGCTTTTTCGAGCTGGTTCTTGAGAATGCGGTTCCCCACGCTGACGATGGTCGTGAAGGCAACTGCCAGGACGACCAGTATTACAAGGGCGATGATGATTTTCGAGCGTGATCTCATTTAGAAAATAAGCATATATGGTAAACCGCCTGATCGTCAAGGCCACATCTGATCAAGGCAGCCTTAGTCCTTGACAAACGATTGATAAACCACTTAAGGTAACGCCGCCGGCGCTCCGTCCGCTGTTGCGATATTCTGCATTGAACGAGTCATGAAGCATGAAGGGTGTCCAGAGGAATTATGAAAGTTCGGTCCGTCGTGTCTGCTGGTCTTTGCTCACGCTGCCTGTGACCTGAATCAGGGCGCTATTCCCGCGCTTCTTCCCTTTTTTATTGCGCAGCACCATATAGGATACGCGGCAGCAGCGACTATAGTTTTTGCGACGAACATCGTCTCTACGGCTTCGCAGCCGATCTATGGGCTCCTTGCGGATCGGCGATCCATGCCCTGGCTTATACCCGTGGCGCTGCTTTGTGCAGGGATAGGCGTTTCGCTTACCGGTATTGTGCCGAGCTTTGAAACCGGGGTCATTGTCGTCGGGTTGAGCGGTCTCGGGGTCGCCGCCTTCCACCCTGAAGGGGCGCGGCTGATAAACTATGTTGCCGGCGATAAAAAGGCGACGGCGATGAGTGTCTTTGCCATTGGCGGCCAGCTGGGGTACGCGATTGGTCCGATGATAGCTACAGGCGTCCTGCTTATCTGGGGCTTGAAAGGCAGTTTGGCACTCTTTGTGGTGCCCGCACTGGCAGCCGGTCTCATGATGGTAACGTTGCCGGGGATCACGGCAGGATACCAGCATAAGAGCGGCGGAGCACGCCGGCACGCAGAGAGCGTCTCACACGATGCCTGGGGTCCCTTTATCCGCCTCTCGACAGCGATGCTCTTTCGTTCTGTGATCTTTTACGGGATGAATACGTTCATCCCCCTCTTCTGGATCGACGTGCTTCATCAGTCGAAGGCGGCGGGCAGCACGGCACTCTCTGTCCTTATGATATCGAGTATCGGAGGAAACCTTGTAGGCGGAAGGACGGCCGATCGCTTCGGTTACCGTGCGGTGGCTATGGTGGGATTCATTGCTGTCATGATTTTTCTTCCTCTCTTTGCGCTGGCGGAAAGTTCGGCGCAGGCCATGCTGCTTTTGATACCTGTCGGCCTCTCATTCTCCATACCGACCGGGCCCATGGTTGTGCTCGGCCAGGGCTACTTACCAAACCGGATGGGGTTAGCTTCGGGTGTTACCCTCGGAGTTGCTTTTTCGTTTGGCGGGATCGTCATGCCGATACTCGGATCAGTTGCGGATCATTTCGGACTTCATGCTGCAATCTGGATTGTGGCGTTGTTGCCGGTGCTCTGCACGGCTCTCACGCTTACACTGCCGACGATCGAAACCGCGACGCAAGCCAGCAGCAACGAAGGTATGGACGTGAAGATGAATCGGCATGCCTATCTACACGTGGATCAGCCGCACCCGGGATAGAAGAAACGCCAGAAGAAATGAAACGGCTAAGCAGGCGATGCCCAGGATTTCCAGAGCAAAGGGGGCACTGCTCCTTTCAGCCAGGACCCCGAAGAGCAAGCTACCGGCCGGTCCGATTCCATTCGCTATTTCTCTCAGACTCATAACGCGGCCGCGCATCGCATCTGAAACGTGGCTCTGAATTAAGGCCGTGTTTATCGTCATGAATGAGGTGATCATGCCGCCTGTGACGAGCAGGAGCATCATGGATAAAGGCGGCCACGTAGAAACCGAAAAGAGAAAAAGGGAGAGTCCCAGAAGAGCGCTGGTGACGAGCAGCAGCGATGCGTTGACACGCTGAAAAGGCATGGCCGCCAGAGCAATCAAACTCACCAATGCGCCGAGGCCCGGAGCTGCCTGGAGGAAGCCGTACCCGGAGGCGCCGATCTTCAGGATGTCGCGAGCGAAAATAGGAAGGAAGTTGTTTGAGGTGTTCTGTGCAATCCAGGGAATGAGATAAAGCGGGATGAGACTCAAAAGGAGTAAGTCGCTGCGGACATACTTGAGACCGTCAACCACGTTCTGGAGTCCGCTTCTACCTGTGGCGGGCGGGGGCTGAAGGTCGGTCTTCACGAACATCAGCCAGCAGATAGCCAGGAGAGCGCCCACGGCCCGGGCGCCGAACACAGGCACAACCCCGAAACCGGCTATCAGATAGCCTGCAATCGGTGTGGCAATGAAGCGCGAGGCTTGCACGGAGGCGCTATCGAGCGAAATAGCATTGAGAAGATGTTCCTTTGTTACAAGGTTAGGAACCATGGACTGTCGCGCGGGATGATTGAAACTGGTTGCCACTCCGCTCAGCAACGAGAGTATAACGATGTGCCAAACGGCCACGACGCCCGTTTTTACAAGGATAGCAAGGACTACGGAGAGAGATGCCGCCAGGACGAGCGCACCTATCAGCAGTCGGCGCCGGTCCATTTTGTCAGCCACCATGCCGCCGACAACAGGGAAAAAGACCATGGGAATGTAGCGGCAGGAGCCGACTATTGTGAGCATCAAAGGAGAATGGGTGAGGTCGTTCACCAGCCAAAGAAGGGCAGCCAGTTCCATCCATTCGCCAAGATGCTCGGTAACAGAGCCGAGCCAAACGAAGCGATAGTCACGATAGCCCAAAGAAACAAACGTCCGGTACAGCAGGGATTCTGATTTATTCATAGCGCATTTTTTGTTGCGACTAATACCAATTTGCCTTCAAGTGTATACCTTCGTTGTCGCTGCGTCGCTCTCCTCGACGTACTTGTAGTACGCCTACGTCGGCTCCTCGCTGCCGCCTCGGTCTCCATCTTGAATGCAAATTGGTATAAGGCATTACGTAGTGCCAAGAATAGTCAGCACCACCTTCTTAATTTCCCTGGCCAGGATGCTGTGTGCTTCAGGATCCAGATGCACCCCGTCCGCTTTGCTTGGCTTAATGTATTTCGACGCATCGAAGAAGTGGCATCCGGACGAATCGGCTATCGTCTTGTATGCATCCGGGAGTGCTTTCGCTGTCTTCTCGCCGCCTTTGTAGAAGAGGTTCATTATTCCGGACATTCTGCCGAGCATCGGGGGAGCGATCAGGAGAATCTTCGGAACTGCACCATGAGGGCCGGCCTGACTTTTTTCTATCGCCCAGATGAGCCCGAGACATCCGCCCGCTATGTCGGACGCCGTGAGGCGATAGTAAGGAGCAGTATCGTTTGTTCCGAGCATGAGGATGCAAAGGTCGATAGGCGCGTGCGACTCCAGTAAGGGCTCGAGCATCTTGAGCCCGCTTCTGTTGGGGAGCAGCGGGTTCTCGACAAAGGTCGTTCTCCCGCTGAGCCCTTCTTCGATAACGCGAAATCCTTTGCCAAGCTCCCGTTCCAGAATTCCGGGCCAGCGCTGATCGAGCGGATACCGGCTGCCGTCGCGAGGATTATAGCCCCACGTCAGAGAATCGCCGTAACACAGAATCGTTTTCATGATGTCTATACCTCATTTTCTTGTCACAACATAGAACAATGTAAATTTACCACAGACTTCTCTAGACACCGCCTTTTTCATCGCAGATAAGAGCGGATAAGAACTGTGATAAAGGCGGATAGTTAGTTTTTGACCGGAGCTGTGATAAGACGGCATCTCCGGTCAACCTGCAGCACCTCCGGTGAGGTGATTCCTCCGCGCGGAGCGCTCGGGTACCCGCTTGCGGGTGGATGGACAGCGTTGGCGCTGTATCACAACGCTGTCCACGGATATACTCGCCCTTACAGGAGGCTTCGCACTCTGCGAACATCTCTCTTTGTCTCTATCTGCGTGCATCGGCGATAAGAAGGTATTCTCATTTGTTTCACTTCAGCATCCATTGATGCACTGCTGCGGCGCAGAGCCAGACTCCGAAACTTGCAGCGAGAACAACGGGAAGGGACAAGTTCCTCCTGAAACAGAAGAACGCGACGAGATAGAAAAGGATGCTGGGCAAAATTCCCCACAGCGCTCCTTTGGTGAAGCTCTGCATAATCTGAGAATTGCCTCCGCTGTCGAGATAGATCCAGATGAGTACCAGAGCGCCTGCGAGAGGCATGACGCCGATGAGGCCCGCTGTCGATGGCAGTTTCCTGCCGACCGCTGTGGCGGCAAGAATAATGATCACGCTCAACGCAGCCTTGATCAGGATCTGCATCCGACCTGCCTTCTTTCCACGCTACTCAACCACACAGCTACTCGCCCGCTCAACTGTTCTTTGCAATTTCCGCTGCCGCGTCAAAGCCGCTTTTCACGCAATCGCCAATTCCGATGCCCCTGTAACTACAGCCTATGAGATGAAGTCCGGGATGAGACGCCTTCAGCTCGTCGATCACTGCCAGGCGCTCGAGATGGCCGACCGTATATTTGGGCATGCCTTTGACCCAGCGGTACACCTTCGAAAAAACAGGTGTTGCATCGATGCCCGCGATGCTGCGAAGCTCATCGATCACGATGCTCACCAGTTTCGCGTCATCTTCGAAAACAAGTTCCTCGTGGTGGCCGCCGCCTACGAACGAACGAAGCAAAAGATAATCATCAGGCGCGCGAAAGGACCATTTGATGGAACTCCAGCTCGTTGCATTTATTCGTCTGTTCTCGACTTTCGGCACGATAAAGCCAAAGCCCGGGAGCTTGACCTTGATGTCTTCTTTCCTGAAGGCGATCGAGATCGTAGCGGTGGAGGACCATTCCATGGCGAGGAGCCGCGTCGAGAGTTCCGCATCCATGTCGCGCACAAGTTCCGATGTCACATAGGCGGGAGTCGTCAGCACCACCTCATCAAAAAGCTCGGCTCGTTCGTGGAAAAGTTCCCCCTGGCCTTCTTTCCCTCTCAATACCAGCCGATAGCCGTTTCCGACTTTCTGCACTCTCGTGATCTCCGAACTCGTCTTTATTCTTTCTCTTCCAATGGCAGCAAGGCACGTATCCGTGAGCTGCTGCATGCCTTCCTTCAAACTCATGAAATAGGTCATCTTTCTCTTCGACGGATCGGCAGGCGGCATCTTTTTCAGGGCAGCGAGCATACCCTTAATAAGGCTGCCGTGCTTCCTCTCCATTTCGACGAATCGCGGGAATATGGCAAGGATACTCATGTTGTCGGGGTTTGACGTGTGGATACCGGCAACGAGCGGCTCCGCGATCTTTTCGAGGCATTCTTTGCCGAGACGCCTGGTTACGAATTGGGCAAGGCTTTCATCGACGTTATCTTTTTTTCGAGGAAGGAAGAACTCAAGTCCCATGCGGATCTTGCCCGGCCAGGAGATCAGGCTTGACTTCAGCAGAGGCGTTATCATGGTGGGGACCATGAGCATGACGCCTTCAGGCAGACGGTGCAGACGCCCCCCCGAATATATGTACGTACCCTTGAACTCGTCATTGCTGCAGAGAAGTTCGTCTTCCAGGCCGACTTTCCTGATGAGGTCAACGGTCCAGTACTTCTCCGGCAGAAAACTGTCCGGTCCGCCCTCCACCAGAAAACCGTCCAGCTTTTCCGTAAGAAGCTTTCCGCCGGGCTGCGACTCTTTCTCGAACAGGGTGAAGTCGATCCCTTTTTCCTTGAGCGCGACTGCGCACGCGCAGGCCGACACACCGCTTCCAACGATGGCCACCCGTTTCACGCGGCATTCCTCACGCTTTGCAATGATATGAAGGTCTTCGAGTCCACTGAGTCCGGCAGAGCCTCGATCATCATGCTGCATCCTGCATGACGGGAGCGAGAATCTGTCGCATGGTTTCGATGAAGAGAGGGTCCGTGTTAAGGCAACTTACACGGTAGTGGCTGAGGCCTTTTTCAGTAGCGTACTTCCTGTGCACGATATCGATATCATACAGCGTTTCAAGGTGCTCGGTGACGAAGCCGATCGGCACCTGCACCACGGACCGGAATCCTTTTGCAGCCACCTCATCGAGCATTGATTCGACCGTGGGTCCGATCCAGGCTTCCGCTGCATGTGCCGGTACGCTCTGCCAGCCTGTTCCATAATGGGCGAGCCGAAGTTCGGAGGCTACCGCCTCCACGGTCTCTTCTATCTGGGCTTTATAGGGCTCTTCCGCAAGGGCTGCCGGCAAGCTGTGAGCTGAAAAGAGGTAGAAGGCGTCGGGGATGAAGGCCTCTCTTCTGATTCTCCTGGTCCAGCATTCGATAAAGAGCGGCTCTTTATACCAGCTGTGGATGAAATGCGTGTCAGGGCGATAGTGTAAAGAATCCATGCAGGCTTCAGCGGTTGACACATAATTGCCTGCTGTTCTGCTCGTGTAGAAAGGGGTCATGATGAAGAAGAGAATGCGCTCCATCTCTTCCGCGTGGCACTCGGTGATGCTCTCTTCGATGGAAGGATGAGAATACTTGAACGCGGTTTTAATGATGAGACGACCGCCCGTCGCCGCTGTGAGAAGCCTTGCATGCTCTTCAGCCATGGCGGGAAGAGGAGAACAGCCTCCTATCAGCCTGTAGCGCTCGATCAGTCGCTGTTCAGCGGGCTCGGGCAGTTTTTGGCCGGTCAGCCTGCGGATGAATTCCGGTACTTCGGCTAGAGAGCGCGGCCCGCCAAAGTTGACGAGCAGCACAGCGCTCTTTTTCACTTACGCCTGCTCCCGGCGTGCACTGCTTCAACGAGGAGAGCAACGTTATCGGCCGGCGTGCCCGGATAAACGCCGTGACCGAGATTGAAAATGTGGCCGTTGCGATTGGCTGCACGTTTCAAAACGTCCCTTGCAGCCTCTACGAGATGCTCTTTCGGGCCGAAAAGCAGCGCCGGGTCGAGATTTCCCTGGATCGCCTTTTTTGTGCCTAACTGTTTCCATGCCTCGTCGAGCGGAGTACGCCAGTCCACGCTGGTGACGTCTGCACCCGCTGAACCCACGAGCTTCAGTATGTGGGAAGCCCCGAGTGCAAAGTGAATCCGTGGAGCCTTCGGGTCCAGGGCAGCAAAGAGTTTCTTCATATGCGGCAACACGAATTCCTTATAATCGGTCGCAGAGAGGCAGCCGACCCAGCTGTCAAAGACCTGAACAGCCTGCGCGCCGTGACGAACCTGAGCATTGAGGTACGAGATAACCATGTTAGTCAGTTTTTGCATAAGTGCGTTAAAGGATGCCGGCTCCGCGTAAATCATCCTTTTGGTCTCGATATAGTTGCGGGAACCGCCGCCTTCGATTGCATAACTGGCGAGCGTAAAAGGTGCTCCGGCAAAGCCGATGAGGGGAACAGTCCCATTCAGCTCACTGCGCGCCATCTCAAGCGCTTTGAGCACGTAACCGAGGTCTTTTGCCGGCTCCAGTTCACCCATCCTCTCAACGTCCCGTTCTGACCTGAGAGGATTCCGGAGTATCGGCCCCCCTCCGTCTGTGAACTCCAGCCCGATGCCCATGCACTCAAGCGGCAGGAGGATATCGGAAAAGATGATAGCGGCGTCAACCTCAAAACGTCGGACCGGCTGCAGCGTGATCTCCACGGCGAGTTCCGGTCTCTTACACATTTCGAGAAAACTGTGAAATTGTCTAACTTCCCGATATTCCTGCATATATCTTCCGGCCTGTCTCATAAGCCATATCGGGGTACGGTCCACATCCTGTCCGCGGCATGCTTTTAGGAACCGATTTCGTCGAGACATTTCTTCTCCTTATGGGCTCAGTTTTTTAAGTATAACGGAAAAACTGCCGTATGGGCAAGGCAAAGTTTATTTCGTTGACATCACTCAGCGTAATATATTATACCGTTTGTGATAGTGAAATTTTTCATCAACGGGATCAGGGGGGCAAGCTAAAGTCTGCGACTTCAGGTGGAATTGTCCGTGATGTTTTTCCTCCTTGACTTGGCGAACCTTTGAAAATACACATTATTATTATTGACGAAGGAGGTTGCGAATGAGTTGGAACGAAATTTGGGACTTGCTTGTCGGCACATTTCAGACGACGGGTTTCCCCACAATGACCTGGCAGCATATCGTCATGTGGGCGATAGGCTGCTTCTTTCTTTACATGGCCATAGTCAAAGACTTTGAGCCTTTGCTCCTTTTGCCCATCGGTTTCGGCATATTCCTGGTCAACTTTCCGAACACCCCTTTAATGGGCTATCAGGAAGGCCACCCGCAATTACTACAGTTTTTCTACAAGTATGGCATCCTATGGGAGGTAATCCCCTGTCTCATCTTCCTGGGGTTGGGCGCGATGACCGATTTTGAGCCGATGATCGCCAATCCCAAGATGCTCCTGATAGGCGCTGGAGCCCAGTTGGGCGTCTTTGTCACCTTCACCGGCACAATCCTCTTCGGTTTCAGCATAAAAGAGGCTGCTTCAGTGGGTATCATAGGAGGTGCTGATGGTCCTACGACCATCTATCTTACGGCCAAGTTGGCGCCCCACCTTTTGGCGGCCAATACTCTGGCCGCCTACTCGTACATGTCTATGGTGCCTATCATTCAGGCGCCAATCATGAGGGCGATGACGAACAGCAAAGAGCGGTTGATCAAGATGAAGGTGGTCAGAAAGGCTTCCCGCACCGAGGTGGTCCTCTTCCCGCTTATCTGCGGCGGCATTATTGCCTTGCTGGTCCCTGCCGTCATGCCCCTCATGGGTATGCTTATGTTCGGGAACCTGATGAGGGTGACGGGCGTCGTGAAGCGCCTGGTCAATACTGCATCCAACCCGCTGATGGACATTGTGACCATATTCCTGGGACTCAGCGTCGGCGCATCCATGCAGGGACACGTTTTCCTCACGTATAAACCCCTCCTGGTTTTTGCCCTCGGCCTTCTCGACTTCGTGGTCTGCACCGCAGGCGGCATTCTGACCGTGAAAGTGATGAACTTGATTGTCAGGGACAAGATCAACCCTCTTATCGGTAACTCGGGCGTTTCTGCACTCCCGATGTCACCCAGGCTCTCCCAGGTGATCGGGCAGCAATATGACAAGAAGAACTACCTGCTCATGCATGCAATGGCCGCATGTCTCGCCGGTTCCATCGGCTCTCCGGCCGCAGCAGGCATGCTCATATCGATGTTTGAGTAACGAGGGAGGTGCGAGGTATGAAAACACTAGTATACGCGATGCTATTCAGCGTGATGGCAGTAATAGCCTTTTCGCCGGCTTCTTCATATGGTTTTTTTGGCGGCGGCGAACCTCCCTGGAGCGCGCCCGTGATACCAGGGGCCAAGATGATAAAGACGGAAGGAACTGCGGCCTATTACGAAGTCGACAAGCCCTATGAGGCCGTGCTCGCCTTTTATCAGGATGCCCTGAAGGATTACAGGGATCCGGCTTACGCACACGTATTTTTTGCAAAGTACCGGGACTGGAAAGATCAGATGTACATAGAGGATCAGGGAGCGGCGCCGTGGCACTCTATAGGTATCCAGAAGGGCGGCGTGAACAAAACAGTAATCAAGATCGTCAGGGACAATTTCACCTGGATCGCAAGCACGCTCCTCATCCGGTTTGCGGGTGTCTTCGTTGTTCTCATTATTCTATGGCTCCTGCTCAACCTCAATGGTTACATGATGAAGAAGTACTTCCCTGAAAAAGGAGCAAAGGCGTAGAGCTGATTGTTGCGCGAGAAAAATTCTGCGGTCAGGAAAGTAACTAAAGAAAGAGCCCCTTCTCATGGCGAGAAGGGGCTCTTTTGTATCGTTTGAAACTTAGTACTCGGGACTTACCGGTGGTGGTGCATTTTCGTTCTTTAAGTCCTCGTCAAATTCACCCCTCAGCCTGCGTCTCGATCGATCGATTCGGATAACTCCCATGTAGAGCAGGATGAGTGTTGCGGCTAGAAAGAAACGAAAAGGTATACGCTTCGGGACGATTCTTGAAAAGCTGATTTTAGCCTTGGGTTTATCAAAGTTGATAGGGGACGGGCTTTCCTCTCCGCCTGGATTTTCCTTCTTTATAGCAATTCCCGCCTTGTAAATATAGTCAACTATGCCTTTCTCTTTTGAAGAGCTTGAGAGAAAGGGAAGCATCATCAAAGGGATACAAATACCGATGGCGATGAGCAGCATGCCCGCTTTCTTCTCGCGGTCCGCCTGCTCTGCTCGTTTCATCCGTCCCTTGGAGTCCATCGCGCAGATAGTATACCATCTTTGCGCACGAAGGCAATAGGTGCGACTCTTTCGATTCTCTTATCTTGAGTTCGGCTGGCCTACAGCTCTTTGACCCGAAGCTGGTTCTGTACGTCCTTGACACCGAGGGCCGATGCGGCAATGTCCTCGGCCAGCCTCTTCATCTGGCGATTCGCCACGGAGCCTTTTAAGATAACCTCTCCGGAACGTACAGCTACCTCAATGTTACGTGCGTCGACGTGGCCGTTTTCCATCAACCGTTCAGACACATCTTCGAGGATACGCGCGTCTGAGCGTTTAAAGCCTTTCGGCCCGATACCCACGTAGGGACCTGGTCGTGTTTCACCGTAAAGGTCTTTCTGCTCGTCCCCGGAAAAGCTCCAGTAGCCACCCCCGAAGTGCTGTTCTTCGGGCGTGCCGGGCTGGCTGGTTTGTTCGTGCCGGTATGAAGGGTAGTCAGATGGATAGCTCCCTTGCGTCTCTTCTCTGGAATGCTGCTGCTGCACACGACCGCGCGAATGGCTCGCTCTTGGCATGGGTAACCTCCCTCGCATGAAATGGATTCCGCTCTAGTACCAACCTGCGAAAATTAGTGGTTGCATTTTGATGCTCCTAGCTGTCATTCCGGCGGACGCCGGAATCCAGATTCTACAAGGATTTCTGGACCCCGGTTTTTACCGGGGTGACGACTTTCAACAATGCAAGGACTTACGCAATTTAGGTACTAGAATAGTAGTAATACCGGTTTCGGCCTGATGCAAGGAGGTGTTGTGCAGGGTTAATACGTGGGACAAAGAAAAATGCTATAGTATCTACTTTAAAATGCCGAAGGCGGGACTTGAACCCGCACAGGCTATCGCCTACTAGACCCTGAACCTAGCGCGTCTGCCACTTCCGCCACTTCGGCACTATACTGTAGGTTATAGAGAAACGTCCTTTCTGTCAAGAGGTGACTATGCGAGTCTTTGAGACCCTCGATGTTCCGATAAAGTTCCCAAACCCTGTACTGACTATAGGGAACTACGATGGCGTTCACATCGGCCACCGGACAATTATCGAGATCACCAAGGGTAAGGCGCGGGAGATAGACGGAACACCGATGCTTATGACCTTCAATCCGCACCCGATGCACGTATTAAGACCGGAAAAGGCACTCCCCTCGATCACACCCCTGGAAGAGAAGAAGAGGCTGATAGAGGACGCCGGCATTGAGGTGCTCGTGTTTGTTCCCTTTACCATTGAATTCAGTCAGGTCACCCCTGAAGCGTATGTCAGGGATATTCTCATTGGCAAGCTGGGAATTAATGGTCTCGTGGTGGGCTATGACTTCAGGTTCGGTAAAGGCGGGCGTGGCGACATCGAAGGCATGAAACGTCTGGCGCAGAATTACGGCTTTTTTGTTGAGGTGGTGAGCCCTGTGACTATAGGCGGGGAAAAAATCGGCAGCAACAAAATCAGAAAACTTCTGCAGACCGGTGAAATCGATAAGGCGAATATGCTTCTGGGACGTCCCTACATGATCAGCGGAAAGGTAGTGCATGGAGAGGGAAGGGGACGTGCATTCGGTTTTCCGACCATCAACTTAAAGACGGATTTTGACCTTGTTCCTCCGAACGGTGTCTATATCAGCGAGGTAGAGATCGGTGGGAAGAGATTCCAGTCGGCGACGAATATCGGCCACAATCCCACGTTTGGCGGGCACGAGCGCACGATTGAGTCATTCATACTGGATTACGAAGGCGAGCTGTATGACAAGGAAGTGCGCCTCTTCTTTCACGTCAAAATGAGGGAAGAGGCGCGCTTTGAGAACGTGGAGCGAACTGCGACAGCAGATAGAACGAGATGTAAACGCCGCACGAGACTACTTCGCCAGAACCGGACGATAACGTTTATCTGGTTTCTCTCGTTTATCTAGTTTTTCTGGTTTAACGAAAGAAACCAAACAAACCAGAGAAACCAAACAAACCGGAGTTAACACTGGCTTGCCCGGGCCATCCCATTGAACTCTACCCCTCCGTCGCTTGAAAAAACGGCCCAGCACCGGTAGTTGTCCGAGTAAAGTATGCCGTAGCTTGCAGACCACTCCACAAATCCTGTACCGTCCACGACCGACAGCAGGAGAAGGCCAAGCAAGCGAAGTAACGTGGGGCCGTCAAGAAGGCTGAAGCACTTGTTGCCTATAAAGTGAACGCGTTCACCCACGGAACAGGTTTCATCCCCCAGGGTGACGCTCCCATCCTCGTGAAATACGACCTCGACGCCGTACCCGCCACTGACGGTTACGGCAGAACTACCCATACGGTCACGCTTCCTCTGCCCTCTTCGATAGACTTGACCACTGAAAAGAGCTCTTCCAGATGTCGGGTGCTCCATTCCTTGTAACATGTTTTTTCTGAAGTTTTGTTTCGAGCAGAACGCCACGCGGACAAATCATAAATCATAATACGGCCTCCCTGGCAATTGGCTTCTATTTAAATATATCGGTTGAAGCGCGCCGGGACTTAATGAAGCAGGTAAGAACAGGAAACGAACAGGTAAAAACAAAAACAGGTAGAGGAAAAGACAAGAACGAAGGTTGAGAGAAGAAAGAGCAGGTTAAGGTTAAGATAATGAAGCATAGTACCAAAAAGAAATTCAAGATGGAGACCGCGTCATTCCGGCGGACGCCGGAGGCCTGAGCTACGAGGTTCGGACCCGGTTTTCACCGGGGTACGACTTCGAGAATGAAGGACTTACGAAATAGGTGACGAGCAACGAAGGTAGAGAGGAGTAGACAAACGCGTTTGTGGCGCACCTTAACCTTCGCTTTAGTCCTTACCTCAACCTTTGTCTTAGTCCTTACCTGATTTCTAGAACGACGGGTCTCTGTAGACTATCTTGCCATCGACCATGGTAAGAAGATTCTTGCCCTTCAGTTTCCATCCATGGAATGGTGTATTCTTGCCCTTCGAAGCAAAGCGGCTTTTATCAACAACCCATTCTGCATCAGGGTCGAAGATGATGAGGTCCGCAACCGATTCCTCCCGAAGGTTCCCGTAGGGCAGGTTGAGTAAGCGGGCGGGATTAACCGTGAACTTCCGCAGCAGTTCCTTGAGTGTGAGCACACCCTCGTGCACGAGCGCAAGTGAAAGGCCAAGAGCCGTCTCAAGGCCTACCATGCCGAAAGAGGCGAGATTGAACTCAACGTCTTTAGACGGTAGATCGTGGGGCGCGTGGTCAGTGGCGATTATATCTATCGAACCGTCTCTCAGGCCTTCCCTGATCGCGGTCACGTCCTCGCGGGACCGAAGGGGTGGGTTCACTTTCGTGTTCGTATCGTAGGTGAGCGTGGCTCCGTCTGAAAGCGTAAAGTAGTGCGGGCAGGTGTCCGCGGTCAGCCTGTCATATCTCTTTTTCTCGTCCCGCACGATCGCTACCGTTCCACCCGATGACGTGTGCGTGATATGGATCGGCGAGCTGATATATTTTGCAAGCATGATATCACGGAAAGCGATGATCTCTTCGGCAAGCCGGGGCACAGCATCCAGGCCGGAAAGCAAAGAGGCATGACCCTCATGGACAACGCCCTGCGAAAGTGTTTCGTCTTCGCAGTGGGAGATGATCGGCAAATTAAAGCGCTTGGCGTATTCCATGCCCTTGAGAAGGAGCCCCGCGTTTCTGACCGTCTTGCCGTCGTCCGACAACGCCACGACACCTGCTTCATGCATCTCGCCGATCTGAGAAAGCTCTTCTCCTTTGAGCCCCTTAGTAATAGCACCACACGGGAAAACGCGACAGAAACCCTCTTCCTGCGCTTTTCTCTTTATGAACTCCGAGACGCTCCGGTTATCATTTACCGGGTCGGTATTTGCCATGCAGACAACGGTCGTGAAGCCTCCACGGACGGCAGCCTGCGTTCCTGTCCTGATCGTCTCCTTATACTCGTAGCCCGGCTCCCTGAGGTGCGCGTGCATGTCAATCAATCCCGGAGCGATAACGAGTCCGGCTGCATCTATCACCTGAGCGTCGTCGCCCGGCTTTGGAATCTCTCTGTCGATCTGTGCGACCCTGCCGTCGTCGATGACGATATCGACTTTTTCATCGCGGTCGGTTGCGGGATCGATGAGTCGGCCGTTCTTGATGAGAATTTTCAACTCTCACCCCCGAGGAGAAGGAACAGCACGGCCATCCTGACAGCTACTCCGTTTTCTACCTGATCGAGTATCACGGAGTACGGGCCATCCGCCACGGTATCACTGATTTCGATGCCCCTGTTCATGGGGCCGGGATGCATGATGATCACGTCCTTCTTTGCCTTCTCGAGATGTTGTTCCTTGAGGCAGTAAAACGTCGCATACTCTTTTACGGAAGGAATGACCGATACTCCGCCCCGCTCTTTCTGGATGCGGAGCAGCATGATGACATCTTTGTCACCAAGCGCTTTATCAAGCTCGTATTCTACATGGACGCCAAGGTCTTCGAGGAAAGGCGGGATCATCGTAGGCGGCCCGCAACAGGTGATATCCATGCCGAATTTTGTCATGGCAAAAATATTAGACCGGGCTACCCGGCTGTGCGCGATGTCGCCAACGATCGCTACCTTGAGCCCCTCCAGGGTGCCCTTCTTTTCGCGTATCGTAAAAAGGTCGAGCAGCGCCTGTGTGGGATGTTCGTGTGCACCGTCGCCGCCGTTGATGATGCTGGAAGCCAGGGTCTTCGCAAGAATGTGCGGCGCGCCCGGCATGCTGTGTCTGATGACGATCACGTCGGGTCTCATCGACTCGAGATTTCTGCCTGTATCCTTGAGCGTTTCGCCCTTGACAGCGCTGCTTGTTGTCCCGGAAATCGAGATGGTATCTGCGCTCAACCGCTTTGCCGCTATCTCAAACGAGATGCGCGTCCTTGTGCTCGGCTCGTAGAAAGCGGTGATGATTGTTTTTCCGCGGAGGGTTGGAACTTTTTTTATGTCGCGGCGCGATATCTCTTTGAAAGACTCTGCCGTATCGAGAATGAGGAGTATCTCCTCTCTCGAGAGTTCCCTTGTGCCCAGCAGGTCTTTATATGGCCAGCTCATGCGGATTTCGTAAGTATGACCTCGTCCGAACCATCGATCTCACGAAGCTTGACAAAAATCTCCTGATCCATGGACGCCGGGTGAAATATTCCTCGATAGTCAGGGTGTATGGGCATCTCCCGTGCGCCCCTGTCGACGAGTACTGCAAGCTGTATCTTCTTGGGACGGCCCAGGTCCATGATCGCATCGATTGCTGCACGCGTCGTCCTTCCTGTGTGCATCACGTCATCGACGAGCACGAGCGTGATATTGTTTACGTCGAAAGGGATTTCCGTCTTTTTTACTTCAGGGGTCTTCAGCTTGAAGATATCATCCCGGTACATGGTGATGTCAAGCACTCCGACCGGTATCTCTTTTTTTTCGACGATCTTTATCTGCTCCTGAATCCTTCTGGCGAGAAAGATGCCCCGCGTCCTGATGCCGACGAGGCTTAAGTTTCCAGACCCGCCGTTCTTTTCCAGAATCTGGTGGGTAATCCTCCTGATGCTGCGCTCTATCGCTTTCTCGTCGAGCAGTACAGTGATATCCATCCGGTCCATTAATTGTCCATCGAGATTGCCTTCTGGGGGCATGTGTCTATACAGGCTGTGCACTCGATACATTCCTCGGGATTGATAACGGAGACGAATCCTTCCAGATCACCGAAGACGTCGTAAGGACATATGTCAATGCATTCGCCGCAGTTCTCGCATAGGTCGTGTGATATTGCCGGTCGCATCGGTGTAAGCATAATGGGTTTGCGAAAAAAAATCAATTTGAAAGTGCGGGTCCGAGAATTAACTTGACAATTCGGCGTGATGATTGTAACTTTCATAGGCTTTTTGCGCGCTTTTCGCGTTAATTTCTTTTACTGAGGTACCAGGTGCTCAAGTCTCTCAGATTTCGCGCTATCCTTGTGTTGATATTCCTCGTTATCTTTGCTGTCTTTCTTGTGCCCAACTTTGTTGAGCTGAAAGGCACCTGGAAGAATTACCTTCCAAGTGACAAGATAAGGCTCGGCCTTGACCTGAAGGGCGGCATGCACTTGCTTCTGGCCATGGACACGAGCAAGATGATGGAGAACATTACCGACCGCAAGTTCAACGGGCTCAAGGAAGGCATGATTCGCGAAGGCGTGCGCTTTCTGAATCTGGAGAGAAAGGGCGACGTGATCTCTGTCGCGATAAAGGCCGACCAGAAGGAGAAGCTCTATAATCTTCTTGGCAAAGAGTATGCGGATCTGAAAGTGGCAGGCAGCAGGACTGAAGGTGATGTGCTCACGATCGATCTCTCCATGGTCGAAAAAGAGGTCGCTCAGCTCAAGGAAAATGCCGTACGACAGGCTCTGGAGACGATCCGGAACAGAATAGATCAGTTCGGTGTCTCAGAACCCGTCATCGCCCAGCAGGGGGAAGACCGCATCCTCGTGCAGCTTCCCGGAGTCAAAGACCCGGAGCGTGCGCTTGAACTGATAGGTAGAACAGCGCAACTCGAATTCAAGCTTGTCGACGATGATAATTCCGCAAAGTTCTCTGCCACCGGAACAGTCCCTGAGGGAGACGAATTGTTGCCGATGAAGGCGCGAAATCGGCAGACAGGAGTTACCTCCACGAGCCAGATACTCGTCAAGAAGCAAGCCCTGCTCACCGGTGATCTGCTTACCGATGCAAAGGTTCGAATAGGTGGGGACATGGGCGGCGAACCTTACGTGGCGATCGAGTTCAGCAGCGAAGGCTCCCGCCTCTTTGATCAGATCACCGGCGCAAACGTCGGCAAGAGACTTGCCATCGTGCTGGACAACAGTGTCTACTCCGCGCCTGTCATCCGCGAGCGCATATCAGGCGGTAAAGCATCTATCACCGGCAGTTTTACCATGGACGAGGCGTCTGACCTGGCGATCGTGCTTCGGGCCGGTGCTTTGCCCGCACCCGTGAAGGTGATTCAGAACATCACCATCGGCCCTGCCCTCGGTCAGGACTCGATCCGGCGGGGCGTTTATGCAGCTATCCTCGGCGCCATGCTGATCATCATATTCATGATTGTCTATTATAAAGCCTGCGGTGTCGTAGCCGATATCGTTATGTTCGTCAATATGATTTATCTCCTCGGGGCATTTGCAGCCCTGAGGGCAACGATGACGCTTCCCGGTATTGCCGGTATCATCCTCACCATGGGAATAGGCGTTGACACGAATGTTCTCATCTTCGAGAGGATTCGCGAGGAGCTGCGGCTCGGCAAGACGGTCAGGGCTGCCATTGACGGCGGTTATTCGAAAGCATGGGTGACCATTTTTGACGCTCACATTACAACACTTATCACCACGTTCATTCTCTTCATGTTCGGCACGGGGCCCATCAAGGGTTTTGCGGTCACGCTGAGCATTGGTATTGTGATCAACCTTTTCACCGCTGTTTTCGGATCGAAAGTGATCTTTGACTGGATTCTGCAGAAATATAAGCCGAGGAGTTTAAGCATCTGATGGCATTCATAGAGATCGTAAAAAAGACGAATATAGATTTCATCGGGCTCAGAAAAAAGGCCTTCATCCTTTCGTTCGTTCTGGTTGGCCTCGGCCTCCTCGCTTTTGTTATGGTGCTTCTCGGTAAGGCAAACGAGTCTGTTGATTTTACCGGTGGTACGGCCCTGCAGATCAGGTTCAGCGCCCAGGTGCCGATACACGATCTGCGCACGGCTTTGCTGCAGGGAGGCGTCGGTGATGTACAGATACAGGAAGTAACCGGGACCCGGGATTTCCTGATAAAAACCAAGCTGGCGGATGTCGGGCAGGAAAAAGTGCAGGATAAGGTAAGCAAGATACTTGCGGCCTCATTCAAAGATAAGAAATTTGAAATCCTTTCCGCCAACATGGTGGGAGCGAGCGTAGGCAAGGAGTTAAAGAAGGATGCGGTCATTGCCATTGTTCTCGCCATGCTGTGTATCGTCGCATATATCTGGTGGCGCTTCACGTTCATATTCGGGATCGCGGCAACCATCGCCACATTTCATGACGTGCTCGCGATGCTCGGTATTTTTTATCTGCTCCACCGGGAGATGAATATCCTCTTCATCACCGCTCTTCTGACCGTCGCTGGTTATTCGCTCACGGATACCGTCGTTGTCTTCGACCGTATAAGAGAGAATATGGGTAAGATGAAATCGAGGGATGAGTTTGGCGGAGTGATCAACAGGAGCATCAACGAGGTGCTGAGCCGAACACTGATCACGTCGCTGACCGTTTTGCTCGTGCTCGCTGCGCTGCTTGTTCTCGGCGGCGAAGTGCTCTTTGATTTTTCTCTCGCTCTCTTTATCGGTGTGCTCGTCGGTACGTATTCCTCAATATTTGTAGCAAGCCCTCTCGTCTATATCTGGAGAAAACGCGCAGCCTGATCGCGCGGCGGCATCTCCAACCACCCTCCATACCGAAAGCGTGATGAACGTCCTTCATCGGATAGGTGTCTCAAAAACACTTGACAAACCTGCAATGAATATTCGAACATCAGAATCGCAGTCTCAAAACAGGGGGGAGCGCTATGAGAAGGAAGCATGCTATTGCTGCAAGGGTGGCGACAGTCTGTTTGCTGGGCTTTGTGTCCTCACTTTTCCTTGCCGGCTTGATCAGGGCTGAGTTTCCGGATAAACCTGTAAATGTCATCATCTCATTCGATCCCGGCAGCACAACCGATATCCTCGCACGGGCCGTCGGGATTGGCACTGAGAAATATCTCAACACACGTTTTATCTACGAGAACAAAGGAGGCGGCGGAGGAACCGTGGCGCTGGGCGTGCTATCCGCTGCCAAGCCTGACGGTTACACGATATGGGCGGGGAACAGCGATTCTATCGTCTATACGCCTCTTATGCAGAAAGTCCCTTTCAAGCCGCTCAAGAGTTTTACTCCGATAATAGGTTTTGCCGGAGCGCCCCACACCGCGTTGATCGTGAAGCCCGATGCTCCCTGGAAGAACTTCCAGGAGTTTGTAGACTATGCCAAGAAGAATCCCCGAAAAATAAAGTACAGTACGTCAGGCGTGGGAACGGGCATGCACCTCGCCATGGAATACATTGCCAACAAGGATGGCATACAGTGGATACATATCCCGTATAAATCGGCGGCCGCCGCAAGAATGGCTTTGATGGGCGGCCACGTAGACGCCTGCTCAGCGGGCGCCGAGTTCGTGCCGTTTGCCAAGCAGGGGATGGTGCGGGTCCTGGCCACGCACGGAGAAAAGAGGTCACCCGCTTTTCCGGATGTTCCCACGTTAAAGGAGCTGGGGTACGATTTTGTCAAAGAGACGGTATTTGCGATGATGGGACCGGCGCCGCTTCCTCCGGACGTGCTCAAAAAGTTGGAGGCCGGATTCACCAAGGGGGCGGAGAGCGCCGAGTTTATTTCAATCCGGGATAGACTCGACTGTTTGCCGGCTTATTACAACGCGGCCAATTATGACAAGTATCTGAAGGATCTCTGGGTGCGGACCGAGAAGATGTTTAAAGATGCCGGGCTCATAAAAGAACCAGCCACGCAGCCGTACTGATAAAGATCGCGGGACGTGGGACGACCGTCCGCAGAAGCGGACTGAGACGACCGCTTCCACCCGCACGCGGGTACCTGGAGGGCTAGGACGAGGGAAGAGAGAAAACGTTTAGCAGTACATGGTTGACTGTACGGCGGTCGCGGAAGCTTTCACCGATAGGGTAGCGGCGGGTTGCATTCAAGATGGAGACCGAGGCGGCAGTGAGGAGCTGACGTAGGCGTACCGGAGGGTACGTCGAGGAGAGCGACGTAGCGACAACGAAGGTATACGCTTGAAGGCAACCCGCCGCTAGGCCGGCGGGATGCGCGTCATGTTGTACATATACGGCCTGAGCGCTTCCGGCACGGCGAATGATCCGCCAGGCTGCTGATAGTTTTCCATCACCGCCATCACGGTTCTGCCAATCGCAAGGCCGGACCCGTTCAACGTGTGGACGAACTCGTTCTTGCCTGCGCCGGTTCTGTATCGGATTCTCGCGCGCCGGGCCTGAAAGTCGGAGAAGTTGCTGCACGAAGAGATCTCTCTGTAAATATCCTGCCCCGGAAGCCAGACTTCAATGTCGTACGTCTTTGAAGATGAGAATCCGAGGTCACCGGTGCAGAGGGCCGATACGCGATAGTGGATATTCAACTTCCTCAGCACCTGCTCCGCATTCAAAAGGAGACCTTCCAACTCGTCGTAAGAATTCTGAGGATGGGCAAATTTGACCAGCTCGACCTTATTGAACTGGTGCTGACGCGTGAGGCCTCTGGTGTCCTTGCCGTGCGCGCCTGCTTCTGCCCTGAAACAGGGAGTGTAGGCAACATACTTGATGGGAAGATCGCTCTCCTTAAGAATTTCGTCTCTGAAAATGTTCGTAACGGGTACTTCCGCAGTCGGTATGAGGAAGTAATCAAATCCCTGCAGTTTGAAAAGCTCCTCTTCAAACTTCGGTAACTGGCCGGTTCCGGTCATCGAGTCCCTGTTCACCATGAAAGGGGGAAGTACTTCGGTATATCCGTGTTCCCGCACGTGAAGGTCGAGCATGAAATTGATGAGCGCCCGTTCCAGAAGCGCCCCATGGGATTTGTAGAGAGTGAATCTGGTGCCCGTTATCTTGGCTGCGCGTTTGAAGTCGAGTATGTCGAGTTTTTCTCCCAGATCCCAGTGCGCCTGTGGCGCGAAATCGAAGACCGGTTTTTCTCCCCACACCCGCACTACCTGATTATCTGCCTCGCCCGTGCCTACCGGAACCGTCTCGTGAGGAATGTTGGGAATGATGAGGATGAAATCTTCCCATTCCTTTTCTGCGGCTTTAAGATCCTTTTCAAGCGTCTCTATGGTTTTCCCGACGGTGCGTAACTGTTCTATCTTTGCGGTTGCATCCTGACCGGCTTTTTTTTGGCGGGCTATCTCATCAGAAGTCTTGTTGCGTTCGCTTTTCAAATCCTCTACCTGTCTGATCAGTTCTCTCCTCTTCTCATCGATGGCGATTACCTGCTGGAGGTCGAACTCCATGCCCCTCTTTTTTAAGCTCGCTCTCACAATGTCCGGTTTTTCGCGTATCAGTTTCGGGTCAATCATTCAATCCTCCATAAGCTCCTTGTTGAACTCAAGGGGCAGGTATGTGTACACCACTCCTCTGACCGTATAGGCAGCTTCTCCATCCAGAAGAAGCTGTACCTTTTTTACATTCCTGAAGCTTGAGGCAAAAGAGTTTACCAGGCTGTAAACCATCACGATGTCAGGCGGGGCACCGGGTTGCGTTTCTGTGAGGTTCTTCGAGAGGTTCAAGTACAACACGCTGTCGATACCAATTGCCACGTCCCGTAGCTGCACGCCTGGACCGATAGTCTTATCCTTTTTCAATTCCCTGAGGATCACGTCGGCTCGCTCTCTGTCTGTAATCTCTGGTCGTACCTCCACCAGGCGATTTGCAAGCTTGATTTTACCGGCGGGGGAGAAGAGACTTACAGTCTCCTTCTGGGCCGTGATGGAGCCCCTCTGCTGCGAGTTGGTGCTCTCGTTGAACCAGTAAAGCCACTGGTACGCTACCACCCCTGCAAGTACGACGACTGCAACGAGGATAATAAGTTTATGCTTCCGCTTCATGCTCGTATTCGCTGAGAAACTCCTGAGAAGCCATTACGCGAAAGAGGGGATAGAGAGAAGAGCGGCGGTGATTGTTCAACGTGCTGTCGTGATGTTCTCTCCTCGCTGCGGCGCACAGATCTTCCAGGAGGATCGTGTGAAAATCGTGGCAGATCGCATCGATCGCGGTGGCTATAACGCAGACATGGGTATTGATGCCGCCGATTGCCACAGTATCAAGACCGAATGTCCTTAATGTCTGGTCGAGATCCGTCTTGAAGAAAGCGCTGAACCTGCGTTTGGGAAGGACAATGTCTCCGGGCTCGGGCCCGAGATCGTGCAGCACCTGGGCACCGGCGGTTCCCCTGATCGCATAAGGTTTCAGTTTACCTTTGAAGATAAAGTCTTCTCTCAGGAAGCTGTCGTTGGCGAATATCACCGGGATCGAATAAGTGCGGCATCTTCCCAGAAAAGTTTTCATGGGTTGGACGATCTTTTCTTCCTCCCGATCTGGATTTCTGGGCTCTCTGAAACTATCCTCAAGCATATCGACGATTATCACTGCAGGCTTCACGAATTATTTCTCCCTTTGATGAAGAGTCGGATGAAGTTGTCGCAGAGGACCGGTGATACCTCACTTACGGTTCTGCCCAGCACCTCCGCTATACGCGCAACAACCAGAGTAACGAATGCGGGCTCGTTTCGCTTGCCGCGATGCGGCTCAGGTGTCAGAAATGGCGCATCCGTCTCGGGAAGCATGCGCTCCAGCGGAATGTGCCTGATTATCTCAGCAAGCGAAGAGGACTTCTTGTAGGTGACGGTTCCCGGTATCGACAGGTGAAAGCCCATGTCGAGCAGCTCCTTCGCCGTATCGAGATCATAAGAGAAGCAGTGCATGACGGCGCCGTTCTCTGCAGCGTCTGTTTCGCGCAGTATGCGAAGTGTCTCGTCACGTGCGTCCCGCGAATGGATGATGATCGGCAAAGAGAGTTCCTTTGCCAGTGTGATCTGTGCGCGGAAGGCTTGTATCTGAACTTCTCTGGGCGCATAGTTTCGGTAATAGTCGAGACCTATTTCTCCATACGCAACGAGCTTCTTATGTGAGAAGAGATTTCTGATGTTTTCTGCAAGCTTAGAATCGAATTCGCGACTGTTATGAGGATGAATGCCCAAGGCGCCATAGATAGCGTCGTGACTGTCGATAATCTTGAGCGCGCGGGCAAAATGCTTCTCCTCTGTTGCTACTGTCAGCATGTAGTCAAGCCCTGCCGTGATGCCTCTCTTGATCACCTCATCCCGGTCGGCGTCGTAGCTTTCCATCTCCAGGTGACAGTGGGAATCGACAAACATGGAAGTTTATAGCACGGGCGCAGGATTAACCGCAAGCTTCAGAACAGTGCCTGTGGCGGTGCAGGCTTTTTGCGCCTTCCTTCGTTGCCCTTCGGACTGTGCCACATCGACGTACCACAAGGTACGCCTTCGTAGCCCAGTCCTCGGCGCGCCTCGGTATGCATCAAAAATCCTGCACCGCCACAGGTCGGCCACTCGGATCGTCGACAATGCCGCTTAGGGAACTGGATGCATTTCAGCCTCATGTTGGTGTATAGTAACGCTCGGCTATGGCATGAAAATTGTAAAAGGTTCATACACATGAAGAACAAGGGAAGATCTGTCCTCATCGCCCTGTTCCTCCTTCTCCTGCCGGCCGTGGTGCGCGCAGAATACGCGCCCTTCGCCATCATCAGCGACACGCATATAGGGCTGCAGGAGTCGGTCTACATTGCCTTTATCAGGGCAGTGGAGGAAGAGAAGATACGTATGATCATCCATACGGGCGATGCCATCCACAAGCCCGGCAACGTTGCACAGTGGGCGAGATTCCTGCAGATCACCGGGCAGGGGAAGACAGTGCATCTCGCGGCAGGCAACCATGACATAAATGACAAAGAGTCATTCGGTGTGTTCCTGAGTTACTTTAACGAACCCTACCACTCTTTTTCCGATGGAGACACGCTCTTTGTTCTCTTGAATACGGAGCTCCCCGGCCAAAGTTCGAGAATAGCGGGGGAACAGCTTGAATGGCTGGAGGCGGAACTGAGGCGACCCTTCCGGTACAAATTTGTGTTTCTCCACGAGCCGCTTTTCCCTGTCGTGCGCCTCCATGGCCTTGATCTGCACAAATCGGCCAGGGACAGCCTCCATCAGCTTTTTGTTCAATCGGGGGTTTCTCTCGTTGTTGCCGGCCACGATCACCTCTACGACCGGAAGATGCGGGACGGTATCACATACGTAATTGCCGGAGGCGGAGGCGGACAGCTGGCGTTCTTTTTGACCAACGGTGATTTTCATCATTACATCATGGCAAGCAGGAAGAACGATGGCTATCTGTTTACTATGAAGGATAGTAGAGGTAACGTACGGGACCAGTTCTCCGTGAACCGTCCACCGTCACAATATTCGCATCGATGACGGGTTCCCCTTCTATCTACGATTTCGCGTCCGGCGCGGTTTTCGGACCTGGAGGCGCAGGCAATGCCAAAAGTGATGATTCATCCTGCTTCTTACGGGAACCTCCGCGAAGCTGTCGAGCGGGCTTTTAAACTCTTCCCCCTTAATGTGCATGGTAGGAACGTCTTTATAAGTCCCAATGTGCTGCGGGCATCCGTTGCTGATGAGGCCATCGTCACCCATCCATCAGTGCTTCGCGCCGTTGTGGAAGAGGTGGAGAGGATGCGGCCGCTATCCATCATCGTAGGTGACAACCCTGGGTTGCACGGATATGGCGTAAACGAAGAATGCTTCAGAAAGACGGGCCTGATGGAGGCGGCGAAAGGCTATTACCGGAACATCGGCAATGAGTCGCGGAAAATGGATTTCAATCCTGATTTCCTGCCCGAGGTGAGCGTCTCCTCGGCTGTGCTGGACGCTGACATAGTTATCAGTCTGCCGAAATTCAAGACGCATGGCTTGACGGTTGTCACCGGCGCGATTAAGAACAGCTACGGCTTTCTGCCCGGCGCGCAGAAAGCCAGGTTGCACAAAGCAGCAGGTTGCGCCGAGCGCTTCCATGAGATGCTCGTGGATGTATTTCGTCTCCGCGTACCTGACCTGTTCATTGTTGATGCCGTGATTGGTATGCAGGGCAATGGGCCCGCCGGTTCCGATCTCAGGGAAATAGGTCTGCTCCTGGCGTCCGACAATGGTGTGGCCATGGATGCAGTTATCGCTACCATGATGGGGCTTGAGCCGGGCCGTCTGCGATTCCTTCAAAGAGCAAAGGAAGTTGGTCTCGGCGATTACGACGTGAGTAAGATCGAAGTGGTGGGCGAGTTGAAGCCGCTTCCTGATTTCAAGCTTCCTCCGCTGGGCGGAGAGAGCAACCTTCTAGACCCGAACCTGCAGAATTTGCTGCATAGCCGAACAGTCCTGCGACCCGCCGCCGACCCACAAGCGTGCACGGGCTGTGGCGCCTGCGTGGATCAGTGTCCCGTATCTGCGCTGTCGCTGAAAGAAGGGGATCGTCTGCCTGAGGTGGACGCCGACACCTGCATTACCTGCTTCTGCTGCCAGGAGATATGCCCGGAGAAAGCGATCGCGCTCAAATAATTCGACGAAGCACATCTGTCCCTCAGCGGTTACACAGTCGGCTTGACTAGATGACCGACATTGAGGGATTTCAATTGGAGTAAGTCGGCACAGGCTTCTTTACTTAGTCCCAGAAGATGTGGTTCCTCTTGCCTTTCTGCATATAGTAATCCCAGGTTTTAAAGATGCTCGTAGGCTGGTACGTCTCATCGGCAGCAGCCTTCAGTTCGTCAGGCGTCATCGGGATCGGTGTGCCGACAGACATCGCATCGACAAGAAGCTTGGCATTCTCTTCGAGGTAAAGGATTGCCGTCACAACAGATTCCACCGTGCCTTCGTCGATCACCGCGCCATGGCCCTTAAGTACAACGGCGCGACCATCTCCGAGGACCTTTGCCATCTGATCGGCAAGTCGGGGATTGGCGATTTTTTCCGCGTGCGGAAACACGGGTACTTTAGGACCAAAGATGGCACCGTGGCCACTCACAGGAATCAGGTCTTTTCCCACGAGACTCGGAATTATCGTGTAGTGCGGGTGAACATGAAGCACACAGCTTACGTCCTTCCTGGCACGGTAGACCGCGGCATGAATGTCTGTTTCGTCAGGCGCACGGTCCGTGCCGGATATCTGCTTTCCCTCAAGTGTTACTTCACACATATCTGACGGTTTAACCTCGCCACGCGGCATGTCCATGGGATGAATGAAAAACGTCTGGCCACCGGGGACGCGACCACTGATGTGACCGGAGAAAGCTACCAGTCCCTCCATGTTCAGGATGCGTATTGCTCGGGCCAGCTTCTCTTTCAGTAATTGCGTCTCTTTTGCAATATCCGGGTCTGTCTTGAGGATGGCGACCGTATTCCTTTTGCCCGGTCTCCACATGACCCAGATCTTATCGCCCGCCTTGAGATCCTTAAAATCAATCTTCTGATCCCTCCGGTATATCTCAGTCGCTTTGCCGCCAGCCTCCGCCAGAACGGTTTCGCCCATATCTGTTACAAAGGTGATGGCCGTGCCAGCCTTTTCAACACCCAGGATGGTTCCCGAAGCTGTTCTGGTTTCCGCGAGCACAGAGGTTGAGGCAGTGAGTAGCATCAGGAAGACAAGGGCAAGACATGCCAGCGATGGTCTCATTGCTTGAATCCGTAGGACGTAACGGAAACAAGAGAGAGACCCACAAGCGCAAAAGCGAGGAAGGAGAACCTCGTTGCTCTTCTGATAGGTTTTCTGAAAGGTTCCATGGCTTCTCCTTCTTCAGATCGCATTCTATCTTTTTCCACTAGCTTGATCAAGCGCCCCTCTAGAGGTTCAGCAACGCTCTCGCGTTGCCCTCATAAATCATCTGCTTTTCCTGATGCGCTGATGGCCATGGCATCAACAGCCTCTATCGTTCGGCCCACGCGGTTTCCCATCTCTGCATCGTAGGGCATGTCGGTCGCGAAGAGAAGATGATCGGCGCCGAAGAAAGCGTGACCGCACATCAATCCCGCAGTCCCGCGGCCGAGCACCGTATCAGTGTAAAACATCTTGAAATAGTCGATGAAGGGTTTGCTCAGCTTTGTCTTGTTCTCCATGCCGTGGATCGTGCGGGAGGCATCGTATGACTCCTCTATTCTTCCAGCAAAAAAAGGAACCATCGCGCCGCAGTGGTGGACGATGATTTTTATGCGCGGATATTTTTCCAATATACCGCCCAGCACCAGATGAACCATGGCAGCCGTCGACTCATACGGCCAGCCGAAGACATGGTTCATGAAGTAGTTCTCATAATCGTCGCGGTCAATGGGGCGCACAGGATGAATCCAGATCGGCAGATCATAATTCGACAGTCTTTCAAAAAGAGGCATGAACTCCGCCAGATTCCACTGTACATTTTTGATCGGTGTAAACAGCTGCACGCCCTTGAGACCGAGGTCCTTCACGGCCCTTTCGAGCTCTTTACACGCGGCGTCCATGTCGGTCATTGACAATGACGCCACGCCTGCGGCAAACCGGTCAGGATATTTCTTCACCAGTTCCGCCATTTCATCATTAGCCATTTTCACAAAATCGGGACCCGCTTTGGGGTCGTCAAAAATAAGTGTGGCCGTCATGGCCATGGTCAGGACCTGCCGCACATCCTTGTAGTTGTCCATTATGCGAAACCGTTGATCCATATCGTACAGGGTCGGCACGCGGCCCACGTGATCGGAGAGATGCGGAGCCTTCTCGGCCAGAGCTGCTTTGTATTTTGGCGGTACTATATGTGTAAATATATCGATCATCAGTCCCAATCTCCCTTCAAATAAGTGATGGTATATAACGGCTCTGTCTTATCTGTTATGCCGCGACGTGTCTCTTTCTTTTGCCACCATACCGGAATTTTGTCAATGGAAATAGTGACGGGGTGTACGCCACTCATGAACTGGTTATCCAGGATTCTTTTGATTGACAAAGATAATACGTCGCGGTAGGTTTGCTTTTGGTTGCTATTAAAATGAGGGGGAGAGCTATGGATTATGATTCTTTTTTGGATTTGGTAAAGAAGAGACGCAGTGTCCGCAGTTTCAAGCCCGATCCTCTTCCTGACAGGGTAGTGGAGCAGATCATTGAAGCCGCCCGCTTTGCGCCGTCAGGAGCCAATTCTCAGCCGTGGGAATTTATTGTCATCAAGGATAAGGAGACTAAAGATAAGATCGCTGCTCTCGTGGCCGAGCAATCTGAGCCCGGCCGTAAAGTAGAGGCAGCGCGGGATGCAGATCTGCGATTTCCCGGCTCGCAGGGACCTGCGCGCGAACCCGGTTACAAGAGTGCGCCCGTCTTTATCCTCCTGTGCGGTGATCCGAGGACCAAAGAGGCATATCCGCTCTTCACCACACTGACCCGCGGCGATTCACATTTTGTTTCAGGACTGGCGAGCGCCTTTCTTTACATGACGCTGGCTGCAACTGCTCTGGGACTGGGCTCTCAATGGGTGAGCGCCACTGGAGGCCCGCTTGTCAAGCCACTTCTGAAGCAACTTTTGGATATACCACAGGGCATGGAGATTTACGATATGCTGGTTGTGGGCTATGCTGCAGCGAAGCCGAACGAGCGATTCGTGAGGGAGCGTTCTGAGATGGTCCATTATGATCGGTTCGATAAGTCGAGATACAGAAGCGATAAAGAGATCAGGGATTATATCGTGCGGCTGCGCAAGGGATGACGTCCATAGAGGGTCACGGGTCATGGGTCATGGGTCCGGTGAAGACGATGGACGACCGCGCTTCGCGCTCGGACGATGGACGAAATGGACTAGATAGACCAGATTGACGAAATAGACTAGATAGACTAAATAGACCAGATAGACGAGAGAAACCAGATAGACTGAACAGACCAGATAGACGAGATAGACCAACGAGGGGGAGGATGCATGGAACGGACGATCGTTTATTTCGAAGAGGTGCGGGCGGAAAATACGGAGACCACCTTTCGGCTCGTTGGTGAGCGCGCCCTGATGTTAGGGATCAAGAAGCTGGTGCTGGCGTCAACTACCGGCGCTACAGCCATGAAGGCGGTCGAGTTTTTTAAGGGGAAGGGCATCAAGCTGATTGTGATACCGCATCAGTTCGGCTTCCGCGAAGCTCATGCATTCCGTCAGGAGTTGGTGCAACCTATCAAGGACGCAGGCCACGAGGTGCACGTGGGTACGATGCTTTTTCACACCGAGAATCTTTATGATTCAAACGTGCCGACCTTGATGGCGAATCTTCTTCGCTGCTTCTGCCAGGGCATCAAGGTGTGCTTTGAAATAGCGCTCATGGCGACGGATGCGGGGTTAGTCACGATTGGGGAAAAGGTCATTGCGATAGCAGGAACCGGGCGTGGCGCAGACACCGCACTTGTGATGCAAGCGTCGTCTTCGCGCAATCTCAAGAAGCTCCGCGTTAACGAGATCCTCTGTAAACCGCTCAACCCGTTGAATGTCGAGGAACTGCGGGAATCGGAGAAAAAACCTACGGATAAGGCCTGATGCTGACGCGTTTATTGCGGCCTACTCGCGTCACTAATACTAAGCGATTGAATGTCCTGGTTCATGGATGCGAAAGAGGAGGGCATATGAGCAAAGGAATCCATTTCAACAGAATCAACGTACACGTGTTGTGTCCCATTGTCATCATACTTTTCACCTGTCTCGTGCTACCGATTGTGGTACGGGCGGCAGCTAATCCTTATGAGATGCTCCCTCGTCTCGACGGATTCCTTGCCTATGAAATCATTCCGACACCCGGCGGAATAAAGATCGAAAAAGATGTAATGGTAGTCATGCCGGACGGCGTCAAGATAGCGTGCAACGTTTACCGTCCGGAAAAACTTGGAAAATTTCCCGTGGTCTTCTCTATGACACCATACGGAAAGGACCAGACTCCGCCGGTATTCAATCGCGATGGTTCTTTTTTGCCAGGTTCATATTCGCCGTTCGTCGAAAGAGTCTATGCGCACGGAGCTGATCTCGGTCATATGAAGATATCGATGTTGACGCCCTGGGAAGGACCTGATCCTGTTTTCTGGGTACCGAACGACTACGTCGTGATCATCGCGGACAGAAGAGGTGACTTCAAGTCTGAAGGGAAGTCGCCAAATCCCTTCCAGCAAGGGGATGACATATTTCATATGATTGCCTGGGCAGCCACGCAGCCATGGAGTAACGGTAACGTCGGCATGGTGGGTGTCTCCGCTCTTGCCAGCAATCAGTATTACACGGCAAGCCACCGACCCGCGCCGCCCCAACTCAAAGCCATCATCCCCTGGGAAGGCCAGATGGACGGATACAGGGACAGCGCCTTCTGGGGCGGAATTCCAGAGACAAACTTCCTCAAGAGGGACGTCAAGGCTGCCATCGAAAAAATGGCTCCTGATCAGGCGGCAAAGGCATGGGCCGCAGCTATCGATCCCGTCGCCAATCAGAATATGCTGCAGGGGGCGGCCAAGGTTGAACTCGTCACGGTGCCTGCCTTGATCTGCGCGAGTTGGTCGGATAAGGGGCTCCACACGCGCGGAACCTTCGAGGTCTTCAGAAGGATAGGTTCTCCAGAAAAGTGGCTGTATACGCACGGCGGCGGGAAATGGGAGCGCTTCTACAGTGAGGACGGCGTTGCGTACCAGAAGAAATTTTTCGACTATTATCTCAAGGGCGCAAAAAACGGCTGGCGGGAGACGCCGCGGGTTCGCCTTGAAATCAGACAGACGAGAGACGAGTACACCGTGCGTCCGGAGAATGAGTTCCCATTGGCGCGTACGCAATACACCAGAATGTATCTGAACACGACGGACAGCTCTTTGAGTTCAAAGCCCGCTCAACAGGGCAAGGTCGTTTACAACCCTACGCAGGGCGGCGATGCATCATTCGCCATCACGTTTGACAAGGATACTGAGCTGACCGGTTACATGAAAGCCAAACTCTGGGTATCGGCTGCGGGTGCCGATGATATGGACCTGTTCGTCGCAGTCAAGAAGTTCGACGCGATGGGCAACGAGGTGCAGTTCCGCGGTATGAATGGTTTTGGCGGCGACATGGTTGCCAAAGGTCAGATGCGCGTCTCGCAGCGCGAACTGGACGAGAAGCTCTCAACGCCATGGCAGCCGGTGCAGAAGTTTCAAGGCGAGAAAAAACTGAAACCCGGCGAGATCGTGCCAATAGAGATCGCTCTGCTGCCTTCCAGTACGTTATTCCGTAAGGGTGAGAGCCTGCGCCTCTACGTTCAGGGGCACCACCCCGTGATTCAGCCCCTGCTGTTCTATAACGCGCTCGTCAACAAGGGGCAGCACAGCATCTATGCCGGCGGTGAGTATGACTCGTATCTGGAGGTGCCGGTTATCCCTTAATACCGATTCGCCTTCGACCGTATACCTTCGTTGTCGCTGCGTCGCTCTCCTCCTGCCACCCGTGGTTGGTATTACTGAGCGCGCAGGATAGAGGGCTGGCCACGGGTACCCGGCTAGGGCAATCCACGCTGCCGCCCGGGGCACCCGGCCGAAGGCTGGGTCGTGCAATCGAATGCAAGTCGGTATCGAGATATCTAGTGCTAAATGGTGACGTAAGGCAGATCGAGCAGGCTCACGTAATATCTCCAACGGCCTTCGATGGGCTCAGCCTGCTCAACGTTCAGTTGAACCTCTTCCGGTGTCTGCGCGCTGGGTGTGCCGATCGTGCTCGCAAGCATCGTCATTTTTGCCTGCATCTCGAGCCAGATCGCATTGATCACAGCCTCCTCCACCGATTTGCCGGTCATGAGAATGCCGTGGTTCTTGAGGTGGCAGGCGAGTCCATCGCCCAGCGTGCGGGCCACTGCCGCTCCCTGTTCTGCGGTCACGATTTTTAAAGAGGACTGAAATATGGGCATGGGTTTGGCGCAAACAACAGACATGATGCCAAGCATAGGCAGAATCGGCTTGCCTGCGGCCCCGAAAGCCGTGGCAAGATGCTGATGGGTATGCACCGTGGCCATGACGTCGGGCCGCGCTTTGAATATCTCGGTATGCAGCTTTACTTCAGCCGGTGCGCGAAAGTTGCCTTCCACGTGATTCGCCTCCAGATCGACCATAATAACACGTTCTGCGGTCATGTTGAGCAGGTTGCCGAGATCAACGCCACGTGCCTTGATGAGAACATACTTCGTGCCCGGAACCCGTGCGCTCACGTGTCCCAGGTAATCGGCCAGCCCCAACTTCGCGAGGATACGGCAGCCCGTTGCCACTTTTTCCTTGAGGTCCCGGACGATTTCCTGATTCAGATTTTCTGCAGCCATTATACCCTCCTGTGCTCAGTTCTATTTTTTTTCAGGGCGAAACCGGTTTGCCTGTGAGATGCCTCACCACTAGTCACTTATTACATACCGCTATTCATTGTCAATCGAAAAAAGGCGGCTGATATGGAGCAAAGGGCTTTCGCCCGGGGGTCAACTCCGCGCAGACGTCGAACATCGGACAAAAAAATTGTTTGACAATTTAAGTCCATTTATACTTACGTATACAGGAAACATAGAGGAGGTGTCATGTGGCGAAAAGCTTAAGCGGTTTCATGAAGATGCTCGAAGAAGAATTCCCCGAAAAGATGCTCCACGTCAAGGAGCAGCTTGATCCGGACAAGCATGAACTTGCAGCTTTCATCAAGCTTCTCGAAGAGAAGAACCAGGAGCCTGTTGTCGTTTTTGAAAACGTGAAAAACCTCAAAGGCGAAAGGTCGATGTTTCCCTTAATCCACAATCTTTACGTGACCCGTTCGCTCTGCGCCTTAGCCATCGGAGAGGATCCTTCCAACAGCCAGATGGGGCTGGCGATCCGTTTCGGCGAGATCGAGAAGAAGGAAGGCCCACTCGAGGTGCTGAAGCAGTCCGATGCCCCGGTGCTGCAAAACGTAGTGCAGGGCGACAAGGCCGACGTCACTATATTCCCCGCGGCGCGCTACCACGAGAAGGATGTGGGACCGTACTTTGTCATGGACTGCGTGATGCGGGCCAAGTCGGGCGACTTCTATGACATCACCCCAACGAAGAACCTGGTCTACGGTCCGAGACGGATGAGCATCTCTACGCATGGTCATCACCACCTGGCACGCATCATCGCGGAGTACGAGGCGGTTAACGAGCCCACGCCCGTTGCCGTGGTGCTGGGACATCACCCTGCTTTCTCTCTGGGCTCCTGTGCCCTGTTGCCTTACGGGAACCACGATTACAAGACGATTGCCTCATTCATGGGCGAGCCCCTGCGACTCACGCCGTCCGTCACGCTGGGCAAAGATTTTCTGATCCCGGCCGACGCTGAAATCATCATAGAAGGCATGATCCCTCCGAAAGTTCGCGATTACCAGAATCCCTTTGGCGAGATCTCCGGTCACTACCAGGCCCGCATGCTTGTCCCCGTGGTTGACGTGACCGCGGTCTGCTTCAAAAACAACGCACTGATGCAGGGACTCATGCCCGGCCATGCCGAGCATATTATCCTCGGTGGTCTTCCCAAGGAGGGAACTGTTTACTGGGCGATGAAGAACGTGGTGCCGGAAGTGACTGCCGTGCACCTGCCTCATTCGGCCATGGGGCGCTTCTCGGCGCATATCGCTGTGGATAAGAGAACGTACCGTGACGTTACCGTCGCCGCCATGATCGCTTTTGCCGAGCAGCCAAACCTGAAACTGGCAATCGTGGTCGACAGCGACATCGATGTCTTTAATCAAACAGAGGTGATGTGGGCGGTTGCCACCCAGACCAGGTGGGACAAGGATGTGACGATTATCCCCAAGGTGCAGAGCTTCCGGAGCTGGCTTGGCGACGCAGTTTGCATAATCGACGCAACGCATCACGAAGAGGTTGCCGATTACCCGGAGAAAAACCGAATTCCGGAAGCGGCAATCGAGAGGCTGAGAAAGCTGGGCTTCTAAATTAAGCAGCGGATGGCGCAAGGGGGAAGATTGCGCGGTCCGAAGGAGGGGTCATTATGAATGCGGCACAGGCGGCGGTTGCCGACACGTCGAAAATGAATCCTGAAGTAAAACGTTTTCTATACTTGCTGATCTGTATTGCGGTGGGTGTGATTACGTACATGCTACCGCTTACTTCGGTAGAAACCGGACGAAGGGTGCTCAGCATAACCGTTTTCGTCATTGCTATGTTTATCGCCGAACCCGTTCCACTCGGCGTCACCGGTCTTCTTGGCTGCTGGCTCTACTGGGTGTTCGCCGGTATCCCCGCTGCCAAAGCTTTTTCCGGCTTCCACAGCAGTACCCCGTGGTTTATCCTGGGCGTGCTGCTGATGGGCATCATGGCTGAATCCTCGGGGCTGGCCAAACGCATAGCCTACAACATGGTCTGCCGTCTGGGAAGCAGCTACTCATCCATACTGGCCGGGATGATGGTGCTCAATCTCCTGCTCACGTTCATCATTCCGTCCGGACTTGCCAAGACGCTCGTGCTCTGCACTATTGCCATAGGTTTGATCCAAAGCTATGGGCTTTCGAAGGAGAGCAACATCGGCCGGGGTCTTATCCTTGCGATGACGTACCAGTCAGGGCTCTTTGATAAAGTTATACTGGCCGGAGCAGCCACGATTCTGTCGAAAGGGCTCATCGAATCGGTTGGAAAAGTGCATGTTTCGTACGGTCTGTGGCTCGTGGCCTATCTCCCGATTACCCTGCTCACGATCCTTGCGAGCTGGTGGATCATACTGAAACTCTTCCCGCCGGAAAAGAAGACTCTCGAAGGTGGTCAGGAATACTGCCGCGCCGAGCTGAAAAAGATGGGTCCCATGTCGGCAAGAGAAATCAAAGCAACAGTCATAATGTCAGTAGCGACTGTCTTGTGGGCGACCGACCACTGGCATCACATAGATGCCTCCGTAGTAGGAGTAATCGGCGGCCTGTTCGCCTGTCTGCCCGTGGTTGGCGCGATGAAGAAAGATGATTTCGCCAAGGCCAATTTCCCGATTGTGGTCTTCATAGGCGCGGCCATGTGTCTCGGCAACGTAATGGCTGACACCGAGATCCTGAAGACACTGACGGCAGCCTTGTTCAAATGGATGACGCCCGTATTGCACTCTGCCTCGGTCATGGCGGGCATGCTCCTGTACTGGTATGCCAACCTGTTTCACCTGTTCCTGGCCAATGAGCCTTCCATGATCAGCGCGACAATGCCTGCTTTGATGCAGTTCGCCATCAAAGACGGGTTCAACCCGCTCACTCTGGGCATGCTGTGGGGATATGCAGCGGGAGGTAAAGTATTTGTGTATCAGTCAGCCGTCCTTGCTGTCGGCTATGCGTTTGGTTATTTCACCACTAAGGATCTTTTCAAGTTCGGTTTGGCTATTTTCTTTGTAGAGTCAATCTTGCTTCTCTTGATTGTCCCATGGTACTGGCCGTTACTCGGGCTCACGTTCCGATGAGGCTGCCGGACTGAAAGAAAGAGACAGGTTGAGGTTAAGGTTAAGATTGAGACAGATGACTAAACATCAGACGCTGTAAACATTTTATTCAGGGGGGAAGACTATGTCCAAGCTGCAATACAAAGACCTGCGCGACTGGCTCAAAGTTGTGGAAGATACAGGAGAGCTGAAGACCGTCGAAGGCGCGACCTGGCAGGAGGATATCGGCATGGCCACGGAACTGCTGAATCATACGCCGCAGGCTCCGGCTGCGATCTTCGACAGCATCCCGGGCTATCCCAAAGGCTTCAGAGTTCTGACAAACGCGCTGTTGAGCAATAACCGCCTGGCGATCACCTTCGGTTTGAAGAAGGGGCTCTCCAAGTTTGAGCTGAGCACCGAGCTTTACAAGAGAACCGAAGGGCAGAAGCCATTACCTCCCGTGTACGTGGAGAGCGGTCCGATCATGGAAAATGTTCTTGAGGGCGACGCAGTCGATGTGTTGAAGTTCCCCGCACCCAAATGGCACGAGGAGGATGGAGGAAGGTATATCGGTACAGGCAGTTATAATATCACCAGGGACCCCGACGAGGGCTGGATAAATGTTGGGACCTACCGGGTGCAGGTGCAGGACAAGACGCACGTCGGTTTTTATATCTCTCCCGGCAAGCACGGCCGCATCCACCGGGACAAATATTTTGCGCGTAAAGAGCCGTGCCCGGTCGTGGTGGTTGTCGGAGGAGACCCTCTCCTCTACCTTGCGGGTGCGAGCGAGCTACCGTACGGGCTCTGTGAATTGGATTGGGCAGGCGCCGTGCGCGGCGCGCCGTATGAAGTCATCAAGGGCAAGTACACCGGCCTTCCGATCCCTGCCCGCGCAGAGATCGCTCTTGAAGGTTTTGCGCATTTCGATGACCTCCAGGAAGAAGGACCCTTCGGCGAATGGACCGGCTACTATGCGAGCGCCTCCCGCAAAGAGCCCCGGATAGAGATCAAGGCGATCTATCACCGGAACGACCCGATCATCCTCGGCAGCCCGCCCAACAGGCCGCCGGATGAGCTTGCCTTCTACCGCTCCTTCATGCGCTCTCCTCTCTTGAAAGAGGAACTGGGAAAAGCAGGGGTTCCCGATATCGTTGCCGCCTGGTGCCACGAAGCAGGTGGCGCGAGATTGCTCCTTGCGGTCTCCATAAAGCAGCGCTATCCCGGCCATGCCACCCAGGTGGGTCATGTGGCATCCCAGTGTCACGTGGGCGCCTACTGCGGCCGCTATGTGGTAGTAGTCGACGATGATATCGACGTCACCAGTCTGGAGGAAGTTGTCTGGGCCATGTGCACGCGCTCCGATCCGGCAACCTCCATAGACATCATACACCGTGCGTGGAGCACGGCCCTCGATCCGCGCATAAGCCCGGATGACAAAGCGAAGGGAGCGTTCTGGAACTCCCGCGCCATCATTGACGCCACGAGGCCCTTCGAATGGAGGGACAGATTCCCGATCGTTAACATGCCCAGCCCTGAGGTGAGAAAAAAGACCATGGAGAAATGGGGCCATCTCATAAAGTAAGAGAGTACAGCAGGGTGCCGTCAGATAACAGAGGCACCCCGCTGTGTTTTATTAGTTGACAAAGTTCGAATTGTATAATATTTAACAATTAAACGAATAGGGTCAGATCTACAGCGAAAGTGGGGAGTGCTGTGAAGTTCAAGCAGGTAAAAAGGGGAAGAGTCTCAGATTCTGTCCTGAAGCAGCTCAAGCAGAGTATCATCGGCGGAACGTACAGGCCGGGCGACAAACTTCCCTCTGAAAAAGAATTGATGGAAGCTTTTAACGTGAGCCGGGGCTCCTTGAGGGAGGCCTTACGGACGCTGGAGGAATTCGGCTTTATTGTGGTGAAGCCCGGCGCAGGCGGCGGGGCCTATGTAACGAGTGAGAGTATCAGGTCCATTGCGAACAGACTATACGACATTATGCTCATGGAGCGGATATCCTTCGATGAGATCCTGCAGTTCAGATTACTGACCGAACCGGGTGTGGCGCGGCTAGCCGCGGAGAATCGAACCGAAGAGGATATAGGCGTTCTGGAAGAGATGAACCGGGTCAGGGAGAAGGCGATAAAAGCAGGTAAGATTCCCATCATTGTCAACATAGATTTTCACCAGGCCCTTGCAAAAGCTTCCAGGAATAAGATGGTCTCACTTCTGATGGATGCTGTTGCCCTCCTTTTCAACAATGAGTTCAAGAAGATGAGCTTGAGTCTGGAAGACCACAGTGCGATCCTCGAAGCCCACAAGAAACTGATCCGGCATATCAAGAATAGGGAAGGTGAAAAGGCTGCGAAGGTGATGTACGAGCATACACTGGATGTGACAAAAAGGCTGAAAGCATAAAAAATTTGTCGGGAGGTTAGCATGTCAAACGCGCATCTTAACAATCTGAGATCGACCCTGGAATACCTGAAGGGGAAAGGTAGACTCCTGGAAACGGATGTCGAGATCAATCCTGAGTTGGAGATGACCGGGATTCAGAAGCTTCTTGACGGAGGCTTGCCGATCCTCTTTAACAAGGTCAAGGGGTATCCCAACGGCAGGTTGTTCACCAATCTTTTTTCGGACGGTAACCTGGTGGCAGACCTTTTTGATGCGGGAACCGAACGGACTTTCAAATTCAGGATTCTCGAGGCGATTCGCCATCCGCTGCCGCCAAAGGTGGTCAATGATGCCCCCTGCCAGGAAGTCGTCATAGACAAGGATATAGACGTCTGGCCCATCATACCCATGATCAAGCACACACCGAGCGACCCCGGCAGAACACTTGGCGGCGGCAACACGCTGGCCACGGGCAAGTACTTCTGGGGTGGTACGCATATAAGCTACAACCGTATGCATTTCAGATGGCCCAATTACTCGACATTCCAGATCTCCCCCGGCTCGCACACCGACATGATCGCATCGAAGTTCTACAGGAAGGAGCCTATCCCGCTAACCATCAACATGGGGGTGCCTGCCGCATGTACTTTGATGGCGGGCGCCGGTTTTGTCTATACGATACTCCCCCCGGGGTGCGATGAGCTGGGCATCGCAGGAGCGGTGCAGGGATTTCCTGTCGACATCGTCAAGGCAAGGACGATTGACGCATACTCAATCGCTCAGGCAGAGTACGTGATCGAGGGCTACCTGGATACGACGCAGAAGGTCTGGGAAAGCGAACTTGCCGAGAAGGATGGAAAGCAAGGTGTGCATCCCTTTCATCCGGAATGGTCGGGCTACATGGGCAAGGCCTATAAGACTTACAAATTCGTGGTAACGGCGATCACGCACCGGAAAGACAGGCCGATTTACTACCCGCTCGCTGTCCACAGCTACGACGATCACAACATCGATACCATGGTCAGGACAGCCTCTTTCTTTGAGCTGGCGGAGCGCGTCTGCCCGGGACTCGTAGTGGATACCAATATCCCGATGTGCATTCCTGATTGGGGCGGAGTCATTTTCCAGGTTAAGAAGCGCAGGCAGCGTGACGAAGGCTATGTGAAGAACATTCTCTCTACGGCTCTTTCCTGTTCCATCGGCGCTCGGCTCGCAATCGCCGTGGACCCCGATATAGACATCTACAGCATGGATGACATGATGTGGGCGATTGCAACGAGAGTCGACGCCGCGCAGGGACTCATGATCGTGGCGCCCGGCGGGGCGGGGCAGACGTTCCAGCCGGCCGAGAGAAGTTCAGCGGGCGAGAAGGATTGGACTCAGACGAATATCAGATTCTCAGGCGCCATCGCTCTTGATGCTACTGTTCCGTACAGATACGTCGACGCGTTCCAGAAGGCGCACTATCCGATCGATGCAGTGGACCTGAAGAAGTGGTTTACGGATGAGCAGATAGCTAAAGGGAAGGCGGCACAGCCCGAGTACGGAAAGCTTTTTGCGAAGACCGGATTCTAAGCTGTGCTTGGCAGTCTCGTACACGCCGGGAGCCTTTGATTCCGAATCAGGGCTTCCGGGCCGAGTAACAAAAGGGGTAAGTCAGCTATGAGTATCAAACTTGATGAGAACCTTTACGAGGACTGGTCCAGCATCATTGAAAGGAACGGTCGCATCCTCGCAAGCAAGGTGTTTATCGAGAGCCTGGACCAGGGCAGATCCATAACCTTCGGCGAGATGGACAACTATTGTAACCGGGTGGCCAATTTCTTGCGGGAGAAGAAGACGAAGGTTGACGACAGGGTAACGCTCATCGGTAAGAACTCCATAGAAACGATGATCATCTATTATGGGATTCTGAAATACGGCGCTGTGGTGAATCCCATCTTTTTCGAGGAGAGTGAAGAGAACCTCTATCGCATCATCAGAATGGTAAAGCCGAAGCTCATCTTCTACGACAGCGATTTGAAACTCGACACGAACCGGTACAGGTGCGACTGGATACGATTCTCGGATAACGCAGAGAAGAAGCTCGACGATGATTTTTTTCGGCTCATGGCGAAGTATGAACCGGTACCTGTGAAATGTATCGCCGGCAGGAAAGATGTTGCGCTCATCGTCTATACGTCCGGCACCATGACGCTTCCGAAAGGCATCCACATCACCCGTGAAGGCCTGTACTACATGGTCGATGAGATCTCCGACAGGACAGGCATGACAGAGAGCGACAGGGTGTTGGAATACCGCGCTTACAACTGGGCTTCAGCGCAATTACTGACGATACTCTCCACCATGCTCAAAGGAGCGACGCTTTATCTTGCAAGGAAATTTTCACGCAGCCGATTCCCCGATTGGCTCAAAAAACATGAGATCACTATTTCTTCGGGCGTGCCTGCGGTGATCAACATGCTCATCAACGAACCTGTGCCGCTTAGCAAGAAGGAGGTGCCTCACCTGAAGTTCATAACCTCCAGCTCAGCGCCGCTCAGCGTGGAAAGTCATCTGAAATTCGAGGAGACGTATCACATCCCTATTCAGCAGATGATGGGCATGAGTGAAGCCGGCTGGATGGTGGGAAACCCGCCGGCAAAGCGCAAACTGGGCTCTGTGGGCCGGCCTCTCAAGCACAAGAAGATCTGTTTTTTGAATGAGCAGGGTAACGAGTGCAGAACAGGGGAAATAGGGGAAATGGTTGTGAAGGGGAAGGCAATGGGTTTGTGCTATTCCAAAGAGGATGGTACGATAGAGAAATTTCCGGACGAAGGCTTTCCCACCGGAGATCTCGGGTACGTGGATGAGGATGGATACATCTACATCACAGGAAGAAAGAAGGATCTCATAATCAGAGGCGGCATCAACATATCACCCATGGAAATCACCTCACGCCTCATGGAACACGCCGCGGTGCGTGAGGCCGCAACCATAGGGGTTCCGGATAACATTTACGGGGAAGAGGTGGTCAGTTTCGTGGTGAGAAAAGAAGGATTAGAAGCCTGCGCTGATGAGATTATTTCTCATTGCAGCAAGACGCTTCCTGATTTCAAGATACCAAAGAAAATTATATTCGTTCCGGCGCTGCCCAGAAATCAGCGGGGAAAAGTGGCAAAGAAAGAGCTTCTGGAATTATTTGAGCAGGAGAGCTAACAAGCAAGATTAAGGTTGAGGTTAAGGTTAAGATGAAATGAGTAACGAAAGATGTGAGAATAGAATATTCAAAATTACGAATGTAAGAATCTAGCGCCATTACTTTGAAGGAGGAGAACAATGGGGAGGATGAAGGGTTTTCGGGCACTGCTGATCGTGTCATTCTGCGTCTTGGCGATAATTTGTGACGTGTCCGGTGCCTCAGCCCAGAAGAAGCCTGCGATCAGGCTGGGTGTTAATCTCGATACCACAGGATACGGAGCCTGGCTCGGTGAGCCGGAACTGCGGGCTGTCCAGCTTTACGCCGAACAGGTCAATGCCAAGGGCGGTATCGATGGCCACCCATTGGAACTCGTTATCTATGACAACGAGAGCAACCCCGAAAAGTCTTCGAGTACTGCAAAGAAGTTAATTCAGCGTGACAAAGTGACTGCAGTGATCGGTACCGTCCTCACCGCTACCTCCAACGCAGCTAAATCCGTGGCTCAGGAGGAGAAGGTCGTCATGTACTCTCTCTCGGCGTCTTATGACCCCAGTTATGCTGACTCCTACACATTTGCCACCTGGGTGGCGAGTTCCGGTCAGGTGGAGACGATCTACGAGTACTTCGTCAAGAAGGGAATCAAACGTGTTGCCACTCTCTGCGCTACCGATTCGACAGGTCAGACATGGCTCGAGGAGACGAACAAGAGCGGAAAAAAATATGGCCTCGAGATAACCAGTGAGCGGTTCAACGTGAAAGATGTGGACGTCACGCCGCAACTTGCAAAGCTAAAGGCGAACAATCCGCAGGCGCTTATCGTGGGAGTGACCGGGGCGCCGAATGCCGTTGTTGCCAAGAACTTCAACCAGATGGGCTTCAAGATTCCTTATGCCACGACAGCAGGAAATATCTCAGAGTCTTTCTTAAAACTGGTGGAGGGCAACGAGCCTGAAAATCTGGTTCTTCCGGGCGCCTACTGCATCATCTGGAAAGAGCTCCCTGACTCGTATCCGCAAAAAAAATTGATGAAGGAATTTAATGAAGCCTTCCTGGCGAAGTATAAGAAGGAACCGGATATCTACGCAGCTGTTGCGTACGACGCAGCGCGGGTGACGGTCGAAGGCATGCGGCAGGTGAAGCCCGAAAGCCCAAAAGATAGTCCCAAGCTCAGAGACGCCATGGAGAAAATCCAGAACTTTCCTGCCGTATACGGGGGAACCTACACGTTCAGCAAGACAGACCACCGCGGGACGAAAAAGGATGCCTGCGTGATAGTCCAGGTGAAGGGCGGAAAATTCGTGATGGCGAAGTAGACTGAATGCCTGCAATCTGACGACGCAGAAGGGGGATACTATGGGGAGAATGAAATTGCTGGTGTTGTTGTCTATTGCTGCGCTCGTGAGCTTTTTCGTCGTTCAGTCCATGACCTCCACCGCCTCGGCTCAGACGAAACCTGCGATCAAGCTGGGGGTAAATCTGGACGTAACGGGATATGCAGCGTGGCTTGGTGAACCTGAACTGCGCGCGGTCCAGCTCTTTGCCGAACAGACCAATAGCAAGGGAGGGATTGACGGCCATCCGTTGGAACTCATTATCTACGACAATGAAAGCAATCCGGAGAAATCGTCCAGCAATGCGAAGAAGCTTATCCAACGGGACAAGGTAACAGCCATAGTCGGTACGGCCATCACGGCGACTTCGAACGCCGCAAAATCCGTAGCCCAGGAAGAAAAGGTGGTTACCTATTCGCTCTCCGGTTCTTACGAACCGAGTTATGCGGACTCCTTCACGTTTGCCACCTGGGTTCACACGTCAGGCATGATCGAAACGATTTACGACTACTTCGTAAAAAAGGGCATCAAGCGCGTTGCTGTGCTCTGCGCCACTGATTCTACCGGTCAGACCTGGCTCGATGAGGCTACCAAGAGTGCAAAAAAATATGGGCTTGAAATTGCGACTGAGCGTTTCAACGTAAAGGATGTGGATGTTACTGCGCAGCTTGCTAAATTGAAAGCGAGCAACCCACAGGCCCTTATCGTTGGGGTAAGCGGGGCGCCGAATGCGGTTGTGGCCAAGAACTTCAATCAGATGGGGTTCAAGATTCCCTATGTTACGGGACACGGCAATATCTCCGACACTTTTCTGAAATTGATGGAAGGGAACGAACCTGAAACCCTGCTCCTTCCCGGCGCCTACTACATCGTCTGGAGGGAACTTCCTGATGCCTACCCGCAGAAAAGGTTGATGAAAGAGTTTGCTGAGGCCTTTCAAAAAAAGTTCAGGAAAGAGGCTGATATTTATGCGGTCGTCGCGTATGACGCCGCACGGGTGATTGCAGACGCTATGCGGCAGGTGAAGCCCGAAAGTCCCAGAGACAGCCCCAAGCTCAGGGATACGATAGAGCTTATCAAGAATTTCCCAGCGGTTTACGGCGGAACGTACACATTCAGTAAAGAGGATCATCGTGGGATCAAGAAGGATGCAGCCCTGATGATTCAGGTGAAGGGCGGCAAGTTCTTAATGGCAAATTAGAGCAGGTAATTACCGGGGCTCCTATCCATGGAAAACACACATCTGTCGCAAGCGGTACAGTTTATTTTCGCGGGTCTCACCAGCGGCTCCATCTATGCGCTGGTCGCTCTCGGTTTTGACATAATCTACAATGTGACGCTCGTGGTCAACCTGGCACAGGGAGAGTTCCTGATGCTCGGGGCGATGACCATGATATCGTTGTATACCGGCCTCAAGCTCCCTCTTCCCCTGGCGCTCGCCTTCTCCACACTCATCGTAGGCTGCGTCGGGATTCTCTTCGACCGCTTCGCTATCCGTCCCCTGAAGAAGCCCTCGATCATGCTTCTGATCCTGCTTACCCTCGGAGGATCGACCTTCTTAAAAGGAATGGCGCTTCTGATCTGGGGCAAGGACCCCTATACGGCACCCACATTCACAAAATTAAAAAGTATCTCTTTCCTCGGGGCAAGCTTCTCCCCTCAGATGCTCTGGATAATCGGAACTTTGGTAGTGGTCTCGTTTGTCCTCTGGTTCTTTTTTGAACACACCCTCCTTGGTAAGGCGATGCGCGCCTGTGCGGAGAACCAGCGTGCGGCGAGCCTGATGGGGGTGAACGTGAAAAACTTTGTGATGATCTCTTATTTCCTTGGTGGTGCTCTCGGCGCTGTGGGGGGCATGTTGATGGCCCCTATCTCGTTCATGGTCTATGACGAGGGGACCATGATGGGGCTGAAGGGCTTTGCGAGTGCGGTGCTTGGCGGGGTGGGGAGCTATCCCGGAGCAGTGGTGGGCGGCCTTGTCCTTGGATTGCTGGAAAGCCTTTCGACCGGGTATGTTTCCTCCATCTTCAAGGACATCCTTGCTTTCCTGGTACTTCTCTGCATCCTTGTCCTTAAGCCCTCAGGCCTGATGAAGCGGTCGGATGACTAGAATGTTAAGGATCATCCCTTACCTTTTGTTTGCACTCTTCATCTATCTGCTGCCGGCCCTGTTGGCGGGCTCCTACTGGATCCATGTACTGGTGATCATCGGGACCTATGTGATCGCAGCGACAGGAGTCGATCTGGTGGTCGGCTTCGCCGGACAGCTTTCATTGTGCCAGGCGGCCTTCTTCGCGCTTGGTGCTTACGCCTCTGCCATCCTTTCCACTACCTATCACGTTGACCCGGTGCTGGCCCTCATTGCCGGGATGATCTTCACCGGCCTTATTGCGTATGGTGTCGGAGCCCCTGTGCTGCGGCTGAAGGGCTATTATCTCGCGATCGCGACTCTGGGGTTCGGCCTTATCATTCAGTCCTGTCTTGTGACGCTGGCTCAATATACGGGAGGCCCGGACGGGTTCAGAGACATCGTTCCCTTAAAGGTAGCGGGATACACGTTCAAAACTGATGAACAGTATTATTATCCTATCTGGACCGTAGCCATGCTCATCCTTCTCCTGACGCGCAACATCGCCCGTTCCAAAATTGGAAGGGCCATGCTCGCGCTTCGAGGCGATGATGTGGCTGCATCAGCCATGGGCGTTAATATAGCTCGATACAAAATACAGGCTTTCGTGCTTTCTGCCATGTATGCCTCTGTCGCAGGAAGTCTCTATGCGCACTCCAATCGATTTATATCGCCTCAGATGGCCGATCTTTCGAGGTCGGTGGAAATGATCATCATGGCGGTGCTTGGAGGCATCCGCACTGTGTTCGGCGTCCTTATCGGTACGACCATTATGAAGAGCATTCCGGAGGTCCTGGAGTCTTTCCTCGATTACCAGATGGTTGTGACGGGAGCGATTTTGATCGTTCTTCTTCTCTATATGCCGCAAGGGTTGATCGGGGTGGTGCGAGCTGCGGTCGCCCGACTTCGCTTAAGGGGAGAACGTTGATTCTCGAAATTAAAGGCTTGAGCAGATTCTTCCAACGTTTGACCGCAGTGAACGACCTTAGTTTTACCGTAGAGCAGGGCACCATCAAAGCCCTGATAGGTCCGAACGGCGCAGGGAAGACAACCACCTTTAACATGATCACGGGTCTTATCGCACCGAGCAGGGGTTCGGTCATCTTCAAGGGCGAGGAACTCACCACACGTCCGCCGCACGTGCGGGCGAAGAAGGGGCTCTCGCGTACTTTTCAGATTGTGCGCCCTTTTGCGGAGATGACCGTGCTTGAGAACGTCATGGTTGGCTGTGATATGCGCACCCGGAGCGGACTATTTTCTGCGGCATTGCGCCTTCCGGGATGCCTCAGGGATGAGCGAAGCGTTCGGCAGAAGGCAATGGAAGAGCTTGAATTCGTAGGTCTGGCAGCCCGTGCTGCAGCGCCTGCTACGAGTCTCCCAATGGGCGAACAGCGGGTGATGGAGATTGCGAGGGCACTGGCGTCAGACCCGGAGATTGTCCTTTTTGATGAACCGGCAGCGGGACTGAACGAAAAGGAGACCGACCAGTTGGCAAAAAATCTGCTTCGCATCAAAGAGCGAGGGATTACCGTTCTCCTCGTGGAGCATGATATGCGCCTTGTTATGCGTGTCTCCGATGGGGTTGTGGTCATCAATTATGGGAGCCTGATCGCGGAAGGTACCCCTTCCGAAATACGGAATAATCATGAAGTGATCACGGCGTATCTGGGGAAGTGAGGATGCTCTCCGTAGAAAAATTAAGTGTCTACTATGGTGGAATTCAGGCCCTCAAGGAGGTCTCTTTGGAAGTGAAAGAGAAAGAGATCGTCAGCGTGTTGGGGGCAAACGGCGCTGGAAAATCAACCCTTCTCATGAGCATCTCCGGAATCCTTCCTTCCCGGCAGGGTAAGATCGTGTTCGATAAGAATGAGATAACCAGGCAGAGTCCCAGTTCTATCGTTCGTCTGGGGATGTGCCAGGTCCCGGAGGGACGTGAAGTCTTCAAGTCGCTGACCACGCTCGATAACCTGCGCATGGGAACCTACCATCATTACAGAAAAAGCTCTAAGAGCCTGATCGCGGAAGATCTGGATCGCGTCTATACGCTCTTCCCGGTTCTCAAACAGCGGCATGCCCAGATGGCCGGAACGTTAAGCGGTGGTGAGCAGCAGATGCTTGCGATAGGTCGCGGTCTCATGGCCCGCCCAAGATTGATGATGCTGGACGAGCCTTCGCTGGGACTGGCGCCGATCGTTGTTGAAGAGATTTTCAAAACGCTAACGTCGCTCAATGCAATGGGCATTACCCTTCTTTTGATTGAGCAGAACGCACGGGCGGCCTTGAAGATCGCGACGCGCGGATACGTGATGGAGACGGGAAGAGTTGTGATGGAAGGCAAGGCAGGCGACCTGCTCGAGAATGAGCATGTAGTATCGGCCTATTTAGGCAGTTAGATGATATCGTGGTTGATTGCGTATCTCACGAGTTCGGTGTTCTTCCTCACCTTAAGCTTTCGCATTAAATTGGCCCTATGGCGCTCCACCGTGTAGACGCTGATGGACAGGGCGCCGGCAATTTCCTTGCTTGACATACCCTCGGCGAGAAGCCGCAGCACCTCCTTTTCACGGACGGTAAGAGGCGTTTCAGCGCTCTTGCGGTTACCCCTCACTATGTCCACCAGCGCAACGGAAAGGCGTGGTGACACGTACATCTGATCCTGCAAAAGCTTTTCGACCGCGGAAAGCAGTTCCTCGGCAGTGTCCTCTTTCAGAAAATAGCCATCTGCTCCACAGCGCAAGGATCGATGCAGGTATTCTTTTTCGTCCAACGTAACCAGAATCAAGACTTTGGCGCCGGGATGTTTTGCCTTTATGCCTGAAACCGTCTCAGGCATAAGGTCCGCCACCGAGCCATCCAGAATTACCAGGTGGGGCTTCAGCCTTTCAACCATGCCGGGAAGGACGGCGAGATCGTCCGCCTCGCCGATGACGCTCAATCCGTATTCTCCTTCGAGAATCGTTCGCAAACCCCTTCGTGGCAAGGCTCGGTCGCCAACCAGAACAATATTTCTGTCGTCCATCTTCACATCCGGTAATATCTTCCTATACGAAACATTATTCCTGCATTCTGTAAAGTCAAGTATTGTGACTCATCAAGCTCTCCGGCATACAGGACCTCTACATGGAATTAACCATGCAAAATGGTCAGTTCGTCCTATTGATTTGAAGAAGAGTGTGTCCCACCTTAAGACTAAGGGACTAAGTCTTAAGGTGGATACAAGCGGATGGTGCGAATGGCTGACGGAATAATCGGGACCCTTCCCGTTGATGTTATAGCGTGGCGCGTCCTTACTGCAGACACCGAGGGCGCCGTGTTTCCAGGAGGACACCACGGAGAAGAAGAAGTATCGTACCGGGGTTTCTGTTCGCGCATCGTGGGTTTTTGTTACTCTTATTATGAATCGGGCTTTGGATAGTAGTACACAAGTCATTTCAGCAAAGGAGGGATCGTCATGAAAGTGATCTCCATATGCGTTCTGATCATAGCCCTGCTTTTCGTTACCAGTGCGGCTTTCGCAATGGGAGGAGGAGGGAGTCGTGGCGACGGACGCTTCGATTTCGCCAAGAAATCTCCCGGTTCCCAGACGAGTTCGAATGATGGCAGTGGCCGTTGGGAATCGAGTTCGAATGATAGCAGTGGCCGTTGGGAACCCTCGGATAACCGGGATTCTCATAAGGACCCTGGTGATCCGCACGGTCCGCCGTCGCCAACACCCGTAACCCCAACACCTGAGCCCTTGTCGATATTCCTGCTCGGTCTTGGTATGATCGCGGTCACGGCGGTTGCTGCTAAAAGGCGCAATAGCTAACAACAGGACCGGTAGACCGCAGGCAGTCTAACCCCGAAGTCTTAAGACCTATGGGTTAAGAGGAGAATAGAGAGCTACGCTAAACCCCTTGCGAGAGAGGATCAAGCACCCGGTCTTCCGAAAATTAGAGTTCCTGTTTTTTTCATACTTTAGTTGACAACGAAAAAAAGAGGGTATATATTTCATATAGCTATGAATGTAAACGTTGTTGTCTTTAACGTGTCCCAGGATTTCCGTGCCGGGGACATAGTAGATCGCAGAAGAGAACGCGACGAGCAGTTTTCCCGCCGGTCAGGTGATGTTTCAAATTCTGTGTCAAATCGTGCAGAACAGGTCATCGAGCTCGTCCCCCGGGACGGGGCATGGGCGGGAAAAGGCAGCACCAGCACCCGAAGAGAAGTTCCCTACCTTCATGCGCCCGCCACGAAGGCACTTCAAGCTTCAGCCGCTGTTACAACCTACGATCACGAGGGAAAAACCCGTTACGCTCCCCAGGACAAAGGGTTGCGCATAGACATCACGGCCTGACCCCGATTCACCTTATACCAATTTGCCTTCAAGTGCATACCTTCGTTATCGTTGCGTCGCTCTCCTCGACGTACTCAGAGTACGCCTCGGGTACCCGCTTGCGGGTGTGGCTCCTCACTGCTGCCTCGGTCTCCAGCTTGAATGCAAATTGGTATTAACCTTATTTTTGCCGACAAATGAATTTCAGAGCTGCCGCAGAGAGTAGCCTTTATCTTTGAGCAGTTGAATAATTCCTTTACTTCCCACAAGGTGCCCTGCGCCGACGACTACGAAGTAGGTTTCCCGGCTCTTCAGGTAATCCTCAATCTTTGCGACCATGGTCCTGTTTCTGTCATCCAGAAGACGCTTGAAAATAGGCTCCAATCGCCGGTCTTCCCTGATCGTCTTTGTGATGAGCGACTCAATAGCGTCTGCATCACCCGTTGACCAGGCTTTCACGAGCCGGTCGATTTGATTGCTGAGGAGGCTCAAATCCTTCATTGTATACAGCAGAAAGAGTTCCTGATCTTTGTCAGAGAAGTTCGACAAAAGGGCGAGCTGCTGGTCCACACCTTCGAGTTCCAGCACCTTTTTCTTGCCCTGGGCTTTGGAAAGAAAATGGGCATCTATACCTTGCGCTGGATCGTATCCCAGTTTCATCAACTCCAGTCCCTCCAGGGTCAGCGCCAGCGCCCATGGTTTCTGCCGGGCGATCAATTCAACCGGCAGTCCCATTTTCTCCGTCTCCTCCTTGACGTATCGATAGGTCTCGGCAGAGAGATGTTTCTCAATGCTGTCATTCTCAGAATAGATTGCACTCAGCAGCATCTTGTCGCTGCTGAGTTTGGACGGATCACTGATGTCAGCCTCGACGACGAGGAAATCTGATTGCTCGAACGTTGTTTCGATTCCGGGGTTTAACGGATAGTTCTCCGGTTTCATGAAGTGGATTGAACCCAGAAGATAGAGTGTCGATGTCTTTGACTGCACCTTCCAAAGAAAAGTCTTCCGCGCCTGGCTGAGGCCTTTGCCGCCAAAGACCAGAGATGCCACAACGCTGGCGGTCAATATGAAAGTCAAAAAACGGCTGGTTCTCTTGAACATAGCGCACGTACCTCAGTCGATCAACATGCAAGAACGAGGCCCTGTTACAGATGCAGAAGCTTCCGTGCGTTACCCTCGAATATTTTCTGCCTTCCCGCTTGCGACACACTCATTTTGTCGATCGCATCGATCGTCTGTCTTACCGAGAGCCGGCCGTTCTCGACGTCGTATGGCAAATCGGTCCCGAAGAGGATACGCTCTTCACCGAAAAACTCAAGCGCGAGATTGAGCGCTGAAGGGTTTCCGTTGAGCGCCGTATCGTTGTAGAACATGCGTAAATACTCAATGGGGTGCTTTGTGAGGCCTGGATAATGGTCCGCGCCCAGGCGTTCCAGGCCGTTATTGTAGTGGACGATAATTCTTTCACGGAAATAAGGTATCAAGGCCCCGCAGTGATGAGTGATAAACTTGATATTGGGAAACTTTTCGAAGACGCCTGCGAAGACAAGCCGTATCATGGCGGTTGTCGTGTCAAAAGGCCAGCCGAATATAGAAAAAATCTGATTGTAGGAGACTGTTTCGGAAGCATAATCGGCCTGGCTCGAGCTGCGCATCGGGTGGATCCAGATCGGCAAATCGAAGCCTGCCATCAGTTCGTAAAGAGGCATCATTTCAGGAGTGGACAAAGGTTTGTCGAGGACACGCGTGTGTACCTGCACCCCTTTGAAGCCGAGGACCTTGATTGCCCTCTCAGCCTCTTTCAAAGTGGCATCCATGTCGTTCAGGGGAAGGTTTGCTATAGCCGCGATATATTTTTTTGGATTACGCGCAACCAGCTCCGCCATCTCATCGTTGCAGATCTTTGCCATCTCCACGGCTTCACGGGGTCCCACGATCTCTTCAACCGGAGGCATGGTTGCGGAGAGCACTTCGACAACGTCTGGAAACTCTTCCAGTATTCGTAGTCTCATTTCATGATCGGTAAGCGCGGGCCTTCTGTCCTGCACGGCTTTTTCCGTGGCGAATTTGTCTGAGTGTTTGTAAAGCGCCTTTTTGTACCGCTCGGGCATCACATGGGTGTAAATATCGATCTTCATGGATCTTCCTCCTTTTTCTCAGCAACTGCGTCGCTGGATGGTTCGATCACGCTTCGCGCGGCTTCTGCTTGGCGTTCAGCAGCGAATCTTGATAAGCTTTACACCACCAGACGTTAGTGTCAAGGAGATTTTGATACCAATCGCATCAGTTCAAGTACTACTGTTTGATTGGTTTAATTTGTTCAATTGGTTAAAGCCGAATATGGGTGTCGTAGGGGCCTGAAAGGCCTCAGGAGGCCGTAGTTCTTGATTCGAGCGCGGACCGTATGGTGCGGGCGATCTCCTCACCGCCGAAAGGCTTCATAAGCAGCGCCATCGCGCCGGCGGCTCTTGCCTGGCTTTCCGACAGCGTTTCGTTATGTCCTGTCATGAGAACTATCGGTATATCCGGACGGATGGAGAGGAGCTTCGTGATGAGTTCCGTTCCGGTCATTCCCGGCATGACTTGATCCGTAATCACAAGATCGAATTGAGACGGATGGCTGGTGAAGAGTTTCAGGGCTTCTGTGCCAGCCGTCCTGCCCGTCACTTTGTAACCGCGCCGTTCCAGCATTTCCTTCACCATGTCCACGAGCTGCTTTTCATCCTCAATGAGGAGAATGCGTTCGTTGCCACGAAGCTTAGGTCCGGCTTTCTCCTCTGGAGCGACAGTCTCGCCATGAGCCTTTGGAAAGAAGACGCGGAAGCATGAGCCCTTTCTGAGTTCGCTGGATACGGTGATACCACCCTGGAGGTCCTTGACTATCTGGGCAACGACCGAGAGCCCGAGCCCCGTCCCCTGACCTGAAGGTTTTGTTGTAAAAAAAGGCTCGAAGATCTTTTCTCTGACGTCAGGTGCAATACCGCATCCAGTATCGATAATATCCATTTCGATGTACGAGCCGGGCGCCATTCCGTGCGGTAGAGATACTCCTTGGGGAAACTCGGCATCTGTTAAGCGGATCCGCATGATGCCGCCGCTCTCCTGCATCGCATGGGCTGCATTGGTACCAAGATTCAGGACAATCTGCTGTACCTCGGAAGCTCCGGCTAATATGGTATCGGATTCGGTTTCGATATCCAGCTGAATACTGACAGTCGGGAGTGAAGCGCGCAGCAGCTTGACCGTTTCCTTCAGGAAGGGTGCGAGGGAAAGTGGCTGCCGCTCATGCTCGGTTTTTCGGCTGAAGGTAAGGATCTGCCTGGCGAGGTCTCTGCCCCGAAGCCCTGCCTGCAGTACCTGCTGCATACTCCGCTTGAGCAACGGGTTTTTTTTGGCCTCGTCAATGGCAATCTCGGTAAAGCCGATTATCGCAGCAAGAATGTTATTGAAGTCATGCGCGATGCCGCCTGCCAGCGTACCAATGGCTTCCATTTTGTGTGCGTGCCGCAATTGGCCTTCGAGACGCATCTCTTCCGTTATGTCGCGGCAAACCCCGACGTAATTGACAATAGTGCCGGCTGCATCAGGTATGGGTGAGACCGTTACGTCCGCTCGAAAAAGCGCGCTGTCTTTCCTTCTGCCCGTGCCACGTCCGGACCAGGCTCTCTTCGCCGATTGCGTTGTGATGGGTTTGAGGCAAAACGAATCATCATCTTTGTCTCCTTGCACGATGCTGATGTTTTCGCCGGTCACCTCCGCCGCGCTATAGCCTGACATGCGGCAGAACCCAGGATTTACATATTCGATGATGCCGTCTGCGGAGAGCACGTAGACCGCTTCGACTGCGGCGTCTATCGCCGCCTGGAGTTTCTTGCGTTGTGCCTCGGCCTGTTTTCGTTCCGTTATGTCGCGCGCAATCGCCTGAATGCCGATGATCTCTGTATCCTTGCGTATCAATCGCGCCCTCACTTCAAGGAAGAGTGGCGTTCCATCGGCTCTCATGGCTTCGAATTCCCAGGGCTGTTCATGGGAAAGGTCAGAGTCTTCGGAGAGTGCGCGGGTGATGATGCTTGATGCATACGCGCAGCTCTCGGGGGTGAGAACCTTCAACAAGTCCAGGGCCTTCCTGGTCTTGTCGTCGTAGCCGAAGACCTGACGCGCTTTCAAGTTGGACGAGGTCACCCTGCCTTCGGGATCGAGGGTAATGATCATGTCGTTCGCGTTCTCGTAGAGGTCTTTGTATCGTTCCTGCGATTCGCTGAGCGCTTTCTCGGTTTCTCTACGCTCATGCGCGAAGTTGCTGAAAGCGGCTTCAAATTCTGCGCGCGCGCGCCGCAGGCTCTCTTCCGCTTGCCTTTGTCCGGTGATATCCTTGTAGGTGACGAGAACGAAGGTCGTGCCCTCATGATCTTTGCAGAGCGCCCTCGTGACGACCGCGTTTCTGACGTTTCCTTTCGCATCTATAATCTCTTCTTCACAGGTAATCTTCCGGCCTGTCTTCAGGACGAGGTCATCATGTTCGTGGCAGACGTTGACCTGCTCTTTCGGAAGGAGTCGAAGATCCGCCTGTCCGGTGATCTCTTCTCGCGCAACTCCCATGAAAGCGCATGCTGCGTCATTGGCGAGAACAATACGGTGCTGGCTATCTTTCAGTACGACGGGGTCAGGGATGGCATTGACGATGAGGCCGAGGTCTCCCCCGGGCGTTTTGAGGCCCTCTGCTGTCCGGTTGCGTCTGCTCCCCACGGGCGGACTCCTCACATGTACAGATCAGAGAGATGCGCCTATCTTGATGCCGGAAAGTTGTCCTATACAACCATGATAGTCGCAGCAGAGGCAAATGTCAAGTAATCTATAATACTTTGGTCTTAAAACCTTTGGCTATCTTTGCAAAAAAAACGGTTTTTTGTGCTCGATGCATGCGAAGCTCTCTCATCTCTTTTCTTCGGGTTCCTTCTGCATTTTCAGCTCTTGAATCATCTTTGCGAGCCGCCCGTTTGCATCCCTCAGGTACTTCGTTGTGTCAGCCGAGTTCCTGTACGTGGGCTCCAGTTCCAGCTTTGCGAGAAGGTTGACGAAATCGGGATCGGCCATGGCTTGATGGAATGTTCTATCGAGTTTATCGATAACAGGCTGAGGTGTTGCTTTGGGCGCGGCGAACAGAAAGACCGTCTCATTAAAATAGTCGTAGCCCAGTTCCTTGAGAGTCGGCACATCGGGAAAAGACTTCACGCGCTTTTCACCCACGTTTGCGAGTAACCTCAGCGTTCCGTCTTTTATGTAAGGGACGCACTCGCCCGATCCCAGTTGAACCGATACGTGGCCGCCAAGCAATGCCATGAAAGCAGGCATGGTTCCCTGGTAGGGAACATGGGTCCACTTGATACCGCCTTCCTGCTTCGCGATGAACTCCATGGCCATATGCATGGGCGACCCGACTCCCAACGTGCTGTAGCTGACCTTCCCGGGATTTTTCTTGGCATAATCGACCAGTTCTTTGAGGGTTTTCCAGGGCGAGTCGGATCTCACCACGAGCGAGGTTAAGACAGGCGCCGCAAAGTGCATAATGGGTGTGACATCATCCCACTTATAAGGAACGGTCTTGAAGAGCGGCACCCTGACGAGAGCAGTGCTTGAGGAACCGAGAATGCTGTAGCCGTCCGCCGGCTTCCTGGCTCCCAATGTCACGGCGACTGCGCCGCTGCCGCCTCCGTTGTTGACCGGAACAAAAGGCTGACCCAGAATCTTCTCTGCTTTGCCCGCGAGCATCCGCTCGGTAAGATCTCCGGAAGCGCCTGGAGCGTACCCGATAAGAAGATCGATCGGCTTGGCAGGGTAGGCTGGCTGGGCCCGAAGTGAGCCTGCCAGCATGACGAGAAGAGATGCAATCGCCAGCGCAAAGAGTTTTTGCTTATATCTTTCCGGTTTCATAAAACCTCCGCTCATTTCTTTTCTTCTTCCCTCGGTATCTTCAGCTCACGAATCAGTTTACCGATCCTTATGTAAGCATCCTCCAGATACTTCTTCGTATCGGCAGAGTTCCTGTACGACGGCTCCATCTCCAGCTTTGCGAGCAGGCCGTTGAATTCGGGATCGGCCATGCTCTTGTGAAATGCGTTATCGAGCTTGTCGATGATCGGTTGAGGCGTTCCTTTGGGAGCCGCGAACATGAAGACGGTTTCATTGAAGGTGTCATACCCGAGTTCTCTCAACGTCGGCACATCCGGAAATGTCCTGACACGCTTCTCGCTTATGGTTGCGAGCAGTCTGACCTTGCCTTCCTTGATGTAGGGCACGCACTCGGCGGCGCCGGCCTGGGCTGTCACATGATTTCCGAGCAGCGCCATGAATGCAGGCATCGTGCCGGGGTAGGGAATATGAGTCCATTTAATACCTTCCTGCTTTGCAATAAACTCCATGGCCATATGCATGGGCGACCCGACGCCTGTGGTGCTGTACGTCACCTTGCCGGGGTTCTTCCGCGCGTATTCGACAAGATCCTTCACGCTCTTGAATGGTGAATCGGACCGGACCACAAGAGACGTTAAAATAGGTGTCGCAAAGTGCATGATCGGCGTGAGGTCATCCCATTTGTAAGGGACAGTTCTGAATTGCGGTATCCTCACGAGGCCTGTGCTGCCGCACCCCGCAAGAAAATAGCCGTCCGGCTGCTTCGTGGCAACGATTGCCACAGCCACTGAACTGCCGCCTCCGCCGTTGTTGGTGATGACCATGGGCTGACCGAGAATCTTCTCAGTCTTACCCGCCATGAATCGCTCGGAGACATCAACGATTCCACCCGGACCATAGCCGATAAGAAGATCGATCGGCTTGGCAGGGTAAGTAGCCTGTGCACGTGCCGGGCCTGTCTGCGTGATGCAGAGTAAGCAGCCGATCAATAGTGCTACCGCAAGAATTTCCGCCTTATGTCTCTTCTTTGTCATCAATCACCCCTCGTGACGTAAATAGGTTCTTCCGTTCTCTATGTTATCTTCCCGTTGACCAGCCGGATTATCAGTTCCACAGAGGCGTCAAAGCCGACAAGCCCGGCGTTGATGCACAGATGAAAGTTTCGCGCATCGGTCCAGACCAGCCCGGTCATGTCGCGCACGAACTTGCTTCTGTGCCGGTCCGACTCCTTAAGCTTGCGCTTGGCCTCACGGACTTCGTCGATGCGCTGCGCCTTCATTATACGATCGATGCGGAATTCAAGCGGAGCATGAATAAATACGGGAATCGCGCCCGGCAGATCGCGCAACACGTGAAATCCTGCCCTTCCGGCGATAACCGCATTGTGCTGTCCGGCTATCCTGCGCATGATGCTAGATTCGAGGGTAAAGAGATCTTTGTCGTAAACAGGACGACTCAAGGGTGGTACATAGGCTGCTTCAGGCGTTCCGAAAATGAATGCCTGGAGGAGATTATCGATGAGACCGCAGGACCTTTCGTCATGTTCCTGGAGTAGGCTGGCATGTGTGCCAAGCTTTTCTGCGGCCTGGTGAAGGACCTCGCGATCTATATACTTGAAGCCCAGCCTCTTTGCCACGAGGTAGCCGATATACGATCCGCCACTGCCCATCTGCCTGGATACGGTTATTGTGATGCGCGATTCATCTCCCATCAGAATCTCCTGATCTCAGCTTCCCGGTTAATCATGTTTTTTATTCACCCGTGACCGGGTACCCGCTTGCGGGTGTTCCCGTGACCCGTAGCCATAACCCATGACCCGTTCTCACCGCTGGCCGGTCTGGCCCTGGCGGAACGATTCCAGAAGAGTATCCAGGGTGATTTCCTGACCCGCCTCCAGAATAACGAACTCATCATCCCAGGGCCCCGTCAGCAGCTTATGAAAAAGCCTCGGTGAGCCTTCGACAACCTTGTGACAGAGACCGAGCGTTGTCGCAAGCTCCTCTGTCCTGCGATCGAAGCCGCGTGATGTCATACGCTCCCGTATCGATCAGTGTGAGGTGCCGGTAGTTTTTCAAGATGGCCCGCATGACTTTGAGCGCGCGCTGCGGACCGAATTTCCTGACACAGTATGCGTACTCATCGGCAAGATTATTCTCCGACTCCAGCCAACCCCTGGTGAGAAAATAGCTGCACGTTTCGCTGGAGAGCGCTCTGCGCCTTTGCTCGGAGCCGAGGAGCATTGATATGCAATCTTCTGTCCTGGGAAAGACGAGTCGTGCATGCTCCGACTTGATGCCTATGAGCGCATTCCCGCAGAAGCCAAAAGCAAGTATGATCGTAGATACGTTGCTTATCCTTGAGATGGCTGCCTGGATCTCCTCTTTCAGTTTTTCCGGTTTTGTGTGCAGCTTCGAATCGATCCAGAGGACGGGGTGAGTAACGCCCGTAGTCTTGATCGCGAGATTGATCTCGTCGGCGATAGTGTTGCAGGCTATAATGATCGCGCTCATACAATCCCTGCTACCAAGTTGACTTCATTCATGACCCGTGTCCAGGCACGGGTGCCCTCTTCGTTGCCCGCGTCGGCACGACTCCGACGTACTTCTAGTACGCCTCCGTCGCTATCCGCCTGGTCGCCTCGCTCTATTTTTGAATCCAACTTGGTATGCTCAGGCTTCTTCTTCTTTATAGACGCGAGTGGTTATATCCTCGAGAGAAGCCCGTATATCCTTCTCTTCGTACACGATGCGGTAAAGCTCCTCGGTGATGGGCATCTCCACGTGACGCTTCTTTGAGAGCCTGTAGGCAGCGTCTATCGTGTAGTAGCCTTCAACAACCGACTTCTGGCCGGCGACTATTTCGGAAGCCTTTCTTCCCAGAGCCAGCTCGATGCCGAATTGGCGGTTTCTGCTCAAAGGGCCGGTACAGGTGAGCACGAGATCCCCGAGACCGGAAAGGCCCATGAACGTCGCGTCTCTCGCGCCGAGCGCTTTTCCCAGGCGTCGAATCTCGGCAAGTGCCCTGGTGATATAAGCAGCCTGGGTGTTGCTTCCCAGTTTTAAACCCTCGATCATGCCTGCGCCGATCGCCATAACATTCTTGAGCGCCCCTCCCAGTTCGACGCCGACCACATCATCGCTCGTGTAGACCCGGAGCCTCTCGTTGTGGAGCATCGCCTGAAAATGTCCGGACACCTCTTTTTGACGGGAGGCAATGACGACTGCTGTGAAGACACCGCTCGCTACCTCCTTTGCAAATGAAGGACCTGATAGGACGGCGACACGTGCTTGCCCGCCGACGATCCGCAAAGCCGCCTCGCTCATCCCCGACAATGTTTCGGTCTCAAGCCCCTTGGTGAGGATAAGGATATTCTTTCCGGAGAGGTGCGGGGCAGCCTTCTGTAGAACGGATGTGAGAGCGAATGAGGGGGTTGCGATAACGATGCTGTCGGAGGTTTCTGCAGCCTGTTCCAGAAAATGGGTACACTCGATGGATTCCGGGATGCGCACCCCTGGAAGGTAGATGCTGTTCTCGCGTGTACGTTTGATTATATCGCAGAGTTCCGGCTCATAGAGCCAGAGGAGTACGGGTGCACCTTTTCGGGCCAGGTGGATAGCACAGGCAGTTCCCCAGGCTCCTCCACCGATGACTGCTATGCTCATACCAGCTTGCCTTCATCCATGATCCGTGTTTCAACACGGCTGCTTTCTTCCGGACATTCCACCGCGGCAGGGGGTATTGCGTCGGCTAAACTTCCCCGATCGAGCCCACGCCCCTGACCTTTTCGTCGCCCGCGAGGTCCATCACCCTGACGCCGAGCCCACCCCTGTTATGCTCTGTCACCGTTTCCAGGTTGAACCGTATGGTCCTGCCCGAATCGGTAACGAGGATGATTTCATCCTTCGGACCGACCCGTCTGGTCCGCACGACATCGCCGTTCTTGGGGCCGCATTTGACGTTGATGATGCCTGTGCCGCCTCTGGCCTGAGTTTTGTACTTGGAGCAGGCCACCAGTTTTCCATAGCCTTTCTCGGTGACGGTGAAAAGCCAGCACGACGGGTCGACGACTTCTGCGGATGCAACTTCGTCGCCTTTGCGCAAGCGAATCCCGCGCACGCCATAAGCCGTTCGACCCATGGGCCGTATCTGCTCCTCATTGAAGCGTATGGCCATGCCTTTCTTTGTGGCGAGAGAGACACCTTGTTTAGGCTCCATGGGCAGTACATCGATCAAGTCATCATCTTCCGGCAGATAAATCACCTTGATCCCTGAGAACCTTACGTTACTGAGGTCGGCGAGAGTGATCTTCTTGACATGGCCTTTCTTTGTCACGAGAAAGAGATATTTCTCCTCGGTGAAATCCTTAACATGGGTAACGGCTGTAATACGTTCGTCCGCTTCGGTTTTGACCACGTAGGCGAGCTGTTTGCCTTTTGAAGAGAGGGGAGCTTCTGGAATCGTGTGCACCTTACGGACATACGCCTTCCCCTTGCTCGTAAAGAAAATCATGTACGAATGCGTAGAGGCGATATAGAGGTGATCCACAAAGTCGTCTTCCTTGACGACAATGCCGATCCTGCCTTTGCCCCCGCGCATCTGCTGCTTGTACTGGTCAAGGGAAGTACGCTTGATATACCCGCCGTACGTGAGCGTGACGACCACCTCTTCCTCTTTGATCATGTCTTCGATAGTGATCTCCGGAAGCTGGTCAACTATCTCGGTAAGACGCTCATCCCCGTACTTATCTTTTATCTCCATCAACTCCTCTTTGATGAGCTTCATCAGGAGAGGCTCATTGTCCAGTATCTCCTTGAGCCGCTTTATCTCAGCCTTGGTGGCCTTATGTTCGTCAAGAATTTTATTGCGCTCCAGGGAGGTCAGACGGGCGAGCCGCATATCGAGAATGGACTGGGCCTGCTTCTCCGAGAATTGAAAGCGGGCGATGAGTGCGTTTCTGGCCTCTTCCGTATTCTTGGCTTTTCTGATAATGGAGACGACTTCATCGATATTCTCGAGCGCTACCTTAAGCCCCTCGAGGATATGGAGCCTGTCTTCGGCTTTCCTCAGTTCGAAGAGCGACCTCTTGGTCACCACCTCTTTTCTGAAATCGACGAAATGCTGGATCATCAGCTTGAGGTTGAGAAGCTTCGGCTGGTTGTTGACGATCGCAAGGAAGATGATGCCGAACGTGGTCTGCATCTGTGTATGCTTATAAAGCTTGTTCAGGATAGGCTCGGCATATTCATTGCGCTTCAGCTCTATCACCACCCGGATGCCTTCCCGTGATGACTCGTCGCGGATGGTGGCCACGCCCTCGATCCTCTTCTCATTCACCAGTTCCACGATTGACTCGATGAGGCGGGCCTTATTCACCTGGTAGGGGAGCTGGGTGATGATGATTGCTTCTCGGTCATCCTTTTTGCCTTTTTCGATCTTGGCCGTTGCGCGAAGGAGAACATGGCCCTTTCCGGTCTCGTACGCGTCCTTTATTCCCTCCCGACCGTAAATAATGGCCTCGGTGGGAAAGTCAGGTCCGGGAATATAGCGCATGAGATCGGCTATGGTGACGTCAGGGTCATCTATGTAGGCAATGGTCCCGTCGATCACTTCTCTCGCGTTGTGCGGCGGGATATTGGTTGCCATGCCGACTGCGATGCCTGAAGACCCGTTGATCAGGAGGGTGGGGATTCTCGACGGCATCACTATCGGTTCCCGCAGCGATTCATCATAATTGGGCCTGAAGAGGACGGTCTCTTTCTCTATGTCCTTCAGGATTTCTTCAGCGATCTTTGAGAGCCTCACTTCCGTGTAACGCATGGCCGCGGGCGGGTCACCGTCGATGGAGCCGAAATTGCCCTGCCCGTCGACCAGCGGGTAGCGCAACGAAAAATCCTGCGCCATACGGGCTATGGCATCGTAAACAGCCTGGTCTCCGTGAGGATGGTACTTACCGATCACGTCGCCGACGATCCTTGCCGATTTCTTGTAAGGCTTGTCGTGCGTGTTATTGAGCTCATACATTGCAAACAGGATCCGCCGGTGAACGGGCTTCAGCCCGTCTCTAGCGTCAGGCAGGGCCCGGCCGATGATTGTGCTCATCGCATAATCAAGATAGGACCGCCTCATCTCGTCTTCTATGGGTATAACGACCGCAGTCGGGGTCATGCTTGAGCCTCCTTGGTAATGGTCGAAACGCAGCAATCAACAGTTAGCATCCGGCTCAAAGACTCACCTGGGCTGAAACAACCCGCCTTTTGCCCTTTTCCCTGCTGATGGCTGATAGCTGACGGCTGAATGCTGCGTGCCTGTAATGTACCATAAGTAGTAAGTCGTTGACAATTCTGCGTACATCGGTGAGAATAGAGGATCATGAAGCATACTGCGATTCTCCTCCTCACACTTTTTCTGACCCTTGGCTGCAGCGCTCACGAGAAGGAGAACAACAGCCTCAAAGAGGAGATCAGACAGGTCCGGGAAGAGAATAACTACCTCAAGGCCGAAATGGTCGGCCTGAAGAAAGAAGTCGATGAACTGAGGATCAAGCTCAAGGAAGAGAGAGAGAACACAGCGAAGAGGATCCAGGAAGAGGTTCAGGCTGTGAAGAAGGCCCAGGAGGAGCAAAACAACAAGAAGAAGCCGGCCGATGTGAAACCCGCCAAGAAAAAACCTTAGTGTGATACCGATTCGGATTCAGACATAGAACGAGGCGATCGAGGAGACGGCGACGGAGGCGTACTGCAGTACGTCGAGGAGATGGCGACGAAGTCAACGAAGGGGGCACCCGTGTTCAAACACGGGTCATGTGTGAAGGCGAATCGGTATGAGAAATATTGCTCTCGTTCTTGCATATGACGGCACCAACTATCATGGCTGGCAAAGGCAGCCCGAGGTTGTGACTGTAGAGCAGAAAGTGCGGGGGGCAGTCACGAAGATCCTCAACCACGAGATCAAAATGTACGCTGGAGCCCGGACCGACAGCGGAGTTCACGCGATGGGCCAGGTAATAAACTTTGCCACCGAAAAAAAGATAGCGCTTAACAATCTCTCGAGAGGACTGAATAGTATTCTTCCACCCGATATAAGGGTCATGGACGCGCGCGAGGCAGAAGAGAGTTTCCATGCCCGTTATTCCGCGCGTTGTAAGACCTATGTCTACTGCATTCTCAATCAGCTCCCCATTTCTCCTTTCCTTATCCGGTACGTGCTCCACTGGCCGCATACCCTTGAGGTCGAGGCGATGCAGGAAGGGCTGAAGTGCATACTCGGGGAGCATGACTTCAGCGCGTTCAAGAAGAAGGACGAGTTCTACAAGAGCCCGGTAAGAGAGATAAGAAGGGCGCGGGTTATCAAGAGGGCCGGGATGATCTATATCATCCTCGAGGCTACAGGCTTTCTGCGCTATATGGTAAGAACCATCGCAGGTACGCTCATGCTGGTCGGACAGCGCAAAATAGATCCCATTGCCGTCAGGGATATTCTGGAGTCCGGGGAGCGCGAAAGGGCAGGGGAGACTTTGCCGGCGCACGGGCTATTCCTCAAAAAGATCACGTACTGAACCGGTTCGTCTTCATTCATGACCCGTGTTTGAACACGGGTGCCCCCTTCGTTGCCCTGCGCCCCGGGTACCCGCTTGCGGGTGGTTGCCACTACGACGTACATCTGTACGCCTCCGTTCGCCACGGCTTGGGCGCCTTGCTCTATCTTCGAATGCAAACTGGTTCAAGGATTACTTTAGTTCCTTCATTAAAAGCTTATCTCCGTCCTCCGCGTGCCGATAATTAAAACAGCATGCTCGTGCAAAGATGAAGCATTCATGAGAACCGGCGCTTTCCCCACAACGTTCGTCATTGATCGAGAAAAGACGATCGAAGAGCTGATGCCCGTCATCAAGCATCTGGCTTATAAGATCTCTTACGGCTTCGACGATGAGATGCTGATCGATGACCTTATATCGGCAGGGGTGATGGGGTTGCTCGAATCACTCGACCGCTATGATCCACGAAAGAACATTAAGTTGAACACTTTTGCTTACTGGAGAATTCGCGGCGCAATGATAGACGAACTGCGCAGGCGCGACTGGATACCTAAGAACACTCGATCGAAGGCCAAAAAGATAACCGAGGCCATCCGCGACCTGGAGGCCAGGCTGGGCCGATATCCGGAAGAGATGGAGATAGCCCGAGAACTCGACGTAAATCTTGAAGATTACCTGACCATGCTGAAAGAGTTCGGAAGCCTGACCGTCATCAGCGTCGATGAGCTGGCGGAGAAGACAGGATTGCCCTCTGATGAGATCACCCGCTACGCCATGGAAGATGAGGCCGATCCGGAACAGCGCGCGGAAATGAAGGACATCGAACGCATGCTTGGCAAGGAGATCGAGAAACTTTCCGAACGGCAACAGCAGGTACTTACGTTTTACTATTACGAAGATATGAATATGAAGGAGATAGCCGAACTCCTCAGTATTACAGAATCAAGAGTCTCTCAGATCCACTCCCAGGCACTCCTGAACCTGAGATCGCGCCTTAAGAAGAGCCAGCAGTAAGCACGTCAGGATTTCAGTACAGCTGATAAGCAGAGTGCTGCTCTTCTTTCTCCTTTTCTTCTGCCAGGCGCACCCACTCCACGGAATTCTTGTTCAAAGCTATGAACCCCACGTGAATATCCGCCAGTTTCGCCTCTTCCTTTGCATCGGAGAGAATCACGAACTGCCGTTCATCGTTAATAGCATCGCTCACGCGTTTAAGGTGGAGAGGCACAAAGAGGTTACCCCTGTAAACCTTGTCTCTCCCCTTCAGCCGGACTTTGACGAACTTGCCTTCAGGAGGCCCCGCCAGGTTGGAGTGGCAGTGCTTGCAAATGCGAGCGTCTCCCCGGATCGTCTCGGCACAATAAGGACAGTCTTTCATGACCTGCATAAATACTCTCCCTCCCCAGGATTGTGGCTTGTTACAATTTCACAAAGATTATCGCCGGAATTCTGGTGTCCGTTAAGTTCGCTCACCTGAAGAATAGGTCCACCAGGTTATATAAGGCTGTACGACCTATCGAGGGGATTTCAATTCAGGTATTTCAAGCCATCTGCCTTAAATCATTAAGAGTGAATATGTGCTTATAGGTGTAACCTTTTGATTCTATTACTTCTTTTCCACCTTCAAGTCGATCGAGAAGCACCACAAGTCCTTTAACGTTGAAACCTTCCTTCTGTGCTATATCTATCGCTTTGAGAGAGGAACCTCCCGTTGTTACGACATCTTCGAGTATAATCACGTTCATGCCTTTCTTAAGATTCTTGCCGCCTTCGATCCACAGATTGGTCCCATGCCCCTTCGGTTCCTTGCGTATGAAAAAACCGGGTATGGGATCTGAAGCCGAATAGGAGACCATGACCGTGGCGCATACAAGAGGGTCGCCGCCTACACTGACCCCTCCGACCGCATCTACGCCCGGAATCTGCCGCACCGCATTGTACATGATGTGTCCGACTAGGTACATGCCTTCCGGATTGAGAGCTGTCTCCTTGCAATCGATAAAAAACGTGCTCTTCTTACCGCTCGTCAGGGTGAAATCGCCTTCTTCATACGACAGATTCCGGAGGATTCTCAGCAGTCTTTTCTTTTCTTCTTCCATTCACACCCCCAAAAGATAGGTAAGGACTAAGGCGAAGGTTAAGGTTGAGGTTAAGGTCAAAGATAACATGGAAGATTATGATAAAATATGACGCTCAAATTAATGTTATAAAATATAATGAGTCAAAGTGATACTATGTGATACAATAAGAAATCTTTACTTTCGCAATCTCGATTTGTGCCTCTTGTTCCATTCTCATTCTTAACCTTAACCTGCTCTTCTTTTTCCTCAACCTTCCTTTAGTCCTTACCTGTTCTATTTCTTGTCTTGCACGAACAGTTCCATCTGCTCCAGTTCCATGCCCCACGGGAAGCGCAGCGGGTAGTGACCGGAGAAGCAGGCATCGCAGAAGTTGTAGCTGAAGGAATCAGACCCATTGCCTATGGCCCTCTTGAGTCCGTCGATGCTCAGGTATGAAAGCGTGTCGGTAGTCATGTACGTGTTGATCTCTTTTACCTCGTGTGACGAGGCGATCAGTTCCCTGCGGTTCGGGGTATCGATACCGTAGAAACACGGAAAGCGGTAGGGGGGCGACGTTACCCGGAAGTGAATCTCTTTTGCTCCTTGTTGCCGCAGCATCTTGACGATCTTCCGGCCCGTAGTGGCCCTGACGATAGAGTCGTCTATCATGACGACCTTCTTTCCCCGTACAGTTTCGTGATCGGCATTCAGCTTCAGTTTTACCCCGAAGTGCCTGATTGAATCTTTGGGCTCGATGAAGGTCCTGCCCACGTAATGATTCCTTATCAAACCCATTTCGAAGGGAATTCCCGCAGCCTGGGAATAGCCGATGGCAGCGCTGATGCCGGAGTCGGGAATCGGTATGACCAGGTCGGCATCGATGGGATTTTCTCTCGCCAGCTCCCTTCCAAAGGCTTTGCGGACACCGTAGACGGTCCTTCCGAATACGTCGCTATCGGGTCTCGCGAAGTAGATGTATTCGAAAATGCAGAGGTTCTGCGGGGCCTTCTTGAACGGTTTGAATGACCGAGCGCCATCTTCCTTGGTGATGTGGAGTATCTCGCCGGGTTCTATTTCCCTCAAATACGTGGCTTCCACGAGGTCAAAGGCGCAGGTCTCGCTCGCCACAACAAACGAATCCTTCAATTTGCCGAGAACGAGGGGCCGAAATCCATACGGGTCCCTCACGGCTATCATCTCTTTGTCTGTGAGGATCAGGAGCGAGTACGAGCCCTCGACGCGACGCAGCGCACTGATAAGCCGCTCCAGGGTTGAGTTTTCGTGGGAAAGGGCGATCAGGTGGACGATGACTTCTGTATCCATGTTCGACTGAAAAATAGATCCATAATTCTGAAGTTCGTCTCTGACGATCTTGGCGTTTGTGAGGTTGCCATTGTGGGCGATAGCAAGGGGCCCCTTTGAGTACTCTACAACAAAGGGCTGTGCATTCTTGATGTCGCTTGAGCCGGCTGTCGAGTACCTGACGTGCCCTATGGCCGCGTTTCCCCGCAGTTTCTCGAGCGTAGGCTCATCAAAGATGTCGGAGACGAGACCCATTTGCTTGTGCGAATAAATACTGTAGCCGTCGGTGCTGACGATGCCGGCGCTCTCCTGGCCTCTATGCTGGAGTGAGTGCAGCCCCAGGTACGCGATGTTGGATGCTTCACTATGGTTGAAAATACCGAAGATGCCGCACATCTTGTTTTACCTGCCTTGTTCTTTCAGTTCGTTTTCGAAAAAGCCGGTGATTTCCTCATCCATCAGATAGATAGATATCTCTCTGAGTGAGGTTTTTTCGGACCGCACGAAAGAGGCGATCTCATCGACGATGATACGGGCGCATTCTGCTTTGGGGAAACCGAAGATGCCCGCACTGATGGCCGGCATGGCAAGGGTTTCAAATCCCTGTTCCGTGGCCAATGTCAGCACGGCTCTGACGGCGGACCTGAGCTTGGCCGGCTCGTCGCCCTCGCCCCACATAGGCCCGACCGCATGAATGACGAAACGAGCCTTAAGCGCGCCCGCGCCTGTTATGGCAGCTTTCCCGACAGGGACAAAACCTATCTTATTACTCTCCTCCTGAATAGTCCTGCCTCCCTTTCTCACAATGGCGCCGGCGACACCTCCTCCGTGCTGGAGGTGCGAGTTCGCGGCATTGACTATCGCATCAACCTGCGATTCAGTGAGGTCTCCGCGCACGATGCGAAGACGAATCCCATTGATGGTTGTCTCTTTGATAATTTCCATAGCAGGGTGTGCGGTAATCGATGTAACGTCTGTTGACTACCTGCATATTGTAATATAAAATCGCGGCAATGGAAATAGGCAGTTTCTCACCTGATCGAATTCCTGTGCATCACGTTAAAGGGGTAGGTCCCAAAATCGTTGAGATTCTGCACAAACGCGGCATAGATACCGTGGAAGATCTTTTCTATTTCTGTCCTTCGCGGTATGAGGACAGAAGGGTTATTAAGAGCATCAATGCAATCCGGGAGGGAGAACGGACGACCCTCCTCGCAGAAGTGGTGGCATCCAAGGAACATTTTTCCAGGGCATCCCGCAGGAGACTCCGCACGGCCATTATCGATGATGGCACAGGCAGCGTCACGCTGAAATGGTTCCGTTTTGTCAGGCAATACCTTCAGACACTGTGCAGAAAAGGGAATCTTCTGCTCGTCACCGGTGATATCAGGCGTTACGGGGATACGCTGGAGATCATTCACCCCGATGTTTTTCTGATGGAGGATGAGGATGACGTGGGTGAGCGCCGCGGCGTGTTGCCCGTCTATCCGCAGATCGAAGGGCTGAAGCAGGGAACGCTGAGGCGGATTATCAGGCAGGCTTTTGACGATCATGGATGCGATGTGCGGAGTTTCATTCCTTCTGCCATTGAGGAAGCAGAGGCTTTGCCCGCGCTTAAGGATGCGCTGACGAACCTCCATTTTCCTGACGAGTCCATCCTCTCTGGAAACAGTCAGGAGCAGCACCGGAAGCGGCTCATGCTCGAAGAATTCTTTATTTTTCAAGCGGCGCTTCTTCGGAAGGGACGCCAGATAAAGCATGAAAAGGGCGTGAGCCTTAAGGGCGGTGCTCTCTTCAGCTGCTTTACATCAGGCCTTTCCTTCGCGTTAACGCCGGCGCAGAAGAAGGTGCTCGACGAGATCACAGCCGACATGCACAAGGCCGAACCCATGAATCGCCTGCTCCAGGGGGACGTTGGCTGCGGCAAGACGGTCTGCGCAGTCGCTGCCGCATGTGTTGCGCTGGACAGCGGCTTCCAGGTTGCTTTCCTGGCGCCCACGGAAATCCTTGCGGAACAGCAGTATCTAACCATCCACAGGAGCTTCGAGGCATTAGGCCTCACGCCGGTGCTCTTGAAGGGTAGTATGAGCCGGCGTGAACGTACGCCCTTACTGCGCGCGATCGAGACGGGAACGATACCGATTGTCGTCGGCACTCATGCTCTGCTGCAGGACGATGTGCGCTTCAAGAACCTCGGGTTTGCGATCATAGACGAACAACATCGTTTCGGTGTGCTGCAGCGCAAAAAGCTTATGGGAAAAGGAGCACATCCTGACACCCTCGTCATGACGGCCACGCCTATTCCCCGCACCCTGTCAATGGTGGTTTTCGGCGATCTCGATGTAAGTGTTATCGACGGAATGCCGGAGGGAAGGCAGAAGATCACAACCAAACGCTTTAACGAAACGGGACGAGATAGAGCGTACAAGCTTGTAGAGAAGGAGTTACGCGCCGGTCGGCAAGCCTTTTTCGTCTACCCGCTCGTTGATGAGTCCGATAAGAGCGAACTTCGCGCCGCAACCGGCATGGCCTCGCACTTGAAGAAAGCGGTCTTTCCCGACTTTCGGATCGGTCTTCTGCACGGCAGAATGAAGGCTGAGGAGAAGGAGCAGATCATGCTTTCGTTCAGACAGGGCGATATCGATCTCCTCGTCTGCACGACGGTCGTGGAAGTAGGGATCGATATTCCAAATGCATCGGTAATGGTTGTTGAGCATGCGGAGCGCTTCGGGCTTTCACAGCTTCACCAGTTGAGGGGCCGTATCGGTAGAGGCTCTCACCCATCGACCTGTATCCTGATTACTGCCGGCGCACAAACCCCGACAGCGAAGCGCAGGTTGCGTATCATGGAGGAGACCCAAGACGGTTTCAGGATAGCAGAGGAGGACATGCTGATACGGGGTCCGGGAGACATGCTGGGCGTCCGGCAAGCCGGCATCCCGAAATTCAGGATAGGCGATATCGTGCGAAATGGAGATATCATGGGACGTGCCCGCGCCATAGCTCGCACATGGCTCGCCGGTGCTTCGCCATCAGAGCTGGTCGCTATTGAAGAAGAGTCAAAAAGAAGGTGGGGGGAGGCGCTGGAATTGTATGAAGTGCTTTAGCACCGATTCGTCTTCAAGCGTATACCTTCGTTGCCCTTCGGCCTGTTCCACCTCGACGTACCCCAAGGTACGCCTTCGGTGGCCCATTCCTCGGAGCGTCTCGGTATGCATCTTGAATCCGAATCGGTGTAGTCACGCGTAACGAGGTCCTATTATTTATCATCCGAGCGAAGCGGACGTCCTAAGTCGAACGGCCGCATGACCCGTGACCCATGACCCATGCCCCGGGTTTTAGTTCGCCTGATTGATCGCTGAGAGTTGCCAGGGGTTGCTTCCTACGTTCCTGGTAAACGTCCAGTACTCCTGGAACTTCACCGGGTCTGTCTTGCTCCCCGAGACGACCTGGCCGCCCGCTTCATCAAGGACATAATCAAGAAGATTGGCGTAAATCAGGACTGTTATGTAATCCTGGCCCTGCTCCTGCCATGCTTCGGTTATGTCAACGGAACGCACGGCTATATTCTCCAGCCGATTGAACTTCTTTTCGGAAATGAGCCTGTCAACGTCAGCCTGGATTGCCTTGTAGGCTTCCGCGGTGAGCAGGTTCCTGACCGTTGTCACATCTCGTGCTGTCCACGCACCCTGGATCTTGAAGAAATAATCCATGCACGTATCCCGGAATCTCTGTTCGTCGAAGTAGGGGTCCATCTGCTTTATGTAGCGCAACCCTTGCTCGATGTCCGTGGCTGAGGGCGGCGCATCGCTGGCAGGCGTGGGTGCGTAGGAGCTTCCGTAAGACCCACCGTACGTGGATTCTGCTGGCTCAGCACTCTGGTAATAGGCGCTGTTCATGGCAGCTTCCCGCCTTTTCTTCATGAAGCGGTACACCAGGAAGAGTACGACGGCGAGCAGAACGATCTCAAATATACCGATACCACCTCCGCCCATGCCGTCGCCAAATCCGCCAAAGCCGAGGCTTCTGAAGAGCATGCTGCCCAGGAAACCGCCCGCTATACCGCCGAGCATGCCTCTGAAGAAACCGCCGCCTGCCGGCTGCTGATATGGCTGCTGCGCCGGCGGTGTCGGTCTTGCAGGGCTGCCGTAGTTCTGGGAAGGCCCGGGCGAGGGCCTGCTTGGAGCGCTGAACGACCTCGATCCTCGCGAGCCCATGGAGCCGCCTCCGCCGACTCTCGCCAGCGATTCCATCTCAAGTATGAAACAGAAGAAAAATAAAAAGGCGATCACAAGAGCGGCCAGTTTCGACCACTTGGTTTCTTTCATGTAAACCTCCGCAATCAGTAGCGTTGTGCCATAAGTGTACCACATATCGTTGTCTTTAAGAAAGTACATACGGCCTGGATGGGTCGTCAGCCTGCGATCTTGTCTGATCCATAGGCGAGATCGAGCTCGGCTTGTTGTCTTACCGGTCCCTTGGAAGCGGGACGTTTCTGTCTCTTTTGCTTTTCCAGGTACATCGAGCGATCTGCCCGGGCGACCAGCTCCTCCAGAGTTGTGGGCTGGTCAGGATCGAATTCGGCCGCACCCGCACTCATTGCAAGCACGTAAGGACGAGCCTTCTTGAGATTGGCCAGGATACACCGCTGGTGGATACGATTGATCAGCGATTCAGATAAAGCACCATCGCTTTCGACGGCCAGAATGACGAATTCGTCGCCGCCTATTCGTGCGATGATATCCGATTCGCGGAAGACCTGCCTCAGGATATCGGCGGCTTCAATAAGCGCAGTATCGCCCTCCATATGGCCGAATTTATCGTTGATGCGCTTCATATTGTCAAGGTCGGCATACATCACGAGCAGGCGTCGTCTGGTGCGGCGCGCCAGTTTGAGCTGATGCTCACCCATCGTCATAAGGCCTCTCCGGTTGAAGAGCCCCGTCAGCTCATCGGTAAAAGAGAGTGCACGAAGCTGCTCCTCAGCCTTCTTGCGCTGGGCAATCTCTTCCTGAAGAGACGCATTTATCTCCTTCACCCGTCCACTCTGTCCGTCTCGTGCGCAGACGATAAGGTAAGCTACCGGCACGAGGCTGAGAGATGCGAGCGTGGCAAGAAAGATGGCGATCAGAGAGAGAAGATGGGCCAGCGGTATGTTGAGCCTCTGCGGCTCCATAGCCTGAAATACTGCAGCAGAAAAAGGAAAGGCCATGAGAAAAAGGGTGACGGTTGTCCATAACCGCGGTCTTTTCATGGAGCCGCCCAGTTTTCGAAAGAGAAAAAACGTCGACACTTGAAGCACCAATGAAATAAAGAGCGCAGATATCATGTATGCATACGCCTCCCAAATTTAATTCTGTGCAACCTCTGTGCCACAAATGCCAAACCGAATTAGTCTATTTTGAACCGAGGCTTGGTCTATATGATGGCAAGAGCGGGAGATTTCTAGTATGCTATAGAGAATATGGAAGAGAAGAAATCCCTCGATATCTTGATGTACTCGCCCGACCTGGCGGGGATAGAGTATGGACAGAATCATCCGTTCAAGCCGTGGAGAGCCAAGCTTCTTGTTGAGCTGCTGAACAGGTTTTATCTGATCTTCGAAGATAATCAGAAAATCGTCGAGCCGAAGCCTATCGAGGAAGAACTTCTCTATCTGTTCCATGAGAAGCAGTACCTTGATGTGTTAAAGAAAGCTGACGCTGGAGAGTTCAGCATGGAGATGCTCTGGGCGGAGATCGGCACCGGGGACTGTCCCATATTCAAAGGCATGTTTGACTTCGTGCTTAGAGTGGCAGGCGCAACGTTCGAGGGCACGCAAATGCTCCTGGACGATGACGCGGTGCGGATGGTCTTTAACCCGGTGGGAGGGCTCCATCACGCTGCCAGGGATCACGCTTCCGGTTTCTGCTATGTCAATGACATTGCCGTCGCTATTGCGGATCTGGTGCGGAAGGGAAAGAGGGTGGCGTATCTGGATATAGACGCGCATCATGGCAATGGCGTGCAGGATGCTTTTTACAGCACTGACAAAGTATTGACAATATCTCTGCACGAATCGGGAGAGACGCTCTATCCCGGTACAGGGTTTGAAAAGGAAATCGGGGATGATGCGGGCAGAGGCTATAACGTCAATATCCCTTTCCGTGCGGGCACTGACGATGAGGTCTATCTGTTCGCCTTCGAAGCCGTGGTTCCGCCATTGATCGAGCGATTCAGTCCGGATGTACTCGTAGCGCAGATCGGCGGTGACGCCCACAGAGATGATCCTTATGCGAACCTGAATCTGACCAGCAACGGTTATGAGCGAGCAATAGAGTGGATAAAAGGGTTTTCACCGAAACTCCTGGTGCTGGGCGGTGGAGGCTACAATGTGTTTAAAACAGCCTCCCTCTGGACGATTGCATGGGCCACGTTGTGCGGGCTTAAGCCCGAGGATCAATACGTGGGTCGCGTTGGAGGGATGATGTTCGGTCCGGAGGCGGAAGTGGGCCGTTTGTACGATGAGCCTTTCGTACTTGAAGGCGCCGAGAAGGACGCCTGCTTCGAACAGGCGAGGCGGATAGCCGCATATCTGCAGAAGACTGTTTTTCCTTTGCACGGGTTGTAGCAAGACCACTCAACAACGTAACTACAAAAATTGGGACCTGACCTATCGGACTTTGTAAGGTCATCTGAAAAACTTTCTTTCTGTAACCGGGAATCCGCACGGCCACAGTGTCAGGCGACAGTTGGAATGGTAATGGCGACGGCGCCGCTCTGTCGCAAGTCTTTCTACTCATCAAGAGGACTCTTCACCCAAGAAGTTTGCCTTGGCCACATGAATGTAGATCATGGTCGTCTGAATGTTCTAATGGCCAAGTAACTCCCTGGATGGTCCTGATATCCATACCCCTTGGTGATGTACTGCTCTTCAATTAATAACGAACCGTTTTCCCTGCACGAAGGAAGTTCTAAATGGCCAAACAACTTAATTACGGTCTTAGCCAGCTTCTCCTACCGTATGGAATTCCCAGCTTGCTCATCTTCGTCCTGAGAGTATTTGGGTGAAGCCCCAGGAGTTGCGCAGCTCCTCCTGGCCCGTTGATCTTGCCACCGGCCATCTGCAAAGCCTGCCTGATGTGCTGTGCAGTCATATCATCCAACGAAGGCAGAGTGCGATTTTGGCCCTCGCCACGAATCACTTCATGGCTCACTGGAACCTGGGTCTCGACAGGGGTCTCAAATGAAAGCGGGCGACCCCTGCTCTGGATCAGAGCCCGTTCGATCAAGTTTTCCAGCTCCCGCACATTGCCCGGCCAATCATAAGCCATAAGCCTTTCAATGGCACCTCTTGCCAATACAGGTTTCTCCGTGAGTTTCAGTTCCTTGCGCTTGCGCTCCATGAAGTGATGCACCAGAGCAGGAATATCTTCTCTTCTCTGCCTGAGCGGCGGAATCATGATAGGAAAGACATTGAGCCTGAACCAGAGGTCTTCGCGAAATCGCCCGGAAGCGATCATCGCCTGGAGGTTTCTGTGGGTAGCCGATATGACACGGATGTCCACCGGTATGGGACTCGTTCCTCCTACGCGTTCGATTTCTTTGGCCTGCAGGACGCGCAACAGCCTCACCTGGGCCTGGGCCGGAAGCTCTCCAATTTCATCCAGGAAGATCGTGCCCTTGTTGGCCCGTTCGAAACGCCCTCTCTTCTGGCTGATCGCCCCGGTGAAAGCCCCCTTCTCGTGGCCGAAGAGCTCGCTGTCGAGGAGGGTCTCGGGAATGGCGCCGCAGTTCACCTTGATAAAGGGCCCGTCCTTGCGCGGTGAAGAATAGTGAATCGCATTGGCAATGACCTCTTTTCCTGTGCCCGTCTCGCCCAGCAACAGCACAGGGCTGTCGAGGGGCGCCACCTGCTGCGCCATTGTCATCACTGCCTTAAGACTAAAATCCGAACCGACGATCTCGTCCCCCGAGACGGACCGTAGTTCGTCAAAGAGGTACCGGTTGTCATCGGTCAGCATGTCCTTGAGGCGAATGACTTCGTCGTGTTCCAGTGCGTTAGACATGGCGATGGCAAAAGGTTCATGGAGCAGTTGAAGCAAGCGAGCGTGCTCGTTGGTGTATTGATTCAGGCCATCTGCCGCCAGCCCGAGTATACCAATCAAATTGCTTTCAAGTTTCAAATACATCATCATTACCGATGCGTCGGATTTGAGCCCAAATCGTTCTAGAATCTCGGCGAGCCCTGCCTCCTGGTCGGGCTGGTTCACAATTATGATCAGAACTTCATTCTTCGCCAAGGCGGCCCTTAGATCGGCCGCCCTTTTATTCCGGCCTTTCTCGGGCAAGGGCAGGACTCGTTCATGCCCTTCTAGTTGTTTGCCACCGACTGATGCCAAGATTCGCAACAGATCCAAATCATAATCCACTGTGTGCAGGGATGCTTTAGTCGCAGGGATGAAAGCTCGTATGTATTCAAAGCAGCGCTTCAAAGCCGTTACAATGTCGAGACTGCTGCAAATACGCAGGGTAGCCTCTCGAAAAAAAAGGTTTTCATCCACGTTCATCGTTTTCTCCTTTTGTAAGCAACCGTGTATGAAAAGCCATGTTACGCTTTAACGTAGAATTACTTCATAACGTATCATATTTTACGTTGTGGCGTAAATAATCAAACACTGTTCTTATGTAAACACTTGATCTTACAACAAAATCAATGCTGGCACGCCTCTGGCAATAGGATGGGCAGGTGTTACGGAGGATAGATGACATGAAATGGGTTGAGATTATCACTTTGCGTTCACCTGAAAAAATCAACGGACAATTTGTGAATGAGCTTCTGAAGGGGGTACCTGACTCTGATTCGCCGACCGATACGCCACATCTGATCGAAATAAGGATATATCGTCATTCCGTAGTTGAGACTGATTTCAGCATCCATATCTATTGGAAATCAGAACCGGGGCGACAGGATAAGAGTCCTCTCGGGCTGAGGCTTTCCTCTGCGCTAAGGAATCTGGGGCTGTTGAACCATTCCGTATGGGTCGAGACAACTGCCGCCGAATTCCCGCCGCAGGATGGGGACGCCAGATACCGGGACAGGGTCGTGCCGGTCGGGTCGACGGCCAGAAATGGTCGTCGGGGAGGATGATCGTGAAGGCGCATACGTTTTTGGTTTCACTGCTTTTTCTCGGGCTTGTTTCTTTATTCCCATTTGGTGACGGAGTTGCGGGAACTCTTCATGATATCAAGGCAAGGGGTAAACTGATCGTAGGGGTTAAAACCGACTACCCACCCCTGGGCTTTTTGGACAAGAAGGGGGTTAATAAAGGAATCGATATTGATATTGCCAAGGCCCTTTCAAAAGAACTGTTTGGAACCGAAGATGCGGTTGAATTCGTATCCGTCACGTCAGAAAACCGGATTTCGCTGCTAACTTCGGGGAAGATCGACCTTATCGCGGCCACTCTGACTATCACGGAGGAGAGGAAAAAAGATGTCGATTTCAGTAACCCCTATTTCATAACCGGTCAGACAATACTGGTTCGAGCAGACAGCAACATTACGAAATACCAGGACCTGGCAGGGAGAAGAGTGGCTACCATCAGGGGTTCAACGGGTGATAGCGCTATCGCAGAACTGATTCCCGATGCGCAGCGGATTACATTCGAGGGCAACTTCGAAGCCCTGCAGGCCCTGAAAGAGGGTCGTGTGGAAGCATTCGTTCAGGATTTTGTCCTTCTCTTTAACCTTCTTCAGAAGAATCGAGGGTTAAGGATGGCTAGTTTCCAACCTTTCCGGCCGGGACGATACGGACTCGCCGTCAGGAAAGGCGACACGGAATGGCTCGACTTCATCAATGCAACGCTCACAAAGATGAAGGAGACGGGTGAGTACGGGAGACTCTTGGATAAGTGGTTTGGCCCTGTGGCGAGAGTTCTCTGGCGGTTATTTGAGTCTGACAGCGATCTCAGGCAGCAAAAAGGAATCACTGACCAGCAGAATAGAAGGGGAGGCACACGCTAAAGAGGGAAAGAGTATACGTAAGTTTCTGATCTTTTTTGGATAAGGAGGTACCGATGAAGACGAAAGATTTCTTGAAGACCATGGGTGTTCTACTTATTGTCATAGGTTTCCTGACACCGGCAAGGATGTCCTTTGCCGAGGGAACCGCCCCTGCGTCACCGCCTGTCGCCGAAGCCGTCCCATCGTTCGAGGTTCTGAACCCCGAGGGCGTGGTCCAGATCGAAGCAACGGTGAAATTGAATCCCCATCCTTCCACCCTCGAGGGAAAGACAATCATGCTTCGCTGGAACGGCAAACACAATGGTGATCGCTTTCTCAACCGGATTGCTGAGCTTCTCACGAAGGAGATAAAGGGGGTCAAGATCATCAAGTCCTGGGAGGTCGCTCCCGAAACCGTAGAGCCCATCACCGGCAGCCAGGAACGCAGTATGGATCTGATGAAGAAACTGGCAGCCTACAAGCCGGACCTCGTGATCGGCTCTCAGGCTGACTGAGGGGCCTGTACATCATGGCTGGTAGTTGACCAGCTCAATCTTGAACGTATGGGATTCCCCACAGTCACCATCACAACGACGGAATTTGCCGGATTGGCAGCAGACACAGCGATGAGCGAAGGAGTGCCCGATGCCCCGTTTGTGGTGGTTTCTCACCCGATGGGCATGATCGGCCGAAGCCGAGATCACGAAGAAGGCGGAGAATGCCTTCGCCGAAATAGTAAAGACCGCCACCCAGTGGAAGCCTTCCGCTACGCTCCCTGAGATGAAGCCTGCCTACCCGGCCGAACGGGTGAGTGTCAAGGGCGGTGCGGAGGAACTGAACAAATTATTCTTCGCCAAAGGCTGGTCTCTCGGGCTTCCGGTTGTTCCACCGACGCCGGATCGCGTCAAGGAGATGCTCACGGGAACGAGTCTCAAACCGGACTATGTGATCGGCAAGGTGCCTCCCCGCATGGGCGCGCTCACGGTCGAACTGGCGGCTGCGCACGCGGTCATGGCAGGGTGCAAGCCCGCGTACATGCCCGTGCTGATTGCGGCGCTGCGTGCCATGCTCGATCCACGGGCAAACTGGAGGGGTGCAACGACGACCACAGGCACCACGAGTCTTCTGGTCATTGTGAACGGTCCCATCGTGCAGAGAGGTCGGCATCGGCTTCCAGCCAGGGGGCAGCGGGGGCGGAACACCACGCGAACGCCTCCATCGGCTATGCACTGAATCTTATTTCTGACATAGTCGGCGGCTCGAAGCCCCCGAGCCCCGACAAATCGACACTGGGCGCCCCGTCGGATTTCGTGCCCTGGATCTTCGGGGAAAACGAGGACAGGCTGCCCCAGGGTTGGGAACCCTTCCACGTGAAGCGCGGATTTAAAAAGACCGACAGTGTGGTGACCGTGATGGCCATCTATCCTCCGGTTGAGAACATTGATCACTGGAGTGTCACGCCCGAAGAGCACCTCACCTGGTGGGGTCATTTGGCCACGCCCCTCGTGAGCATCGGCGGGCCGTGCTGGATCAGTCAGATGGACCAGATACACCTTGTCGGCATCGGCCCTGAACACGCTCAGTTGGTTGCGGACGCCGGCTGGACAGCCGATCAGTACCGGAAGGCGTTCTGGGAAAAGGCACGCCTTCCGTTCTCCGTGTGGCCGAAGGGTTGTCCTAACGTGGACCTCCTCACGTAAGAAACTCGGTCCCCTGAACCCAGACACCCCGGTGCCGATCACCTTCTCCGCTGATCATATTCAGACGCTCATTGCCGGCGGAGCAGGGAAGCACTCTCACTATTTTGCACCGTTTCCTGGCTGCCTTCCGGTGAGCGTGAAGGTGGAGAAATGACGATGACAACAAGAAAACGCGCACTTATAATTAACGTATATTCCAAGCATAGCACCTATGCTCAACCGCGAAAGCACGTGAAAGGGCTGATCATGCTGCTTGCCGTGCTCACACTCACCTGTCTTCTGGCACCTCACCTTGCTTTGGCTCAAGAGTTTAACTACGTGGAACCTGAGCAACTGCTCAGGCAGATCGAGGCCAAGGCCGATATCGTACTCTTAGATGCTCAGCCGGCGAAGAAGTATGCTGAGGCCCACATCAGGGGCGCCATAAACGTTGCGGGCATGGCTCAGATAGAGGACCTTGACCTTCCGTACAGCAGGCCGCTCGTTATCTACTGCGATTGCGCAGGAGAGGAGGCTTCCAGGTTTCTGGCGGCGCGGCTTATCAAGAGTGGCTACAAGCAGGAAAACATCTTCATCTTAAGAGGCGGCTGGTACAGGTGGCTGGAGCTAGGTTATCCGGTCGAGAAAGGGGACAGTCAAAAAGGGGAAGCTCGATGAAAACGAAAAAGAGCAGTGTCACGAACAAGCCGTTATACCCCGATCTTCTGCCGAAGACGAACGCCAAGAGTATACTTCCTTGAGGTGACTTCGATGAAGGAAAAGTTCCATATCGCCGGAATCAAGGAAATCCTGCTCACGTGGCACAAGCACGCGGACCTGTCGGATACCCCGGATCAGGCGCACGCGCTGTACGGCCTCCCTCAGGAAACGGCAGCGGGAGAGAGAGGCCGGGACCTCGTGGACTTCTTCAAGCAGGTGTCTCTCTTCGAGGACCTCACGCAGGGGGACCTCAGACGGCTCGCCCGGATCCTCCACGAACGGACCTACCGGGACGGCGAGTACATCTTTGAAGAGGGGAAACCCGGCACGGCGCTGTACATCGTGCGAGGTGGCGTCGTTGAGATCGTGAGGACGAAGACGGAATGGGGAAGAAATGCCCCTTGTCACGCTGGAGCCGCCCGCCACCTTAGAAGAGTTGGCGGTCGTGGGAGCAGATGTGGTTCACTGGACCTCGGGCCGGGCTCGCGGCCCGGTCTCCTTGGTGGCCATCGGCCGTCCCGACCTGGATGCCCTCGGTCGTAACTTTCCACTCCTGGCGAATAAAATTCTCAAGAAGCTGGCCCAGCATCATCGCCATGAGACTCCAGATGCTTTTGGAGGCTGAGTATTTCAATGAGGAAAGGAGCCTGAACAGTGACCCCCCGCAATGACTTCAGCCCTGCCGGGACGCTCTTCAAGTCTGTCGTGGCTGCCGCCGGCGCACTCCTTTCCGCATACCTGCTTTGGAAGCTGCGAAGCCTCATCGTTCCCGTTGCGGTCAGCAGCTTGATGGCGTACATCTGTCGCCCCCTCGTTATCCACCTGGAGCGTTACCGGGTGCCGCGAGGCTTGGGGATTTGGCTGTTACTTTTCGTGTTTGTGCTTGCCGCTCTTTTCATCGCGAACCGGGTACGCTCCATCATGCCTACCGAAATCGGGGCCCTCGAGCTCAGGGTTCGCGCGATCTACAAGCTCAACGAAGGATACAAGAACCTGATGGGGCTTGACCGATCGCTGACCAGAGGTAATTGGATCTACCGATTGGCGCACGACGAGCTGGACCCTATAGTGGATCGGATCAACCGGCTTCTCGCCCTTACGCCGGAAGAGCACACCCAGTTCCTCGCCTCGCGTCCTCGTGGCCCCGAGGCGCCGGCCGGGTCTGACCGTTTGCTCGATTACCATCGCGCAAATCTCCAGACGCTCAAGGTGCGTGAGCCGGCAGCACTCCCCCAAACCGGGGCGGTTAGAGCAGCGCCTCCGGCTGTTGCCCAGACGCCGACACCGGCCTTGAAGACGCCTATCGCAACGCTGGGCCACATCCTTTCCACCTGGATCATAGCACCCCTGGTCTTCCTATTCCTGCTGCGGGACACCGGCGAGATCAAGCGCGGCCTTCTCAGAGCGGTCCCCAACCGTCTGTTCGAACCGGCGCTAAGCGGTCCTGGCAGATCTCGACCGCGCGCTGGGTGACTACATGCGTGGCATCTTCCTGGAGTGCGCCTTGCTGGGCCTCACCGTGACGTTGCTTCTCGCCATCGTGGGCGTTCCCCCCGTTGGGCGATCGCCATCGGGATCTTCGCCGGCGCGACCAACGTGGTTCCATACCTGGGGTCGGCGGTCGCCTTGATGGGAGGGCTGGCCTATGCCCTCTTGGCGGAGGAAATCCATCCGCTCCTGCCGATGGTGAACGCAGAGAACGTCGCGATCTGGGTGATTGCCGCCGTGGGACTGGCCGAGCTGCTCAAGAACATTTTTTACGAACCGCTCGTCCTCGGCGGCGCGGTCAAGCTTCACCCGCTCGTGGTGGTGATCGGGGTCGTGGGCGGCGGCATCCTGTTCGATCTCGCCGGGGTGCTGCTCGCGATACCTACGATCACCGTCTTCAAAGTCTTCGTCTCGAGCACAGCCAGGCAACTCAAAGCCTACGGGCTGATTTGAATGGCGGCTGAAGTCGAGTGTATGTCAGCAATCAAGGACTTGAAGGGAAGCACCCTCAACCCTCAAAATGAGAGCCAAGGAATAGCAAGGCGAACCGATCGCGGTAAAGGACAGCGGTGCCATTCCTTCGCGCCGTGTGCGAAGGTGTGGCTCCGATCAAAACTTGACCAGGACGAGGCATCATGAAAACCGAGACTATCGTTATCACCGGCCCGAGCCACAAAGCTGGCGGGGGATACATATGAATCAAAAGCGGGTCATCGCCTATTTCTCCATGGAGATAGCTCTGGAGCCGGATATACCCACCTATAGCGGCGGTCTGGGTGTGCTGGCGGGAGACACGATCCGTTCTGCGGCCGATCTGGGCATACCGATGGTGGCCGTAACTCTACTGTACAGGAAGGGTTACTTCTTTCAGAGACTCGATAAGGATGGCAGGCAGAGCGAAGAGCCGGTTGTGTGGGCTCCCGAGGACCACCTTGAAGCACTGCCGGAGCGGGTCACGGTGATGATCGAGGAGAGACCTGTTGTCGTTCGTCCCTGGCTGTACCAAGTACGGGGAGTGACGGGATCGACGGTCCCCGTATATCTTCTGGACACCGATCTTCCCGAGAATGCCGATGAAGACCGGACGTGGACCGATACGCTCTATGGCGGTGACCGGTACTATCGGTTGTGCCAGGAGCTCATCCTCGGGGTCGGCGGGGTGCGAGTTTTAGAGGCGCTGGGACACAACGCCATCCGCCGTTTCCACATGAACGAGGGCCACTCCGCCCTGCTCACGCTGGAGCTTCTTCGCAAGGAGGCAAAACAAGCGGGCCGGACCTCCGTGGCCGGTTCCGATATCCAGGCAGTCAGGGAAAAGTGCATCTTCACCACACATACCCCTGTTCCCGCGGGGCACGACCAGTTCCCTCTGGAGCTGGTCTCACGGATTGTCGGCAAGTATGAGCAGTTCTTTGACCTGAAAGACGAGCAAATCTTTGATCTCCTCGACCGCATGTTAGGTCTGCCGGAAGAGTTGACCGACATAGAGGAGCTGCGCCGTGCTGCCAGCACCCTGAACATGACCCTGCTTGCCCTTAACCTCAGCCATTACGTGAACGGGGTGGCGAAAAAGCACACTGAGATCACCAGTCTGATGTTTGCGAAATACACCATTCACTCCATTACCAACGGCGTGCACGCACCAACGTGGACGTCAGGGCCGTTCCAGGAATTGTACGACCGCTATATTCCGGGCTGGCGCCAGGATGCATTCAGTCTTCGCTATGCGCTCTCCATCCCCCGCTCCAGAATATGGGATGCCCACGCGGCCGCAAAGCGCAGCCTCATCGACTACATAAACCGTGAAACCAATGCCGGGATGAGCGAGGAGGTCTTCACCATCGGTTTTGCCCGTCGTGCGGCGACCTACAAGAGGGCCGACCTCCTCTTTTCAGACCCGGTGCGGCTGCGGGACATAACCGCACAAGCGGGGCAGCTTCAGATCGTCTATGCAGGCAAGGCGCACCCTCACGACCAGGAAGGGAAAGAGATCATCGCCCGCATCTGGGAAATGAAGAAGGTCCTCGCAGGCTCCATCAAGATCGCGTATCTTCCAAACTACGATATGGCGATGGGAAGAATCGTGACTTCCGGCGTCGACCTCTGGCTCAACACCCCCCAGCCGCCTATGGAGGCGTCCGGGACGAGCGGTATGAAAGCTGCGCTCAACGGCGTGCCGAGCCTGAGTGTTCTCGACGGATGGTGGATCGAAGGCTGCATCGAAGGGGTTACCGGCTGGGCGATAGGGGAGGATTCACAGAGCAGGGAGGGAGAGCAGGATTCTTCACGGGATGCAGCCTCTCTGTATGACAAGCTCCAGAAGACAATCGTGCCTCTCTTCTATGGCGATCGTACAGGTTTTATCGACGTGATGCTTCACTCTATCGCCCTTAACGGTTCGTTCTTCAACACGCACCGGATGCTGCAGCAATATGTGACCAATGCCTACTTCCTATGAGCAGGGCAAAAAGAGGAGTTTCGCGGGAGGATTACATGATGTCTATTCACCGGTTTTTAACGTCGTCGTTGTCGATATTTTCTATTTGCATTTTTGTCGCTTCCTGTTCGCCTGGCACGAAGTCGGAATCAAAGGTCGACTCTGTTCCAGTTGCAATCGGGAATGTGCACCATAGTGAGTGTAACCAGACGATCTTTGTAAGCGGCTCGGTCGTCTCGCCCGATGCGCCTTCCACGCTGACGTTCCTTGTTTCCGGTAAAGTCCTTTTTGTGGGCCCGCGGGAGGGCGACTACGTCAAGAGAGGACAGAGACTGGCGGAGATCGACCCGCTTGACTATCGCCTGAGCGTTGCAGCGGCTCAGGCTACGCTCGAACAGGCCAAAGTGGGACTGCGGCGGGCCGAGGAAGAATACGGAAGAATGAAATTTCTCTATGATTCGAAAAGTCTTGCGCCCAACGATTACGAAAAATTCAAAGCGACGCTGGATGGCGCCGCAGAACAGGTCCGTCAGGCTACAGCCAATGATGAGCTGGCGAGAAAGCGGCTTTCCGATGCAACGCTGGTTGCCCCCATCGATGGTTATATCGACATGCGCGGCATAGAGCCGGGCGAAACGGCTTCACCCGGAAGACCTGTTTTCCGCATAGTCCGGCTCGATCCCGTAGAGGTCAACGTCGGAGTTCCGGAAACGGACGTCCATCTTGTGCGGGTCGGCCAAAAAGCCGCTGTCACGATACCTGCCCTGCCGGGTCAATCTTTTGAAGGCACCGTTCGCCTTATCAATGTCGGTGCCGACCCGGGCACAAGGACCTATATGGCACGCATCAGCCTACCCAACCCCAAGCACGTACTGAAAATCGGGATGGTGGCGGAGGCGAAGATTGCAGGCGACCGGAAGATATCAATGATGTGCGTGCCTGGTGAAGCAATAGTCCGCGACGCTCAGGGGGCAACGATAGTGTTCGTTTACTTCCCCGAGCAGCAGCGCGTCTACAGTAAACGGGTGAAGGCAGGTGCATTTTGCGGCACCGAAGTGGAGATTAAAGAAGGTCTTTCAGGAAACGAGTCGATCGTTCTTGCCGGTCAGGATTATCTCCGTGACGGCATGCCGGTTACCATAGCAAGCCGGCCCGCAGAAAACGCTTCCAACCAGAGGAAAGCAGCGCCATGAATCCCATCAAGAGCTCACTCCGTCATCCCTCCGTAATCCTCGTTCTCACCGCCATGGCCGTTGCCCTCGGGATCCACGCCCTTATGACAATGCCGAGGACTGAAGATCCTACCGTCACCATCCGAACAGGCCTTGTGATTGCTCAGTATCCCGGTGCTACCTCCGAGCAGGTCGAGAAGCAGGTCACCAAAACGCTTGAAAAACATATTTTCAAGTTCCCTGAGGTCAGAAAGGAGTTGACCTATTCCACAAGCCGCCCGGGTCTTGTCATTATCAATGTGGAACTGGAGGACTATGTCAAGAATTCGGATCTTTTCTGGGCAAAGCTCCGCCATGAAATGATTGAAACCGCACAGACGGAACTGCCCTCCGGTGTACGCGGGCCGATTGTCAACTCTGATTTCGGCGACACCGTGGCCCTGCTCCTGGCCGTTCACGGGGAGCGTTACGGGTACAGGGAGCTGCGCGATTATCGTTGACACGATACAGGACCGGTTCCGGACCGTGCGTGATGTGGGAAAGATGATGCGTTACGGCGACCAGAGCGAGCAGGTGTGGATCACCGGAAGCCTTGCGCGCCTTTCCCAGTATTTTGCGGATCCAATCCGCATCATGCAGGCGCTGCAGCAGAGGAACATTATTACGGAGACGGGACGCGCCGAGACCGGCCGTTCAAAGATCCCCATGAGAACAACGGGGCCGTTTACCACGGAAGACCAGATCAGCAAATGTTATGGTCGACGTTTCAAAAACAGGCGAGCCTGTCTATATCAAGGACTTCGCAAAGGTCGAGCGGCGCTACCAGGACCCGGTCTTCCTTGTCCGCTACGATGGAAAGCCGAGCGTATTGCTGTCGGTCGAAATGCAGAAGGGCAAAAATGTCACCGAATTGGGTGATCGCCTTGACGAAATCATGACCCAGCTTCGATCACTGCTGCCTCCCGACATAAAAGTCGATCTTATCGCGGATCAGCCGACTATGGTCAGGGAGCGCATCAGCCACCTCGGTCATGAATTCCTGCTTGCCATAGGCTCCGTCATCCTGGTGACTATCATCCTTCTGCCTATCCGCGTTGCCGCTGATTGCGGCCCTGGCCATCCCGGTTACGCTCTGCACAACGGTGGGGATCATGAACGCCTTCGGTATTCCCTTGCACCAGGTATCGATTGCATCGCTCATCGTAGTCCTCGGCATCGTCGTCGACGATGCTATCGTCATCGCAGACAACTATGTCGAGCTCCTTGATCGTAAGGTGCCGATAGCGGAGGCGGCGTGGCGCTCTGCCACGGAAGTTTTTGTCCCGGTTCTTACTGCGACGGTGACCATCGTCTGTTCATTTTTGCCTCTGCTCATCCTCACGGGTACCGCCGGTGAGTTCATCGTTGCGCTCCCGCTCACGGTGGCCATCGCTCTTACCGTTTCCTTTATTGTAGCCTGCATGCTCACGCCTTTCCTTTGCAGATCTTTCATAAAGAAGGGACTCCACGACCACGAAGGCCCCGCCAAGAAGAAATCGTTCAATCTCCTTGACGGCCTCCAGAACGTCTACGGAAAGGCGATCGTCTTCTTTATGAGAAGAAAAGGGCTGGCTATGGCAGTCGGAGTCGGAGCCATCTGTGCTCGGTGCGATTCTTTTCAAGATGGTACCGGAGCAATTCTTCCCTTCTGCCGAACGCAACCAGTTTGTTATTGATCTCTGGATGCGCCAGGGTACGCGTATCGAGGCAACGGATGCCGCCATGGGCCGGATCGAGAAGTATCTCGCCGGTCGTCCCGAAGTAGCCCATTACGCAAGTTTTGTCGGGCAGAGCGCCCCGAGGTTTTACTACAACGTCAACCCCCAACAGCCCGATGGCGCCTACGGCCAGTTCATTGTCAACACCAGATCGGTAAAAGAGACGCCTGCCCTCGTGGCCGACCTGCGGGTGAAACTGGCTGCTGTCGTTCCCGAGGCAATGGTTATTGTCAAGGAATTGCAGCAGGGATCGGTCACAGGAGGCCCCCATAGAAATCCGGATTTCGGGTGACGACATTGCCACGTTGAAACAGATCGGAACGGAAGTGGAAAATATCGTTCGGGCAGTGCCTTTTTCCCGGTATGTGCATCGTGACTATTTTAACGACTCCTACATGGTCGATATAGACGTAAACAACGAACTGGCCAATCGTCTCGGCCTGACCAATGGTGCGGTCTCCCAGATACTGTCCGGCGGGTTTGACGGCCAGCCGGTCGCGATCTTCTGGGAGGGAGACCGGCCGGTTACCATGCTCCTTCGCCTCGAGAAGAACGAGCGCTCTTCCTTTGACGATGTGCGTGATGCGTACATGGACCTCCCAGCTCACCCATGCGAGCGTGCCGTTACGAGCTATTGCCTCTGTCAACCCTGAATGGCAGACGAGCCGCATCGTGCGCCGGAACGGCGTCAGGACACTTACGGTGCGCAGCTTCGTCAAGAAGGGGTTTTACGCATCGCGCCTGCTTGACGCCGTTGCCCCGAAGATCGCGGCGCTCAAGCTGCCTCCCGGGTACCGCATCTACTACGGAGGAGAAAAATTCAATCAGGATGACAATATGCCTCAGCTGCTCGGCGCCCTTGGTATCAGCCTTGTCGCTATCTTTCTCGTGCTTCTCATCCAGTTCCGGAACGTGTCGGAGCCCCTCGTCGTCATGTCATCGATACCGTTGTCCCTTCTTGGTGCAGCGGTCGGATTGCTTGTTACCCGTAACCCCTTCGGTTTCATGGCATTTATCGGCCTGATCAGCGTATGCGGTATCGTGGTGCGAAATGCAATCATCCTCGTCGATTATATGAAGGAGAAGATCGCAGAGGGGCATTCTCTCGAGCAAGCAGCGACGGAGGCCGGACAGCGTCGTCTGCGGCCGATATTTCTTACCACCATGGCTGCAGCGGTAGGGGTGACTCCAATGATTCTTTCGCGATCGGCGCTCTGGAGTCCCCTTGCCTCCGTCATTGCCGTGGGACTCATTTTCTCCATGTTCTTCACGCTCCTCGTCGTACCGGTGCTCTTCGTTGTCGTGAGATCGCGTATCAGGAAGGCTCCCGCGGCCGCTCTCATTCTTGTCCTGGCGTTCCTCCTTGGATCGGGGCACGCCCTCGCCGAAACGCGTACATTGACCCTCGATGAAGCGGTTACCCTTGCGGTGGCCCAAAACTCGTCCCTTAAGATCGCCGAGCGCAAAGGTCCGGGAAAGCCGCGAGAAAAGGAAAAGTGTCCGGTCGGACTATTTCCCCCATCTCAAGAACGAATCGACCTAGTTCCATCTTTCAGACAAACAACTGGTTACCGTTCCCGCGGGCAGTCTGGGCACCGTACCCGGTCTCGGCCCTTTCCCCGTTCAGGATAACTCTATCAATCAGGGCTCCCAATCAATAACCATGGCGGATACCACGCTCGCCCAGCCTCTGACCCAATTGCCGAAGATACACCAGGCGGACAAAATCGCCCTTGCAGATCAGCAGATTGCAGCGGCCGACCTGGATAAGGCCAGGACTGATGTTATCTTTGCCACCCATAGGCTCTTCTATGGCCTGGTCATAGCGCGGAAACAGAAGGACGCCGCTTCTGCCGCCGTTGCAGCCGGTGAACAGGCCCTCCGCGAAGCGAAAGACGCTGTGGCCGCGGGAAATATGCTCGAGGTCGCCGCTATCGGCAGCAACGCGGTTCTCCTCCAGAACAAACACTCCCTGCTTTCCGCGGAGATTCAGATAGCCGATCTCAACTCGGAACTTAGTGACCTTCTGGGCCTGCCCCTCGATACGGATATAGAGCCTGTCGATCCCCCGCCTCCGGAACCTACTGCACATACCCGTGAAACATACGTGCAGGAGGCCCTTGAAAAGAACCCGGAAATAAAAGCCGCACGGGAAAGCGTAAACAAGGCCCACAGCGGTGTAGAGGCTGCACAACTTGAGTATATCCCCGATATAACCGCGTTCGGCCGCTATTCCCATCAGGACGGCGTCCCCTTTCTGACGAACAATATCGGTATCGTTGGTGTCAAGATGACATGGGACATCTTCGATTGGGGTAAACGGGGGCATGTTGTAGCTCAACGCAAGGAGCAACTCTCACAGGCGAACGAGAACCTTCACCGCGTTAAAAAACGGATCGAGGTAGAAGTTGACAAGGCATACAGGAAGCTGGAACAGACAAAGCGGCTGATCGATGTCGCCCGCGAATCCATGGCGCTGCAAAAGGAAAACCTGCGGCTTAAAAGCAATGGGATAAAGACAGGGACGGCTACGGAGGCTCAATACGCCACAGCGGTTGCTTCAGTGAAGAAGGCAGAGTCTGAAGAACTGCAGGCTCTTCTTGGTTACTATCTCGCCGTAGCGGATCTTAAGCGTATAGTCGCTTCGTACACCAGTCCTTGATGACATCCGGCAACGCCGCCTGAGGGTATCCTCTGCTATGGATGAGCAGACCATGGAGGTTTAACTAGTGAGTACGATCACAATTTCTTTGATAACGTTTGTGTTCACTTTTGCCGGGTCGCTGTGCGGTCTGTTCCTCCGGTTTATGCTGCCTGATAATCACCTGAACGAAAACGCCAGAGATGTTGTGAAGCTTGGGGCAGGATTGATTGCTACCATGGCTGCTCTTATCCTTGGTCTGCTCATCAATTCTGCACATAATTCGCTGGATACGATCAGCAACGAATTGACCCAGACAAGCACGACAATAGTCGAGCTGGATCAAACCCTGGCCAGTTACGGGCCCCAAACAGCGGAGCTTCGCCAGTTGCTGCGCAAATGCGTTGAAGCTGCGCTGGAAAGTGGAGGGCCGGAAAATGTTGTGAAAGAGGGGACCACCGAAAAATTTGATCTCGAGAATGCACTGCGAAAGATGCAGAGTAAATTGCGATCGATGTCACCACAGAACAACGCCCAGACTATCTTGCAGTCACAGGCTTATCAGGAAGTCAAGCAGGTGACACATTCACGCCTGTTGCTGTTAGGGCGTGGCCACAAACGAATTTCCGGCATTTTTCTGATTGTTCTGATTTTCTGGCTTGTTGTTATTTTCGTAAGTTTTGGCTTGCTTGCACCGCACAATTGGACGGTGATCGGGGTACTGTTTGTCTGCGCACTGTCGGTATCTGCCGCTATCTTTATACTTACGGCAATGAACAACCCGTACAAAGGATTTATTAGTGTCTCAGACGGCTCCTTTGCGGAGCGCACTAGAGCAGTTGGGAAGACAATGAGAACTCGAACTTTTCATCATGAGTGCCTGATCCATTTCTGCTCTCGAGCGACGAAATGGGCCATGTTGTATCGGCATGAGCGCGCCAGTCTACGGCCTGATGAGAGTGAGAGCCAGTTTTCGATCCCGGCTGTCGAGTGTGCTGCTATCGCGTGAGAACGCCTCTCATTTCTCTGGTAATGGTAGAATCGGTATTGACGACGGGATGTCAGGCTTTGCAGGTGTACTGAACACTCACTCTGAGTCGTCTTTTTTCAGTGTCAGTCAGGGCGAATTTAGGTTCTTACTACTCAACCCTTTCTCTTCTGTTTCTTGAACACTTCCACTGCTGCTTTTTCTTCGACAGGACAGACGTATTCGCAGATACCGCAGCCGGTGCAGAGCTTCTCCACAATGTAAGGTTTCTTCAGAGTCAGTTTCTTACCCTCGTAGTCGGTCTCCACAACCGTTTCAAAGCGGATAGCTTTATCGGGTATAGGACAATGTTCTTCGCAGACCATGCAATTAAGCTTTTTTGCGTAAGGAAGACAATGGTTCTTGTCGAAGACGGCGAGTCCCAGTACTGCTTTCTTCTTCTCGTCGAGCGGCAGATTGGGAATGGCGCCTGTCGGGCAGACCTGGCCGCACAGATGGCAGTTGTACTCGCAATACCCGAGACGCGGAATGACCATGGGTGTGTAAAGCCCGTAGACGCCCGCCTGTAAAGACGCAGGGTAGAGCGCATTTCTGGGGCAGACCTTCATGCATTCACCGCAGCGCACGCACTTTTTCAGAAAATCATCTTCGCCTGTAACGCCGGGCGGCCGCACGAGCCTTGACTCGGCAAGCGGATTCCTGAAGGCGAAAAGTCTCGGGAGAAGGAAGCCGGAGGCCGCGCCCGCAAGCATGACCCGTCGCGCGGGAGAGAAGACCGCTGTTGGCGACTTGATCATGGCCGGTCGGAAACTGACGCGATGGAACCGGCACCTGGCATGACACTCAAGACATCGGATGCAGTTACTCTTCTGGAGAATCTCGCTGTCAAACGCGGTGGGACAGACTGTTTTGCAATCGCCGCAATCAGTACAGAGCCTGGCCGGGAGCCTCCTGAAGACGCTGAAATAGCCGAGCAAACCGAGAAGCGCGCCCAGCGGGCAAAGGTTCTTGCACCAGTTTCTGCGTTCATAACGTTCCAGAAAGAGAACGGCTGCGAAGAGAAAGAGAGAGAGGAAAGCCAGGGGGTAGAAGGTCTCCCGAAACGGAAGCACATAGTTCTTGAGAAAGTCATAGCCTCCGGCGAGATGATCCCGATTGTCACCCAGGAGATTGTAAAGGCCGACCCAGCCCTGCCGAAAAAAGTAGCCGAACACAGGGTAGAGGAAAAAAGTGAGAAAGCGTATAAGGAGTGCAATAGGGTCCAGGAGGCCTGCCAGATTCAGCCGGAAGAGAGCAGTGAAAAGAAGCGTTGCGAGCAGGTAATATTTCAGGTTGCCCCTGAGCCAGCCCAGAGGCGCAGTTTTGCGTATCCTGTTTGTGACCAGATCGATGATGGTTCCGAGCGGGCAGATCCAGCCGCAGAAGAAGCGGCCGAGGATTATGGTGAAGACAAACATCAGAACGCCCGGCAGCAAGACCCAGGTGAAACTCCAGGTGGCAAGAAGGAAAGTCACGAGAACGAGAGGGTTCGCCCGGAAAAAACTGTTGACGGCTACGGATATTTCATCCTGACCGCGATAATCGGTAATGACAAAGAGAACAAGGAACGCGGCGAGAAAAAGAAGCTGGGAGATGCGGGAAGCGGTAAGTTTCGCCATCACGCCTTTACTATTTTCACTTTGCTCAGATCTATCTCCCCCAGGCCCCGCTTATGCGCAGTCACCGTTATGGGTATTTCTGCAGGCTTGAGGCCGAAGAGACCTGTTGCGTAAGCGTCTGCCGCAACCATGTCGGTGGAAGCGATCACCTTGTCAAGCACCTTGACATCACGGAGGCTTCCTCCCGTGGGCCCGTGGTTGGTGAGGATACGGGTTGCATCGATGATGACAAGATGGCTCTTTACCGTGCTGTTTACATCGGCCAACGCGTCTTCTATCTCTCTGTGGATATAGCCGCGATTCCCGCCCATGATGCCCATGATGTTCTTGCAAGCAAGGGTGAGCGTCGTCAGACTGTGATGCTTCGCGATAGGGACGCTGATGAATACGTTGGCTGAAAGCGCTTCTGAGTAAAGCTCCCATTCCTTCAGGGCAACACCGTTGAGCTTCGTCTTTTTGTAGCGCTCTTCTTCCATCTGTTTCACTTCGACATTATCCATACCTTTCAGCGCTGCCGGAATCCCGCTGTTCTCGTACGATCGTCTCGCGTCATTGCACGGATTGTCGAAAACCTTTACTCGCCTGGCGCCCGCTTTCAGGCACTCTTCGGCGATCGCTCTCATGACCAGCGGGTGCGTCGTGGCTGCAAATTCCGGTTTTCTATCCCAGCCCATATTAGGTTTGATGACAACGACATCGCCGCTCTTGACGAACCGTTTCATTCCGCCAAGCGCATCGATCACGTTTCTCGTGATCTGTGCATAATCCTTACCCTCCGAGACCGCCACCACCGACGGATCTTTGGCCCACAGATCCTCGAGAAGCCAGTTGCCGGCGAGAAGGCCGGAGCCGCATATCTTTAAAAAGTCTCTTCGTCTCATACGTGTACCTCAGGGGGTACATTATAAACCTCCATCTACGCTCTTTGCAATTCAGCAAGCAGAGCGGTCTTCCGCACTTGTCACCACTGGGCTCCGCAATGTGCCGATTTGGATTCAAGATGGACGACCCAGCCTTCGGCCGGGTACCCTAGGCGCTCCGAGGAATGGGCCACTGAAGGCGTACCATGAGGTACGTCGAGTAATACCAATTTGCATTCAAGATGGAGACCGGGCGGCAGCGAGGAGCCGACGAAGGCGTACTACTGGTACGTCGAGGAAAAGCAACGCATCTAATACCGATTTGCATTCAAGATGGAGACCGAGGCGCTCCGAGGCCTGGGCTACGGAGGCGTACCTAATGGTACGTCGAGTAAGAACAGGTCGAAGGGCAACGAAGGTATGCGCTTGAAGGCGCATCGGCACTATTTCTTGCGGCCTTCTCCGACTAGCGGCACAAAGGCCACCGAATCTAATTCCTTGACTTCTGCCTTGCCGCCTTTCTTGGTGACCAGGATGAGTTTTTGGTAGGACGTCGTGCTGCCCAGAGGCATGATCATACGTCCACCCTCCTTCAACTGGTCGATGAGCGGAGGAGGTATACGCTCCGCGGACGCGGTGATGATGATGGCATCGAAGGGCGCATGCTCCGGCCAGCCGCGATAACCGTCTCCCTCCTTCGCATGAATATTCTTATATTCTAATTCCCGGAGTTTCTTAACGGTCCTGGCGTAGAGCTCCGGCCTGATCTCGATCGTGAAAACTTCTTTTACAATTTCAGCAAGGACGGCCGCCTGATACCCGGAACCGGTGCCCACTTCCAGAACGCGTTCACCTCCTTTCAAACGCAACGCTTCAGTCATGAGGGCGACGACGTAGGGTTGAGAGATTGTCTGCCCTTCACCGATGGGCAAAGGATGATCGTTGTATGCCTGCCGTCGGAGCGATTCTTCAACAAAGAGATGGCGCGGCACCTTTCGCATGGCATTGAGTACCAGCGCGTCTTTGATCCCTCTCGCTTCAATATCCTGCTTCACCATCTGAAGCCTTCGCGCCTCAAATGGATCGGGTTGCGCCTTCGCAACGCCGCACACAGCAAGAAGGAGCAGCGCGAGGGAAATATATGAAAGCCGGTGTTTTATGATCAGCATTCTATCAAAGCCCACGGTCAAGAGGCTAGGGGGACAGCGGATGCGTCAGCGCCGCCCGACCACCGGTTTTTTTAAGAGCGCGCCAAGCAACTATCTTTTGAGATACTAAGGCTGTTATCGCTGCGAGGCAACAACAAAGGTAAATCTCCAAATCTGTCTTAGATTTATTTAGATCGTCGGAAGAGGAGGCTCACCATGGAGACGCGCCTGAAATTGTTTCTTTACAGCATGCACATATCATTCGGTCTTCCCTGGGATCAGATCGGAAGACCGATTTTCTCTCGGTCACGTTGCAAGACACGTGAACGGAAATGCATCGTGAAACTGAGATGGACGCTGCTCTTTGCCATCGCGGCAATCAGTCTTTTCTCGTGTGGCGAGACGTCGAAGCTGCCGATTGATGCGAGTTTTGGACCTAATCCTCAGCTGCCGCCGCCCATCACGACATTGATTCCTACGGTGAACATTGCCCCGGCAAAGGGTTGGCCTCCGGGAGGAAAGCCGATAGGTGCACAAGGAACGAGCGTGAACGCCTTTGCCGACCGGCTTGATCATCCACGCTGGCTTTACGTGCTGCCCAACGGGGACGTGCTGGTCGCAGAGACCAATGCACCGCCCAAGCCTGAGGATCGCAAAGGCATCAAAGGCTGGTTCGAAAAGTATTATATGAAGGAAGCCGGCGCGGGTGTGCCGAGCGCCAATCGCATAACCCTCCTGCGCGATGCGGATGGCGACGGTGTCGCGGAAACGCGATCGCCATTCCTGGAAGGGTTGAACTCACCTTTCGGCATGGCGCTTATCGGCAGCGACTTCTACGTGGCAAATACTGATGCGGTGTTACGCTTCCCCTATACAGAGGGCGCAACCAAAATAGCGGCACCGGGGACCAAGGTGATGGACCTGCCGGCCGGTCCGATCAATCACCATTGGACCAAGAACATCCTTGCCAGCCGGGACGGATCACTCCTCTATGTGACCGTCGGCTCCAACAGCAACGCAGGGGAGAACGGCATTGACAGGGAGGAGGGACGCGCTGCCATCTGGGAGCTGGACCTGAAACGCGGGACGCAGCGCATCTTTGCGTCAGGTCTTCGCAATCCAAATGGAATGGGATGGGAGCCTCAAAGCGGAGCACTCTGGACAGTGGTGAACGAGCGTGACGAACTGGGGAGCGATCTCGTGCCCGATTACATGACGTCAGTGCGCGATGGTAACTTCTTCGGCTTCCCGTACAGTTACTATGGGCAGCATGTGGACGACCGCGTGAAGCCTCAACGCCCCGACCTTGTCGCAAAGGCTATTGTGCCGGATTATGCAGTCGGAAACCATACGGCTTCTCTGGGGCTCGCTTTTGCAGAGAGTAGTAGATTGGCTGCAAGATTCGGGACCGGAGCTTTCATCGGCCAGCACGGGTCGTGGAACCGCAAACCACACAGCGGGTATAAGGTCATCTTCGTGCCCTTCAGCGGAGGAAAGCCTTCCGGCGCCCCCGTCGATGTGCTGACCGGCTTTCTCAGTGCCGGCGGCGATGCGTTCGGAAGACCTGTGGGTGTGGCGTTTGACAAGCGGGGCGCGTTGCTCGTCGCGGATGACGTAGGCAATGTCATCTGGCGCGTGACAACGGAGCCGGGCGGACCAGTGCAACCGTTGCCGGAAAAGAGATAGCGACAATTGGATTGCAAACGCTTCTCGTCCTCAATCAATACAACACGAAGAGAAACCCTGCTGACGAGCATGCCCGAAGCCCGCGTTGGCCCTTGACTTACGAGGGGTTTCACCTATATACTAATGGGCTTTATCGGGGGCAATCATGCGACATATCGAGTGCGGCACATTGAATGCGAAGAATATAGGCCGGGACGTGGTCCTTGCCGGATGGGTGTTCAGACGAAGGGACCATGGCGGGCTCATCTTCGCCGATCTTAGGGACGTGACCGGCATCATCCAGGTCGTCTTCTCTCCGGAGATAGCGCCCGACGCGCACGGCGTAGCGCACGAGATCAAGCACGAGTACGTTATCAGGGTGGAGGGCAAGGTATCGCGAAGGCCGGAAGGAACCGAGAACAAGGAGCTTCCGACCGGCGAGATCGAGGTCTATGTCACCACTCTCGAAGTCCTCAACACCTGCAAACCGCTTCCATTCCAGCTTGAGGACGAGGAGCCCAATGAGTCGCTGCGTTTGAAGTACCGCTATCTCGATATGCGCAGGCCGCATGTGCAGAAAATCTTCGTCGACCGCAGCCGGGCAATGCAGGTCCTGAGAAATTACCTCGTCTCTCAGAACTTCTTTGAGATAGAGACGCCTTTTCTGACAAAGAGCACGCCTGAAGGGGCAAGGGATTTTATCGTGCCCAGCAGGCTTAACCTGGGCGAGTTCTATGCTCTGCCTCAGTCGCCGCAGCTCTTCAAACAGATATTGATGGTAGCGGGATTCAACCGGTACTTTCAAATAGTGCGCTGCTTCAGGGATGAGGATTTGCGCGCGGACCGCCAACCGGAATTCACCCAGCTCGACATCGAGATGAGCTTCGTTGACGTGGACGACGTGATCGCGCTCAGCGAGGGCGTGATAAAAGCAGTGTTCGAGGCGTTGAAAGGCGCACCGCTCCAGACCCCGTTCATGCGCATGGATTTTGATGAGGCCATCGAGCGGTACGGCACGGACAAACCCGATTTGCGTTTTGAGCTGCCCATGGTTGAACTGACGCCTGTCTTTCACGAGACCGCATTCGGCGTCTTCAAGAAGGTCGTTGCAGATGGAGGTGCGATCAAAGCACTAGCGCTCTCCGGTCGCACGCTCTCGAGAAAAGACCTTGACGACGCAGTTGAGATGGCGAAGAGCATGGGCGCGGGCGGACTCATCTGGATGAGAAAAGATGCAGGCAAGCTCCAGTCGCCGATTGTGAAGTTTTTGTCAGAGAAGGAGACGACGGGCGCGGATGCGGCATGCGGGCTTCAGGACGGAGACGTGCTCTTCATCATGGCGGATGCCAGAGACAAGGTGAACGAGCTGATGGGAAGATTCCGCCTGTACCTGGGCCAGAAGTATGACCTGGTGCGCAAAGATACCTTTTCCTTTCACTGGGTGGTCAACTTTCCGCTTCTTGAATATAGCGATGAGGATAAACGGTTCGTGGCGCGGCATCATCCTTTTACGTCGGCAAAGGAGTCCATGGTCGGCTTCTCGGGTGACCTCGCATCGATACGGGCAAACGCATACGACCTCGTCTTGAACGGGGTGGAGATCGGCGGGGGAAGCATCAGGAATTTTCGCAGTGACGAGCAGAAGGCCATGTTCCGGCTTCTCAAGATAGATGACGAAGAGGCGGCTCTTCAGTTCGGCTTCCTCCTGGAAGCATTGGAAATGGGCGCGCCCCCGCATGGCGGCATAGCGTTCGGCGTTGACCGTATCCTGATGATGCTCCTGGGTTTGGAGAGTATCCGGGACGTGATTCCTTTTCCCAAGACGCAGAAAGGAACGTGCCTTTTGTCAGGGGCTCCTGCCAAGATTTCGCAGAGGCAGCTTAACGAATTAAAGATCAAAACGGTTACGGTTAAGGAGTAAGAGGCAGTGAAAAAAAGCAAAGGTTTTATCTTTAAGAATATCGTCAAGAATACCAAATATCCCCTGATAGACGTGGAGCAGCCGGAACTCTTTCGAAATATATTTCCGTACACCGAGATGGTGCGGGTCAATTTCGACCATAAAATAGAGCTGATCGACCCGCCCGATGAAATCTACATTACCGACACGACATTCAGGGACGGGCAGCAGGCACGGCCGCCCTTCACGGTCAAGCAGATAGAGGATCTTTACGATTTTATGCACCGTCTTGGCGGACCGCACGGCGTCATCAGGCAGTCCGAGTTCTTTCTTTATACGGATAAGGACAGGGAGGCTGTAGAGCGTTGCCTGGAGAAAGGCTACAAGTATCCTGAGGTTACCGGATGGGTGCGGGCCAACAAAGAAGATCTGAAGCTGGTCAAAGAGATGGGACTTCGGGAGACGGGCATTCTCACGAGCGCATCCGACTACCACATTTTTCTCAAGCTGAAGAAGACGAGATCTGCGGTTTTCAAAGATTATATTAAGATCGTAGAGACTGCGCTTGAATATGATATTATTCCGCGTTGTCACTTTGAAGATATAACGAGAGCCGATATCTACGGATTCTGTGTTCCCTTCGCGCAAGCGCTGATGAGCATCTCCGAGGATGCAAAGGTTCCCATCAAGATCAGGCTCTGCGACACGCTGGGTCTCGGCATAACCTATCCCGGTTCGGCGCTTCCGCGCTCCATAGGGAAGATCATCAGGGCGATGATCGATGACGCGGGCGTGCCCTCGGAAAACCTTGAATGGCACGGCCACAATGATTTCTACAAGGGGTTTATCGGCGCGGTAAGCGCCTGGTTGTACGGCTGCACGTTCGTGAACGGCACGTTTCTCGGCATAGGCGAGAGAACAGGAAACACGCCGATCGAGGGTCTTGTGATGGAGTACATTTCCCTCGCAGGTGATGATAACGGCTGCGACACCACGGTGATTACAGAGGTGAGAAACTATTTTGAAAAGGAGATAGGACAGCACATCCCGAGAAACCAACCTCTCGTGGGCTCCGATTTCAACGCGACCTCTGCCGGCGTCCATATCGACGGGCTTGCCAAGAACGAGGAGATTTACTCGTCTTTCGACACCAGACGGATCCTCAACAGAACGCTTACGATAAATATTACCGACAAGTCCGGCCTTGCAGGCATTGCCCACTGGATTAATGCGCACTTCGCGCTGACCGGGGCGGACAAAATAGAGAAGACCCATCCGAACGTCGCACGGATCAACAGGTCAATCGTGCAGCGTTACGAGCAGGGAAGGATTACCTGTATGTCGGATGAGGAGATGGAACATCTGGTGCGCCGTTTCATTCCGGAAATCTTCCCGTCTGAATTCGATATCTTGAAGAAGAGGGCCTTCGATATGGCAGCCCATCTCATCGAGCGGTTCATTGAAGATCCCGATATCAAGAGCATGAATTCGGAGAAGCAGGAAAGCGCGTTGAAAGGGCTGGTAGAGGAGTTCCCTTACATTCAGTTTGCGTATGTCGTCAACTCGGAAGGCGTTAAGGTAACGAGAAACATCACGCAGGTCGTTGACAAGGCAAAGTACGCCAAGATAGACCTGCACGAGGATTTCTCCGACAGGGAGTGGTTCATACACCCCATGAAGACAGGCAAGGTGAGCGTGACAACGCTTTACACATCCCGCATCACCGGCGCACTCTGCGTGACCGTCTCGGGACCGATCCGCGACGACATGGGAGAGATATTAGGAATTCTTGGACTTGACATACGGTTCGAAGATCTGACAAGGGCTGAAGAGGAATAGCAGTAGATTCCCAGCGGGAATCTACCTAGCGAGCACGGCGAGCGAGAAGGGGAGGCTCCGGCGGCTTTGCCGGTGGAGGGGGCGACGCGAGCCCCAGGATAGCAATGGGAGAGATATTAGGAATTCTTGGACTTGACATACGGTTCGAAGATCTGACAAGGGCTGAGGAAGAATAGACGGCATGGACGGAAATACTCATCTGCGGCGGCCTCCGTCGCCTTGTGCCCTCCGACGTACATTGAGTACGCCTCCGGTCAACAAGGCTAGCAGCCCATCCACATTTGAAGCATTTCCGTCCATGCCGTCGTCCATCCACGCCGCGTCGTCGCAAAATGCTTGCTGCTATGCCCCGGCAAGACAGAACAGGAAGGAATAAATGGGTAAGACACTTGCGGAAAAGATATTAACCATGAGGAGCGGCGTTGACGCGCGCCAGGGACAATCAGTGGTTGCGCGCGTTGACAGGATACTCCTTCAGGACGGCACAGGACCGCTCGCTGTAAAAGAATTCAGGGCCATCGGTTTTGAAAAGCTTTTTGACGCTGATCGGGTCAACTTCTTTATTGATCATGCATCGCCGAGCCCGCGCCTGGAACTTTCCAATGATCATCTCTATCTCCGAAAATTCGCCGAAGAGTTCGGTGCAAGAGTCTATGACATCGGAGAAGGCATCTCGCATCAGGTGATGGCTGAAGCGCACGTGTCACCGGGAGAGGTGCTGGTCGGTTCTGACTCTCATACCTGCACCGGAGGCGCTCTCGCAGCCTTTTCAACCGGTATGGGTTCGACGGACATTGCGGTGGCCATGGGTTTAGGCGAGACGTGGTTCAGAGTGCCGGAGAGTATCAAGTTTGAGCTTTTCGGGAATTTCCAGAAAGGTGTATTTGCAAAAGATCTGATCCTCTCCATAATAGGCATGATCGGCGCAGACGGTGCTACGTACAAGTCGATGGAATTTGCGGGAGACGCTGTTACCCGCATGAGTATGCAGGAGAGGCTCACCATTTCCAATATGGCAGTCGAAGCCGGTGGGAAAACAGGTCTCTTCCCATCGGATGCGATCACCAGGGGCTATTTGAAAGAAAACGGCAGAGAAAACGCATATACCGAAATTACAGCCGACGCTGACGCGACGTACGAGAAGATCTTCCGAGTCGACCTTGGCTCTCTTCTTCCGACCGTGAGCCTGCCGCACCAGGTAGACAATACAAAGAGACTCGATGACGCATCCCTCAGAGACAAACGCATCGATCAGGTATTCATCGGGACCTGCACCAACGGCAGAATTGAAGACCTGCGCATTGCGGCCCAGATCCTCAAGGGAAAGAAAAAAGCACGTAACGTCAGGCTCGTCGTCTGCCCGGCATCGAAAAGGGTCTATGCGCAGGCACTTGCAGAAGATCTGTTTACCGTATTGCTCGAAGCGGGCGCCGTGATTCTTCCGCCGGGCTGCGGCCCGTGCATAGGAGTTCACGGTGGGGTACCCGGGAACGGAGAGGTCACCGTTTCAACGGCCAACAGGAATTTTCTGGGCAGGATGGGTAATCCGGATGCAGAGATTATCCTTGCCTCGCCCGCGACAGCGGCAGCCGCTGCTCTGTCCGGCAGGCTTGTCGACCCGCGGGAGGTTTTATAATGATCTTACGGGGCAAGGCGTGGACATTCGGAGACAATATCTCGACCGATCAGATCATACCCGGGCGATTCTTCCACCTGAGATCAGACTTGAATGAGCTGGCAAAGCACGTGTTTGCCGACATCGCTCCGGGGTTCCACCAGAAGGCTCAAGAAGGAGACATCATCATAGGCGGGCAGAACTTCGGTCTCGGGTCGAGCAGAGAGCATGCTCCCATCGTGATAAAGCTTGCCGGGATAACCGCTGTTGTGGCCAAATCGTTCGCGCGGATCTTCTATCGAAACGCGATAAACGTTGGTCTGGCAGCCATTATCTGCGATGTAGACGGCATAGAGCAGGGAGACGAACTTGAAGTGCGCGTTGATGACGGGCTGCTTGTTGACCGCACAAAGGGCGTGGAGAAACGTTTCGCTCCTCTGCCTGCGATCATGCAGGATATTTTGAAGCGGGGCGGTCTGGTCAATTACATCAAGAAGCAGGGTCGTTTCCGTTGAGAAACCGGATGCGAATCAGGCGTGCGGCCGGTCATGGCATCGAGACGGAAGAGCTAAGCCTGCCTCCTTTTGTCCGACCAGCCCGCAAAACGAGAGAAAGGAATAGACGGACGTGATAGAAGATATAAAAAGCCGCATCGAAGCCCTTCAGGAGAGAATAGAAACCCTCAGAGGGTATCTTTGACCTCGCTGCTGCCAGAAAAAAAATAGAAGAATGCGATATCACGATGGCCAAGCCCGATTTCTGGGACGACCAGGAAAAGGCGCAGACCACGCTCAAGGAGCGCGCTCGTCTCCAGTCTGAGGTTGACGCCTGGCAGGCCAAAGAGAAAGAGCTTGAAGAGATCTCCATCCTCCAGGACATAGTCAAAGAAACAAACGATCCGCAGGATGCTGCCGAGCTCGCAGGCAGAGTCGAGGGGCTCGATAAGGCTCTTGGCTCGTATGAAATCGAGCGCATGCTCGGCGGAGAGACAGATAAAGAGAACGCCATAGTCTATATCAACGCGGGCGCCGGCGGCACCGAGGCACAGGACTGGGCAGAGATGCTGCTGAGGATGTACCTCATGTGGTCCGAGAAAAAAGGTTTCACCTCGCAGGTTGTCGATATTCTCCCCGGGGAAGAGGCGGGAGTAAAGAATGTGACGTTCATAGTATCCGGCCTCAATGCTTACGGGTACCTGAAATGCGAATCCGGCATTCATCGCCTGGTGCGTGTCTCCCCTTTTGACGCCAACAACAGGAGGCACACCTCGTTCGCCTCGGTCTATGCTTACCCCGAACTTCCCGAAGACGTGCAGGTTGATATTAAAGATGAGGACCTCAGAGTCGATACCTTCAGGTCAAGCGGGCCCGGAGGGCAGCATGTGAACCGGACCGAGTCGGCCATCCGTATCACCCATCTACCTTCAGGCATTGTCGTGCAGTGTCAGAACGAACGGTCGCAGCATAAGAACCGTGCAATAGCCATGGCCATACTCAAATCGAGGTTGTACGAACTGGAAAAGCGCAAACAGGATGAGAAAATGGCGGCCCTGAATAAGGAGAAGAAGGAGATAGCGTGGGGCAGCCAGATCCGTTCCTACACGCTTCATCCCTATAAACTGGTCAAAGATCACAGGACGAAGGTGGAGGAGCATAATGCTGATAGTGTGCTTAACGGAGAACTGGACGGCTTCATGAAGGCGTGCCTTTTGTACTTGACTTTTGAGCAGAAAAGCGATTAATTACTGAGAAATGGAAGGACTTTTCAGCGATAACAAACTTGGAGAACTGGAGGAAAAGATAGATGCGCTTGTGGCAAATTACAGGAGCATCAAAATCGAAAAGGAGAAGCTTGCAGCCAGGATAGACTCTTTGGAGTCCGAGAATAGGGACTTGAAACAGAAGATGACGGATATTCAGAGTGAGAAAGAGTTGGTCATGCGCAAGGTAAAAAGTATTCTGGACAAAATGGATAAAATAGAAGGGTGAAGACAGGCGACTAATGGAAAAGAAGAGCAAGAAAGTCGCTGTGAACATCCTGAACCAGGCGTACACATTTGTGGGAGACGATGAGGAACAGATTGTCCGGGCGGCAGAGTTTGTCGATGCAAGGATCAGAGATGTTATAAAAGATTACAGCATTGTTAATACTTTGAACGCCGTGATGATGGCCATGATGGGCGTTGCGGCTGAGTATCTGGAAGTAAAAGACAGAGTGGAGAGAGTTCAAGATCATACACTGAGGCTTTTGCAGAAGGTCGAAGGGTTAGATGTACCCTGCGGTGTGCGTGATAAGTGGCAAACTTAGAACCAACACCTCGGAACCGGGAGCTTTCTCTTGTCGCGGTGTGCAGACTCGCTTCGTGCGGGCAGCCGGATGCGATAATGAAGCACCCACTTTATAGAGCGGTTCAAGAATTGCTGTTTACACGGCATCGCGGGGTCTTATACAGGGGTAGTGTTGAGGAAAAAGAACGTTAATATAAATAGTTCGAGCTCGCGTGGGGGCTTCAGGTATAGGTTGTCTACGATAACGTAAATATACACTTTTCCTCGTACTACCCCCTTTGACGTGTGGAAGGGGGCGCCATTGAATATAATCGTCATAATCGAAATTGCCGTTACCGGTATAGTCGGTCTTTGTCTCGGCTATGCTCTTGCCAGGTTTGTCCAGCGCAAGAAAGTGGGCGAATACGAATCGATCGGCAAGAAGATCCTGGACGACGCGAAAAAAGAAGCCGACGTTCTCAAGCGAGAGGCATCGGTCCAGGCTAAGGACACAGTGCTGCAGGCGAGAAATGAGCTGGAGCAGGAGATAAAGAGCAGGCGGGCAGAAATCCAGAATGTTGAAAAACGACTCTCACAAAAGGAATCCAACCTTGACAAGAAGTCTGACCTGCAGGAAAAGAAAGAGGATGAACTGTCCAAAAAGGAACGGGGCATCTCGAATAAGGAGGGGCAGCTCGACACTAAGATCAAGGAGCATGACTTCCTGATCAAAGAACAGAGGGTCAGGTTGGAGAAGATATCGGGGCTGACAACCGAAGACGCAAAAAAGATGTTGCTGCAGAGTCTTGAGGACGAGGCCCGGTATGAGGCGACGAAAACAGCCAGGAAAATCGAGGAAGAAGCCCGGGAGAAAGCGGACAGGAAAGCAAAAGAGATTATAGCCCTGGCAATTCAACGGTACGCCGGCGAGTACGTGGCCGAAGATGCGGTCTCCGTGGTCTCGCTACCCAACGATGAGATGAAAGGGCGCATCATTGGCAGGGAAGGGCGCAACATACGGGCCCTGGAAGCAGCTACAGGCGTTGACATCATCATAGACGACACGCCTGAAGCGGTGATCCTCTCCTGCTTTAATCCGATCCGGCGCGAGGTGGCGCGTGTCGCCATAGAAAGGCTCATCTCAGACGGAAGGATACATCCGGCTCGCATCGAAGAGATCGTCGGCAAAGTGGCAGAAGAGCTTGATGATAAGATCAAGGCGGCCGGCGAGCAGGCCGTATTTGACGCCGGCGTGCACAACGTTCACCCTGAGGTGATACGGCTGCTCGGGAGACTCAAGTTCAGGAGCAGTTACTCTCAGAACGTCTACCAGCATTCACTCGAAGTGGCGTTTATATCGGGAATCATCGCAGGAGAGCTCAAGCTGAGCGTTCCCGGGGCAAGACGCGCAGGTCTCCTTCACGACATCGGAAAAGCCGTTGATCACGAGGTCGAAGGTTCCCACTCTGCGATAGGCGCCGATCTGGCAAAAAAATACGGAGAGAGCGAGGAGATTGTCCACTCGATCCTTGCCCACCATGAGGAAGTTCCCGTGGGAAGCCTGCTTGACGTGATCGTCCAGGCCGCAGACGCGCTGTCCGGCGCAAGACCCGGAGCTCGCAAAGAGATGCTTGAGACATACATCAAACGGCTGGATGAACTTGAACGCATAGCGGGGAGCTTCGCCGGTGTCGAAAAGTCGTACGCCATTCAGGCCGGTCGTGAGATCAGGATCGTCGTGAGCAGCGATAAGGTCACGGATGACGGAATTTATTCCTTGTCGAAGGATATCGCCAAGAAGGTGGAGACAGAGCTCTCCTACCCTGGACAGATCAAGATAGTCGTCATCAGGGAAACGAGAGCGGTAGATTATGCCAAATGATACGCTCATCGTCGTTTTCATAGGTGATGTCATGGGGAAACCGGGTCGGGAGGCTGCCGTCCGGTACCTCAAGCGTGTCAGTGCAGACTTCAAGATCATCAACGGGGAAAACATGGCAGGGGGCTTAGGCATCACGCCGATGCTCGCCGAAGAGATGCTCGCAGCTGGTGTTGACGGTATCACAACGGGAAATCACGTCTGGAAAAAGAAAGAGATTATTCCCTACCTGATGGGAGAGTCAAGGGTAATCCGCCCCCTGAATTATCCTGAAGGAACTCCCGGTTTCGGATACACGCTTCTGACGAAAAACGGCAGGCAGTTATACGTGGCGAACATCGAAGGGCGTACGTTCATGACTCCTCTGGTCTGCCCTTTCCGTTCGATGGATGAATTTATCGCCTTAAAGAAAGAGTCCATACCGGTGATCGTCGATTTTCACGCTGAAGCGACCTCGGAGAAGATTGCGATGGGGTGGTTTCTCGACGGGAGAGTCTCTTCAGTCATGGGAACGCACACACACGTGCAGACGGCCGACGAGCGAATTTTACCTAAAGGAACGGGCTATATCACCGACGTCGGCATGACAGGCCCGACCGATTCCGTCATAGGTATGGAGAAGGAAGCCATCCTGGAGCGGTTCCTTACGCAGATGCCGCAGAAATACGAGGTGGCCAAGGGAGATGTGGAGGTTCAGGGCGTGCGGATCATGATTGATCGGGCCACGAACCTTTGCATCGGCATCGAGCGCATCAAGGAAAGGGTAAGCTAACGTGGCGACCAAGCAGGATGCCCGCCTGAAGAGCAGCCCGGAGGTCGACAGCGGGAACGATCCGGAGATCGAACGTCAGCTGGAAATCCTCAAACGCGGCATGGTCGACCTCATCAGCGAGAACGAGCTGAGAAAGAAGCTTGTCGATGCGAAACAGGAGAAACGACCGCTACGCGTGAAGCTCGGCATGGACCCCACGGCTCCGGACCTTCACCTGGGCCACACGGTCGTACTTCAGAAGCTGAAGCAGTTTCAGGACCTCGGTCACGTGGCCATCTTTCTCATCGGAGACTTCACCGGCATGATCGGCGATCCGTCCGGCAGAATAGAGACGCGGCCGGTCCTCACAAAAGAAGAGCTGATGAAAAACGCCGACACCTACAAAAAACAGGTCTTTAAGATTCTCCATCCGGAAGCGACAGAGGTGCGGTTCAACAGCGAGTGGTTCGAAGCCATGAATGCGGCCGACATGATCAGGCTCTGCGCCCAGTACAAAGTGGCAAGAATGCTAGAACGTGAGGATTTCAGAAATCGATACCAGAATAATCTTCCCATCAGCATTCATGAGTTTCTCTATCCCCTCGTTCAGGGCTACGACTCTGTGGCGCTCAAAGCCGACGTAGAGCTTGGCGGTCATGATCAGATCTTCAATCTTCTCGTAGGCAGGGACATGCAGAGGGCTTACCACCAGGAGTCGCAGGTGGTGCTCACCGTACCGTTGCTTGAGGGCACGGACGGCGTAAACAAGATGAGCAAGAGTTACGGCAACTACGTCGGCATAGACGAACCGCCCGACGTGATCTTCGGCAAGCTGATGTCTATATCCGATGAACTGATGCTGAAATACTACGAGCTTTTAAGCGACATAAGTCTGGAAGAGCTGCAAACATTGAAAGAAGATATCCGCACAGGCGCGGTCCACCCTAAGCAGGCGAAGATCAACTTCGCACATGAGATCGTCAAACGGTTTCATGGTCGCGATGCGGCGCTGCAGGCTGAACGGAATTTTGAGAAAGTTTTCAGAGACCGTGAAATACCTGAAGATATAGAGGTCGTGAGGATCAAGAAGAGTAAAGACGTCCTCTGGGTTCCGCAACTGCTTGTGGATACGGGCATGGTAACGTCCACATCCGAAGGAAAGCGGATGGTCACCCAGGGCGCAGTCAGCGTCAACGGCAGCAAGATATCATCAGAGGATCTGCCCGTATCAGATGCGGATGAGTTTGTCATCAAAGTCGGAAAGCGAAAGTTCAAGAAAGTCCTCATCGAATCCCCATAGCAATTCGTCCTAACGTGTATACTTTCGTTGTCGCTGCGTCCGGGTACCCGCTTGCGGGTGTCTCGACGTACTTTTAGTACGCCTCGGGTACCCGCCTTGCGGGTGTCGCTCCTCGCTGCCGTCTCGGTCTCCACGTGAATACGAATTTCTAAAAGTCCGCAATGGACTTGCTCCATCACGTACAACATTGATTCCAGCTTCGCTTTGGCTTTATACTCTTACGTCTCCAAAGGGTAATAGAGCCGGGTTGAGCGAGTGAACGGCGAGGTGTTCTGCGCGTGGCTGCATTGAGAGTGAGATGTCGTTGAGATTGCGTTTAATGGGGAAGTGGTTGCTTCTTGTAGTTTTCTTGGCTCCCTTCGTTCCGCTGCTCAACAGCGTGGCTTTCTGTGAAGAGATGAATAATCTGCTTGAAGAGATCAGGAAGATTGAATTTACCGAGATACAATGCGACGAGCAGAGAGCGGACTACTTTCGCTATGTCGAGGGCACAGATTCCAATACTGATTTCCGCGCCTCATGGGGCCAAGCATTACAGGAGAGGCGATGGAAAGGGGCATTGGAAGAAGGAGGATGCATATACCTCTTCACTCGCTATCGCGCTCGGGCAGCTCACAGGAGCTCATGTTCTCTACGCAAAGTACAAAGCAGGAGAGGATCCGAACAGTGATCCTGCCTGCGGCTACAAAGATTTCCTACGAAAAGCTGTTCATGAGCACAACATACGATTCGTCATCGATCTCCATGGCGCAGGCTCAAGCCAGCCGTTCAAAATAGACGTAGGAACTATAACGGATTTTCCCGAGGAGTGTTCCTGCCCGACCTTCAGGCCGATTATCGAGAAGGCCTTACAGGGTTTCGAGGAACATGCCTTCAACAAACATTTTAGCGGCCGGCGGCTGCGGAACGATCACTTCCTTTGCGAGAAACGACCTCAGTATCGAGGCAGCGCAGTTCGAGATCAATGCCCGCTACAGGATCGTGGAGAGCAGATCAAATCCCGCCATTAGAGCTAACGAAGGCGATGTCCTCGATATGATTGCACGATTCCAACACATGATCGTGGATATCAACGACGCTATACAAACAAACCCGACGGACCAATGAACCGATGACGCGAAGAAGCGATTAAACGGTGAACCAAGAACGTCAACTAACTTTGACTGCGTTGCTGTGATTCCTCGGAAACCGAATCCAATTTCAAAATGATCCGACGGTTTTCATCGCGCGGCGACGCTAAGAATTTTACAGCCTAAGTAATGGTACGAATAACGGTTCGGATTCAAGATGGAGACCGAGGCGCTCCGAGGCCTGGGCTACGCAGGCGTACCTTGGGGTACGTCGAGGTAAGACCAGGCCGAAGGGCAACGAAGGTATACGCTTGAAGACGAACCGTTATTCTAGATCATGGGTTCTGGCGGGCCCATATCCGCCTTGTGCGGTGTCCTGAACCATACGGAAGCCCCAGTCCGATCGCGCGAACACGTAGAGACCGAGTACAATAGCCAGCAAGATAGCGCCCGCCAGCCACGCATTGTAGCTTTTCTTGTAATAGACGCTTCCTTCCCCTATCTTCGGCATCGTCGTAGGACTGATGGGCATCCGGTACTGCCTCGCAAGCTCTATCACGTCTCCGAGATGTATAACGGGCAGACCCTCTTTGAGAAAGCGGCGTATCACGGAATCTGACCTGCCTTCCGCAGCCAGGCCTGAAAAAAGTATGCCGGGCTTCAGAAGCCTCTTGAACGGCCGGATACCTGCGGCAGCCCTTCCTCCTCCGACATTCAGATAGACCTTAGGACGCGCCTTACCGAAATAGATGGCTATGCGGCTGTCGATGTCTTCACGTATGTTGGGAGCTTTAAGCAAGGTAAGCCCGTTCCTTCGATCGCCCGCAGAATCTCCGCCCGCCCTTTCTCGGTCAGCTCTGTACCGCGGTCATGCTTCCCACCCATGGATGCTGCCACCGAATGGAAAGGGAATACGTCTTTGCTGTTGAGATAATGTTCCATATCGATCCATAGAAAATCAGGATTATTTGCTCCCCATTGAGAAGAGCTTGCAGAGGAGATAATGATAGGCTTCAGATGAAGCGTGACCATGGCTGCACACGCAGCGATGTTGAGAGCCGGAAAGGAGCCGGAAAAGCTGACTGCTATCGGGATCGCCGTCCTTCACTCCCGCTTCTTTCAGGAGTTCGACTGTGATAGCCGCGAAATTCGGGTTGACGGATGTCTGTTTAGCTTCCAGTTCGGCAGCTTCACTGGTGACCGACGTGACGAACGAGCCGATCATGCCGGAGCCGGTCGGGTCTGTCTGGGGATCGATCGGGATACCGCGATCCAGTCGCTCGTCTCTTACCAGTTCCATGGCCCCCAGTGCAAGGTTGGAGGCCTCCACTTTTTCCAGATAGAAGGGCTTTCTCTTCACAATCTGGAAGTGCTCGACGGACGCAAGCCCGCCGACAGCAATAAAGGCGATCAATACGAAAGCGAAAAGAGGTGTGCTCTGCGGTCTCCAGTAAATCTTTTTCATACGTTCAGCTCCGCGCCGAAAATCAGGATGAGAATGAGACGGACAACCACTGAAGCTGTGATAAGAGAGCAGAGCGACTCCACGATTCCCCGCCGGTCAAGCCAGACTGCTATTAAACCCGGAACGATGAATCCGATCACCGAGTATTGGATCGCCGCCTCCTCGGTCTGCGCACCCATGAAATAACGCGCGATCATGCCCATGAGATAACCGGCGAGGATCATCAGGATAGTGCGCCGCCGGCCGTAAATAATAATCACCGAACTGAGTCCGCGCACCAGCCCGAAGGCGGCCATACCGGCGGCCAGGGTTACGATGACACTCAAGGGTTCCGTCAGATGCAGTGCCAGATAACCCGGCACCACCAGTCCTCCTCCGGCGATTCCGAAAATCTCCGAGAGGAAGAGATTGACAGCGAGACCGATCCCGATCGATACAGGAAGTAGCTCGATCATGATGCCTCCTTCTGTACTGATTCTTTCAAGATACTTCGGTTACGGAAAAAACGGACGAGACTCAAGCCCTGTCCCTTCGTATTTCCCATGCCGACCACGAGCGCTGATTTGCCGGCAAGTTCGATGATCGATTCAAAGATATCGCTCTCGCTCTGGTGCTCGGCAAACAAAAACTTCTCCACCGGTATACCTTTCGCCAGAGCGGCCCTCACCAGAAAGTAGGTTCCGCTGCCCATCAAGAGATAATGGTCAGCCGCCGGCCATTGCACGCAAGCCTCACCGAGTTGGCGGGAACGGTCGGGCCGATCGGTCCTGCAGTTGAAAATAAGGACCCGTTTCTCTGTATCGGGAAAGCGTTCGATTGCCATGTGATAGAGCCGTTCTGAAGATTCGGGATCGTTGGCGGCAAACGCGTTCACAAAATAGATGTGACGTCCGAAAAACCTGAGGTGGGAAACGGTCATGGCGCCGGGGTCGGGAACGGCTTTCCACATGCCGCGTAACGCAGTCGCGCGGTCGATGCCGAGATCCGCGCAAAGGCGGATAGCGAGAGCAACGTTCTCCTTATGCTCCACGTAGGAGAAGCCCTCCATTTCTGTGTCCGTGACTGCAGCGATATCCGTCGGGCTCACGGCCACGAGCCTGGTCTGTCGATCTCGTGAAGCGTATTCGAAGGCGCCGACGTGCCGGTTCTCCGCGGTAAAGAGCTTTGCCTTAATGGGCGTTGACCCTGCGAGCGCCAGGGCCACATCCTTCTCTTCGGGTCCCATGACATCGAGGTGATCGGCGCGAGCGTTCGTTATGACACCGTGAGTGGCCTTGATGAATCGCGATTCACAGAGCCACTGGAGTTGAGGCTGGAGAGCCATGCATTCGACGACGATAGCCTGCGCGTCGTAACTGGCTGCGACAGAAACTATCCGCACCTGCTCGATCACGTTTGCCCCTGCCGGCCTGAATACAGGGTATTCGGATGCATCGGGGAGAATCATTCGGGCGAGCGTGCCGGTTGTCTTGGCGCAGGTCACAATGCCGCCTTCCCGCAAGCCTCCGGCAATGAGACGCACGACGCTCGACTTGCCGCGTGTGCCGTTGACGTGAATACGGATCGGTATCCTGGAAAGGTTTCGCCGATGGAGCAACCCTTCCCTGAGACCGAGAAGGACGAGGAGTATAAATACGATGAGAAGAATGTCAGGGCCGATCATGCCGGTAGACTCTGAATGTGCACTTCATTATGCGACAGGTTCACAGATCCTTCCCCCACAAGTTACACCCAAAATAGTATAAGCACGCGCAGCGAGGACGACAAGAACGGGACCGGACTGCGGGGTCCAGAAGTGATCGTCGTGGGAGGCCTTCCCAGGGAGGCGTCCAAAATCCCCATGATCGATTTTGAGGAATTCTTCAATGCTCCTGCGCGAATGACAGGATGCCCTATTTTGCGGTGCCTCGTTACGTTGAATTTATGGAGAGCCTGCCCAAAACACCAACAGAACGTGTGCAAAAATATCTGTTGAAGCAGGCAGGCGTAACGCCGAATACCTGGGACAGAGAAAAGAGCGACATAAAGGTCACGAGATAATGAATAGAACTCAGGTTAAGGCTGAGGAAAAAGAAAAGGCAGGGCCGCCGAAGTGAACTTAGTCATTCACACGTAAATCGAAGCCAAGGTTAAGAAGAGAACCGGATCAGGGACGACTCGATTAAAAGATCCGGTTCTTTCTTAACCTTAACCTTAACCTCGACCTCAACCTAATCTTCTCTTACTTACCCACTGCGAACGTGTCGTTCCTGTTTTGGGCCCAGCACGCCTCGTTGTGCTCGGTGCAGACGGGTCTCTCTTTACCGTAGCTGATCGTGTCCAGCATCTTTGCGTCCACGCCAAGGCCGGTAAGGTAGTTCTTCGCTGAATCGGCCCGTTTCTGACCGAGGGCGAGATTGTACTCGACCGTACCTCTTTCGTCACAGTTGCCTTCTATTCGCACCTTGGTGTTCGGGTTCGCCTTGAACCACTCGGTGTCCTTTTTTAATATTTCTGCATCACCGGGCCTGATGTTATATTTATCAAAATCAAAATAGACGCTGGCCGGCGTGGGAACACTAGCATAGGCGCAGGTGGCGGAGGTGGCGGCGGTGGCGGCGGCACAACCACTTCTTTCTTTTCTTCCGGAGGCATCACTTTTTGTGCCTCAGGCGGTTTTGGCGGGGGAGTTTCGCCCTTCTGGGCCTGCATGAAGCAACCGCATCCAGCGAGGAAGAACGCCAGAATAGCAACTAACACAAACATGCCGCAAGCTTTAATTCTCATAACCATGTACCTCCGTGAGTGAGATTGGGTGGAGCACCAGTATTTTAATGTAAGTTGCGTCACGAGCCGCGTCAAGCCTGAAAGCCTCAGTTTTTTGAATCCGAAGTCGCCGTTAGATACGTTGTTTGAAAAGATTTTCCGGTCCGGGAAACGACGCCGGTGACCGGACCACCGTCAAAACATGCCCTGCATGTTGACGTTGCTGCGCCGGAGGATTATTAATAATAGTACGTTGTTCCGCGTACCGACTCTTAACGAATCATCTCAGGAAAAAGGAGGTCAAACGTGATTTGCAGGCGGATGTCCAGATGGAGAAGCCTTTTCCTATCATTCTGTTTTTGTCTTCTATTCGCCGGCGGATCGCTTGCCGGGATCGCAGATCAGGTTTTTGAGAAGACTCTCCCGAACGGCCTCAAGGTCATTCTACTCGAAAACCACAAGGCGCCTCTGGTCACATTTCAGGTCTGGTACAGGGTAGGATCGCGCAACGAGGAATGGGGAAAGACCGGCCTTTCCCATATGCTGGAACATATGATGTTCAAAGGGTCGAAGAAGTTCAGCGCCCAGGAATTCACCAGGCTGATCGCCGAGAATGGGGGAAACGACAACGCCTTCACCTCTGAGGATTTCACGGCATATTTTGAGAACCTCAGTTCTGAGAAGGTACAGGTGCCGATAGATTTGGAATCGGACCGGATGCATAACCTTGTGTTGAGGGACGATGACTACAAGACCGAACGGATGGTGGTCATGGAAGAGCGCAGAATGAGGACAGAGGATGATCCTCAGGCCTATCTTATGGAACAGGTGCAGGCGCTCGCGTTCCAGACCTCGCCGTATCATTGGCCTACTATCGGTTGGCAAGAGGATCTGGAACGGATGACCCTTGCCGATCTGAAATCCTATTACAGCGCTTACTACAGCCCGGTCAATGCGTTCCTTGTCGTGGTAGGAGATTTTCGTAAGGAGGATCTCATGCCGAAAATAGAGAACGCATTCGGGGCTATCCCCAAGGGTAGTGCGCCGGATCAGAAGAAAGATATCGATCCGCCGCAGACGGGGGAGCGCAGAGTTTCCGCCACGAGAGAAGCTGAGCTTCCGTATCTGGTCATGGCTTACCACGTGCCCAATCTGCGCTCGCCTGACGGATACATCCTTGAAGTAGTCGCGGCCCTGCTTTCCGGCGGAAAGAGTTCGAGGCTTTACCGGAGCCTGGTCCAGGAAAAGCAGCTCGCGCTCGCCGTCGACGCTGATAACCCGCTGCTTTCCCATGATCCCAGTCTTTTCACGATATCAGCTCAACCCGCTTCCGAGAAAAACGTTGTCGAAGTGGAGAAAGCCATCAATGAAGAGATAGAGCACCTCCGGAAAGAGCCTGTAACGCCTGACGAATTGCAAAAGGCAAAGAACCAGCTTGAGGCATCTTTCGTCTTCAACCAGGCGTCGTTCTTTTACCAGGGCATGCTGCTGGCCCAGCATGAGATCGCACTTAACTGGAGAGTTGTCGACGACTACATCCCAGCAATCAGAAAAGTCACTTCCGAGGACGTCCGGCAGGCCGTAAACCTCTATCTGAAGGCCGATAACCGGACTGTGGGCAGACTCATTGCTTTGCCGCCCAAAGAGGGTAAGCCGGCACCGAAGGAATCCGCTGGTCCGGAACGGATGATCAGGTAAGGAGGCGCACATGATGTCGAGACCGACAGGAACTACGGCGAAAATCTTCACGCAGAAATCTATCATTTTCATCGCTGTTATTTTAAGCGGGTTTTTGGCTGTGAACGCCCGGGCGGCTTCCGTGCCTCCCGTCCAGCGTGTTGTCATGCCGAACCAACTGGTGCTTCTCGTTGCCGAGGAGCATTCTCTTCCCTTCGTTGTGATGCAGTTGTTGGTGAATGCGGGATCCAGGCTTGATCCGGCGGGCAAAGAAGGAGTCGCATACCTTACGGCAAAGGGTCTGATGCTCGGCACGCCCACGAAGAATGCAACCGCCCTGAACCAGGCCATAGACTTCATGGGAGCGTCCCTGGGCGCCTCTGCCACCCAGGATTACGCGGTTGTCAGCCTTCAGGTTCTCAAAAAAGATCTGGCCGAGGGATTTGGCCTTTTCATGGACGTGCTGACGAACCCCACGTTCCCTGATCAGGAGATTGGAAAGGAAACCAAGAAGATCCTGGGTGCTATTCAGGCAAGGGACGAACAGCCGATGGCGCTCGCAGAAAAGACATTCAGAAAAACCCTCTTTCCCAAGAATCCTTATGGCAGCCCCGCAGAGGGAACCCCTGAGTCCGTGTCCAGGCTCTCTGCAAAGGATGTCTTGCAGTTCTACCGCGCTTCTTATGGGCCGAGCGGGGCCATCCTGTCTATCGTCGGCGATATCACGATGGAAGAGGTGAGGACGAAGCTGGTGCCGGCGCTCGGCAGGTGGTCCGGTGCCACAAGCAAGCCCGGGCCGATTAACGAGGCGTATGCAAAAGGACCTCAGACCGTAACGATAAACCGCCAGACCACCCAGGCCAATATAGTTCTGGGGAATATCGGTGTGAGGCGCAATGACCCCGACTACTATAATCTCTCTGTCATGAACTATATTCTGGGAGGGGGCGGTTTCGGATCCCGGCTCATGGAGGAGATTCGGGTTAAGAAGGGGCTGGCCTATTCAGTGTCCAGTTTCTTTGATGCTGATAAGTACCAAGGCTCATTCCAGGTAGTCATGCAGACCAAAAACCCGTCTGCACGTGAAGCTATCACTCTTGCACGCAAAGAGTTAGAACAAATCCGTAAGGAGCCGGTGTCGGAAGACGACCTCCGACGCGCCAAGGCTTACCTGGTCGGGAGTTTTCCGTTGCGTATCGACACCCAATCAAAACTTGCCGGATTTCTGGCCCAGGTGGAATACTACGGCTTGGGTCTCGATTATCCGGATCGGTATCCGTCACTCATCAATTCCGTAACAGGGGAAGATGTGCTCCGAGCAGGAAAAGAGCACCTGCACCCGGACGAGGCGATCCTCGTTGTTGTCGGGAATTTGAAAGAGGCGCAGATGGAGACGCCCTCCGGGGAGAAGTGAGGATTCGCCGACTATTGCCACCGAATTCCGGACATGTTTGTGGGCCACAACGAGCTTGCCAAGATAGTAAATTGGTATTATACTATAAGGGGACAGACAGGGCGTCCATACACTTGGGTGAATGGCTCAGGAAAAATGGCTGGATACCTTGAGGACGAGAAGGCTCAGGTCGATAACAGCATCATGATGAAGAGAAAAGAGAGAATGAATCTTTCGCAGGCCAAGGTATCAGTTTCAATTCATTGGGTCTTTGTATACGCGTTGGCCGTCTGCCTGTTTCTGCCGTCTCCCAGGGTTGGCCTGGCGAACGATGAAATCAATCGAGAAGTTGTATTTGCCGCCCAACCTGCGCAGCCAACGGTGAATCAGCCGGCACCCTTGATAGAAATGCGGGATGAGAAGAAGGGTGACGTGACGGTTAGCGTGCAGAGCCTTGACGATGTGATGAAAGTTATGACTTCCCAGGTGCCCGGGAGGCTTGAAGTAAACGTGCAGCCTGTAACAGCCGCGCAGGCCGAGAAGTACGGTCTGCGTCCCAACCAGGGCGTGGTAATCATCTGGCTCGATCCCAAGGGACCCCTCGGGAGAACAGGTCTGGCCACAAGCGACATCATTCTGCAGATAGATAACCAACCGGTTGAGGGTCTGGCAAGCTTCATCAGCCAGGTTAACTCTTTGGGAACGCTTCAACCGGCCAATTTCTCTGTGGTCGATCACCGCACAGGAAGAATCCACAACGTTAGAATTGTTATACGGCCGGAACGCCATCCTCAGGAACCTAAGGGTAATTTTGTTGTGAGGAACTTCGATGCAGCGGTTGCGGGAGTCCAGAAGACGGCCCAAGCCGTGCAACAGCAGATCAGCTATGCCGCAGATGCAGGAAAGGAAGCCATTACGGATCTGTTTCGCGGTTTGAAGAGGTGGGCAGGCATGACAGAGAAACCGCCGGTCGCTTCCATCAAGAAAGGCGAAGAGCTTCGGGCTAAACCGCCACGGCCTCCGGAGAAGGAAGCAGGCGGGCCAGGATAACACATCGATAGATAACATCGATGGACAACGTATCAATATGCACGCAGACGGTATTCAGTAGTCATCTTTTAATTTTCGCGAACAATTTCAGAACAGCTGAAGAACAGACTATAAGCAACCTGCGAGGCCTATTCTGTCTGACACGAGGCCCAGTTCTGTCTTGACTTGGCTCTACATAGGTGTTATTTTGTTAACCATTCCCCGGTAGCTCAATCGGTAGTAGCGTCTGGCTGTTAACCAGGATGTTGCAGGTTCGAGTCCTGCCCGGGGAGCTTTTATTTATCAAATTATTTCAGGGGGTTGCCGTTTTGGGACCCCGTGTTTTTCCGTCACCAGCGCGCAGCCTTTCCAGCACTGCTCTTCCGACAGGCGATCAGGCCCTCATTGCGACCTTTCACCGGGGAGGTTACGAAGTTATAGCGACCGATGACGCAAGGTTAATCCGTATCCTCCGCTCGGCGGGAATTCCGTTCATGGTGTCTGCATTACTCATTTACGCGCTACACACAAAAGGCACGATCGATCAAAAGACGGCTCTGGATTGGCTCGACAAGCTCTCCGTGTTCGTCAGCGACGAGGAATACGCGGTGACGAAGCTTCTCTTGGAGGGAAAGAAATGAAAGTCAAATCGATTAGGATCCCCGAGGAGATCGACAGGGCGATAGAGTATGTTGCCCGTTCAGAAAAGCTGGAAAAAAACAGTTCTTTGCGGAAACTTACGAGGCTGGGTTTCGAGGTGTATGTCGCCAGGTCATATGACAGCGGAAAAATAACGTTGCGCGAGGCCGCAGAGCTTCTCAACCTCACCCTTATGGAAACCATCGACCTGCTGGGTGAAATGGGCATTAAGGGAAATATCAGGGCCAAGGATGTCATGGACGGCCTGAAAGCATCTTCGTCGAAAAACTAAAGACGTGCCATACGTACCCGCAGGCCCTGCGAGCTATAACCAACTGCAGGCAGCGCCGTACTCTATATCTGCAACAAAAGCATTTTTTAACAGAGCCAACCGAAATAGCCACCCAGTCTCGAACTCCGGTTTACGTAAGAGGAAGGTTATCGGAACCGACCATCGGATCCACGGAACTCGTATCCACCTCCGATATGGAAAAGAAGAATTTGAACCCGCCGCAGAAGCGGCACGCTCGTTTTTTCCCTTGGTTCGGCCAATTATAAGGAGTTTATCGCTTTATACGGCAAACGCAGTATACCGCAGTATACCTATGTATAAATGACTCCATGAAGTGATTCACAATGGACGCCGCGACAAACGCCTCTGAGCGGTCGAGAAGGAACCGTCATTTACCACCTACCATAGAGGTCCACAGCTGAAAGCCATCGGCTTGATTCGAAACAAGATCCTCCTTCCTGAACTATGTGATCTAGCTTCTCTCTGGCTTCACAGCCTTTGAAGCGGCAATGATGACCCCCAAGCGATGATGGGCAGTCTCCAAACCGACGAGAATAACAAAAATAATCGAATCAAACTCATCGTGGTCATCCATGCTCTAAGGCCGTATCATACGCAGTGGAAACACGCTCTGAGACGCTTTTTGGCTGCTTTTTAATTGACCGTTTGTTAATCAGGAGTAGAATCCGGAAAAACGTACATTGAGTTTAAAAAAATACGTTGACCACCAGTACAATTGTCTATGCGTCCATTTAAAATCGAGGAAATCAAGGCACTGACGGAACTTCCAGATGAATGCCAGACAGAATGGCTTCTTAATGCTGAAGGTTCTATAGCCTTCCTGCAAGCCAATGCCCGCAATGACGAGGTCGTCATTTACGCAAGCGCGAAATGTGTGCTTATACATGGAGTGCTTGCGCTAACGCGAAAGCTTACGCCATCGGCAGTTTCAGAGTTGCAGCATCGCAACATTCCGATGCCGGATGACAGTTGGTGCATCCAAAGAGCGTGGGGAGGAGGCAAGGGACATCGCATGTACCTTGAGGCTCCTTTGACCAGTGTCCACGAGTCACTTATGGGAGGCGAAAAGCTGATTTTTCGCAGGAGTTTCGTCGGAGTCTCAAAAGGACCTACCCCTGTGGAACTCAGTCAGAAGCTGGTGCACGCTCACCAGGGCTGACTTGCAGGTGCAACGCGCTTCTTCGGTGAAGTCTCAAAAGATTTTCAAAGAAGAGAAAACATCCATTTCATCGCTTCCTTCCTCCTACTCGTGAAAATCTTGCCCGCCCACGAAGTTGCGCATTATGCGTGGTAAGTGCTAATCCACAGATCATGATCTACATGCTTACCGGCAAACTGGACTACAGCAAGTTTGGCTCACCCATTTGAAATGAGAAGGAACCCACAATATAATGAACGAGGCGGTGTAATATGAAGAAACCTTTTCTTGTGGTCCTGTCGATTACCTTATCGATGGTATTCCTATTCACGGATATGGCCCGGGCACAATTCTACAAGGGCAAGACCATACGTATTACGGTCGGCTTTTCTGCCGGGGGCGGCTATGACTTGTGGGCGAGACTTGTTGCGCGTCATATAGGCAAGCACATCCCGGGAAACCCTTCGGTGATTGTAGAGAACATAACCGGGGCCGGAGGCCTGATCCAGATGAACCAGCTCTTCAAAGCCACAAAGCCGGACGGTCTCACCATGGGCCATATCACCGGCAGCCTCCTCCTGAGCCAGATGTTCGGCCAACCAGGTTATGATTTTGACGCCCAGAGGTTCGTATACATCGGTGCGGCTGCCAAAGAAAACTCGGTCTTCTTTTTCGACCGGAAGACCGGTATCACGTCGGCCGAAAAATGGCGGAGTTCGCCTACCCCGGTCAAGGTAGGGGGCGTCGCACCAGGCATCTGGCCGGACAACCTCGACCGAGTGATGCAGAGCGTCCTAGCCTTTCCCACACACGTTGTGAGCGGTTACAAAGGCGTAACGGATATCCTTATGGCGATGGACAGCGGGGAACTCGCCGGCGGCAACGGGTCCTGGAATAACATTAAGACAAACCGCAAAAGGCAGATCGAGGAAGGCAGCACCATTGTTGTCATTCAATGTGTAACAAAACCTCTCGGGCAACTCCCGAACGTTCCCAGAATGATCGATCTGGCCAGGAACCCAGAGCAGAAGAGGATGGTTGATGTGATAGTGCAGCGGGCAAACGATTACTCCATGCCCTTTGTGGCTCCCCCGGGGGTACCGGGCGAGCGTGTCGAGATACTCCGCAAGGCCTTTATGGAGACGATGATGGACCAGGAGTTCCGGGCTGAGGTAGAGAAGATGCAGCTCAACCTTGAGCCGACTACCGGAGAAGACCTGACAGCCGCGGCCATGAGTGTGACCAGGCTCGATCCGGCCACAATGAACAGGCTTAAAGATATCCTTTTCAAGTAGGAGTGGATCTGTCGAGCAACCTGAGGACCCGGCATTCAAAGGAGGTATTCGAGCATGACATCGGAAAACAATAATTCAGCCAGGACGATTGACGCTGATATCCTCATCCTGGGTTCGGGCGCTGCAGGTTGCGGCGCAGCTATCGGCGCAAGAGAACAGGGCGCCAGGGTGGTTCTGGTCGATAAGGGCAAAATAGAAAGTTCGGGGGCCCTGGGGGGAGGAAACGACCATTTCATGGCCATCCTCAATAGTGGACCGGAGACGGACACGGAGGCGGCGGTTATCAAGTTCTACAAGGGGCCCACGAGCGGCTTCACGGAGGCGATGATATCCAGGTGGGTACAGGCCATGCCGCCCATGCTGAAAATCCTGGAGGAGATCGGCGTACGGTTCACGAAAAACCCTGATGGCTCCTGGCTCCGCACGGTGGGCTTCGGTCAGCCCGGCAACTGGTTCATCAACATCGAGGACGGACAGACGATCAAGATGCGCCTGGGCAGAAAGATACGGGAAATGGGAGTCGATGTCATCGACTACGTGATGGTCACGAAGCTGCTGAAGCACGGCAAGCGCGTTGTGGGGGCCGTCGGTTTCCATGTGCTCGATGGAACGCCTTACGTCTTCAGGGCAAAATCTGTCGTACTGGCTCTGGGTAATGGCGCAAACAGGGCCACACATAATTCAACGGGCAACCCTTACAATACGTGGCACAGCCCTTACAATACAGGGAGCCAGTACATCCTCGCTTACGAAGCGGGGGCAAAACTGATCAATTTGGACCTGGCACAGCAGGCCACGCTCTTACCCAAGAGCTACGGTTCAGCCGGGATGAACGGGATAAATAGTGTGGGAGCCCACGAGCTGAATGCCCTGGGTGAACGATTCATGGGCAAATACCATCCCTTGACGGAAAACGGGCCACGGCGCTTTCAGATTATGGGCACCTATCAGGAGTTGATCGAAGGGAAAGGGCCGCCTTTCCATATGGATATGAGACATTGCGATAAAGAGGAGTTGCGCCATCTCCAATACGTGCTTATGCCCGGAGATAAGGCCACCTTCCTCGATTACGCTGAGCAGAAGGGGATCGACTTCGCGAAATATCCCATGGAAGTGGAGTTGTCCGAGATCGAGCTGAGCGGTATGCTCGCCACCTCGGATACCTTTGAATCGACTGTGCCCGGGCTTTTTAACGGCTGCGTCTTCTACTCGTTTTCAGGGTCGATGTGCAGCGGTTATGTGGCCGCAATGGAGGCCTGCAAAACCTTTCCGGACATCGGGGAATCGGCACCGCTCAACCAGATGGAATTGGATTCCGAGATTGAGCGTATATTCAAACCGCTGAAGACCAGAGGCGATGGGCCTGATTACAGGAGGTTCGAGCTGGCGATCCGGCAGGTGATGACCTATTACATGGGTTTTGTGAGAAATGAAAAGGGAATAGCAACCGCCCTGGAAAGGCTCAGCCTCATAGAGGGCTATCTGGACAGGCTGCACGCGAAAGATTATCGTGAACTGATGCGGGCAAACGAATCCGTGCACCTACTCAAGACCTGCCAGCTCAGCACGATGGCCACCATGGAGCGTAAGGAGAGCGGACGGACCATTTACCGGCGAAGTGATTATCCCGATCTCGACCCTGAGTATGCAAAGGTGTTGGCCCTGTGGCAGGAGGGTGCGGAGCCCAAGTTGGCCTGGCTTTAGATCAAAGATCATAACGGACCTGCCGCTAAAAACTGAAAGAGAGACGCCCGGTCCAACGTGACCTATAAGATGAGGAGATACTGATGCCTCCCAAATTCAGCAAAGAAATGGAAGAAAGAGTTTTGTTCCCGAACAGGCTGGAGACTCAGCCGAGGACCTCGCCGTGTGAGATCAACTGCCCGGCGGGCAACCCGATTCAGAAGACCCATGGACTCATAAAGGAAGACCGGGTCGAGGAAGCCGTAGCCTATATCAAGTCGCGAAATCCTTTCCCCGGTGTTACAGGCCGCATCTGCTCTCACCCCTGCGAGGAGCAGTGCAACCGCGGGCAATACGACGAGAGGCTCTCCATCCGTGGGATGGAGAGATTTGCCGCTGACCACGCAGATTCAACCCGGGTTCCAAGGCCTAGGAAAGGAGACGCCACGGGAAAAAAAATTGCAATCATAGGCTCCGGACCGGCAGGCATGACGGCCGCCTATTTCTCAGCCTTGTTTGGTCACGACGTAACCGTCTTCGAATCTGCGCCGGCGCTCGGAGGAATCCCGCGCAGCTGTGTTCCCGATTTTCGCCTGCCCAAGGACGTGGTGGACAGGGAGGTTGGACAGGTACTCGATCTCGGAGTGAGGGCCAGGACTAACGCCAGAGTGGGCAGAGACATAGCCTTTGAGAACATTCTTAGGGAGTTCGACGCCTGCCTGATCGCCGCCGGCACCTGGAAAGAACGGCGACTCGATGTGCCGGGGGCCGAGTCGATCCTGCCGGGAATGGAATTCTTGCGACAGGTAAATCTCGGCCGAAGAAGTTCTCCGGGTGAGAAGGTGCTTATCCTGGGCGGAGGCGGAGTTGCCTTTGACTGCGCCTTTACGGCAAAGCGTCTTGGCGCCTCGGAAATTCACGTGGTCTGCGTCGAAGGAGAAGGAAACATGTGTGCCTTTCCCGAAGACCTGATTCAGGCAGAGGCGGAAGGTATACGGGTACATCATTCGATGGCAGTATCACAAATCCGCACCAACAACGGGAAGCCTGCGGGCGCAGAATGCTTCGGAATCACCTCCTTTGAGTTCGATGAAAAGGGCTCCCTTACCGTATCTCCAGCCTCAGACGTAAAGGAGATACTCCCGGGCGATACGGTCATTTCGGCAGTTGGGATGGAACCCGACCTGGGGTTCATCGGGGATAAGAGCGGGTTTCACCTCACCCCAAAGGGCACTCTGGAGGTCGATCCGGAGACAATGGCCACGTCGGTAGCGGGTGTCTTCGCTGCCGGTGACGTCGTATCAGGCTCCTCAACGGTGGCCGCTGCCATTGGAAGCGGCCGGCGTGCTGCCGTTGCTATCCACCTGTACCTTACCGGTGAAGGATCCGTGAATGCTGTTAAGGTGAGTATCCGTGAGGACGGTCATGTTGTCACTGACGCTTCCGCACCTGTCGCCGGTCCGCACGTGGTGGCCTATGAGGAGATCATGAATGTGGACTATTTTGAAAAGAAGGGCCGCCAGACAACTGAGAAGCTGCGTCCCGCCGCATCGCTCAGCTCCTTTGAAGAAATGGACAGGGGCTTTGCAAGGGACCGCGCCTTGATTGAGGCGGACCGATGTCTTCACTGCGGCCACTGTACCTTATGCGGATGCTGCGTACAAAACTGCCCTGGATTTGTCCTCACCATGACATCCGAAGGACCGGAGCCGACCTATTATGATGAGTGCTGGCACTGCGGATGCTGCCGGATTGCCTGTCCGAGCGGGGTAGTCTTCTATGAATTTCCGCTCAATATGCTGGTATAGCGTCACAGCGCGGGCAGGCAAGGGGTCACATCTTCACGGCCTGTTGCCCAAGGCATCGATCAAGTACCTCCTGGAAGGTGGAACCTGTGCAGCGTCTCGAGAAGTGTGGCTTTCGGGCTGGCAATGACGAAAGCTACAAGCGGTGAGGTAAGGGCTCAGCAAAATCGGTCTCCCTCATCCTATAGTCCTCCTGTCCCCTATGTTCTCCCGCGGGCGGAATCGCATTCGTCAACCACGTCGCGCTCGAGATCCCAACGGGATGACTCTTTTTCATTTCCACTTGACAGGCTAAATACGCAGACGATACATTACACTACTGATTTTGTTGGTGGTTTCAGAAGGAAGACCTAATTTCTGACGGCTCGCCAACAGTGTTGGCTCGTTAAATGTTTAAGCCCTCCGCCAACACACCTCAACCTCGACTAGGTCAGGGGATTAGCGGAGATTTAAATCAGTTTGCTTCTATTAATCTAGGAGGTTCAACATGGAGAAGAAGTCGACACGATTTGTTACCGTCCTTTTGGTTTTGGGCATCCTGTTTCTGGGCATGCCCCAGGTACAAGCATTCGGTGCATCAAAGCAGGAACCTTCCCAAGCCGCCAAGAAGCGCGTCATCGGGTTCTCCATGCCTGCCCTGACCCATTCCTTCTGGATTCCTATGCTGTATGGGGTCAGGGAACAGGCCAAGAAATACAACATGGAAGTTGTGGATTTAAACGCGGGTGGTTTCGGGAATCTGGATACGCAGATCAGCCAGATAGAAAATCTTATTCATCGGGGTGTCGATATCATCATCATGGGTGCGACATCGGCAGAGGGTGTTGTCCCTGTCGTGGAAGAGGCTCAACGTGCAAAGATTCCCGTCATCGGCGTTGGCAGCCAGCCGAAGGCTGACATACTCACCAAGGTTGTTGCGGATGATTACGGAATGGGCGTGATGCAGGCGCAGTACATGGGAAAATATCTTCAGGGAAAGGGAGAAGTTGCACTGATGTCTGGTCCTCCAGGGCTTAACTGGACCGTGGACAGAGCCAAGGGATTCCGTGATACCCTTGCAAAGAGCTATCCGGGCGCGAAAATCGTGGCGGAACAATGGACCGAGGTCAGCAGACCCAAGGCAATCGAATTGATGGAATCCTGGTTGCAGGCATTCCCGAGCTTGCGCGGAGTTTATACTGCGAACGATGACCTTGCTGCAGGGGCGGTGCGTGCGATCATAAGCGCAGGGAAAACGAACCAGATTAAGGTCAGTTCATGTAATCCGACGGAAATCGGGCTCGAGTACATGAAGGCTGGATATATTCTTTGCGAAGCGGTACAGCAGACGGTATTGCAAGGTAGGGCTGCTGTAGACGCGGCATATGCTAAGTTGAATGGAAAGACCCCCCAGAAGGTCATTGTCACACCAGCCCTTCTTTTGACAAGAGAGAATCTGGCCACCTTTGATTTCTCAACCGTAACGCATCCGGAAAGTTTCAAGCCCTGAACGATTCAGGCAGAGGAGTAAAGCCATGCAATTCGTTGGTCAATCGCAATCATCTTTTTCGAGAGCAGTTAAGGTAGGAGAGCGGGTTTACTCTTCCGGTGTACAAGGTCTGGACAAGACCACGGGGCGCCTGGTGGATGGGGATTTCTCCAGTCGCGCTCGCAAGTGCGTGGAGAATCTTTCCGAATCCCTTTCGGAAGCGGGTAGCAGCCTGAACAAGCTGCTTTCCATGAAAGTCTACCTGCGCAATCTTCGGGACCGGGAAGCATTCGACAATGTTATGAAAGAGTTCTTTCAGGGGGAATTTCCAGCCCGCACCACCCTTGAGGTGAACAGGTTGCAAGGCGATTCTGACCTTGAAGTTGACGGCATCGCAGCAGTGGATATGGCGTCAACGCAGTTTTTAGGAGAGGGAGACGGCTTTTCTCCTGCCGTACGGCATGGTAACTATCTATATATATCGGGGGACTTCACGGTTGCTGCTCTTCGCAATCTGCAGGAGGAAAGGAATTACGAATCAGAGGTGCGTCTGTGCTTCGACCGCATTCGTTCCATTCTTGAGACCGCAGGCATGTCTCTGGAGCGGCTTTTCTCTACCCGGGTGTATGTCCGCAATATGCGTGATCGCGCAATCGTAAATAAAGTATCCACTCAGATTTACAAGGCCAATCCCCTGCGCGTGATCGTCGAGTGCGCCCGCTTTACAAATCATCATTCCCTGATGATTGAGGGGGAAGCTTACGACGGCGATTTTGAGATCCTCTCAACGACGAAGGGACAGAAGCCGACAGGGCCCTTCAGCCAAGGTGTGCGAATTGGAAATTTCGTATATTGTTCCGGCGTACGCCCCATAAATCCTGCTACCGGGTCCCTCGTGGAGGGAGATTTTTCAGCCCGTGCGATTCAATGTTTCAAAAATTTGGACGCGATCTTGGTAGCCGGCGGGGCATCGTGGCAAGATGTATTCGAGGTCCGATTCTATATGAGGAACTTAGCTGATCTGCCGATCGTTTATCACCTCCTCTCCGATTTGCGAAAGGCGAAACCCATGCCTATGGGTACGGCTATAGAAATATGTCGGCTGAACGAAGACTACGAGAAGGGTTGGAAGCCCAACCATGATATAGAAATCCAGTGTTCAGCATATAGTGGCTGACAGGGTTATGGGAACCGATATCGGTCCTACCATCCTGGAAGCGAGAGCTGTATACAAGCGTTTCCCCGGTGTCCAGGCCCTGAAGAATGTAGACTTCGACCTGAGGGCCGGGGAAGTGCATTTTTTGCTTGGAGAGAACGGGGCTGGGAAAAGTACCCTCATTAATCTCTTTTCGGGATTGCATGTCCCGGATTCAGGAGCAATTCTATTCGACGGATATCCCGTCAGCATCGACTCTCCTATGGAAGCCCAGAACATGGGCATTCGAACAATCCATCAGGAGTTCATGCTCATCCCCAACATCAGCGTCGCCGAGAATATCATGTACGGCGAGGGGACCCGATCGGTCATTTACAACAAGTCATCGGTAAAGGACCGGGCCCGCAGTATCCTTAACCGTCTCGAAGTCCAGATCAACACAGAAAGGAAAGTGTCCGAACTTCAGGCCTCTGAGAAGCAGATTGTAGATATCGCGCGAGCGCTTGCGGGCAACGTCCGTGTCCTGATTATGGATGAGCCGACTTCTGCACTGAGCAATGCAGAGATCATGAGACTCTTTTCCATCATCCGCGCCTTGAAGACCCAGAATGTGGCTATCATTTACATTAGTCACAAGCTGGAAGAACTTTATGAAATCGCGGATCGTCTGACAATCCTCCGAGATGGCGAAAAAATCGAGACAATCACGATAACCGCACAGACCCAAAAAGAAGCTATTGTCGAAAAGATGGTCGGGAGGAAACTGGAAAGTCATTATCCATACGAGGAGTTTCCCTCAGGAAACATTCTTTTGGAAGCAAAGAATTTGGGGCGTTCTCCGGACTACCGGAATGTTTCAGTGGCCATTCGACAGGGAGAAATCCTGGGTGTAACGGGTGTTCTGGGTTCCGGAATGGAATCTCTTGCTTACACGTTGACAGGTCTCTTGCCCGCTGATGAGGGAGTAATCCTTCGTGACGGGCAACCGGTTCGATTGCGTACGCCCCGTTCTGCGATGGAGCATGGGATTGGACTGATCCCCTCTGATCGGCGAGAAATGGGGCTCGTCATTGATTTCCCCGTCAGTCATAACATCACACTGGCAAGTCTGGAGAATTTCGCTACCGCGGGAATCATCAATGGCAGGCGCGAACAGGAAATGGTCGACAAACTGATTAAGACCCTGGGAATCATCACGCCGAAGTCCGATACTCCAGTGCGCACTTTGAGCGGTGGCAATCAGCAGAAAGTGGTTATCGCGAAATGGATTGCACGCCAGGTGGAAGTGCTGATCAGTGTGGAACCTACGCGTGGGATAGATGTGGCAGCCCGAGTGGACATTTACAAGCTGTTCAATGAAATGGCACGGAATGGAAAGGCCGTCGTTCTCTTCTCAACAGACTATTCGGAAATACTGGGAATCTGCAAGCGCATCTATGCGATGAGAAATGGGAGAATTGTCCAGGAGTATGAAAAGAACAAAGTGACCCGAGAAGAGCTACTCAAAACGATTTTTGGAGCGCAATCAGCGTGAACATAGGAAAATGGCCGTTACTCCAAGAGTTAAGAGTCTCCTCCGGCAGCTTCGGTTTGCTGCTGGGGCTCGGGATCCTTTTCGCGATCCTGGATCCCAGGTTCTTGAAGCCTGACAATCTTCTCAACATTTTACGGATTGCCTCTATTACAGTTTTTGCCACGTACGGTCAGTCGCTGGTGCTCATATCCGGTAAGATCGACCTCTCGATGGGCTCCACCGCGGGGATTACGAGCATTACCCTGGCACTTTGTCTGTTGCGCTTCCCTATGCTTCCAAGCGTGCTCGTGGCGCTCTTGGTGGCGGCATTCGTAGGTTTCATAAATGGTATTCTGGTGTTTGGGTACCGTCTTCCTGCCTTTATCATTACCTTTGGCATGCTTACAGCCTTGGATGGAGTCGGCAACCTCATCACCAACAACGCGCCCATTGAACTGATTTCCGTGAAAGGCTTCGGAGTGTTCGGCGGAGGCTTTTGGGGACCCGTTCCGATCCCCTTGATCATCGCCGTCGCCAGCTTTCTGATACTCCGGTTTCTTATGGTCCATACCGTCTTCGGCAGGACGCTCTATGCCTTGGGCAGCAATGAGGCGGCTGCTTTTCTCTCCGGAAGAAAAGTCAAGCAAACCGGCATACTCGTCTATGTCATTGCCGGCGTACTGGTAGGCATTACCAGCGTTGTGATGAGTTCCCGGATTTATTCCGGCTTATCCTCAATAGCCCCGAACTTGGCATTCGAAGCTATTGCCGCCGCGGCCCTTGGAGGCGTCGGTCTGTTGGGCGGTAAGGGAAACCTGATACAGGCTTCAGTGGGGGCTATTACGATTTCCGTACTCATGAATGGCTTGAACCTTTTGAATGTGACTACCTATGTTCAGATGGTAACCGGCGGCTTAGTCATCGTGTTTGCGGTGCTGTTGAACAATCTTCGCGAATATGGCTTCAAAACATTGACCGGGATTAATCTGAAGAAACTCTTCCACAAGAAGGAAGTGTGCGTCGAGGTTACGGGAAATCAAGATGCGTAAGGCATTACCTGAATCCGCCACGAAAAGAGTCTGGCGAGTCTTGAAAAGCGTGGCCCCTTCCGTAGCGCTCCTGATCGGCCTATGGGTATTACTCAGTTTGTTCGGTACTCGATTCTTTACCCTGGGAAACCACATGAACCTTTTGCGGCAGGCTTCCGTACTTGTCCTCGCCGCCTGCGCTCAAACCCTCGCAGTGTTGGGAGGAGGGTTGAACATTGCAGTGGGAGCCCTTGCCACTCTGGCTTCGGTTATTGCCGCCACTGCCGCGGTTCAACTTGGCACGCTTGCGGGTTTCAGCATTGCACTATTGTCAATCCTGGTGCTAGGGCTTTTCACCGGCGGCATTATCGCTTGGTTCCGTGTGGACCCGATTATCGCTACCATAGGTCTCTTACCTATTGCCCGTGGCTTGGCTTTTATGGTGTCCCACGGACAACCGGTGACCGGAGTTCCTTCCACGTATCGCTTTCTCGGCAATCATTTTGTAGGCCCCGTGCCATTGTCCATAATGTTTGCTATCTTTGTCGCGATACTCCTTTCCCTATTTCTTAACCGAACTATCTGGGGCAGGAAACTGTATGCCTGTGGGTTGGACGCGGAATCGGCTATGGTTTCCGGAATCCGGGTTCGTTGGTACAGGATGGTGACCTATGCCCTTAGCGTTGTGCTTGCAGCTGTCGCGGGAATCCTCCTCAGCTCCCGCATCAATTCAGGACAGGCAACATTGGGCTACGAAATGTCTTTGGAGAGCATCGCCGCCGTGGTCATTGGAGGCAACAAACTTTTTGCAGGTGAAGGAAGCGTATACAAGACTATTTTGGGAGCGTTGATCATTACCATGCTGAGCAACGGAATGGACATGGTGCATATTTCCGCATACGTCAGGCAGGTTATTCTGGGAAGTATTGTCATACTCCTGGTATTCTTGAGCGCCAGGAAAAAGGTCGGTAAGCTGAGCGAAGATACTTAACAAAGGCTTAAGTTCCCAAAGATCTTGCATCACTCAGACGGCAATGCCGCATAAGAGTAATCGGGCATTCGTGCAACTTTACCTTATCCTCACGCTATGAGATATTAGAAGCCAGACGGGGTATGGGTATGTATCATTGGAATCCGGAGGAGTACGCACGCCACTCAACGGAACAGGCGAAATGGGCACGCGAGCTCATCGCGAAACTGAATCTGAGAGGGAACGAGAGAGTTCTGGATATCGGGTGCGGAGACGGAAAGGTCACGGCGGAGATCGCCTCCTCCCTTCCGCTGGGTTCCGTACTTGGCATCGACAGCTCGCTGGACATGGTATCGTTCGCACGAGATGCCTTCATGGACAACTTCGTGAATCTTGCCTTTGAGTGTATTGATGCGCGTCAGATGACCTTCACGCGAGAGTTCGATGTTGTCTTTTCAAATGCAGCCCTGCACTGGGTTCCTGATCACGCCTCTGTGCTCGAGCGCATCAGACAAAGTCTGAAGCCCTCGGGAAAGATGCTGCTCCAGATGGCAGGAAAAGGAAATGCATCCGACGTGGTAGAAATAGTGAACGACGCCATACACCAGAAAGAATGGTGTGGCTACTTCCATGAATTTCCCTTCCCCTACACGCTCTACAGTGATGACGAATACCGGACTCTGGTGGAAGCAGCGCGACTCACACTAAGGCGAGTTGAGCTTTTTCCTAAGACAATGTTCCATAGTGGGCGGGACGGTTTTTCGGGATGGATCAGGACGACCTGGCATCCCTATATCCAGAGAGTGCCCGACGATCTCCAGGAGAGATTCGCACGAGAACTCGTCGATGTCTACGAGACCCGATATCCTCCTGATCCGAAGGGGTTCTTCAGTGTTCGGATGGTGAGACTTGAGGTGGAGGCCGTCAGAGACTGATACCAAGGCGTTACGCTACCAATGGATGTTGATGCTATGCCAGAAGATACTGTGCCTAACGACTGTGAAGGCATCGTTACTCTGGGCAAAGCTAATACTCGGTTATCGCACCCGGAATAGTTTATTGAACGAGTTGACCTTCCGTCCGATCTTAAGGAAAGCCGCGGGAGATACTGTGAAGGAATTGAACAAACACGAACAAAGAATAATGGAAATATCGGGCGCAGACAGTCTGGCCGTTGACTTGAAATCGCTGGCGCTATCGGTGCCATTCAGATGGTGCATGACGTGCTTGGCGAAGTTGGGTGGTTTGCTGCTCACTGTTTATGCTCTAGCGATCGTGGCGGGCTGCGCCAGTCGAGGTGTTGGCGGCCGCGAGTCCAGGACATGGCAAACAAGGTGCTGCCGCCGAACGTCAGCGACCGTGGCGGGTGGGCTGAGGATATAGCGACGAGCTTTGCCGCCTTGTCTATCCCTGCCGAGCCGCAAAAAGTCTGTGCAGTCGTTGCGATCATTGAGCAGGAGTCCGGCTGGCAAGTTGATCCTGTTGTACCGGGCCTACCCAACATTGCCCGGCGTGAGATGGAGAAAAGGCTGGAACGTCACAAGATTCCTCTCGCTGTCCTGGAGGCTATGTTGCTTATCAAGTCGCCTAACGGCCAGACCTATGGCGAGCGCCTTGCCCGGGTGCGCACTGAACGCGAGCTGTCCCGAATCTACGAGGACATGATCGACATAGTTCCCCTGGGCGTGGGTGGGTTCCTCTTCGGCGGTATGAATCCAGTGCGTACAGGAGGCTCGATGCAGGTGAACATCAATTTTGCGGCACAGCTGATGCGTGAACGGCCATATCCCTGGAGCAATGCCGGAAGCGCCCGTGAGGAGGTCTTTACCCGCCGGGGCGGCGTGTATTTCGGGACCGCCATGCTGCTCGACTATCCGGTAAGCTACGATCGCATGCTCTATCGATTTGCAGATTACAACGCCGGGCGCTATGCCAGCCGGAACGCGGCTTTTCAGCGCCTGGCGGCGGCGTTGTCACGGCGCACTCTGGACTTCGATGGTGATCTCGGGAACCAGACACAGGCCGCGCTGGAACATATCTCCGGTTTGGGGATGGAGAGGGCTTCCATTGAGCGCGACCTGCGACTGGAGAAGTCGTTCGACTTTGAACGCACCGACCTGTACGCACGGGTTCATGCCTTGGCCGAGCAGCGGGGAATTCCGTTCGCTGTTGCTGCCGTGCCGGACATCGAACTTACGAGCCCGAAGATCACTCGCAAGCTGACCACGAAATGGTTCGCCGATCAGGTAGAGAAGCGATACAGGCGGTGTCTATCTGGCGGCAACTGGGGCCAGAAAACAGGTTATGATAACTATTGACCCCTTAATCCCGATCCGGCATAGCGGCAACTTTGGAAATCGTTGCCGGAGCAACCCGGCGAGTTGTCAGGTACAGGCGGGGTGAGAAGAACTTCCTGGAAGTGAGCATGCAGTTATTTCTCGCACGGTGCGCTGTTACAAACGGAAAGCGTGGATCTCACACGTCGCGGAAGTCAAGGAACAGCTCACCGGCGGACCAGTTACGATTTCGTAGTAGGGCGAGAAGCGAGCACGCGTTTTGGGCTGCCGAGAAGTGATAACTGCCTTACTTTGGTTTGATTACTTCGTTTGCGGGACTTCCCAGTCGACCACAGCAAGCCGCAAATATTTGTTCGGAACAAAATCGAAACACAATCGTCTAATACATCAGATGACACATGAGCGAGCGCAGCTTTGTCTGATTCGAACGGGAAAGAGTGCACTGGACGTAGTTTGACTTCAGATGAGAACCCCTCTGACGAAACTGCCTTTATCAGCCGTCATAGAAAAGAGTCGCACGACCGAAGCCGGTCAACTGTTCCTGGAGGTGGAGAATGATTCGCGTTTCATTGGTCTCAACGTTTTTAGTTGCCCTGGTATGTGCCTTAGTATCTGCAACCCCTGTAGTCGCTCAGACTCATCACGACAGCGCTCACCATAGCTTTCAGGGCGCGGCGCAGTGGGCGAAGGAGTTCGACGACCCGAACCGTGATGCATGGCAAAAGCCCCATGAAGTGATCCAGGCACTGGCGCTCAAACCCGATGCGGTCGTTGCGGACATCGGTTCCGGCACCGGTTACTTCACGGTGCGGATTGCCCACATGGTACCAAAAGGCAAGGTCTACGGGGTTGACACCGAGGCCGACATGGTGAAATACCTCACCGAGCGCGCAAAAAGCATGGGGTTAACCAACGTCATCGCGGTGCAGGCTGCTCCGGACGATCCGCGTATCACTGAGAAAGTGGACCTGATCATCATCGTAGACACCTTCCATCACCTCGAAAACCGGGCCCGCTACCTCACGAAGCTTCGCGATTCGCTGAAGCCGGACGGACGTATCGCGATCATCGACTTTCGCATGGATTCACCGGACGGTCCTCCGGTTAGCGCGCGCAGCACGCCCGAACGCATCAAGGCTGAGCTGAATGCCTCGGGCTACACCTTCGTACAGGAGCACAACTTCCTGCCGAAGCAGTATTTTCTGATTTTCGAACAGGCAAAGAAGTGACGCCTGGTCACGGCAGCAACCGGTAGAAAAGGATCAGCCGCATGGATAACCACAAGCCACGCACACCCGGCCTCACCAGGCAAATTGGCTTCTTCTCCGCAACTATCGTCGTCATAGCCAACATGGTCGGTACCGGCGTCTTCACCACCTCCGGCTTTGTTGCCCGGGACGTTGCCCATCCGGTACCGCTTCTTCTCTGCTGGCTCGTGGGCGGCATCTTCGCCCTCTGCGGGGCGCTCTGCTATGGTGAACTCGGTTCTCGCTTTCCGAAGGCGGGAGGGGACTACACCTACCTTAAACAAGCTTTTGGGTCCATGCCCGCCTTCCTATCCGGCTGGGTATCCCTGGTCGTCGGTTTTTCTGCCCCCATTGCCGCGTCCGCCATTGCCTTCGCTGCCTATCTCACCAAAGCCTTCTCGCTTCCCTCGGTGACGCTTTTCACGGTTACCCTCTTCGGGCGGGATATTGTCCTCGTTTCTACCGCAACCCTTATGGCGGTCCTCGCCGTTATCGTTCTTTCGCTTGTCCACATGCATAGTGTCCGGTTAGGCAGCCAAGTGCAGGGGGCTCTGACTGTGTTCAAGCTCGCCGTGATTGCCGCTTTCATTGTGGGGGGTTTCCTCGTGGGGCGTGGCTCCCTCTCTCACTTTTCGAGTGAGTCCAGCGTGACGCCCCTCTTTGACGGCGGGTTCGCCACATCGCTCATCTTCATCTCCTTTGCCTACAGCGGTTGGAATGCAGCCGCTTACCTGGGCGGCGAGATAAGGAACCCCGGACGCAACATACCCCTTTCCCTCTTTGCCGGCACCCTTACCGTGATCATCAGCTATCTTGCGCTCAACGCTGTCTACATCTATGCGCTGCCCATCGGCGAGATGCGCGGCGTTCTGGAGGTCGGAGAAAAAGCGGCGTCAGCTCTCTTCGGGGAGGGTACCGGTCGGTTGCTCACCGGCGCTGTCGCCGTGGGCATTCTTTCTGCCCTGAGCGCCATGATTCTTACAGGGCCGAGGGTCTATTATGCGATGTCAAGGGACCGAGCATTCTTTGCCCGCTTCGGGAGGGTGCACGACCGGCGCCAAACGCCTGTGCTCGCCATCGTGCTGCAGGCAACGATCTCGATCTGCATGATCCTCACCTCTTCGTTCGAGAAGCTTCTCTTGTATATCGGATTCACCCTCTCCCTTTTTTCAATCCTCACCGTTATCGGGCTCATCCGCCTGAAACATACACAGAAGGTTGCAGCCGGCGCCTACCGCACGTTCGGTTATCCCGTCACCCCTCTCGTGTTTATCGCAGGCAACGGGATAATCGTTTGTCTGATGCTCCTCGAGAACCCTGCCACCGTCTTCTGGGGCCTTTTCACCATCGGTATCGGGACTGTTTTCTATTGGCGCCTAAGGCCACGGAAGTCCGCGGCTCATCTTGGAGCAGTTGCCACTCTTCTCCCTTGAACGTTCTGGACGGCAACACGTGAAGGATCAGGAACAGATGCGAGGTCTTGGCTCCGGTCTGTAAGGACTGCGTGGTCAAGGGAGCAAAGACCAGCGCTGAGTTGAGGACAGTACTGCTGCCATTTCCCAGTTTATTGTGGCTATCAATGCAACTGTCGCAAAGATTACAATTGGCCATGCCTGTTCCTGATCGGCACCCTCCTCGCAGCATTGGCAGATGGACGAAATGTTCTTGATTAAGGATTTTGAAATAAATCCCACACAATAATTTTGATCCACCTCCGGTGGGGTCCGACGAACCCGCAGGCGGGAGACTACCCCATTACCGTAGAGTACGTGAATGCTGGCGACCTGTCAGGCAAGACGCAGGCGATCGCCACGATTACCCCCAAGGCCGTACCGAACATTGCTGCCCACAACGGCGGGGATCAGAACAGAGCTCACGGACGGACCGGCATACGATTTTGTGGTGGTGGTCGAGAAATAGTCATGCGGTTTGCATCATCAAGAGGCTGATTACTGCCTTACCCCAGCCTGATCGGCTGGCTCCGGCATTTCCCGGTCGATGCTGCAAACCGATTTTTTTTTGAACAAAATCGACACCTGATCGTCTAATATATCGGATGACATGTCCACTAATGCGGGTTTGTTTGATTCGAACGGGAGAAAGCGGACTGGACATGGGCCGACTCAAGATGAGGGACGCAGATGGGCGAGAGATATGACGCCTGCCCTGGCAGTCTCCTCACAAACTATCTGACAGCAGAGGGTTTACTCTTTGTCTGTAACATTGCTCTTGTCCTCCATCCTCCTCCGGCCATGTCTGCCGTGTGAAGAGCGCTCTTTATGGAGAACAATACGAAGGTCGGAGGGATCTAGCGGAAGGAATGAGCAGTGAGTCATGACGCCCTTTGCTGACGATCCAGACTTGGCCAGGCGTTGCATTGCAGGGGATCTTTCAGCGTTTGGTGAGCTGGTCCGCAAGTATCAGGATAAGATTTATAACCTCTGCTGCTACATGCTTCAGGATAGCGACAGCGCCCGGGACGCCGCACAAGAGACTTTCCTGAAGGCCTACAGCAAGGTCAAAGAGTTCAGGGCTGAGTCCGCCCTCTATTCATGGCTTTACCGCATCGCCGTCAACACCTGCCTCGACCACAAGAAGAAAGCCCGCCCGGACCAGCTTGAAGACGAGTCGCTGCTCACTGATCTGGCTTCGTCTGAACCAACCCCCGAGCGGCTCTACCAGGCAAAGGAGCTCGGTCGCACGCTACAGGCTGCGCTCCAGAAACTTCCGGATGAGATGAGGGCATCCATCATTCTCAAAGAAATGGAAGGGCTCTCGTATGAGGAGATAGCGGAGGTGTTGCACGTCTCTCTGGGAACCGTGAAATCAAGGATATCAAGGGCGCGCGAAGAACTGCGCCGGCTCTTACAAGGCAAGGTGTAGCATGAAAACATCGTTTGAACAAAATCAGCTTTCAATCGTCTAACGCTATGGAGGGAGAAACAATGAAGTGCTCACAAATAAGAGAATTAATCTCCCGGTATGTTGATGATGATCTCGGCCCGGATGAACAAGAGACGTTTACCCTGCATATCCGGGATTGCGCAGACTGCAGAAAGGAACTTGAGGAGATCCAGACGATCCATGCGCTTTTCGCCTCTGCAGAGAGATTCGCGGCGCCCCATGGCTTCGCCACCAGAGTCGTGGCACATCTTGAGGAACGGGAACCTTCACGGTTCTGGAGTTTCCTCGCGTTCCATCGCACGTGACTACGTGCGGCGGAGCTCGTGCTGGCGCTCGTTGTCTTCATGATCGGCATCGTGTCAGGCAATGTGTTGATGGCAGACAGAACGTCCGCAAAACAGACGGTTCTGGCGAACGTGCACTCATCCTTTTCACTCGATCTCTTTCAGGCCACACCTCCCGGCTCTGTTGGAGGTGCGTATGTCAGTCTGGTGGGGGCTGCCGATGAGAGATAACATCCTAAAGTACCTTCTGATTGTCTCCGTGATCCTCAATTTGTCCTTTCTCGGTTCCGCCGGCTTCACCCACTACAAGCAGTCGACCTACCGGCGTCCACCGACCATGCATGAGCTTCATACGGGCGGCGCTCATCTCTTCGAGAGCCTCTCACTCAAACCGGAGCAACTCAAAGCGTTCCAGGATAAGGCGTTACCGTTTCACGAACAGATGGCGAAGAAAAGAGAGGAAGTCGATCGGCTGAGAGGCGCCCTCTTTCGCCTCATGCGTGCCGATCATCCGGACGAGAAGGCAATCGAAGCTACGATAGCCCAGATCAACGCAACACAGCAGGAGATGCAGAAGACCATTGTTGCCCACATGCTTGAGTTCAAATCGATGCTCAATGCCGAACAGCAGAAAAAGTTTCTCGATATGGTCGAGTCCGCCATGGCGCAGCAGCGGCAGGGTATGTGTCCCTGATCGTCGGGGCCAGTTTCATTTACATTACAAGATAGGATTTTGATGAAAGAAAGGAGACGAGAATAATGTGCGACTGTACATGCGAGCATCCGGAAAAACTGAAGGAGAAGCCGGGGGAGTGCTCACCAGAGCAGATCAAGGAATGCCACGGGAACGAGGACCATCCTTGCGAGAAAAAAGAAGACAAGTAGTAGTTGTCGACCCACCGTTCGGGGCCGTTGCGAGCGATTGAATCTGAACTGTAGCCTAAAGAAAACCTGAAGGATGGAACTTGCAGTGAAAAGAGGAGAGATATCCGAAGCGCCGTCAGATAACCTGCCGAGCCTGACAGATCTTTTTCTTTTGTTCCTGCGCCTCGGCGCCACAGCGTTCGGGGGCCCTGCGATGATCCCTTACGTTGGCGAATTCGTGGTAAAGCGAAAGAAATGGATGGATCCGCAGACCTTTAAAGGAGGCGTTGTCCTCGCCCAATCCATTCCGGGTGCCACCCTCATGCAGACCGTGGCATACGTGGGCCTGCAGAAGAGGGGCTTACCGGGCGCGCTCGTGTCGTATATCGGTTTCGGCCTTCCGGCCTTCCTGCTCATGCTCGCCTTTTCTGCCGTCTATGCCGCATATGAAAGCCTGCCGCGGGTAACATCTGTCTTTTCAGGACTCCAGGTAATCGTCATCGCTATTGTCGCAAACGCAACCTACACATTCGGCGGAAGCTCCATAAAGCACTATATGCATGTGTTACTTGCGATCGCCTCTGCGTTGGCTTTTTGGGTAGGTGTGAGCCCCTTTTACGTCATTCTTGGGGCGGCGCTTGCGGGCATATTCCTCTTAAGAGGAGCAGCTGAGACGCAGGCGGCAAAGATACGAAAAGAACGCATTTCTCCCGTCCCTGTTGTCAGTCTTCTAGCAATTCTGGTTATCGGAATTGTCTTTCTCTACGTGGCCCGTCCGGATCTTCTCAGGCTGGTCCTCCTCATGATGAAGATCGATCTTTTCGCTTTCGGAGGCGGCTTTGCTTCCCTGCCTCTGATGCTCCAGGAGGTCGTGCATGTGAGGGGTTGGATGGATGCAAAGACATTTATGGACGGTATAGCCTTGGGTCAGGTAACACCCGGGCCCATCGTCATCACCGCTGCATTCGTGGGATACCTGACGCATCGCGTCCTAGGTGCAATCGTGGCGACTGTTGCAATTTTCGCCCCATCTTTTATACTGGTCGTTCTTACCGCTCCGTTCTTCAACAGGATGAAAAGTTCCGCCGTTTTCCTGAAAGGCACACAGGGCGTACTCGCTTCGTTCGTGGGCCTCCTTCTCTTTGTCGTCATCACATTCTCATTTGCGGTGCCGTGGGACCTGTTTCGCGTACTCATCGTACTCGCCTCCCTAATCGCCCTTATCAAGAAGGTGGACCTCCTCTACATCGTATTGATCGGGGCGGCACTGTCCCTTCTCCTGTTTTAGCCACCAAGGCAAAGACAGATAGGATATTGCGCTTAAGCATTTTTCGGTCGCTATAGTCCACGTGCGGCTCAAACAACGCCCCAGCCCTGTCGTTCAACGTTTCTCTTGGCAATCTTGACAGTTTATGGCGACAACCGTATTCAAGCTTCGTGGGTGGAAGAGTGACCCAAGTTGTACTGATAAACGGGCTCTCTGTTTTCGAAACTCAAAGCAAGAATCTGATGTATTACGTTAAGTATCAAATGTAAGACAGTATAGAATCGTTAGTTGCGTGATACAACTTTGTCATTAGCCGCGAGTGCATTCCGTCCTTGAACCTGCTAATCGTGACGGATGGTTCGTAGCGCACTAGTGAACATTACCGTCTAAAATGTTACAAGGTCCCTCATGGAGCAACGCATTTATTGCTTTCATTATCCCGTTAAAGCACGAGGGGTAATAGCGAGTGACAAAGGCCGAGATATCCAAAGAATATTGGGGTGGCGAAGGAGATACCAGCGTGAACTGGGCTACAACTACGGCCTATAAAATCTGACTGTATATGCAGCTGGGGAAGGTCAATGTTACAGCCTTGATAATCATCGGAATCCAGCGTATTTATGCCCGAGAATAACCCCTGAGTGTACCTGACTTTATGGTACCAGTGCTATCTTCCTTCAACACAAAGGACGACTATCGTTATAGGCTCCATAGGGATGGGCTTCTCACCTGATCCGTAAAGCACCTTTTGGAGATCTATCTTTACAATCGCAGTCCCATGTAAATCAGATATCCCGCCAGAATCAGACCGAATAACGCGGTGAGAATCCCGACGAGATCGATGACGAAACCGGCTGGTTCGAATTTTCCCGACTCCAGCTGACGCCGTGTCCGGCGGTAGCGAAGTAATCCGGCCAGTGTCAAGACTACCCCGGCAACAATCGCTATCGTGCCGAACCAGACTGAAAGTCCCTCCGTCCGCGAGGCACGACCTTGCATCTGCAAGAATTCATGAATGGCAACGGCAAAGCGGCCTATAGCAAAACCAAATATGACGATGGCCACGCCGGTACGTACCCATGCGAGAAACGTGCGCTCATTTGCGAGATGATCTCGGGTATCATTCGGGTTCTTGTTGCTTGTCCCCGCCACAATGCCAATTAAATACGTCAAGAAATAATTGTCAACCGCATTTACCGACGAGTGCCCGATGAGCACACATGGCCCATGACGTTCAGTTATGCGATCGGAGGTGCGAGTGGAAGACAGGGCATGACATCCGGGCTCTATTTTTGTCTAGCGTTCACAGCCCAGCGCATGCTCCTCGCCGAAGCTGCCTATCTGGCGCTTGCACCCTATCTCCTCTCTCAAAAAATAAACAGCTTTGTCTATCTGCTGGTCGGTGTTGTAATGGCCCTGGCGGGCATGATCTTGTTGCGCCGAAACCGTTATCCTCATCTACACATTCGCTTGCACCTGCATCACGGTTTGGGTGAGGCTCCGTCAGCAGAAGGAGTTCAGTCCGTAACGCCCATGGCTCCTCCTGCTCGCTGGGCGCCCATTCACGGCTTCATCGCTGGTTTCGGTTTTGGCGGCTTTTCCTTATTTGTCAATGCCGTGGCTGTTCCAGCAATGAGGAGTGTCTGGCTTGCCTTTCTACCGGAACTTCTTTTCGGCATGGGAACCATGATTACCGTAGTCGTCGTATCCGGTCTCGTGGGCGCAGCACTTCGCCGGACTTTTGCTCTCTCTGAAGAAGAGATCAGGTGGGTAGGAGCGCGCACAGGTGGACGAGCGCTGCTCTTCGGCGAGATACTGTTTGCATTGGCAGGTATTGGCATGCTCGCCGGTATCGAACGCCTCACCTCCGTTGTCCTGGGCTACTTACTTATCGGTATATTTCTGGTTGTCATCGTGATCCCGGCACTCGTATACTCTTTGAAGGAATTCAGGACAATCGGACAGGGAAGCGAGCGGGACTGAGTGTACTTCCCTCTCAGACCAGACCTCCCTCCTACTTGAAGAGTATGTCCTTGAGCTTGGCCTTTGTGGCAGCATCCACTTTTGCGGAGTTTGCCACAGCGGCTGTCAAGTCTTCAGCTGTGGTGGGGTCAAGGGTAAGTTTCATCTTATCGACCTCTCCAAGGAATTCGGGATCTTTCATTGTCTCCATGAAGGCCTTACGCAGTATCTCTACGCGATCCTTCGGTGTGCCGGGTGGAACGGCAAAGGGCCTTGAGTAGTCGTTCCCGTAGTGGATCACTATCTGCACGAGTTTTTTCTGTTCCTCTGTCTTCGCAAAATCGATGAACTTCGGTACATTTGGAAGTTCCTTGAGCGGTTTAGCCGTACCCTGGAGGATGGGTATCATATCGCCTGATTCCAGCGCTCTCCTCCGGTTTGTCTTGGTGGTGTCCCACGCTGGAGGACCGGCGTCCACTTCGCCGCTTTCCATAGCAATGAGGATGTCCGCAGTCCCCTTGTAGCCGGTGATGATATGCGCGGGGAAACCAAGTACCTCTTTAACAATGCGATCACAGTTGTCGACAAGATTACCGGGCACAAGGCCGCCCAGCTTCAGCGGCACCGGGGAAGCCATCCATTTATCGCCCGACGTGATGCCGCTCTTTTTGCTGAAAACGAAGACCGGGTTGTCTTTGTTCGGTGCGCCGATGTAGATGAATTTCTGGCTATCAAAGTCGTATCCTGGCTGGCCCAGCATCTGGCCCAGAATAAGTCCTCCGTTGAAGTGACCCAGGGTGAGACCATCAGGTTTTGTTGCCTTAAATAACTGATTGGTCTGAATGAGGCCGCCTGCCCCGGTGACATTCTCCACGATCACGGTGGGGCTGCCAGGTACGTGTTTCCCTAGATGACGCGCGACAACCCTTGCCCAGAGATCAAAGCCGCCTCCGGCCGAGAAACCCACGGTGACACGCAGGGTCTTCCCTTGGTAAAAAGGTGCTCCGAAAACATCGAACGAAGTAAAGAGCAGCACGCCTGCAAGAACTGCCATTGTCAGAAGAGTTCGTCTCATAATGCTTACTCCCTTTTAGTTCTTCCCGCACCAGGGCCTTGTTGTGAGGCCCCTCGTCGTGGAAAACCTGCGAGGGGTCTCATTCCTAGGACAGTCCTTGAGCTTACGGCCGGGGAATGGGGAAAATAAGATTGGCAGTCTTCTTGATATCAGGATATTGATTATTCTCAACGATCTCCAGGTCCCACGGCCATTTCTTTCCTTTCACCCACTGTCCGCCAACCATGGGCGTTTTCGCATAATTCTCCTTATTGTACTTGATCGGCCCGACTATCGTCTTGAGATCTGTCTGTGCGATAGCTTGTCTTATCTTCTCCTTGTCCAGAGTTCCCGCCCTCTTCAACGCATCCACGGCCACTTCGAAGGCAGCATAGTTGAAGCCGATCGGTTGGGACCATTGCCTCCCCGTCTTTTCGGTCCAGGCGTCGCAGAGCGCCTTGGCACTGTATCCCGCGAGGGAGGATTTGAAGGGATGCAAGGGGCTCCACCAGACGCACGTGGTCAGCCCATTGGGCAAGTTTCCGCCCAGGGCCTGGACCGCGGACGGAAAGAGTATGGGCTTCCCTCCTGTGCACATCTTCGGGATAAATCCCTGCTGAAAGCACTGGCGCCATGCCGCGGCAAAATCGGGCGGAGGCTGAATGCTGGTCAGTATCTCCACTTTCTCTTTCTTCCAGAGATCGATGAAGGAGGTATAGTCTGGTGTCTTGTTGGGGAACCTCCCGGCATCCACCACTTTGTAGCCCTTCTCATTAAGCCGCTTCGTGAACATCTCGGCGTAGGTCTTGCCGTCAGGGTCGTTCGGCCACAGGCCGCCAACGACCTTATTCGTCTTATCGGCAACGCTGTCCCACATCGAGATGAAGGATTCCATGATCTGCGGCACGGAGAAGAAAGAATGGAAGCTCCATTTGTAAGGGCCGCCCATGAGCCACGATTCAATGGGCGACGCGGAAGAGACGCATGGAACCTGATAACGCTCGCATACGGCATCCACCGGGTTTACGGTGTCCGCGGTCTGAAGGACGACCATGAGATCGATCTCGTCCTGGACGACCAGCTTGGAAGCCACATCAGCAGCTTTGGTGGGGTCACTCTCCGTGTCCATCAACTTGATACGAACAGGCAGTTTCTTCCCCGCCTCCTTGATGAAAATCCCACCATCCTTGTTGATCTCGGCGAGCACACGGTCATCTGCCCACGGTGCTGATTCACCGAAACCGGAAAGGGGACCCGAGCTCGGGTTGCACTGGCCGATCAGGATATAATCCCGCTTCTTGGCGGCAAAGGCACGTCGAGAGAGCATGGGGACACTCAGCGCCGCCCCCGCAATAGTCGTTTTCTGAATAAATTCTCGTCTTGTTATGCCTGACTGTTTTGGGACTTTTATCTCGTCTGCCATAGCGACATCCCCCCCTATTGAATGATTTCCCATCATTCCGATTGTGCCCCTTCCTGATTTGTCTGTCAAGCTATTTGCGTACGGAGTCATATTTAGCGTACACCGAAGTTCGGGAATAGAGGCGCAAATAGGAGCCGATAGGGAAGGGTGCCCCTCTTTACTTCAGCGTACAGGTGCAAGTCGATGCAAAGTCTAAGGCTAACGATTAACAAGTGAAAGCGAGCATGGGAAGTCGGCGGACTGATATCATTTTTCGGCTTTAACTCGACCAGGTAGCGCCTACCGACCTTACAACCCTCTCTTTTCAAACCACCGGAACATCAGAATACCCCCGAGGACGAACACTATAATGACTATCCAGTGGTTTACGCCCAGTATCTGCGGGATGGTGATTTTCCCGAAATCGCCCCATGTAAGTACAGACACCTTGAGGACTGGATAGAATTCGGCGAAGACGGCCGCACCCGTAAGCATGCCCAGAAGGCCCCAAACCGTGTCCCAGCGCCCTTCCCCGAGGGCACCTACCGCGGTTCCCGGGCAATAGCCGAAAAGAGCCCAGCCAACGCCGAAGAGGAGACCGCCTATAATATTTCCACCAAGAATCGTAGGCTTGATGGAGAGTTTTGCCACCCCGAGGTCCTTCAGCAGATAAACGCCCACCATCGCTACAAGCACAGAAGTGAGCATGAATTTTACGATGGTCATATCAGTAAGGCGGAGCGCTGCCAGCTGCTTATCATAGCGTAGCACCCTTCCTTTCTGCAGAAGAAACCCAAAAAGCATACCGGTAATCAACCCGTAGATGAGTTCACTCATCTTCCGTCACCTCCCCTGTAAACCAGGTTGGCAACGATCACGCCACCGATGAAAAAGCAGACCAGGGCAATCAGGCCACTTACCGCAAGCTGGAGCGAACCGCTCAGCCCATGGCCGCTCGGTCACCCGTCCGCCAGGCGGGCGCCGAACATGGCAATGGCACCGCCCAGAAAAGCAACAACCCCTCTCTTTGCCCTGGATGGACCGAACCGCTGTTCCCACATGGGGGGCACTCCTCGGGCCTGAAAGCTTCCCGACGTGCTTGCGGCAAAAAGGGAACCGAAGAAGATACCGACGACGAAAAGGAATTGCCAATCAATCTTTGGCAACTCTCTTATGAAATAATCCATCCTCGATACCCGCTCCGGGGCGAACTGTTTCTCTACAAGCCCGGTTGCTTTGACAAAGGTCGTCGACGCACCAAAATATTTGCCCGTGATCCAGATTGACAGCACCATGAGCAGGCCCGTGAGTGCGCCGGCAACGTAAGGACTCCAGCCTTTTCGTTCGTTTTCCTCCGTTTTCATAGGGGCCCCATCCACCGGGTGAAGAACATACGGGTTCATTTCTGTTCAGGCGTTATCCAGCCCCATTTTGCAAAGATGCGAGCCCCATCTTTCGACTGTACAAACTCGTAAAATTTCTTGGCAAGCTCCTTGCCTTTACCCTGTTTTGTGAGTGCGATCCCGCAGTCGCGGTAGAGTACGTATGGTTTGCTCATGGGGACCAGATCGGCAAGGTCCCGGTTGGCCACCTGCCAGATGTTCCAGATAAACCATGCATCTATGTCCTTATTTTCGACCCACATTTTCTTGGCCGCCCCGCTGTTCGGCGCATAGGCGATGATGTTTTTCCGAAACGTCTTCACGGCTTTGATATTGCCGTCTTTCCCCGCTATATCTTCCCAAAGACCCGCCTGCCCGGCACCGTTCACAACGAGGAGCCGCATCCCGGGTTTCAGGAGGTCCGGAAAATCGCCGATCTTCTTCGGGTTGCCGGGTCGCACCAGTATTGAAGACGGTCTGAGGTAGAGCGGTGTTACTGTTGATTCATCTATCCCGCCCTCCATCGCAAAGATAAAATCCGTCATCATATACTCCGCGCCGCTATAGATTATGTCCGCATCCTTTTTTGCCTTTTCAATCCACTGATTTGTTGGCCCGGCAACTACTTCTACTTTGACGTTTTGCAGTTTTCCGAATGCTTCAGCCGCCTCTTTCATCGCCGGGTAAGGCCCTCCCGGGCCATATACAAACAGCGTCTCCTCAGCTGCCACGTGAATCGGCGCCAGGACAGACAGACTCAAACAAAGGCCCAGCAATGAAGCGACGAACACCATTGTCTTGTGCATCGTTTCTCCCCCCGAACGTTCTGATTATTATGTTTTTTCAAAAGGCAGGTATCTTGAGTAAGACTAAGGCGGGGAAGATCCTCTGTCAATCTAAAGAGCGTGAGGTTGTACGGTTATCATACGTGGTGCAATAGGTTGGGGCAGGTCATTTTCGCGAGAACCAGAGCTTAACGCGTACAGGTGAAAAAGCTGTCAGGTCGCAGGGTGTGGCCTGCACCTGCAAAGAAAGTTGGTCGCGTTGCCGCTTCAAGCAACGATTGCCAGATAATAGTGAAGAGCCGGTCTTCGGCAATTGCGCTTGCGTTTTTTCCTCCGGTTTGGTAAAAGCGTCCATCACAGAGTGAAGGCTCTCATTACGGAGGTGGTTTGATGTTGTCATTGAGCGATCTGAATGGCTTTGGTGAAGAGATGGAAAGACGACTGCAACTCCTAACATCTCCCGTGGCGGTGAAGTTGCTGAAGGATGAAGGAGAGATCCCTGCGGGTGCCATCAGGCCTAAAAAGGATCGCGGCACCCATCTGGCACTGTGCCAGGCATTTGCCATGTCCCGCCGCGAGAAAGCTACGGTGGCGATGCTAAAAGAAGACCACTGGTGCTACATGCCGGTTATTGCGTTCGGATTGTCAGAGCCTCCGGATTTCTTCATGCAGGGAAATACATTTCTGAAGTTTATGGTGAATGATGCAAAAGCGGCGAAAAATTTGGCAGAGGCATTTCCCCGTCTGGAATACGGGAAATATATCGGGGTATTGTCTGCTCCTCTGAGCAGGACCTCGTTCGAGCCTGACGTGGTGGTGATCTACTGTAATACCAACCAACTGAGGTGTTTGCTTTCAGCAATAAGATACAAGGATGGGTATGTTGTCCAATCAACACTTGACCCCGGCGGAGCGTGCGTACAGTCAACCGTACCGGTGCTGCAGAAGGGTGAGTGTCAGGTTACCGTTCCGTGCGGCGGCGACCGTGCCCATGCAATGGCTCGGGATGATGAGATGATCTTCTCAGTACCCAGACATAAATTGGAGGATCTCATGTTCGGGTTGAGGGTGCTGGATGAGGCTGGCCGCGGCTACACCCGATTCGCACCCGACATGAGGCCGGAGTATCCTTTGCCCGACATTTACCGGAAAGCGGGTGCGCTGATGGGATTGGAATTCGACACAAAATAGTCGCGCGAACCGAACTCACCGATGAGGAAGTTTAAGCGATGATGAGGGGGCAGAGCATGAGATCAGTGCATCTCATTTACTTCTCACCGACAGGGACGACGCGCAACGTCCTTGAGACAATCGCCAGGGGATTCGCGGCTGACGACCCGGAGCGTCTCGATTTGACGTTTCAACGGTCGATAGGGTCTGAGAGCCGGAAAATAAGCAGTGACATCGCTATTATCGGCACCCCTGTGTATTCGGGCAGAGTTCCACTTCAAGCAGTTGAGGCGCTGCAACTGGTCAGAGCGCATAATACTCCTGCAGTGGTGATCGCCGTCTACGGAAACAGAGCCTTTGAGGATGCACTCCTCGAGTTGACTGATCTGGCGAGACAGAGCGGTTTCAGACCTGTTGCAGCCGCCGCGTTCATAGGCGAGCATTCGTTCTCGACTCCTGCGGCTCCCATTGCAGAGGGAAGGCCTGACGAGGAGGATATTAAGAAAGCGGAACATTTCGGGAAAAGGATTAGGGAAAAGTTGGACAAAGGAACCGCTAAAAATTTCCTTCTGCAGGTCCCTGGCAATGTTCCCTATAAAAAGAGAAATCCTTCGCCACCGCCACCTGTCACAGATGAAGTGAGCTGTATCAAATGCGCGAACTGCATGACAATCTGCCCGGCACAAGCGGTCATTATGCAGGATGAAACAGTGTGGACCGATGAGGACAAATGCATGGCGTGCTGCGCATGTGTCAAGAATTGCCCGAGCGGTGCTCGCCGAATGGACCCACGGCTCCTGGAACGTGCAGCAACTTTGAGTACCGCCTGCCGCGAGCGAAAAGAGCCGCAATTCTTCCTCTTGTGAGGAAACGCCGCAAATCGGGGTATATGGCGTAACGAGATAATCCGCACCGTTACTTCTTGGCAGGCTTCATCAATGAGCCGCCCGCTAGGTACCTGACTCTCGAGTGGCCCTTCTCCCGGAGTATACGGACGGCTTCTGACGAACGGACTCCTTTGGAGCAGACGCACACCACGTCCTTATCTTTCGGCACTTGATCGCAAAGGACCCGGAATTCCTCAAAGGGGACATTGGTTGTATTTGTTTCAGGCAGAGGCCGGTTGGATGCTTCTTTACTACGGCGGACATCCACGATCAGACAGTCATCGACTGCAGAATCGGGTGGCAGAGCTTCAACGCCTTCCAGAAACTCATTACGGGCAACGCATGCGAGGGAATAGAGCGGATCGACTGCCGGTGCATAGGGTGGTGCATACGCAAACTCGGCATCGAGCAGGTCTGAGATTTTTCCGTCATGTTTGAGGAGAGCGGCAAATACGTCAATGCGCTTCACCACCTCGCCCTTGCTGTAACCCTGCAAGCCGAGCAGTCGTGTTGTCTCTTTGTCGTACACCAGTTTCAAATGAATATTCTGGGATTCCGGGTAGTAGTCCGCCTTGTCGGTGAAGCTTCCCCATGCGACACCCACATTGAAACCTGAAGCTTTCGCCGCTTTTTCGGTGAGGCCGGTGGCCGATACGTTCATGGCGAAGACCTTTACCGCCGCACTGCCGACTACCGCTTCGAAGCGTTCATCTCCCCCACCGATATTCGAACCGATAACGCGGCCTTGCCGGTTGGCCAATGAACCGAGCGGCAGTAGAATCGGTTGCCCGGAGATGAGGTGCCTGAGTTCCACACAATCGCCGGCAGCGAAGATGTCCCGGTCGCTCGTAACCATTTTCTCATCAACGATAATGCCACCTGTGGTGCCGATCTTCAGGCCGCAATCGGCAGCAAGTCTAGTGTTCGGTTTGACGCCAATGCCGATGACAGCGTGATCTACCGCGAAATCCCCCTGCGGCGTTTTGAGGGTAACGCCCTTTTCTGATTCGACGATGCTCTGCAGAGGGCAATTTGTGCGCACCTCCACCCCTTCTCCCTTGAGGTATGCCTCCACCGCCTGTGCCATCTCGGGATCAAGCATGGAAGGCAGAATATGTGGTGCTGCTTCGAATAAAATTGCCCCAACACCCCACATGGTTTTGAACGCCTCAGCAAGTTCACAGCCGATGGGACCGGCGCCTACCAATCCGACAGTCGCGATCTGTCCCGACTGAAGAGCCGCACGCAGGGCAATCGAATCTTCCAGGACTTTGAAGGTGGAGACCCGATGACTATTCGCGGGAATTCCCGAAAGCATAATCGGGGTGGCTCCGGTGGCCAGGACAAGCTTATCGTAAGGGTACTCTGTCGTCTCCCCGTTCAACATCGATTTACAGATTACTTTGCGCGCGTCGCGGTCAATCCGCTTGCACCTCCGTTTGAATCACAACTCCAAGACCCTTTGCGTTCCTGAAGAAGCTCAGGATCGCGAATCACGCCGTAAGCGGTCTCGCGGAGCTTGTCCGCGCTTCCGATATCACCTGAGACAAAATACGGCATGCCACAGGCGCCGTATGAAATGAACTGCCCGTAGTCTATGACCGTGACTTGCGCTTTCGGCAATAAACGTTTCGAGCGCGCTGCGGCCCGTAATCCGGCCGCATTTGCACCTATGACCACAATTCGACTAGTCTCACTTTTCAATGGTGTCCCTCCTTTAACGACAAATATGGAGTGCAAATATATCAGAAGTATTATAAATTCGGCGTCAACGCATTAATTCTTATCATAATCATAATTTTTCTTTGAAGACAGGTTCCCGGAGATCCAGCGGATTAAAGTAAGCGGCTGCCAATAAGAATTGACCCGAACATCCCCGCTCTACAATCGGAATAAATTGCAGGTGTGCCACTTGGATAATAGGGAATACATAATCAGCGGAGGCTAAAGATGAAAAGGCTTTTCGTAACCGTCCTGATGACAGACGCGGCCTTTGCATTACTATCCTCGGGAGCCCTCGATGCAGCGCCTTTTACCAGGGCAAAACCTTACGCGTCACCGTGGGATTCTCAGCCGGAGGAGGGTTCGATCTCTGGGCAAGGCTTTTTACCGTTCTTGTTTGCTTTACTGTTTGAAGGGCCGTTCTTTCCTCTCCGGTCTATCCCCAGGAAGCCCTCCTCCCGGCAGGCATGAGGAAAAGGAGCGGGACCGAGACAAGGAACGTGAGGCCGAAAAAAATCCAGACGACCGTGAAGCCCCGGGCCGGGTCACCGGTCAAATGAAGGATCGATGTGGTGAGGGTGACGCCCAGCGCGGCCCCGATGTTCCTGAACATGTTCCTCAGGCCGACGATAGTGCTCACCTTCTCCGGCATCAGCTCTATGCAGGCGTTATTCGACGCGGGGTATACCATACCTCCGGCCAGCCCGTTCAGAAAGAGCACGAGCGAGAGCGTTTCGACTGTCCCCCACCGGACGCCCGCTAATTCGAGAGGGAACAACCGCGGTGCAAGGAGAACGGTCGTGAACGCGATGACGACAAAACCGATCACCATGGGCCACCGGTAACCCCATCTCTTCAGCAGGAGGCTCGTTATCACTGCCGCAATAGTCATCGCTAGGGAGCGGGGGGTGAGGATCACGCCGCTCATCAGCGTTGAGAGCCCGTGAACCGATACTGCGTAGAACGGTACGAACGAAAAAACGCCCATCATGGTCATGCCCAGGATCAGGTTGGACAGGTTTGCCGCTGCGAACGGCCCGGACCGGAGCAGGGCGGTGTCGAGGATCGGCTGGGCCGTCCGCTTCTCCTGCCGCAAAAAGAGGACGGTGAAAAAGGAACTGAGGAGGACGAAGAGGGCGGCCAGGATCAGGGAAAGCGTGGAGAAGCTTTCACCGGCGAGATTGAGGCCGACCATAAGGCAGAGAAGCAGCCCGCTCATAAAGCCCACACCGGCCAGGTCCACTTGAGGCTGTGAAAAGTTCTTCCTCTCCTTAAGCAGGAGCACGCTTGAAGCCATGAGAAGGATGCCGATCGGCACGTTGATGTAGAAGATATAGCGCCACGAGTATTGGCTCACGACCCAGCCGCCCAAGTTCGGACCAACGGCGGTCCCGATGAAGTAAATGCTGGTAATCAGCCCTATCACAGCTTCCCGGTTGTCGGGGAAGTGATCACTTACGATACCGGACGCAGCGGGAACAAAGCAGGCGCCTCCAAGACCCTGAAGGAACCTGAAGGCGATGAGGGCATAGATATTGGGAGCGAGGCCACAGGCCAGCGAGCTGGCGGTGAAGAGCAGGAGGGAAGCAAGAAAGAGCTTCTTGCGCCCGAAGCTATCAGCCAGGTTTCCCGCCAGCGGCAGGGTCATCGTGACGGCAATGAAGAAGATCGAGATCGTCCACGAGGACCAGAGGACGGTCGAGTGCAGCTCCCTCGTGAAGCTCGGGAAAGCGACCGCCACGACCGTGCTGTCGATGGCAGACATGAAAAGACTCAGGCCGGCAGTGAAGAAAATCAGGTAACGGCGCAATTGCATGTCCCCGGATGAAGGATTGCGGAAGTCTACTAAATAGCCAGGGACGGAGTCAAACACCGATGGTCTCGCCGGACACTGCCTTACAAGGAGGCAAGAAATGAATCTTTGCTCATTGCCGCTCAGGAACTTTCCTTGACAATAGTTATACATATAAATGATAATGCAAGACATTTACATGCACGAGGCGATCGAGCAGCTCGTCTGCCTGTTCGTGTGTTTCCGGCCTGCCTTGACGCGGATTTTTGGGGGATCACTATTCATATTTTGATTGTTGGAAGCAACGGTGTCGGCAAATCCACTCTCATACGGCGACTCCTGGAAAGAGTCTCCCTGCCTGTGTATGGCTTCCTGACCAAGAAGGAGGCGCCCGCCCAGGTGGGCTGCCCCGAGCCCGTGTACATCCACGGCGTTTCCGGCGAACGTGCTTACACGCAGAACAACCTTGTCGGCACTTGTATCGACCACCACTCCACCCGCTTCCCCGAAGCCTTTGACCGCGCCGTATACCACCTTCGCGGCATCCCAGCAGGCAGCATCGTCGTTATGGACGAGCTCGGGGTCATGGAATCTGGCGCACGTGGCTTTTGCGCCGCGGTGTTGGATTGCCTTGGCGGTGACAGCCTCGTGATGGCCTCGGTGCGTAACAAGAAATCCTCCTTTCTGGACACGGTGCGAGCGCACCCTAAGGCGAGGTGCTTTTTCATCACGCCGGAGAACGGCGACACTCTATTCCTCGAAGTGAAGGCCTTTATGGACGAACAGCTCAAGGGTTTGACGTAAGACTCATTAAGGGCATTTGTGCCTGCGTGATCGCGTATTCCTGAAGTTGTCAAATAAACAATTAGCAGGTTCGCAAAGTCGTAAACATGAAGCTTTTGCGTTTGGTGGACTACACGATTTAATTGCGAGCTTCCGGTGAGTAATGGTAAAACGTAGAAGCTCGAGCGATAAGCGCAAAGACAGGAAAGAATGCAAGTGCCGGAACGGGTGGATTGATGATCACCAGGGACAATAAACCCATCGACGCAGATGTGCTCGTTGTGGGAGGCGGCATTGCGGGACTCATGGCGGGCATTCACGCGGCCGGCCTGGGAGCGAGCGTGGTACTGGCGGAGAAAGCCAACACCAGGCGGAGCGGCTGCGGCGCAACGGGAAACGATCACTTCCTGTGCTACATCCCCGAGGTTCACGGCAAAGACATGCGGCCGATTTTGGAGGAATACCAGAGAAGTCAGGTCGGAGGCTTCAGCGACGCATCACTTGCAGAGCTTTTCCTGAAGCAGTCGTTTGATCGGGTCAAGGATTGGGATAGCTGGGGTATATCTATGAGGCCTTGGGGATACTGGGATTTCTCGGGACATGCCTTTCCGGGGCGACCCCGCATATGGCTCAAGTACGCGGGATCCAATCAGAAGGCGGTGCTGACCAGAAAGGCACACGAGGCCGGAGTCCGAATTGAAAACCATCTTCACGTGAGCGATGTGATGACGCAGGACGGAGAAGTGACAGGCGCGATTGGAATCAGTATCAGGGATGAGAACCCGGTTCTGAAACTTTTTAGGGCGAAGAGCATTATACTCGCCACAGGCTGTGGAAGCAGGCTCTATCCCCCACCCAGCCCCGGGTGGCTTTTCAATACGGCCAATTGTCCGGTATGTACGGGAAGCGCACAGGCGATCGCTTTCCGGGCCGGAGCAACGCTTGTCAATATGGAGTTCCCCCAGCGCCATGCAGGCCCCAAATATTTCGCCCGCTGCGGGAAGGCCACGTGGATCGGCGTTTATCAGGATCCCAAGGGCAGGATTATTGGCCCCTTCGTAAAAAAGGCTGACAAGAACCTTGGTGACATTACAGGCGACATCTGGAGCTCCGTCTTCACGGATAAACACAGATCCGGAGAGGGGCCTGTGTACATGGACTGCAGCACCACGTTGCAAAAAGATTTCAAATACATGATGTGGGGCCTTGTGCAGGAAGGAAACACAGCCATGCTCGACTACATGGCGAGGGAAGGGATCGATCCCAGAAAAGCCAGGGTCGAGTTTATGCAGTACGAGCCTTTTCTGGTAGGCCGGGGAATCGAGATCAACTCGAAGGCCGAAAGCAGCGTGACGGGTTTGTTCGCTGCCGGTGACCCGGTTGGTAATTTCCGCGCGGACTGCGCGGGAGCGGCCACGTTTGGATGGATCGCAGGCAAGAGCGCCGCTGAAGGAGCGAAGGCCATCAAAGGCTTCAGGAAGATCGACAAGAATCGTCTTATCGAGCAGGCAGCGAACTCTTATGCTCGTATGCTTGAGCGGGAGTCGGGTCCTGACTGGAAGGAGGCCAACCTGGCGCTTCAGCAGATCATGAACGACTACGCCGGTGTGGAAGTGAGATCGGAGTCCCTGCTGACCGCGGGCCTCACCTACCTCAGAGACTTAAAGAAGAAAGTCCGGGCCACACTTTCCGCCGACAATGCGCATACGCTGATGAGAAGTCTCGAGATCCAGGACCTTCTGGAATGCGGCGAGATGGTTTTCCTGACAGCACTCGAAAGAAAAGAGACGAGGGCTCAGCACAGAAGGTCGGATTTCCCTTTCACGAATCCGTTGCTCCAGGACAAGTTCCTGACAATTCGAAAAGAAAAAGAAAAGGTCGTGACCGCCTGGCGCGAGAAGAGATGAGCACGGCTTAACGAGCTCTGCCCATGGGAGATCGTCATTTCACCGATCATTAACAAGGGAGATGCATTGCCTGCCGGGTTCGCGTGGATATCTGCCCGACCGATGTGTTCGGCAAAAGAGAAAAAAAGGCCTTCCCTTTCGTCCGCTACCCGGAGGAGTGCTGGCATTGCAACTCCTGTGTGCTGGAATGTAAACAGCCTGCCATCGAGTTGCGCATTCCCCTTCCGGCCATGATGCTTCACGTGGAGGCGAGTGAGAAGAGAAAGAGGAAGTCTTGAGCCGGACAGCAGGAACCATGATTCCCATGGGAAATAAACCCGTTGAGGCTGACCTGCTGGTGGTTGCGCGTATAGCTTCCTCTTTACTTTGAATGAAACCTGATTCATGCATTAGTAGAAGTCATTAAACGTTACGAGAGGCAATAGGAGGTAACCAAAGCCATGACAGCAGCTCAGAAACCACCGGGAGCCGGTAGGAGCAGTTTTGAGTTTATCGACAGGGAGCGCTTTTTCCGGGAGGTGCCGTTAAAAAAGTCAACCGTCTTTCTCGACCTCGGGTGCGGACGAGGAGAGTATACTATTCCTATAGCTCAGGCGATTGGTCCGGAAGGCAAGGTCTACGGAGTCGACGCATGGGCGGAGGGGCTTGCTGAACTCAATGAACGGGCTTCGAGCCTGGGGTTGACGAATATCGAGACGCTTGCCGCCGATGTGAACCGAGGCATCCCGTTGAGGGATCAGATGGTCGATGTTGCCTTCATGGCAACGGTCCTGCACGATCTGTTGCGAGATAACACTGGTGAAGTGGTATTACGGGGGGCAGCCAGAGTGTTGAAACCGAAAGGCAAGCTCGTCATCGTCGAGTACAAGAAGATTGAGACGCCTTCGGGGCCGCCCGTTTCAATGAGACTGTCTGAGCAGGAACTGGGAGAGATCACTGCCCGGTTCGGCTTCAGCATGGACCGCGTGTCTGAAGTGGGGCCGTACCATTACCTGTTTATTGCATCCGTGCCGGGGTGAGTTCTTGGCCTTGAACATGATTTCGCTTCTTCTAACTTCTTGCGGGACGAAACAGAATTCATAGAGGCCCATTCATCAAGCAATCGGAGTTCACTGAAAGGCGACAAATGTTAAAGGCAGAGGCTGTAGAGGGCCCTGATGAAAAGATTGCGAGCGACATTGTTTTGATCAATCGCCATTCTTATCCCGAGGGATGGGAGTATCCTGGAGCCGAAGAATATTATAGGCAAATGTTGATGAACCAGAAGAACATTTGCATTATGCTGATAGACGACGAAAAAAGGGTGGGTTTTCTTCTGGCCATTCCGCATAACGACGCGGTCGGAGAATTGAAAGATGACGATGAATTTATGGAACAAGGTCCTAAAACTTATTATATTGAAAATGCAGCTATTCTTCCTGACTATAGAGGTGAAAAGGGATTTTCTCAAATGCTTGGAGTGTTAAGACAAGAACTGCGCAAGAGAGGCATTTTCACAATTTCACTACACGCAAGGGTATCGAATAACCTGAGTAAGAACATACAAAAGAGCATGAAGATCATCAAGGTAAGAAGAATCGAGGCATGGAGGTATTATAACTATCAGGAACCAACGGACTACCTTGAGGCCACATGGCCGTCTAATTCCGGCGAGAAAGCGTAGGCTGCCATGAAACGCTACGATCTGGTGTTTGCACTATGATGATGTAAGTTCGCCCCAAAGAAAGTTTTTGTGCTCGATATCAAACTACGTTGGCTTGTCATGTCGCCTATCGTGTAGCAGGCTCAATGGGATACAGGGTAAGATATGTGACGGAGCTACATCCAACAATAGGCCGGGATATCGTACCTCGGGTAGTTGCCTCCCATGGCTCGATTTCCCGTTCACCTTTCCGGTCCAGCGTTTTTATCCTGTATTCTGCTCACCGCCTCACGCAGCGAACGTGTACCTCGTTCCCGCAGTATTCAAAATAAACTTTCCCGGCATCTCCTTAGCGAAAGCTATCGTCGCTTCAAAGCCCGTGCAGTGTGCAGGTACGATAAAATCGGGATTGATTATCTTCATGTCGGCTACGGTGCTGTCGATCACCTGCTGTGGTGCATTGACCAGATGGAAACCGCCAACGACCGCATACACTTTGTCAACCCCGGTCATCTTCTGTACGTGCTTCACTGTGTTGATGATACCAGCGTGAGCGCAGCTGGACAGAACGACCAGGCCCTTACCTTTAACGTTGAACGCCATGGCCTGCTCTCCTGGGAAGGAATCGACCACTATCGCATCACCTCTCTTCACGAGAAGGCTGGGAGGTACTTTCTCGTAAGTGGTTACCCTTTCAACATTGCCGCTAAAGTACGCTCCGGGGATTACCTCAGTCGGGCTCTTGACTTCAACCACGCGTACCAGATCGAGCGCCTCTATCTCCGCCTTGTTCAACTGACCGATGTCCAGCCTGTCCGTGCCGCCCGGCACGAGCGAGTATCTCCTCTCAAAGGCCTCTTCTCCCAGATAGAGAGGTGTACCCTTTTTTATCTTGGCCCTGTTTGCGGTAAGCATCGCGATCATTGCGCCCCAATGATCGAAATGGCCGTGGCTCAAACCGAAGGCATTCGCCTTTCCTACATCTAACCCGAGGACATCCATGTTTCTCTGTACGCCCGGCGCATCCAAGCCATAATCGAACATGAAGCCGTTGGTTTTGCCGTTCGAGGCTGTCTCAATGAAATACGATAAGCCGTGCTCGGCATGCATCCATTGTCCGGGAGCGGTGCGAAACCGCTTTGTGATCGGAGCATCAGGCCTTAATGCATCGTAGTAGTTGTCGGTGATGATGGTAATGACCAGCGCATCCAATTCTGCTAACTTCACCTCGCTATAGGCGTTCTTTGTCCCGCTCAAAATTTCCCCTGCCATCAAGATCGCGCCTGCGCCAACCGTCGTTTTCAAGAAGTCTCTTCGATTCATCTCATCCCTCATGATTGAAACCTCCTTCATTTTTTTGATGGTAGCATCGCGCAAAAAGATTGTAAAGGAAAACGTACCCGTATACGCGCCCACGCACGTCGGCACATTCCAACATCGGCGGCTCCGATCATACGCTCATTGTAGTTCAGGGGGCGTTAGCCGTTCGCCGCATGGATCGCGGTCCACAACTGCCGTCAACGGACCAGTCCTTGGGAGGCAGAATCCTTCCGTACTCATCCAGCCGGCCCATTTTTGTCAGCCGATCAATAATGAGTTGCCAGGCACAGTCTACCTCTTCACCGATTTCGCATTTACCTTTAGAAGATCCCCCGCAGGGCCCATTCAGTAAGTGCTTTGCGCATCGGGCCATCGGACATATGCCGGCTGTGTGAGCCAGAACACACTCCCCGCACCCTTGACACTTCTCCCGCCATACACCCTGTTCATCGAGGGCGCCGAGAAACGTGGTATTCAGGGCAGGTATCACCGGTAGGTGGCCGAAAATTTCAGCAAGGGTTTGAACGCCGGCGCCGCAGGCAAGGGACAGGAGGACGTCTGTATCAGGAGGTATCTCCAGAAAAGCCTTCACGAGATCCGTTTCGCACTGCCTTTGAATGGTCCTTACCTGGATAGAACGCCCGGTAGATCCGGCATTCTCCGGGGCTGAAAGGTCACGGGCGAGGGCATGCGCTTCCCGATCGCCACCTGAAAGACATACAGTGACACAGCTTCCGCAGGCGACGACGAGGATGCTTTTGTACTGTTCTATGGAAGATGTTATTTCATCAAAAGGTTTCAGTTTGCCGGTAATCATTGCAGATCTCTCAGTGATCTTTTCCAGGCGCCAGACGCTGCCACGCTGTGAGTAGATTGCTCTTTCGGTGTTCGGGGCACAACGCTTCCACTTGGTCCAGCTTTTCTGCCAGCTTTTTTTTGAAATCCTGTGTGTAGAGAGGCGCCCCGCAAACGGCGCATCGCACAAGATCCATGGTTACTACTTCGTCCCATTGTCCCTTGAGAAGACCTTCGAATTCCACAGCGCCTTCGGGACAGATCCTCCAGCAATTGCCGCACCTGGCGCAAAGGCTCATGTTGTGCAGGAGCTTTCTCTGATTCTCCTGGTCTGCATAGTCAAGAGCACTGGCCGGGCAATTCTGCACACAGGAGAGACAGCCGTTGCACCGCTCGTTTACACGAAAAAAGCTTATCATCTACTTCCTTTCTGCCTGCTTCTCATCACCTCTTGGAGCATGTCCTCCCTGAAGGGCGTCGCAGAGCCTCGCGGCTTCTTGTTGTGAGCGCCGTTGCTGGAACTTGTGAGGATCGACGTACTCCAGCGCCTTTTTCTCGCAGACTCTCACGCACTGCGGCTCCCCGTCGCACAGCTCACATTTGTAAGGAAAACCGAATTCATGAGCAAAGGCTATTGATCCGCTCGGGCATGCTGCTACGCACATTCCGCATCCGACGCACAGGCCGGTATCGAGAACTGTTCTTGCAAGGTCGAGGTCTCTGGTAATGGCATTCTTAGGGCATACAGCCATACAGGGTGGATCGGTGCATTGCTGGCACGTGAAAGGAACGAAGAGATTCCCGTCACCCGAGGCAATACCCATAACCTCTATCCTCTTCCGTCCAGTCCTCCGATACCCGATGTGCCTCGTAGCACAGGCTGTCTCGCATTCTTTGCAGCCGTCGCATTTTAGGGGATCTATGAGAAGAACTTTAGCGGTCAAGGTCAGCACCTGCAACTGAAACGCACTGTAGCAACTATGGCATAGCAGGCTCGCGCCTGTCAATCTCCTTTCCGGTCCTGGGGGTGCGAGGTGCGATAGATTTGTACACCGTGCACGTGTTAATATACATTGAGCAGTATTGGAAACAGACAGCCGAAGAGAAGAGAGGCGACTATGCATACTGAATACAATGTTGATGGGCTTGAGATTAAGAAGACCATCTGCTCCATATGCAATCCCCATTCACATTGTGGCATCGATGCGTATGTAAAGGACGGGGTTGTCGTCAAGGTCGAAGGGAGCAAGGAGAATCCCCACAGCGCCGGCACACTCTGCTCCAAAGGAAACGCCAACCGGCAGTACATCTACGATAAAGATCGGATTCGCACGCCGCTTCTAAGGAAAGGGGACAGAAAATCGGGGAACTTTACACCTATTTCATGGGAAGAGGCGCTTGATCTTATCGCGAGCCGTTTTCTGAAAATAAAAGAAGAGTCGGGTCCCGAATCAGTGGTCTTCTTCGCAGGTTACTCGAAATGGATGAGGCCTTTCCTGAAGCGTCTTGCCCTGGGCTTCGGCTCACCCAACTATTGCACGGAGTCAAGCACCTGCTTCAGGGCCGCTTTCCTGGGGGCTGCCCTCACGTATGGCGCCATGGGCCAGGCCGACGTCGCGCGTTCCAAATGTCTTCTCAATTGGAGCTCTAACCCGTTCCATTCAAACACCACTGTTGCAAGGGGTCTGCTCGACGCCCGCGAAAAAGGACTCAAGATCATAGACGTGGGCCCTCTTATTACACCGCTCACGGCGCACGCAGACATACACCTGCGCATCCGGCCGGGCACGTCCGGCGCGCTGGCTCTGGCCATGGCCAACGTGATCATCGAGGAAGGATTGTATGACCGTGAATTCGTGCAGAACTATTCCTTAGGCTTTGGGGAATATCGCGCGTATGTGGCTCAGTTCCCGCCTGGTGTAGCAGAGGAAATTACCGGCGTTCCAGCAAGCAAGATCGTCGAGGCCGCTCGGCTCTATGCGACAACAAAGCCGGCCTGCATGATGACGAGCGCGAGCCCCACGACCCACCACACGAACGGACTGCAGAACCATCGTGCCATTGTTGCGCTCGTCGGACTCACCGGCAACTACGACGTGGCTGGGGGCAATCCGCTGGTGCCTCCGGCTTATCTTCACGTGGCCAGCCCGGGTCTTGTGACGCGGGAGCCGGAGTTTGGGAGTCCCCGCTCATGGGACCAGATGGCGCCACGTCTCGGGCAGGACCAATATCCCGCATGGTGCAGGCTCGTCCCTGAGGCCCAGGCCATGCAGCTTCCCTTCCAGATCCAAAGCGGAAAACCGTACCCCATCCGCGCCATGATCGGCTTCGGCCTCAACCACCGGATGTGGCCCGGTCATGATTTTATGGAGGAGAGCCTAAAGAAACTCGACTTCCTTGTCGATGTTGATATCTTCATGACAGAGACAGCCGGACTTGCTGATCTCGTGCTGCCCGCGTGCACCTCTTTCGAGAGGAGCGAACTGAAAGTCTATCCCGAGCAGTACATCATATGGACACAGCCGGTGATCAAACCTCTCTGGGAATCACGTTCCGACGCAGAGATTATCGTTGACCTGGCGCGCCGCATGGTGCCGGAGGATGGCCTCATGCAGAAGGGCTACGAAGCGTGTATCGACTGGATGCTTGAGCCCGCGGCTCTGACTCTCGACGAGTTGAAGAAGCATCCAGCCGGATATAAAGTCAAAGATGCAAAGGCGCCTCCTTTTCAAAAATATAAGAAGAAGGGCTTTGGCACGCCTTCGGGAAAAATGGAGTTTACGTCCACGATCCTTGCGGAAACAGGATATGACCCGCTTCCCATTTATAAAGAGCCGAAACTGAGCCCGCGATCAACCCCTGAAGTGGCCAGGGAGTTCCCTCTCATTCTCACTACGGGAGCACGGCTTCCAATGTTCCTCCACTCTAGGACCTTCCGTCTCAGCTGGACCCGGAGCCTGCGCCCCGATCCGTTGGTGGATATAAATCCGCACGATGCACGTGAAAGAGGTATCGCTCAGGAAGACTGGGTCAGTCTCTCGACACAGCGAGGCTCGGTGAAGGTGAAAGCGAACCTCACGGAGATTGTACCGCCGGGTGTGATCAATATGTACCATGATTATCCTGGGGCCAGCGTGAACCTGCTCATTGAGCCCGACTATTGCGATCCCGTGTCCGGGTTTCCCGGTTTCAAGTCTCTCTTGTGCGAAGTGAAAAAACTTACGGAGGAAAACGCATGAGCACACCACAGCTCGGCTTCTCTTTTGATGTCTCCCGCTGCAGCGGCTGCATGGCCTGTATGTCCGCCTGCTTTGACCAGAACGATATGCCCGGCGACGGCTCCACCTTCAGACACGTGAGCAGAGTAGAGACCGGAACCTATCCTTCTGTAGCTATCAGATATGTCTCATTGGCCTGCATGCACTGCGGGGATGCGCCCTGCGTTGCGGTCTGTACGAACCGGGCGCTTTCAAAAAATCCCGAAAACGGCATCGTGGAACTAAACAAGGACCTTTGCATAGGGTGCCATGCGTGCGCCACGGCTTGTCCGTTCGGTGCTCCCCAATTTCCTGAAGGGGGCTTCATGCGGAAGTGTGATTTCTGCCTGACTAGGGTCACACACGGTCTCGAACCAGCGTGCGTGCGCACCTGCCCGACCAAAGCGTTAGGCTTCGGACCTATTGAAAGGCTGACCGAGGACAAGGCAAAGGCGGCTTCTACCAAGGTCGTAATGTCGTTTAATCCCAATCTCGCTGCTCTTGGTCTGAGACTCACCAGGCCATAGCACGCGCTAAAAACCGCGAAGCGATTCGTAGCGGGTCCTGCGGGACTGCGCTCGCTTTCTCACGCGTTGCGGCCGAAATCTCTTATCGCCTTTTGCATCATGTACACATGGTACGCCGGCGCATCCGGAGGGATTTCGCAGCCAGATGAAAGCATGAAGCCGCGAGGCGCGGACTTGCCTTTCTCGATAGCAATCCGGCACAGATCATAGATATGATCGGGAGTTCCCCCGAGGAAGACCTGCGGATCCATGTTACCAATGATGATATTATTTTTACCGAGATGACGAATGGCGTCGAGCAAGTCCACCTCGACCCCGAAGCTGCAAAGCCCAGGTTCTCCGGTGGGGATCCTCGCCCATAGGGGGAGGTTCTTATTCTGGTCGCCGCAGATATGGTAGAGAATGTGCCGCACTCCCATGGCAAGAATCTTTTCGCTCGATTCCCTCATGTACGGAAGAACGAATGTCTCGAACTGCTTCGGCGAGATGATCACATTTGCCGTCAGAGGCTCCCACATCTGCGGTATGACCTGGTCTGGAGCGAAGGTATCGCACCAGTACCGCACGACATCCACGATGTGATCGGTGGCGAGCCGCATAATGCGGTGCACGAGTTCCGGTTTTTTCAGCATCCAGCGGCAAAGCTTATCAACCGGCGTTATGTTGCCCGCCATGGTGAAGTTACCCGCGCATATAATCGAGACGGGTTTCCCGTGCGCTGCCTGCAGCCGCGAGAATGCCAGCGAGGTCGGTAAACATCCGGCTGTTTTGGGGTCCGGGGCTCGGAGTTTTTCAATGTCTTCCTCTGACTGGACAGGGAACCTTGTGTGAGAGGGCGCTTGCTCGTAACCCTGCGGCATCTTGATATCGCCGCCGAACTCCCAGGTGCCGTACGAGGCATACCCGTAGAGCGGCCCCCAGTCAAAACCATACTGTTCGTGCGTCCAGTCCTGGAGTTCGAAACTTTTCCGGGCATCGCTATAGATGGTTGCGATAGGATAACCGGCGTTCTTTGCACAGAATCCGAGAATAAACGGAAAAAGTGGCGTCTGATCGACGCGTTCTCCCTTGAGCATACGGATTGCGCGCCCTGTTTCAGTCATAGTTCCTCTCTTTTGGTTTGCATTCGGTCATCTGTCATCTGTCATCGGTCATCGGGCTTTGCATTCTGCCAGCTGTTATCTGTCATCTGTCGTCGGGTTGCTGCCGCTCTCACTGCGCATTGCAACCCCTCGTCCGGCGCATTGCCTCCAACGTTTCCTTCACAACGGCGCCGCAGTTGTCGGCATAGCCATCGGCTCCATATTGTTCCGCTGTCTCGCGTGTTAATGGCGCGCCGCCTGCCATCACCGTGATCCGTGGATTCTTTGCCTTGATCGATTTGATTATGTTGGGAATGGCTGCCATGCTCATGGTCATCAGAGCTGAAACGGCTACGACATCGGCATTAGTCCTCTGCTGTTCCTCGAGGAATCTGCTGATTTTCACATCGGCACCCAGATCGTATACGTCCCACCCTGCCGCCTCATACATCGTGCGCACAAGATTCTTGCCTATATCATGTATATCGCCTTCCACCGTTCCGATGACGACCTTTAGGCGGGCGTCCAGCGTCTCGACCTTTATATGAGGTTTCAGCACTTCGAGGCCCGCATTTAAGGCATCAGCGCACAGGAGCAGCTCCGGTACGAAATACTCCTGTTGCTCGTATAACTGCCCGGCCTTTTCCATACCACGGGCCAAACCTTCCAGTATCGCATCGTTGGGTTCGATACCCAGTTCCAGGGCCTTTCTGGTCAGCTCCGCCGCCTTTTCTTCATCGTATGCGGTTACCGCTTCGGCGAGTCCCTCGAATATCTCTTCCCTTTCCTTTACTGAAGCCATTCCTCCTCCTCTACCGCATTCTTTACAGCTTTGTCGCGTTCTGCTTACATACCATCACCACTACTTGTCGTTCACCATTTCATGGAACAGCGATATTATGTACGACTTCATGGGTAAGCCTGTCAAGAGGCGCCAACGAGGCGCCAACGAGAGATTCCCGGCGCGAGACGTTGCCGGTGCGTCTCACTGCCTGAACTTCGCCGTTTCGATCATGGCCTTCAGATTCTCGAGCGGAGTAGCAGGCGGAACCGCGCATCCGGCCATGAGAATGTACCCCTTTTTTCCACCCCGCTGAAGGCACTTCAGCGTTTCGCGCTTCACCTCGGCGACGGTGCCACGAAGAAGGACGTCGATGGGGTCTACATTCCCCGCGATTCCACAACGGCCCGCCAGTTGCTCCTTAGCTTCAGCGAGATCCATGCATTGGTCGAGGCTCAATATCTTCGCCCCGGTCTCCGCCATGAGATTCAAGATCGGTCTGGTATTACCGCACACGTGAAGTATTGCCGGGATGTTGAGAGCGCCTATGAACCGCTGAAGGTGCGGCAGCACCAATTCCCTGTAGACCTTCGGCGACACCATCGTCGAAGAGCCGACAGGATCAGCGATGATGAGACCATCCGCCCCCAATTCACCAACGGCCCGGCCGAAACCGGAAAGTACGGCACCCACCTTATCGAGCAGCTTTTCGACTGTTGACCTGTTCTTCATTACCGCCCTCATCATTTTTTCCGTGCCGTAAATTCGGGCGGAAGTTGTAAAAGGGCCTTCGGTAAGAGCAAGGACCGGAACCTCCCTGCCTGGCGCGTTCACCAGTTTTGCGACAAAAGTCTGAATGGTGGGAAGCCTTCCGTCGTGATATATATCAGGCATTGGAAGCGCTTCGACGTCCGCTTCGTCGGAAATATCAAGAGGTTCAGCGGATGGGCCCGAAGAGGTAAAACTGATCCCGCATCCGAATGCCTCGGGAATGAAAAGTGCGTCCATGTAACCAAAAAGGGCATCATGACCCACGAGTTTCTGCGCCTCTATTTGGGCCTTGGCCATAGCGTCTGCGTCGTACATAAGAGTTGCAAGGGGGATTCCTGAGAATTTCGCCACCCACCCGCTCACGGTGGGCATGACAGGGACCTGTTCCACTTCTTCCATTGCCACCGCCTTCTTGAAAGAATCAATTTCAATGCTCATTGCATAACCTCCTGCTGTTTCCTGATCTTTCTGCATAAACTCGTCGAAAGCTTCCGACAAAGAACATCTTCGCCAGAAATTTGTCGCGTGAGGGGCGATCGCTATCGGCCTTCGGGACGGCTCAAGTATAGTACAATGAAGGACGATGGCGTTCAATACAATCCGCTGTTCGCCGGGAGGACGTACGCTTCACAAGGAATCTTCTCTACTCTCCTGCTGATTCCTGCGGCCGGATCTCATCGGGATGCTGGACATTGACAACCGTGAGGTTTGAGGCAAGTATATAGTACGAATGGAAACGATTTTTCTGTGCACCAAATACAATCAGCAAATCGATATAAGCAAAAATCCGTGCCCGCATCCCACCGATTATTGCCAGTACAGGGAAAGTTGTGTCATTAACAGGCTTTGCATGGAGCGTGAGGAGTGCAGGGAGATGAAGAAGGCCGCTCGCAAGCGCGAATAAAATAAAAAAGACCTTGGATAAAGAATAAAAATGGGCTTAATTCTTGAGCCTATAGGCCACGTCAAGAACGACGTGCACGATATCGGATTCAATGGATGGAAAGATCTCGTTTCACGTCTTGTCATCAAGGATAGGTATGTTGAAGCGCTGGAAGGGCTGGAAGAATTCTCCCATCTGTTTGTAGTCTCCCGGCTTCATCTGCCGGGCAAGCTGCTTCTAAAGAGACATCCAAGGAATCGACAGGATCTTCCCGAGGTCGGCATATTCGCAACGCGCTCGCAAATGCGACCCAACCGGCTTGGTCTGCATCTGGTGCGGTTGTTAGGGAGAGAGAAGAATGAACTTGTCGTTGCAGGCTTGGATGCCGTAGACAACACTCCGCTCATTGATATCAAACCTTACATTCCGCAGCAGGACGTGATCACGAATACAAGGGTCCCAGTCTGGGTCGATAAGCTTAATGTAAGGGAACGGTACGATCGAGGATAAGGCACATAGCACCTCATTTGGCGGGAGGGGTTAGTGCGCATAACTAATATCAGATGCGGAGGTAGTACTCATGTTCTACAGCTTTGACGGAAGGGTGCCGTCCGCTGGTGATGGCACGTACGTGAGCGAGACCGCCCAGATCATCGGTGACGTAAGCATCGGCAACAATTGCTACGTCGGTCACGGGGCGATCCTCCGGGGCGATTACGGCACTATCCGCATCGGAAATGAGTCCGTGATTGAGGAAGGCGTCGTCATTCACGCACCGCCCGACGAACACTCTACCATCGGCAACAGAGTAGTCGTGGGCCACGGAGCCATTGTCCATTCACGTTCGATCGGTGATTCGGCGATGATCGGGATGGGTGCGATCCTGAGCATCAGGTCCGAGATAGGCAGCAGTTCGATTGTCGCGGAAGGGGCTGTGGTAAAGCAGGGGCAACAGGTTCCGTCCTCTGTGGTCATGGTGGGCAATCCCTCGCGGAAGGTGCGCGAGATCACGAGCGATGACATAAACAGTCAGAACTATAGCGTCGAGCTTTATACCAATCTGGCCAGGAGGTATCTGAAAGTCGGGATGCGGAAGGTGAATCCAACTACCTAACGCCTTCTTCCCCGTCCGTCCGAAGCCGGCGTCTCAATTCCGAAGGCCTTGATTTTGCGAAAAAGCGTGCTGGTGTCGATCCCCAGATCGTGGGCCGCTTTCTTGCGGTTACCATTGTGGCGCTCCAGGCTTAGGTTGATGAGGTGCCTCTCCATGGATGATAGCCTCGATGAATCCGGTTCGGCCGGGCCGATGCCGGTGACTGGCCGGAGTTCCGGTGGCAAATGAGCCAGGCCGATCAACCCGCCGCTGCAAAGCACAAAAGCCTGTTCGATGATGTTTTCCAGCTCGCGCACGTTACCGGGAAAGTCGTACTCCATCAAACGGGCCATTACCTCGCCTGAAACCCCCGCAACGTCCTTACCCTCGATCCGGTTAAACCGGGTAATGATATGACCCACGAGAAACGGGATATCCTCGCGTCGCTGCTTCAGCGTTGGAAGCTGCAGACGGATGACGCGGATCCTGTAATACAGGTCTTCTCGAAACGTCCCTGCCTTTACAAGGTCTGCGAGGTCCCTGTTTGTCGCGACCACGACCCGGACGTTGACCTTTACCGGCTCGATACTCCCCAGCGGCTCGACCACCCGCTCCTGGAGGACTCTTAGCAGACGCACCTGCATTGCAGGCGAGATATCCCCGATTTCATCGAGGAAGATCGTTCCCCCGTCAGCGAGTGCAAACCGCCCCGGCTTGTCACGCCGCGCATCCGTAAAGGCCCCGGCCTTGTACCCGAAGAGTTCGCTTTCCAGAAGCGTATCCGGCAGCGCCGCACAGTTGATAGCGACGAACCGTTTATTCTTCCGGGGCGACAGGTTATGTACGGCTCGCGCGAAAAGCTCCTTACCGGTGCCACTGGCCCCCTCGATCAGTACGGTGCTGCTGCTCTCGGCAATCCGGGGGAGCAACTCGAAGAGCTGCATCATTACAGGGCTCCGACCGACGATATCCTGGAAGCTGTACCGCGCGTGGAGCTCCTTCTTCAGCTCTTCAACCTGGCTCAGGTCCTGAAAGGTCTCGACGCCGCCGATCACGTGATCCTTATCATCCTTGAGAAGCGCAGTGGAGATGCGTATAGGCACCCGATTACCGGAATGGTTAACAATGTAGGCGGTGGTATTGACAACGGACCTGCTGCTAGACATGGTCCGTTTCAGCGCGCACGCCGTCTCGCAAATATTCGCATGGAAGACCTCGAAGCAGCGCTGCCCTATCGCCTCGTCGCGGGAAACCCCGGTAATGTTTTCCGCGGCCGCATTGAATGAAGTGATGCGCCAATCCTCATCGACCGTGAACACACCCTCGTTGATGGAATCGAGGATGATATCCCTGCTGTTTGTTTCGACGCCCGTCATCAGACAATGATACCTCCATCTCCCGCATGTTGTCAATGGGTATAATTGCTAATTGCAATGTTATCTGAGTAATACCATTGCAGTATGCTTTATAGTAATCCGTTACGTAGTTTGCCTTTCATTACATAAGTATATGATATTGTTATAATTGCTCCATATGGTCCTGTATGGCACCTGCCTTGCTGTATCTTCGGTCATGGAACGAGTCGGCATTTGTCATCACGTTGGTCGTGTCTCTCCTGTTTTTGATGTCGCGAGTAACTTGCAGACCTTTGACGTCGAAAACGGTTGGGTCAGGCAGCGGGAGGAAAAGGTACTGGTCGGCCGGGACCCCTATTCCCGGGCCAGAGAAGTGAGCGGGCACGGAGTCACTACGGTTATATGCGGAGCCGTTTCCCAACCCCTCGAACAGGCTTTACACGCATTGGGGGTGAAAGTCATCGGTTTTGTCTGTGGTTCTATTGATGAGGTTATGGCAGCTTTCGCGGAAGGACGGCTCGAAGATGAGAGGTTTTTGATGCCCGGTTGTTGTGGCCGGGCACGCCGTTTCGGGAAGCAGCGATGCGACGACAGCTTCGAGAATCGTTCCACAAGAGGAATGTCAGACAAAATAGCAGTGACGAGCATCGACGGGACCATGGAGGGAATGGTGGACGAGCGGTTCGGACGGTGCAGGAAACTCGTTGTCTACGATCCCCGGTCGAACACGATCGAGGTTCTCGACAATAACGCAAATAAGGGATTGGCGCAGGGTGCGGGGATCCAGACTGCTGATAACGTGGTAAACGCAGGTGTGCACGCCGTTATCAGTGGCGATTTCGGACCGAAGGCATTTCAGGTACTGCGGGCCGCTGGGATCGAGGTCTACTCCACGGTGAATACGACCGTGAAGGAAGCGCTCTCGCGGTTCGAGGAAGGTAAATTGACGAAGCTTGCCGGCGCGGACGTACGGTCGCACTGGTGAGGAGGAGCAGAGCAACATATGTCTCGGAGCAATGGAACAGCACCACGTGACACCGGACCTGTGACAGGAAGTAAAGCGGGTACCGTAGCTGATACAACGTCCCGGGTTACGCCGGTCAACGTTCCGCACAAGATACGTTGCCGGTGGGCGGCGCCGATTCCCGGATGGCTCTGGGCGTGGGCAGGGATGGTAAAGGTGAAAAAAGAAAAGGATGAAAATGGTGGCGGCAGGCAGAGCGGCCGGCTTACCACGAAGGAGGACACATGAAAATAGCAGTGAGCAGTACGGACGGAACCATGGAGGGTCTGATCGACGAGCGGTTCGGACGCTGCAAGAAGCTCGTGATCTGCGATTCTGAGGCAACGACAGTCGAGGTACTGGATAACAACGCGAACATGGGACTTGCTCAGGGTGCGGGGATTCAGACGGCCCAGAACGTGCTGAATGCGGGCGCGAAAGCCGTGATCAGCGGTCATTTCGGCCCGAAAGCTTTCCAGGTGCTCCGGGCTGCAGGGATCGAGGTCTACTCGGCGATGAAGATGACCGTGAAGGAGGCCCTCGCACAGTTCGAAGAGGGCAAATTGACAAAGCTTACCGGTGCCGACGTATCGTCCCACTGGTAGAAAAGGAGCTACATATGCCACAAGGCGATGGAACAGGACCGGTCGGAACGGGCCCCAGAAGAGGACAGGGACAGGGTAGGCGGGCAGGAGGAAGCGCGGGAGTCTGCGGTGGAGGAATGGGAGGAACAGGCGCCGGGCCGGCAGCTGACTGCGTCTGTCCTCAGTGTAAAACGCGCTCACCCCACCAGCCCGGCACCCCCTGCGTACAACAGACAGTGTCCGCAGTGCGGCAGTGCAATGGTGAGGGCATAACGAACCATGAAAATTGTGTTTGCAAGCGGTAAAGGAGGTACGGGCAAGACGACTATCGCCGCGAACCTGGCCTGGTTTCTCTCTTACTCGGGTCAACGGGTGCAATATGTCGACTGCGACGTCGAGGAGCCGAACGGCCATCTCTTCCTGAAACCGGTTTTCGAGAGGAGCGAGCCGGCGAGGGTGATGGTGCCCATCATAGATCAGGAGCGATGCACCTCGTGTGGTCAGTGCGGAAAGGCCTGTCAGTTCCACGCGATCGTTAATCTCCCCGGGCAGACCCTGCTCCTGCCCCAGATGTGTCACGGTTGCGGCCTGTGCAGTCTCGTCTGCCCCGAAGGCGCGATCAGCGATGGAGACAAGGGAGATCGGCTGGATTGAGAAGGGGAGCGCCATTCTGAACATACCCTTCGTTCACGGCATGCTCAACGTGGGGGAGCCGATGGCGGGACCCTTGATAGAACAGGTGAAAGCTCATGCGATAGATGGCTGCATCGCCATCATTGACGCGCCTCCCGGCACTTCGTGCCCGGTTGTGAAGACCATGAAGCATGCCGATCTTGTCGTCCTGGTCACTGAACCGACGCCTTTCGGTCTGCATGATCTTCGCGCAGCGGTCATCGTAGCCCGCAGCCTCGCCGTACCGGTCGCTGTTGTGGTGAACCGGGAGCAGGCCAGGTTCGAACAGCTGGAACACTACCTCCGGGAGAATGGGCTCCCGGTGCTCGCGCGTATCCCCGACGACCGGCGGATAGCGCGGGAATACTCGATGGGAAATCTCATCTGCGAGACGTTACCCCTCTACCGGGAACACTTCATGGAACTTGTCGCCGGTATCGGGCGGGTGTCGACGTTATTTGAAAGAGGACAAGAATGGCGGATAGCAAAGAGCTTGTAATCATAAGCGGCAAAGGGGGTACGGGCAAGACATCGCTCGTGGCCTGCCTCGCCGCCCTGTTCGGCAACAGGGTCGTCGCCGACTGCGATGTAGACGCGGCAAACCTCGACCTCTTGTTGCAGGGGAGAGTTGTAGAAAGAAAGGAGTTCATCGGCGGAAGCAAAGCAGCGATCGATCCGAAGCTCTGCACCCGCTGTGGAAAATGTACGGAGGTTTGCCGCTATGCGGCCATATCGGATGCGTTTGTCATCGATCGCCTGGCGTGCGAAGGGTGCGGTGCGTGCCATTATTTCTGCCCGGCCGGCGCCGTAGAGTTTCTTCCCCGGCGTTGCGGAGAGTGCTTCATCTGTCAGGACAAAAACGACCAACCGTTTATTTTCGCGGAGCTTCTGCCCGGCGAGGAGAACTCGGGCAAGCTGGTAACGATGGTGCGGACTGAAGCCCGGATGCAGGCGCAGGAGAAGAGTATCCCCCTCATACTCATAGACGGACCTCCCGGCATAGGCTGTCCGGTTATCTCGTCTCTCACCGGAACCCATCATGCCGTGATCGTAACCGAACCGACCGGCTCGGGCGTGCATGACATGGAGCGGGTGGTTGAACTGGGACGCCATTTCGGCATTCCTATGAGCGTTGTCGTAAACAAAAGTGACATAAACGCGGAACATACGCGAACGATCGAGGAATTCTGCGCAAGTGAAGGGATGGCCTTTCTGGGTGGCATCCCGTTCGACTCAACAATCAGTGAAGCGCAGCGACAGGCGAAAACAATACTCGAGCTGGTCCCGGATTGCGGGGCGAGCCGGGCTATACGGGATATTTCCCGAATCTTGAAGGAAAGAATGGAGGTAGCATGAATAGCACGGAAGGTTGTAGTCATGATAATTGCGTTGAAGACGATGGCAAGCTCAAGGAACGGCTTGGGAAGATAGGCCACACACTGATCGTCCTCTCGGGCAAAGGAGGCGTCGGCAAGAGCACCGTCGCAGTGAACCTGGCCCTGAGTCTCGCATTGCGCGGTCTCCGGACGGGTCTGCTCGACGTGGACCTGCACGGTCCGAGCGTACCGAAACTGCTTGGCCTGAACGGTCTCATGCTGACCGGCTCAGACGCGGGTATCAAGCCCGTGGAGTGTTATCTGAAGCTCAAAGTCGTATCAATGGGCTTACTGCTGGCGAACGACGATGAGGCGGTGATCTGGCGCGGGCCGCTCAAGTACAGCGCGATCAAACAGTTCTTGCAGGACGTGGACTGGGGCGAACTGGACTACCTCGTCGTAGACTGTCCCCCCGGCACGGGCGACGAACCTCTCTCCGTTGCGCAGCTCTTGCAGGGTGCGAGCAGCGGGGTGATTGTGACCACACCGCAGGCCGTGGCTACCGTCGACGTCGCCAAATGCATCACCTTTTGCAAACAGCTCGCGCTCCCGGTTGCGGGCATCGTGGAGAACATGAGCGGTTTTGTCTGTCCGGATTGCGGTAAGGAGGTCGATATCTTTTCGCATGGAGGCGGCGAGCAGCTTGCGACGAAACACGGTATTCCCTTCCTGGGAAAGATTCCGCTGGATCCCGATATCGTGAAGAGCGGCGACGAAGGCCGGCCCTACGTCTATCACTACGCCAAAACCCCGACCGCGGCCCGGTTCGAGGAGATCATCGGCCGAATAATAGACAGCAGACCGGCGCCTAAAGAAAAAAAGGAAGCAGTAGATACACCCGTAAACGGGGACGAAAGGAGATCATATGAAATTTGCAGTCCCAACGTCTGACAAGAAACTGTGCCAACATTTCGGCCATTGCGAGTCTTTTGCGCTAATTGAAGCGGACGACGCGGGAAAGATCCTGACCGAGACATACGTGGATGCCCCTGTGCACGAGCCGGGCCTGTTGCCGAAGTGGCTGGCCGAGAAGCAGGTCAACTGTGTCCTGGCGGGCGGCATGGGGGCCAGTGCACGGAATCTTTTTGCCGAGAAGGGGATCAAGGTCGTCACCGGCGCCCAGGCAGTCTATCCGCGGGAAATAGTAGAGCAATACTTGAAGGGAACCTTGCAGACCGGCGCGAATACGTGTGATCATTAAGGGTAGCGCATAACTGAGGAGGCCCTCGAATGCCAACAGACGAGCAACAACATGAGTATTACAGGGGCAGTCCAGTGGACAGTCTCGCCGTCACCGTCATTACGGACAACTATTACGACAAGCTGAGACCCGATCAGAAGATCGCGCATAGAGCCAGGATCGGCCACGGCACCTCGATGCACAGTGAGCACGGGCTCTCATATTTGATTGAAGCCACCGCTTCCGGCCGAACGCAGGCTTTCATGTTCGATTACGGGGTTGAAGGCGAAGGTATCGTGAAGAACATGAAGCTGCTGGGGATAGACGTTGGCTCCCTTGCGGCCTTCGCGCTGAGCCATGGCCACTATGATCATTGGGGAAGTCTTATCTATCTCCTGAAGAAGCACAAGGCGCAGATCAGGCGAGGTGCGCCTCTCTATGTCGGGGACGAGGCTTTTGCGCGAAGGTTTTCAAGGCCTCCTGTGAAAGGACCCGGGGACGTCCAAAAAGAGCCGGAGGACCTCGGGCAGCTCGCAAGAGAAAAGATTGAGCGTCTCGGCCTCGTTGAGGTTGTTGAGATAACTTCACCGACAGAAGTCGTGCCCGGAGCCTTCCTGACGGGAAACATCGAAAGGGTGACGGCGTACGAAAAGGGTTTTGCGAGACTCCTTATCAAGAGAGGCAACACCCTCGAACCCGATTTGTTCCAGGGTGAACAGGCCCTGGTATTCAACATGAAAGGGAAAGGGCTCGTTGTTGTTTCATCGTGTGCCCATGCGGGTATCATAAATACGATCAGGCATGCGCAGAAGAATAACGGGTGTCGAGCACGTCCATGCGGTGCTCGGCGGCTTTCACCTGACCGGCGCCGAGCCGGCCCTGATCGAGCAGACGTTGGCCGATATGAAGAGGATTCAGCCTGACTACATAGTGCCGATGCACTGTACCGGCTTTGAGGCGATTACCTCTTTTGCGAGAGAGATGCCGGAACAGTTCATCCTGAACACAGCAGGCACACGTTATGTTTTCGAATAAGGAAAGGCATAACAGGCAGGGATGCCCGCTTTGAGCCTGGGGCACATATGGAAATACTGCAGGCGATCATAGATCACATCGGGGATGATGCCCCTGTGCGAGAGATACGGCGAGGTATACACTGGACTGCTGTCGTGAGCAGACACTGCGGGCTCTCCTCTACCATGATCCGGGATCATTGCTGCGATGAAGAGGGAGAGAGTGATTTCCAGAGCTCGCTGTCGCGGCTCACGGCGCTAAAGATTGCCCGGTACGCTTTGTCCGATGATATAAGCAAAGCCTCGCTGGGGCTTGCGGCCATAAATTCACTGATAGAGACTGACCAATCAAAGTGCGTTGAACTTAACGCGGGTGATTTGATAGCAGAAAAGGCTAAGGGGAAAAACGTTTCGATTATAGGCCATTTCCCTTTCGTGGATGAGCTCAGGCCGGTTGCCCGTAACCTGTGGGTGATGGAACTGCATCCGCGGCCCGAGGATCATGTGGCGCAAGATGCGGAGCGATTTCTTCCACAGTCGGACATCGTGGCCATATCGGGCACCACGCTCATCAACCACACGCTGACCGGGCTCTTGCGACTCTGTCCCGTAACAGCATAAAGATGCTCTTAGGGCCCACGACGCCCGATGAGTGAGGTTTTATTCGACTATGGCCTTGATGTCGTCTCGGGAAGTATGGTGACCGACGAGGCGTTGGTGCTCAGGCATATAAGCGAAGGTGCGAATTTCCGACAGTTGAAACGGGGAGGCGGTATTCGCCTTCTCACCATGACGAGAAAGGGGATCATGCTTGGTTAGTGAATCAAGGGGAAAGAGAAGAGGAGGTAAATAGACGTGGGGTACAGTAAAGAAGTAATGGAACATTTCTTGCGACCGAAAAATGCGGGCAGCATGGAGAATCCTAGCGGCGTGGGCATGATCGGGGACCCTGATTGTGGTGACTCCCTACAGCTTTTCATACGGGTGGACGGAGATCGGATATCCGACGTGAAATACCTTATAAGGGGTTGCCCCGCGGCCATGGCTGTTGCCAGCGCACTGAGCGAGATCGCTAAGGGAAAACTCGTTGAAGATGCTCTGTTCATAACGGACGATGACGTGGTGGAGGTCCTCGGGGGTCTTCCCGAAATAAAGCTTCACTGTTCGAACCTGGGCGCTTCCGCACTACAGCTTGCATTGAAGGACTATTATGAGAGGAGGATCACTGGACGATGAAAGTGACACTCAATTTTGAAGGGATACCCGTACTGTATAGGGCTTTGAACAAAAAGAAGGAATTTGAATTTGATTTTATCGGTACGACGCTCCGCGAGCTGACGCAAAGCCTTGTGCGAAAGTTCGGTCAGCCGATGTCGAAAGCAATCCTCGACGCCAACGGTGATGTGGATTTTGAGATCCGCGTTCTCCTCAATAACGGGACCTATCTGACCGAATCCCGTATGGACACTCTGTTGAGCGAGGGCGATATGGTGGCCTTTCGAGGAGCATCCTGAGGATAAATGAACCCGGCCAGGTTGGCCGCACGCTGATGAGGAGGAATCACTATTCGCTTTGTAAATTTCAGAACGATTAAAGAGAAACATGAGCGACAGTAACATTACGACTCCGGAGAAAAGAAACAAGCGACCGGCATGGACGCGTGCACTGGACATCGTGCTGCGAACGGCACATGTGACGGTGACAAGCATTGCAGTTGGCGGAGCAGTTTATGGGATCCCGTTTCACCAGCTTTTGTCCTGGTTTCGCCTTGCCGCTGCTACCGGATGCGCGCTCATTGCCTCGGAGGTTTACCATTGGCCCCATTGGCCCTATCAGGGGCGCGGAGTGATGGGCCTGATACACATAGGGCTTCTTGGGATTATCTATATGCGACCAAATATGCTGGTACCGGTTCTGACCATGGTACTCGTGTTCGGTATGGTGGGCAGCCATATGCCCAAGAAGCTTCGCTACTGGTCATTCATCCACAGGCGGATGCTGGCGCCGTGAAGGACGGAAGGAACGTGATGGGCACATCGCGGCTATGCGAAGCATGCGGGAAAGAGATAGACGAGGAGCAAAGCTATCAACACATTGGAAGGGCCTATTGCGAAGACTGTTACATGAACATCTTGTCTCCCCCGAAAGCATGCGACCCATGGGCCGTCTATACATCCCGATCCTCGCTGCAAGGTAAGGACAAATTTTCTCTGCTAACGCCTCCGCAGTGCCGTATCGTTGCACTGATCAAGGAAAGAGGTGAGGCTACCGCAGAAGAGATTATGCATGATCTTGATCTGACTGAACAAGAGTTCAAACGAGAGTTTGCGGCACTGAGGCATATGGAGGTTCTCAAGGCAACGAAAAAAGAGACACAGATTTGCTACACGCTCTTTGATGCATGATGCTTTGCAGAGAGGAAGGACTTCTACTGACGACCAAAGGAGAGATATGCACTTTGATGATTTAATACGGAAAGTGCGTGACGGCGAAAGCTTCACCAAAAATGAGATTGTCCGCATGCTCGGCTACCCGTCCGATTCACGGGAGTCATATCAGCTTATGGCCGAGGCAAATCGCCTGTCAAAGGACCTCACCGGAAACAAGGCTGAGGTCCATGCGCAACTGGCGCTTAATATAGGACCGTGCCCTTGCAATTGCGTCTTCTGTTCCTTTGCCGAAGTCAACGGTGTCTTCAAAGATGAGACCCGGCTCATGCCCAAGCAGGCTGTAGCCTATGCCAAGGAATTCGAAGCCGATGGAGCGAACGCTATTTTTGTGATGGCGACAGCACACTACCCCTTTGAACGGTTTATCGAAATTTCTCAGGAGATACGTCGGCATCTCCAGCCGGAGACGATCATGATTGCCAATGTAGGTGATCAGTCGCTGAAAAGAGCGCAAGTAGTGAAGCAAGCGGGCTTCACAGGCGTATATCACGCGCTTCGGCTTCGTGAGGGGATCGACACTCAGCTTTCCCCGCGGACGCGTGAAGAGAGCATCCGGAACTTCCAGGAGGCGGGCCTCCGGGTGGGAACTTGCGTGGAACCGATCGGACCGGAGCATACAAATGAAGAGTTGGCTCAAGCAATTCTCTTCACCGCATCTTTTGAAGCGGCATTCAGCGGGGCAGCCAGACGGATCACTGTCCCCGGCTCGGTACTCGCAATGAGGGGCATGATAACGGAGCTGCGCATGGCACAAATCGTGACAGTCACGCGGCTTTCTTTGCCGAGAACTATCGTTGGCAACTGCACGCACGAGCCATGCACACTGGGTGGAATGGCGGGCGCGAACCTCTTTTGGGCAGAGGTTGGCGCAAATCCGAGAGATGTGACGGAAAAGACAGAGGAAGGGAGAGGCCACACGGTGGCAAACTGTCGGACTCTCTTCTTTGAAAGCGGATGGAACGTGTGGGAGGGACCCTCAAGGTACTACGTTCCGTTGACATGAAAAGAAGAGTCGTCCCGGTGTTTAGGCGTCCCGCGCTATATAGCACCTGGAAATCAATCGATAGAGGAGAGGTAACAGATGAAAGTATGTTTTGCAGTTGAGAAAGATGATGGCGTCAAGAGTGTGGTTTACGGTCATTTCGGTTCCGCCCCAGCATTTATCGTGGTAGATACCGAGATCTCAAAGACGGAGACAGTCAACAATCGCGACCTCAACCACGTGCACGGCGCGTGCAATCCCATCCAGGCGATAGGCGGACTCAAACCGGATGCCGTGGTAGTCGGCGGAATCGGTGCCGGAGCAATTAACAGGCTCAATGCTGAAGGAGTCAAGGTTTACCGCGCCGCGGCAGAAACGGTACAACAGAATCTGGATCTGCTCAAGGAGAATAAGTTGCCCGAACTTTCCATCGAGCATGCGTGCGGAGGGCACACCCAGGGACAAGGTGGCTGCGGACACTGAGTTAGTAGCAGGGTCCTGGGGCCAGGGTCCCGGGTGCCGGGAAGGGCAGATTCATGCTTGACGTCTCAATGAAAACGTAATTGCTGAACCTCAAAATCAGAACCGTTTGAGGTTCGAAGGAGGGACAATGCCCATATTTGAATACCGCTGCAGCGAATGCAACGAGGTGAACGAATTCATAGTATTGGGAAAAGCAGAGATACTTAGTTGCACGAAGTGCGGCAGCCAGAATCTTGTCAAGTTGATGTCCGCACATAATGCTCCCGGTTCAGGGCGCAGCCCTGCGGATCAGGCACCAAGCGGGTGTTGCGGCGCTCCGGGCTCGTGTAGTTCTCCGGGCAGCTGCTGCTCATGATGTGGCAGATCACAAATGCATACTCCAATATATTGACGAGTTCGCGCACATTACCTGGCCAGTGTGCGCACCATCCGATTATTGATGCCGAAAGCGCTGTTGCCGGATTGCTTCAAACACGCGATTACCACTCACGATGATCAGGTAAGGTACATTCTTGCGCTGGTTGTTCCTCATTGGTAACAATGCATTTGGCAATGTTACGTGGGGGAGCACGTTGCAGTATGCATTTTCAGTGCGAACGCCACTCTTGTCGACTGCGCCAGAAGGCAATAAAACCGCAGTGTCACTGAGGATAGGGTTGTGGCCCATATAATGTTAAACAACCAGAGAAGAAGATTGTACCGATACATGCGAACAGGTCGAGGCGAAGCAAAGGCAAGGGTTCTTCGATGATTTGAGCCAGAGTTAAAGAGTTTGAAGACGGAATTTGATGATGCGAAGAGGGTGTAACACACGAGCGAACCATGGTACCGACTTGAACATACTGATACTCGCGCTAACTATCCTATTCAGTTTTATCGTCCGCTGTGGCTGGGGGGTTCCTATCTTATCGTGGAACATAGAGGTTTAGTACAAAAATATTAGTAAACGGAGGTAATGAGTGCCATTCGGTTTCGGAAAGGGCAGAGGCTCAGCAAAAATGACGAAACAAGGCAGGAGTAGACAAGGAAGAGGAATGGGTGGCTATGGACGCGGCGGACCCCCTGCCAATTGTATATGCCCTCAATGCGGTCTCGTGGTCCCCCGTGAGCCCGGTATCCCTTGTTTTCAAAAAAAATGTCCGCAGTGCGGCTCTTTTATGGCCCGTCAATTTCCTGAAAATCGAATAGCATGGTCTGCAAGGTGAGCCGTGGAAAGCACGCATAGCCACACGGAGTCGCTCAAGCGGGGTCAAAGAGTAGCCATAACCGCAACTATTGCCATACTCCTCCTTGCGGTTGCTAAATTTGTCACCGGCTATCTCTTCGACTCCAGAATCCTCATTGCAGACGCCTTTCACAGCGGCGTTGACGTGCTTGCTATTTTTGCTTCCTGGTTTGGCCTCCGGCTCGCCTCCCGAAAGGAGAGCGCGAGATTTCCCTACGGGCTATACAAAGCCGAAACCTTTGTTACCCTTCTCATTGGCGTTCTTGTTTTATGGGCCGGTTTTGAAAACCTGCTGGAGGGTTACAGGAAACTTTATCTGTTGGCTCCTCACCATGCATTCCCGGCGCTGCCGGTCCTGGTAAGCGGCGTATCAGTCTTCGTATCGTATTTCGTAGCAAAGATGGAAAAGGAAACAGGCGCTTTCATCAATTCCGGAGCCCTTCAGGCTAATGCATCCGAGGCGTTTCTCGATATTGGCACCTCATCGGTCGTTCTCACGGGCATTCTTTTAGCCCATGCAAAGATTCCCTATATCGAGGGTTCTATTGTGATGCTCATCGCCCTGCTCATTATCAGGCTCGGTCTGAAAAACGTATGGACGCCGATTCTGATCCTTCTTGATGCAAGCCTTGACCCGAAGCTGCAGACGGAGATAGAGAAGAAGATATCCGCCGTTGACGGCGTTAAGGGCGTGACTGACGTGAAGATGCGCCAGTCCGGACCATTTAAAATGGTAGAATGTAACATCGCAACCGGTCCCTCGGTCTCCGTATATAAGGCGCATGAACTTGCGGACACGATCGAAAATCTCATAGCAAGGGATTACAATCAGATTGAATCCGTTTTTGTGCATGTCGAACCGGTAAAACAGGATACTCTATTCGGTTATCATGCCGGTCGAAGAGATTAATGGACTGGATTCAAAGATCCATGGCCACTTTGGCAGAGCGCCTTACTTCATCATTCTGAAACTGGGTGACAAAGGAGACGTGGAGATAGAAGATTTCTATTACAATGAGTTCCTCGGTGAAAAAGATCGCATACACATAGGGGTAAAGGTCATTAAAGCCTTGATCAAGCACGACCTCGACCTGGTCTTTACCCCTAAGATCGGAGAGATCTCTTTTTACATGCTGAAAGACAATTTTATCGACATTTACAAGGCAGAAGCAGGTTCAACAGTGCGCGAGATGATAGAGCGATACCGCAACCAGTGAGATTGAGCCGATTACAAAGCCGCATCCGGCAGAGGAATCGGAGATAGAACGACAAAAGGGCAAAGGGCCGGCGTGAGCATATGCCCATGCCAGTCGTAAAATAAGGGAGGTGTAGCCGTGAAGAAAAGAAATCAGCCCGAGTGCGCGAGCTGTACGGTTTTACGGGAGAAGAAAGCCTGTATGAACCCTGAAGGAATAGGGACCAAGGGGTGTCCTACCCTGATTGGAAAAGCCGATAGGCAAAAGGCGCAAGAAGAATACCGGAAGAAAGAAGTCGCCGAATTTGCCCGGCAGGCAACGATTCAGGAAGGGGAGTGCTATGCGGGCAGGGACAAGAAACCCTATGTGATGCACCCCGTCAAACCGAGAATGCAGGAAATCTGTGAATTTGCCCATAAGATGGGCTATTCCAGACTTGGTTTGGCTTTCTGCGGTGGTCTCGCAACGGAGGCGGCCGTCGTTGACCAGATACTGAAGAACCACGGCTTTGAAACGGTATCCGTTGTCTGCAAGGCGGGGGCGGTCCCGAAAGAGAAGATCGGTGTCCGGGACGACGAAAAGATTCACACCGGCGAACATGAATCGATGTGTAACCCGGTCCTGCAGGCGATCCTTCTCAACAAGGCAGACACCCACTTCAACATCGTCCTCGGACTTTGCGTCGGCCATGATTCCCTGTTCTTCAAGTACGCGAAGGCACCGTCCACGGTCCTTGCCGCGAAAGACCGTGTGACCGGTCATAATCCCCTCGCGTGCATCTACACGTCGGGGACCTATGGCTCTTGGGTGAAGAGTCCATGACGCATCTTTTACCGATGCGGTTGCCTGTCAGCATGTAGCATCCCTTCATCCTCCGATGCCGTTCATAGGGCGAACGCACCTGCGGGGCGCCCAGATCCCCATTTCGTGGCCGCCCGGTTTATTGAAGATGGCCTGTTCAATGAGGCCGAGTAGGCTTGCGTCTGTCTCCCCGCTTCTCAAAGGCGTCTTTACGTCAATTTCGTTATCCGAGAAAAGGCAACCTCTCAATTGTCCGGATGAGGTCAACCGGAGCCGGTTGCATATGCCGCAGAAATGATTGCTCAGGGCGCCGATAAACCCGATCTCACCCCGGGCGCCTTCAAGGGTGTAGCGATGGGCGGGTCCGTCGAGGGGACCGGACTCCAGAGGAATGATGCTTCCGAGCGGGCGAATACGCTCAAGGATTTCTTCAGCGGAGATGAACCTGTCCCTGGTCCATGCATGGTTCTCCCCTACGGGCATCATTTCTATGAATCGGATATGGTACGGCTTCTTGTAAGTCAATCCGGCAAAGTCGAGTATCTCGTCATCGTTGAGACCTTTCATGGCGACCACGTTGATTTTGATTGGGTTAAACCCCATAGCCTCCGCCTCTTCTATGCCTTCCCAGACCTGGTCGAAGAAGTCTCGTCCGGTGATGCTGTGAAAACGCTCTCTTTTGAGGGTGTCCATGCTCACATTTATGTGGCCTATCCCGCAGTTCCGGAGCTCACGGGCAAACTCTTTCAGCAAGACACCGTTGGTCGTGAGGGCTATGCTCTCCAGGCCGGCAATCTTGTTGAGCCTTTGGATGAACCCGATGATTCCCTGCCGAACCAGGGGTTCTCCTCCGGTCAGCCTTACTTTCCTGATACCCTTTTCAACGCATAAACTCACGATGTGAAGCATCTCTTCATAGGTAAGAATCTCGTTGTGGGGGATGAACCCGACGCCCTCTTCCGGCATACAGTAGACGCAACGCAGATTGCATCGGTCCGTTACGGAGAGGCGAAGATAGTTGATGACCCTGTTATGATTGTCAAGCACGGGCTGTCACGCAGGATGTATCCTTGAGAGTTTTCCGCCCGCTTTCGAGCTTTCCATTCAATGCACCAGGAGGTCTTTTCCTTTGGCCTGTCATGCGCTCTTGTTTCACATCGACGACGCTCATCATCTTTATTCTCTCCATGTGACCTCCGCCCTCCCGGGCTGTCATCCCTTGCGTTCTCTTTTAGTTGGAACATTACGTGGTTTTCTCCCTGAAGTTAGCTTTTTGCTGTCGGGGGGATAGATTTCTACCGTCAAAAACAGCCGAGCCGGCAACCGCCTATTTTCAGCCCGAGGATGTTTGCTGCTCCCGACACCTTCATCGGGGTTGTCTTGAGGCGACGGGCAAGCTCAAAAACCGCCGGACACGTCAGGTCTCGAGCGGCATCAAGTTCACGCAGACCGGCGGCAATTTCCGGTGACGCTTCCTGCGGGGCAGCACCCGGATACGCGGTCTTGTCCACCTTAAAGAACCCGAGCTGGCAGTTCGTGACGCGTACGCCGAGTTTGTCCATCACCGCCCCGACGGCAATCCCGGGGATGGCCATGTCTTTGGCTATTTTCCAGCCGGCAGGGCAGGGAAGGTAACCGTCTTTCAGTGCGGCGCGAACGGCTGATTCCAGGAGAGCGAGCCTCTCGGAGGGTAGATTGGCCGGATTCTCTCCCAATTGTATCCTCGGAGACTTCTTCGTACGGTCTTTATCGTTGAAATCACGCATCGGGTAAACCTCCATGAATGATGAATTGCGAGAGCATAGTGAGCAAGACTTCTCTGTGTCAAGGCTGTTTCATCGTCGATGCGAGGGCCTTCATCAGAAAACCGTAGATATCGTCACTTTCATAGCCGAGTATTGGCGATGATTACTGCCGGTTTCACGCCCCTTGTGCCGTTTTCCTTCCTCGTATCCATCTCATCGGTTGTTGAAATCGGCCATTATGGCTTCCAGGACGCCCCCGCCAATGGCCCGCGCCTTATCGGAAATGGTATAGCAGTGTTCCATTCTGCCCCTGGGGTCAATGTCTCCGATCTTTTTCCCCTCTTTCACGAATATATCCCTGATGAGACCTCTGAGCACCCCGCTTATCCGGGCGGTAACGGGAGTCTCTTCAACGCTCAGGATCAGATCTCCCTCCTTAACGGGATCTCCGATATACTTTACGTGCCGGACCCCGCCTGCGTGAGGCGACCTGAGCACCCTCTCCGTCGTGTACCCCATGGTGGCTCCCGGCGCACCTGTGAAAGGTTCTGCCGACCCATTTCGTATTACCCGTCCGAGATTGTGACCCCGGTTACTCTCGATGACGACGTGCACGTTCTCAGGGGCGGTAAAACCCGGCCCGACGCCGATGACAAGAGGGGCTTCGTCTATGTGTGTAGACGTTCGCGTCTTCGCCATAATCGCGTCGATCACGATATGGGGACGCATCCTTTTGATGCACCGCCCTTCCGGATCAACAATAACGGCGACGGCTTTTTGTTGCCAGAGACCGGGGAGTCCGTCGATATCCCGGAGGAGGGCGCCCCGAACGCCTTCAACCTCAGCGTTTCCCTCATAGACGGATTCGGAGAAGGAAACCGTCCTTCTCACGGCAACAGGTTCTTTTATGTCCGTCATGAGTATCTTCGTGAGGCCGGCGCTGTTTAGGCCGTGGGCGATTCCACTTGCCATTTCACCGGCACCTTTGATGGCTATGGTCAGGCCTCTCATGGTTGAACTCCCTGTGTGCTGAATTCTACGTCTCAATTTTTCCCCGTCAGCTCCGAGAGGGGGTATCCTGTGTCTTTTTTTCACCTTACCTGTTCGCTGACGCGCCAACAGAGCCTCTCCTTGACACCACATAATGGATTTCTTCGTCATCGGCCCTTTTTACTTCAACAAGACCCTCCAGCACCAGTCTTTCAACGTGTTTGATGATCCCGGCCGGATGCATGCTCAATCCGGCGGCTATGTCCGAAGCCGTACAGGGTCTCCTTTGCAGCATCTGAAATATCTCCCCGGCGCCTGCGATCTGCGTCGTCCGGGACAAAACCGGTTCAAAATCAGCGATGACCTCGGCCCGAGGGGTAAACAGACCAGCCAGTTCAATGAGTCTTCGCCGATCGACGGCATAGGCGAACTCCTCGGCCGGCGGCCGTACACAGGTGTTGAGGTGAACCCGATCCGGTCCGATTTCGGCGCTCCTCTTTGCGATCTTCTTCACGTCGGCCTCGATGGCGGTATATCCGGTGAGGAGCAGCACCTCCAGCCAGTATTGGCCATTGAACTCCTGCCGGAACGCAGCCAGGCCGTCCAGCAGCCGCTCAAAGGTGATAGCCGGGTGGGGCCTGTTTACGGCCTGAAAAAGAACGTTGTCGCCGACATCCAGAGATGGGATCACTACATGCGCCTTCCGCAGGTCATTGCGGACATCCTGCTTCCATAAGAGTGAACCGTTGGTCAGTACAGCGATGGGAATGTCTGTTATCGAACGGATTCTATCTATTAGCTCGCCGATCCTTGAATAGAGTGTGGGCTCGCCCGAACCGCCTATGGTGACATAGTCCGGCCCCGATGTCAGCTTCCCGCGAAGCTCGTCCACCACTTCCTCCAGCGGTACCCATTCGCGTCGCTCAATCGTCTTGTTCGCAGTACGGCCGAGCTGGCAATAGATGCAGTCGAAGGTGCACGTCTTGAAAGGGACGACATCGACGCCGAGCGACCTCCCTAAGCGGCGGGAAGGGACAGGGCCGAAGACGTGATTCTCAGATCTCATATCATCCAAGAGATTATCAAGAAACATGCCAGCTCACGAGGTCCCCTAATCTGTTGAAGGCGCGGCCTTTTAGCGAGTTCCGGGCATCAATGGTAATGCATTGTGCACCATTACTCCCTGGTTTAGTGTTGCGGAATGCATGTGTATATGATTTCGTCTTTTTACATCCCACGCAGAATTGCTTGAAATCATTTGACTGTCAATAATAGCGGGAGTCTGGTACGCATTATGCTATGTGTTTGTATTGACCACGTGGAGGAGGCGGTATGCACGACACGCAAGAAAAAGGTTTACGAACTCCTGATTCTTCATTGCTGTAGGAGCGTAATGTATTATTGACTAATACTGCCAACAATATTCACAATGATATATCGCCTTTCCTGTTGGCGACACGATCTGAAAGAGCAACATGCGCTATAGCGGTCTTCGCCAAGGTCCATGAATCTGAACGACTGACTGAAGGAGGCCCTCAGCGCAAAAAATGATTTTTAACAAGGAGGATCTGTATGGCTACTACTGTTGATCTATCTACCATCCAACCCGCCAAGACCGCAGACGCTCGCGCAATGGCATGCCCTGGTCCCTTACTGGAAGCCAAGAAAAGCATCGGCACCGTGAAGATCGGTGAAGTACTGGAGATCTGGTCAGGCGATCCAAGCACGAAGGGGGACATGCCGGCCTGGTGTCAAAGGTCGGGCACGAATTCTTAGGTGTGATTACCGCCGACGGCTACGACCGGATCTTCATTTGCCGGAAGAAATAACATTGGAAAATAAGATCCTGGTCCTGGGAACCTTGTCGGGCGGCTACCGTGGGGCAGACGCCGTGGGACAGTCACATTTGGAGTACCCACCCAATGTGTACATTCTGCCGGTGAGGAGTGCCGCGATGTTTTCTTCGCAGTTCTATCTCAAGGCGTTCCGACAGGGCATTGACGGCATCATCGTCATGTACAGTGGAACTGACAGTCCTTACAAAGGGGAGTCGGAGCGAACCGCGGAAATAATCAACGAGACCTATGCCTTGATGAAGGAACTTGCCTTAGACACCCGGCGGCTGCGCCTGTCGGCGATCTGTACCGTGTGCGTGCGTCCGTTTCTCAATGAGATCCAAAAGATGAACGCACTGTTGGCGGAAATCGGTCCGGTGCAACGTGAGTTGCTTGCATCGCACACGGCACACGTCCAGACAGCCTAAGCGAGTGAGAGTGAGAAGGAGATTTGCATGGCATTGGATAGGCTTCACGTGGACAGCCTGGTCATCGGGGGTGGGATAGCCGGCATGCAATCGGCTCTCGACCTCGCGGATCAGGGGTATCGCGTGGCGCTGGTAGAGAAGAGTCCAAGTATCGGCGGAAAGATGATCGGCCTCAGTAAGGTCTTCCCCACGCTCGACTGTTGCAGTTGCATCACCACCCCCAAGATGGCTGCCGTAGCCCATCACGAAAATATCGAACTGTTGACCTACAGTGATATACAGTCGGTGTCTCGCAATGAGTGCGGCTTTGTCGCCCGGGTTTTGAAAAAACCTCGCTACGTGATCGAAGACGCGTGCACCGGTTGCCGGTCGTGTGAACTGGTCTGTCCACTCGACTTGCCGGATGATACAAACGAATTCGGCCGCACGGCCCACCGCGTCATCTACGTCCCCTTCACAACGGCAGTGCCACAGAAAGCACTGATTGACATCGACTATTGCCTCTTCTGCGGCAAATGTCTTCAAGCCTGCCCGGCTGAGGCGATTGACTTTGGACAGCAGCCGGACAATGTGGAGATTGAGGCCAGGACCATCGTGCTGGCGACCGGCTACGAAGTAACTCCTTATGATGCCAAGCAGGAATACGGTGCTGGAAAACTTCGCAATGTGATCGATGGTCTGATGATGGAGCGTTTCCTGGCGCCGACCGGTCCCTATGGCCGCGTCCTGCGCCCCGTCGACGGCAAGGAGCCCGGACCTCCATCGCCTACGTCCAGTGCGCCGGCTCGCGCGATCAGACCTGGGCGTGGCGTATTGCTCCCGTGTCTGCTGCATGTACGCCATCAAGCAAGCGATGCTGCTTTCCGGTGCGCTTGCCAATGGCCGACATCACGATCTACTACATGGACATCCGCACCTTCGGCAAGGGCTACGAGCAGTTCTACCAGAGCGCCAAGGCCATGGGCGTGGAGTTCGTCAAGGGCAAGGTCGCACGCATCACTGAAGACGAGGGTCAGAACCTCGTCGCGCGCGTTGAACTGATCGACGAAAATTCGGTAATCGAACGGAAACATGACCTGGTCGTACTGTCGGTAGGGATGCTGCCGGGTTCGAATCCCGAAAGCGGTGCTTGATGTGCCGACAGCCGATGACGGCTTCGTGAGCATCCGTAATTGCAACATTACACCAACGGTGACCACTCAGGAAGGTATCTTTGCCGCCGGGACAGCCGCAGGCCCGAATGACATCGTGGACAGCATCATGACCGCCGGGGCCGCCGCGGCAGAAGCGGCAGCCTTCATGCAATTCCACGATGTCCCGTAACGGCAATCACTGAAAACAAGGAAGCTTCGTCCACGCCTGGGAAAGCATAACGCATGGTCACAACTCTTATAAATCAAGTCAATTCCCGCGCCGCGGACCAGGAGCCTCGCATCGGCGTGTATATCTGCGACTGCGGCGGCAACATCAGCGATACGGTGCGGTGCGAACAGGTGGCGAACGCGCTGGGGAAATGTGATAACGTCGTCGTTTCGCGCCGATATCAGTTCATGTGCTCTGACCCCGGCCAGAAGCTCATCACGGACGACATTAAAGAAAAAGGCGTGAACCGGGTCGTGGTGGGAGCATGTTCTATCTTCCTGCACGAGCAAACGTTCCGAAGAACCGTCCCGCGCGCCGGGCTGAATCCGTACCTGTACTACCACATCGGTCTGCGCGAGCAGGATAGCTGGGTCCATCACCAGTGTCCCGTTGAAGCGACGGACAAAGCCATCCGTATGATGTCAGCCGGTGTCGCCAGGGCGCGCCTGATGCAGCCGCTGGAAACCGTGCGTCTGGAAGCCGAACAACATGCGCTCGTCATCGGCGGAGGCGTGGCCGGCTTACGTTCCGCGCTGTCGCTTGCGCGTCGCGGTCTGAAAGTAACGCTCATCGAGAAAAGTCATTGCCTGGGCGGCCATATGGCGCAGTGGGAGCACGTCTTCCCCACCGATGAAGATGCACGGACGCTTCTCGCCGGTCTGATCGAGGATGTGCGCGCTCATGCAGGTATCACTATCTTTACCGGAGCCGAGGTGGTTTCCGCGAAGGGTTGCGTCGGCAACTTTGAGGTTCACGTCCGTCAACAGCCGCGCGGCGTGAGCCAGGATTTCAAAGATGTGGATGAGGCGATCGCCATCTGCCCTGTCGAAGTGGCGGACGAATTTAATTTCGGGCTCACAAGCCGCAAAGCTGATCTATCGACCTTATGCCGGCTGTTATCCGGCTGGCCCGGTGATTGACCGGGAGAACTGCAACCGCTGCAGGGAATGTCTGCGGGTCGATCACTGCGGGGGAATCCACCTGGACGAGCAGCCGACTCAAATTGCTCTCAAAGCAGGTGCGATCGTCGTCGCTACGGGATTCCAGCCGTACGAGCCCTCCTGGGGGAATTCGGCTATGGTGAATTCCCTGAAGTGATCACCTTGCCTCAGTTCGAGCGACTGCTGTCCGACATCCGGTTTGCAAACGGAAAACCGGAATGGAACGGGCGCTCCGTCGAAAGCCTTGCGATGATCCATTGCGTGGGCAGCCGTCAGATTGAAGGCGTGCACACGCCTCAGCCGGACGGGAAGGTCAACAACTACTGTTCGCGGGTATGCTGCACCGCCACAGTCGCCGCTGCCAACCAAATGCGCGAGCGCTTTCCTGAGGTCAACATATACGATGTCTACCAGGACATCCGCACGTACGGTCGCGGGCATGAAGACTATTACACGAAGGCGTCCAAGAACCGGGTAACGTTCCTGCGTTATCTGGCCGAAGAAATCCCGCAGGTCGTGCGCGCGGAGCATGGCGACGAACATCCCCTGTTGGTCAGAGTGAAGGACCCCCTGACCTGGGGCGAAGAGATCGACCTTCCGGTAGATCTGGTCGTGCTGTCGGTAGGAATGATGCCCAGCCCGGTGCAAGACTTGATCGGAATGCTCAAGATAGCCCCGGGAAACGACCGGTTCTTGTTGGAAGTACATCCCAAACTGCGCCCGGTCGAAACCGCCGTCACGGGTATTGTGCTGGCCGGGACAGCTCAGGGACCGATGAACATCCAGGAAAGTTGCGCCGCGGCGGAAGCCGCGGCTTCCAAAGTCGCCATATTGCTGAGCCGGGGTGAAGTGGAGCTGGAACCGTACGTGGCCCGTGTGGACCCGCAGCGATGCGAGGGCGCGGGTGAGTGCGTGCGCGTCTGCCCGCAGGAAGGCGCCATTCATCTGGAGACGTTCAGCAGGAATGGAAGCACGTTTCAACGAGCCGTGGTTACTCCGGCGAACTGCAACGGTTGCGGCGTGTGCGTCAGTGCGTGTCCCAATCGGGCAATCGACGTTCAAGGCTGGCCGTTGGATGAGTTCGAGGCGATGGTGGAAGCCATTGCGGCTCGAGACCCCGACTTTAGAGGGCGCTGTATGAAGGTGAAGAATGAAGAAGAGACGAAACGGCGGACGGAGATGTTGACCGAACTCCGCAAGCTGCACGCAGAGCGGGTTAAAGAGCCTCAGCCGCTCTTTAGGCGCAACAGTCTGCCCGCAAAATGCTGGAACGAACATTGCGAGACGCACCGCACTCGGTGCCGCAACTGGCTGAGGAGACTGGTATATCCGCTCACGAGGTCCTGTGGCACATCGCCGCGTTGAAAAAATACGGTCTGGTCGAGGAAACTGGAACAGATGAGTCCGGCGACTTCTACCTGTACGGCCTCGCGAAGGAGGCGCAGGCATGAGCCACCGCGTTGATCCCCGCTTCCTGTTCGAGTTGCGGGAACACGGGGCGGTGAACATCGAGTCATGCATCAACTGTGGCAACTGCACGGCAATCTGCACGCTGGCATCCGACGCGGACCGTTTCCCGCGCTACATGATCCGTCTGGCTCAGCTCGGCCTGAAGGACGAGCTGCTGGGGAGCAAGGAGCTGTGGTTGTGTTACAACTGCGGCAACTGCTCGGAGACCTGCCCGCAGCAAGCCGAGCCGGCCAACCTCATGGCGGCAGCCCGCTGCTACGCCATCACCGAATACGCCCCCCTGAAGATCGGCAAGCTGTTCTGCAGCCGGCCGCTGCTGGGTAGTCTGATGGCAGTCTTGATGGTGCTGTTCTTCGGCGCGTTCATGTACTCCGAACGCATGACGATGGCGACCGATGCCTTGCGACTGTTTGGCTTCATCCCCTACGAGCTTATCCATAACGCCGGCCTGGCGGCCATGATTCTCGTCGGGGTAATCAGCCTGGCCACGGTCTTGACGATGATCTCCAGGATTGCCCGCATCAAACAGCTCTCGTACCCCGGCTTCTCCAACGGGCTCTGGAGGCAGTGGTTGCGTGCGTTCTGGGACGCCGCGGTGGTCCAGGGTCTGGCGCAGAGGCGCTACCGGACGACGTGTGAAACGCCCGGGAACGTCGGAGCGTGGTTCTTGAGCAAGTGGTTCGTGCATGCCTCGACGATGTGGGGATTCTTGGGTCTGTTGTCTGCGACTGCCCTGGACTACTTCCTGGATATCGCCGGCGTGAAGGCGACCGGCGCGTTTGTGCCGCTGTGGTATCCGACCCGGCTCATCGGCACGCTCTCCGGAGTGCTGTTCATGTATGGGGTCTCGGTTCTGCTGTACAGACGATTGCGGGCGACCGACAAGGCCCACAGCCTTTCCCGACCCTCCGACTGGATCTTCCTGGTTCTGCTCTGGCTGAGCGGCGTGACCGGATTCGTCATCGAGATCGCGCTGTACCTGCCGAGCGCCCCCGAGTGGGGATATTGGGTGTTCATCTCCCACGTGGCAGTCTCGATCACCCTGCTGCTCCTGCTGCCCTTCACCAAATTTGCCCATGCCATCTACCGAACTGTGGCGCTGTACATCCACGCCCTCAAACCCGCCGCAAGGCAGGAGACGGCTCCCGCCAATGCCAGCTGATGGACGATCCCGCGGCCAAATCGACGGGGCATCCCCCGGAGAGAACAGCTCGAACGCGCAACGAGCAGCAGATACCCGACAAGGAGGAAGCACATGACACAGAAGATGGTGGTTGTTTGCAACGGCGACGAGGCCAAGAACATCATGCCGACGCTGATCTTCGCTTCGTCAGGCTTGGCCCTCGACTACGAGGTGCACCTGTTCTTCTGCCCGGCAGGCACCAAGTGGACCCTGAAGGACGAGCTGGAGAAGATCGGCACCCCCAAGGGTCTCCCCAATCCGGTCAAACTCTTCAACGACATCCTCGAGCTGGGCGGCAAGGTCGTGCTGTGCGAGCTGGCGCTGGAGAACAAGGGCATCAGCCCTGCGACCTGCGTGACAGCCGTATCCTTATCGAGAAGGTACCCCCGTTCCTCCTGCATGCACAGGGAGCGGGCATGACCTTTGTATTCTAGCAGTCTTCCGTGACAGACGGGTTGCAGATGCACGAAGGGTGATAACTACGTTGCGATCAGGCGAGTGGGCCCAGGCGGTACCGAATTTCAGTGCATCTCCATACCACAGGGGCAAGCACTGCAGCGGGCCCAGGGGCGAGCCCTCGTCCAGTGTATCAGTGTCTGCAAGTTTACGAGGCTGAGTACAGGAGGATAGACATGGCAGTATTTGATCACATCCCCATGGGGGAAGAAGGGCTAAAAGAAATCTATCAGTGGTTGGATGACTGGGTGGCCGGGTATACGGGTGTAGCTCGTAAAGAAGTTATTGGTAAGTCTCCCGATCATCGGGATATCCCCGCGATTTTCATAACTGATGAGGCCGTACCGAATACTGATAAACAGATTGCCGTGGTTACATTGGCGAGGCATGGTCAAGAATTCGGGACCCGTGTTGTAAGACCCGAGATCATTCGTTATTTGTGCAGTGAAGAGGCCAAAGAAATCAGAAAGGCGCAAATCGTCATCGTCGTCCCCGTCGTCAATCCCGAAGGATTCGCCCTCAATCAATTCTGCTCGTCGATGACGAGCCTTACAAAAACCGAACGTCTTGTGCTGGGAAAACTTTTCAAAGCATACCCGCCTGATATGATGATCGATTATCACAGCCTCGGAGAGTCAGCAGGCTCAAAATACGATCGAGGGGATATGGAAGTCATCATCCCCGCCAATACGACCAAGTGGGCAATGGACGAACAGGTTCATCAATACGTTGCCAGAGAAATGCAGAGGGCCGCGGAGTCTGAGGGCTGGCCCTACGAAATCCACACGCTCGAAGATCTCGCGACGTATTATTTCGGCGACACAAAAATCGGGAATATGCCCTGGACATACCTGAAGGAGAAAATGTACCTGCTTCATATGCAGGACTTCTCCGACAACTACGACACACCGGAAGAAGACCACTATACGAACTATACCTGCGGGCCCGCTTACCTGAAATGGCATACCTTGGTTTTTGGAATGGAGACCAATCATTATGGCCTCTCGCGGGCAGGCGATATTGCCTTAAGCGGTCTGAGCCCCTGCGCCGCTCTTTTGAGAATGGGAAACACCCGCTTGCCCTGGGAGAAGGACAAAGGTTATCCCGTCAATATTCTGCAAGGCGATTTCCGGATTTCCATCAGACCTTCAGGGAACACTGCCAGCGAACGTCGCGCCTCGCGAATAAAAATTTGGAATGAAAGAAAGAACTTCAATCTGCCCCAACGTGAAATGGTAGACCAGGAGACCACAGTAGGAAGGGTGCGGTACTTTGGATGGGATCTTCCTATTGAATTTGCCCTTTGCTTGCGTATGAGACAGAGCAACATCACGAGCGTTACGACCGGCGGCAGGGAGGTTGCGTTCGAAACATTCAAAGATGGCTGTTCCACATTCATCTACGTTCCTTTGGCAATGGAAAAAGCCGGAACAATTGAACTCACCATTAAACATCCACGTGCATGATACGAGATGTCGTTTTTCTGGGTTCTCTCTCTTTTTCAGCCTTCCGGGGAGCCATCGATCTGCAAAAAGAACTATTTGTATTTGTCCCTTCCGCTGTCCGCTGTATTATGTTGAATAGCGGTCAGGTGAGACCCGTGGGGAGATTGCTTGACACGTAATTGAAGGGAGAAGCGATGGGCACATCTCGTGTATGCGAAATATGCGGCAAAAAGATAGACGATCAGCAAAGCTATGGACATTCCGGAAGCATCTATTGCGAAGATTGTTACATGGATATTTTATCTCCCCCCAAAGCCTGCGATCCCTGGGCCGTCTATACAGCCCGATCCTCACTGCAGGGGCAGGACAAGTTTTCCGTGCTGACACCGCTGCAGTGCCGCATCGTCGGCCTCATCAAGGAAAAGGGTGAGGCCACAGCAGAAGAGATAATGCAGAACCTTAATCTGACGGAGCAGGAATTCAAAAGGGAATTCGCAGTGCTGCGGCATATGGAGGTTCTGAAGGGAACAAAGAAAGAAACAATCACTATGTACAGACTGTTCGATACATAACGTGCCACCGCGCCCGGGTGATGGCGGGCTTTTACACCTCCTCTTCCCGCACCACTTCGTTCTTGATGGTTGACAGGAGTTCCTGAAAAACAGGGAGCACATCTGTCCTCAGCCTTCCAGCAACCAGAAGGTACATGATATCGGCGCCAACGGACAGCTCACCTTCGTTGATCCAGACTCTTATGTCCGTGATGCCCTCTCTCTCCTTATATGCGCCTACACAGGCATCAAGTTTGGACCTGTCAAACGACAGCTTCATCCCCTTCACAGGCTTCCCATTTTTGGAAGTACCCCTGACAACGCCGTTATGGACCAACACCATGCCCAGCATATCGGGATCGGCCTTTTCCCTCACTTCTTTCAGCCAAGCTTCTATCATGATTCACCTGCCTTCGCGAAAACAGCTTGCTACTTGCTGATTTTGTACCCAGCTTTTTCGACTGCTTGCTCCAGGTCCTGTTGCTTTATCTTACTCTCGTCATACGTGATTTCCGCGGTTCCCACAGCTACCTCAGCATGCGACACGCCGGGCAATAGGTCCACGGCTTTCTTGACGCGCATTACGCAATGCTGACAACTCATCCCTTCAATTTTAAGGCTCGTTTTCTGCATCATGTCCTCCTCTGTCTTAGATTAGAACCCGCTTCAAGGGTTCGGATATTTTTGTCCAGCAATGGCACCGTCCAATTTCAGCCGGTGCGGTCACACTGCCGCCGGCCGGTACCGCTTCAACATGAGCGACAGGGATACCACCGTTACCGAGCTCATCGCCATGGCAAGACCTGCCCATTCAGGCTTAAGGGTAATGCCGAAGAAGGGGTAGAGGATGCCTGCGGCTATTGGGATCAGGGCCGTGTTGTACGCGAATGCCCAGAAAATATTCTGTTTTATCCGCGCCATGACCTTCCTGCTCAATTGGATCCCTGCCACGGCGTCCATCAAATCGTCCCGTATCAGAACCATCTCGCCGCTCTCAATGGCTACATCGGTCCCGCTGCCGATGGCGATACCCACGTCTGCCTGCGCAAGGGCAGGCGCATCGTTTATGCCGTCCCCGACGAAGGCAACCACATTGCCCGCCTGCTGAAGCTTTTTGATCTCCTCAGCCTTGTCCTGGGGCAGGACTTCAGCCACCACGCGGTCGATGCCCGCCTGCTCCGCGATGGCACGGGCGGTCCTCTGGTTGTCCCCCGTGATCATGACGATCTTGAGGCCCAGTTTTTTGAACGCCGCGATTGCGGCAGGCGTGCTCTGCTTGAGCGTGTCCGCAATCGCAATAAGACCTATGCTATGCCCTTCGCGCGCGACGAGGACGACCGTTTTCCCCGCGCTTTCCAAGAGTGAAATCCTCTGCTCGATGTCACCGGGGAGGACGATGCCTTTCTCCGCAAAGAAGAGCCTGTTGCCTGCCGCTACCTCCTGTCCGTCCACGCGGGCAGTCACGCCCTTGCCGCCGAAGGTGTCGAAGCCGGCGCTCTCAGGTAAGGTGACGTGCCGCTGCTTCGCCTGCGCAACAATTGCATCGGCGAGCGGATGCTGAGAATACCGCTCGACAGAGGCGGCGAGGCCGAGCAGCGCCTCTTCGCTCCCCTCCAGAGGGATGACATCCGTTACCTCCGGTTTGCCCTTGGTAAGCGTGCCTGTCTTGTCCAGGGCAACGACGTTCAGCTTTTCCGAGCGTTCAAGCACTTCTCCGTTCCTGATGAGTATGCCAAGCTCCGCGCCGCGTCCCACACCCACTGTCACTGCAGTAGGTGTCGCCAGCCCGAGGGCGCAGGGGCAGGCGATCACGAGGATCGAAATCAGAGTGGTGAGGGCAAAGAGGAGGGTATTCCCAAGAATGAAATACCACAACCCAAAGGAAAAGAGGGCGATTGCGAGCACGACAGGGATGAAATAGGTGACGACCTTATCCGCTATCCGCTGCACGGGTGGCTTCGAGCCCTGGGCCTCTTCGACGAGCCGAACAATCTGGGCGAGCACGGTGTCTCTGCCCACCTTTGTTGCGGTGAAGGTGAGAACACTGTTCTGATTGATCGTTCCCCCCACGATTGTATCGCCCGTCTTCTTCAGTACGGGAATGGGCTCTCCGGTGATCATCGATTCGTCGACGTAGCTTTCACCCGCCTTCACTTGCCCGTCTACCGGTAGCTTCTCGCCGGGCTTCACGATAATGGTGTCGCCGACCTCTACGTCCTGTATAGCCACCTGGGTCTCCTGGCCGTTGCGGACGACGGTTGCCGTCTTCGGCTGGAGTCCCATGAGCCGCTTGATGGCCTCTCCCGTTCTCCCCCTGGCCCGCGTCTCGAGATAGCGCCCCATAGTGAGGAACGTAGCGAGGAGAACCGCGCTGTCATAGAAGAGGAATTCACGGGACAGGACAACCTGGAAGGTGCCGAGGAGACTTGCCCCGAATGAGACGCCTATGCCCATGGAGTACATTACATCCATGTTCAGATTTCTGTTTTTGATCGCCCGCCAGGCGGCAGCGAAGATCGGGTGACTTATGTAAATGAAGACGGGCGTCGAAACCGCGAGCATCAGGTACGGAATGAAGCCGTGCATGGCCATGGGGAAAAACATCAGGACCATCAAGGGAATGCCGACAATGAACCCGACGATCATGCGATTGCGTTTTTCCCGCAGGTCCTTGGCCCGGGTTTCCGCCTCCAGATCCCCAGTTTCCTCTCCCTCGATGCCCAGGTACTGGTAGCCGGCCTGTTCAATAGCGCGACGCATGTCAGACGGAGAGACCAGCCGGGGATTATAAGTGACCTGAGCTTTTTCTGCACCGAGATTGACGGTAACGCCAGTCACCCCTTCAATCGCAGCGATGGCCTTTTCGATCGCCCCTACGCACATCACGCAGGTCATTCCGCCGATCTTGATGCTTCGCTTTTCGTCGATCACCTGGTAGCCGGCGTCAGTTACGGCCTTTTCTATGTCAGACAGTCTGACTTTCTGATTGTCCCACTCGACTGCGGCGGTTTCCTTTCCGAGATTCACCTGCGCATCGAGTACGCCCGGAAGTTCGCGGAGGGATTTTTCAACAGCCTTTACGCACATGACGCACGTCATGCCAGCGATACGGATCTCCGTCTTTGTGGTGGAGGTCAGACTGGCCGCTATAGCCTCATTGGTTATTGTGTTCACAGACCTTCCATTGCTCATTGCTTTAGTCTCCTATGCTACCGTCGAGCCTATCCTATAGCCTGCCCAAGGCACGGTCTTCACCGTACGTTTCTTAATTCCAGTACATCTATCTAACCGGCAAATGTTTTCGTTGTGCCTGTGTCTTTTTGAAGTCTTTCGACAATTTCTCGGTACCTGACAGCCTTTCCAGGAGTACTTCGGTCATTATATCAAAGGCCTGGATAATCTTCCGATTTGTAATCGAATAAAAAATCGTTACGCCCTCGCGCCTTGTTTTTACGATGCCTTGCGATCTCAAGATCGCCAAATGCTGCGAGACGCTCGACTGGCGGATGCCGGCCAACTTCGAGAGCTCCCCAACCGAAAGCTCCCGGTCCCTCAGCAGGTTCAGCATCTCCAGCCGCTTAGGCGAAGTGAACACGCCGCACAACTGAGCGTGAAGTTCATATAATTGATTTCTATCCATACCACACTCCTTTATATTATTATATTATAATATGACGATATACTTGTCAAGGAGTCCTGGCTGATCGCCGGACCACAAGGTAAGTTATATCTATGGTTCGGGGGCATCTGCTCAATACGCTACGGCAGGCTCTGAACAGGTTACGCGCTGAAGAAACAAGCACCTGGTGCTCCTTGCGAGGATTGTATGTGCCGCGCGCTCGTCATCGTTCTGGCATTCGGCGGGTTTTCTTAAGAAGATGGGGTCAGTTGTTCTCTCAGCAGGACGTTGTAGGCGACGGTCAATCCGCCTTCATTTCCGACGACCCGCACCCGTTCAGAACCGGCGATAGATAGGACCTTTCCTGTCTTCAGGCAGCCCACGTGAGATTCGGGGAGGGGATCATCCTGCCCAACGGCGGAGTTCAGCGTATCCTGACCTACGGTTGTTCTCCCGCCCTATAGGTTGCCTCCCTGGGGTAGGTTATGTGAAGGGCAAAACCACTAACATCATATCTTGCGACAACAACCAAAGAACTTCTGCAAGAGAGAAGGTCGAGACCGTCGATCGCACATCAAATTCACCACTCCACCTACCCCAACGTAACAAAATAGATTGACCTTTAGGACGGCTGAGGGTCATTATCTAACCTGCTTTTTCTTGAAAAAAGAAAAGGAGGAACAGAGATGACCGAGACACAGCCGAGCACTCGCCAAGCATTAAGAAGTGAACACGCAGGAGCAACTGAGCAGCATCGTGCGCACACGACCATTGACCATATCCTTGAGCGGCTCTCCCCTATCGAGGTTCCCGCAAAGGAAGCGTTCGAGCGCTACCTCAAGCATAAGTCACGCCTGAACCACAAACAGAGCACGCTCGAAAGTTCCTTCACCTCCGTCATGCTCTTCCTCGACTTTTACGGAAGGTCGGGTAAGAGCGATCTTAAGGATCTGGAGCGTGCAGATATTGAAGCCTTCATCGAGCACGAGCAGGACCGGGGTCTCAAGATCTCGACGGTGAAGACACGGATGGCCTTCATCATTGCCTTTCTCCACTTCCTGATCGAGCAGAACCTCATGCCGACGACCGCTCTTAAGAAGTCAATCAGGCTCAAGCTTCCCGACACGCTTCCCCGCGCGATAGCCCACAAGGATGTGCGAAGGCTCCTCTCGGTGATCCACAACACCCGGGACCGTGCTCTCATCCTGCTGCTTTTGCGGACCGGTATCAGGATCGGCGAAGCGCTCGGTCTCACGCTCAACGACCTTGACCTTCGAGACCGGAAGGTGCACCTCTACCAGGGAGAGAAGAACAGTCAAGGAAGAGTGGTCTATGTTTCTGATGATGCGCTCTTCGCACTCAGGCGCTGGCTCAAGCGACGGGATCCCGAAAAACAGTTCCTCTTCTATGGCCTGAAAGACAGGCCACTCTGCTACAGTGCGGCGCTCTCGCGCTTCAAGCAATATCTCACCAGAGCAAAACTCACGGAGAAGGGCTACACGGTGCATTGCTTACGCCACACCATGGCCTCCGAGTTACTGAATGCCGGCATGCGTCTCGAAGTGCTCCAGCAGCTTTTAGGTCACCAGGACATCGAAGTGACCCGCAGATATGCCCGGCTCACCGACAGCACGCGACGAGAAGAATACTTCCGGGCCATGGCGAAAATCGAGAAAGGAGAGATCGATGGTACTTACCGATAGCTTCCGAAGGTCGTTAAAGAGAAAGAACTATTCTTCACAGACGGTGAAGACCTACATGAATATCGTGACGCACTTCACCCAATGGCTTGCGGTCCCCCTTGCTTCCGTGACCCGCGATGCGATCGGTGCGTACGTGGATCACCTCCAGAGGCGGCATCTGGCCCCGAAGACGATCACGAACTACCTGCAGACCGTCAGGCTCTTCTTCGACTATTGCATCAACGAAGAAGGAATGGTGATGAACAACCCGGTCACCAAAATCGCCATCCGTCTGCCCAAACCCTTGCCCCGTCACCTGAAGGATGACCAGGTTGCGAGCCTTCTTGCCGTCATCAAAAAAGTCCGAGACCGGGCGATGTTCATGGTGATGCTCCGCTGCGGCCTTCGCGTTGAAGAAGTTGCCCGCCTCACCACCGATGCGGTAGAGTACCAGCGACGCCAGCTCTTTGTCGCCAACGGCAAAGGCGCCAAGGACCGTATGGTGTACGTGAGTGACGATGCGTTGGCTGCACTGGTGACGTATCTTGAAAAGCGGTCATCGAAGACGAGGGCACTCTTCGTGGTGGAGAAGGGACCCATGAAAGGGCAACCGATCTCCGTGAGGGGTATCCAGAAGAGAATCGAATACTATGCGCGCAAGAGCGGCGTCGCAGCGTCGTGTCATTCGCTGCGTCACACGATGGCCACACAGTTACTCAATGCAGACGCTCCGCTCTCCTCCATCCAGGACCTCCTGGGACATAGCCACATCACCACGACGCAGCGCTACTGTCACGTTGCGAACCTCAAGGTGCAGCGGGACTACCACCGAGCTATGGAGGTGGTCATGCAACGCATGCAGGCACTGGATGAAGACGATGAGGATCCGCGACGCCAGCATCGCCGTGCGCGATCAACGCGGGTGTTCTCCATCAGCAAGGGAAGGAACCCGGGGAAAGAGGTTCTTCATGAAAAACAAAAAGAGTAACGATGAACTGGATGCCTTGATTGAGGAGATCATTGTCGACGCCTACGGCGACGACGAACAATCGTGGGCCTTCCGGCAGGTGCTTGAAGACGAACTCGCACTTCCCAAAGAAGCGTTTGTTATTGGAGAACCGGTAACCGTACTTGCCTTTGGCTATGAGAATGAGCGACGGGGAGTAACCGCGCACTGCCGGCGTGAAGACGGCACCGAGTATCAGGTTGCCGCGTGCGATCTCTTCTTCCCGAGAGGCACGATTGCCGCTCGCTATGTGGCTGCGTACCGCAAGTGGCTCGGGATCGATCCCTATCCTCCGGTCAAGGTTCCCACAAAACGCAAACCTCAAAAGGCAACGAACGAGGATCTCGACCTCAGCCATGATATCGAATTGATCGCGCTCGCGGTGAAGGGAAACGCCATCACCTGCCGTATCCCCGGAAAGGGCCGGGTTACGCTGCGCTCAACGCGCTCCTGGGACGTGGTGCCGGGTGAACTCATCACGGTTATGCCGCAGAAGAAGTGGCGCTACGCAGGACATCCATATCTCTCCGGAGCAATAAAGAGCTGGCGCCTCGATGTCGCCACTCTTGACCTCACGCCGCTTAAGCTCGAAGACGAGGGCATGTGGCTTCCGAACGAAGAGTACTGGGGAGAACCGGACAAACCCCTCGAAGACTGGGAGAAGCAGATCATCAAGCGCGGTCCACGACCTGCGTATGAGATGGAGCAGGTGATCCCCGGCGAGGATCCCGACGACCCAGATACAGATCCCATACTCGAATCCGTTGAACTGAAAGAGGCCGGTGACTACCGTGAAGCAGACCGCACGCTCATGAAACTCCTTGGTGTAGATCTCCGCTGTCTTGATGCCCACGCGCACCTCGGCAATCTTGCCTTCGATCACGAACCGGAGAAAGCCATCCGTCACTACGAGGTTGGCGTGCGGATCGGTGAGCTCTCCCTCGGAGAAAACTTCGATGGGCTTCTTCCCTGGGGGCACATCAATAACCGCCCGTTCCTCAGGTGCTTGAATGGCTATGGGCTCTGTCTCTGGCGACTCGGTCGGTTCAAGGAAGCCGATGCGGTCTTTACCCGCATGCTCTGGCTCAACCCGACCGACAACCTGGGTGTGCGCTTCCTCATCGATGACGTGCGCAAGGGAGAGGCCTGGCATGAATAGCCGCTTTCCTTTATCATCAGAAAAAGTGAGCCAGAAAAAACAGGAAGCTCCCGAGCTCCGCGCACAACGACAAAACCAGAACGCACTCTGGAACTATGGAAAGCTCTCTCTCACCTTCCCACAGTTCCACAGTATGGCGGCGACAGAGATGGTTATGTATATGGTAGCGACGGGCCGAACAAGGCAAAGACAAAACAAAAGAATTCTCTTGACAGCAAAACACAGAAAAGAGATAATGGAGAATGCTACGTAACTAACTGATATAACAAGACAAAGCAGGTTTTGTTACGTTAAGCACCTACGAAGGTTGAACACCGCATCGGCGACAGCGATTCAGGATTACCATTGAAATGAGATTATGCCGTATTCAAACTCAGTGCTGCCGTGGACATCCGAGAGGCCCGGCCGAAACCAAAAAACCGGCGTATCGCTACCTTTCCCGTCTTACCCCTAACAGCGACCGCTGCGGATCGATGATCCGATAGGCCGCTAATTTAATTCTGTCGTTCATGAGGAACCACACCAGCGCATAGCCCCAGACGAACAGAGCCCAACCCCAGCCCAGGGGCGTCATAAACAGCCCATAAACCGCTATCAACGTCGCCACGATTTGTGTGCCGAGCACGGCCGCCCATAGAATCCGCGCGGGGCGTATGGACCAGAACGGGCCGCGCGTGCGCGTCAGGAAAATCGTCAGATGTCCTGCCACGGACAGCTTCAAATACATCAGCGTCTGGATGTGCGCACGGTCGAGATGAAAGACGCGCTCACCGAGATAAAACAAGCCGAAGGCGGAGACGACCCCGATGACACCCAGCACCGTGGCGATCCCCAGCACCATGCGCATGTTCCAGGCCTCGGGCTTGATCCTTGTAATGAACGTTGTCATACGCAATGGACAGGATGGCGCCGTCGTTGAGCAACGCCAGCATCACGATCATCACCGCCGTCAATGGATAAAAGTTAAAGATCAGGATCGCCAGCGTCATGAAGAACAGCACGCGCAGCGTCTCGGCAATGCGGTAGATCGCGTAGCTGTTCATCCGCTGGAAAATTCTCCGGCTCTCCTTGATCGCGTCAATAATCACCGACAGGCCGGGCGTCAACAGCACGATGGCCGCCGCCGCGCGCGCTGCGTCCGTCGCGCCCGAAACGGCGATGCCGCAGTCGGCTTTCTTCAGCGCAGGGGCGTCATTCACCCCGTCGCCCGTCATGCCGACGATGTGGCCGCGCTTCTGCAAAACATCCACAATGTGGAATTTGTGTTCGGGGAACACCTGCGCGAAACCGTCGGCCTTCTCGATGGACTCGGCCACCTCTGTGGTCTCATCATGCTTTGACGTCGCCCAGGCCGCCGGCATCGAGGATATTTGTGCCCATGTCCAACTTTTTGGCGGTTTCCTGGGCGATGGCCAGTGCATCGCCCGTCACCATCTTGATCTTCACGCCCATCTGACGCGCGGTCGCGATGGTTGCCTTGGCATCTTCCCGTGGCGGATCGAACAGGGGCAACACGCCAACAAACTGCCATTGGCCGTCTCCCTCAGCCCGCGCCACGCCCAACGAACGAAAGCCGCGCGCTGCAAATTCGTTGACCGCCTTCTCGACGGCGGGCTTCACCTGCCCGGCATTGGCCGACAATGCCAAAATCACCTGCGGCGCGCCCTTGGTCACCTTGAACGTCTTTCCGTCTTTGGCTTTGACGGTGGCCTCGGTGCGTTTATGCACCGGGTCGAACGGCTGGAAATGAACCACCTCATAAGCCTTTAACGAATCCTTGTCTTTCACGCCGCCCAGCACAGCCAGATCAATGGTGTCATTATTGTCCGCGCGCGACGCCAGCGCGCCATTGAGGATGACTTGATCGGCGGGGACATTGTTCACGCTGAACGGATCGCCCAGCGTCAGCTTGTTCTGGGTCAGAGTGCCGGTCTTGTCCGCGCACAGCACGTCCACGCCCGCCAATTCCTCGATGGCCACCAGCTTGCTCACAATCGCCTCTTTTTTGGCCAGCAGGCGCGCGCCGACCGCCATCGTCACCGACAGCACCGTGGGCATCGCCACGGGAATCGCGGCCACGGTCAGCACCAAGGCGAACTGCAACGTGGTGAGGATCGGGTCGCCGCGGAAGATCGCGACGGCAATAATCACCGCCACCAGAGCCACCGCGAGGATGATCAGGTAATTGCCGATCTTCAAAACCGCCTTTTGAAAATGGCTGACGGTGTGCGCCTCCTGCACCAGTTGCGCGGTCTTGCCGAAGTAGGTGTTCGCACCGGTGGCGTACACCATCGCGCCGATTTCACCCTGGCGAATGATCGAACCCGAGAACACCGCCTCGCCAGGTTTTCGCGTGGCGGGCAACGACTCTCCCGTCAGCGCGGACTGATCCACCTCCACCGGGTCGCCCTCCAGCAGACGCGCATCCGCCGGCACAATGTCGCCCAGGCGCATGCGGATGACGTCGCCCGGCACCAGCTCACGCGCCGCCGGGTTGACCCACTTCCCGTCACGTTTCACCCGGGCCTTGACCGCCAGCTTGGCCTTCAGGGCGTCGATGGCGTTGCCCGCCTGGTGTTCTTCCCAGAATCCGACCACGGCGTTGGCAACAAGCAAAAGGAGGATGATGGCAAAGTCCGGCCAGTGCCGGGCTACCGCCGAAAGGATCACGGCCGCTTCGATCATCCACGGGATGGGACCCCAAAAATAGGTGAGGAATTTCAGGAACGGATTGGTCTTCTTTTCTTCAATCTCGTTAGGCCCATATTGGGTCAGCCGTTTCTGTGCCTCGGCCTGACTGAGGCCGTCCGGCGACGACCCCAATTTTGCCTGCAGTTCCGGCATGGGAAGGGATTTCAGATCGTCCTTCGCATCAGGCTTCGATCCCGGCTTCGATTCGGGAGCCTTGGGCTGGTCGTTATTTGGTTTCATAATGTGCATCCTTTCACGGTCTTGAATGGTCCCCGCTATTTTCCCACGGCGCCTGACAGCGGCTGCCGCAGCTGGCTTCGAGGCATCCACGCCAAGTCTTCGCTCATCACATAGATACTGATGGCCGCAAACATAAAAAACAGGCCGACCCAGAAACGCCAATCGCGATGCGCGCGTTTCCAGTACGGACGCTGGCCATCATGAGAACTGTCGCGATCCGACCCGCCGTGCCGTTGGTGACTGTGCTTGCTCTCATCCATTGGTTCCCTGCCTTCTCGATTTCACCTTCAAATCCTCGGCGCCATCCACCCGCTTCGAGCATCCACGGATGGGACCCCACAAATTGTTTCTGCCGGGAATGATACCCGCTTCGGTGATGACTCTAACAAACGGAGTGCCATCTTTCTTCTACTGGCGGATCGTCTCGTCGTAGAGGATCGCGCCACTGATGCACTCACCAAGACCCGGCGTGGTCACAATCAATTCCCGATAGGCGCGCCGGGCCTCAAGGCTCTGGGGAATCCCCAACCTGGCAAATCGTTTGTTGCAGGTTGGATTACTTTCATCCATCGCCAACAGGCCCTTGTCGCCGGCGACCATCGCCTTGACAGTGACTATAAGGTCTTGTGCATTCATGTGGGATTGCTCCACTTCCAGTTCCGGATTTCCGGCATGTCCTGGCCGTGCTTGTCGATGTACTGCTTGTGCTCGATGAGCTTGTCCTGCACCATCTGCTTCAGGTAGGCCCCCTTGGAGCCCAACTGCGGCAGCCGATCAACCACGTCCTGCACCAGGTGGAACCGGTCCAGGTCGTTCTGCACCCTCATGTCGAAGGCCGTCGTGATCGTGCCCTCTTCCTTGTAGCCTCGGACGTGCAGGTTGCGGTTGGTCCGGCGGTAGGTCAGCCGGTGGACCAGCCAGGGATAGCCATGAAAGCCAAAGATGATGTGCTTGTCTTTCGTGAAGAGCGAGTCGTAATCCTCATCGCTCAGCCCGTGCGGGTGCTCCGTGCTCGGCTGCAGCTTCATGAGATCGACGACATTGATCACCCGGATTTTCAAATCGGGCAGATGCTCGCGCAGGATGGAAACAGCAGCCAGAATCTCCAGCGTGGGCGTGTCTCCGCAACAGGCCATCACCACGTCCGGCTCAGCGCCCTGGTCGTTGCTGGCCCATTGCCAGATGCCAATTCCTTCGGTGCAATGCACGACTGCGGCATCCATGGTCAGCCATTGGGGCATCGCGTGTTTTCCCGCAACCACCACGTTCACATAGTGCCGGCTGCGCAGGCAGTGATCAAAGACCGACAACAGACAGTTGGCGTCGGGCGGAAGGTAAACGCGCACGATATCGGCCTTCTTGTTGACGACGTGGTCGAGGAAGCCGGGGTCCTGGTGCGTGAAGCCGTTGTGATCCTGCTGCCAGACGTGGGAGGCGAGCAGATAGTTCAGCGAGGCGATCTTCCGCCGCCAGGGCAGTTCCGACGTTACCTTCAGCCACTTGGCATGCTGGTTGAACATCGAATCGATGATGTGAATGAACGCCTCGTAGCAGTTAAACAACCCGTGCCGTCCGGTGAGCAGATAACCCTCCAGCCAACCCTCGCACTGGTGCTCGCTGAGCATCGAGTCCAGCACGCGTCCGGCGGGCGCGAGGAATTCATCATTCTTTACTGCCCGGGCGTCCCACTGACGATTGGTGACTTCAAAGACCGCGCCCAGGAGATTCGAGAGCGTCTCATCGGGACCGAAGATCCGGAAATTGCGCTGATCCTGATTCAGCTTGACCACGTCACGCAGGAACTTACCCAGCACGAGCGTATCCTGGCCGTCAACGGCGCCGGGCGAAGGCACATTCACCGCATGGACGTGGAAGTCCGGCATGCGCAGGTCGCGCAGCAGCATGCCGCCGTTGGCGTGGGGATTGGCGCCCATCCGCCGGTCGCCCTTGGGCGCCAGCTCGGCCAATTCCGGCATGAGACGGCCATTTTTATCGAATAGTTCTTCCGCCTTGTAGCTCTTCATCCAGCTTTCAAGCTGCTTGACATGATCGGGATGCTCGGCATCCACCAGGATCGGCACCTGGTGGGCACGGAAGGTCCCCTCGATTTGCAGGCCATCGACGACTTTCGGTCCCGTCCAGCCCTTGGGTGACCTCAGGACGATCATTGGCCAGCGCGGCCGGGTGGTGTCATTTTTGTTCCGCGCATTGCTCTTGGATGTGCCGGATCTCCTCGATGGCCTTTTCCAAGGTGGCGGCCATGAGTTGATGCATCTTTTCCGGGTCATCGCCTTCCACAAAGTATGGCGTCCAGCCGCAGCCTCGCAAAAATTGCTCCAATTCCTCATGCTCGATGCGGGCCAGCACGGTCGGGTTGCTGATCTTGTAGCCATTGAGGTGCAGGATCGGCAGCACGGCTCCGTCGGTGATCGGGTTGAGAAACTTGTTGGAGTGCCATGCAGTCGCCAACGGACCGGTTTCTGCTTCGCCGTCGCCCACGATGCAGGCAACGATCAGATCGGGATTGTCGAACGCGGCACCGAACGCATGGCTGAGCGAGTACCCCAGCTCGCCACCTTCGTGAATCGACCCCGGCGTCGTCGGTGCAACATGGCTGGAAATCCCGCCGGGGAACGAGAACTGCATGAACAGCTTCTTGAGCCCGGCCTCGTCCTGACTGATGTTCGGATAGATCTCACTCCAGGTGCCTTCGAGGTACGTATTGGCCACCAGCGCCGGGCCGCCGTGCCCGGGACCGGCGATGTAGAACATATTCAGGTCATACTTCTTGATGACCCGGTTCAGGTGCACGTAGATGAAGTTCTGACCCGGCGTCGTGCCCCAGTGCCCGACCACCAGCGGCTTCACGTGCGACAGTTTCAACGGCTCTTTCAGCAGCGGATTGTCGTAGAGATAAATCTGGCCGACCGAGAGGTAGTTCGCGGCGCGCCAATATGCGTTCATCAATCGCTGCTGATCGGGCGACAACGGCTTGTCCGTTTTATGCATCTTCTCCGTTTCCACAGCGATGTTCTCCTTGACCCCCTTTTTCACCTTCATGACTATGCTCCTTTCAGACACCTTTTTTGTTTTCATGATCATGTTCCTTTTTGACTATAAAACCCAAAACGCGGCAGACCGTGTTCGCGATCATCCATTCCTGATCCGTATGGATGACGCGAACCGCGACCCGGCTGTCCGTAGCGCATGCACCGATCCATTTCCCATTCAGGACTTCCGTAATGACCCCGTCCATCGGTGCTGTTGATCTCATCTTTGATCTGAAAATAGAATTACCCCGATTGAAGAGAAGGAGAATCACACCCCGCACTCGAAGTTGGCCAATTCTTGTGAGAAGGTCGCGTAGTTGACGGAGTAGTCGATAGGGCATTCCACCACGGCCGGGCGTTTGAGCGCGAAGGCCTCGCGGAGCACTTCCGAGAGATCGTCCCCCTCCCCGACACGGAAGCCCGCCGCGCCGAAGCTCTCGGCAAATTTAGCGAAGTCGGGGTTTCCGTAATCGAGGCCGAAGTTCGTGAATCCCTTTGCCTGCTGTTCCCACTTTACGAAGCCGAAGGCGTTATCATTCAGGATGAGCACAACCACGGGAATGTTGCAGCGGATCGCCGTCTCGAGCTCCTGCGCGTTCATCATGAATCCCCCGTCTCCCACGACGGCGAGGACCAACTTGTCCGGGTTGAGCATCTTCGCGGTCATGGCTGATGCGAGTCCCGCACCCATGCTCGCGAGGGCGTTGTCAACCAGGAAGGTATTGGGCTTATAGGTCTTATAGAGGCGGCAGAACCACAGTTTGTAAATGCCGTTATCCAGCGCGACGATATCGTCCGCGGCAAGAACCTTCCGGACATGCCACACCACCTCCTGGGGCGTTGGTGGGAATTTCCGCTCGAACGGCCGGTCGAGCTTCTCGTTCAAGAAGGCCCGTACGGCGGGGAATACCTCATCGTTTTTGCGCGGAGCAATCTGCGCGCCGAGCAGGCGCAGAGCCAATGATACGTCGCCCACGACCTCGAGCAACCGGGTTGTAGTACTTGTCCAGTTCTGCCTCGGTGAAGTCGATGTTGAGGATCTTCTTGTCCAGGTTCCTGTTCCACACATAGGGCGGATACTCCACGACATGGTAGCCGATCGTGATGACGAGGTCCGCCTGATCCAAGCCGCAGTTCACGTAATCGCGCCTGTGCATGCCCGTAGTGAACAGGCTGTACTCTGAGGCATCGGGGACTACCCCCTTGCCCATCTGGGTATGAACGGCGTGGATCCGCGTCTTCTCAATGAACGGGACCAGTTCTTCCGTGATCAGGTTCCGATTCGCGCCCCCGGAGAGCAGGATGAGTGGATGGCGTGCACTGTTGATCAGACGGGCGGCTTCAGCCACGGCCTTTGCGTCCGGGGCCGGTCGCCGGGAGGCACCCGGCAATTGAAGAGCCGCATCCGTGACGCTCTCGGCCACGTCTCTGGGCAATTCGATGTGTACCGCGCCCGGCCGCTCGGCCTGGGCCAGCTTGAAAGCATTGCGCACCACCGTGGGGATCGTGCTCGGATCGGCAATGGAGATAGAATGCTTCGTGATCGGCCGCATGAGACTCACGACATCGATGAGCTGAAAGCGCGCCTGCCAATTATCCCGGATGGCCTTCTGCCCCGTGATGGCCACGAGCGGCGCGCCAACGAGCTGCGCCTGGGCAATGCCGGTGACGAGGTTTGTCGCGCCCGGCCCGAGGGTCGAAAAGCAGACCCCCGCTTTCTTGGTCAACCGCCCGTATGTGGCGGCCCGGAAAGCGGCGGCCTGTTCATGGCGGGTAATGTGCACCTTGATTCTTGATACGCGCAGGGACTCGAGAAAAGAGAGGTTCTCCTCGCCGGGCAGACCGAAGACGCACTCCACGCCCTCTTCTTCGAGTTGCTTCACAAACAGGTCGGATGCTTTCATTTATTGCCTGGGGACATTCCTCGAAGAGGTGTGTCCCCTTTCCTTGTATGTGCCATGCCTTTTCACTCCTTTACGACAACCGTCTTGATGTTCACGAACTCCTTGAGGCCGTAATGCGACAGCTCCCTGCCGATACCGGAGCGCTTCACGCCGCCGAAAGGCAGCCGGGGATCGGATTTCACCATGTCGTTGATGGCGATAGCTCCGGCCTCGATCCGTCCTGCAAGGCGCTCCGCCCGTGCCAGGTCCCTGGCGAGGAGCAAGCCTATGCAGCCAATGAGGGTCACGACAACGAGAGCCGGTTTCTTCACCTCACCTTCTCCACTAGATAGACATCGCTACGTTCCTGTGCAAGGTAATGAAAACCATCGGCGGAGTCAAAAATAATTCTCCCTCCTCCAAGGGTGACGATACAATCGTAATGCTTTCCCTCTTGCCCGTCCACAATCACATATCGCCCGTTGCCTGTTCCGGCGACATAGGTCAGATGTTTACTGTTAGGGCTGAAGCTTAGACGACCCACTACCTGATAGTGCTTCTCTTCATTACCATCTACGACCACACACCGCACGTCATCGACATTGGCCACATACGCGACCCTTTTGCCGTCACGGCTGTAAGTCAGTGAGCCTGCCGCTATGCCGTCATAGTGCTTTCCTTCCTTGGTATCCACGACCACGCAGCGCTTAGCGCCTATGGTCGCGACGTAGGCCAGGTGCATGCCATCAGGACTGAAGACAAGCGAACTCACAAAGTCGTATCGCTTCTCTTCTTTACCGTCTATGACCACAAACTGCTGAGTAGCCGTTCTGGCCACATATCCCAGACGTGTACCATCCGGGCTGAAGATCGGAGAGCCTGCGAAGTCGTAACTTGCTCCTTCTTTTCCGTCCACGACTACACGGCGCTTCGTGCCTAAGCTCGCGACGTAGGCCCTGTGCCTGCCATCAGGACTGAAGACAAGCGAACTCACAAAGTCGTATCGCTTCTCTTCCTTACCGTCTATGACCACCCACCATTTACTGCCGCTTCCAGCCGCATACGCCAGATGGGAACTGCTGGGGCTATAGAGGGGATGGCCCGCAAAGTCGTACGATGCTCCCTCTTTGCCATCCGTTACTATGAATTGTTTGTGGTCCGTGCCGGCCCCGTACGCCAGGTGCGTGCTGTCGGGACTAAAGGTGAGCGAGTTGACCAATATTTCGTCGTATTGCTTCTCCTCTTTTCCGTCGATGACCACACGCTGCTTGTTGTTCACGCCGGCAGCGTACGCCAGATGTGTACTATCCGGGCTGAAGACCAGCGAACCGGTGAAATCGTAGTGCTTCTCCTCCTTGCCGTCGACGACCACAAACCACGCCGCGCCATCTCGCGCTGCATAGGCCGCCCTCTTGCTATCAGGGGCAAAGGTGAGAGAGTCCACGATTATTGCATCATATTGCTTCTCCTCCTTGCCGTCGACGACCACACGCTGTTTGTTGTGTGCGGCGGTCACGTAGGCCAGGTGCGCACTGTCAGGGCTTACTTTGAAAGACTTGGGTACCCATGAAGAAAAATCTATGTGAGCTATCAGCTGTTCGGATTCACTCCCTGGCCCAGTCTCGTCTTCTGCCCATGCGCTCATGCCGGAGCAAAGAAGTAAAAGACTCAGCAAGACTGCTATACTGTTTTTGGTCATGCCGGTATACCTCTTCTAACGTTCAGAGACTTCTCGCTTGGTTGCCGGGTCGCCGCCACCTTTACCGGGTAAATATTGTTCCGTTCCTCGACGAGGTAACAGGGCAGAAAAGGGGACACAACTCCGCCAGCAGTTCGCTCGGTACTGCGTCGGGCGCACGTGCAGCCGTTGAGGGTTTTATTTTGAGCGATAGCTATTATCAGGCGTTCCAATGTTCGAACGGAGCTTACCTTATTCAGTCTCTTTGGCTAAGCGTTTCGAAAGCCAACCTGTTTCCCCTGAAGGAAGTCTCACGTTGTACCATCCGCGAGACTCATCTACCTTGAGGATTTTTTCTCCTCTCCGAAGCGTGGTTACTATCGTGCTCTTTGTGCTGGGTTCCTTCCTGATATTGCTGTTCTTGAGAAGCATCAGGTAGGTCTCTTTTGGTTGGCTTATCGGTCGGCTATCCGCATCGACACCCGTCGACCCGGCGGAGCTTGAGCGGCCGCCGGGGCCGGCAGACGACTCGGCTTTGAGTTTCGCGAGAAACCGATCGGTGAATTCCTTGACCGTCGCATCCCAGAGCGGTTTGGGGCTCTGGTACACAATGCCTACGTCTGCTGCGGGGCCATTGCTCTGTACAGAAACTTCCAGTGTTTCGGCCACCTGGTCCGCACTGCGAAGCCTGTTGAGGGTGACCAACCTTTCCTCCTTGGATGAGGATACGACTCTGAAGCCCAGCTCCATTCCTGTTGCAACGGCTGTGTTGTAAACACGATCCAGGTCTTGTCCGCTGAATGAGAGCTTGCCGGCCTCCGGATTGAGCTGAAGATTCGTCCTGTAGGGCGCCGAGGCACAGGCAAAAAACAGTACGGTACAAAAAAGAAGCGCGATACAACGGAGTACGGCACGCATAGCTTCTCTCCTTGTCTAGTATGGACCCGTTTCGAGTTTCAGATTTTCACCTACCGCTAGCCCTTTTCCTCTCCTTCGCATTTTTTAGCGCCAGCGAATAGATTCTCTTGAGATCATCCAGAGTCACATCAATATACACTCCTATCTCCTTGAGCGCTGCCCGGAGATCCTCATCAGTGATCACGTACTCTTCGCCTTTGTCTTTCATCGCACCCTCGGCGTATCCCTTTTTGTTTCGCATCGATAATAGCTCTGTCTACTGAAATGAGGACGTGGCGTAATGTGGTCATGTCCTCATTCACTTTACAAAACACCGCTCTCCGGCACCTTTTCTTGGTCACTTGAGTGGCGTGAAGTGCGCCCTCCTGTTTTTTGCCCACGCCTCTTCATTATGTCCGGGATCAAGAGGCCTTTCCTTCCCGTAGCTCAGGGTGTCAATCAGTGCTCCATTCACGCCAAGGCTTTGGAGAAAACTCTTAGTAGAATCCGCCCTTTTTTGCCCAAGCACCAGGTTATATTCAATAGTACCCCTCTCATCGCAGTTGCCTTCAATTCTGACCCGAGCTTTCGGGTTGGCCTTGAACCACTCACTGTCCTGTTTCAAAAGTTCTGCATCAGCAGGCCGTATGTTGTATCGGTCAAAATCAAAATGCACATCTTTGAGCATCACCATCGGCGCTGCCACAGCCGGTTGTGCCGGCGCTGATGGCGGAATAGGTTTTTCTTTCTTTGCCTGCGGTGGCGTTTTTTCGCCTTTCACGGCCTGATAAAAGCACCCGCAACCGCTGAAAAACGCCCCCAATGCCATGACCAACAGAACGGCCCGAACGACTTCAACCTCATAGCCTCTTCCTCCCTTGATGGTGAGAGCCGTTATACTTGGCCTCTTTGGGCCTTTTCGGCAATTCTTGCCAAGATGACGTCGCTTGCATTTTTAACACGTCCATCACATCAGCAACTCGTATCACGTCCCCACACTGTCTTTCCTGAGAATGCTTTTGACGTCGCTAGCATAAATACTCACTGGTAGCAGCAAACCAATCTTGTATTTTTGCGACCCCTCGGGAACCACTTGCGGCTTTGTCTCACCAAAAACGGTGGCCACGAATGCACAACTGATCAGCAGGGCGAGGACAATGAGCAAGGCTTTTCTTAAATTGATCCGCATTTTCTCCGCCTCGGTCTTCATCACAGGCATGATCGCCATCGTCCCGGCCACTTCAGCCTCGGGACGACATACCTCCTGATGCACACGATGGCAAAAAACTGATTAAGACAACCATCTCGACGATAATTTCTCCCGATGTGAGAACTCAGCCAATGACCGCTTTGCAGGCAAATGGTTGCTATACAAAATAGTAGGCCCCAATTTCCTTTGTGTCAATACAAATCGACAAGCATATTTATATTGACAGCAGGGCTTTAATGCGTTAGTTATTTTGTGTACCAACCAATTGAACATAACCGCCACCGGCTTCTGCGAGGGTTCACATGCCCGAGAGCAAAGACAAAACGATTTCCGAGACCATGCAGTCTCTCCGGCGCATCTTCAAGGCCATACATGATTATTCGAAGGACGTATCGGCTAAGTTCGGCATAACCGGTCCCCAGCTCTGGGCGCTCAAAACCATCGCGCAGGAAGGGAGTATACCTTTGGGAGAGCTGAGCAGACAGATGTACCTGCACCCCAGCACCATATCGGGAGTCATCGACCGGCTTGAGGCGAAAGGGTATGTCGCGAGGGTAAGAGACACGGACAGGGGGGATAGGCGGGTCATCAACGTCGAGCTGACGCTCAAGGGCAAGAGGCTCGTCAGTAGGGCACCGAATCCGATTCAGGGGAAGATGCTCTACGGACTGCGGAAGCTGAAGAAAGAAGAGGTCGATCTTATCTATCAGTCGGTGCAGAAGCTGGTAACAATCATGGAGGCCCAGGACCTGAAGGTCACGTTTTTCTATGATCAGGAATAGGCAGCGAGCTAAAGGCAACCAAGACCGGAAAACCCTCCGAGAAAAAAGGGCTACGTAATGAAAACCTTCTACGGAACCAATAAGGACGGCAATAGAGTAAGTGAGCTACACAAGGAGGATCAAACCATGAAAACGCTTATCGGCCTGTTTATCTGCATGCTGCTCTTATCCTGCACGGGTCCTGTTCAAGTTGCGAAGAACGAGCATGAAGTCTTCAAGACGACCTACGAGGACCCCGATCTTGCCCGCGTTTATCAGGAAAACGAGGCGGCGCTGCGCAATATCTACCTCAGGTACCGGAATGCCGGCGTCGACTTCTATTATGACGGTATAGCCGTCATAGGGCTCAAGGACCCCGCGAAAAAGACTCAGGACCATTATGTCTCGATAAAGATCCGGCCGGCGGAGATCGTCTTCGACCGCGCTGCTTCAGAGCCTGACAAATGGCCGGAGCGCCTCAAGAGAATTACCCATCAGGAGTTTCCTAAGTACATCCGGTACCTGAAGGAGAGCGACCTCAAGCTTAAGGATATTCAAGGGGTGGCGTTCTCTATTTACTGGCCGTTGCGGGATTACACCCAGTGCGACAAGTACGGTGGCTGTGTTGAATATGCGATCGTCTACCTCACGGACCGGGACATTGCCGACGTCCTGAGCGGAGCCAGGTCGTTCCTTGACGTAGCGAAGGAGCGCAGGGTCGTAGCGAGCTTCAATCTCAAGCCGGCAGAGACCATGAAGATCACGAACTAGCAGGCGTTTGATGGATCCTAAAAAAAGCCCGCGTGAAAAGGAAGCTATATGAAAACGCTGGTACTTCTTGTATGCTCTGCAGCGCTCATGCTGTGGGGATGCGCACACAAAGAGGCCCATGTCCCCCTGACCGAGCAGACCGGGCAACCCAGTACGGTACAACAGCAGCCTGAGCGTCCCGCACCCGCGGAGAAAAAGGCGCACGAAGGGATAACGGAGGAAGAATTGATGCGGAGAGAGGCCGAGCGAAAAAAGGCTCTGGCCGAGGCAGCAGAGAGGGAAAAAGCCGTGCTCAAAGACATCTACTTCGAGTTTGACAGCTATGCACTAAGACCGGATGCCCTGCCGGTACTCAATAAGCTTACGGACTGGTTGATCGCCAACAAGGACATAAAGCTTGTGGTCGAGGGTCATTGCGATGAGCGCGGGACTATCGAGTACAACCTGGCCCTGGGACAGAAGCGAGCCGATGCCGTAAAAAACTATCTCGTGAAGGCTGGCGCGGGAGAGGGAAGGATAAAGACGATCTCCTATGGTAAGGAAGCCCCGCTCGATCCTGGTCACACTGAAGAGGCCTATGCCAAGAACCGTCGTGCCCACTTCAAGATCGACAAGAGCTAATTGGGGTTTTGTTTTCATGGAGGTTATCTCTGGATATCTGAATAGACGGATGTGAAGAACCATACAGGAAACATTGCTTGATAGCTCCTGGAGCTGGGGCTGCTGGGAACCTTCAGGAGGAGGCTACTCTCTGGGGCCTCCTCCGTATCCAGCTAAGAACTGGCTGCAGTGCGTGGTAAGATACTGCCTGAGGACTTTGTTGGAGGGCCGAAACAGACGGTGTATAGGAGATGCGTTATGGGATCGCCGACCAAACTATCAAGAAGAGATTTTCAATGTTGCACGCTTCGATCTCGCATCTTACTGAATGTTAGCTTTAGGAAGACCGCAAATGGAGGAAGGTTATACATGAAAAAGGGCCTCACCGGGGTCTTGGCCGCAACCCTGCTTTTAGGATGCATTCATCAGGCTATGGGGCAACAAAAGACTTCTGGCGCTCTGCCGACCCTCCTCGAATATGAGGGTGTACTGACTGCTTCCGATGAGCGCGCTGAAACACTGACCATTGATACCGGTGCCGGCAAGGTAGTCCTCACTTTCACGGAAAGCACGGCTATAAAAGCCCGCAGTAAGAATTCGGCTGGATTGCGTTACGAGTCGAGAGGCGGTGTGCTGCTCAGTATAACTCTGGCGCGAATCGTCGTCGGCGACAGAGTCCACATCACCTGTGAGCCGACAAAGGCCGGGAGCGGCACTGTCTGTCGTAAGATGGACGTCGAAGTCTCTGGGCCACCAACTCAAAATCATACGAGACTCATTCCGAGAGCACCAAGCGTTGTCTCCAATGAAATGCCCACGGGGGTTTAATTGTGCAATGCCATTGGTCGTTGTTCCACTCCGTCAAACCTGGGGCATTAAGGTATCAAGCCATGAATGCCGCCTTTTCTTCTCCGCCATACGCGTCGCTCCTTTCCTTGCCGTTCTACGAAGTGGGGAAGTGCGTGATGACGATACCAGAAATACCCCGAAGGATCCGTCCCGATGAAAAGTGACGAAGGCAAAACCACCGATCCTAACCCTAGATCCGCCGGAGAGGAGATGTCCGCTACGACCAGAATCAGATCACGCGTCCTTGAACAATCCATCCTCTTCGTCAGTATCGTCAAATGGCTTTTTTTCGCGGCCTGCGTGGGCGTCATCGTCGGACTCTCCACCACGGTTTTTCTGAAGGCTCTGGAAAAGAGCATCGCTCTGGCAAGCAGTTTCAGGTACTACTTTCTTCTCCTTCCCGCTGCTTTCTTCGCAAGCAGCCTGATAGTAAACTATCTTGCGCCGGAAGCAAAAGGCCACGGGACCGAGAAGGTGATTGAGGCGGTCCACAAACGCTGGGGCAAGATAGATCCCTGGGTCGTACCGGTAAAACTCGTCGCTACTATCATTACCATCGCTTTGGGCGGCTCCGCAGGCAAGGAAGGTCCCTGTGCCCAGATCGGGGCCGGGCTCGCGTCCACGTTTGCCGGCTTGCTCAGGTTCGATGATGTAGACCGAAGGAAGCTCGTGGTGTGTGGTATCAGCGCAGGATTTGCCACCGTGTTTGGGACGCCTATCGCCGGAGCCATGTTCGGGGTGGAGGTCCTTTTCATAGGGAGTCTCCTCTATGACGTACTGCTTCCCTCGTTCGTGGCCGGCATCGTCGGTTACCAGGTATCGAGCCACCTTGGCGTGATGTACTTTCATCAAACGCTCAAGTTTGTGCCCATCTTCAGCGGCCTTTTCTTCATGAAGGTCTGTGCTTCCGGCATCTTCTTCGGGATCTGCTCTTTTGTTTTCATTGAGATGCTGCGCTGGTTCGGGAGATTGAGCGGCAGAATCAAATTCTGGCAACCCGCAACAGCGGCGCTCAGCGGTGCGTGTCTTGTCGGACTTGCCTTTGCGTTTTCGCCCCGTTACCTTGGGCTTGGTCTTGACACCATCCAGCAGGCTCTCGAAGGCGCCCACGTTCCGGTTTTCTCCTTTCTAGCCAAAATGCTCTTCACGTCGATCACACTCAGCTTTGGTGGAAGCGGCGGCATCGTGACCCCGATCTTTTTCGTCGGTGCCACGGCGGGACATGCTTTCGCCTGGGTGCTCGGTTATGACCTCGCTGTCTTTTCTGCGATCGGCATGGTAAGTCTTCTCGCCGGCGCTGCCAACACCCCCATCTCGGCAAGCATTATGGCGGTGGAGCTTTTCGGACCGGCTGTCGCCCCTTATGCAGCGATGGCATGCGTCATCAGCTTTCTCATGACCGGACACCGCAGTGTCTACCCGAGCCAGGTGCTGGCGGCAAGCAAGTCCCGGTCACTGATCGTCAGCAAGGGCAGGGAGATCTACGTCTGCGATGTCAATTTCAAGCCGCGGGACAAAAGCATCGCGGGCGGGATCATTAAAGGGTTTCAGAGGCTGGGGAGGAATCGGCACGACCGTGAAGGGAATAGCGGCTGATGCGACTGTATCGCCCGAGATCAAAACAGTCGGCTGAGGAAAGAGGGAAAAGAGTGGAGGTGTCTGATGCGCAGATGTGCTTTAATCGCGTTGGCTGTCTTTCTCACAGCTGCCTTTGGCTATGCGAAAGACTATGAGGTAAAAGGCAAGGCAGGCAGTTATAGCGTAGAGGTACTATTCGACAAGAATCCATCCGTGAAGGGCGAACACGGGCTTGAAATAAACATAATGGATGCCGCGATGAAGCCCGTCACGGACGCAACGGTCATCGTGAAGTACCTTATGCCCTCATTGCCGGGCAAACCGCCCATGATGGAGTACGAGGCAACCGCAACACGTGAGGGCAAGAAATACAAAGCAACAACGGATCTCTCTATGGCCGGTGAGTGGACCTTTGTCATCGAGGTTACTCGCGCCGGCAAGTCGGAGGCTATAAAGTTTACCTTCTTTGTGCGCTAGGTGAGAAACACGAACCTGACCGCTATCCACTATAGAGAGGCAACCGGGCAACACTATCAAAGCTAAGCCCCCGTTTGTGAAGCTTGATGATTTATGTTGACAACAATTGCCATACTGTAGTAAAAAAGTAGAGATTATGCCACTCTCATCCAAACATAGTCGGTTATGCCGTTCGGCGCTGGTCGTTTCTTTAGCGGTGCTCTTCTGGGCGGCCCAGTTATTGCCTGCATTGGCGGGTTCCACCTTCTGCCAGACGCAATCAGCTGCCGGCCAGCATGGCTGTCAGCCGTCAGTAAATCACCATCATAAGTGCTGCTGCGGAACCGTTATGAATGATCACATCGGCCTCAAAAGCCCGTGCTGCGATGTTCGAGGGGCTCAAAGAAACCCGGATCAGGATTTCGCAGTCAGCCTGGTCCCAAATGTTAGTGCACAGGACTCAATTGGCTTAGCAACCGAATCGCGGTCTACTGCAAATTTTGATCTTTTCGCAGGCGCCACGGGTGCTCTGGATTGGGTCAAGTCCAAAACTCTCTCCAAAGATATTTATCTCAACAACCTCAACCTCCTCTGTTAAGTTAACGTCTCCACAATAAGCCTTGGCACGTGTTTCTTTCGTCCAGGTGCCGCGGGGATATCTTTTTATCCTCGCTTCCGGTGATGCTTGACGTCAACGAGGGCGTGACCATCATAAGGTGACCCATAACAGGGACTATGCTTACGTCGCGCGGAGGATTTTGGAAATGGCAGACGGCATGCTTGCGTGCCACAACGGACACGATGCGCAGGACGCTTGAAAAAACGAAGGAGCAAACTTACGGTTGCTGCATAAGGTCGTTGTTTGATCTGGATGCACGAACCAGGGTGCACTCCTTCCGCAGAGGTACGGAAGCTTTAAAGAATACGCTTGGCATGGGCCGTCGAGGCCTGTCCATACGAAGCTGACCCCTTGCGGCAGCATAAAAAAGAGGAGGTTTAGGATGAAAAGATTGGCAATGGTCATGTTAGCGGTACTGATGGTGGTTGGGCTGGCTTATGCAAAGGATTACGAGGTAACCAAGAAGGCAGGAGACCTTACCGTAGACATCAGGATTGACAAGAACCCGCCTATCGCAGGAACGAACAACATGGAAATCGCCCTGAAAGACGCAGGCGGGAAGGCTGTTACCGACGCGAAAGTGTTGGTCGAATATTCCATGCCTGCCATGCCGGGTATGCCTGCGATGAGCTACAAAGCCGACGCGGAGCTTAAAGGCGACGCATACAAAGCAGCGATGAATCTCTCTATGTCAGGCTCTTGGAATGTCAGCGTAAAGGTGAGCCGTGCCAATAAGACACAGACGGCTAAATTCACTGTAGACGCAAAGTAGGAGCAGCACACGGAAGAACAGGCTGTCCCGCGCATCACACAGACATGGGTCAGGAGGTGAGTGTGTTGAGACCATTTCACGTTACACGTATTTTGCGTATGAGCGGTGCCTGGCTTTCCATGCTACCGCTTCTGTTGGCTCTGCTCCTGGCAATCGCGCCAGGGATGGCCAGGGCGGAGGATCAACCGCTCCGGCTGCAGGAGTTGATCGATGAGTGCTTGAAGAACAGCCCGGAGCTTCAGGCCTTCGAGGCAAGGGTGGAGGCCGCGAAATACAGGATTCCTCAGGCAAAGAGTCTTCCTGACCCTATGTTCATGTTTGGTTATCAGAACGAAGGCTTCCAGAAATTCACCCTGGGAGATGAGATAGGTGCCATGGGCATGGCCGGTCTCTCCCAAATGTTCTTCTTTCCGGGAAAGCGCTCGCTCAAAGAAGAGATGGCGGCGCGGGACGCTCAGGGGCTTGCAGATCTTTACAGCGCCGCCAAACTCAGGCTAGCGGCAAAAATAAAAGAACAGTACTACGATCTCTTTCTTGCCTATAAGACAATCGACATCCTGAAGGAGAGGACCGACCTTTTCTCAAGGGTCGAAGACGCGGCGACAGCGCGTTACGGGTCCGGCATGGGCTCCCAGCAGGAGGTCATCATGGCCCAGACTGAGAAGTACATGCTGGTGGAAAAGGAAGAGATGCAGCAACAGAAGATAGAGGCGGTCCAGGGCATGCTCAACACAACGATGGGAAGAGACGTGAATCATCAGCTGGGGCGGCCCGTAGAAACTTCTCAGACACCCTTGAGCCTCACCCTGGACGAAAGCCTCGCCCTGGCCAAGGAGCGTTCCCCCGAAGTAAAGGCGAAGGAGAAGATGATCAAGGGAGCGGAGGCCAAGGTGAAGCTGGCCAGGAAAGAGTATTATCCTGACTTTACGATTAGCGCTAACTATTTTTACAGAACCGGTCCTTTTCTGGATATGTGGAACCTCACGGCGTCGATTCCGCTTCCGATTTACCAGAAGACGAAACAGGACCAGGCCGTTCTCGAAGCCAGGGCTTCCCTGAACGAGGCAAAGCAGGAGCTCCAGGCCACCGCGTACATGCTCGCATCCGCCATCCGTGACAGCTATTCCATGACGAAGACCGCTGCACGGTTAATGTCGCTGTACAGGGACGGACTGATCCCGAAAGCCCAGCAGGACGTTCAACTGGCCCTGTCAGGATATGTGGCAGGCAAAACCGAAGCCCTCACGGTAACCACGAGACTCAAGGCACTACTCGATGTGGAACTCCTCTATTGGGCTCAATACACTGAAAGGGAAAAGGCCATAGCAAGACTCGAAGCGCTGACCACGACAACAGAGACTGCGGCAGGAGGGACAAAATGAAAAGAAAAAGCCTGATGATTATCGGTGGAGCAGTGATCGTCGCAGCCCTGATGATCTACCTCTCAAAGACAGGTTTTCTGGGCGGCGCTGCCAAAACCTCCCAGTCCACGACATCCCAGGCGCCGGCTCAATCAGCGCAACAGCAGCCCCAGGGAAATATGCCGGCCGAGAAGCCGAAAGACCAAGCGTCAGCGGCAGAGCAAGCCCCGGAGCAAGCGCCGACAATCGAGATCTCTCCCGAGAAACAGCAGCTCATCGGCGTGAAAATAGCGACCGTCTCTGTTCAGCCGCTCAAAAGAATCATCAGGACCGTGGGGACGGTCGACTATGATCAGAGGAAGCTCTACAACGTGAACACCAAAGTGGAAGGCTGGATTGAGAAGCTCTATGTCAATTATACCGGCATACAGGTGAAGAAAGGGGAACCTCTTGCGGAGGTCTACAGTCCGGAGCTCTGGGCAACGCAACAGGAGTTCATTAACGTGGTCAGATGGGCGAAGCGTTCCCAGGCTAAGGGCGGAGCCGGCCCTTCGAACGAGGCTTCGGCCTTTGGAGACATGGTCGCAAAAGATGCCGAAACGTTGGTGGAGGCGGCCCGGCAGCGTTTGAGACTCTGGGATATCAGTGAAGAACAGATCAAGAAGATAGAAGAGAGTGAAAAACCGATCCGCACCCTGACGATATACAGCCCGGTAAGCGGTTATGTGCTGCAGAAAACCGCACTCCAGGGCATGAAGGTCATGCCTGGAGAGAAGCTCTTCGATATAGCGGATCTCTCGACGATCTGGATAATGGCGGATATCTACGAATATGAGCTACCCATGCTTAACGTGGGAGAGCCCGCAACGATCCAGTTGAGCTATTTCCCCGGTCGGCAGTTTTCATCGAAGATCGATTATATCTATCCAACCCTGACCGGCGAAACAAGGACAGCCAAGGCCAGGTTCGTCATTCCGAATCCCGGCATGCAGTTGAAACCGCAGATGTTCACCAATGTAGAACTTGCAGATCAACCTCGGGCGAAAACTGGCCGTTCCCGAGGATGCGGTTATAGATACGGGCTTGAGGCAGATAGCCTATGTCGATAAAGGAGACGGCAATTTCGAGCCGCGCGAAGTGCGCGTCGGCGTGAGGGCCGAGAAGATGGTGGAGATCACGGCAGGACTCAAGGCCGGTGACAAGGTCGCGTCGGCAGCCAACTTCCTTATCGATTCCGAGGCGAAGCTGAAGGGAGTGGAGCCGCTGCCGATGCAGAAGCCGGGTCCTGGGTCCCGGGGCCACGGATCCCGGAGACACAGCTACGCCGCAGCGCCGTCAGCGCACAGACATTGAGAAGCCGGGACCCAGGGTCGCGTGAATGATGCATAATCACATAACACTTAACACTCATCACCGGAGAGGTTATCGTGATCGCTAAAATTATTGAATTAAGCGCAAGAAATAAATTCTTCGTATTCCTGATGGTCTTCTTTGCCATTGTCTGGGGCTACTGGGCTCTCAAGAACACACCGCTTGACGCCATCCCCGATCTTTCGGACACGCAGGTGATCATCTATACCGACTGGACGGGAAGAAGCCCGGACCTCGTCGAAGACCAGATCACCTATCCCATCTCCTCGACGCTCCTTGCCGCACCCAAGGTGCAGGCTGTGCGCGGTTTCTCCTTTTTCGGAAGTTCCTTCATCTACGTCATCTTCGAAGAAGGGACCGATATCTATTGGGCGAGAAGCCGGGTTCTGGAGTATCTCCAGGCAGTGAGAAACAAGCTTCCCGCGGGTATCAACCCCGTGCTTGGTCCCGATGCGACAAGCCTCGGCTGGGGATTCTCGTACGCCGTGGTCGATGAGAAGGGAAACCTGGACCTGGCGCAGCTTCGATCGCTCCAGGACTGGAAGCTCAAGCTCGCCCTCGAAAGTGTTCCCGGCGTCTCGCAGGTTGCGAGCGTGGGCGGATTCGTCAAGCAGTATCAGATCACCGTCGACCCGAACCGCCTATCCGGCTATAACATCCCAATCACGAAAGTGATGGAAGCGGTGAGGAGGAGTAACCTCGACGTCGAGGGAAGGGTGCATCGAGTTCTCCGGGCATGGAGTACATGGTGCGAGGGCGAGGTTATATCAAGACCGTCAAAGACATCGAAAATATTCCGGTCGGCACAACCGCTACCGGGACGCCTATTTACCTGCAAGAACGTGGCCAACATTCAGCTCGGGCCGGAGATCCGCCGGGGAGTGGCCGACCTTGACGGCAAGGGCGAGGTAGCCGGCGGTATCGTCGTCGTGCGCTTCGGCGAGAATGTCCTCAATGTCATCGACCGGGTGAAAGAAAAAATAAAAAGAGATATCGAGCCATCTCTGCCCAAAGGCGTGAAGATCGTCACCACCTACGACCGGTCTGACCTCATCCGCCGCTCAATCGCTACGCTGAAGGACGAGATTATCAAACTCTCCATCGCGGTGAGCGTCGTCTGTCTCGTATTCCTCTTCCATCTGCCCAGCGCCCTCGTCGTCATCCTGACGCTTCCCGTAGCGATCATCATGTCCTTCATTCTGCATGTATTACCTCGGGGTGACCTCCAATATCATGAGCCTCTCCGGCATTGCCATCGCCATCGGCGCCATGGTCGACGCCTCGATCATCATGGTGGAAAATGCCCACAAGAAGCTGGAAGAATGGGAGGAACGACGGCAGGCCCGGAAAGCGACGTCGATGTCGATTATCGAAGCCGCAAAAGAAGTGGGGCCGTCGCTGTTCTTTTCACTCCTCGTGATCACCGTCGGCTTTCTTCCGGTCTTCACGCTGCAGGCACAGGCCGGAAGGCTCTTCAAGCCCCTGGCCTACACGAAGACCTTTGCCATGCTCTTCTCATCCTTTCTGGCCGTGACGCTGACGCCGGTCCTCATGACGCTCTTTATCAGGGGGAAAATAAGGTCGGAGGACAAGAAATCCGGTGAGCCGTGTCCTGCACTGGCTCTATGACCCTGTCGCGAGCTTCGCGCTGCGGTTTAAGGTATTCGTTATCATCGCTGCTGTCGTGGTTCTGCTGATCACTTATCTATCCCCTTCAGCAAGCTCGGCTCAGAGTTCATGCCTCCTCTCTACGAGGGCACGCTCTTTTACATGCCGGTCACCGTGCCGGCGGCATCTATATCCGTCGCCTCGGATCTCCTTCAGTTGCAGGACAAGCTACTGATGAAGATCCCCGAAGTATCCCAGGTCTTCGGCAAGGCCGGCCGGGCCGAGACACCCACCGACCCGGCGCCTCTTGAAATGTTTGAAACGGTCGTCAACCTGAAGCCCGAGTCCCAGTGGCGCCCGGGCATGACGGTCGACAAACTCAAGAATGAGATGAACGACGCCCTGATCATCCCCGGCGTGTCCAATTCCTTTACCATGCCCATAAAGGCCCGGATCGACATGCTCGCCACCGGCATAAGGACACCGGTGGGCATCAAGGTCCTCGGGCCCGAAGCTCGAAGAGCTCGAAAAGATCGGCCTTGAGATAGAGCAACGCGTCAAGGATATTCCCGGGCACGCGGAGTGTCTATGCCGAACGGGTGACAACGGATATTTCCTCGACTTCGACGTCAAGCGCGAGGAGGCGGCGCGGTACGGCCTGACCGTCGAGGACGTTCAGGAAGTGATAGAATCGGCAGTCGGCGGCATGAACCTCACCACCACCATCGAGGGAAGAGAGCGATACCCGGTCAACCTCCGCTATGCGCGGGAACTGCGGGACACATGGGAGAGTTGAAACGCGTCTTGATACCGGTACCTCAGATGGGACAACCACCAGGCGGCTTCCACTGCGGGTTCCGGCATGGGTGGCTCCGCTGCCTCAGCGGCGGGATCCACAAAGGTTCCTCTGGAGCAGGTTGCCGACATCAAGATCGTCCGGGGACCCACCGCATCAAGAGCGAAGAGGGCCTCTTATCCTCTTATGTCTTCGTCGATTTCGCGGGTCGCGATGTCGGGGGCTATGTGGACGAGGCGAAGAAGAATGTTGCCTCCTTGAAAATCCCGGAGGGCTATCGCCTTGAATGGAGCGGCGAGTATGAGTACCTGGTGAAGACCCATGAACGGCTGAAACTGGTCATTCCCCTCACGCCCTGATCATCTTCGTGCTCATCTTTCTCAACACCAAGTCCGTGACGAAGACGATCATCGTTCTTCTTGCCGTGCCTTTCTCGCTGGTCGGCTCCTTCTGGTTCCTCTACCTTCTCAACTACAACATGAGCATCGCCGTCTGGGTGGGCATCATCGCCCTCGCCGGACTCGATGCCGAAACCGGCGTGGTGATGCTCCTCTATCTTGAACTTGCGTATGACAAATGGAAGAAGGAGGGGAAACTCGCAGGCATCGCTGACCTCAAGGATGCCATCATGTTCGGTGCGGTCAAAAGGATCCGTCCCAAGATCATGACCGTAGGCGTCATCCTCGCCGGTCTTATCCCTGTCATGTTCAGCCACGGCGCCGGCTCCGACGTGATGAAGAGGATCGCCGCGCCCATGGTCGGCGGCGTGATCACCTCCACCATCCTGGAACTGATCATCTATCCGGCGATCTACATGCTCTGGAAGGGAAGAGAGCTCAAAAGCGGAGACACCGATTAGTCTGATCGGTACGGCGTCACCACCTATGGAGCAGCAAGCCGAGAGGCTGTGAAATTCAGCTTCCTTCTGTCTTAGGTGTGGTTCGAAGAGCCAGAGCAAGTCTGGAAGAAATAGACGATGCCGGTAAGGGAGGTGCGCACGCGAAGCGCTCCTGTCGAACTAGAACCACCACTCCGGATACCTTCTGCTCATTGAGAGATTGTTGACGGCGAGAGCGATGGCGAGCATGATGAAGGCCCCAAGTCCCACAGGCACGAGCACATAGATGAACCCAAGATTGTGAATCTGCGCGCTTCCCGTGACAGCAAGCAATGCTGTGGCGCCGCCCGGAGGATGCAGTGTCCGGGTGAAAAGCATCACGGCAATGGCACACGACACCGCCAGCGCGGCGCTGTACCATGACCCGCCGAGAAGCTGGTAGCATGCAACGCCGACTATGGCAGAGAAAACGTGCCCGCCGATAAGGTTCCGGGGCTGAGCAAGGGGACTCTTCACTGCGGCGTAGATCAGTACGGCGGAAGCGCCGAATGAGGCGATTATCAGGGTCAGATCCCTCGGCTCGAGATACCGGCCGGAAAGATAACAACAGCTTGCGATACCAAGAAATGCGCCGAGCATGGACCAGCCGACCTCGCCCAGCGCGACCCTGGGTGTGCTCTCCCCGCCGCCGCGCATCTTGTTCAGATACTCACCGAAGGTCATCGCTCTGCCATCGCCTTCACGATATCCGCCCTCGATATAATGCCGCAGAGGCGCCCTGTTTCATCCACTACGGGAAGCCTCTTGATCTTTCTTTTGTCGAGGATCGTGGCTGCCTCTTTCAGATCGGCCTCCGGGTGCACCACAATCGGAGGAGCCGACATGAAGTCCCCGACCGAGCCCTCAACACGCTCAGGAAGGGGTTCCCCGAGCAGGTGCCTGACAATCTCCCTGATGCTATGGCCTCTCTTCACGCCGCTCATCGAAAGGACATCGGCTTCTGTGATAACACCGATCACCACATGCTCATCGTCAACCACAGGCATGCCGCTGACTCCCTTCTCGGAAAGAAGCGTCGACACTTCATGGACATCGGCATCTTTCCTTGCTGTAACTACGTCACGCGTCATTACATCCCTCACAGGAACATACGACGCTATCCTCATCCGCGCATGTCTCACAGCAGACGTGCAGAGTGTCTTGAGATCTCCGACGCTGATATCGATGTAGGTACCCATATCGCGCATAGCTTCCCGTAGGTCCTCGTCAGTTATCTCCACACAGCCGAAACCTGTTTCCCGCGATATCTCATCCATGCGTAACCGTCACCTCTCTTCTTTCATTTAATTTAAGACAGGTTGCCGGCGGTGTACTTGACGTAAGTCAAAAAACCCGGCGATTATCAGTGAATGAAACACGCTCCTGAGCATCATTCTGCCGAGTCATCCCTGCATTGGATCATGTTCATCCCCTTCCAGCTCATCACTACCTCGTTATGTTCGTTCATCACTTCCACAAGCGATCGAACGATTCCTCTATCGGGCTTTGTACGCGATCGCCGGGTCTCGAGGATCGTTATCCGCAACGATAGTCTATTTCCTGGACGCACCGGCTTGAGCCAGCGCAGTTCATCCACACCGGGCGAGCCGAGACTTGCCACGTGGGAGAGATAGTGGTCCACAATCAGGCGCATGGCGAGGGCAGCCGTATGCCAGCCACTGGCGACAAGACCGCCAAATACGGTCTTCGTCGCCTCCACCGGATCCGTGTGGAATACCTGTGGATCATACCGCCTGCCGAAGCTTATGATCTCCTCTTCCTCGACGGCGATGCTGCCGAATTCGTGTACAGAGCCCTCCTCGTAGTCCTCGAAGTACCGTTTCTCCACGGGTGTCCTGAATTGGGAATGAGTCATGATAACCTCCTCTTGATCCATACCATCGGCCTTTGCACCAAGCCGCGCTGGCAAGCGCGCATTGGCTCTTCGCTGAGGTGTGCCATAAGGCATCTCCTAGTGATTGTATCATAGAGATATCGTTAAACGGAGGGAATGCACGATTTTAGATACGCTCGATAACGCGCAGAGGTGTCATGATAAGATAACCATTCCGCCGGGTATGGCTTACCTGGGGCCAATGCACCATTGCCGCTCTAAATGTTCATCTTTCTCGACCAACGATGGGCACGCGATTATAGTAGGAAGCAATCGCGGAAAACGCTCTATTCGCTTTTTTGAAAATCGCTTGAGCCTGCAACAAGAGAACGCACTGCACCTGCAACTGCTTGAAATCGGTTACACGGCTCCTTCACTGATTAAAAAAAGATATTTTCTTTCTCGCAGTCGTGCTGGATAGACCACTCACTTGCACTGGGATGGCAATCTGGTAGATGCCTTTGAGCATGTGTCCTTTACGGAACATGGAAAAGAAGCAGGAACAGAATAGAACCGTGGATTTTGGTCGAGTTCGTCCGCGCTGTCCGTGGACCTCGCCAGAAGGTTGTCGCAACTACCACCACTCTTGTTTACTTTTTCTTCATGCTCGCAGGAATTCGCCCCTCACAGGGGACACCCGTCTGACAGAACCCGCAACCTATGTAACCACCGACAAATGTCTGCTTCAGGCCCTGATCTTTGACTTTTTGCGCCATGCCCGCATCGAGGTATGCTAAACATGTTGCCTTATCATGCCCTTTATCGCTGATCGCGCCGACAGGGCAGCGTTTGATGCATGTGCCGCAGGTTCCCTCGCGGATGAGCAGGCAGTTTTCCCGGTGATCTTTTGCGACACGGGGTGAAGGAGCAATCGGAACGTTGCAGACAACACTGCCCAGGCGTCCGGCCGAGCCCTTAGCTGTGATGAAACTGTCATTGATACTAAAAGTGCCCAGACCGGCGACGTACCCAACGTGGCGCTGCGACCATCGCGATGCCGGCGCCCAAGGGCCTTCACGCTTGACTTCAAACCATGCCTCCTGGTCCGGTGCAATGGCGTGGTATCCCAAGTCCTCAAGCACTACGACGAGATGGCGCTGTAACCTGACGTTGCATTCCTGGCCGAACCAGCGGGCACGATTCCAGCGCAGGGAGCAAATCTCGGTCTCCTTGCGCATGCTTTCACGGATAAGCTTTGTACTCGGCAGAAAATAAGAGATAACACTGATGTTTTCAGGATTGTAGTATCCCAGCGCCTTTTTCTTGAGATTCATTTCGAGGGCTTCCCGCGGCGTCACATGGAAATCACCGATTATGTTCTTGTACTCGGTGAAAAGCGGGTCATCGCCGTTTGCAAAACCGACAAGTGGCTCATCCCACATGTGCTCGCCGGGAAAGTCGGGCATGATGTTATTGGGCGAGTGCGCGATATACTCTTTTATCTCGGCCTCTAAGATGGCCGCCGGGTCTTTTTTCATCTGATTTACATCCATTTCACGCTCCTCACTGTAAAAATCGCCTCGCCGGGCGCATAGGCCTTCTTCACCGCGGCCGTGACGAGTGCCTCCAGTTCCGACGGTTCCAGGCTCTCGAAGAGCCATACCTGCACGATGCAGAGCCCGGCTCTGGCACCCGACACCGGCATGTCCTTGCACGAGCGCAGGGACCTTTTCTGGTTCATGATCTCCTCGCCACAGTATACCACACGGTCCGGGACTCTCTTGGTGGATGTTGTAGCATGAATAGAGTAAGAACGCAGTAGCTTTTGCCACATAGATAAAACTTCTATACCCCCGAGGCCAGCCGACTGCTGACGAAAAATACTCTCCTTTAGTGTCTCCTTCCGCTGCCGCCCACTGGGTTCCCCAGATCTCGCGATGTTCCATCGTATCACTGCAGCTGGGATAACCCGCCACCGGCCCAGGCGTCCTGGTAGGGCGCTTCGCGGTTTGCGCCGCCGCTCACACTTGACTCGTCGCCGAGCACCCGATAGATTCCACCTCCGCTGGGCTTCGGGTGTCGCGGCCACCAACCTGAAGCAAGAGCGTCTTTCTTTTGATGGGGATTATCCCGATGACGAAACCTCCATAATGCGTTTCCACCGTCACATCAGACACTGCTTTTGAATTTTTCCATCATGGCTTGCTGCATCTTGAGGGTGACGGCGCTCCTGTCGTGACCCTCCCTGAGTCGCTTTCCAAGCGTGGTGCCCGCTTCAGCGGCAGCCTTCATGACCTCGGGCTGCTTCGTGACGTCCGGTACCATGTCCGGGGTGATCTTCAGCCCCTCACCGTGCAGGAAGTAGGGGATGCCGACTTTACAGGTCTCGCCGTATCCACAGGAGTAACAGGAAGCTGCTCCCTGGCCGGAGATTTCGCCGACGGTTTCGATGAAGTTGTAGAGGAAGAACTTCTCCATCTCATCTGCTGGATAGTGGCCATCCGTTCCTCCCACGCCCACGGCTACCGCCAGCTTGCCCCAGAGGAGACTCCCTTCCTGGTGACGGAACTGGAACCAGCGTTCGAGGAACGCATGGGTCAGGGCATTCATGCCCGAATAGTAGTTGGGAGCGCCTATCACGTAGGCGTCTGCCTCAACAATCTTATCGCGCAGCGGTTCGAGATCGTCCTTCACCTTGCAGACGTTGTCTTTGACACACCCCAAGCAGGCGATGCAGCCCTTTATGGTTTTCCCCTTCAGGGAGACGAGCTCGTATGCGAGCCCGGTGGCATCCAGAACCGTTCTGACCAGCGCATGAACGCCGGATGCCGTCTCGTTCCTTGCACTGCCGGAAATGCCCAATAGCCTCATGGTTGGTACCTCCTGTCCGAAATTGTCCGGCTAGTATAGCACCAAACGCGTGCAAACAGGGAGTGCTATGCAGAACTGGCGCCGGTTGGGGGACCGGATCAATTGGTCTGTGGTTGGGACATTGACACGCAGATCAGACCACGTGCCTACAGCCGCTCGCCACACACGTTGAAGAAACCAGAGACTGGCTGCAGCAGACTTGTAACAAACGCTACAGACACGACCGACTCTTCCCGGAGTATACTATCGGCAACCGGGTGGAAAAGACCGGAACCCATTACTTCCAAGGAGGATACCATGTCGAAGGATTTGAAGGAGTATTTCAACAAGATGCCGCGATTGGGAGTCCTGGCCACCGCGAGCAAGGACGGGAAGGTTGACGCTGCCTACTTCGGCTCAGCCCAGATGGTTGACGAAAAGACGATCTTCATGGGGTGCGGTAAGAACCGAACCTTTGGCTATCTCCAGGAAAACCCGAACGCCGTCTTCGTGATCATGGAGCCGGGGCAGACTCCTCCCGAATGGAAGGGCGTGAGAATCTATCTCAAGATGACCGATTGCCAGACGTCGGGCGAGAAACTCGACTCCCTCAAGGCCCAGCTGAGGGCAAAGGCCGGAGAAGCAGCCGCGAACATGATGCACGCGGCAATCACTTTTGCCGTGCAGGAGGTCAGGCCCTTTGCTGACTTCGGACAGCCTTGGGAGAAGTCCATATAGGATTGGTAGGGTACCAATGTCGGCTGTCTTGATAGCCTGTAAGGTGCTGGAGAAGGAGCTTCTCCATGCGCTACCCTCTGGTACGGATGCGGAGATGGTCTGGCTTGAAGCCGGACTCCATGCGAGCCTGCCTCGTTTAGAAGAGGCACTCAAAGCAGCCATAGACAAAGCGATGCGTTCGGGACGCAAGGTGTGCCTTCTTTACGGGCAGGGCTGTCATCCTGAGATAGCGTCTTTTCTGGCACTCCAAGGAGTGGCGGCGTTTCCCGTGAAGAACTGCATCGAGGCCCTCCTCGGGAGGGATGCGCCGGAACTCAAGGATACGAAGACGATGCTCATGACCCCCGGATGGGTGCGCGCGTGGCCGGCCATGATGGAAGCCCTGGGATGGAACGAGGTCGATGCGCGCATCAATCTGGGGAGATATGAACGTATACTTATCCTTGACGCCGGGATCGAGCCGCTCACGGACGAGGAGACGCTCTTGTTTTTTGATCTGGTGCAGGTGCCTCTCGAAGTCCGAAGGATCGATCTTTCCGTCTTTCGTGATCTCCTTGCAGGACTCCTTGGGAGGAAGCAAGGAGCCTGATCGGCTCTCCGGCGCGGGAAACGCTACTTCCCGGTAAGGACGAGGTTGTCCTTGATCTCGATGCAACCAATCACGCTTTGGGCAGCGGGGCACGAGGTAAGATACGAAGCAAATGCTTCCCGGGCATCCTCGGCCTTTTCGTCTCCCGCGCTCAAGTGGTAGTTGACTCGGATCTGTGTGATCTTGAGCACCCCTTGCACATTCTCGATATCGCCCTCGACTTCCGCCCAGTAAAGATCCTCGGGCGTCTTGATCTCTTTTCTGGCCAGCGCCGCGGCCAGTGTACCCATCATTCAGCCCGCTGTCGCGGCGATCATGTGGTCGAGGGTGGCAGGGTACTCCTTCTCGGGCTCGACACCATAAAACCGTTTGATGCCGCTATGTACGCCATAGTAAATCGGCTCGCCGAATCCCTCGACAAACGCCTTCCTGGTCGGACCCTTCTCCCGCACGATCCTGATGCGCGATGTGTGCACCACGTTGCTCATCGAACCCCTCCTGTATTTTCAGGCACTCCTGACGAGGAGCTGCCGTTTGTGCTGCACGATGCTTCCCGCTTTCTTCAGCTCCTTGAGCGCCCGGGTGACGCTGACGCGATGGGCGCCCACGAGAAACGCGAGATCCTCATGCGTCAGCGGGAACTGTATCACAAGACCGTCCTCGCTCTTCACGCCGTGTTCCAGGGCCATAGTGCGCAGCACCTGGTAGAGACGGTCCCCGAGGTGGGTAAGGGACATACTCTCGATCCGGCTGGACAAAGAAGCGATACGCCTGCTCAGGTTTTTCATGACCTGGAGGCCGATGCGGGGATGGTTCAGCACCAGGCGCTCGAACCGCTCCTTGGTAAAGCCGCAAGTGAGCGTCTCCTCCATGCACCACGCCGACACGGGATAGGCGCCTTCCTCGCTGAGCATGTTCTCACCGAGGAAATCCCCGGCTTTTCTGATGTCCAGCGTGAACTCGGTGCCGTCCTCAAGGAGTTTGCTCAGCCTGACCCTTCCTGCCTTGAGCAGGAACATCCGGTCGGCGGGATCGGCCTGGACGAAAATTGCCTGGCCGGGCGCATAGACCTTCCTCACCGCCGCCCCAACGAGGGCTGCCAGTTCCGAAGCTTCCAGGCTCTCGAAGAGCCACACGTGCCCGATGCAGAACTCGGTCATCGCACCCGACACTGACATGTCTTTACACGAGCACAGGGACTTTTTCTGCTTCATGTTCTCCTCTACAGAGTATACCACACGGTCCGGGGCTTTCCCGCCGGATCGTGGGTTCTGTCCCCTGTCCTGCAAGGTCCTCGACGGCCCTGCTCGGCACGTGGACATCCTCGACACCTTCTTGTAGCATGGATGCTGTAAGAAAAAAGTAGCTTTCGCTACAAAGTGCATAGCTTTCAGACCGGGGCCATCCGATTGCAACTCGAAAATGTTCGACTACCAAGTGACAAGATTGCGCACAGGGCCGCCAACCTGCCCATGTCGTGGAGCACGGCACCATGTGAATGTTGCAAAGGGTTCCGGCTTAGCTTTTACGATGCCACAGGGGATCCAGAGCGCAGATTTTTGCGCTTGCCGGTTCCGGCCGAGTCCGATACAATAGCAAAAGAGATTGCAAGGCCTGAAATGGAGACAAAGAGGTGCCCTATGGAAGGAAAGACCCAACACATCCTGTATGAGGTCACGGATCATATCGCCGTCATAACGTTCAACCGTCCCGAACAGCGAAACGCCTTTGATGCGGAAATGACGCAGGAGATGCGCGTGGTGATGGATCGTTTCGAGACCGACGAGGAGGTCTGGACAGGCATCGTCACGGGCGCAGGGGACCGGGCCTTCTGTGCCGGTATGGATCTTCGGGCCTTCACGAATGGTGAGGGCCCGAAGATCCTGGAGGGCAGGGGCGGTTTTGCCGGTTTTGTCACCTATCCGAGAACGAAGCCGATCATTGCCGCCGTGAACGGCGCAGCGCTGGCCGGAGGCTGCGAAATCGTCCTGTCGTCAGACCTTGTCATCGCCGTAGAATCCGCCGTCTTCGGCCAGCCCGAGGTGAAGCGGGGCCTCTACGCAGGAGCAGGCGGCGCGTTCCGGCTTCCCAGGGCTATGCCGAAGGCACGTGCCATGGAGATGCTCCTCACCGGGGAACCGATCGAGGCGCATGCCGCGTATCTCCTCGGATTTGTCAACGCCGTGGTGCCGGCCGACGGATTGATGAGCGCCGCCATGGATCTCGCGCAGAGAATATGCGTGAACGCCCCCCTTGGAGTCCGTGCGAACCTTGCACTCGCGCGAGTCGCCTTGGACATGACCGATGATGAGCTATGGCAGAAGAACGCCGACATCTGGCAGGGCATCATCCGTAGCGCCGATGCGGCGGAAGGACCAGCCGCCTTTGCCGAAAAGCGCGAGCCACGATGGAAGGCCCGCTGAGAATACTTTCCGTGGTCTTGTCGTCGTTTCGCATCTCTGCTGAATTAATTCTTGAGATTTGTAGTTGCGTATCAATACACAACAGCGCAACCTACTGGAAAAACGGAAGCGCTTGTCTTACATTCAAATCGTGAAGAGAAAACAGTATCGCATCAGAATCTCTCACGGCGTCCTGAGAGCGATACATATGGCGAAACGCATAAGCAAGACGATAGGCGGCAGGCTGAGACGAATCTTCAGCCGCACCGATTCACCCGGATATCCGTATTACAGGCATCCGCTGCCAATACGCATTATGCATTGGTGCAATGTCGCTTTTCTTGTCACACTCCTTTTGAGCGGCCTCAACATATTCAACGCCCATCCGGCCCTCTACTGGGGCAAGTCGTCTTACACCGGCCTTCCCCCGATAGTGGAGCTACGGGGCCAGGAAGACGATGAAGGAGAGATCTCCGGCGTCACCCGGATCTTCGGCCACAACTTGGCCACAACCGGATTCCTTGGCGCCTCCAAAGACGCGACAGGAGAAATAACCGAACGTGGGTTCCCATCCTGGCTCACCTTACCCCGCGACCAATGGCTTGCCATGGCGCGGCGCTGGCACTTCTTTTTCGCGTGGCTGTTTGTGGTAAACGGCATTACCTTTGTGACCTACTCTCTTGTGAGCAGGCATGTGCAGCATGATCTTCTTCCCACGTGGCAGGATTGGCGTTCGATAGGCAGATCGATTATCGATCATCTGCACTTTCGGCACCCCACCGGCGAGGCGGCCAAGCACTACAACGTGCTGCAGAAACTGACGTATCTGTTGGTGATCTTTTTCCTTCTCCCCCTGATGATCCTGATGGGACTGGGCATGTCGCCCGCGATGGACGCATTGTACGCCGGCTGGGTGGATATCTTTTTCGGCCGGCAATCGGTAAGGACAATCCATTTCATTGTCGCCTGGACGCTGGTGCTCTTCGTGTTCGTTCATGTGTTTGAGGTAATCATCAGCGGCTTCTGGAACAACCTTCGCTCGATGATCACAGGATACTACAGGGTCAAATCGGAGGCGGATCATGAGTAATGACAACGAACTCACCCGGCGTGGTCTCATGACGCGCCTTCTTGCGGGCGCAAGCATCGTGGTGCTTGGCGGCTGCGAAAGGCTTTCGCAAAGCACCTGGTTCCCCAAGGTGTTGGGTCTGGGGGAAAAGGCAACGTATAAGATGCAAAGACTCGTCCTCCCGCGAAAGGCAATGGCGCAGGAATTCCCGGCAGCCGACCTGTCGCCGCAATTCCGCAGCAACGGGACGTCAATGCCGAATAACGCCGCATACAAGGCGCTGGCAGCCAACGGCTTTGCGGACTACCGCCTCGAAGTGGGTGGTTTGGTCGAACGGCCGATGAAGCTCACGCTCGCCGACATTCGAGCGTTGCCCAGTCGCACCCAGATAACGCGGCATGATTGCGTTGAGGGGTGGAGCGCGATAGGCAAGTGGAAGGGGGCACGCCTCAGCGGGCTGCTCGAAGCAGTCCATCTGAAACCGAATGCCCGTTACGTCGTTTTTCACTGCGCAGACCCGATGGAGAAGGACGGCACCTCCCTCTACTATGAGAGCGTCGATCTGGAAGACGCTTTTCACCCGCAGACGATACTCGCGTATGACCTGAACGGCGAAACACTGCCAATCAAAAACGGCGCACCACTTCGCCTGCGCGCGGAGCGGCAGCTTGGCTACAAGATGGCGAAGTACGTCATGCGCCTTGAGATCGTCGAAGATCTTTCCAGGATAGCCGGAGGAAAAGGCGGTTACTGGGAAGACCAGGGCTACGAGTGGTATGCCGGCATCTAAGAGTCCTCGCGAGTGACACCCTTTCTGTACGCCTCTTTTCTATTCTCAATACTCTTGATACCCGCTCCGGTACATCTATTTTTTGCTTCGAGCAAATAAGGGTCCAGGGCTTTGCGCCAATAACCTCTTGGCAAGCGGAGCCCCGACTCATGCCAACTTCGCCAATAGCAAACGTAAATCGGTTCAGTGTACGATTGGGTGAGGAAGGAATGTTTCGAGACATTGACAAGGCATAACGCCAGCGGTGTAGAATACTGGAGCTAAAGACGGCACAAGGAAAGATTCTCGCCATCATCTCTAATGTGATGATCCCAGAAAAATAGCCGCATCAGAGAAGGGGCCTGATGTGGCGAAGGAGGGGGTGCTGTGGGTGACAAATCCCGCTATAGAATAGTTGGCGATCTGGAACGTTTTGACGAGCGGGACAACGTCCAGGCTCGCAATACCTACGAGCCCGGCTCCGGAGAGTACAAAGAGTTTTACGGACGCCATCCCGAATGCGAGGAACGAGATCGCCAAACCCGGGAGCTATCCAAGAAGACGGTTGGCAACCTCCTCGACTTCTCCTTCTTCCTTCAACAGATCGGAAAGCTTGCACAATGGGGGAGTGAAGATCTGATCAGTGGACCGGTCTCCCCACAGAAGCAGGAGTTATCTCCGAAAAGGGCAGCCGAGAAAATCAAAGGGTTCGCCCGCCATCTCGGTGCGGACCTCGTCAGGATAGGTCCTCTCAATCCCGCCTTCATCTACACCCATGTCGGTAAGACGTGGCACGATCCCGCGAGGAAGTACGGCGTTCCCATCAACCTCAACCATGCCCACGCGATCAGTATTGCGGTAGGGATTAATCCTGACCTGATAAAGACAGGGCCGGTGCTTTCGATGGCGAGTGAGATCATGCGGGTCTACACCCAGCTTGCCACGATCTCGACAACCCTCGCCGGCTACATTCGCTCGCTCGGCTACCCTGCACGGGCGCACATCATTTCCAATTACCAGGTCCTTTGCGTGCCGGTCGCTATCGAGGCGGGCATGGGCGAACTGGGACGGCACGGCCTGATGATCACGAAAGAGCTGGGAAGTTGCCTGAAGCTGACCACGGTCACGACCGACCTTCCCTTAACTCATGATTCCCCCACGGATATCGGCGTTAACGAGTTCTGCGGGGACTGCGCGATCTGTGCGGAAACCTGCCCGGGTGGTGCTATTCCGAGGACGGAGAAACAGGTTGTTCGAGGTGTTGAGAAATGGCGTATCAACCCGGAAGCCTGCTTCAGAGTCTGGAACGAAACAGGAACGGATTGCGGTGTCTGCGTGGCTTGCTGCCCGTGGACAAAGCCGAGGAAGGGCATTCACAGGATCGCCCGCGAAATCGCCTCCAGACAGAAAAAGGCGGGGTGGTGGATGAGCCGCGCCGAAAGAATCGTCTACGGTCGGTTCAGGCCCAGACAATCGCCCGCGTGGTTCGAAGAGCCGGAGCAGATCTGGAAGAAGTACAAGACGCTGATGAAATGACCTTTATCAACGGCAGACACCACTCACCGCACAGGTCTTTAATGTCCGGCAAAAAGTTTAAGATATTCGCCATATCCCTCTTTCTCCAGATCCTCCTTGGGGATGAAGCGTAATGCAGCGGAATTCATGCAATACCGGAGACCGGTAGGTTTCGGCCCGTCAGGAAAGACATGGCCGAGATGAGAATCTCCCTGCTTGCTGCGCACCTCAGTGCGCTTCATGAAGAAACTCCTGTCTACCTTCTCCACAATATTGTTTGGCTCAAGGGGCTTGGTAAAGCTTGGCCAGCCTGTGCCGGATTCAAATTTGTCGAGCGAGCTGAAGAGAGGCTCACCGGAGACAATGTCAACGTATATGCCTTGCCTGTGATTGTCGGCGTACTCGTTCTTGAAGGGCGGTTCCGTGCCTTCCCGCTGTGTAACATCATATTGCGTAGGCGTCAGCATTTTTCTCAGGGTTGCATCATCCGGTTTTTTGAAGTTTCGCCAATCGTGCGCACGTGCTTCCATCTTGCTTCCCCCCGTCTCTTTAGAGGATTTATCGGTACCGACGCTTCCAGGCTTCGGCCCAGGCTGATCGAGTGCCGTGGCTTGACATCCTGCGAGAAACAGCAGCATAACGGCCGCAATGATTGCAGTATGGCTTCTTTGCATCGCGCAGCAACCTCTTCTTATCAGATGGTACATCCTTTGCACTCTATGAATCCCTATACTGTCCATACAACCGTCTCCTTGTACTACAGTTTCTTTTTTTCAGAACTCTGCAGTTACCGTACGTTCTTTTTCGCGAGCTCCAGGAGCCTGCTCCGCCCTTCGGGGGAGAGGCCGAGACTGTTTATTTCCTCTTGAAGCGCCGCTGCGGTACCATAGTCGCTTAGATAGCCGTTCACTCGTGCTGCCGCCGTCGAGTTCATAAGCGCCTCGTCGGACGGATAGATGCTCCGGAATTCCCTCATGAACTCTCTATCGCCGCGCAGGCCGTATTTCTGATGATACGCCTCCGCGACGTAGAACCGGGTGAACGGCACTATCTCGGTTTGTACTTTAATTTTCTGCGTGGCTTCGATCTTGTCGCGCGTCTCTTCGGCCATTTTCCTCTGCTCATCATTGTGATAGAAGATTGCTGCTTTGTATTGCGTCGACCAGGAACCCATGCTCGGATCGTGGGCTTCCCAGAAGCGTTTGAGTAGATCGCCATACGAGATCACTTTCGGGTCATAGTCTATCTCGATGCTTTCCGAATGGTCTCCCAGGCTATGGTACGTAGGATTCAGTTTCGTTCCTCCGGTATAGCCGACCCGTGTGCGCATAACGCCTTTGATGCTCCCGAACTGGGCATCGGCACCCCAGAATCAGCCCAGCGCGAACGTCGCCGTTTCGATTGTTCGCGGTCGGGAGACATCTATGGGCGGTGGAACAGCCATCCGATCGGCTGCTGCAGCCTCCGCACCTCTTTTCACAGTTGCACCTCTCTCCTTTACAGATTCATAAGCGAAGAGCCCCGATATGAGCCCCAGAACTACAAAACCCACAGCAAGCAACAACGCCCGTCTTCTTACACGATGCCATTTTCTATCCTTCACCGTAACCTCCATGTGGTCCATCAGGGTGCGTTAATTGATGATCCGTCGACATGATATGAGTATAAGCGTTGACCTTAAAGAGGGTACAAAGGAAATGTAAAGAGCTTGTAAAGAACGGGAGTCCTCACCTCAAGCCTGCAGGCAGCGAGAACCAGATGCGGACATAGCCTTCCGCCAATTCAGCACCCACATGGCCCCCGTGTGCCTCGACCAGCTCCTTCACGATGGCAAGACCGATGCCCGCTCCTCCATGTTCACGCGAACGGGACTTCTCACCACGATAGAACCGTTCAAAGATGAAGGGAAGATCTTGATCCTCCAGTTCCCCGCATGTATTCGCAAAGACAAACAGGACCTCTTCGAGAGTCTCCTCTATGGAGATCTTGAGTGTTCCTCCCGGAGACGTATACTGGAGGGCATTCTGAAGGAGGTTGCTCACAACCTGCGACAGCTTCTCCGGGTCGGCCGTCACCCTTATTTCACGCCGCTTCAGGTCGATCTTCACCGTGATATGCCGGGCGTCAAGCTGCGGCCTAAACGCATCGAGCATTTGCGTGACCGCGCTGTCAGCTTCGATCTCCACCCGTTGAAGGTCAGCGCGCGCTGCATCGGCCCTGGCCAGCCTCATGATATCCTCGACCAGGCTATTAAGGCGCAGCGTCTCCTCCAGCAGCAACAGAAACGTCTCCCGGGAGGGGGTCAGGACGTTGTCCGCGAGCGCTTCGAGATATCCCCTGACGTTGGTTAGAGGTGTTCTCAGCTCGTGGGCCACATCGATCACCATCTTTTTGCGAAGTTGCTCGGTGTGCCGCAGGCTAGCCGACATTCGGTTAAACGCTTCGGAAAGCCTCCCAACCTCATCGTTGGAAACGATCGGCACCTCTCCGGTGTAGTCACCCTCAGCGATCCTTTGCGCGGTGCCGGTCATTTTGGTAAGGGGGCCGAGCACTCTCCTCATCAATACGACACTTAGCGTTAATGCGAGGACAAAAGCCGCCACGCTCGCCCAGATGAGATACCGATGCACCGCGCTGACAAACATATGATGGCTTGCTGCAGGATCTATGTGATACTTTTCCATGAGGATCATGAAATAACCGGCGGCCAGGTAGTTGATAGTCAGCCATACCACGCTGATCACGAAGGCAATGACAAGCACGTTGACACCGAGAAGCTTCCACAGAAGGCTCTGTTTCAAGTTCTACTCCGCCTGGCGGGGTTCCCCGCCGTCTTCCTCTGCAAATTGGTAGCCGGACCCTCTGACCGTGAGGATGAATCCGGGGTTCGCGGGGTCTTTCTCTATCTTTTGCCTGATCTTTCCGATGTGGACATCCACGACACGATCGATGACTACCGCTTCCTGTTTTGGATAAAGGCGGGAGAGGAGTTCGTCACGGCTAAAGACCTTACCCGGCGCTGCCATCAGCGCCTGCAGCAGGTTGAATTCGTGATGAGTCAGCTCAATCCGCTTTCCATGCAGCGTCACTTTCCTTTTCTCCGGGTCGACTATAAGACCTCTATGGCTCAAAACGGGTTTGGCTTCCGTGGCCGGGTGGCTTTGCACGCGTCGCATAATCGCTTTCACCCGCGCTACCAGTTCTCGCGGGCTGAACGGCTTGACCACGTAGTCGTCTGCTCCCAGTGTGAGACCTGAGACTCGATCTACCTCTTCGTCCCTTGCGGTCAGGATCAGGATTGGCACGTCGGAATCCTTCCTCAGTCGCCGGCATACCTCCCAACCATCCAGCCGCGGAAGCATCAGATCGAGTACCACGAAGATGGGCTTGCGATCGGCCGCCAGTTTAAGAGCTGTCTCACCATCGTGAGCAGTGATCGTGTGAAAGCCTTCCTTCTCGAGATAGAGGGCTATCAGGGATGCAGTCTTCTTATCATCCTCGATGATCAGGATAGGACTTTGATCAGATGGCGCGGCCATTTAGTCTGCCTTGGCACGGGTCATAGTGTTCCACCAACGGGTGCTCGCGGATAAGCGTTAAAAAGCTACGAATCCGTGGCAATGCGCCCAATGTTTCTTAGCGGATATTGCTACAAAAGTCAATCTGGAGAGTCTCTGGAGAGTCGCTTACATTGTTAAACCATGGCGGAGCAATCTCGTGCTTTCTTCGAGCAGACGAGGTAAGGCTGAAATCTGTGAGGTACTTGTCGCAGCGGCAGTGAGTTAAAGGCGCCGTTACCCATTACCCCGTGTAATGCGCAACTCTGCGATCAAATATGACTTTCAGGCTAAGAGGAAGAATCTGGTAAAAGAGAAGAGACTACCTGAGTCCACCTACGAGGCATCGCCCTGCGACAACTCCCGAGACTAGCGATTGACGGTGAAAATGTTCAAAAGGTGATGGCTATTGTTTTCACCGCGTGTTCGTTACGAGTTCTACAGTAACGACGGAGAACTCTTTACAAACTCTTTACATTTCCTTTGTGCTCTCTTTAAGGTCAGCCGTTATCATATCGGGTCATCGACCAAAAAAAGGTTGCGGTGGAGGATAGGGCCCGGATGGTTCTATGTCGCGGAGGCATAACGCGGAAGTATGGCCTGCTTGGCCACAACGGGTTCATAAGGGAGTTTTGGAGCATCTATCCGTCTGACGAAGCGCTTATGAACTCAACTGCGGCAGCCCTCACCCCGGTATCAGCAGTAGCGTGACTGCTGAGGGAGCAAGAAACGCATGCCCCGTAAAATCCTCATAATTGAGGATGATCAAGATATCGCCCATCTCGTAGAGGCCCATCTGCGGGATACGGGATATGAAGTGACTCTGGCCCGTGACGGGCACGCCGGTCTCGATCAAGCCCTCTCCAAACCCTATGACCTGATCATTCTGGATCTGATACTCCCGGACGCTGACGGGCTGGAGATCTGTCGGCGCGTGAGGGCAGCACCCGTCTATGTACCCATGGTGATGCTGTCGTCCAGATCCTCTGAACTTGACCGCGTTCTCGGCCTGGAAACCGGAGCGGACGATTACCTGACCAGACCCTTCGGCATCCGGGAGCTTCAGGCACGGATCAAGGCGCTGTTCCGTCGTATAGAGGCGTTCAGGTCGGAGGCATCTCAGAAATCGCAGACAATGATACAAAAAGGTGATTTGGTACTTGATGTGGAAAAGCGGAATGTCACGCTCCAGGGAAATCGGGTGCGCTTGACAGCCAAAGAGTTCGACCTCCTGCTCCACTTTGTCAATCATCCCGGGAGGGTGTATACGCGCCTGGAACTGCTGAACTTGGTCTGGGGGTATGGCCATGCAGGCTACGAACACGCCGTCAATGCTCATATTAACCGGCTACGGGCAAAAGTTGAAAAAGATCCATCGAGGCCTTGTTACATTTTGACTGTCTGGGGGGTCGGTTACAAGTTCTACGACACGGAAGATGTTGAAAAGGGATAGTCTCCTGGTCCGAAGACCTTTGGTCAGCTATAACCTCCGCCATTGATTTCCCCGAGTCAGCCTTCACACGTCATTATTTTTGTCCGTGACAGAATCGTTATTTTTTCGTGACTATACCGTAATCTTCTGTTCTTACATTGGGATTAAGCGTGGACTCACACGAGCTCTTGATATCTAACACGGCGTGACGCAGTTTAGGTAGTAGACCATGAGAAAGGAGGTGATCAAAAAACCATAGATGAGGGGAGTACAAAAGAGGGCATCAAAAGGACGAGCAGCAAAAAGAGAACGTAAGGAACAGCCGTAAGCCCTGTAACTCAAAGCAGGCAACAGCAAAAGGAGAGTGACATGAACAAGAAAATATGCGTAGCGGTATTGACTGGAGCACTACTGATGACTGCGGCAGTCGCAGCCTTTGCGGACTCCCCGCGAGCGGAAAGAGCCGGGGCCGTGTATACCATGACCAATGACACCGGTAAGAATGAAGTGGTCATCTTTGATCGGGACGAGGATGGCATGCTGACGAAAGCAGGCTCAGTAGCAACAGGCGGAAAAGGTTTCGGTGCCGCACTGGATCCGCTGGGCTCTCAGGGATCTGTCGTACTGAGCCAGGACGGAAGATGGTTATTGGTGGTTAACGCAGGAAGCAATGATATTTCCGTTTTCCAGATTCGGCCCTCCGGGCTGGCTTTGGTGGACAAAGTTGGCTCGGGAGGAACGTCGCCCGTGAGCTTGACCGTCTTCCACGACCTCGTCTACGTCCTTAACGCAGACTTGCCGAGCGGAACGGCCCCGAACATCACCGGGTTCTACTTGAACCACAAAGGTAAGCTGACCCCTCTCGATCACTCTACCCGGACCTTTAAGTCCGGAGATTTTTTTGGGCAAGTCGGATTCGACCCGCAGGGTGAGACCCTGGTCGTGACCGACAAGACGGCCAGCAGCATCCTGGTCTTTGCCGTGGGCCATAACGGACTGCCTGCCATGAATCCGGTCGCATCGCCGTCGAACGGCACAACGCCGTTCGGGTTCATCTTTGACCAACAAGGACACCTGCTGGTCGTCGAAGCGGGCAGCAACGCGGTTTCGTCCTACAACATTTTGCACACTAACCACCTGCAGGTGATAAGTCCGTCGGTGGCTGACGGGCAAAAGGCTTCCTGCTGGATAGCCGGAAACGAGCGCGGCTATATCTTCACCGGCAACCCGGGCAGCGGAACCGTTTCCTCGTTCAAGCTGAAAGCCGGAAGCGGCAAGCTTACGCTCCTCAAAGGAGCCGCCGGAATGGGCACCTCGCCTCTCGATGTTGCTACCGTGGATGTTCGGTTCCTCTATGCTCTGGACCCCAACGGCGGCGGCGTAGACATGTTTAAGGTCGAATGCGACGGGAGCTTGACCGATCTCGGCCTGGCCCCTGGCGGACTCTCTGTCTTCGCGCAAGGCATAGCGGCGCGCTGAAGTGGATAGTGCAGTCGGTCCGTCCCTTTGATAACGCTGACCCGACGGTGGGTCAGTCCGGCACAAGGTTGAAGCGACTCGACGGGGCCGTGTCAGATGAGGACACGCCCCGTCTCTATGGAGACAACGAATCCATGAAGAACCGTGTAAGCACGTGGTTAGCTCTCACTCTCTTGATCTGCTCGTTGATATTCTCAGCGCACACCGTTTCGTTTTCACAGCAGGGAACGGAAGCAACGGCGATCTTTGCGGTCACGTGATACGACGTCGGCAAAGAAGCCCTGGAAGGGCTGAACGGCGTGAAGCGGGTTGAAAAAGGCTTTCGCGACTCGCAAGAGATAAACACTGTGTACTATGATCCAGCAGTGATTACCATTGAACAAATGGTGGCGGCCTTAAAGAAGGCGGGTACATACCTGAGCACCGTGAGATAGCAAGAAGCTGTTCAATTCGGGATCTGCTACTTCGCCTATGGTGCAAAAGCCATCAATAAGAGAATCGCTCGAGTAGAGGTCGTTACAGTAATAGTGAGTCTGGGAGATTCGTCGCGACTCCCTGAAAATTACCCAAACCCGCTGGTAACGGTTGCATGAAGACATCGGACGATGATGCATCGTTATGGCGACGTTCAGCATTGCCAGCCGTAATCATGAAGCTGTGTGAGAAGATAAAGATTCAACAGTACAGGAAGAAAGTCGGGCTAAAGTTTTTATACTGGTTTATACACAAAATTTATTATACCTATGTATAATTATGTGAAAGGCTCCCATGCGAATACCCATACCGGCAGAGCGGCATGACAGGCCGCTTGATGCGCGAAGATGTTATTTGAAAACATGGAAACCACGCAGAGGTGGGGTTCAAATAGGAGGGGAAGAGTGAGGGCCTGTTATCGATAGAAATGCGGGTGAAAGACTCGCTGCCTACAGAGAAGAACTATAGAACAGGTTTGAGAGTCACCTCGACTTTGATGCCGTGTTTCTTGAGCAGCTTCCAGAGCGTAACACGGCTTACGCCCAGAAGCTGCGCCGCCTTCTGCCTATTGCCTCCCGTCTCTTCAAGGACTTTGATGAGCTGATCCTGCTGATCGTGTCCCGTGGCATTCTGCTTTTTCAATAGGGCGAAAGCGGGCTCCTTCCCCATGAGAGGGGGCAGATGATGAACGGAAATCAAGTCTCCCTGGCAGACAACGAAGGCATATTCAAGCACATTCACCAACTCACGCACGTTTCCGGGCCATTGGCATGCGACCAGCCTTTCGAGTGCCTCTTCCGTCAGTCCATTGATTTGCTTTTCCGTCCTCACCCGAATCGCTTTTATGAAGTGATCCACTAACAGAGGGATATCTTCCCGCCTGTCCCGGAGGGGAGGCAGATGAATAGGTATCACGTTGAGCCTGTAATAGAGGTCTTCCCTGAAGCGCCTCTCCCGGCACAGCTGGTCGAGATCGCGATGTGTGGCTGCTAGGATGCGTGCATCGATGGCGATAGGCGTTTGGTCTCCTACCCGTTCTACCTCTTTTTCCTGAAGCACCCGAAGCAGTTTCACCTGAGTTGAGAGTGGTATATCGCCTATTTCATCCAGGAAGAGGTCGCCGTGATGCGCTGATTCAAACCGTCCTCTGCGGTCTTTGTCCGCGCCCGTAAAAGCGCCTTTGACATGACCGAAGAGCTCGCTCTCGAGCAAAGACTCGTTCAACGCCGCGCAACTGACCTTAACGAAAGGCCCCTTCTTCCTCCTTCCCTGGTCATGGATTGCGTTGGCCACGAGCTCTTTTCCAGTGCCGCTTTCCCCGTAAATGATGATCGGGGCATCAGAGGCGGACGCGTTGCGGATCAGGGCATAAACGTCGAGCATCTTCGAGCTTCTTCCGATGATCCCGTTAAATCCCTCACTCGGCGAGAGAAGGGCTTTCAGCTCCATGATAGTCTGCTCTTTTGCCACAAGGTCCGTGATGTCGGTGAGCGTCTCCACTCCCCCTACGATTTTTCCACGACCATCCCTGAGCACCGCGGCATTCTTCACCAGGTCGAGGCGCAGTCCATCTTTCCTGCGCAGCTGACACCGACGCCTCACTACTGATCCCGTCCGGAAGAGTTCACACTTTTTCTTCCTCTCGCCTTGTTCGTTAAGCGAAAAGCATGTGTTGCAATCGAGGATCTCGCACTCGCGGCCCGCGAGCTCCCGAGCCGTGTATCCTGTTATTCTTTCCAAGGCCTTGTTCACTGACAGTATGGAGCCTTGCCGGTCAACGACCACCACTCCGTCCATCATGGTATCAACAACAGTCTTCCAATATTCCGGAAAATCGTTCTTCACGCCATCCCTCCACGTTGTTAAAACTGAACAGTTATTAATTAACATACGTTAATATTAACATAACGTCAAGGCAAATCGTACGTCACGAAGAGAGCCAAAAAAGCCCGCTTGTCCATGATAGGCGCGGAAATAGCCGATGAGAGAGGATGGCGGCAAGTAAGGTACGCCCCTTGCAACTATAAAGTCTGTGTAGGTTTATCAATCGATCCAATAAAAGGAGGAAGTTATGATGTCTAAAAGGTTGCTCGCTGTTATGGTAGGTCTGGCGCTGCTGTTCTCAACGGTTCACGTCGCGATATCGGCGGATGCGTCGGCACCCGCGCCTATGAATCCTAAGGTCAAGGCAATGGTCGACACGGCAAAAGCGGCGATAAAAAAGGTTCCCGCCGAGGCTGCCAAAACCGCCATTGACACAAAGGAAAAGGCCATCTTTCTTGACGTTCCGGGATCCGGCGGAATTTGCAGCCGGCCATTTTCCGGGCGCCATGAACATCTCACGCGGTACCCTGGAGTTTACCGTCTTCAACGCGATTCCCGATCAGAACGCAAAGATCTACGTCTATTGCAAGACAGCGGGCCGGTCCGCACTGGCCACCAAAACCCTGAACGACCTGGGCTATAAGAACGCTGTCCTGGTCGATGCGCAGTATGCTGACTGGGTCAAGGCCGGTTACCCGGTGGAGCGGTAGGAAGTAGGATAGTAGGATAAACAGGCGGGTACCCGGAAACCATCCGTGTACCCGCATTCCTTGCGGTAGATTCTTTCTGAGGATAACGTGCCCGGCAACATGGAAACGAAATCTTTCAAGGTATCGCGACGCACGTTCCTGAAAGGATCCGCCGTGACTGTCGGCGCCCTTTCCACCGGCCTGCTCAGTTTCCGGAACTGGGCGAAGACGAGCAGTGAGGCCCCGTTGACCCGTGTTCCCACTATTTGCAACGGGTGCGGGAATCGCTGCGCCCTCTTTGCCTCCGTGAAAAACAGGCGCATCTGGAAGATCGAAGGCAATCCGGAGGCGAACGGCAATCAGGGCGCAATCTGCCCCAAGGGTCATGGTTATCTGCATGACCTGTACAACCCCAACCGCATCCGTTCCCCGTTGAAGAGAGTGGACGGAAAGTTCCAGCCCATTTCGTGGGAATCAGGCTTATAAGGAGATCGCGCAAAAGATCAACCTCATCCTCCTGGATAACGGCCCCGAATCGATCTTCTGGGTCAATTATCCTCAGCCCAACCAGGCGTATGCGTTGAGGCTCATACACGCCATGAGCAGCCCCCATTACTTCACTCATGGATCCACCTGTTACACCGCCCGGAATGCTGCGTGGAATTTCACCGTGGGAACGCTTCCCTCCAACGATCTCGCCAATTCCAGGTTCATCATGATCGTCGGGCGAAACCCAGCCGGAGGCATTGATCTGGGCGAGGTTAAGGGTATCGTCAAGGCAAAGGAAGGTGGCGCCAAGGTCGTTGTTGTTGATCCGCGCCACAGCGAAACCGCGATCCTGGCCGATGAATGGCTTCCCATCAAACCGGGAACCGATCTGGCTTTTCTTCTGGCAATGATCAATGTGATGGTTGAGGAGAAACTGTACGACCAGGCGTTTGTCAAGAACAGTACTGTGGGATTCCAGCAACTGGAAGACGAGATTATCAATTATCCCCCTCAGTGGGCGGAAAAAATATGTGACATCCCGGCGCAAACCATTATCCGCCTCACGAGAGAGATTGCCCGCGAGAAGCCACACGCCCTCATCCATCGAGGTTATCACGGTGCGTTCGGCGCCCAGTATCTAAACAGCTTCCAGACCGCCCGGGCCCTTGCCATCGCTAACGCCCTCCTCGGGAAACATCAACCGGAAAGGCGGCATCTATTTCGCCGAATCGGCCAATCTCGGGGAACTGCAGCCGGCCCATCCGGTTCCTCCCGGCCCATCCGGCCCTAAAGCCGATGGAACGGGCATACCCGGGAGATATCCGCTTGGTGCTTACGGAGACGGCATCTCTCATGCCATCCCTGAATTGGCGCTGCGGGGGGCGTTGAAGTGCGGCTTTGTCTATCACCATAATCCGCTCAGGACGAATCCCAATCCGAAGAGAGTAATAGCAGGCTACAAGAAGCTGGAGCTTCTCGTGGTGATCGATCCGGTCCTATCGGAAACCGCTTCCATCGCCCACTATGTGCTTCCCGCCTCGTTTTATCTGGAAGCGGACGAAGCCGTGGACACCAAGCACTCCGGGAAGAGGGCACAGGTGAGCATCCAGCAGAAGGTCATTGAACCGCTCTTTGATTCGCGTTCAGGTTTCCAGATCATCGTCGATCTGGCCAAGCACCTTGGTGTCGGCAAGTATTTTGACTTCACCCTGGATGAAGCCAATGCGCTGCGCCTCAAGCCGCTCGGGGCGAGACCTGAAAGATTTGAAGGCCAAGGGCATTCTACCGGTTGGCACGCCCTGGAAGGAGGGTTTCGAGAAACTGGAGACCCCCTCGGGAAAAGTGGAGATCGCCTCGCAAACCATCGAAAAGCTCGGCTATCCGGCGATCCCGCGATGGGAGGCGCCTCTGGTCTCGCCCGACACAAGGACCCCCATTCATTCCGTCTGATCCACGGCAAACAGGCGATCCATACGCACGCCATGACGGCCAATCAGCCGTACCTGATGCAGATCAGCAGGCGGTACGACCTGATCCGGCTCTGGATCAACCGGGGAAGGGCGGAGAAAATAGGCGTGAAGGACGGCGATCTGGTTGAAATTAAATCCCTGGTCGGGGAAGGCAAGATCCGCGTCAAACTGACTGAAGGTCTTCACCCGTCCTGTGTATGGCTTCCCAGCGGTTACGGCAACTTTTCGAAGTACCTGACGACGGCCTATGATCAAGGCTTATCTTACAACGATTTTCTTCCGACCCTGTTCGACCCCACAGTGGGTCACGCAATGTCCTCGGAAGTCATCGTGCACGTGAAGAAGGTGTAAAGAGGGCGCTGTGGCAAGATACGGGATGGTTATCGATGAGACGAAGTGCGTGGGCTGTCATGCGTGCCGTGTCGCCTGCCAGAATCAAAACAACCTGCGGGAGAACGAGGCATTCAACTACCTCGTAGAGAAAGAATTCGGAACGATCCCGAATTTCAGCCGTGAGTTTTTTCCTGTACAGTGCCAGCACTGTGACAACCCGCCCTGTGTATCGGTTTGTCCCACCGGTGCGTCTCGCAAGAGGAAGGACGGCGTCGTTGTTGTCAACGATAAAGACTGCATCGGCTGCAAGTATTGTATTGCCGCCTGCCCCTACAATGTCCGCATTATCAGGAAGGAAGGCTACATCGACAAGTGCCGCTTCTGTATTGAACTGGTGGAAGCAGGCGGTACGCCCGCCTGCGTGACCACCTGCATGACCGGCGTGCGCATGTTCGGTGACCTGGACGATCCAAAGAGCGACATCTCACAATTCGTTGCGAAGAATCAGCATCGTCTGAGCATATTCAAGAAAGAACTGAATACCAAACCAAGGATTTTTTACAGGAAGGCCTGAAAGTGATGACCAACGGAGAGAAAGAGCGATTTTGCGCGTTTGCCGCAGCACTGCTTGCGCCGCCTGACAAGGCTCTGGTGGATGATCTGCAGCAGGACGAACTTCACGCGTCGCTCCATGCCCATATCCAGACTTGGGGCGGTGACATGCGGCTGTTATCCGCATTCTCCAGCGATCCGAGCCGGGATGGTTTACTCTGTGCCCTGCAAGCGGAACATGCCCGGCTCTTTGTCGAGCGCGATGGGGCCAATATTTCCCTGGTGGAGTCCACCCACAAGCCGTGGACCGCAGACAAAGACTGCGGAATGGTCTTTGCCGCTTCGATTGGCCTCCTGATGGGCGATTGCGCGATCCACATGCTGAGCCTGTACCAGCAGTCAGCGATCGAAATCCCTGAGGAGTTCCGCAGCATGCCTGACCACCTGGTGCTTGAGCTGGAATTTCTTGCCCTCCTCTACCAGTCCGGATCGAACGAACAGATCGAACAGTTCATTGGTGACCATCTGGACTGGATCCCCGAACTCCAGGAGGAAATGGAGCGGGCCAATCCCCATCCTTTCTACCGGAATGCCGTTGAGCTCATCTATCTATTTTTGCAGCATGAACTGCAAAACGGGAAGGTTAAGGCGTATGGATAGAAGAAAGTTGTTTCAATTCGCTGTCGCTGCTCTGGCAACAGGAGCCCTGTCCGTGCTTGGTGGCTGCGGCAAGAAAGAGAATGCGCCCCGGCTGGGCAACGAGGATACGTTGTGGAAAATGACCGCAGCTTCGGAAAAGCTGAACGAGCCGATTGATCTTGCTTATGCGAAAAACACGCCCGCCCTTTTTCGCGATGCTTCTTTCGGGAAAGAAGATCCCAACTTCAAACCCAAAGTAGGGGGAGGGTGAAGTTGAGGCCGATTCGCCGGGGGCGAATCAGGAGAGCATTTACCACGAACCGTCGGGAAGGAGTTTAGCATGGAAGGAAGTAACTTTGTTTTCTGGAACTGGACGGTTGTGGTTTACCTTTTTCTCGCCGGCGTGAGTGCCGGAGTGTTTGCCGTATCAGCCTTCGCGTATTTGCTCGGCAGGGAAAAATATCAGGACATAATCCGCATCGGGGCTTACATCGCGCCCTTTCCCCTGATCCTTGGACTCCTGTGCCTCATCTACGATCTCGAACGGCCTTATCTCTTCTGGAAACTGATGGTCACTCTCCAGGCTCACTCGATCATGTCCCTGGGCGCGTGGCTTTTGGTGATTTTTTCTATCCTCAGTTTTGTTTACTTCTATCTCTGGCTTCCTGACCGCTTCGACGTCGTGGGATTGCTTAGGCTGATTCCCCGGCGCTGGGATAGATGGACCGTCGTGCGTCTCGCCAGGACGAACCCTGTGGCGCGGGCATTGCGCCGGCAAAACCTCAATCGATCTCAGAGGATGGATCGGCGCTATCGGCATACCCGTCGCGCTTTTGGTGGGCATATATACCGGTGTCCTTTTGAGTGTCCTGGCGGCCAGACCTTTCTGGAATAGCCCGATGCTACCGATGCTTTTCCTGATTTCGGCCTTGAAGACGGGGACGGCCTCGATATGCCTGACCGGTTGTTTCATCAAGGGATTTGGAGGCGCAAGACGGGAAGGGATGGAGACGAATAAGTTCATGATACATGTCGATCGATCTTATCCTGGTGATCCTGTCGATCATTGCGATCCTCCTTTTCATTCTCGGCCTGTACGCCTCACCCCAAAGCTCAGTAGAGGCTGCCGGTCTCATCATGGGCGGAGAATTCACCTTCCTTTTCTGGGGACTGGTTATAGTGGTGGGAATCCTGTTTCCGCTTTCTTTCGAAGTCTACGAACTGGTTCCCCATTTCACGAGGCACGCGGCGACACGGGGGCACAATCCCTGGATTTCCGGTGTCGTGACCTTGTCCGTTCTTGTGGGAGGTTTCTTTCCTGCGGTACGTGGTTGTCTACGCGGGACAGGCCGCAAGAATGATCACCACGTAGATCAAGAACGATGAGATGCTTAGTCGTAAGTTCGCCAGGTTGACTGCGACGGGAAGAGCCTTGACGTCGGGTGTCAGGACACGCTTCGAAACAGAAGGTGTTCGAACAGGCACAATAAGCGAATTATGGTTGGAGTTACAACTCGGAGCGCACGCAGCACAACCGACATGCCCTAAAGAAGGCACAGATGGATGGAGAATTCCGGACAATTTGCGGTTTTTGCCACACTTCGTGCGGTATGGTCGTCACGGTGAAGAAGGGAAGGGCGGTCAAGGTGAAGGGGGACCCCGAGCACCCGGCAAGCAAAGGCTTTCTCTGCAAAAAAGCGGATGGCGCCATTCCCCTCGTCTACCATGAAGACCGCCTCAAAGGCCCCCTCATACGGAGGAAGGGCGGGTTCGAGCCCGTGACGTGGGACGAGGCGCTCGATTTTGTGGCAGAGAGATTGATTGCCCTGCGACAGAAATACGGACCCAAAACCCTCATCCGTTCGATCGGCGCCCCTTACACCTATGAAGGCCGGGACGGTTTCCATCAACTCCTCGCGCTCTATGGCTCGACCCTCAACACCGGCATGGGGCACCTCTGCTCACGTCCCCGTCAGCTCGGTATCGGCGCCGTGCTCGGAGAAAGGATCGAGCCCGACTACCAGGGGACGAAACTGGCCATCCTCTGGGGGGCGAACGTTGTTGCCACGAACAGGTTCAGCGTTCATTCCGCCCTGCCCAACTTTTCCAAGACCATTGCCGGAATCAAAAAAGGCGGAGGGAAGGTCGTGGTCATCGATCCCGTGAAATCAGAAACGGCTGATATCGCCGACCGATGGGTTCCCCTACGCCTCGGCACGGACCTTGCCCTCGCGCTCGCTATGATTAGAGTTGTCATGCTGGAAGAACTCTATGACCGGGAGTTCGTTCGCGACTACACCACGGGGTTCGACGCGCTGGCAGAACACATAGAGCGCTATACCCCGGAGTGGGCCGCCAGGATCACCGGTCTTACCGCCGCTTCCATTGTGGAGCTGGCACGGGAGTATGCAACAGTGAAGCCCGCACTGATCTACGACGGAAACGGCCTCGACATGCACACCCAGGGGGTCGAGACGTGCCGGGCGATCGCCATGCTCGAAGCCCTTACGGGAAACGTGGACAGACCCGGCGCGAATGCGTTTCAGCCATGGAGCAAGCAAAATGCGTTGCCAACGGTTAAGCTCCCGAAGGAGGCTTGGGAAAAGTTTGATTATCCCCTCTTTGGCGAGTTGCCTTTTTCATTCGTAGTCGATCTCATGCTCTCGGACCGAAAAGAGCGTCCCCGCGCCATGATCGTCAGTAACAACAACCCCGCCATCGGACTCGCCAATGCAGTGCATAGCCGGCGGGCCCTCGAAGGGTTCGATCTCCTGGTCGTCTACGACCACTTTCTTACAGAAACTGCCCGGTTCGCGCACGTGGTCCTCCCGGACGTGACCGGCTTCGAGCGATATGGCTACCGTGCCTTCTCGAGCGCGCAGGGATGCTTCTTCGCCCTCCGACGCAAAGTGCTGGAACCGCTCCATGACGCGCGGCCGGTTTTTGAGGTGGAGTACTCACTCGCACAGAAAATGGGGCTTGCGGCGGGCTATCCCTTCACGAACAACGAGGAATGGATTGATTTTATGGTCAGCCCTTCCGCCACTTCGTTCAACGATCTGAAGGAGAAACAGATCATCTACACCACGTCACCCATCGAGTATGAGAAGTTCAGGAAGACCGGGTTCGCAACCCCGTCGGGGAAGGTAGAGTTCACTTCCGAGCAGTTCCGCAAGGCGGGCTACGACGCCATCCCCACGTTCCGGGAGAGGAAGGATGATCACGATGTCAAGGAGAAGTTTCCGCTCATTGGGACGAGCCGCAAACCCGGCACTTACACACACTCCAAGTTCCGGAACATACCCGAGGTAAGCAGGTATCAGCCGTTTCCTTTTGTCTGGATGCATGAAGCCGATGCAATGGCCCGGGGTATCGAGAACGGGTCGCGGGTGGAGGTGGAATCTCCAAGGGGCAGGATCGAGCTGGAAGCAAGGATCGACGACAAGGCACCGCTTGGTGTTGTCATCGTCGATTTTGGCTGGGGTAACCCATGGGATGGGGCACCAAACATCAATGCGCTGACGGACGACCAAGAGCGCGATCCTCTCTCGGGCGGAACGCCAAATAGACTTTTCCCCTGTCAGGTAACAAAAAAGGGGGAATCTGCGGTGGCATAAGATACGCGCTGTTCCTCACGCGCATGGTAAAACGGAATGCGGGCAGGGTGGCCGTCGCGGCAGGCATGCCGGGACTTGTTGTCCCAGAGGGTATCACGAGTTGCCAAAGGTAAACCGGCTCAGATACTCTTCCATTTTACGCCTGTGCTGATCGTCCAACAGTGGGCAGTCCTCTGGACCTTTTGCAGCCCTGAATAACCAGGAATGAAAAAACCATACACGTCGGCTGACCACAGTCACGACAATTGGTCTTTGGTAAAAGCTTCAACACCTCGATAGCTTGGGGTTTTGGTGCGACCCCGTAACTTGGTTCGATGTCATGCCGTTTTTCCCATGTGTCATTAATTTGCGTCCTCAGCCATTCAAGAACCTTGTCCGCCTCGGCTTCGTCTTTGAGAGCGTTGATAGCTATTTTTCTGGGGTAAACGGCAATTAAACGCCCGTGGATCTGAAACAGGACAGAAGGTGGATCGTCTGTGTAATCCGAGCCTCCCAGCACCGTGTTGAGATAAGGCAGAACTTCGTGAATGTCATCGTCAAGGTGGGCATAACAGTGGACAGACTGAAAGCTAGGATTGCACGTAGGTCTAAATATTTCTTTTCTGTATCCGGTGAGCAACATAGCTCTTCCCGAAGTCCTCTACCTTATCGGCTTCAGTCTTCCGGTCGCACGCCAGCTCGTTCTCCTCGTTTCGATAGAAGACGCAGCAGCTGGAGAGCTCCTGTTTGAGTCGGGCCCGAGCACGATGTAATCGTATTTTTGTTGCCGACAGAGTCAGGCCAAGAATCTCGGCGATTTCGCTATCCTTGAAACCCTCCAGATCGCTCAGCACGATCGCGGTTCGGTAGTTATCGGGCAACCGGTCAACCACGCCGCGAACGCAACTGCTCATCTCTTCCCGGATCGCCTGCTGTTCGACAGTCAGCCTTTTCCGTCCCGCCCACACGTCGACATCGTCGATGCTCACCATGGACTCGATGGTTGCCGGATCATGACTCGTTTCCCTGAAGAACGGGCTGCGTAGCCTGTCGAGCGCCGTGTTGGTCGCTATCTTGTAGACCCAGGTATGGAGCTGTGCCTCTCCACGAAAGCCCTTCAGCGCCTGGCCCGACCTTAACGAACGTCTCCTGGGCGAGATCTTCAGCCTCGGTTTCCCCGACAAGGCGCGTCAGGTACCGGACGATCTTGGCGTGAAAGCCCGCATAAATCTCCTCAAAGCGCAGCTCGTCCATATGCCTCTCTTGAGCTATTATACCCATTCAAGTACCTTTCTCGCCACCTCTTCTGCGTGAACCTTTATCTGGGCTTCCGGCATCTCATCAATTCCGAAAAGGCTCCGATCGAACTCATACAGGTTGTCCGCGATGATGATCTCGGGTTTGAGCTCAGGGATTACCCCCTTCATCATGCGCGACGCGCACTCGATGAAGCAACCCTCCAAGGCGACAACCCTCTTCCCGCTTCTCGCAAGGCCTCTCTGCCCCGTGTCCTTCGTAAATGCACCCCCGAGACAGAGGCGGACCGTCTTATCGGGCGCAAGCCGATGACAGAGCAGGTTTGCTGCCTGTCTCGCTATCTCGCCGCGAAGACACGCGCCCTCGCAACACATCACCACGACCGGTTTTGATGCCTGGGCACGGGCGTAGTCTTCGCACATGGGGCAGACATTCCTCGTTTTCTCCATCCTCACCGTTTCGTAACCTCCGGGTGCTCCCGTCGTCTCCTGTTGCCCACAACTTCTCTCCTCATTCATGATCTATCTCCTTTTCATCTATGCTGCGCGGATTACTCTGTCGACTGGATCCCGGTAATTCTGACCGTGCCCTGCTGCGCCATTCTGTAAATAACAGACAGCGTTGCTTTTTCAGAGAGCTTCAAGGTGCCCGCTATTTGAGACGCACTCATCGTCTTTGCTTTCCGCAGCAACGCGAGAATATCCTCCTCTATATGCTTGACCCATTCGTCGAAGAGTTCATCCATACCTCTGTTCTGAAGCGTCTGCTCAAACGGGACGGCACCTGCCGTCGTAGTTGAGGGGCCTCACCTGCTTGTCATGGATTCAAAGATGTTCCTGGACATGTTAGCGCTCCTCCCGATGTGGGCCTGTCTCCCGCGCTTCTGTGGCGTGGCCAGGCCTGCCGTTTCATTGCTGCCTCTCCAGTCATTGCCGCGCGGCGAACAACATCCGATATGACCTCCGAAGAACCTCCTCATGCAGAAGAACATCATCAATAAGCAGAAGAGAAACATGATCGGGAATATCCACCACAATCCTGCAAACGGTGAGTTGCACCAGAACCACATAGTCTTTCCTCCTTTTCGTGAAACGTCGATTTGTGAGACGAACCGTAAGATTCGTCGCTTTGACTGTATAGACGAGATCGAGGCAAGAAAAGGATACAGGTGCTGAGAGGAATAGTTGATGTACATTGACCGTGGGCGTTTTAGACGATGGAGTCAGGCACTGGCCGTAAAAGTTCTTTACTGCAGCTGTCAGATGCTTTCTTGAGGTGACCAGGTAAAGCTTCCTGGGGAGGTCTCCCTCTTCGAATTCCTCGACAGTGACGATCTCGTATCCCTTGGCCAGATCTTCGACTTTCTGCCGGCTGAAGAAGTGGACGATGAAGCCACCGACTTCCCACAGGTCCTTCCCCGCGATGGACCCCGGTGCGGTAATGGGCATCAGTCGTGTTGCGCACCGTATAGATGTTGAATCTCCCGAGTTTCAGCACGCGCCGGATCTCGCCCGAGAGGAAGACCAGATCGGAGGTGGTGAGCGCCATGCAGTAGAGCATGTGAGAGAAACAGCCATCGAAGAAATCATCCGGAAAGGGAAGGGGCTGCCTGACATCGTGCTGTCGTGCGACAACCGATGACAGGCCAAGAGTGGATGCCTTTTTCGCTATGGTCTCAACGCCCTCCCGGCTGTAATCCAATACATAGACCTGGAAACCCTCCTGCGCGAAAAAGAGTGTGTCACGTCCCTGGCCTCCGCCCAGCTCGAGGATCCTGGCCGCGCCTTCTTTCTTGAACAGAGCCGCGGCTTTCCGGGCGGGGTAGCTCGGTTCGGTGCCGAACAGGTCGACTTTTTCAGCGAAGGTTTTCTCCCAGTGGGTCTTCTGGGCATTCAATTCCTGCGCGGCGACACCGGCAGGCTGTTCTTTTCTCATGTCGTTATCCCTCACGGGCCACTCTGCCTGTTATTCGGCCTGTGCGGAAAGCGATTCAGGCAATGTCTCCACGTAAGCTCTGATCTCGTCCCGCACGCGCCGATAGTGGTTGCATGGCCTCTTCTTCGTCTCTCGCGCCTTCGGCCAACTGCGGGGGGTCATCAAAGCCGTGGTGAATCAGGGCAGTCTTGGCGGGAAAGAAGGGGCATGCCTGCTGCGCATCGTCGCAGAGGGTAATCACGTAATCGAACTCTATATCCGGCAGGTCGCAGAACCGACTTCGATGTGTATCCCGATATGTCAATCCCGGCCTCGGCCATCGCTTTGACCGCCCTCGGGTCAACGCCTTTCGGTGCTGTGCCTGCAGAGTAAGGCTCGATCAGGTCGCCTTTAAGATTACGCGCCCACGCCTCAGCCATCTGGCTTCGGCAGGAGTTACCCGTGCACAAGAACAGTACTTTAAGCCTCGCCCTCGACGTCATGATGCCTCCTTCATTTTCATACTGTAACAGCATTGGTACCGCTTGACAAGATCAAGAAGGGTCGGCCAGCGTGCGGCGCACATTTTGGCTCAAGGGAAAACGCATGCATTGCTACCGAGTTTTTCTTGACACATCGGTTCGTCGGTGATATTCATATATATCTGTATAAACGGTTATATGCATAGACAAGGATATTCCATGGAACAGTTGGCACAGATGTACAAGTCGCTTTCGGAGGAGACGCGGATTCGCATCATGATGTTGCTCATGCAGGGTGAACTCTGCGTCTGCGACATCCAGGCAGTACTGGAGGAACCTCAGTCCAAAATATCCCGGCACCTTGCCTACCTGAAACATTCGGGGCTGCTCAGCAGTACCCGCGTTGGCGTCTGGATGCATTATCTGATAAAAGAATCCGCGGACGAGACGTGCAAGGCGCAGCTCGCCTTCATGAAGAAGCAGCTATGGGGACTCCCCATCTATCATGCCGACAGAGAGAAGCTGCAGGAGGTAAAAAAACAGAAGGGGTGTGAAGAACGACCTCCGCAAAGAAGAGCAAACCCAGGGGTCGCGCCGAAAATAGCCAAGAAGGGCGGTTCGCCGAAAGGACCGCGGCCTACGGGACGCTAAGGAGGACAGGTACGATGGCGGAAGAACGGATTGGTAAAAGGCTCTCTTTTCTGGACCGATTTCTGACGTTGTGGATATTTCTCGCCATGTTCGTCGGTGTAGGCTGGGGATACGTCTTCCCCGGCGTGGTCGGCTTCTGGAATCAGTTCCAGAGCGGAACAACCAACATTCCCATTGCCATCGGCCTGATCCTCATGATGTATCCGCCTCTTGCCAAGGTGAAGTACGAGGAACTGGGCGAGGTATTCAAGAACTACAAGGTCCTCGGCCTCTCGCTCGTCCAGAACTGGGTCATCGGTCCCATTCTCATGTTCGTTCTGGCCATCCTGTTCCTGCAGGGGCTACCCCGAGTACATGGTCGGCCTCATCATGATCGGCCTTGCCCGGTGCATCGCCATGGTCATTGTCTGGAACGACCTGGCCAAAGGCGATACCGAGTACTGCGCCGGACTCGTGGCCTTCAACTCCATCTTCCAGGTGCTCTTCTTCTCTGTCTACGCCTACATCTTCATCACCGTGCTGCCGCCCATGCTCGGTCTCAAGGGCGTGGTCGTCGACATCACCATCGGCCAGATCGCCAAGAGCGTCTTCATCTATCTCGGCATTCCGTTCATCGCCGGGGTGATCACCAGGTTCATCCTCATCAATGTGAAGGACAAGAAGTGGTATCACGAGCGATTCATCCCGAAGATCAGCCCCATCACCCTGATCGCCCTGCTCTTCACCATCCTCGTCATGTTCTCCCTCAAGGGCGAGTACATCGTGAAGATTCCGCTCGACGTGGTTCGGATCGCCATTCCGCTGCTCATCTATTTCGTCATCATGTTCCTCGTCTCCTTCTACATGAGCGGCAAAGTGGGCGCCCATTACGGACAGGCCGCCACGCTCTCCTTTCACTGCTGCCTCCAACAATTTCGAGCTTGCCATTGCGGTAGCCGTTGCCGTTTTCGGCATCAACTCCGGCATGGCCTTCGCGGCCGTCATCGGCCCTCTCGTCGAGGTGCCTGTTCTCATCAACCTGGTTCACCTGTCGCTCTGGTTCAAGCGGAAGTACTTCCCTTATGCGAAGGAGACACCGATCGGGGTCTGCTACTACACATGCAAGCAATAAAGGTCATTTTCCCCTGTGTCTGTAAATGCAAGGCTCGTTTCAGCACGGCGCTTTATTTTCTTGACAAAAGCGTTGGCGAGTTGGTAAAGATAGAAACGGTTTGTCAAAGAACATGATAACATTCGAACAGGCTGAAATGCGAAGCCAGGTCATAAAGGCGATAGCTCATCCCGTGCGTCTGATAATGATAGACGCGCTCAGGGATGGAGAAAAGCCATTTTCCGCACTATTCGGCCTTTTCAAGCTCGATAAGTCCACCATTTCGAAACATCTTCTTACTCTGAAGGTTGCCGGAATCGCCTCTTCGAGGAAGGAAGGGAACGATACTATTTACAGATTGGAAGTGCCGTGCGTTACGGATTTCTTCGATTGTGTGACAGCGGTCATCCAGGGCAGCATAAAGAAGCAGGCGAAGTGCCTGTCTTGCCGATAATATTTTTTTGATGTACCGTTGGCCTATTTGCCAATGCAGCACCATCAACGAAAAGGAGTCCTAGATGAGAAAGCTGCTAATGCTGCTTTTGCTATTGTCAGGTTCGTTCATAGTTGTCGGGCAGGCATTGGGGCAACCCGCCACGATCCTGGGCAAGGTGCTGGACGCAAATGGTAGAAGTCTAAAGGGCGTCAAAGTGGCTGTTGAGGCGCAGAACGTTTCCTCCATCACGTCTAAGGACGGCTCCTTCAAACTTAAAGGTGTAGCCCCCGGCAACGTGTATTTGTACGCAACCGCTCCTTCCAAAGCGCATCTGGATGGCGAGACTCTTAAATCCGTCGCCGTGAAAGATGGCGCGACGATATCAGGTGTGACGATAATCTTATCAGGGCGTCCGGGTGACGCCGCTACTTTTGTGGGAATGAAGGTTTGCGCCAACTGTCATGACGCCAAAGTTACCAAATCCTTCGACGGCACCCCCAACGCTTCTGCCCATTCGCGGTTCGTGACCGAGGGCACGAGTCATATGGTTTACAAGGACATGTGGCCCGAACCCGGCAGCAAATATCTGCCCCGAGATCCCGAAGGGTAATCTGCTCATGGTGCAAGACCCCAAAGACGGCAAAGGAATGGTCAATCTGGTACTTTGTACAAAGGGGGGCGCGGCCGATCGTGAATATCTTTTTAAGTTCTATCCCGAGCTGAACGAAGGAGTTTCGCTGAAAGAGGGCGAGCTGGATTGCTCGAATGAGCCTGCCGAGGCCGTCTGGATCCCCGTTGCCGGCACCATCGGCGGCGAGGGTAACTGGGGTGAAGGGTACGCAGATTCCCTGCACAAAATGCCGGACCGCCACCCCAACTTCGGCGAGGGAAAACAGCGCTTCCTTGCGAGAATCCAGGACGTCCCGGTTGTCGCAAAGTGGATGAAGGACAACAACGTGTCCCGTGAGAGGCAGCAGCAGGATTATATCTGCTTCTTGCCGGTTTATATCATGCAGGATGGCACACCCAAGAGTTCGAAAGCCCTGGCAAAGGGAGAGGTGGGCGCCCCGATGTTCTGGCAAAAATCACCGAAAGATTGGGCTTCGCCAGACAATACCCTTTCGAGAAATTGCGCCGGCTGCCATGCCTCCGGCGTTAAGGTTGAGACAAAGGATTTTCCCGGCTACAAGTCCATTGTTACCAACTGGGAGTATAAGGACATGAATATCACCTGCGAGCGTTGCCACGGGCCAGGTTCGGAGCACGTGAAAACAGCGGATAAAGCAAAGATGATTTCACCTAGATATCTGACCGCCAAAGCAGGGAACGAACTCTGCGGGCAGTGCCATGGATCCCACGATGGAAAGAGCCAAAATCCAATGGGGATCTTCAAGCCGCCTTTTGACGCGAAGTACCGGGATGTCCTCGGTTACGGGTTCTTTGTGCCCGGCATTTATAACCTCGAGACTTTTTATGCGAATCTCTGTCAACCGTCACCCCATCTTGAAGCTAACTGGAAAGAAGGAAGTTTTCACACGTGGCCAGACCAGACCCATGGCCGGGCTCACTCAATGGAGCTCTGTGAGCTGCAACGGTCCAAACACTGGGGAAATAACTCCGAAAAGCTCACCTGCTATATATGTCACGACGCCCACAGCCTAAACGCGGGGCCATCCTCTCTTAATGCCGGAAGCTATGTTTTCGCAAACGCAGCATATGGCAACAACACTCTTTGCCTGGCCTGTCACGCCGGCCGCGGTAGTTTCAAGGACATCTCCAAAGCTGATGTCGCGGTGCTCCAGTTAGACGCCGGACGTACCGTAACAAAAGAGGGGACCGCCGTCTCCGTCAAGCCAATCGAGGCAGCTTCGGCCCGTAACCGTGTCGCCCGAACCGTGGGCAAGCATATGCAGGCGGGCGCCGGGATGGGTGTTGCTCTTTACACCCCGGATGATCCGAATATGCCGGTGGGCAACTGTGCTTCGTGCCACATGCCGAAAACAGGCAAATTGCAGGATGTAAACGTCGATGCTCAGTACCACCTTGACTTCGATAAAAATGCGAAAAGTGCTGTAGCGGAGGGCAACATCGCGTCGCACGTCTTCGACGTTGTATGGCCAGGCCAGAGCGCGATCCTCAAGAACCCCGACCCGTCGAAAGGTCGCGACTTTGACATCATGCCGAACTCGTGCGGCAGATGTCATGTATCGGCGAGGATCAGCGGCGACAGGGATTAGGAAGTGAGCAACGTGCAAGGAAAGAAGTGTGGATTCACCGATTCCTTGATTGGCAAGGAATTCATCGGTCGTTGACGCAGATCACTAGAAACAAGAGACGTTCTCAGATTGTACTTATAACATAGGAGAATATAAGGAATGAGAAAGACGGCGGGATTGATAACTGCAATAGCCGTACTGGTCGCGCTCGCAACAGCGCTTATGGCGCAGGAGTTGATGAAGGTGAGGGGGTGGGTAAGCAAGATAGATACTGCGGCTATGAGCGTGACCATCCTGCCTGAAGGCGGGACGCCTGTAACGGTTATAATGGGCAATCCCGAATCGCTCTTCAAGGTTGACGAAGGTGATGAGGCTGAGGCACGGTACAAGGTGCAGGACGGAAAGAACATAGGGAGGTATCTCCACAGAATCGGAGGAGGCTGCGGATAAGCAAGAACAATAGGCGCGTCTGGAAACTATTCGCGCTGGCTGGTAACATTCTCCTCCCGCCGACACACAACGGCCCGGCTAATGACCGGCATGACAAAGACTATGGAAGGACACATCTCACATAAGGAGGCAGTATGAAACACTTTCTATCCCTGATTTCAGCTGTATCGCTTTTCTTCGTAGTCGGTGTCTGTAGTGCCCAGGTTGTCAGCGGCCCATCCATCGCTCTCCCCCCTGCAGAAGTCATTCTGAACATGTGTAAAGAAATGGGTGTCGAGGCTGTCGATGGAGAATATGTCTTCTCAAAACTGCCGGATATTCTGAACAAAACAGGCAAGGTATTTGTTATTGATGCAAGGCCGGCAAGGAATTACGATGATGGTTTCATACCCACAGCATTCAACATGTATGACGCAAAATTCAAGCTCATCTACCCGGAATTCGAAAAACTGAACCTTGCCAAGGATACAGAGATACTTCTCGGAATAGGAAGACCGTGCCCCATGAGCCTCAGCGACATCAAGCAACTTAAGGCAAAAGGGTTTACCAATCTGAAAGCATTTGTTAAGGGACCTTTGTTCTTTGAAAAATACTTCTCTCAAGTAACGGCAAAAGGAGCAAAAAAACACGTCGCAAACGGTGCGATTCTTGTCGACCTCGCTGCGGACGCTGACTTATCCAAATTCTTTTCTAGCAAGACCGGTAAGGATAACGTCATAGTTCTTGTGGGGTCCCCCGACAAGACAAGAACCAATTATGCGTTGGCCGAAAAAGTGTACAATGCCGGATACAAAAACACGGCCGTACTTAACGGTCGCATCGAAGATATTAAGTAAAGGAGCGCACAATGAAAAAAGTATCTATCTTACTGACAATAGCGCTGCTGTTTGCTTTTGGATCTGCTTACGGAGAAGATACTGCCATCAAAAGCTCACCAACTCCGGCCGTAAATAAAGTTGATTCAGTCAAGGCAGGCAAGGAAGAGGGTACGATCGACAAAGCATTCTTCAAGAAGATAGTGGCCGAAAAACCTGGGAACGTGTCAATCATTGATGTCAGGACCCCTTTTGAGTATAATGCGGGCCACTTTGAGGGATCCAAACATGTATTCATCAACGATCTCTTTGACAAGGGTTGCGATGCCACTCTCGCCAGGCTCCCCAAGGACGGGTACGTAGTGTTCGTATGCGCCACCGGCGCGAGGGCTGCTGAAATGTATTTTGGGATCAAGGATGATTGCAAATACAAGGATGCCGATAAACTCTTTTTCCTGGATGCCACTGTGGACTACACACCGAAAGGTCCGGTAGTCCGCTAAGACAAGGGCCTATTTGGCTTCAGCACAGAAACGATTATCACACGAGGGGCATCTGTCGTTGCCCCTCTTTTCACAGCGGCGTGCCTATGCCTGCCGCTCTCAAGTCCTCCGCTCTGGCCAAGCCGATAGGAAACACTTGAAGAGGTGCGACATGTCAGAGAATGAAGAAGACCTGCTAAGGCACGAAGAGAACGGCTGAGCGGGACGGGTGAATCCCTGAGCCGCCGACAGTTGGTTGGCGTGTACTGACCTTTGTCGATGACACGAAGGCTCGTGTTTATGGTCTGGACGAAATACTGGCCGCCGTTTACACCGAAGGCAGAAAGGTAAATGATGAAACTGCCGAAGAGATTATCACCAGGCTGGAAGCCAAAAAGAACTACATCCCCTCTTCGGATCGCGTCCGCAAAGAGTACGCGTACGTCCTGCTGAAGGAGTACAGAAGAGTACGTTAAGGATCGAGCCGACAAAACCGAAATAGCTAGGAAGATTAGGTCGAATAGAAGAAATGGGAAGCAAAAACCATGTTAACCCAAAAAATGCGATCACCATAGGTACACCTGTAACATAAAGCCCATCAAGGCTTTCCCCACTTTCCCCTCAGAATGACCACTGCTGGTGCGGTTTTTTGGCACACCCCCGATTACCGTTGTTCAGACAGGTCCAACTGCAGTGCAGTTGAGGTCAACCTGCGGGACGTAAAGACTGATGCGGGCAAACAGCGAACAGAGCTTTGCCCTGACCTTCCCTCCCATCACCGAAATCCTGAGCACCGGCTCTCTCCCGTCACTTCCCATCTGGGCGGGGAGCACAAAGTACTTGTACCGGAGAGTCTTGAGCTGTTGCCCTTTTCTTTCTCCCGAGAAACTGCTGCTTGAAGAGGAGGAAGAGGTTATAGAGGAGGACCCTGAGCACCATGGCTGCCTCCACCGAATAGAAACTCTTCATGGAGAAGCCACCGAGGGCAAAGTCTTGTTTCAGTTCCTTTATCGTGTTCTCATCGTTCGCCCGGGGCTTGCACCTCGTCCAGACCTCATACGGTGGTTCTGGTGAGTTGGTGATCCATGCGCTGAAGCGGTAGTCCCTGACATCAACCTCGTGAGCAAAGAGGGGCAGCGTTTTCCCCATCGCCTTGGTTCTCCGGATGATGTCCTGGCGCACGACGACATACCGTCTCTCTTTTTCCCCATCCCGGATGCATGAAGGAAAACTCTGAAACCCATAAGCCCCTGGGCCGTCTCTTCCCAGTTCGTGAGTCCGTAGATCTCTCTTTGCAGAGGCCTGATGAGCCGCGCGGCAATGATCGTGAGCTTTCTCTCCTTCAAGGGCTTCTATGAACTGTTTTAGGTAGAAGCCGCTGTCCGCAATCACGCCCAAGAGCTTGATGCGGCCGTGGACCCGTGCATAAGAAGCAGAAAAAAAGGCAACGATATTATTTCCAAGAGGCAACATTGCCGGAGCGCATCCAGAGATGGATCACGTATTTGCTCCCGTTGAGGAAGGCGAAAAGGGGATTATGACTGGGCCTG
>CAWGRP010000010.1:0-39183 GCA_963825005.1 uncultured delta proteobacterium | reverse complement strand
CGGTCTCACACTCAACGACCTTGACCTTCGAGACCGGAAGGTGCACCTCTACCAGGGAGAGAAGAACAGTCAAGGAAGAGTGGTCTATGTTTCTGATGATGCGCTCTTCGCACTCAGGCGCTGGCTCAAGCGACGGGATCCCGAAAAACAGTTCCTCTTCTATGGCCTGAAAGACAGGCCACTCTGCTACAGTGCGGCGCTCTCGCGCTTCAAGCAATATCTCACCAGAGCAAAACTCACGGAGAAGGGCTACACGGTGCATTGCTTACGCCACACCATGGCCTCCGAGTTACTGAATGCCGGCATGCGTCTCGAAGTGCTCCAGCAGCTTTTAGGTCACCAGGACATCGAAGTGACCCGCAGATATGCCCGGCTCACCGACAGCACGCGACGAGAAGAATACTTCCGGGCCATGGCGAAAATCGAGAAAGGAGAGATCGATGGTACTTACCGATAGCTTCCGAAGGTCGTTAAAGAGAAAGAACTATTCTTCACAGACGATGAAGACCTACATGCATATCGTGACGCACTTCACCCAATGGCTTGCGGTCCCGCTTGCTTCCGTGACCCGCGATGCGATCGGTGCGTACGTGGATCACCTCCAGAGGCGGCATCTGGCCCCGAAGACGATCACGAACTACCTGCAGACGGTCAGGCTCTTCTTCGACTATTGCATCAACGAAGAAGGAATGGTGATGAACAACCCGGTCACCAAAATCGCCATCCGTCTGCCCAAACCCTTGCCCCGTCACCTGAAGGATGACCAGGTTGCGAGCCTTCTTGCCGTCATCAAAAAAGTCCGAGACCGGGCGATGTTCATGGTGATGCTCCGCTGCGGCCTTCGCGTTGAAGAAGTTGCCCGCCTCACCACCGATGCGGTAGAGTACCAGCGACGCCAGCTCTTTGTCGCCAACGGCAAAGGCGCCAAGGACCGTATGGTGTACGTCAGTGACGACGCGTTGGCTGCACTGGTGACGTATCTTGAAAAGCGGTCATCGAAGACGAGGTCACTCTTTGTGGTGGAGAAGGGTCCTCTGAAAGGGCAACCGATCTCCGTGAGGGGTATCCAGAAGAGAATCGAATACTATGCGCGCAAGAGCGGCGTCGCAGCGTCGTGTCATTCGCTGCGTCACACGATGGCCACACAGTTACTCAATGCAGACGCTCCGCTCTCCTCCATCCAGGACCTCCTGGGACATAGCCACATCACCACGACGCAGCGCTACTGTCACGTTGCGAACCTCAAGGTGCAGCGGGACTACCACCGAGCTATGGAGGTGGTCATGCAACGCATGCAGGCACTGGATGAAGACGATGAGGATCCGCGACGCCAGCATCGCCGTGCGCGATCAACGCGGGTGTTCTCCATCAGCAAGGGAAGGAACCCGGGGAAAGAGGTTCTTCATGAAAAACAAAAAGAGTAACGATGAACTGGATGCCTTGATTGAGGAGATCATTGTCGACGCCTACGGCGACGACGAACAATCGTGGGCCTTCCGGCAGGTGCTTGAAGACGAACTCGCACTTCCCAAAGAAGCGTTTGTTATTGGAGAACCGGTAACCGTACTTGCCTTTGGCTATGAGAATGAGCGACGGGGAGTAACCGCGCACTGCCGGCGTGAAGACGGCACCGAGTATCAGGTTGCCGCGTGCGATCTCTTCTTCCCGAGAGGCACGATTGCCGCTCGCTATGTGGCTGCGTACCGCAAGTGGCTCGGGATCGATCCCTATCCTCCGGTCAAGGTTCCCACAAAACGCAAACCTCAAAAGGCAACGAACGAGGATCTCGACCTCAGCCATGATATCGAATTGATCGCGCTCGCGGTGAAGGGAAACGCCATCACCTGCCGTATCCCCGGAAAGGGCCGGGTTACGCTGCGCTCAACGCGCTCCTGGGACGTGGTGCCGGGTGAACTCATCACGGTTATGCCGCAGAAGAAGTGGCGCTACGCAGGACATCCATATCTCTCCGGAGCAATAAAGAGCTGGCGCCTCGATGTCGCCACTCTTGACCTCACGCCGCTTAAGCTCGAAGACGAGGGCATGTGGCTTCCGAACGAAGAGCACTGGGGAGAACCGGACAAACCCCTCGAAGACTGGGAGAAGCAGATCATCAAGCGCGGTCCACGACCTGCGTATGAGATGGAGCAGGTGATCCCCGGCGAGGATCCCGACGACCCAGATACAGATCCCATACTCGAATCCGTTGAACTGAAAGAGGCCGGTGACTACCGTGAAGCAGACCGCACGCTCATGAAACTCCTTGGTGTAGATCTCCGCTGTCTTGATGCCCACGCGCACCTCGGCAATCTTGCCTTCGATCACGAACCGGAGAAAGCCATCCGTCACTACGAGGTTGGCGTGCGGATCGGTGAGCTCTCCCTCGGAGAAAACTTCGATGGGCTTCTTCCCTGGGGGCACATCAATAACCGCCCGTTCCTCAGGTGCTTGAATGGCTATGGGCTCTGTCTCTGGCGACTCGGTCGGTTCAAGGAAGCCGATGCGGTCTTTACCCGCATGCTCTGGCTCAACCCGACCGACAACCTGGGTGTGCGCTTCCTCATCGATGACGTGCGCAAGGGAGAGGCCTGGCATGAATAGCCGCTTTCCTTTATCATCAGAAAAAGTGAGCCAGAAAAAACAGGAAGCTCCCGAGCTCCGCGCACAACGACAAAACCAGAACGCACTCTGGAACTATGGAAAGCTCTCTCTCACCTTCCCACAGTTCCACAGTATGGCGGCGACAGAGATGGTTATGTATATGGTAGCGACGGGCCGAACAAGGCAAAGACAAAACAAAAGAATTCTCTTGACAGCAAAACACAGAAAAGAGATAATGGAGAATGCTACGTAACTAACTGATATAACAAGACAAAGCAGGTTTTGTTACGTTAAGCACCTACCACCACGAACCATTTGCTGCCTACCTGGGCGGCATAGGCCACGCGTTTGCTGTCCGGACTTACCCTTAAAGACTCCTTCACCCATGCGGAAAGGTCAACGGTGACGATAAGCTTTTCGGAGAGTAACCACTCCGGAGGTTTTGTTTGAGCATGGGCTGTTAAGCCAGTGCAAATAAGAAGCGCGCCTAAACATGCCCATATCGTTTTCTGGAACATTCTGTAGAAGTCTCCTCTCCCAAGCAACGTGTGGTACAGACGAGTTCTTCGTGTTCACTATTATTATCGGCCGCTTTGGCCGTTCGCAAACACAAAGATAGTGCGATTCGGTTCCCCCGTGCATTTAGAGGTATCCGTGAAAGTCCTTTTTGCTTCGGGACATTCTTGGGCCTTGTGCTCTAGCATAGCCTTCGCCGCTGACTTCCGTTAATCATTACCACGACAAATCAAGACATTCAAATGAAAACGCAGATGCGAGGATTACAGGAAGTGAGCGATACCGCAGAGCCATCGATGATACGGACAGGGCTCCGAAGGATTAAGCCGAGGTGGCGTCCGGGCTATGCATGGCCAGGGCCATCAGCTTTGACCGGCTCGTTATATTGAACTTTCTGAAGATCCGATTGAGATGGGCTTTTACCGTATGCGGTGAAAGGGTGAGCTTCCGCGCGATCTCGTTATTGCTCAACCCTTGACGTATACACTCGATGATCTCCTGTTCCCTGCCGGAAATATGACTGATCCTGCCCTTCTGTGAGATGGAGCCCGTGTCGTGGAGTAAGGCCTTGACCGAACCGTTGTCGATCCATATCTGCCCCTCGCTGACGGCCGTAAGGGCCTTCTTAAACAACTGAAGCTCCGTACCGGGGGCGAGCACCCCGTGTATCCGGTACGAGAGGAGGGTGGCGCACAGCTTCTCGGGTTCTATGCCGGTATCCATGAGGAGGACCTTTGCTTCAGGGTGCCGGACCAAGAGGTCATGGTTGAGCGTCGTGCTGTCGACAAGGAGCACGTCAGGGGTAAACGGATTGCGAGGAGACTTCCCGCTCACGGCTACATGATCATATCCATTTTTCGCCAGAAGCTGAAAGATGGCTTCCGCGATCAGGTGGTTGCTGAGATGGATCCCGATATGCATGCCTTTTCCCCTTGTTGCAACACAATGCGCTCTAAAGGATTATCGGTCGAAGGACGTAAGAGCTAAGCAGGGGGCTTGAGGTCTGCAAGGCGGCCAGATAGCCTCGTTCAGCTTTCTGGAGGACGTACATGGTACTCTCCAGGCCCTTCTTACAACTTTCAGGTCGTTGCCTTCCCTTCTTTCAAGAAACTTGACTTTGTGTCAGCGCATAACAAGACTTCTCGAAGACATGGACATGCACGGAGTACACCTGCACTGACGACGCTCTTCGTGCTTGTCCTCAGCATTCTTACGCTGTGGTTCGGCATACACGCCGGCTGCTCTCGTCGGGTATCGCCGGCTTGGCCATTTTGCTGGACCGGTCTCCGGCTTACTGCTCATCATCGTTGGAATCTATGGTAATATTCTTTTAGCCTCAACGGACCCTGCACTGCCCGGAAAAGGGGGATCTTCAGGACATGTGACGGATTCTCATTTCTTTCGACGAGATGTTGATTTCCGTTTGTAACAGCGCATCAGCCGAGAAATAGCTGCGTGCGCTCTTACAGGAAGGATCAAGCAATCACGGCGTGATCTATCGAGGCATCCCGGCATTGAAGCATGTTCATCCCCTTCCAGCTCATAACTATCTCGTGATCCTGGTTCATCGCCTCCACAAAAGACCGGACGATGCCCCGGTCCGGTCTCGTGCGCGATCGGCGGGTCTCCACGATGCTTACCCTTAACGATAGCCTGTTTCCGGGACGCACTGGCTTGAGCCACCGCAGCTCGTCCACACCGGGCGAGCCGAGACTTGCCACGTGGGAGAGATAGTGGTCCACAATCAGGCGCATGGCGAGGGCAGCCGTATGCCAGCCACAGGCGACAAGACCGCCGAATACGGTCTTCGTCGCCTCCACCGGATCCGTGTGGAATACTTGTGGGTCATACCGCCTGCCGAAGCTTATGATCTCCTCTTCCTCGACGGCGATGCTGCCGAATTCGTGTACAGAGCCCTCTTCGTAGTCCTCGAAGTACCGTTTCTCCACGGGCGTCTTGAATTGGGAATGAGTCATGATAACCTCCTCTTGATATCTATATCATCGGCCTTTGCACCAAGCCGCGCCGGCGCGCGCGCATTGGTTCTTCGCTGAGGTGTGCCATAAGGCATCTCCCAGTGATTGTATCATAGAGATATCGTTAAACGGAGAGAATGTACGATTTTAGATATGCTCGATAACGCGCAGAGCTGTCATGATAAGATAGCCATCCGCCGGGCATGGCTTACCTGGGGCCAATGCACCATTGCCGCTCTAAATGTGCATCTTTCTCGACCAAGGATGGGCGCGCGATTACAGGAAGGAAGGCAAGAGGCCAAATATCCATATTTCACAGACATCCCCTCCGCCAAAACGATAGTTAACAATGTCCGCTCACGTCTGCTCCCTTCGGGAGTTTGTCAACTTAGTCAACTATGTCCAGGCCCCGTCCCTATGTTACTGGAATAAAGTGTAACCCATGCGCCTGGATCGTACACCGACCCCGATGCCACCCAGGCCCTCAAGGTATCAAGATTGCGGCCGCCACAACGGTCGTCCAGACCCCGCTCTTGCCGACGCTCGTCTGGGTGATGTTGCGCGTCCTTACTATCTGGTCACTCAACTTCCACTGGTCGAGCCGTTTGTTGTAACTCTCGTTAACGTCGAACTCCACGCCAAGGATCGTCGCTAACATCTGGGCCGCGATATCCTCAGCATAGTCACCGGTGGTTCTGTCGTCGTCCCCGAAACTGTGATGCTCCGAAAGATAGCCGAAGTGGTCCCGGTCCTTGGGGATCGCGACGCCTATAGAAGCGCCTATGAGACGGTGGCCTTCGTTGGTCGACGCCTCGGCGAGGACCGTATGTACGATCTGCCCCGGTTTCAGCTCCTTGATCCCTTTCTGCACGGAGACGATTTCGCAGCGAGGGGGAAAGATACTGGATACCTTAACGATATTGAAAGAGGCGGCCTTCGCGTCACGGAGGGCGAGTTCGAAGCTCACCAGTTTCTCCTTGTTCTGCCCGACCCCTTTCGTGAGGATCATCTTCCTAGGTACATACATGTTAGACGTCTCCCTTCGGGAAAATCTTACCCGCCTCTGATTTTGACCACGCGCTTTTCAATCCTTCACCGCCGTCATACTCTTCTCCTCCGGAATCGAGGCCGACGATATTCTCCGCGCACAATTGATATACATATTGCCTTCCTCTTCCCCTCGTACTTGTCCATTATTACCATTTGTATTTTTTCACTTCAAGGAAAATGTCGGGAAAATCTTGCGGCTCGATTTCAGTAAGAACCATTGCACCTGCAATGAGCTACGCTCAATAGTCTATTATATGTGTGATTTAGCTGTTTTGACAGCGAGATCTTTATCCCTTGTAAACAACCTCCACTCCATTCCTGATGAGTGAATACCGGCCTCCTTGTCTTGACCCCTACAATAATACCAGTGCCCAAAGCGCTCGACCGTAGAAAACGGATGATTGCCTGTACAGAGGATTCCGCAAGGATTAATCTCCTCAACAAAAATAGTTTCGTCAGGAACTTCGTCATAAGACAGGTCATTGGGCAATGCGATGTGAGATACGTCAATACCTTCTGCTTCCTTCTCATCCAACCATTCTGAAATTGTCATTTGATTTGTTTGTTTCTCCGTTTATGCCACGAGGTTCCGCAGGTTCATAGTCAGTCTCTCCAGTTCTTTTCTGCTCGTTCGGCACTGCCTATCGCTGCTCGCAGTCAGTACTTTCTCTGGGCAACCCGCCCGAATGAGTGCCTCCATAACGAATATGCATGTCGATGCTGGGTGCTGGTGACTCAGCCCTTCATCAGGTAGCGGATCAGCCCGAGACAGTCTTTTGCCACGAGTCGACCGATGGCCAGCGTGCTATACACGGCGTTCACGATCGTCCCCTCCGGGTTGATAACGAAACCCGTCGCGTGAAGATAGCCCTCCTTATCTTCATAGAATGCACCGGTCTTGAGCGATATCTCCTTTGCGTTGAGGCTGTGGGCTACGGGAAAGGGAATCCCGAGTTCTTTTACCAGGTCCCGGGCATGTTCGAAGCTGTCCGCGGAACCCGCTACCAGTCCTATGTCCATCTTTTGGAACTCATCGGCCGCGCTGGTGAAGTCAACCAACTGTTGACGGCACATCGGTCACCAGTGGCCACGATAGATGAGCACAACACGCCATCGGCTGCCCAAATCACGAGGGAGCAGCATTTTCTCTCCACTCACCAGATGGAACTCTAGGTCGGGGAAGCTGTCCCCCGTGTCCAATATTGTGCTGCTTTCACGCGCCATACTACACCTCCGGTAGAGACTTGATGCGGTATCCTCTCCTTCCATTTTCCGCCTTTTGCAAAGGGAGAACCATCTGTCCATAACGTTGTGCCGATGAGATACGAAGTCAACCGCGAGGAAGTTGTCGAGGTTCAAAACATCTGTCTCTCCTCCAGGTCAAGCGAATCAAGATTACCGTTTCAAAGTGCTAATGTATGCGCTGGGATGAGAAATCACCATTCCAGAGGAAGGAACTTTCCTCCACCTAGCTAAAAATGTGGACTGCCAGACCTGAAGAAGAGAAGAAGATTGCTGTCATAAGGAAAGCGAAACGGCATCTTCGTCGTCCGTCAAGGTGTTCACAGACGGGTTCTGTAGAATCATGCTCCACCCTACCGATTCGCCACAACCGATTGTTGAAACTTGGTCACGTTTTTTGGCTCCTTTTGCATCGCCTTCCACAAGTCCAGCCTGCTCTGCATGGCAAGCCAACTCTCGGGAGATGTACCCGTTGCCTTACCAATGCGTACTGCTATTTCGGGGCTCACGGCGCACCTGCAATTAACGATCTCGGAGAGTGTCTTGCGGGAAACCCCTATGTCTTTTGCGGCCTCGGTAATGGTAATTCCCAAGGGTTTTATCACATCTTCCAGAAGAACTTCTCCGGGATGGGTCGGTCTTCTCTTTCGCATATACTCCTCCTCAGTGATAGTCTCGGTAATCAACTAGGACCGCATTCTCTTCTTCAAATCTAAAGGTGACACGCCAATTACCGTTCACCCATACGGACCATGCGCCTTCTTCGTCTCCGGCCAGTTGATGCAGCCGGTACCCTGGCAAATTCATGTCCCTCGGCGTGACGGACGCATCAAGTCTATCAAGTATGCGGGCAAGCTTTCCGGCATGGTTGGGCATGATCCCTTTCTTGCTGCCCGTCTCAAAGAATGTTCGCAACCCCTTATGCTTGAATGATTTGATCACCATCAATAGTGTAACTCATGGGGTTACACCAGTCAACGTTTTTTGTCTCCACAGCTGCGGCATGAAGCAGGGTCTGGGCTGTCCCGTGAGACCCATGGGTCTTACGGATTTCCATACGGCAGCTTATGACGAGTTGTCGGTTACGGTCGGATGTAAATAATTTCTAGATGGTTATCGATGGATTAACCATGGTTAACCGAGCTTCGGTATCTAACTGTTATCCACTAGAATAATTCTGACGGAGAAATCCTAAAAGGATGCGTCAGAAAGCCCTTTGGAGACTCTTGTGCGGCATATATGAAGCCGGGTTGACGATTGGGAAATTTTGGTTGATGATTACTTGACGATTAGTCATTTTGGAATTGCGCCCGTAGCACCTATCCGTTGCTACTTTGAGGGTCTCGCATGAATTGTCCAGCCGGTGAATTTCGTCCGGAACGATGGGTCGGCCGCAGTCTATACCTTTCCTGCACACACGTACTATTCACGAGCGCAGACGAGGGAAGGTAAGCACTACGGAGTGAAAGCGCGAAGGAAGGGCTGTGTCAATCGGCCTGCACCCAAACAGAAAGGGTGGCACGCCGGCAAGTTCAGGACTATAATAGCCATTGATATTGCCCGCAGGAGGAGATATCCCTACACGATCCGCCATGACGACCGGACCTCGGGGAAAAGTTAAGATCTGGTTTCTCACCCTTACCTGTGCCTATGGAGCGATTCTCGCGGCGGTGACCGTGCTAAACTGGGTCGGCGCAGATCGCTGGTGGTTCGGAGCGCTGAACCTGTATCTGCCTCAGATAGTATGGGCGGCTCCCGGGGTTCTTTTGACAGTCTTTTCTCTCAAAGCGGACCGGCGTTGGGTATGGGCGCCTCTCCTGTGCGTTGCATGGGTTCTAGGACCAATCATGGGCTTCTGTTGGGGCACACAAGGGTCACCGGGATCGGCAGGTGATCCGTCCGTGCGGATTATGACCTGGAACGTGAAGTACGGAGGCCACAACAAGATAAGGCAGTTGGCAATCACCGACGATATTGAGGAGATCGGGCCCGATGTGGTTCTCCTGCAGGATGCGGGGGGCTTGTTGAATGGGCCCATCGGTCACTTCTTCCGGCAATGGAATGTCCGCTCTCTTGGACAGTACATCATAGCGAGTAAACTTCCTTTAGACGAAGCGGAGCTTCGATTGATACCTTTCTTCGGAGAGAACCACACGTGCCTGCGGTGTCGGCTGCACGTCGGCGCAAAGACTCTCATCCTATACAGTGTGCATTTTGAGTCGCCACGGGAGGGACTTGATGCCTTTAGAGAAGTGCGGAGACAGCCCTGGTATTTGCCGAGCGCCGTTCAGCAGCTTGAGGACAATGTGGAGGCCCGTCTCTCGCAGGCACGAGCACTGCGGGAACTGATTCGTCAAGAGCGGGAACCGGTTGTCGTCGCCGGTGATCTGAACTCGCCGGACGCTTCTCTCGCGTGCGCAGCGCTTCGGGAAGCGGGGCTTCATGACGCCTTCGCCGAAGGAGGTAAGGGCTACGGCTACACATACGGCCACTTCCTTCTCCGGCGCAGGCTCCCCTGGTTTGCTGCTTCGTGGATGCGGATCGATCACATCATGCTGAGTTCGCAGCTCCAATCGCATGCTTGCAGGGTGGGAACGGAGAATGACTCCGAGCACCGTCCGGTAATCGCCGACGTGGTTTTGAGACGGGGAACGTGAGGGGCGTGCCTGGTATACTTCGGTGTGGTTTGATGGGTAAAGCGGTATTGTGCCAGGGGTCCCTTGTTTGTCCACAAAGGGAATCAAAGGTTGGTCGCAGATAAGAATGCAACATTTCAGGCGTTGAGCCATCCGCCCAATCGCTTTAGACCAAGGTCCCATAGACAGACCTCCGGCCGATGGTTAATTTGATGAAAGATGTTGGGGTGACCCGAACAACGGAGACTAGTAAAAACATAATAAAAAAGAGGGTGCTATGAAAAAGGTTATTGCGTTGGTTCTGGCTTTTGCTCTTGTTTTTCCTGTTCTTGGTTTTGCTAAAGACGGCGGTCATGGCGGCGGTGGTCATGGGAGCGGTGGCCATGGCGCTGTTCATGGCGGCGCTGTTCACGGCGGCGGTGGGAGTTTTCACGGTGGGTTTTATAGAGGCGGAGTCCGTGGTTATGGTGGTTATAACAGTGGCGCACATGGCTATTACCCAAACCATTGGCATGGTGGATACTACCGTGAGCATGGTGGATGGTACTGGAGAAATGGGTACTGGGCTCTACCGTTTATAGGAGGGGTTATAATTGGTGGTGTCCTTCGTCCACAAGCATATTGGATTTGTGACTATCCTGTGTTTGACCCCTACGGGCATATAGTTGCATGTGATGGTGGACACTGGCAATATTAAAACAAGGAGACTTAATCTATGAGTGTTTTGGACAAGTGGCAGTGGTACAGAGGTGATAAACTTATTTCCTGAAGCAGTGAGACTGAGGGGAATCTTTCCGTGAGACAGGCTGTAAGAACCTGAAAGCGATTGCCGGACACCTTTGGTTGATTATAGGGTGAGCGTCTTTCTCATCCGGACCATTCAGGATTAAAAAGCATGCAGATGTGAAGCAGGAAATGGCCCTGAATAGATAACAGAGCACAGCCCCGAAATAAATCAATAAGAGCTTGAAACATTCCTGTGGTATGATAAAATCCACCGGATCATAAGTCGCTCTCCAATTCAGGGCAAGCCAGTATGAAGTCCACTCAGCAAGCTCACGGCGGGCCCAATCACGGAACGGCTGATAAATAAAAGGAGGTTGGAACGATGGCGTTTAGCAGTGCAGAACGAACGAGAAGAGATAAGGCGATACATGGCGTGATGCAAGCCAAAGGACTCAAGGCCCTTGTCCTGATAGGCGATACGAACGTGGGCGGCCAGCACCTTGGTGATTTTCGTTACTATGTTGATAACCGCATCATCGCCGGGCAGCAGGTGGCAGGGCTCTTTCCGCAAGGAGAACCTGTGCTTTTTATGGGTACTGCGATCCAGCAGCAGGCAGCATCGCGCCGCTCTTCCGATCAAGGATTGCCGCGTAAGTGACGATCTGCTTGCCGACACGGTCGCGCTTCTCAAGGAACGCAAGGTCACGGCGGGCAAGGTTGGCGTGAGCTTCGCTATGCTTTCCGTACCATGGTACGACTACCTCAAGAAGGAGCTTCCCGGGGTCGAATGGGTCGACACGCATCAGGAAATTTTTGAAATCCGTATCCACCACAGTGCAGAGGAATCAGAGCTCTTCCGGAAATGCGGCCCGATAGGCGCCGGCGAATTCGAAGCCGCGGTCAAGATGATCAAACCCGGCGTGACCGAATACGAGATCGCTTCGGCAATTGAAGAGTATGGCCGCGTCCGCGGTGCAGAGCAGCATTTTACGCTTGTCGGTTCGGGTACGTACGTGCCGGGCGAGGGCAATGGCCTTCCCCTGCCGTATTCACCTTCGCATCGCCGCGTCGAAGCGGGTGACAGCGTGGTGATGGAGATAACGCCGCGCGTGGAAGGTTACTGGACGCAGATCGTGCGTACGGTGAACGTGAGCAGGCCTAATGCCGAGCTTGAAAAGCTATACCGGGTCAGCCGGGATGCAATCAAGAAAAGCCTTGAAGTCTTCAAGCCCGGGAAGACGATCAGAGACGTGGTGCTGGCCATGGATGCATACGTGAAGGAATGCGGATATCTCTTCAGGCCTCCGACAGGCCATGTGTGCGGTGTCGATCTGATCGAGGGGCGCGTCTCTGCGCAAAACCCGCGCGTGCTCGAAGCAGGGACCGCTGTTATTATTCATCCCACGGTTGCAACGCCCGATGGTAAGAACAGCTTTTTCTGGGGAGAGACATACCTCGTAACCGAGACCGGATACGAAAGGCTCAACCCGGTGACCGATGAGCTGCTTACTGTCGGCGCGTGAAATAAGCTGATCACTAAACTACTGAGAAGGGAGAAAGTATATGGCACATGATCCGAAAGAAACGTTGACGCTGGCCGCATCTGACCAGGAACTGCAGCGGCGGTGGAAGGCCGTTCGCGCACGCATGGAAGCTGAGAAAATTGACGCCCTGGTAATGCAGAACTCGAACCAGTGGCTGGGCGGGTATGTTCAGTGGTTTGCTGACTTTCCCGCACGCAATGGTTACCCGGTCACAATTGTCTTTCCACGTAAGGAGGAGATGACAACGATTACGTCGGGAGGGAAGCCCCCCTTTGATTTTGGTCCGCCCGCGTGGATGATGCGCGGAGTGAAGGACCGGTTTGCCGCGCCCTATTTCCCAAGTATGCATTACAGCAACCGCTATGACGCCGAGATCGCCGTTAAGGCGCTTGAGCCATGGAAGAACGGCACGATCGGTCTTGTCAATACAGCCACCATGGGCGGCATGTTCGTGGACTATCTGCGAAAGAATCTTGCAAGCGCGCGATTGGTTGATGCAACAGACCTGGTGGATGAGATCAAGGCGATAAAGAGTGAAGAGGAGATCGGTTTTCTGATGAAGACGGTTGCGCTCCAGGACGAGGCTATGGCGTATGCGCGCACCATAATAAAACCCGGCAGGAAAGATTTCGAGATCATAGCCGACGTGATCCAGAAAGTTACCTATCTTGGAAGTGAAGAGCAGCTCGTACTCGGCGGCTCAGCGCCTTTCGGCGTTCCTAGCCCGCCATCAAAGCGTCACTACCAGAACCGCACGGTGCGGGAGGGTGATCAATTCACCTTGATGATTGAAGTGAACGGACCGGGTGGCATGTACGGAGAGGCCGGCCGTTGTTTCTTCGTGGGCGAAGTGCCTTCACAGCTTTACGATGCTCACGAGCTCTGCAAGGAAGCTCAAGCCTACACAGTGAAGATGTTGAAGCCGGGCGCAGACCCTGTGGAGATCTGGAACGCTTATAACGAATTCCTGAAGAGCAAAGGGCAGCTGCCTGAATCGAGGCTTTACGCGCATGGACAGGGTTATGATCTGGTCGAGAGGCCCGCGATCCGCGATGATGAGCCGATGAAGCTCGCTGCCAATATGAATATCACGTGCCACCCGACCATCACAGACGGCAAGATCTGGGTTTCGATCTGGGACAACTGGCTGATCACGGAAAAGGGGCCGAGCGAGCGGCTCCACAAGACGCCCCAGACAGATCTTTTCGGTATAGAATTTTATCGCAGATGTACGCAGATAAGAGCTAAGAGAGATGAACGCGGATGAGTATGCCTGTGGCCAGCATTGATGATACGACGTCAATGCTGGCCACAACCGATCGCTTCGCGAGTGGAATTTACCCCACCGGAGGTGCTGAAGGTTGACCGGCTGTGCCGCTCTATCGCACAGGCGGTCAAAGATAAATCATCGGCGTACATCATAGCTTTTATCCGTTCTTATCGGCGATAAAAAGCCGTGTCTATCGAAGCGGGGTGAATAAGAACAGTTCCAGGTCTTGACATAACGTTAACAAGAGGAGAATCGAGATGAAGATTACTATCGTTGGCGGGGCGGGCTGCGTTGGTTCATGCACAGCTTACCGGTTAGCTCAGGATGGATACGCGTCAGAAATTGTTCTGGTCGATTTCCGGCGCAACATCGCGGAGGCGCACGCTCTGGATATCGATCAGGCAATGGCTCACCGGAGCACGACCAGGGTGCGCTCAGGGAAAATAGAAGAGACCGGAGGCTCGGATGTGATCATTGTTGCGGTCGGCATCTGGGGTCGTCCTCCCATCGCCTCGCGAGCGGTGAATCTCCAGGACAATGTCGGTCTGGTGATGGATCTGGTGAGGCCTCTTCATGCTCAGTCCCCATCCGCTTTCTGGATTGTCGTTACAACGCCCGTGGATGCGCTTGTGCATCTGATTCATCGGATCTTTTCCATTCCTCGTCAAAAAATAATCGGCCTTAATCGAAATGATACCTCTCGTCTGCGTTGGGCAATAGGAAAGGTGATGTCTGTTCCGGCAACGGATGTTGAGGCTTTTGTGTTGGGGGAACACGGGGACACGCAGGTGCATCTCTTTAGTCGCGTCAACGTTAAAGGTCAAAAGACAACGCTGGATGCCCATCAAAAAGACGAGGTGAAGAAGAAGATCGTCGGCTTTCTGTTGGAATGGAATCAACTGCAGCCCGGTCGAACGGCAGGATGGAATTCGGCTGAATCGATCGGAGATATTGTTCGCAGCATTGCTACGGACGATGGACGGATATGGGCGTGTTCCACGCCTCTCGAAGGGGAATACGGATTACGCGACGTCAGCCTGGGTGTGCCCGTCAGGCTGCACAGGGCAGGAGTGAAGGAGATAGTTCAATTCGAGATTGACGCCGACGAAAAGGGCGGTGTGGAGGCATCTGCGAAAGCGATCCGGGAGCAGATCAAACGGGGAGAAGCCCTGCTTATTGAATATGCCGGGATCCAGAATCAACTGACTGCACCACTGCGTACTGAAGGCAAGAAATCATAACTGTGATGGACGCGCCACGTAACGTCCGCGTCGTCAGGATGTACAGAGTGTGTCCGATCTTACTTCCGTCGCAGACAAACATGTGGTAATTTAGTTAGTAACGAGGTCATAATTGTTTAGACATGTGAGACCTGGATTCCGGCTTTCGCCGGAATGACCACTTTATTTACCGTCACTCCGGCGGACGCCGGAGTCCAGTGGTGAGATGCCAATGTCTAACCAGTTATGGATTCCCTAATAACTACGACAGCAAAGGAGGATAAAGGTATGACCCCCGAGCAGAAAGAGGTTGTCACGCTCGCGGTTTCCGACCAGGAACTGGAACGGCGCTGGAGCGCCGTGCGCGCGCGGATGAAAGAGGAGAAGATTGAAGCTTTGGTGATGCAGGATACCAACGAGTGGCTTGGCGGATACGTTAAGTGGTTCAGCGATATCCCCGCCCGGAATGGCTATCCCATGACGGTTATTTTTTTCGTGGACGAACAGATGACGACGATTACGTGCGGCGGCAAGCCGCCGGGAGACCTCGGGCCCCCCGCCTGGACCATGAGGGGCGTGAATAACAGGCTGACGGCTCCTTATTTCCCGAGCCTTAATTACAGCAACACCTATGATGCCGAGTTAACGGTGCAGACGTTAAAAAGCAGGAAGAAGAGCAAAATAGGGATCATGGGCAAGGGCAGAATTTCGATCGCATTCTATGAACACCTGCTCAAGAGCATGCCGGGCGCAACGTTTGTTGATGCAACGGATCTTGTTGATGAGATCAAGGCGGTGAAGAGCGGTGAAGAGATCGAGTTCATAAAAAAGGCTTGCGCCCTCCAGGATGAAGCTATGGAGTGGGCGAAAACGATTATCAAGCCGGGGAGAAAGGACTTTGAGATCGTTGCAGACGTGGTCCATAAAGTGACAATGCTCGGCAGTGAAGAGCAGCTTGTCATTGCCGGCTCAGGACCGCTCGGAAAACCGACGCCCATGCAGAAGCGCCATTTCCAAGGGCGCACACTCAAGGAGAACGAATCCTTTACGCTCATGATCGAGGTAAATGGACCGGGCGGCATGTACGCGGAATTGGGACGCATCTTCTTTACCGGCGATGTGCCAGCAGAGCTTTCCGATGCCTACGAGCTTTGCAGACAGGCGCAGCAGGTGACGCTGAATCTTCTCAAGCCAGGCGCAAATCCGAAGGATATCTGGGATGCGAACAATGAATTCCTGGTCAAACAGGGCATGCTTCCCGAAACGCGTCTCTATGCGCACGGACAGGGGTATGACCTCGTAGAGAGACCTGCTATCCGCGACGATGAGCCGATGAAATTGAAAGCGAATATGAATATAACCGTACACCCGACTATAGGTTCAGATCGTCTCTGGGTGTGGGTTTGCGATAATTATCTGATTACGGAGAGCGGAGCCAGCCCCTGTCTTCACAAGATTCCTCAAAAGATATTTTCGGTATAAATGCTGCGCGCAGCCGGGGTAGCCGCAAGGTCACCCCGGTTTTTCTGCGCTCCAGCATGAAGGAGAGCTGTATGGATAAAATAAAGGTGCTCGTCTTTACGCGTGACGGAGTGAATGAGAAGCTTCTGGATCAGCTCCGCAAAGTCTCACCGAGACTCGAAATCGAATCATACAGAGACAAAGAAGCGGGGAGTCTCGGCGCCGCTATCTGGAGCGATGCAGAGATCCTTTTCACGACTGACCCGCTTCCTCCCGAGGGGGCCGCCCCAAAGCTTCGCTGGATCCAGGGTTATTACGCGGGTGTCGACCGGTGGGGTCAACTACCGTTCACGCTTCCCTACATCTTTACTACCACGAGCGGCATTCACGTGCATGTTGCCGAACTTGCCGTGACGCTGATGCTCGCATTTGCCAGGAAACTCAAGCTTCTATTCGAGAACCAGGAGAAGGCGGGCTGGCCGCCAAACCGCTTCAGTCTCTTTGAGCCCTATGAGCTGCGTGATTCAACCGTGGGTATCATAGGATACGGTGTGATCGGTCGCCAGGCAGGAACGATCTGCAAAGCCTTTGGTATGCGGGTGCTTGCAGCTGATCGTCCTGAAGTGCTGACCGTTGAGCCTCCATGGAGACTTCCGGGTTCTGGCACGGCCGTGCCTGATCGTCTGTACGACCCGTCAGACATGAAGTCGCTCCTGAAAGAGAGCGATTACGTGGTGCTTTGCGCGCCTTATACGCCGCAGACCCACCATATGATCAACGCTGAAACGCTCGCGGTCATGAAGCCTACGGCAGTGCTGATCAATGTCGGGCGTGGCAACCTCGTTGACGAGCCGGCCCTTATCGAGGTGCTCAAAGCAGGGAAGATCAGGGGTGCGGGACTCGACGTTTATTCACAGGAGCCGCTTCCTCCTTCGAGCCCTTTGTGGAAGCTTCCCAATGTCATTGCCTGTCCCCATGTTGCCGGCTTGAGCCCGCACTACCTTGCGCGAGCCATGACGCTTTTCGCCGAGAACCTGCGTCGATATCTGGCCGGAGAGCCGTTGCTCAACGTCGTGAACAAGGAAAGAGGGTACTAGCATAAAGGCGTGAATTGTGCAGCTCATTATGGTATTATTGTGAAAATTCAAACAAAGTTCTCGTGAACATAGAGTGGAGGTAACGCAGTATGAAAGCAAAATTCTTCATCACCGTTCTTGTGGCGCTGGGGTTGGTTACGTTTGCCTCTTCCGCCTGTCTGGCTGCAGGATATCCGGATCGCAATATCCAGCTCATCATCCCGTACGTGGCGGGCGCCACAGGCGACATTACAGCCAGGATGCTTGCAGACGAGCTGGAGAAACAGCTCGGTCCGGGTGCGAAAATTATCCCGAACAACAAGCCCGGGGCCGGAACCGTACTGGGCGCTGAAACAGCCATCAGGGCCAAGAAGGACGGTTACACGCTTTTCTACGGCGGTGCATCGCCTTTCGTCTACGCTCCTATAGCCAATCCTGATGTTGTTCACTATGATCCCGCCAAGGATGTCGAGCCTTTGGGCTTCCATTATTTCTTCCCGACGGTGATCGGTGTAAGAGCAGACGCGCCCTGGAAAAACTTTAAGGAGTTCGTCGACTACGCAAAGAAGAACCCTGGTAAGATCCGCATCACGTCGATCGGGGTCGGCTCTTCAACGCATTTTGCCATAGTCATGCTCGAGTCGATCACGGGTATTCAGTTGACGCATGTGCCTTTTGAAGGTGGAGAATCGGTTGTCACGGCTGTTCTTGGCGGTCACGTCGAGGCAACACTGGATGGTTACGGGAAACTGAAACCACACGTGGAAGCAGGTCGCATGAGGATTCTCCTGATCGATCCGAAGAAACCTGATCAGCCGCAAATCCCGACGTTAAGAGAGCTGGGTTACAAACAGGGCATACCCGCGACTTGGTTCGCGATATGGGCTCCGGCGGGTATACCCGAAGACGCCAGAAAGGTCCTGATACCTGCGGTCGAGAAAGCAGTGAAAGCCACAAAACCCAGGATCGACGCACTGGGAAGTATCTGCGAATACAAGACTCCTGCTGAGACAAAAAAATTGAGAGACGACGAATATAAGCAGATGTACGAGATCGCTGTAAAAATAGGGCTTCGAAAGCCTTAAAAGAATGGGTCACGGATAAACGATAATGAGACATCTATTCTTTGTGGTGTGGTTGTTTATGTTCGGAGTGTGCGCACTCGCACCTTCTGCGTCGCACGCTGCAGGCTATCCGGATCATAACATTCAGCTCATCATCCCGAACGTCGCCGGTGCCCAGATGGATGTCACGGGCAGATTATTGGCCACCGAGCTGGAAAAGATTTTGAACGCAAAAATTATTCCGAACAACAAACCTGGTGCGGGAACGGTGCTCGGCACCGAGGCAGCTATCAGGGCAAAGAAAGATGGGTATACGCTGCTCTACGGCAGCAACGCGGCGTTTGTCACCGCTCCTGCCTGCACACCGGAGGTCGTCCACTACGATCCCATCAAGGATGCAGAGCCTCTGGGGCTCCACTATTTTTTCCCTCAGACGATTACAGTCAGAGCAGATGCTCCCTGGAAAACGTTTACCGAATTTATCGATTACGCAAAGAAGAATCCCAACAAGATCCGCGTCAGTACTACGGGCGTCGGATCGGGTCCTCATCTTATAGTTGAGACTATCCAGGCCATTACCGGGGCAAAATTGACCCATGTGCCCTTTGAGGGCGGAGAATCGGTCATCACCGCCGTTCTGGGAGGACACGTGGAAGCAACGTGTGACACGCTCGCGAAGGTGAAGGCGCAAGTCGATGCCGGAAAGATGAGAATCCTTTTGCTAACGCGAAAAATGCCAGGCTATCCGGACGTCCCGACAATTCAGGAACTGGGTTACAAGCAGCCTCTTTACGGCGGCTGGTTCGGCATGTACGCGCCGCTCGGCATCCCGGATGATGTCAAGAATATCCTGGTGCCTGCAGTGGAAAAGGCGGTGAAGATTACAAAGCCGAAGATCGATGCGCTGGGAAGTATTTGTGAATACAGGTCGCCTTCCGAACAAAAAAAGATGACCGAGGAAGAATATAAGAGAGCGGTAGAGATCGCAATCAGGATCGGGATGCGAAAGCAGTGAGACGGAGGGTCACGGGGCACGGGTAAGAAGGCAAGGACGAACGTAAGAATATAATACCGCTAGAACAAAGCAGGAGTAGTTCGCGCAATGGTGATTTCAAATAGACGGCAGTCGGAACAGCCAGGAGGTAGGGCATCATGAAAAGGATGGATCTCTGTCTTTTTGCCTTGTTTTGCGTGCTGGCGCTTTGCATAGTTGTACCTTCTGCGTCGCATGGCGCGGGGTATCCTGACCACAACATTCAGCTCATCATCCCGAACGTGGCCGGTGCGCAAATGGATATCACGTGCAGAATGTTGTCTACTGAACTGGAGAAGATAGTCGGCGCGAAGATCATTCCCAATAACAAGCCCGGGGCGGGAAGTGTCCTGGGCACGGACGCTGCACTCAGATCCAAAAAGGACGGTTACACGCTCCTCTATGGTACAGCGTCAGCAATGGTCTATGCGCCGGTTGCCAATCCCGACGTTGTCCATTATGATCCGATCAAAGATGCCGAACCTCTCGGCATGCATTATTTCTTTCCGCAGACGATTACGGTCAGGGCAGACTCCCCCTGGAAAAACTTCAAGGAATTTGTCGAATACGCGAAGAAGAACCCTGGCAAGATACGCGTCAGCACTATGGGCGTTGGGTCCCAGCCTCACTTCGTCCTTGAAATGCTCCAGTCTATCGCGGGAATTCAGTTGACTCACGTTCCCTTTGAGGGCGGAGAATCGGTCATCACCGCGGTTCTTGGAGGGCACGTGGAAGCTACCTGCGACACACTGGCCAAGGTAAAAGGACAGGTTGAGGGCGGTAAGATGAAAATCCTTTTGATCACCAACAAGATGCCCGGCTATCCGGACATCCCGACAATTCAGGAACTGGGTTACAAACAGACGCTGCCGGGTGGCTGGTTCGGTATGTATGCTCCGGCCGGCATCCCGGATGATGTGAAGAAGGTTCTGCTGCCTGCTGTGGAGAAGGCGGTAAAGGCTACAAAGACGAGAATTGATAACCTTGGCAATCTTTGCGAATACAAGACCCCTGCGGAGGTCGTAAAGATAACCGAAGAAGAGTATAAGAGAGCCTCTGAGATAGCAAAAAAAATGGGCTTGCGCAAATAGTAATCGGTTTGAGTGAGAGGAGAGTTTGATGGGTAAGTCTGATCGTGTAAGCGGTTCGTTCTGGTTTCTTTTTTGCCTATTCATCATCTATGAATCGTATCGGCTGGGTTTGGGCAGCATGTACCAACCCGGTCCGGGTTTTCTTTTCTTCTGGGCGGGCATTGTCGTCGCGATTATGGCGCTCATCGTCGTTCTGCAGTCCTTCAGGGCGCAAGAAACGGAAGAGGCCAAGGAAGCCCCTGCTGGTAAGCGAACCGTGGCCAAAGTTATTTCTGTGCTGGTGGCGCTTTTTATGTATGCAGTCCTGATGGAATATCTCGGTTTCTTCATCGTGACGTTTCTCCTGTTCATCTTCCTTTTAGGAGTGATCGAAAAAAAGAAGTGGTGGTTTGCGGTTCTGGTGAGCGCTGCCGTGACTTTGTTCGCGTATTTGGTTTTTGAGACTGCTCTGCAATCCCAGCTCCCGAAAGGGATTCTGGGATTTCTGAGATTTTAAGGTGGGATTAGACAAATGGTAGAGATTCTTCAGAACGTTGGTTATGGCTTCCAGGTTGCGTGTCAGCCTTACAACCTGATGTACTGCTTCTTCGGAGTGCTTATCGGCACACTGGTAGGGGTTCTGCCCGGTCTCGGACCGGCTGCCGCGATCGCTCTGCTTCTCCCGACAACGTTTCATGTCGCGCCTGTATCGGCAACGATTATGCTCGCCGGCATATTCTACGGAGCCATGTACGGCGGCTCAACCACCTCCATCCTGGTGAACATCCCCGGGGAGGCAGCCTCAGTTGTGACGTGTATCGACGGGTATCAGATGGCGCGCAAAGGGCGGGCAGGAGCCGCTTTAGGCATCTCAGCGTTTGGCTCCTTTATCGCCGGGACCTTTTCCGTTATTGCTCTTACCTTTGTTGGGCCATTCTTGGCGAACATAGCACTCGCCTTCGGACCCCCGGAATACTTTTCGCTCATGATCGTCGGCATCACCGTCCTCACTTACTTGAGCAGCGGGTCGATGATCAAGTCCCTGATGATGGCAGGCATCGGTCTCATTCTCTCCGGCGTTGGCATGGATACCATCGCCGGCAAATACCGGTTTACCTTTGATATACCGGCATTACTGGACGGCGTCGGCGTCGTTCCCGTTGCCATGGGCCTCTTTCGGAATATCCGAAGTTCTCCTTAATCTGGAAACCGAAATCAAGAGGGATCTTCTTACGACGAAGGTGAAGAACCTTTTCCCCTCAGTTAAGGACTGGGCACTTTCTATATGGCCTATTATACGGGGATCGGTGCTCGGATTCTTCCTTGGGATCATTCCCGGCGGCGGTGCAGTGATCGCCTCATTCGCCTCTTACGCAATAGAAAAAAAGATTGCAAAACATCCGGAGGAGTTCGGCCAAGGAGCCATTCAGGGGGTTGCAGGTCCTGAAGCGGCGAACAATGCCGGCGCGGGCGGCTCTTTTATCCCGCTTTTGACTCTCGGCATACCGGCGAATCCCGTTACGGCCATTTTGCTCGGCGCGTTGATGATCCACGGCCTGACACCGGGTCCTCTTCTGATAAAAGATGCACCCGATCTTTTCTGGGGCACGATTGTCAGCATGTATATCGGGAATGGAATGCTTCTTGTGCTCAACCTTCCGCTCATCCCTCTGTGGGTGAAAGTGCTGAAGGTCCCGTATTATCTTCTCTATCCTCTGATCCTGCTCTTCTGCCTGATCGGTGCGTACAGTCTCGACAACAGCTGTCGCCGATGTCATCATCATGCTCGTTTTCGGGATCCTCGGATTCCTGATGAAGAAGTATCGTTACGACGGCGCGCCCTTGATTCTCGCGTTGGTCCTCGGGCAGAAGCTGGAGACATCGCTGCGCCGCTCGCTGATCATGTCGCACGGTGACTTCTCCACGTTTGTCACCCGGCCCATCTCCCTGGCGTTTCTGATCACTGCCGTCGTGCTCCTGATCATTCCCATTATCACGGGGCGGAAAAAGCTGTCAACTTTGCCGGACGAATGATAGAGACAGGGTCACGGGGCATGGGGCACGGGTCAAGTAAGACAGAACGACGCGAATCAGGCTCGGCTCGCCAGCACGTACTCGGATACTAATTAGTAGTGATTAGATTTTGATGTATCTGCTGTCATTCCGGCGGAAGCCGGAATCCAGTTGAAAAGGACATTCCTGGACCCCGGCTTCCGCCGGGGTGACGACTTTCAAGAAAATAAGCGCTTACAGAACGAGGTGCGAATCAATTTCGGTCCGAGTCTGTGTTGTCACGTGTCACCGTTTGTACCCGTGACCCATGCCCCATGACCCATGACCCTGCTTATCTTGCCCCGTGACCCGATACTACTTCAGCACTTGCTTGCAGCGCGGCCAGCAGGCTCTCAACGTTTTCCTTCCTCGACGTATAGCCCATCAAGCCGATCCGCCAGACTTTTCCGGCGAGTTGTCCTAAGCCGCCGCCGATCTCGATCTTGAACTCGTTGCGCAGGCGGCGCCGGATGGCGAGTTCATCTATCCCCTGGGGCACAGAGACTGCGTTCAGCATGGGAAGACGGTAGGGTGCTTCCACCAGCATCTTCATTCCCAATTCTTCAAGACCCTTAACCAGCAAGAGTTGGTTTTCCTTGTGGCGCTGGAATACCTTCTCCATCCCTTCATCCAGGATAAGGAGGAGCGCCTGGTAGAGACCGTAAACCATGTTGGCCGGCGTGGTGTGGTGATAGACGCGGCCATTGCCCCAATAGTTGCCGATGAGCGTGAGGTCCAGGTACCAGTTCGGCACCTTCGTCTTGCGGCCGGTCGTCTTCGCCATGGCTTTCTCGGAAAAAGAAATGGGCGAAAGTCCCGGGGGACAGCAGAGGCACTTCTGCGTGCAGCTGTAAAGGACATCGATTCCCCAGTCGTCCATCTTCATCTCAATGCCGCCAAGCGTGGTGACAGCATCGACCACATAGATAGCATCTGTGCCTTTCAGGAGCGCGCCAACAGCGGCAACAGGATTCTCCACTCCGGTAGAAGTTTCGCCTTGAATCATGCCGACTATTTTATAAGCTCCTTGTTTGAGTTTTGCCTGTACCGCATCTGCCACAACCGGTGTTCCCCACGGAAATTCCAGAATGTCAACGCTGGCTCCCAGTCTCGTGGCCACCTCCTGCATTCTTGCGCTAAAGAAGCCGTTCGTGAGGATCAACACCCGGTCTCCCGGCTCCACTATGTTCACAAAGGCCGCCTCCATTCCCGCAGAGCCGGTTCCCGACAGAGTAATAGTAAGTTCGTTTTTTGTCTTCATGATCTGTCTGAGCATCTCTTTCAGATCATCCATTATTTTCAAGAGATAAGGATCGAGATATCCCAGCGTTTTGCTGCTCAGTGCTGCATAGACCTGAGGCGGTACACAAGAAGGGCCGGGGCCCATCAACAATACTTCATCGATACCTTCCAGCAGATTCTTCATTGCAATCTTCTCCTTATTTGATGGCAGATTCCGCTCAGTCTCTCCTGCAGAATGAAACTCACGCATTCCCATTTCGTAAATGTTGGATAATCGATTCCACGTGCAATTCTCCGGCGGCCTTGCCACGGGAGGAGGTGGCGCGAGTCCCGACAAAAGCTTTCCACGAGGTAAAACGGGAACACAAAGATTAACCATTATCGGAGGAAATCTGCAACAATAATTTGCATCAAATCAAAACTCGTTTTATCAGTTTCATTTGTTTAATCAGTCTTATTGGTTGCAAACACGAATCATCCGCTGAACGTTTAACAAATTGAACAAATTAAACCAATTAAACCAATTCAACTAATCAAACCAATAGAACCATCTTTGGGTTGATTTATATGCTCCGGTCGAGTAAAGTAAGGTCGTGAATGCGCCTTCCAAAACACCTTTGCTCGTCAATGCTCCTTATCACATGGTTAAGCAAAATCTGGAGAGGCTCTTCCGGCTCGGTGCAGGCGTTGAGGTCTTCTTCGCGAACAATATAATAGATGAGATCGATCGTCAGGAGGTGAAAGAACTCGGGCGGCAATTCACGGAACATGGCGTGGGCTGCACAGTACACGCTCCGTTTGCCGACCTTTCGCCCGGCGGTTTCGACAAGAAGATAGTTGCCATCTCGAGGGAGAGAATAAAAAGGGCTGTGGAACTGGCGCAACTCCTGGAGGCTCTGGGCGTTGTCTGTCATCCCGGTTTCGATAAATGGCGCTTTCAGGGAAGTGAGCAGCTCTGGCTCGACACCAGCATCGAGACGTGGTCGGAGGTGCTTAAAGATACGGACAAAAATTTCCCGGTCATACTTGAAAACATTTTTGAGGATGAGCCGAGTACGCTTGTCACGCTCTTCAGCTATTTCAAAGACAAGAATCTCTGGTTCTGTTTTGATACCGGCCATTTCAACCTGTTCTCCAAAATTTCAGTGGAGGAGTGGCTGCTTCCTTTGAAGGATCGGCTCAAGGAGTTTCACCTTCACGATAACAATGGGAAATCGGATGAGCATCTGCCCATAGGCGCGGGCACATTCCCTTTTCGCAGCCTGAAGCAGATGATCAAACAGGTGAAGAATCCGATTTTCGTGCTGGAGCCTCACAGTGAGGCTGTTCTGGGAGAGAGCATTCAAAAAGCAAAGGAGTTTTTGTCATAATGGCTACCAGAATTGAGATCGCATATAGGGAAGGCGTGCGCGACGTCCCTGCGGAGAAGCTGAAAAAAAGGATCAGCCTGGACCTGGGTTTTCGTGTAGATGCACACGTCGTCGATGTCTTTACCATCGACAGTCAACTTCCGAAGAACATCGTTGAACTGCTTGTATCAGATGCATTTATCGATCCCGTTCTTCAAAACGCTTTCATAGAGAAGCCCACACAGTTTGACGCCGACTGGGTCGTAGAAGTGGGCTTCAAGCCCGGGGTGACGGATAACGTAGGCCGTACGGCGAAAGAGGTGATCGAGGCGCTCTCGGGGATGCGCTTCGGAGAGGAAGAAGGAGTCTATACGTCGAGGCTCTATTTCTTTAAAGGAAATCTGAATGAGGATCAACTGAAGAGCGTTACCGAAGGATTGCTCGCTAATACGCTCATCAACCGCTATGTCTATAAGTCCATCGCTGACTATAAGAAGGAAAACGGCATGGGCACCTACGTGCCGAAAGCCACAACCAGGCATCAGCCGCAGGTTGAAACATTCGACATGAACATGGGAATAGAAGAGCTCCTTATTATCAACCGCGAGCGCACATGGGCCCTCTCAAGAGAAGAGCTTCTCAGAATAAAGGAGCACTTCTCAAGACCGGAGGTGGTGGCCGCCAGAAAGGCTGCGGGCCTGGCCGGCGGGCCGACCGATGTAGAGATCGAAGCGCTTGCTCAGACCTGGTCGGAACACTGCAAGCACAAGATCTTCAACGCAGCCATCGAATACAATGATGGAAGCCACACCGAAACGGTAGACAGTCTTTTCAAGACCTATATCGCGGGATCGACGAACAGGATTCGCAAATCCTTAGGGAAGCGCGACTTCTGCTTGTCCGTGTTCAAAGATAATTCGGGAATCATCAAGTTTAACAACAGATACAATCTTGCGTTCAAGGTAGAAACACACAACACACCGTCAGCGCTCGATCCTTATGGAGGCGCTCTGACCGGCATTGTCGGCGTCAACAGAGATCCTTTCGGATCGGGCAAGGGTGCACGGCTTCTTTTCAACACCGATATCTTTTGTTTCGCCGCTCCCGATTACAAAGGAGTGATCCCTCCGCGACTCCTGCACCCGAAACGCGTGCTGGAGGGCGTGAGAGAGGGCGTGGAGCACGGAGGCAACAAGAGCGGTATCCCGACGGTGAACGGTTCACTTGTTTTCGACAAAGATTTCCTGGGGAAACCGCTTGTCTATTGCGGGACGTGCGGCATTATGCCCGCGAAGATAAACGGCGAGCCGAGTTACATGAAGCAGGCGAATAAGGGTGATCTCATCGTCATGGTAGGCGGAAGGATCGGAAAAGACGGCATTCACGGAGCCACCTTCTCATCGGAAGAGCTTTCGGAAGCATCGCCGACGAGTGCTGTGCAGATCGGTGACCCGATCACGCAAAAAAGAATGACCGATTTTCTGCTTGTGGCGCGAGACCAGGGTCTCTATACCTCTATAACCGACAACGGAGCCGGAGGGCTTTCCTCTTCCGTGGGAGAGATGGCTGAAGATACCAACGGCTGCGTAATGCATCTGGAGCGTGCCCCGCTCAAGTACCACGGTCTCGATCCGTGGGAAATATTGCTCTCCGAGGCGCAGGAGCGCATGACCGTGGCCGTGAGCCCGGATAAGATCGACCGGTTTCTTGCACTCTCCGAGAAGATGAACGTTCTCTCGACGGTGCTCGGCGAGTTCACCGATTCGGGAAAGTTCCACATCATGTTCCAGGGCAAGACGGTGTCATACCTTGACATGGATTTCCTGCACAACGGTTATCCCAGGATGCAGCTTCGCGCCACATGGACGCGTAAGATCAGGGACGAAGCGCCGCCTGCCGAGCCGCGCGACTATGGCTCCCTTCTTATCGCGATGCTTGGTCGCTGGAATGTCTGCAGCAAGGAATATGTGGTACGCCAGTACGACCATGAGGTACAGGGTGGAACCGTCATCAAGCCTCTGGCCGGCAAACAGAATGAAGGTCCGAGCGACGCGGGAGTCATCCGGCCCGATCCTGCCGGTTTCGAAGGCATTGTTGTGAGTCACGGCATCTGCCCGAAGTTCAGCCAGTTTGATGCCTATCACATGGCCGCACTTGCCATTGACGAGGCAGTCCGGAACAATATCGCGACAGGAGGCAGCCTGGATCGCATGGCATTGCTCGACAACTTCTGCTGGTGCGATCCGGTAGCGTCCGACAGGAATCCGGATGGAGAGTACAAGCTGGCGCAGCTCGTCCGCGCCAACAAGGCGCTCTACGATTATACGGTGACGTTCGGCACGCCGTGTATCTCGGGCAAAGACAGCATGAAGAATGATTACATGCACGGAGACCTTAAGATCTCGATTCCCCCGACGCTGCTTATTTCGGCTATTTCCCGCATTGCCGATATAACCAAGAGCGTAACCATGGATTTTAAAGATGCTGAGGACGTCGTTGTCGTCATCGGCACGACGTACGCCGAAATGGCAGGCTCCGAATACTTTGCGCATCTCGGTCTTATAGGAAATATTCCCCCGAAGGTCGACGCCAAGAAAGCACGCCGCACGTACCGCGCATTGGAGCGGGCAATCCGTTCAGGTGTCATCAAATCGGCGCATGATGCGTCAGATGGCGGACTCGGCGTAACCCTTGCCGAGTCGGCATTTGCCGGCGACCTCGGAGCCTTCGTTGATCTGGCTCAGGTACCGCGCGTCGGGGTATACAGGGACGATTTCCTGCTCTTCTCAGAATCGGCAAGCCGGCTTGTCGTATCGCTTCGCGAATCGGACCTTCCGAAATTCAAGCTGCTTTTCCGTTCCGTGCCTTATGCGGTTGTTGGAAAAGTGACGTCAGACACACGGCTGGTCATAAAAGGGATAGATGGTTCGGAATTGGTTGATATCGAGAATGGTGTGCTGAAGGAGGCCTGGCAGGCCCCCTTCAAAAATCTCTTCGGTTAGTGTATTGTCTCGCAAATAAGTTTACCTTGTCTGTCATTCCGGGCTTGACCCGGAATCCAGGTATTCTTACTAGATTCCGGCTTTCGCCGGAATGACGTGGCTGAAAACATATTCAAGTTATTTCTAAGACAGCACACTAGTTGAGCCTCATTATCTTGTTCTTCTCATCACAGTACACGCGCTTCGGGTGAAAAGAAGCAAGTTCCGTATCTGAATACTGGCCATACGTAACGATGATAACGATGTCGCCCTTCTTGGCCTTGTGGGCTGCTGCGCCGTTGACACAGATGACGCCGGAACCCCTGCCGCCACGTATCGCATACGTAGTGAAGCGCTCGCCGTTGGTCACATTGTAAATCTGCACCTGTTCGTATTCCTGGATATCTGCCTTCTCGAGCAGCCCTTCGTCAATCGTGATGCTCCCCTCATATTCGAGATTACTCTCAGTCACGCGCGCACGGTGGATCTTTGATTTCATCATGCTCCGTATCACGGTTGCCCCCCTAGCATAGCATTGTCGATGAGCCTTGTTTTTCCGATCCGCACAGCGACTGCGTAAACGGCTCTCTCTTTTACGGAATCGATTTCTTCGAGTGTTTCAGGATCGGATATGCTTACGTATTCAATGTTGACGCCATTGTCGGATGTGAGCAGGCGGTGTGCCTCTTCCTTAAGTCGGCGGCTGTCTCTCTCACCCGTTCTCACAAGCTCTTGCAGTCTCCGGATCGATGCATAGATGAGCAGCGCTTTCTCACGCTCTGCGGAGGAAAGGTAGGTATTGCGGGAGCTCATCGCGAGGCCGCCCTCTTCCCTGACAGTCGGATACGGGATGATCTGGATGTCCATGTTGAGGTCCTTAACCATCCGTTCGATAATCGTGAGTTGCTGGTAATCCTTCTGACCGAAAACAGCGATATGAGGCTTCACCATGTTAAAGAGTTTCGCCACAACTGTGGCCACGCCGACAAAGTGGCCCTTCCTTGTCTGACCGCACAGGTAATCCTCCAGCCCGCGCACCTGCACGTAGGTGGTATAGCCTTTCGGATACATCTCTTCATACGAAGGATAGAAAAGAATATCGGTCTTTTCCTCTTCGAGCAGCTTCATATCCCGGTCGAGATCTCTGGGATACTTTGCCAGGTCTTCACTCGGCCCGAACTGTATGGGATTTACGAAGATGCTTACCACCGTCACATCGGTCAGCTCGCGTGACTTCCTGACAAGCGCGAGGTGTCCCTCATGCAGGTATCCCATGGTCGGAACAAAGCCGATGCGCTTCTCCTTACGAAGGTTATCAGCGGTCTCCTGCATCTCCTTAACTGTCTCTATGACTCTCATGGCCTAACCGGTTTCTCTAGTCGTTCTTTGTTTCTCTGGTTCTCGTCTCGTCTGTATTTAGTCTATCTTGTCCGTTGCGTCCATCGTCCTAGGCCGCCGTGGCGGCCGGTCGTCCAAGCGAAGCGGACGTCCATCGGGTCTCTTCTGGACCCCGGACCCGGCCCCAGGACCCTGTCTTTATCAGTGGAACGAATGGGCGTCGTCCGGGAATGCTCCATTCTTCACTTCTTCAATATACTGTTTGATCCCTTTTTCAGCCTCAGCGCGGATGTTCACATAGCTCTTCACGAACTTCGGCCTGAACGTGCCGAGCAAACCAAGGAGATCATGAAGCACAAGTACCTGGCCGTCACAGTCAGGGCCCGCGCCAATACCTATGGTCGGAATGGAGAGCATCTCGGTGATCGTCTTTGCTGCGTTACGCGGCACGCCCTCAAGAACCACCGAGAAAGCGCCGGCCTCTTCCACAGCCTTCGCATCCTCATACAGTACCTCTTCTGCAGCGCCCTTGCCCTGTACCTTGAAACCGCCCATGCGATGGACCGACTGAGGCGTAAGGCCGATGTGAGCCATCACAGGGATCTCGATATCGACCAAAGCCTGAATCACCTCTTTCATCCTGGCTCCGCCTTCGACTTTAACCGCCTCTGCTCCGCTCTCTTTGATCATCCTTCCGGCGTTGCGCCGTGACCATTCGATACTCTCCTGGTACGACATGAAGGGCATGTCGATCACAACCAGAGCTCTTTTTGTCGCTCGGACGACGGCCTTTGTGTGGTGTATCATCTCATCGACGGTGACGGGAAGAGTATTCGGGTAACCGAGCATCACGTTACCGAGCGAATCGCCCACAAGAGTGATGTCAATACCCGCCTCGTCAACGATGCCGCCAAACACAAAGTCGTATGCTGTCAGCATGGTGATCTTCTCACCGCCTTTGCGCTGCCGGATCGCCGGTACTGTCAGCTTCTCCATCGAACCCCCTCTTAACCGCCCAAAAAAAGAGCCCTCCGAACTGTGTTCGGAGGGCTCGCGTGCGTTCTGCCTTTCCTTCCGTCTCAGTCCAACTACAGGATCCAAGCGGTCAATAGAAGTAGTATGAACTCATCCGAAATATTAGTCAAGTAGTTTTTTGGGATAGCATTCCACGATGTGAAATGTGTGGGCGAGTGGACCAGCAGCCTCTTGGCACGTGGCGCGCGTCGCACGACTTGTTGCCTTGCTGTCTAGGATTAAATATCGCCAGGCACGCAGAGAATTTTCTTGCAAGATGGCGATCTTGTGCTAGAATGGTAAATAGAACTTTAGTTTTAATCCCAATCTACACGGAGGTAGCCGGGCCTTTAAAACGCACAACGAGAGCTAGAAAGACGTCATTGGGTTTGCCTCTTCTAGACGGGCAGATACTCAGGGGGGCCAAGCTCGTACCAAACCGCAGCTCGTGCTTACACGGACGAGGTCAGGGCCTTGTACGCCCCGGCCTATCCGGCCCCGTCGGCGACCGGGGGGGGAAGGAGCTGTTACGGCAGACCATCTTGCCACGCACGCCGAAAAACTCGCCCCCTCTCCGCAGATTTCACGCTGGTGGCCGTCGCGCGTTTGGAAGAGCCGAATGCGGTAGCGCGAACCGACGCCGCTGCGCAACTGCTAACCAAGGCGCTGACTGATCTGCAGATCAGCGGCCAGCTACTTCGGGCGGCGACGGACGAAGAGGCTACCATTCTACCAGCCCGGGGCGAGAAACTCGATCGCAAAGTCAACATTGCGATCCCGCCAGACCTGGAAGAGAACCTGCAGTTCCTGTTGGGAGAACCGGGAACTGCCGAACACTGGCCCAGCGGGCCGCCTCGGTCCCTACCGACGGGCCAGCGGCCCGCGCCCAACTAACCCGGCTCGCGGGCTCTACACTGGATCTGATCTGCGAACGCGCCGGCAAGACAGGCCAAACGGTCATCAGCGGACTGCTTGGCCTCAGTATGAGCGAAGTGGCCCAAGCTGCCGGCGTCGTGGGAATGCAAATCGCGGATTTGCTGGGAGTGGGTGAAAACGTGAGTCGCCTATACACAGTATTCCGGCAGTTTCTCCTCAATGCGTACAATTCACTGCTTTCTCTGCTTGGTCCCACCTTGGCCAAAGTGGCGGGGCAAAAAGTACTGGACTGGGTTAGCGACCTCACAAAGGGGGAACAGTTCACGAAGCTGCTCGACAGGCTTTACGAAACCGGCACGACAGAACAAGACCTCGCGAAGGAGATCGGAGCCAGTACAGCCGGTCTCGAAAAGTATCTAGCCGCCATCCAGGGGGTGGACGCCCTGGGAATCAAATTCGGGCAGCAGATCGCCGTTATCGAGAAACTCATGAAGGGGCTGCGGCTGTTTGGCGCCGTGCCCGTGGCGGTCGTACCTCAAGGGAAGCTGCTCATGGCTTCAGCATATACGTTGCTCGGAGGCTATGTAATTCTGGCAGGGGCCGATTTTGTGGATGCTCCCCACTTGCGAGTTCTGGACCGGGTACCGGGTGTTCGAAGGGAGGTAGAGGGCAACCTGAAAGCCACATGAAGCCGGAACGTTTGGACTTCGGATTGATCAAGGCAACTGCTGGTTCTCTTGGGCAACCCAGTTCTTCACCCAACATCGGGGGGATTTTCAATGGAATACGTTAATCTTGATTTGGAGTTGTCTGGTTACCAGAAAGACGCCAGCAATGAGGAAAGTTTCCGCGTCCATGTGGTCCAATCAGGTTGTGGCCCTATGAAATCAGATAATGCCGTCGTCGTCAGACTGGCACCAAAGGAACGAGAGAGAATCAGTTCTCTTAAGGAGCGCGGATTGCGCAAGGAAGAGATGATAGAGCGGGGAGAAGTTATGGGAAGGTTACTTTTCCCTCCAGGCACAGAGGTCCGGAGCACATACGACGAGTGCTTAAAGAACCTCGATGGCGATCGGCGGTTGCGGATCCGCCTCATGCTGGGGAACTATGCCCTCTCCGATCTACCCTGGGAGTTTGCTTATATCCTTCCGCCGGATACTCCGGAGGATCAAAAAGACTTGAGCGGCTTCCTTGTCCTTGATAAGCGGATCTCCCTGGTTCGATTTCCGTTGATAGGAGGAAAAATAGGCACCCTCGACCCAGTGGGGACCGGGAAACTCCGGATGGTGGTCATTATGGCCAACCCGGAAAAAAGCTGAAGATCGAAGAGGAATTTGAGAAGATAAAACAAGCCCTTGTAAAGGTACCCTCCGTAGCTCCGGAACCGTTCCCGGACGCCACGAAGAAGACCCTCCAGGACGCCCTGATGAATCCAGCACATATCTTTCATTTTGCCGGGCACGGAGAATTCCAGGGTGACTATGGAGCCACATTCGAATCGGGGCAGGGTTACATCATCCTGTTGGATGAGAATGGTCAGGAGGCTAAATTGGCTGCCAGCCAACTGGCAATCCTGCTGCGCGACAGTCATGTGAGGCTAGCAGTCCTGGCGGCGTGTGAGACCGGTGCAACGGATCAGATAAACGCGTGGACCGGTGTTGTTCCCGCTCTAATAGGGGCAGGGATTCCTGCCGTAGTAGGAATGCAGTTCACAATCGGGGACAGAAACGCTATCGCCTTTAGCAGTCAATTTTATGAAGCCTTGGCAAAAGGGCTCTCAATTGATGCGGCTGTTTTTGAAGGACGTCTCGCCATAAACCTCGAAGGAGGTGAGAATGAGCGTGACTGGGGCGTCCCGGTCTTGTATTTACGGGCTGACGAAGGCGTGCTATTCCCGAAACCCGGGGAACCGCGTATTATGGTTCCGGATGACGCCACTGTTGTAAAAACAGGCATCGAACGACTCAAGGAAATGATGCTCAAAGACCCAAAAGTGGCTGACGTGGTCTGCCTTTCGAAGAAGGAGATTAACGATATTACCTATGACCAGATCGACAGGGTGGAACTCTTCAAGATAGTCCACGACGCTCTGCACAACATTGAGTTGGGATGCCTTGTGGCTATGCAGGCAAGCGGCCCTGAGAGCCCGTTGCTCCCGTTCATGGTTTGCTTTGACACTGAAAAAGGAAAGATCGATAAGGCGATTGAGGATCGCAAGATGAACGACCTCATTTACGGGCTGCACCTCACCGGCTGGATCAGGCAGCGGAAGCCTTCATGGGGGCTCGCAATACGTACCTGAAAAGGACGCCTATCAAGAACTGATCGGTGATCTCAACAGCCTGCTTTCTCCATTCCCTCCTATGCTCGGACTCGCATATATCGGCTGGCTGCGGAGGAACTGAATCTGAACAGCCTCGTGGAACTCATATCAGCGCAGGTTTGCTGCCTGGTCGGCCGATGCGAAACTCGAACCGATTTCTGGAAAGCATCGAAGATCTCCGTACAGATGGCGGGATGAGCTCAACTGACCTCGTCTCAAAGCACGGACGTCTCCAAAGACCTCAACACTGATCTGCGCGCATTGTACTTGCAAAGATCATCCCGGCAGCCGTGACTGGAAGCGGTCAAGTTTTACAAGCAGGTGCGATCCTGGCTCGCATGAACCAAATACGGAGACAAACGTTGGACGCCACGGTATGAAGACGCATCTGATGATGCCAGGACCAGGGTGACCAAGTTGAACACAGAATCATCTGAAGACGTTACTCTCGCTCTGAGATCCGTGATTTCCGCATGTTGACAGCAATCTCAAGAATTTTGCGGGAGGCTCAGCGGGACTAAACCCGCCGCTGAAAGTAATTCTGAACCTGCTCTAGCAAAGGAGAAGCCATGTCAGACTCGACAATGTTGCAGCGGACTGATGTCCTTTTGAAAGTGCGAGCGAGCTGCGAGCCGGGCACTCAGCCATCTGGCAAACAACTGGAAAAACACCTCGCCGAGGAAGGTGCTGAAAAGAACAAATCGGCTGCATTGGCGCAACTCGAGCCTCAGATATCGCAATTTCTCGAATCGTGGGGATGCAACCGGTGTCTATCTCGACGAGATCGAAGACCGTACGATGCCTGCCAGGTGCTGTTGGACTACTGGGTCTCCAGCCTGTCGAGGGCAGGAAGACCGGTGTCCGAGGCGCTCCTGGACCACGTTCGATGAAGAGCGGCTACCGATCCTGACTGTGGATTGTCCTTATGTCGGGCTGGAAGCCTTTCGAGACAAGACCTACTTTTTTGGCCGCGAATGCGAAACGAAGGAGTTGCTGTCGAAGAGTCCGCGACCGCCTATCGTCGTCGTGGTCGGCTGCATCGGGAAGTGGAAAGTCGTCCCTCGTCATGGGTGGTGTCCTTCCAGCGATCCGGGAGCAGACGCCACGCCGAAGCTCACCATCGTCCCGGATTTCGTCCCGGGTAACACTGTGCTCCAAAATCTGGTGGACGCAGTTCGTGCGAAGCCGTCACCCGGAGCCGTCGGAGATGACGTAGCATTCCTTCGACAGGATCCCGCGCATCTCGTACGATGCGGGTGGTCTAAAGCCTCACCGACGCTGATCACCATCGACCAATTCGAGGAAGTGTTCACACTTTCCGACTCATCAGATCGCGACGCCTTGGTCGCGAATCTCTCCGGTCCTTCGCAGGGCCGACCCGCGCCACCGTGTAATCCTGACCGTACGCGCAGGAGTTCAAGGACGGATGGTCGAGCTACTTGCCCTCAAGCCTCCTATCTGGAGGAGAAAGACCTGGTACAGGATGGCGCCATGATTACAAGGAATTAAGGACTGCCATAGAAAGGCCGGCCGCAGCGGTTAATCTGCAGTTCCAGGCCGGTATCGTGGAAGACCTGGCTCGAAAAGTGCTTGGTCAGCCTACGGCGCTTCCGCTGCTGCAATTCACCCTAAAATCACTCTGGGAGAAGCGTAAACGTAACCGGATCACCCGGGACGTATACAAGGAAGTAGGCGATCCGATTACGGCGCTCGAAAGCTCGGCCGATAAATTCTATGGCCGCCGAACGGAGACCGGGAGAGATCAAACGCATCCTCCTCGAACTGGTACGGGTAATGAGATGGCCGAGACGTATCGTCAGCCGGTACCAAACAGGCGCCTGTTGAAGCGTGGAATGGCAAAAACAAAAACGGAGGAAGTGCTTGAACTTCTCCGCAATGAAGCGCTTCGTGCGTATCACCCGTACGCGAGCGATGGCGACGACGTGGTCGAAGTCAAACACGAATCGCTGGTCCGCAACTGGCCAAAGTATGTGGAGTGGATCAAAGAGAAGCGCAGACGCCTTCCCCTTACCAAGGCTGCAGAAAAATGGGCAGAAATAAAAAAGGTGGACGAAGAGCAGGCTCGACAGCTTCTGTATACGGAATCGCAGGCGCAAGAATGGACGGGACAGAAAGACCTCCCGGACCTTGAGACGGCATTCGTTCATGAAAGCATCAACGAGGCCGAACGTATTCAGCGGGAAAAAGAGGCTGCTCGGAGAAACGTTTGGCTGTCCTGGAGCTTTGGATTGACAGCCCTGTTTTTGATTTGCGGATGGCTGATTTATTATTATCTCTACCAACGACCATATCCAGTGTACTACAACTCCTATGTGAAAGTGAACGGAATACCAATCGGAATTGGCCAGCTGAAACGATTTCAATATAAGGCCCGATCCTCGTCGCTCAGAATTTTTAAGAAAGGTAGGTTGGGTAAGGAGCCTGAAGATGTGCTTTCTATGGAAGCAGTAAATGGTTCCGGTGAACTGACGCCGGTTCACGATGTGGGTACTTATTTTGAGCCGTCTCCGGAGCAAATCTATGCTTCGCGCGAATGTAAATGGGTGTACAATCGCGCTAAGGGACGTTTGATGTATGAGGAAGCTTATAACAAGTTTGGAGAGAAAGTATGGGTTCTTATCTATTCGCCACCGACCGGAAAGCAGCAAAGATTTAGAGATGCTCTCTATCTTACCGAGAAACAAACAGGTGATATGGGCGCTGTCACTCCGGGCACCAGTACTGTTGCTAATACCGATACTGCAGGCCTGAAGACCGAAAGACCGTACGAGACAGGGAAAGGAAAGGTTGAGTCAGCCACTCCCCAATCGAAAGGACCAACTGGAGCTGTAGATCCTCCTTCAGGTAAGAAGACTGCCAGACTTGGGCAAAAAATAGATAGCGGGCGTGACACAGAGAGAAGCTTTATGCCCTTTATTTTATCAGAAGCGAAAATAGTCAGTATCGAATACTCGGAGCAAGGCTATGACGGACGGGTTCGATATTTTGACGGCAACCGGAATAGGATTAGTGGGCCAGACCATGCCTACGGTAGACAATACGTGTACGGTGATCCGAAATGTAAGGGATGTATAACAAGAATGATTTCGCTCGACCGAGCCGATGAATGGATGAATGACGATGAGGGGAATGCGGTGTTGGAATGTGATTTTGATCAACTCGGCAATGTCACAAGAGCGATGGCATACGATGCTGGTAACAGGGTAACAATGTTGAAGAGGGGGTTCGCGCTAAGTAAGTACGAATATGATCAGAAAGGAAGATTAATCAAGGGTGAATATTTCGATAGCCAGGACAAGCCGATCAGAATTGGTGGAAGCCATCAAAAGTTTAGGTTCGAGTATGATCCTCGCGGCAATCGAGCTGCAGAAAGTTACTTCGGTGAGAAAGGAGAACCGGTCCTGCTGAAAGATGGATTCCACAAAGTGACAGGAAAGTATGAGGGCGGCAACCGCACCGAATGGGCGTATTTTGGCGTAAAAGGAGAACCGGTCCTGCTGAAAGATGGATTCCACAAAGTGACAGGAAAGTATGAGGGCGGCAACCGCACCGAATGGGCGTATTTTGGCGTAAAAGGAGAACCGGTCCTGCTGAAAGATGGATTTCACAAAGTGAAAGGAAAGTATGATGACGATGGTAACCAAATTGAATGGGCCTACTTCGGATGCCCGTATGCCAAAGGGGCTGATGTAGAAGTTTTATATCGTGGATATCACAAGGTGACAGGAAGGTACGATAACCGCAACCGTATCGAGTGGGCCTACTTCGGCACAAAAGGAGAACCGATCCTGCACAAAGAGGGATATCACAAAACAACAGGCACATACGATAACCGCGACAACCGTATCGAGTGGGCCTACTTTGGCACAAAAGGAGAACCGATCCCGTACAAGGACGGGTATCACAAAGAGACAGGCACATACGATAACCGTGGCAACCGTATCGAGTGGGCCTACTTTGGCACAAAAGGAGAACCGATCCTGCACAAAGAGGGATATCACAAAACAACAGGCACATACGATAACCGTGGCAACCGTATCGAGTGGGCCTACTTTGGCACAAAAGGAGAACCGATCCTGCACAAAGAGGGATATCACAAAACAACAGGCACATACGATAACCGCGACAACCGTATCGAGTGGGCCTACTTTGGCACAAAAGGAGAACCGATCCTGCACAAGGACGGGTATCACAAAGAGACAGGCAGGTATGATAACCGCGACAACCGTATCGGGTGGGCCTACTTCGGCGTAAAAGGAGAACCGATCCTGCACAAGGACGGGTATCACAAACTGACAGGGGAGTATGATGAACGCGGCAACCGAATTGCAGAAACCTACTTCGGGCGTGATGAACCGGCAATGAATAGGTACGGCTACGCCCGACTTTCCCAAACTTTTGGAGCTAATGGAGAATTACTGGAGATGAGGACTTTCGATACAAGGGGAAAACTGGTTGTGAATAATGCCGGTTTCGCACGTGCGGTCAAGAAATATGACAAGTCCGGCAATCTCATCGAAGTCACTGCAACGGACGAAGCCGGCAAGCTCATTGTCGCAGAACATGGATATGCGCGCATGGCAATGAGATATGATGCACGCGGACATCTGATAGAGGAAGCATATTTCGGGGCGGATGACAGGCCCATAATATTGAAAGATGTGGGATGTGCACGAGTCACAAACAGGTACGATCTGAACGGCAACCAGACCGAGGAGTGTTGCTTTAACGAGCAGAATGTCCTTGATGGCGATCTTCATGGTTACGCAAAAGCGATTAGAAAGTTCGACGCCAGCAGCAAAATGACCGAAGAAAGGTATTATGGTCCCGACGGTAAGCCAACGCGGCTGGATGGAGATTTCCAACACGTTACTAAGTGTTCCTACGATGCCCGAGGAAATAAGGTTGAGGAACTGTACACGGGTCTCAACGGAGAGAAGGTGCAGGGCTACTCTGTCGATGCGAATGATTTTCGCCATCGTTGCGACAGCGAAGTATGATGCTACCGGCAAGCGCACGGAGGCAAAGTGCCATTCTAAATGATTTGAGGGGGCCGCTCCAAGTGCTCATGAAGCTCTTTTCCATCCGCGCGCTGGAAGTAGTCGTGTACCGGACCGCTATGGGTGTGACCGGTCTGTAGAACAGGGGCTCAGTCCATCTAGATTGCTTGGGCAGAGTCCACTGTGCCACTGACTTGGCAGTGGCGAAACCCGCAATCTCACCTGTTTGCACACCCCAGGGAAAATTTCTCATCACCATAAAGATAGTGTTATACGTAAAAGAAAGAGAGGCGCCGGTAAGCAGAAGAGTATTCACCTTCTGCTTACGCGGAGCGCACCGGCCGTCCGCTATTGCCGCTCATGTAAGCGCATACTCCACGAGACGTACTCCACGAGATGAATGATGAAAGAATTCACAGTATTGGTTCAGGGCAAATTTAGTAATGACGCGATTCGTGTCCTTTACCGCCCTGGTGTGCACATTCATTGGGAGCCATCGGTC
>CAWGRP010000009.1:0-359864 GCA_963825005.1 uncultured delta proteobacterium | reverse complement strand
TGAAGACGAGAAGGAAGCCTTTTGCGCAACCCATCTATGTGACCAGGCCTTTTCTGCCTCCGTTAGATGAATTCAAACAAGGACTTGAAGAAATCGGGGAGGTTCCTGACCAGCTAACAAACAACGGCCCCGTTCTCCAACGTTTTACTCGGAACGGTTTGCACTTACTTCGGACTGACAATCTCAGCCTGTTCAATAACGGAACATTGGCCCTTCAGATTGGCCTGCAGGGTATGGGCATCTCGGGAGAAGTTATTACTACTCCGTTTACCTTTGTGGCGACCACCCATGCGTTGTTCTGGAACAAGATACGACCGGTTTTCGTGGACGTCTTCAGCCACTATTATACTATTGACCCTGAAAAAGTTGAGGCTGCGATTACTCCCTGTACGACAGCGATTTTGGCAGTTCACGTTTACGGTCATCCGTGCAAACTGGATGCATTGCTAGATTGCGTACTGTAGTACTTTTGATGAATTCGATCAGCGCAACGTATTGGCGTAAAGGTGGGCGACAAATCTATCGCCGATTTGGGTGACTGGAGCATGTTCAGCTTTCACGTCACCAAGTCGTTTCACTCCCTGGAAGGAGGCATGTTGATTTTCCGTGGAGGCAGGGCTGAAAGTGTGTTCGATTATCTGGAAGAACTTCGGCTTCAAGAATGAGTTCGAAGTGGGTATGGCCGGGCACTAACGCCAAGATGAACGAAATACAGGCGCTCACTGGGAGTACAGGGCTTAAGCTGATCGAGCACATAATAGAGAAGCGAGCGGCGATCGCAGGATGCTCTATCCACTACGCTCGAGGGAATCCCCGGAACATTTACTTCGTACCGCCTCTTCCTCCGGGTGTAACACAAAACCACTCATACCTGCCGATAGAGGTGGATGAAAAAGAATTTGGGATGAGCTCCGATGCATTGTATCAGGAGCTCAAACTATGGAATGTGTATACCCGTAGGTATTTCTACCCGTTAGTCTGCGATTATGCATGCTACCGCGGTATATCAGTGAGCGATTCGTTGAGCGTCGCGCGGCGTGTTTCGCAATGCGTGTTGTCATTACCGATTTATGACAGCCTTGACCTATCTGATGTGGAGGCTATCTGTGAGATTATTCTGTCTCTCCGGCGTGAAAAGAAGACGCGGCCGTTAGCCGTGTACCCTCAAAGTCGTGTAACGACGTGAGCCAAAGGTTTGTCAGCACGGCTTGGCTCAGTTTCCCGGTCAAGCAAAGCGTTTCAACAAGCCTTTTTAGAACAGCACATCATGCCCGATTTTCTTAGATCCAAGACCATTCGTGCTCTCTCCTGGAGTTTTATCGAATCTGTCGGGGTGCAAGAGGTACAATTGATCGCAGGAGTTGTGCTGGCCCGGCTCGTGCTCCCGGAGCAGTTCGGCTTGATTGGGATGCTTGCGATCTTTATGGCTGTGGCACAGTCATCTCTCGACAGCGGGTTTGTGGCCGCCCTGGTTCAGAAACGTGAGGGGAGCCTAATCGAGATCTGTTCCATTTTTTATTTTAACGTCGTTGTAAGTGTGGTTGCAATGGATGATTCTGATGCCTGAGCCAGTGGTTAGTGTCCAAATGATTACCTATAACCAGGCTCGCTTCATCACTCAGGCGGTGGAGGGGGTACTGCAGCAGAAAACAACTTTTCCCATTGAAGTGGTAATCGGAGAGGACTGCTCCATAGACGGCACCCGGGAGATCGTCCTGGCCTTTAAAGAGAAATACCCGGATATGATCCGAGTAATCACGTCGGAGACTAATGTGGGGATGAAGGAAAACACTCTACGGACCATAAGAGCCTGCCGGGGAAAGTACATCGCCTTTTGCGAGGGGGACGATTACTGGCATCGCATGGATAAATTGCAAAAGCAGGTGGATTACCTCGAAGCCCATCCGGAATGTGGGATGGTCTTTGCCGATTGCCATGTCTACCACGATAAGAGCGGCAATCTAAGGACAAATGTACGATACTCCGAAGGGTATTGTTCGCCCGCAAAAATAGATGTCAAACAAATTCTTGGGGGCGGGAACTTGTACAGATGGGCCTGGACGCTGACTGCCATGGTTCGAAGGGATCTATGCCACCGAATAATTGAAAGCGACCCGTATCTACACCAAAGCGAAGAACTCCTCATGGGCGATACTCAGCTCTTTGCAGAGCTTGCCTTGATATCCCAGGTGTCCTATATGCCGGAGTCTTTTGCGACGTATCGAGTCCTGGATGAGTCTGCCTCGAGAAGCAAAGATCCGAAGAAGGTGCTGCATTTTTGGAAATCCGAAGCGGAAATGAAATTATATCTCTGCAATAAGCATAAGTTGCCAGAAGATATTCGGATGAAAGCGGAATCGGACTGGTGCGATAAGTCGCTACGATTGGCTCTTTACGCCAGAGATCCTGAATTAGCGATGGAAGTTAAATCCAGGAGGCAGACTTTTACCTGGGAAGAATGGCTACGCTATTACGGAGCGAAGTACCTGGCAATCTACTATGTATATCGTTGCTTCGCTTTATTCTCCAACTTATTCAGGAAACGGTACGACCAATATAAGTGAAACTGCATGCAGGAGGCTTAAACCAGATCTTCACCTCGCCGCCTGGTGAGCGGACGGAGCAGTACAGCGCCCGCTTCGGTCAGGGCCTATTTGCGGATAGGCGTCACACCAGCACGGTCTTATTCTCGAACCGTCGAATTATATGTTCATTTGCCATCCGGCCTCTCGGGTTTTAATGACCTTGCCCGGAACACCCACGACCGTGGCATTCGCCGGAACATCCCGGATAATAGTGCTGCCACCTCCTATCATCGACCAACCACCGATATGTATCTTGTCGATTATTGTCACGCCCACCGACACAAATGAGCCAGTGGACAGCCTGCAACTCCGTGCTATGTTTGTCAAAGGGGAGACCGTCACAAAGTCCTCCAAAGTCACCTCTTCCCCGATCGCACTGCTATGGTTTATGAATACGTGATTACCCATACAGACCTCAGGGCCGAAAGCAACAAAAGCGCCAATAATGTTACCGACACCCATGCTCACTGAAGGTGATAGATAGGCAAGGGGATTTATGATATTGCAGAACCGCGCACCTGCTTCTTCCGCGCGCCTTACCAGCTTCAAGCGCAGTTCGGACGGTCCCACGGCGCAAACCGTCTCTACGTCTCCTGCATGTTTCCCGAGCCAATCGAAGTCTCCCAGGACTGGTTTGCCGTAAACTATTGTCCCCGGCGCACCATATTGAGTCTCTACAATATACCCAAGTATCTCATATTCCTTTCGCACTTTATTGCACGCATCGATGATGTCGACAACTAATTTCCCGATGCCGCCTGCGCCTATTAGGACAATCTTTCGCAACGGTTTGTTTTTCATTCGCATAACACCCCCCCAATTAATGTTGTTATTCTTGACTCTGCATGCCTGGATCCCCCTATGCTTAAGTCGAAGCAATGATAGTCTACTACATCGTGGTGGACTGTCAATCATTTCTCGTTGGACAATGGTACACCGAAGCCCTCTATTCGCTGATATGCGTTCTTTTCTGTATCTCTCTCAAGCCTTTGCCTTAGTTTTTTCCTCTGCCTGCTTTATTTCTTTCCTGCCCCCGTCTTTCTGGCCCCAGGACCCCGGGCCCTCGACCCGGCTCTATAGGTCTCCTTCTCTCATTACCTTCAGTACGATGATCTCCGTTTCGTCGGGCAGGGTATCCTTACTGACAATGAAGGTATTTGTCTCGAGGGTACGCACTTTGTAAGGGCCGGTGATGAATCGTTCCAGGGCGTTTCCCATGTTCTGCCAGTAATGCATGGGGATCACTATCTTCGGCTGCAATTGTTCGACAATCCGGTGTGCCGCTTCGGGGCCGGCAGTGTAAATGCCGCCAATCGTCTGGAGCAGAATATCGATATGCCCTATGAGCTGAAGCTGATCCTCATTGAACGGTTCGCTCACGTCTCCGGAGTGAAGAACGCAGAGACCGTCCATCTCAAAAACAAATGCTGCTCCTCTCAAACCCAGGTACTCAGGTACGCCGCGCTGATGGACGGGTACGTCGTAGACCAGTACGTCACGAAACGTTGTATTGATCAGGTTCCAGTCCGAGCCGCCCTCCTTAAGGCCCCGCAAAACGAGGGGATTCCCTTTTGCCAGCCCGACATTGTTATGGTTGCCGTGCTCTCTTCCCACGGTCACCAGATGCGGCCATACTTCAGGCATGGGAAAACCCATGGCGCCGAAAGGGTCTGTGATAATCCTTGTCCCGCTGCTTGTCGTGATCTGGAAAAAGGAATGACCGAACCATTTTATCTGGATGGGGCCACTCGCGGAGACCAACCTGACGAAAGGAAGGGCGTCACCGTCTTCCGCGACATTAGGATTACGGCAACCGGCAGACGCCCTCCCGCAGACAAGGCAGATGCATAGCACCATGATACAGATGATGAGTAACAACGATCTTTCGATCTTCATAAGCACCTCCTGCAGCTTCCGTATTGCCGAAAGCTTACCGCAACAACGTAAAGCCTAGAACGCTGATATTTTCCGAGCGTGGATTCAAACGCACAGACCGCAAAGCAGCATCGAGGGGTGAGCCGGCGGAAGCGCTGCTTGACCAATTGAGGTACGTCGACGATGCTGTCCGACGCAGCGTCAACTTGGAAGGTATGGCGATCGAAGAGCACTTTCGGCATCATGCCAGACCCCATCGACGGCGCAAGAACCACTCCATCCCCAGAAGCGCTACTACAAAAGCCAACGTGTAAGGCAGGCTCCAGAGCGGCATTTGGCGCTCTTCTACAAAACTCTTCATCTTTTTGTCCAGATAGGGTCGGATCTCCTTCAGGGAGTCTTCGCCTGCGGGCAAGACTTTGCCGCCGGTTGCCGCGCTGATCGCTTTCAGAATCTCATGATCCGGCGCTCCGTCCAGCGTCTCCATCTGTCCACCGATAACTAGTGCTTCTTCCAGCGAACCGCTTCTGCTTTCTACCCTGACCCGGTACGTCCCTGCCTTTTCGGGCTTGAATGAACCGATGTGCTCTCCTTGCGTGCCGCCCGCCCTCAGCGTGTGATCTAAGTTTCACGCCTTGAGGACCGAAGACGGAGAAAAGAATTGGCTCTCCTGTACGGCTTGCTCCGGAGTGCCTGCTCTCCGACGTTTATTCGTATCTCCACATCCTGTCCCTCCTCGGGCTTTTCAGGCAGCACCATCGAGATAGGGCTGAGACCCGGGTCTTTCGTAAGCCATCGCACTGACTTTTCAATGAAGCGAAGATACGCCCCATTGTCGCCTCCTTTCGCAACCATTCCTGTACTCCACTTCCACGAGAAGTCTGTAGCCAGCGCCAGGACACGTCCCTTTCCATAGTCACCGACCGTGAGAACAGGCCGCTCGGACGATGCTGCACTTTCCAGGAGCACTATGCCTGAGTTCCTTGCCCTGAGACGGTTGAGCCCATCCAACGCAGGCATCTCTTTCCAGAGCTTTCCGTTGAGCGCTTTATCCGCCATGAGCCGCGTGACAGGATGGAGCGCACCTGCGGTTGTCAGGCGCACCCCGGAAGAGGCCCCGCGGGAATACTCCTCCTGCGATACGTTAACCGGGAGTGCGTCGCTCAAAGGCGTGGAGGAAAGCCGTCCGCCGTCTGTCATGCTCGGTCCGCCGATCAGGGCGAAACCTCCGCCTGACCGGATAAATTCCCGAATGGCTTCGAGGTGATTCTGATTCAGGTAGACGTGAAGCGCAAGATTGTCAAGGATCAGAAGATCGAATTCTTTAAGCTCGCCTGAAAAAAGAGTATCCACAGGAAAGGGTATCAGGCTCTGCTCCTGCAAAGGCACATTGATCACATTGGTGGGCGTCCTCAGGATGACGAACGACAGCAGGTCCACCGATGGATCATTCTTCAAGGCCATTCTCATGAAGCGATAGTCGGGGCTGGGGCTGCCTGATATGAAGAGTATCCTCGTCTTATCTCTGATTATTTTCATGGAGAGATTGGCCAGATTATTATTGGCGATGCTTTCCCCTGCCTGCAGCGGCGTTGATATCGACATCATACGCGAACCTGATCTCGTGGGGTGTGAAAGAAAATGAGACAGTTATGCTTTCGCGATCTTTTTTGAAGTGGACGCTCTTTGCCGTAACGAGCTTGCTCCCCTCCTGGAGAAGCACCGGAACCGTGACATTCTTATATCCTCTATTCGTTATAGTAGCGTCAATCGTCACCTCTCTGCCCCTGAATGCCACGGGGGGCGCCTTTACACCACTGATCAGTATGTCCTTATAGGCATTCGGATCTCCCACAGGGATCGTTAACACAGGAAGCTCTTTCGAAAGCGAGCCCTGTGAAGAGCCGGCCAGCGGACTATTTACGACTCCTTGAGTGGTTTCCGGTTTGGTGGTTCCATCACTCAGAAAAATTACTAAGGAAGCTTTTCCGGAGATCTCCCTTAGAGCATCGTTGAAACCTGAGCTTTGTTTGACCGGCTTTAATGCGGACAGATCTCTGCCTTCAATTTCTCTTAACGAGTCTCCCAGAGCATACAGTTTGACGTCGTACCGTTCCTCCAAAGACGCAAGCAAGGGCTTGCGTTCGCCGCCGGCTGAGCCTGCAACTTTTGCAGCAGTCGCGCCCCCCATAAGCGCGCGTCGTGCCTCATCAAGCCTCGTGCCTTCTTTACCATTCGAGGGCAGGCCCATGCTGGGCGATGTATCAACGATGATCGCAACCTCGGGCGCCACACGATGTTCCTTCCTGTTTGTCAGTGAAAGATTCAGGGCAAAGAGTAAAAGTAAACAGAACGTGGATAGACGCAACAAAGAAAGTAGAAGTGCCTTTCCCGGGCCAAGCTTCCTTCGGACGATGCGGTACTGCAGGTAAACTGCACTGATGCCTGCCGCCAGCAGCACGATAATGAGCCACAAAGGGACGATAGGCGCTGCACTCAAACGCGCTGCTAAAGGGTTTATCATGGGAACCGCCATAGAGGCCATCCAGACGCCGGAAATCAAAGGTTCTGCCGCCTTCTTATAAAAGGATGATGCACCAGGTCCTTCTTGTAGTCGGACGTAAGTGAGTAGACGATGATATTGATGCCCAGCTTGAAGGCAGCGAGCCTCTGCGCCTCACCGCCGGGTACGCATTCGTTGAGCCATTTACCGGACCGGTCCCTGGACCAGGCCCCCGCAAGGTCATTCTGAGAATAGATAACCGGTGTCCAGTTATCTATGACGACGCCCTCCAGGTAAGCATTTATCTTTTGCCGTCCTCCGATTGTATTGATCAGGTAAAAACTCTGAAACACGGAATGGTCAGGCAGAGAGCTTCAGCATATCGTTCGTGGGAAAGATTTGCTTCATCTCCCGGCGGAAGGCTGCATCGAATCCGAAGCCTTTGATGCCCGCAACATCTTCAGCAAGGATAAATCCGCCGAACGTCAGATAGCGTCGTCAATGCCTCGCGCTCCTGCGCAGAAAACGGTTCGAACTCATATCTTCCTGCCATATAAAGAAACGGACAGGAAAAAAGCTCTGGGTCGGAGAGGGTTATGGTGCGTCGCTCTTTAAGGGCATCAATGCTCGTCCGTAATTCCAGCTCCTGGGTGATTGCATCGATGAACTGAGGGTTGGGGTCCCATTGACCGCCGCGATATCTGACCTGGGAGATAGAGAACTGCGGAAACGCGCCTGTTATAGCGCGTCCGGGACGACCCAGGACAAACGCCGCGGTAATCGCGAGTCCTGTACGAAGAAATGTCCTCCTGGAAATCATAGCCTGTTTGCCACCCCTGTTTCGATAGCGACTACCAGCAGAAGAAACCCGAGAAGATATGTCCAGAGTTCCTGCCTGCTGCCCTGCATACGGGCTGAAGCCGACACGTCGTACTCCTTCACCTGTACGTCCATGCCGGTGAACTGTCTTCCGATATCCTCGCTGGAGAGCTTTGCGAGATCCGATTCTTCGGCAGGTATGGCGGGTTTGCCGATATCTTTTCCTTTCGTTGCATCGCCTTCGGCCAACGCCACAGCGTTCTTCAAAATACCCTGGACGAGAGGCACGTAGGCTGCTTTCACAGGCAGATCATTCCAGTCAGCGTCAGCGCTCGATGTGTACAGAAATATTTTTCCTTTTCCGAATGAAGCCTGAAGGAGCAACGGGGCCTTGTCGGCAAACGCAAGGAGCGGTTTATTACCTTCATCGACTTTGAAATATCTGTGAAACGCGGCGCCTGCAAGGCTTTCTCTACCGACTTCCGAGAACTGCCTCAGTGCTTCGTGGCTGTAATCGATAGTCGTTATTCTTTCCGGACTCTGTGCGTTTGCTTCCCGCATCCCTCTTATTTTCCAGGGAAAGAAGGACATCCTGTTATATGCCTCAGGGGAGACGCGATTGCCGAGGAAGATGATGACGGGCCTGCCCGCATCGAGAAAGGGCATTATCTTTGACGGCTCGGGTCCGGCCACGTTCAGCAGAAACAAGGCATCATACGGCATGAGTGGTACCAATACCTGAGAACTCTTTCTCTGAAATAATTCTCGTCTCGAACGGGGAGTCCTCCACGCTTCCGGGCTGCAGCGCATGGCTGAGGTAGTAGCTCTCACTGGCTCGCATGGATCCTCTCGGATCGCCATCCACAATGAGTACCTTGATCTTTTCCCGGACCTTCAAAGTAAAATCGAAAACATCATCAGATGAGAGATTATCCCGGGAGATTCTCACCTGTCCGTTTATCGAACCGGGTCGATCCAGATGAAGGTCGAAATATGCATGCCTGTCTTCATTGGTTTTTACATCCACAGCGCTTTCACCTATTGTGGCGTTCCCCAGCATCAGCTTCACCGTGATTGAGCCGGGCTTATCAACCGGCCCGCTAGCCGCTCCGGCAGCCGGTCTATCAGCCGGTCCATCTGATAGATTTGCGATAGTCGTTTCCAGGCGAACGGATGTGCCTGCTACCAGATCACCCTCCTTCAATCGGACCGCTTTGACCGCCATGTTGTTATCACGCGCTTGTCCGCCGATTCTCAAAAACGTGAGGTGCACATCCGCAGGGACGACGCCTATTTTTCCCGGATCGAATCCCTGCCAATCACCCTTTGCCATGTCGCTGATGAGAATAATCTCCCTGGCACTCTTCACGTTGCTCAGTTTCTGGAGGCCGAGTTTCAGGGCCGATCCCGGTTCACCTTTTTCGAAAGAGAGCGGAATCGAGGCCAGGTATTGCGCCGCTTCCTGAGACTTCATCCATCGATGTCGCTGCTCTCTTCGTGCTCCCTCCGGGCGGGTGCCGTCGGGATGATGAGAATTTCCGTGGCAGGACTGAGGCTACTGATGATCTGCCTGGCTATATCTTGTGCACGCTCGTAGCGTTGGCCCTGCGCATCCGTGTAAGCCATGCTCGCCGAGTTATCGATGATGATAGCCCGTGCAGCCTTCTCTCCTGTAATCACAAGACCCGGACGAGTCAGCATCGGCCTTGCCGCCATAAGGACCAATGCTGCTATTGCCGTGATTCTCAGCGCAAGCAGGATGAGGTGTTTCAGTCGCTGCGGTTTTACCATCATTTTCTGTGACTGAAGAAGAAGGCGGACAGCGGAGAAATCCTTGCGCAAAGCCTTACGATGGGTGAGCCGGTGTATGAGTATAGGCAAGGCCGCTGCTGCCAATCCGAAAAGAATCAAGGGGTTGAGAAACGTAAGACTCATGAGGATGCGCCCATTACACTTCCGGTCTGAAACGCGACCTCCACGTGAGGTAGCGGGTGAGGGCCCGGTCAAGAGGTACAGTCGTGTTGAAGAGGTTATAATCGATAAGGTTCGCAGCGCAGGTCTTTTTATATACCGTTATCAGATTGTCGAGGGCTTTCAGGTACGCGGGCTTTATTTCGTGCGGATTCGCAAGAAGCCTGATCTCCTCCTCCATGTCTTTGAAGATCGTGGCCTCTTCGAAAGGAAATTCAAGCTCATCCTTGTCGAGCAGATGAAAGACCATAACATCGTGCTTTCTGGAACGTAACTGCTTCAGCCCGCGGAGTACACCATCGGTGTCGTCCAGAAGATCGGAGATGACGATAACGAGCCCTTTTCGTTTCAGGGAGCCCGCGAGTTCCTGCAGGACAAGGCCCGTCCTGGTCTCTCCCGAAGGCCGCCGCTCTTCCAGGGCCTGGAGTATTGCAAACAGATGATTCTGCATGGCTTTTGGCGGCAGCATGGTGTCGGCTTTGCCGGAGAAGGTGATGAGGCCCACGGCATCCTGCTGCTTCAACATCAGGTAAGCGAGCGAGGCGGCAAGCGTTGAACCATAGTCGAATTTGCTCCACCCGTTTGACGCATAACCCATAGAACCACTGGCGTCCAGCACGATGTGGGCACGCACATTGGTGGTCTCGCGGTATTCCTTGACGAAGTAGCGATCAAACTTGCCGTACGCTTTCCAGTCAATGTGACGCACGTCGTCACCCTGCGCATATTCCCGGTGCCCTTCGAACTCCGAGCTGAAACCCTTTGCGCGGGAAGGATGGATACCGACCATAAGGCCATCCACAACAAAACGTGCCCGCAAAAGGAGGTGCTTCAGGTTCGCAAGCACCTTCGGATCGAAATGGTTTAGGGGCTGAGTCACGGCCTGACCCCGTCTAAGAGACGCTCGATCACGCCCAGGGATGTGACACCTTCTGCCTGTGCCCTGAAGTTTGTGATGATCCTGTGCCTCAGTATGGAGGGCGCCACGGCCTTGACGTCCTCTACGGAAGCCACGTACCCGTCGTTCATGATCGCCCGCGCTTTCGCGGCCAAAATCAGATACTGTGATGCCCTCGGGCCCGCTCCCCACTCCACCCACTCTTTGACAAAAGGAAGACTCTCTTTCTCTTTGGGCCGGGAAGCTCTAGCCAGCGTGACCGCATAACGAATCACGTGAGTCGAGACGGGTACCCGCCGGACCAATTCCTGCATCTCGACGATCTTCTCACCATTGATCACTTTTTCAAGCGCCGGATGGTACGGAGATGTGGTCGCGGCAACGATCTCCATCTCCTGATCCAACGGGGGATAATCGATTGAGATGTTGAACATGAAGCGGTCGAGTTGCGCCTCAGGCAGCGGATAGGTGCCTTCCTGTTCTATGGGGTTTTGCGTGGCGAGAACAAAGAAGGGCAGCTCAAGCGGATACGTGACGCCTCCTGCCGTGACCTTATACTCCTGCATGGCCTGGAGCAAAGCGGCCTGCGTTTTTGGAGGCGTTCTGTTTATCTCGTCAGCGAGCAGGATGTTGGTAAAGAGCGGACCCTTCAGGAAGCGGAACGAGCGTTTCTTGCTCAGTGCCTCTTCTTCCAGGATTTCCGTGCCCGTGATATCGGACGGCATAAGGTCGGGCGTGAACTGGACGCGGTTAAACTCCAGCTCCATGATTCCTGCGAGGGTCGAAATCAGAAGCGTCTTTGCGAGACCGGGCACACCCACCAGGAGCGAATGACCGCGACAAAAGATGGCTATCAATATCTCCTCGATCACCTTATCCTGACCGACGATCACTTTCCTTATTTCCGATCCGATCCGCGCCTTTATTGCGCGCATCTCCTCAACCTGCGCGAGATCCTCGTCTGACTGGAACGCTTCTTTTGCTATCTCCATCGTTACCTCTCAATGTATTAAAAGTCTCGTAATTGTCACATACGCCGTCATTCCGGCGAACCCCGAAAGGTTACTATTTGTTTAGTTTTTCGAAGATCTCCTTCTCCTTGCGGGCAGACCCGCTTCATGCCAAGCATCTCGTACACCGCTGCCAGGTCCTTATGAATATCAGGATTAAAAGGGTTTATCTGGATGGCATTCTCAAGCGCCTCTTGCGCCTTACCTGTATCTTTGCGCTTGAGGTATATTTTCCCGAGACTCGCATACGTGCCGGGATGGTCGGGTGCGAGCTGTCTCGCGAGGCTGAGATGAGCGAGCGCGTCATCGAGTTTGTCCAGCTTGATCAAAGCCTCGGAAAGTCGATTCAGCACCGGCACCGAGTCGTGACTATCCTCCAGCGCCCGATGATATTCCAGGACAGCCGCTTCCAATCTGCCTTTATCCTGCAGCAGGTCGCCCAGATGGGCGCGATTCCTCGCTATCATCGATTTTATTTCCCGCATCTCCATGCGGTCGTCGTCGGAAAGTCCTTCCTTGATCTTGTACCGATGCACCCCGACGCCTTCCACTTCCTTCAGTCCCTTTGTCGTCAGATACTCTTTCCATTTTCCTTCAAACTCATCGAAGCTCCATCCCGTGACCGTCTTAATCGCTCCACCCGAGCCTTTCTCGCCTGATGCTGGCCATCTGCTTCATCACTTCCCGAAGGCCTGCGTGGCCTTTTTTCTCGATGATGAAGTCTATGGCTGATTCGGCTTCGGCGTAGGCAAGCTGGACATCTTCGGGCGTTTCAAGCTTTACCAGCCCCGGTTCCATGCGCTCGAAGCTGATGAGGCGCCCACTCGCCAAAGCCCGCGCGAGAAGGGTCTGATGAACAGGTGAGAGTTGCGCAGGCTCATTTCTCCAGAGAGTCTCTTCATGCTCCGCCAGCCCTTCATGAAACCAGATAGGAGCCTTGTTCCCGGTAAGCTTCGTGATCATATAGTGCATATATTCGTGACTTATAGCATCGAGCCATCGGTAGCCGTGGACCAGAGCCCTTGGGGAGAGAAACATCAGTTTGTTGAACTTGCAGAGGCCGACTGCCCCCGTCACTTCGATGTCCCGCGCAGAAAGAGTTGACGTGTAATAAAAGGCCTTCGTATCGGCGAAAAGCTCGACCCTGACCTTTTCTTCGGGCCTGAAACCGTACTGGTCACCTATGAGCCGGTATGTCTTCTCGAGAGTGTCTGTCAGATAATCGATGAGGATACCGTCCTGCTGTGCGTCCATGCTGATAACAAAATGAGGAGTTTCATATCGCTTGTATGGTTTAAGCACGCTCAGTGTAGACTCAATGAATAGAGAGAAATTCTTTCTTCTCTCGTCCTCTCCTCCGAACTCCACCGCACTTCTTGCAAGCTTGAGCGCTTCCTCATAATCACCCTTGTAAAAGGCGACCTCAGATGCAAGTTCCAGAAGCTCCACGTTCTTAGGCTCCCTGGCGAGCAAGGGCTTTACATCGGCCCAGGCTCCTTCCGCATCCCACCGCTCCAGCTTTTCGATTACAGCCTTGAAGGGTTGACGGCGCAGTCTGCACAGCCTCCTGTTCAGCAGCCAACAATGGGAACACGGATACGAAAAGCGACATTGTGACAAATCAGGACGGGGATCGCAATGCTGGTTCGTATTTGAAGATAGAACGAGGCGTCAACGAGGAGCCGACGAAGGCGTACTACCAGTACGTCGAGGAGCGCGACGAGGAAGGCAACGAAGTTATATCTATAAATACGAACCAGCATTGTCATTCGGCCAGGTCTCTTAGATATCGCTGTGTATCCCTCTTATACTGCGACGGGACATCCTCTTTTAACGAATCCATAATCTTTTCCCGGAACATTTTCGGCACCTGGTAGGCATCTTTGGACGGAGGCTCGAACTCCTCCTTGTCGATACCCGTGTATCCTTTTTCCCTCGGAAAATAAAGTTCCGGCTGCGGAAGCGTCGGCATGGGCATCCAGGGGCCGTAATACCAGCCGGGTCTCGGATCGTACACCAATTGGTAGCCCCATTGTGCAGCCTGCATGCGCATGCCCATCTGCTGCGCCATCTGCTGCATAGCCGCCTGAGACTGTGACATCTTCATGATCGCGTCTTCTTCGGGAGGTATAGCGCCGGGCGCATCTTCCTTTTTGAGTTTTCCGGCGGCATCTTCCATTGAGTCCGTAGCTCCTTCTATATCCTTGAGCACCTCAGTATCCATACCTGGGAATAGCTGCGCCATCATCTCAAGCTTCTCGAGAAAGTCCTTGGTCCTTTGTTTAAGGTTCTCCTGGCGGTCGGAGAGGCGAGGAAACCTTTCCTGTTCGGGCTTGCGCAGAGCCTCTTCAAAACTGGACGCGCGCCTTTCGGCCGGGGTGTCATCGCTCGCTTTATCGGTCTTTTTCGTTTCTCCGAGAATCTCCTTCTGCTCGGCGAGAATCTTGTCAAGCTCTCCCGCTTGACGCGACATCTCTGATTGCAGCCTGTCAAAGGGAGAGGTCCCTGCTCTTGTTCCGGCCTTTCCCAGGGCTGCCATCATCTCGGAAAGCTGCTGCATGAGCTTTTGCGCCGCTTCCAGCGCAGCCGCGACGTCTCCTGCCATCAGTTTCTGGTACATTTCTTCCAGATCCTTGAACAGGTCTTGAAATTCGAGTCCGGCGAGTTCCTGACTATTGATGAACTCGTCCGGAAGCGTTGTTGCCATTTTGCTGAGTGCGTCCATAACGGAACGAAGGAGTTCCTCGAGCTTCTTCAGTTCCTTCATGACCTGCTCTTTCGCTTCCTTGTCGAGAGGTCCTTTGAACTCCTTCAGTGCGTCGATGAGGTTGCGCTGTCTATTTTTTATCTCGCGGGCCATGGCCTCTATCTCGCTCATGCGAGACCTTTTTTCAATGTCCTCTGCCAGAAGAGCGAGCCTTTCCATCTCCTGTGTCACCTTTTCCCGGGGCTCTGCATCTATGCGCTCTTTCAGGGAGGCAAGGTTACGCCGAAGCGCATCAAGGTCAAAGCGCTCAACTCTATTACCCATCTGCTCCGTTGTCTTCTCTACCTGCTTCAGTATCTGATCCATCTGTTCCGTCAACTTCTTCGTGTCATGCGTACCTTCCAGTTGATTGGCGAGAAGATCGAGCAGCGCCTCTGCCAGGGCCTTGGCCGCCTCACCCTCCTTCAACGCATTCGCCTTCTCGTCCCTGACTGAGATCGTGAAGCCCTGCGAGTATGCCTTCTTCGGGCCGGACACCGCGTCGTTGTCTTCCACTTCGATGCGATAAGTTACGCTGTCGCCCGGGAGGAGCCCGAGAGTCGAAAGATCCCATTTAAACGTTTCGGGTCCGATAGATCGGGATTCATTAACCGCTTTAAGGCTCACCGAGCGTTCTTCTCCTTTGAATTGATACGAAAATCGTACGGATGTGATCCCGAAATCATCCCGGGCATTATAGATAACCGGAATGACCTCGTCGCCGGCGACCTCAAGGTCCCTGGCGGGGCTCGTTATCTGAGCCTCGGGATACGCATCGGGTATCACCCGGATCTGGTACAGGGAAGAATTTCCGTTTTCGAAGCCGAATTCATCCTTCAACCTGATCGTGTAATGAGCGGACTCCATGACGAGGAGGCTCCCGGTAAGATGCTGCTCGTTTATTTCGAGAGGGTGCCTGCTGCCTTCGTCGAGGACGAGCTCTCCTTCTTTAACGCCTTTGGTCGCGAGTGCGGCCAGTGTCACCAGTGTGCCCTTCAAAGCCTCTACGTGACCGCCATCTCTTGTTTGATTTGGGAGACGCGTGTACGCCGGCGGAACGAGAGTTACCTTCAGACTGCGCAAATCCGGAGCATCAACTACGCGGATGCGGGCGAGGACAGAGAAAGCTTTGCCGTTGAAAGCTTGGTACTCAAAGGAAGAAAGGACTGACGGTATATGGTAACTGAACCTGCCATACCCTTCGGATTCCATGGTGAACCGGCGTGGCTCGCTGCCATCAGTTCGAATAATCAACGTTAGTTGCTCCGGAACGTTACCGGAGGCCGTTGCCCTGATGTCTATGGGGGTGCCGCGAAGCACGATCGAACTCTTTGGCTCAACGGTGATGAATGTTTGCCGCGACGGAAGATCAGAAAGCGGGTGAAAAATCAGAGCCAGCGACCGCCCCAGGAATTGAGGATCTGCAACAAGTACCAGGCCCAGGACCATAGCCAGAGGCGCGAAAAGCTTCAACTGGCGAAACCCCTTCTTAAGGCTCACCACGTCCGTGGGATCTATCCTGTCTATTTTTGTTGCTGTTTTCTTAAGCTGCGCTGATATGAGGGTTTTGGATACGAGACCGGAGCCGGGACTCGACTTCAACTCATCCGCAAGGAGAATGGAATTAGTCACATCGTCTCTAAGGTCGGGAAATTTTTGCTCCAACGCCTGCGCGACTCTTGCAATGGATGGTTTCGAAAGAATCCGTCGCGAACCGAGAACGAAGAGCGAAATGAGAAAAAGAATTGAACCCACGGAGAAGATAAGCGGAAGATGCGGGAACTGATACTTGAACCTGACGACAAAAAGGCTTCCCAGCAGGATCAGAAGGAGCCCGGAGGCAAACAGGATGAAGAATTCGATGAGCGCAAGGAGCTGATGACGAAGAGATAAACTCTTGAGAAGCTGAGAAAGGCGGCCATAATCACGATCTGAGGTCACCGTTGTCACCGCCACACTCTCGTGCGAATCATAACTATATCACACGCTGCTACATGCATCAATGGATCGAGCCATACCGCAACAACAATGTATCATGTTACGTTCCCGGCGGGCTGATATAAAACCACGCCGGCCTCTGGTTCTCACCCGGTTGCCTTTCGCACGGGCCGTAAGGGGGTCCGGGAGTACATGGCGGAACCCGCGCTTGCTCACTGGCTGCACAGCCGCTTATCAAAAGAAGGAGCGGGAACAGCAGTGAGACAGAAAAATCTTCGCATCTTCATGCTATAACGTAATACCGATTTGTCTTCAAGCGTATAGCTTCGTTGCCGGCGCCCTGCCTCACTCCGACGTACCGTAAGGTACGCCTCCGTTCCTCACGGCTTGAGCGCCTCGCTCTCCATCTTGAATGCAAATCGGTACAATTCTTTTATCGAAGGATTGCAAGGCAGGAATCAAAATGGAGAGGTTACAGATTCTGTTAAGAGAAGATGGTTGAGTTCGGCAGAATGAGAGATGTGGCGTTAATCAGCTTCTATGATTCCTGCACTGCCTCGAGTGGAACACTTGCGTGGGGCTCTTTCTGATAAACGTTGTGCCGCACGCGCAGACCGTCTTGCCATACGTGCGGCCCCTGGATCTGTCAATATGGATTGCGAGGAGCTTGAAGCAATCTTTGCAGTAGCCCAGCTCGTTCTCCTCATCGACGTCATTACCGCACCTGGAGCAGACGAGAAAACCCAATCGCCTTGGATGATCCACATAAAGCCTGTTACCGCACGCCCAGCATTTATATACCTTAATATCGTAATGACTGTCATCGACCATCTGACCAAAACCACATTTGTCACATACCATCTGCCTCCCCCTATGTGGCGCGCTGCGATCTTAGCTGCACTTGCATTCAATAACTGCAGGCAGACCACGCTTCTGATTTTTTTATAAGGCTGTAACATGGTAAAGTCAACCCTCTGGAGCACTAATAGAAAAGGTTTTGAAAGAAGTAGTATCTGATCGCGATGAATCGCGCGAAATATGCCGATTTGAATTCAAGATGGAGACCGAGGCGGCAGCGAGGACTGTTCTAGCAGGGTACCCGTGGCCAACCATCTTTCCTGCGTGATCAAAAAAGACAACCACGGGTCGCGGGAGGAGAGGGACTGGCAGCACACCCACCTGCGGCGGGTACCCGGAAGGTATACGCTTGAAGTTAAATCGGTATGGTATTACAGGCCTCGATCCAGCTTCTTCGGTACTATGGTGCTGATCTCCGCCGCATGCTCGTGAATGATTTCAATGTAATTAAGAGTCGTTTGCAGGTTCTCGCGCAATCTTTTTGCGAAGCCGCCGAGCGGTACTAGCTTGTTAATGATCTCATCACGAAAATGCTGAAAAATGACTCGCTCCTGCTCCAGCAGAAGGCTGACGAGCTCTGCTACTTCTGAGCAAAAAAGAATCTCATCATCGGTGAACTGTTTTCCTTGAACCGCGTCAATAGCTATAACACCTACCGGCTGTCCGTCATCTTCGATAAAAAGAGGAACATAAAGAATTTCCGACACGTGCTCTTTTTCGACGATACCTTTGAAGTAGGCCGTACGGCAGTCGTTGTGAGGGTCCTTTATCAGCAGCATGCCCCTGTTCTCCACGGCTGCTTTCAGATCGGGATGAATCTCGAGCCGCTCCTTCTTGACGATATCCGACCGGTACTCCGACAGGGGAACGCCCGCTATGATCTGACAGAAATCATCTGTAGTCTCATCGACGCTGTCGCGGGCAACCTTGAAGATCACGCATCGCTCCACACCGAGGACTTCCGCAAGCTCTTCTATGATATTTTGTTTGATGCGTTCCGAGGGATTGGCGAGGCCATTTCGAAGACCCAGAATCATCGCCTTTGTTATCCGTAAGAACGCTTTTCGTTCGATCACGTTTCCCACCCCCCTTTTTTGAGATCAACGGCCTTTCTCTAATATAAGCATATGCAGCAATTATGCCAAGGGGGTGAACGTGTAGAAATGCTCTGCGACTACTTGATGGCGCCTTTCTCCTTCAGGTATTTCTCGGCGCCGGGGTGAAACGGCACAAGGATTGTCTTCGTCGCATTCTCGAGAGTCAGGCCTCGCGCATCCTGGTGGATCTGGTAATATTCTTCCTTGTGATCGAACAGTGTTTTCAGGAAAGAGTAGATCAGATCATTGCTCGCAGCAGCGTGCGTCCAGACTGCGCTTGTCCAGCCCAGAATCGGTGTATCCTGCTCGAGGCCTTTATATGATTTTGCCTTTACCACGTTTTGATAGTGCCCCGGATGGTCTGCAATAATCTTTTTGGCAATCGCATCATCCACGGGCACGATTCGCGCGTTGAACCTGGTGGAGAGCTCGAGATACGAAGGCATTGGATAGCCGCCCGCAAGAAAACCGCCGTCAAGCGATCCGTCCTGTATCCCTTCGACCGTTTCCTTGTACACGTAGTAGAACGGCTTGAAATCTTTCTTGGTGACGCCGTAGTACTCGAGGGTCAGGTGGCCGAGGTTGGCAGGAGAGCTGCCCGGTCCGCCCATGCCGATCCGTTTGCCCTTCACGTCGGCATAGGATTTGATGGGAGAGTTGGCGGGCACGGCAAGGTAGAGGTCGACGACGTGGTTAAAGATCACGGCGCGCAGTTGCGGCAGAGCCCTGCCTTTATATTCGGCCTCTCCTTTGTACGCATTCCATCCGTCAGGAGTTCCGAATGCAGCCATCATCTCTTTCTTCTGGCCGTACGCGAGCTGCAGGCGCCTGACCATGTCGAGTGTGCCTGTCGTAGTTTCGTGCATGAATCGTACGTTTCCCGGCATGTATTTGTTGACGGTGTTGACCATGCCCGCAACGGTCACATAGGAGAGGCCTCCGGCAGCGGGACTGGCGAAACCGACAAGCTGCTGTTGCTGTGCCGCTGCATGTGCCGCACACATGAATGAGAGAAGCGCCGCCAATGCAATAACTGAACTAAGGTGTTTCAACCCCATAGCTCCCTCCTTAGATACTGCGTTCATTCACCACCCGCTTCGCTAGAGGCACAGAGTGCACGGAGGAAAGCTTATGAAGGTTCTGACCGGATATGGGGAGACGACCATATCCGGTCACCTGCACCCCTGCGGGGCACAGGCATCCCTTCGGGATACACGTACTTGTTACACCCACGCGGAGCGTCGGTGTGTGTCCGGAACAGAATCTCCACTGTTCCGGACACAAAAATATCCTTTCTCCGTGGAGCACTTCTCTGTGACCTCTGTGCCTCCGTGGTGAAATCGCTGTCTGCTCCTATACCGATGCTTCTCTCAACACCTGCTCCAGTCTTGGGGCGCACGCCTGTATAGAAAAAGAGTCGATGACGAGGTCATGCCCCCGTATGCCCATGACCGTTCGTAGCGCCGCATCGTCGATGAGAATCGAGAGCTTGGCGACCCATTCCTCATGACTTGTTGCCCAGAAGCCGTTTACACTATCCTGGACCACATCCCTGTTCACGCCGACCGGTGTGCAGACCGCAGGCAGACCCACTCCATAGTATTGCAGTATCTTCAGCCCGCACTTGCCCCACGACCAGGGATCGTCGAGCAGAGGCATCACGCCTATGTCGAGATTTCGCAGGTCATCTATTTCACTTTCGTGGCTCCACATCTTTTTTACGACTTTGATGTGATCGCAGTCGAAGAAGACGTCGCAAATAATTTCGAGTTGCACGTTCGGATACTTCCGTCCCAGTTCCTCGAAGACCGGACGTATCCTCTCCAGGTAGTGGATGCTCCCGTGATCGCCAATCCAGCCTATGCTGACAACATCTTTCTCCTTGTTATAATCCTTGAGCTGGTACCGCTTCTCGTCTATGGGGCTTGGTATCACTGCCACGCGTTTCGTAAAGTGCGCTGCCTGCTGCTCGAGAAACGAGTTCCCCGCAATGACATAATCCGAGGCCTTGATCATTTCGGCAAAACGCCTCCGCCTCGTGCGCGAGTGGGGTGAGGCTGCCTTGGAGTTGTGATACATGATGGCATCGTCGAAATCGAAGACGATGTGGCGGGCCTTGCGGCGCAGTAATCCAAGCAGGCCCGACTGAAAACGCTTTCTCTGGAGAAAGAGCACATCGTAACGCGGGAGCTCTCTGAAAAAGCGCAGAAGCTCGCGGACGCCTCTGGGATAAAGGTTGACCGTAGGCTCTATCCCTCTGGATTGAAGGTACGGCACATACTGCAGCACGCGGTACCGGCTCGCAGCGACTTTAAAACCTTGAATGAGGAAAAGTACTTTCATGGCAGACTAGTACGAACTGCGAGAACTCTACCACAAAGTACCTAATGACGCCAGACTCCGCTAAATGGCCCATCCCGGAGCACCAACCACTACCCTAAGCCCGAACTCACGGGACCTCGCCTGGTACACCTTCTTCTTGACGGTCAACTTCGCTGCGATCGGGTGGTTCACCAGTGTTCTTCTGACCGGAGCATTGAAGGTGAGCCTGCCCATTGTTTTCCTGACTGCTTTCTTTGTCGTTCAGATTATTATTTCATATATGGCCAGTCTGGAAGTCCGTAATCACTTTGTAATCACGTACCATCGGTATAAAGAGCTTGGGTGGTCGAGCCCCTGAATCATCGTCGCAACCGCAACCAGCAATGCCTCTTCAGTTGTACTTAAAGGTTATTGGCCTCATGTTGTCTACGCTCATTACCTTCGGTTTGTTTTGGCTTGGGCTAGGTGTACCTTGAATTAGACTTATACCAAGTTGCCTTCATTCATGACCCGTTTTGAACACTCCGGGTACCCCGCCAATGGCGAGGGTGTTGCGTCGGCACGACTCCCTGCGACCCGCGGAACGTGAGTATGGTCGGTCGCGGGTACCCTGCTAAGGCAATTGGTACCGCGTCGCTATCCTCCTAGTTGCCCGGGTACCCGCTTGCGGGTGCATATTTTTGAATGCAACCTGGTATTAAAGCTCGCGAGCCTGGCTGCCATCTCGGTTACCCTTGCCGTCAGCATAAATTATACCGACACAGGCCGGCCAGCTTTGAAGGTTGACTCAGACCGATATGCCTCTGGCGAAGCTTGCCTCGTGAGCGACTCTCCGCGTTGACTCCTGTCATTGCCGTTTGCTATAGTACCGCGAGGGCTATACGTGCACACATTTAAGATAGCCGGTACAACATGGTTCCTGGACGATCCGTCGCTGGAGCGCGTCGTGGAGCAGCTCGGCCACGAGCCTGGGGGGAAACGGGTTCATTTCATCTCGGAATATCCCGGCGGGAAGGTCTTCATAAAGTTCTTCTACGAGAAAGGTTTGCCCGGTCTCATCAGGAACCGCATTCTTCCCAGGGGAAAAAAAGAATACGAGCTGAGCAAGAAACTACAATCGCTTTCTGTGCTCACCCCTAAGGCCCTCGGTTATGGCGTTGCACCTCGCGGATCGTATGTGATCCAGGAGTGGATCGACGGTGAGCCTCTCCTGAGTTGGGCACATGAGAAGCCGCGCCGCCAGCAGCTTATCGAGGCTCTTGTTGCAGTCCTCGAACAGTTAAAGGCCAAAGGCCTGCGCCACAATGACCTGCATCTCGACAATATCATCGGAGCGTCAGGCAAGCTGTATCTTGTGGATTTGCATAAGAGTCATCTCAAGAAGAATTTTGCCACTGCTGACGATGTCTCCAATGTCTCCCATGCACTGGCAATGGTGTACGACAGCCTGGAGGAGAGGAGAAGGCATGGTTTTTTAACCGTTACGGGGGGGCTGCCCTGCGGGAGAAAGTGGAGCAGGAACTGGTGCGTCTCAGGAAGCGCTGGATCACAAGAAAGGCGGACCGGGCGTTCAGGACGACGTCGGTGCTTGTTGCCTCCCGGGACCGCGTGTCAGTCAGGGTTATGGAAAAGAAGGCGCAGGGTGAATATCTTGCTACCATCAAGAAGGATCGCAAAGTAACAGTCAACCGCCACAGTGATCACGTGCGTAAGATATACGCTCATAAACGGAGATTGCACCGGGCATGGAAGAATCACGTGATCCTGGAGTATATGCGCTTTTTGATAGCACCCCGGCCTTGCTACCTGCAGCAAGCCTCAGTGTCAGCACGCGGCTACGTTGCGATGGAGGATCTGACGGGAAAGGGCGAGGAACTCGACCGGTTTCTCGACAGAGAGTATGACGGGATGAGCAGGGCCGCGCGGAGCAGTTTCATCGATGCTTTTTCCTCGTTTTTCCTTTCCGTTTTTTCTAAAAAGATTATCCACGCAGATATGAAAGCGTGCAACATATTCGTTCTGCGCAGGGGAGCGTTTCTCTTTCTCGACATCGAAGACCTGGACTTCTTCGGTTTCAATTACGCGGCAATAAAAAGAATGCTGGTTCAACTCAATACGACCGTACCCAGGCGGATCTCCATACGCGATCGTCTGCGGTTCTTCGCGCGAATCACAGAATCGCTCGTGCCTGAAGATGAAAGAAAGCGCCTCCTCAGCGAGATAGCTTCCGAATCGCTGCAAAGGGAGATCGTGTATGAAGGGGTTAAGGGGTCTCAAAAGGGAAGCATGGAAATAGCATCCTGATGCCAATTCCCCTTCACGCGTATACCTTCGTTGTCGCTGTCGCTCTCGGGTACCCCGGGCCTGTCGCTCGCTCTCCTGGACTCGCTATTCTTTCCCCTTCACGCGTATACCTTCGTTGTCGCTGCGTCGCTCTCGACGTACCCCAAGGTACGCCTTCGTCGGCTCCTCGCTGTCGCCTCGGTCTCCACGCGAATGGAAATTGGCATCGACTATTCTCTCCGGAGCACAGATCAAAAACTCGCCGGAGGCTAGATCGGTCTCTTTCCATTCTACAGAAATACCCTGCTCTTCGAATCTCTTAAGATTGGAGCGGCGGTATCCTGTCAGGTGAGGGATGTCTTTCTTGTTGAGGAGAAGAGTGACGCTCCCTGCCAGGCCTCGTTCCTTGCAGACCTTAAGTACCGCAAGGTAGAAGGCTTCTGACCGGACAAGATAGCCGAAGGCTGGATGGTATGGGCCGGCAACGATTTCGCCTTTCAGGAATTCGTTATCTGTCAGGCCCATCTTGATTACCTTTATGGATGCAGCTTCGGCATGAAGATAGATGAACAAGGCCCTCTGAACGGCTTCCTGAAGGCTCAACGGACTGAATTCGTTCTTCAGAAACGCTTCATGCAGAAATGTGCCTCGCAGCACGACGAGTGGATAGATGCGCATGAATGCAGGTTTCAGCCGTAGCGCCTGCTCGACGGTGGAGCGTATATCCTGCGCGGTTTCTCCGGGAAGTCCCACCATGACCTGGATCCCCACCGCAAAGCCGGCTCGCACGAGTGCCTCGTGAGTCTGGTACAGATCTTCGACCGTGTGCCGCCTTCCCAACGCGCGCAGCTTCTCGTTGGAGAAGACGGGTATGCCGAGTTCCACGGTCGCCACCTTGTTGTTCCTCAGAAGGTCGATCATCCGATCGTCCGGAACTATCGGTTCGGTCGATATGCGTATAGCCTCTATTTTTTCTTTGTGGTGCGCGAATAAATCGAAGAGCTGCGCCAGCCCGTCGGCGCCGAGTCCGAAAGGGTTACCCCCGTAGATCGCAATTTCGGCCGGCGCTCTGAGATTATCGAGGGACTTCTCGATCGTCTCCTTTATATCCGCGTTGCTTTCTTTTCCGGTGATGTGCTGCTGATTGCAATAGATGCATCTCTGCCGGCATCCCAGATGCGGCAGAAAGACGGGCACGATCACGGTCGCCGCTTTATCTCTTTCAACAAAGCTTCGGCGGCGTGCCGTTCTGCTTCCCTCTTGCTCTTGCCGGTGCCTTTCGCTTTGAGATTCTTGCCCGCGTAAACGTAAATGCTGAATCCATCTTTGGTCTTGCGTGTGAGGCGGTATCTGGGCAGCACGCCCCACCGCTTTTGAGAGTACTCCTGCAGCTCGTTCTTGGGATTCTTGATCTGAAGCTTCTCCTGGTCGAAGTAAGGATGGAAGAGTTGCCGTATGATGCGAGTGGCAACGCGAAAACCGCCGTCCATGTACACAGCGCCGATGAGCGACTCAACCATGTTGGACAGAACCTTGGAGTCCTGCGGCACGGAAGATTTTCCGTTGCCGAATGCCATGTGGCTTTCGAGTTCGAGATTGTGTGCGATCTGAGTCAGGGCATCTCTCCTGACGAGCACTGAACGCGCGTTACTCAAGAAACCCTCATTCCAGTCCCTGTATTTCCTGTAGAGAAGAATGCTGATGACGGCATTCAGGATCGCATCTCCGAGGTATTCCAGCTTCTCATTATCTGATTTTGCCCGCTGTTCCTCTTCTTTCAGGGAAGAGGTGTGCGTGATGGCCTGGTCAAGAAGCGCCCTGTTCTTGAACGTGTATTTGATCGTTTCTTCCAATGCTGAAGGATACGTCGCTTTATTCACCGGTCACCAATCACCCGTCACTGCTCACTGCTCACTCATCACTGCTCACTGATTACTGATCACTGGCCACTATGTCACTTCATCTTAAACGCTTCTTCCGCGCCTCCGTAAATCTTTCTCAGCTTCGGCTTTTCGATCTTGCCGGTCGGATTACGAGGAACTTCACCGAAGACGATCTTTCTTGGCCTCTTATATTTCGCCAAACCTTCGGAGAATTTGATCACTTCTTCTTCAGTCAGTGTTTTGCCGGGAACGACATCGATTATGACCACGACGATCTCGCCCAGCCGTTCGTCTGGTAGGCCTATTGCAGCCACATCCTTCACCGCGGGATGTGCGTGGAGAAAATCCTCGACTTCAACCGGGAAGACATTTTCACCACCTGTGATGATCACATCTTTTTTCCGGTCGACGATCCAGATAAAACCTTCCTCGTCCATCCGGACCATGTCTCCCGTGTAAAGCCAGCCGTCTCTCAAGGCTTTTGCCGTGGCCTCAGGGTTCCTGTAATATTCCCGCATAACGCCGTCACCCCGAACAATCAATTCTCCCGGCTCGCCTTTTTTCACGTCCTTGCCGGACTCGTCAACCACGCGAGTCTCCCAGTTGAATCCAGGCACGCCGATCGCTCCCACCTTATGCGTGTTCTCAATGCCGAGGTGCACGCAGCCCGGGCCGGTCGACTCACTCAAGCCGTAGTCTGTGTCGTACTGCATAGCAGGGAAATACTTTTTCCAGTGCATGATCAGGCTTGGCGGTACAGGTTGCGCTCCTATGTGCATCAGGCGCCACTGGTCGAGCTTATAGTTCTCCTTCTTAAGCTCGCCGCTGTCCAGCTTCAGAAGGATATCCTGTGCCCACGGGACCAGAAGCCAGACTATGGTGCCCTCCTCTTCGCTGACTGCTTCCAGTACCCACTCCGGCGAGACCCCTTTCAGAATGACAGCTTTGCTTCCGACAATGAAGCTTCCAAACCAGTGCATCTTTGCGCCCGTGTGATAGAGCGGCGGGATAAGGATGAAATTGTCTTTACGTGTCTGGTAGTGATGCGCATTCTCCGTGATGCAGGCACAGACCATATTCTTGTGAGTAAGGAGAATCGGTTTCGGCTGTCCCGTTGTGCCTGAAGTAAAATAGAGGCCGCAGGGGTCATCAAAGGCGATCTCGACATTGACCGCTTTCGCAGGCGCTGCATTGAGGAGCTTGGTGAACGGTTCGGCGAATTGCGGGATCTTCTCGCCGTGGCAGATATACTCTTTGGCTGAAAGCTCCTTGCGAACCTCCTCGATCTTGCCGGTGAAGTCCTGGTCAAAGACGAGAAGCTTGGGCTCCGCCACGTCGCAGCAGTACTTCAGGTCGGCGCCGCTGAAGCGGAAGTTGAGAGGCACGACCCAGGCGCCGGTTCTCACTATGCCGAAATAGGCGATCAGCCAGTTGATCGAATTGTTCATCCAGTGAACGACCTTGTCGCCCTTCTTTATGCCCTTGTTCAAGAGGACGTTCGCGAAGCGGTCTGCTCCTTCATCAAACTCTTTCCACGTGATTTCGATCCTTTTCTTTTCAGCGGGTATCCGCTCGACGAGCGCCACGTCATCCGGATACATCCGGGCGTTTCGTGCCAGCATCTCGGCTATATGAATGTATACATCCGGCATTTGTCACCTCTCCGTATAAATGGGCAATTTTTTACGTTGACAAAGGTATTGTTTCATCCTATCATGGGTTAAATTTTGCAGTCAATATATTAAAAAAAATAAATAGTTAGAGGGAGGGGGATTATGAACTTTGCACGTTTCTGCGGGCTCAATGCGAGTAAGTTTCCCAATCGAGAGTTTCTCATCGAAAGCTATCCTTCTAAAAAGATCAGGAGGGCTCTAACCTGGAAAGAACTTGACGATCAGACGAACAAAGTGGCGAATTTTCTTGTCAAGGATTGCGGGATCAAGAAAGGGGATGTTGTCCAGCACCTGATGATGAACAGTATCGAATGGTATATCACGTATATGGCGGTCCTGAAGGCGGGCGCTGTTATCAGCCCGCTCAATTTCCGTTTTGCGAGCAACGATATCAAATACGCCTGCGACGTCACCAAAAGCAAGGTCTTCATTCTCGGTGACGGGTTTGTTCCCCGGGTTGAGCCGATCATGAAGGAGATGAGCTATATAAAGCAATATATTTGTGTCGGTGAGAATGCTCCGGCAAGCATGAAGTCGTACAAGCAGATCATGGAAAAAAGTGATACGGCCGAGGTGCTGGTTGACACGAAAGATGATGACATGGCTGAACTGATGTTCACGTCAGGCACGACCGGCGCTCCGAAGCCCGTTTGTCACACTCACGAAACGCTGTTCTATATCGGTATCGGCAATGCCCTGACGTACAATCTGGGCTACAACAGCGTTTATCTTGCTCCTCATCCGTTCTATCACAGCGGCACGCTATTTCTTTCTTTCCCTTGCTTCATCGCGGCCGGAAAAATCCTGATGGCCATGGAGATACAGCCGGAATTCTACCTGAGGAGTCTTGCGGACGAAAAGTGCACGGGTGGTTGGAATACGGTTCCCACGTGGTCTGATGTTCTCAATGCGATAAAATCGGGCGCGGTCAATCTGAAGGATTATGATCTGTCTGCGCTCAGACATATTGAAATCGGAGCGCAGCCTGTTCCTTACATATTGCTTGAGGATTCGAAAAAGATCTTCCCCAATCTTCCTATCGCCAACATTTACGGCATAACCGAAGGTGGCGGAGGCGGACTGACAAATTGTTATGACGAAGATATCATGAGGAAACCGGGCTCCATCGGAAAAGCGACCGCCTTCATGGAGGCAAAAGTCGTGAATGGCGACGGCAGTGAATGTAAGGCCGGAGAGGTTGGCGAGCTACTGATGAAAGGACCGCGGCTGATGAAGGAATATGCGTATAATCCTGAAATGACCGCGAAGACCATCACCGACGGTTGGCTGCATACCGGCGATCTGGCGTACATTGACGAAGAAGGATACATCTTCTTTGCCGACCGGGCAAAAGACCTGATCATCAGGGGCGGGGAGAACATATTCCCTGCCGAAATCGAGGACGCCCTGAGGAAACATCCGAAGGTCCAGGATATTGCAGTGCTCGGTTACCCGCACCCGAGGCTCGTTGAGATAGTCATGGCGATTATTCAGACTAAGCCGGGCCAGACCTTGACAGACCAGGAAGTGCTCGACTTCGTCAAAGAGAAAGGGCTGGCCAAATATAAATGGCCGGAAAAGATGGTCTACGCAGACATCCCGCGCAATCCCGCAGGAAAGATCGAGAAGCCCAAACTGAGAGATATTTACGTAAAACCTGCGAAAGACGCGATGGAGAAGGAGTTTAAGAAACAGTGAAAGAAACAGAGGGTCGAGGGTCGAGTGATGTCGAGTGTCGAGTGACAAAGACAGTGACGAGTGATGGCGGCAAAAGACAGTCGCCAGTAGCCAAATACCAGTAGCCAGTGACCAGCAGCCGCTAAGGCCATGGCTGGTGATGAGGGAGAAGATCACTTGCAGCGCCGTTCTCCACTGGATGGGCGCTGCAGCTTTACTGTGACTGCGCCTCCAATACTGCGGGGTAGAAATCTGTGACAGAGCGCTTATGTTATGATAGAGGCAGGATTTCTATGCTTTATGCCTTTCTATTCAGCCTTGCTGTTTTGCTTCTTCGTCCGGCATCGCTCTTTGCCGAACCTACGATTCTGTCAGATCCGTACGCCATAACCGAGCTCCAGCCCACGAAGTTTGTGCTCGTACTCGATGGCATCGCGCGGGACGTGCTGCCCGAGAAGTATCCGGACGGTACTTCGCGTCTCAATTATCAGCTTACACAGATTGCTGATGGCGTTCACACGGTGAGGGTCAAGGCGGTGAATGCGCCGCACAAGCTGGAATCTGCCGAGGTCAGTTTTTCTTTCAGGAAAAGCGGCCAGGAATTGACACGCATCAAGGACGAGTCGGACAAGCGGCCACCCAGCCGGACATTTAAGGGCTATCTCAAGGATGAGCAATAACAGCGCGGCTTACGGCGCACGGCCACCCCGCCCGAACCAATAAAACAATACTTCTTACACGTCACGGCAGCTCTCAGGCTGACTTCAGCTCCTCTGCCACCTCGCGTGCGCGCTCTTTCACATCGCCCGACCTGTCTGTCATACCAATGATAGACAGCTTGCGACCGATGTCCTCCTTTTCTCTGGCTGTAGCAGCGGCGAAAAGATCTTTCAATTTGTCGATGGCCGTGAGCATGGTAGCGGGATCCTTTGTGTCCAGGATGAGCAGGAGCGTTGAAACATCCTCCGGCAGGCCATATGCCTGAGTGAAGTTCTGTACGTGTTTGAGAAAGGTGGTTGAACCGTACGCCTTATGTATCTTGTTATAGAGCTTTTGATACTCCAGGGTTCCCTTCTTCCCCTGGAACAGTTTTTCAAGGGCTTCCTTATACCGACCCTGTTCATACCTGCCAGCACCGGGTCGCCCTCCGCCGGACTTCTCCTTCTTGTCCTGACTCACGTGTGAGCTGCGATCTCTCTTCTTGTCTATATCCCGCCAACTCGGTCTTTCATCGTTATCATACTCTCTTGACATGCATAACCTCCCACCTGAATCAAATCCCAATATTCAAATCCTAAACAAAATCGACTGACCCTTCGCAAGCACCGGGGTATTCCGCGTCATGCCGGACAGGGCACCCGCATGCGGGTCCGCGGAATCCAGTCCAATTTCTGGATTCCGGCTTCCGCCGGAATGACGACAGGCGCGGCAAGCCGCGGGGAACGAGGATTTGGAATTTGCCTCCAGCTCAACACCCGATCTTGACCTTGCTGAACTCCATATCGAGAAGATTGATCACAAGCATCGCGCCGGTAACGGGTGTACCGCGGTTCAAGAGTATTTTGCAAACCTCCGCAACTTCGAGGCTCGCGACAATAGCCGGCGTGTAGGATGGGTTGCCAAGGCGTTTCTCCGCGCCGACCCCGTCGCCACATGCACCGTATATTGTTTGAAGCGTCTTCTCTCCCGGAAACTGACTGGCGATCTGGCCATACCATCCCGCGATCGCGCCGTGCACCAACGGGATGCCGAGCTCACTGCACACGGCTGCCAGTTCGAGGCGGGTCGCAACGCTATCAAGGGCATCGACTGCCACATCCGAACCAGCGAGCAAGGAATTGGCGTTCTCCTTGCAGAAACGCGTCCGGAGAGGGACTATATTCACTGCAGGATTGATCCCGTTCACTCTGGCGGCTGTGGCTTCTACCTTGGGCTTGCCAAGGGAAGACATGGTTGACATGAGCTGTCGGTTAAGGTTGTGCTCTTCGAAAACGTCCGAGTCGATGGCCATGAGCTGGCCAACACCCAGGCGGGCAAGCTCTTCGATAATATAGCCGCCGAGCCCTCCACACCCTATCACAGCCACTGTGCTCCGAAAGAACTTAAGCTGATCCTCCGTGGAAAAAGTCTTCTGGTTGCGCTGGTAGCGCGCAGGCAACAGACCGGTCTCTAAAGCGGTCTCCTCCACCTGCCGCACGGTCACACCAAAAGCTTCTGCGGCGGCCTTTTGATCGGCCCACAACAGCAAGTCGTTCTTACTCCTGTTCATCAGGTGTTTGCGTAAGTCTTGCATCCAACCCCCTAACGATCAAATATGTGCTCTTTCTGCCAATCGAACTTGTAACGAATCTAACATATGCAGACGGCTCAATAGGGCCATTATAGTCCATGGTGCACGACTAAGCAACCCTCATTAGGTTATGATGCATCCACCCAGGGCACTTGCCAGAGTTATTAGAAGAAAAGCCTCCGTAAGCGGAAATCATTGACACGTCCAGTAAGCCTGTGCTAGTTTTGTAGGTTTTGTGAATTAAGGCACAAGTGTAATTACCCTTACAACAGGAGACCGAACCATGAGCGAGAAAGATCTATCGAAAGGCTGGACTGTTACCTTTTGCGGGATGGGCGTCAACCTTGCACTCGGCATTCTTTATGCCTGGAGCGTCATTAAGGGCGGTATCCCTGACTCATGGGCTTGGAGTAACGCCGACAAAGCGCTTCCCTACGCGATTGCCTGTCTGGTTTTTGCATTGGCCATGGTACCCGCCGGCAGGCTGCAGGACAAGATAGGCCCTCGCTGGGTGTCGACCATCGGGGGCATTCTTGTGGGCGTGGGTTTTATCATTGCGGCATTCGCAGGTTCTTCTCTCACAGGCTTCGTAATAGGCTTCGGTATTTTTGCGGGCACCGGGATAGGGTTCGGATACGCGTCTGCGACGCCTCCAGCGGTGAAATGGTTCCCACCGCAGAAAACCGGGCTGATCGCGGGGCTTGTGGTGGCGGGTTTCGGCCTTGCGTCCGTTTATATAGCGCCGCTTGCTACAAAGCTGTTAATCGCTTTTGGCACTACCATCTCAAAAACAGACCCTGCCACCGGCATGGTGAAGCAGATTGTAGAAAAAGGCGTTTCCAATACCATGCTGGTGTTCGGCATCGCATTTTTGATTATCGTTGTTTTTCTGTCGCAATTTCTGAAGGACCCGCCCAAAGGATACGTGGCGCCCGGGACTCCTGCCAAAGGTTCAGCAGGGGCAAAAGTGGCGGTTGACTGGGGCTGGAAGGAGATGCTCTCTACGGGCCAATTCTATATTCTCTGGCTCATTTACTTTGCCGGAGCTTCTGCAGGTCTTACCTTCATCAGCGTTGCACAGGACCTGGGCAAGAAGTCGCTTGGTGAGCTTGCTTTCGTTGCGGTGGCCATCCTGGCGGTCGGAAATGCGAGCGGCCGCATCGTGGCCGGCATCATATCGGACAAGATCGGCAGACAATGGACCCTTTTTGGTTTCCTTGTCCTGCAGGCCATCGTGCTCTTTATACTCTACTTACTTAAAGGCGGCGCAAGCTGGCCCCTCGTGCTGCTGATTGTTCTCTTCATCGGGGCGAACTACGGGTCGAATCTCTCGCTCTTCCCCTCTGCAACCAAGGACTATTTCGGATTGAAAAACTTCGGCGTGAACTACGGCTTTGTATTTACCGCATGGGGTGTTGCGGGACTTATCATGCCCTGGGTTAACGGCCGAATCAAGGACGCAACGGGATCGGATACATTGACATTCTTCATCATTATCGCCGTGCTTATAATTGCGGCAATGCTTACCTTTGTAAGCCGTTCCATTGCCGTGCGGGATGCAGCTCGTCTTGTGAATTACGGTGTGAAAGGTAAGGCGGTGTCGAAACCGTCGTTGTAGGCCGTTACTGTGTGAGGGGTTTGGGCGATCGGCCCTTTATTCGGAGCATGGTTCTCAGTTAAAAAGAAATCTACATAACGCGAAGGAGGCTTTTAGAAATGGAACAAACAAAACTTGCAAACCCCGCGCCCCTCGGATTGACGGGATTCGGGATGACAACAGTGCTTCTCAACATCCACAATGCGGGTTTCTTTCCGCTTGGATCGATGATTCTAGCTATGGGAATATTCTATGGCGGCATCGCTCAGGTCATTGCAGGGATCCTGGAATTCAAAAAAGGCAATACGTTCGGCATGACCGCTTTCATTTCGTACGGCATGTTCTGGATGACCCTCGTCTTTCTGTTGATCTTCAAAAATCTGCCTGGAAATTCTCCGGAGTTCATGGGATGGTACCTCTTTATATGGGGCCTGTTTACATTCTATATGTGGTTCGCCACGTGGGGAAAACATCGGGCTATTCAATTCATCTTTCTCAGCGCTACCATTCTTTTCTGGCTTCTGGCAATCCGGGATTGGACGGGCATTGCGGCGATAGGGACGGTTGCCGGATACGAGGGCATTATCTGCGGCTTGTCGGCTTTCTACCTCGCCGCCGCCGATATGATTAATGAATCGTTCGGAAGGGAAGTCCTTCCCATCGGAGTAATCAAGAAGTAAAGACAACTACAGGTAAAGGCACCAGAAGGTAGAGGTAAATGCGTCCTTTCCTCTGCCTTCTTTTCGTTCTTACCTTTATGCGTTGAGTGCTGATGCCTTTATTCAGTTAAATGGGAACAACACGAACGTCATAAGATCCCAGAGAGCATGAGAGATTATAACGGGGGTGAGACTTCCTTCCCGCAGGTATAAAACTCCCCAGAAAAGCCCGCAGACGGCTGCAGCCACAAAGAGCATAAAGTTGAATGCAAATATGTGAATGAGTGCGTAAACGGTTGACGTGACAAGAAGGCCTGCTATCCGGCCGAATCGGACAGTCAGGGTTTCCTGAACAAAACCGCGCCAGTAAATCTCTTCGGCGGGTCCCATGATAAAGAAGAGCAGCAGGCCTATTATAGCCGGGTTAAGTTCTGCCTTTGTAACATACACATTGCCGATCTCACGTGCAGCAAACGGAAATAAGGCAGTCGATGCTTCCCGCCCAACCCAGAAGATCGCATAAAGAAACACCGCGGAAAGGATGCCTGTCAGAATAGATCGTTGTTTGACTTCGAGAAGTCTTCTACGCTGCTGAAGTACGGGCTTCAAGGCAACGGCAGCAAGAACGAGAGCCGAACAGCAAAGTTTGAGCCAGAAATTGCCAAGGGGTACTGCGAAGGTGATGAACCAGAGCACAAAGGCGGCAGCCACTGTCAGGCATAATCTTTGGAAATGGGTCAAGAGAAGAGCCTTTGCAGCACTATCGAGACTACGAGCAACAGACCGAAAATCGTGTTGAGTTGCGCAGTTCTCGCATCTGCATCAGGAGGAACCGCGACCTGCATCTGTTTGATGAGCTTGAGGCCAAAGGGCAAGGATACGAGCGTCAGCAAAGCCCATAAACTCAGCTGTCTGGCGGCAATGAGCAGCAGGGTGATGCCGTAGGATGCGAATATAAGGCCGCGGTAGAGCTTGACAGCCCCTGCTTTTTGAAGAATCGTTGCGATAGTGCGAACACGGGCGTGCGTGTCGGAGGTCAGATCCCTGATGTTGTTCGCGAAAAGGATGAGCGAAACGAGAATGCCAACCGGTACAGATATCCAGACCGGCTGAGCAGAAAAAGCACCACGTTGCACGTAATAGGTGCCGCCTACCATGAGCGGCCCCCATACGAGAAACACCGCAAGTTCCCCGAGTGCATAATACTTGAAACCGATCGGACCACCCGTGTAGAAAAAACCGACGAAAAACCCGAGGAGGCCCAGGATCAGGATTGGATACCCCACCTTAAAAGTTAGATAGACGCCGATTGGTATGGTTAAAGCGTAGAAGAGAAGTCCTACGATGAGCACCTGGGCAGGAGAAAGCAGATGCCTCGCAATGGCGCGGCCACCGGTGCCGAAGCTTCCGGGCACATGGGATGTATCGACGTCATTCTTGTAGTCGAAATAGTCATTCAGCACATTGGCGCCGGCCTGCATGAACACCATACCCAGGAGCGTGAGGAGGTAACGGCCCCAATGAACCGGGCCATACAGCGAAGCAACCGCTGTGCCCGCACTCACCGCAACAAAGGAGATGAGAAGCGATTCAGGCTTGATGCTCATCAGCAAACCCTTAAGCATGAAAGCTCCTTTCTTCCTTCACGTTATTGAGAATATGCTACTGGAGCAGCGCGATCATTCACACTGCAGATCTGATCCACAGCACTATACCATAAGAGCAGGGACCAATAAAGGATGGGAGAGTCATCGTTTGCTACTCTAGTGTTGTGTCAGTGAAGAAGAAAGGGTACCTTCCTTAGAAAGAACGACCAAATTCTTCAATAAGGAGGAGGTACCCCGTGGAACGACAAAGTGTTATTAAGAATTTACCAGAGGCGTTGCAGATGGTCAAGGAAATGAAACTGGCATCTGACGAGTGGACGGGTGAGTACCGGGATGCGGCCCGGGATACGATTGCTGCCGTGTTGAAGAAGCAGATGGAGGAGCAAGTCGCCAGCCATCTCGCCTGGGTCTTTCGCAAGGGTATTCCGGACCGGCGAAACGGGAGCTACCTGCGCCACGTGCTCACCGAGCTCGGGAACGTCATCCTCACGATCCCGAGAACCCGGCGTTTCATCCCCCACGGCATTATTGCCGCCTATGCGCGGCGGGTCCGGGAGATCGACCATCTGATACTCGCGTGCTTTCTTTTGGGCCTCTCGACGAGAAAAGTGGGTGTTGCCCTCCTTTCGCTCCTGGGAGAAAAGATCAGTGCCCAGACCGTAAGCAGGGTGGCAATGACCCTCGACGATGCGGTACGGGCCTTCCACCGCCGGCGCATCACCGGATCCTTCCGGGCCCTTATCCTCGACGGGATCTGCATCAAGAGGAAGACGGGAGCGGGCAGCCTTACCCGTCCGGTCCTCGTGGCGCTGGGCATACGCCCCGACGGCAGGAAAGAGGTAATCGACTTCCGTCTCGCCAAAGCAGAGAGCGGCGCGGAGTGGAATCGCTTCCTCACCGATCTCATCAACCGGGGGATGGCCGAACCCGAGGTGATCTGCGCAGACGGCGGCGAGGGCCTGATCTCCATCCTCCCCGAGGTCTATCCCACCATTCCCCTGCAGCGGTGCTGGGCGCACAAGATGCGTAATATCCTCGACAAGGTACCGAGGAAGAAACAGAAGGCGGTGAAGAGAGGGCTGGTGAAGATCTATAGCGCCAAGAACCTCACCGAGGCCAAGACCGCTGCGGGCCGCTGGGTGCGGTCATGGATCGAGACGTATCCGAGAGCGGTGAAGTGTTTGCAGAGCGATCTGGAGGATCTTCTTACGTGCTTCCAGTTTGACGATGCCGACTTCAGGAAAGCGATCCGAACGACCAATGCCATCGAGCGACGGTTCCGGGAGGTGCGAAGAAGAACACGACCCATGGGCGTATTCAGCAACAGAACAAGTATTGAGAGGATCCTCTATGCCGTTTTCATGTACGAGAACATAAATCAAGGAGTGTACCCGGTCTTCGTGCTGACACAAACCACTTGACATGGCCAGAGTCATCTTCAACGCTGCGTGCAGATGATCCCAGGTTCCGGCTCACTTCCTGCGCCGCCATTCATCAACAGGGATGAGTTTCCCGGTGGATGACTCGTATACGAGAACCTGGCCATCGTTCGCATCGACGTAAAAGAGGAGCTCCACGGCTATGTTCTTTGCAAGCACGCCCTGAAAACGAATGGCGTACAGAGAGTTTTTCTCCTCCGGCTTACCACTCTGGTTAGGTCTCATAGCAACGGTCGCGAGAGGGATACCTCCCTGGTCGAGTATTTTTTCGATCTCTTTTTTGACTTCCGGCAAATTCCAGACGAGATCGTAAGCCTCATCTTCCGTGAGCATACGATCTCTCTTGGTTTGAGGCTTTGCTTCTTCCTGCGGACCTACGATTACGGCCGGTGCGGTGTCGGCAGGTGCGATTGATCCGTTCTCGGAACGTGCAGGCAATGCGTTCTCAGAACGTGGAGACAATCCATTCTCAGAACGTGCAGGCAATTCTTCGCTTGCTGCGTGACAATACAGAGCGACACAGGAGAGGAACAGGGCGATAGTAACAACCGGAACTCTCGCATGGCAGCGCAAAACAGATTTCTTTCGTATATTCATTGCTTGATACTGCCTATCGCGGCATGAGCCGGTACGCATTGAGCAAAACGCGAGAAAAGTTCAAATTGCGACGCGAATGCGGGTCCTGCCGCCTGTCGCTGGGAATCCGCCTGGTGTGAGCTTATGAGACCCGTGCCTGCTCGCCCTGGCGGATCTTCTTCTTGATGATCTCTCTTCCCCTGCTCACATGTTTGCGCACAAGCTTTTCAGCCTGTCGCGCCCTCTTCGCTTTTATCGAATCGAGCATCTCCTTATGGTCCTGCACCGCCAGATGGAACTTTCTCTGATAATGGAAAACGATGACGCGGTAGCGAAACATGAAGTCCCTGAGATCATTGAGCAGGGTGTAAAGACGACCGTTTTTAGCGGCCTTGTAGAGGACGTCGTGGAACTCGGCATCGAGCCGTATAAATTCATCGACATCGAGGTTCTTGAGGCATTCGTCTTCTTTCATGATGATTTCATCGAGTTGTTTCAGTTCGGCGTCAGAGATTCTGGATGCAGCCAGGAATGCGGAATATCCCTCGAGAACAATGCGCAGCCCGAGGATCTCCTCTACCTCTTCTTCGGTAACCGGCTTGACGGCGAAGCCGCCTCGCGGCAGTCTGAAAATAAGTCCTTCCTTTTCCAGTTTTTGAATGGCCTCTCTGACAGGCGTCCTGCTGGTAGCCATATCGGCGGCTAACTTCTCCTCGATTAACCTCTTGCCTGGCTGAAAGTCTCCCCCTATAATAGCGCTCTTTACGCCCGTATATACGTGCTCCCTGAGAAGCCTTCTCTTTTTTGTATCCTCAGCGTGCTCTCGGTTGGTCATTGCTTTTACCTCCTCGGTGTGCGAGCATCCCGGCATCTGTCGGTTCAAAAAAAGAACGGTGCCGAAAGATGTACTGTATACAATTTATGCGTGCTGCATATATATAGTACTTTTATAAAATCGTTGTCAATCTTTTGTCCGAACGAGCCTCGTTGTTGATTTCTTCTGCCGCTCTAGTGTAGATTAACGATCTTAAGGGGGCTTATCAGTGAAGAGAATATTCAGCGGAATTCAGCCTACGGGCGATATTCACATAGGGAATTATGTCGGTGCTCTGAGACAGTGGGTCACGCTGGTTGAGGAGTACGATTGCGTATACTCTGTCGTGGACTACCACGCGGTAACGGTTGAGTATGATACCAGCGAGATGAGCCGGCGTAGCTTTGATACTGCCGTTATTCTGCTGGCCTGTGGGCTAACGCCGGAGAAATGTCATGTCATGATTCAATCTCACGTTCCAGAGCACACCGAGCTGGCATGGGTATTCGACTGCGTGACGCCGGTGGGCGAAGTGGAAAGAATGACCCAGTTCAAAGACAAGTCGAAGCAGCACCGCAGCAATATTAACATGGGACTCATGGGTTATCCCGTATTACAGGCAGCGGATATCCTGATATACAAGGCCGGCTATGTGCCTGTGGGTGAGGACCAGGTGCAGCACGTGGAACTGTCGCGCGAGGTAGCCCGGAAATTCAACAGCCGTTTTGGCCAGATATTTCCTGAGCCCGAAGTCATCCTTTCTTGTGCGCCTAAGATTCTGGGAACTGAGGGTAGAAGCAAGATGTCCAAGACGCTCAACAACTACATCGGTGTCCTTGAGGAAGAGGGCAGTATGTGGGAAAAGCTGAGAACCGCTGTCACGGATGTAAACCGTGTGCGAAGGAGTGACACGGGTGACCCTGCTGTCTGCAACATCTTCACCATGCATCGCGCATTCTCGCCTGAGCAGGCAATCAAAGAGCTGGACGAAGGGTGTCGTACCGCATCCATGGGCTGCATCGACTGCAAGAAAATTCTTTTCAAGCAGATGATGGCGGAATTATCGCCCATCCGGGAAAAGGCACGTGCTCTGAAGAATGACAAAGCGTATGTGATGGATGCGCTCGCTCAAGGAGCAGAGGCCTGCCGCGCCATAGCCGTGGAGACGATGGAAGAGGTTAGAGCAGCTCTCGGGCTACTCAAACTCTAGTACCAGATAGGCCCAATAAGTCTTATACGACGTATTTAACTTACAATCGCTTCCACGCTTCATCACCTTGACTTTTATCTGCCTGTCACCTAAGCTTTGTCGATGCAAAACCTCGCAATCGGTATGTTCGATTCGGGCATTGGCGGTCTCACCGTTCTCAAGGAGTTGAGGAGTCTTTTGCCCATGGAAAATATCATCTATCTCGGTGATACAGCCCGGGTGCCGTATGGCAACAAGTCTCCGTACACGGTGAAGCGCTACGCACTTGAGACCTCTCTCTTCCTTCTGGCAAAAGGTATAAAAGCGCTCGTGATCGCATGCAACACTTCGTCTGCGCTTTCACTCAATGTCCTCAAGAAGAAGCTTCCGATTCCGGTATTCGGCGTCATTGATCCGGCTGCCTCGGCCGCTGCCCGTCAGACAAAAAAAAGAAAGGTAGGCGTCATAGGCACCAAGGCGACGATAAAAAGCGGGGCGTACGAACGGGCACTTAGAAAGATCGACCGCAGTGTGCAGGTCCTGTCGCACGCGTGCCCCCTCTTTGTTCCTATAGTCGAGGAAGGGTGGGAAGATTCGGAAGTTGCGCGCCTTATTGTCAGAGAGTACCTGGCGCCCTTTCGGAAGAGCGGCATCGATGCGCTCGTCATGGGTTGCACGCACTACCCGATCCTTCAGCGGACGATCCAGAAGGAAGTCGGCAAAGATGTTTACATTGTTAATACAGGCAGAGAAACAGCCAGACAGGTGCAGAGTCTCTTGAGTTCTCGCGGTTTACTGAGGAACTGCGGCACCGGTACACTCAGCTATTTTGTTACCGACTCGCCGGATACTTTTTCCGATGTGGGAAGCCGCTTCTTAGGCGAGCCCATACGCGGTGTGAAATTGGTCAAGAATCTTGACCTCAAAGATTTTCTGCTCTCTGCATGATCGCCCATGTAGCCCTGCCTTTGCCTCTCCACAAAACATTCTCCTATGTTGTTCCCGGGCCACTTGCGCCTTTTGCTAAAGCCACTGACCAGGGTGACGGTCCCTTTAGGCAATCGCACGGTGACCGGTTGGATTGTTACCCTGGAAGATGGAGAAGGCGAGGGGCTCAAGCCCATTGCCGACATCATCGACATCTTTCCTCTGATCGAAGGAGCATCTTTTGAACTGTGCACATGGGCTTCGCACTATTATCTCGCCCCAATCGGCGTTGTGCTCAAGTATGCTCTGCCTCCCGCTACAGCTGACAAAGCATCTCTTCGTGAAGGCACTGCATGAACGAGTGCGGAATGTTGATCGGCTTTCACTAAAAGCGGCATGTGCACTGGTTGGTAAATGGGTGCTATGGGATTACTATCATCAGGGATTCGTGGAACTTTACGACTCGTATACCTCCTTGCCATTCAAGCCGCTTGCGTCAGAGTCGCGCCTGCCGGAAAGCATCGTCCCGGCCTCTACATCGCGAACGTCACGCAGCGGAAGGAAAAGTACCTCGCTGCCATTTCAGAGAAACTTGACCACGGGCAGAACGTCTTGATGCTGCTACCCGACTATCATGTCGTGGGCGATCATTTCTATCGATTCCTTGTAGGGGCTCTCGGCAAGCGCGTGCTCTGGTATACGAGCACCGAACCAAAGGCCAGGCTGGAGACATTTTTCCGGGCCCGAACCGAAAAAGGTTGTCTGATTCTCGGTAACAAGAGCGCTGTACTGATGCCGATAGCTAGACAGGGGCATGATCATAGTGGAGCGACCCGAGGAGGATGAGTACAGGAACGAAGAGTCCTTTCACTTCCACACGGTAAAGCTTGCCCTGAAGAGTGCAGAGCTATACAGGACGCCGATACTGCTGGGCAGCGCTTCGCCGCCGCTTGACCTGGTGCGGCTCGCAGGGAAGGAGCCTGTTCAATCTGAAAAAGAGCAGGACGTTTGTCTCGGCCGGACGGTTTCCTCTATCCTGACGGAGTACCATGGACGCGATCAGGTACCTGCCGAGCTGACCGAGATTATCGACGGGACGGTCCGTAATAATGAAACAATGGCAATCTACACTCCTCGAAAAGATTATGCTTCGCGTCTTTACTGTCTCGAATGCAAGAAACCATTTCTCTGTCCTGAGTGCGAAACGGCTCTCGCCTATCACCGGGATGGCGACCGACTCTTCTGTTCTGCGTGCAAGAAAAGCATCCCATACGATGAGCGATGCGCCCACTGCGGCGGCAGTCTCGTTCAATTCTCCGCAACAGGGGTGGAGTTTGTCGAAGACAGAGTGAGCACTTCCTTGCCGGAAGCCCACGTGCTGAAGATCACCGGCGAAAGCCTCAGGAAAAAGGATGTGCGGTCGCTCGTGCAGGCATCTCGTGTTCCCGGCACTATACTCGTCGGAACGCAGATACTTTCGAGGCTTTATGGGGTGAGAATTAAACGGCTCGTGCTCATGGGTCAGGAAGAATTTCTATGGATCGCCGGGTACAGAGCGCATGAGAGAATCTATCAAACTTTCAGGAATTTGATCGATGCGCTGGAACCTGATGAGGTCTTTCTGGTTCTCGGAAAGAAAAGTCTGATCGATGTTTCGAACCTCGTTGATGAGGATCGTTTCTACAAAGAAGAGCTAGCCAAAAGAAGAGTGGCGGACTTCCCTCCTTACACGAGACTTTTTCTTGTCGAGATCAGAAAGAATGGCGATGCAGGAGAGCGGCTTGTCGGGCGTATCGTCGAGCGGATTAAAGAGGAAGGTCTTGGTAATAACCTGATAGGGCCGATGCGCACCAGAAGAGGCGGAGTGCACTGGCGCATGGTTCTGAAAGGCGATGAGCAACTCTTCGCCGGGATATTTCCCTGGATGTACGGATTGGCAGGCGTACGCATAGAGCCTGACCCGCCCAGCATCTAAGTCTATCCGGTCTCATTCTAGTCTATCTTAGTCTATTTAGTCTCTGGTACTCTCCAGTTGCTGACTCCGATCTCTTCTCGCCGATGCATCTCGCTCGAAACACCTGAGCGAGCCACCAAGACACGTAGACCAGATATACCAGATAGACTAAATGAGACTAAATAGACTAAAAAAAGGGGGCCGATTGAGGCCCCCTTTTTTAATGATACGCTCGGTGTGCTACTTCACTGGTACTGCCGGCGCGGGAACTTCTTCTTTCTGTCCGCCCTTCGGGGCTTTCGGGGCTGGTCCCTTGTCGGCCTTCTTTCGACTCATCCGCCGGGGTAGACCTCTTCTTTCGCCCGCCCTTCTTAGCTTTCGGAGCCTTCCCTTTGTCAGCCTTCTTCCCCTCTCTCGCTGGCGGTGACTTCTTCTTTCTGAGTCAACGGTGGCGCTTTCTTCATTTTCTCAGGCGCTGGAGGAGCAGCTTTCTCCGGTGCCGGTGCGGCTGCGCAAACACGACACCCACGAACGCGACACTGATCACTAACGTTAAGGCAATCAACAATGCTCTTTTCATGTAACCCTCCTTTGGTTTTGTTTGTTACTTCTTTGCGGATGCTCGCTTTATGGGCTTGGCACCCGGTGCCATCTGCTTTTGCATTTCTTTCTCTTCTCCGGCTTTGATGACTGTAGACGCCACCATCTCGCCGTCCTTCTTTGTGTATTTTACCGTAACTTTGTCACCTACTTGCGCATCTCCCTTCATCTGAGCCACTCTCACGTCAAAGGTCAACTCGTCTTTTGTGCCTCGAACCACCATGGTTTCCCGCATAGTATCGACTTTTGTGACAGTGCCGGTGTATCGGTGCGTTCTAGGACCTTTTTTCCAGTGACTTTTCTTTACGGACGTCGGCTTCTTCTTTCAGGCGCTGACGCTTCAGCCTTCTTGGGGGCTGCGGCTGCGTCTTTGGCTGCAGAAGTTTCTGCAAGCAAAGCTGTCACGAATGCAGCGCTGATGATACACATCAGAGCGACTGACAGCGCCTTCTTTTTCACGATCCATCACCCCCTTTCTTTCTTATTTATTTTGGAGCTAACAGTTTGAATTGCATCGCCTGTGCCAGAATCTGCCTGACCAGAAACAGCATTGATCTAAAAGGGTTAGGAGCACAAGGTCAAAGGGAGGGGTCCCGTAAATCGGATTTTTCCGACTTACACCACAGAGCTCAGTCGGAGATTTCCGACCGTGAATGTTGAGGGGTTCCTTGGGCGCCTGCACTCTTCAACTGACCCGTGCGTAGTTTAAAATCGTACAGATCCAATTCTTTGAGTCTAGCTATGGCCGTGTAGAATGTGTCTTTATTGATATTGAGCCGCTCTACGATTCTGCGCGGTTCCATCGTGGTGGGATAAAGGGGGTCCAGAGGGTCGAGACTCGAGAGGTAAAAATAGAGTCTGTATTCTGCGGCCGTGAGTCGCGCATCGATGAGAAACTCTATCTTGTGCCGGAATGTCTGCTGAACAAGCCGTCCTTCCTGTCCTTGTTTGATCTCTTCCGGCATATTATCCATGCCTATAGCATTCTCATCACCCATCACGTAAGCCCTTTCGATGACCGATTCCAGTTGCCGGATGTTGCCGGGCCATGAATAGGCCATGAGGAGATGGAGCGCCTCATTTGAGATGCTTTTCTTTTTTCCGTGTGCGTCATTCAGTTTCCTTAAAAAATGTTCGACCAGTACCGGAATGTCTGTAATCTTTTCTCTCAGCGGTGGGATGGTAAAAGCTATCACGTTGAGACGATAATAGAGATCCTCACGGAACCTCCCCTTTTTTATCTCTTCTTCAAGCTTCTTGTTTGTTGCCGCGATGAGCCGGACGTCCAGCTTGATTGTTTCTTTTCCGCCGATCCGCCGTATCTCCTTCTCCTGGATGGTTCTCAGGACTTTTGCCTGCATGGGAAGCGTAAGGTCGCCGATCTCATCGAGTAGAAGGCTGCTATGGTTTGCCTGCTCGAAAAGGCCTATGTGACGGGTTACTGCTCCCGTGAATGCCCCCTTCTCGTAGCCGAATAACTCGCTCTCCAGCAGGGTCTCCGGTATGGCTGCGCAATTGATAGCGAAAAAGGGATATTGTCTTCGGGGGCTGTTGTAATGGATGCTCTTGGCAAAAAGCTCTTTGCCCGTGCCGCTCTCGCCGTAAATCAAAACAGTGGAATTGGTGGACGCGACCCTACGGACAATTTTAAAGAGTTCATGCATGCTCCCGTGGTCGCTGACGATATTGTCCAGCTGGAACTTGTCGACAAGCTGGTCCTTGAGCATGATGTTGTCTTTGAGTAAACGAACCTGGTCAACGGCATTCTGCAGGACGAGAAGAAGTTGATCTTTTTCAAGAGGTTTTTCAATATAATGAAAGGCCCCCAGCCTTGTGGCTTCCACGGCGGATGGGATCGAGCCGAAGGCTGTGACTATGATCACGTGGCACGGCCGGTTCTGCGATTTTACTTCCTTGAGTATTTCCGTGCCTTCCATATCGGGAAGTCTCAGGTCGGTCAGCACCACATCAAAGGAGCCGTTCTTCAAAAGCTCGATGGCCTTGGCGCCGTTGTCGGCGTCCTCTACGTAGTAGCCCTCCTTGACGAGGATGGTCTTGACGATCTCTCTTTGATTTTTGTCGTCTTCTACAACGAGAACTGTTTTTGTATCATGCTTCATCGAGCGGCACCTTGATCGTTGTTACGGTTTTCTCTCCTGCCGAGCTGTCCATAGAAATGGTGCCTCCATGCTCTTCGACAAGCCGTTTAGTGATGGTGAGGCCAAGGCCGATACCATATTTTTTTGTGGAGTAATATGGTTCAAATACTTTTCCCGCCTCTTCCTGAGCCACGCCTTTGCCATTATCCGTGACGGAAATGTAGAAGAATCCGTCATCCTTGCCGCATTCAACCAACACCTTCCCCGCACCCTCGATGGCCTGAATCGAGTTGAGAAGCAGGTTAATCACGCAGATCCTCATATATTCCGGGTCGCAGTGAATCTGCCCGCCGTCTTCGCAAACGGTGACAATTTCTATGTCATCTCTTACCTTGTCCTTCACCATGGTCAGAGCATCGCTCACAAGGGTCTGAGGCGCTACCCAATCTCTATTCAGTACGATCGGCTTGCCGACAAACAGGAAGTTGTTAATCAGTTCGTTGACCCTGTAAATCTCCTTTTTCAAGTTGTCGAGGAGGGCGGTAATATCCTCTCTGCCGGCTACCTTTTCCTCAAGTATGCGCTCCTTTATGTGGCCGATCGAAAGAGAGAGAAAATTGAGTGGATTGCGCACTTCGTGCGCTATGCCTGATGCCAGCTGGCCTATCATCGAAAGCTGTTCGGTTTTTTTCAGTTTTTCTTCAAGCTCTTTCCTTTCACTCAGCTTGTCTACCATCTCATTGAAGCTCTTGACCATTACCCCGATTTCATCTCCGCGACCGGTATCACGTATCTTGACGAGCTGCCCGTCCGCTATTTTCTTGGTTGCGTTGGCGATCTTCTTGATCGGCTCAGTATACTTTTCCGCAAATATCAAACAGATTATTATGCCGATGCTGAAAGCAAAGATTGTGCTGAGAATCCTCTTGACGTGATTTCTTCGCTGCAGATACTTGTAATCATCCAGGACCATGCTGACATGCACGTACCCCATCTTTTTCCCCTTGATGGAGACAGGCATGATAACGCTGTACAGACGCTGCCCTTCTTTTTTGCCCGATTCCTCACCCAGGCGCGCGGTAATCATCAAGTCCTTTTTTCTTCCTGTCTTGTCGGCAGAAGCTGATTTCTTGGGGGGCTGCTGGACAGTGCCGATCTTCTGCGGGTCCGAACTGGCTATAACCTCTGATGCATCGCTCAGAATGGAGATTTCACGAATTCCCTTCTTGTTCAAGGTGTCAACATACGTTTTCAATCGCTGTGTGCTGTCTCCCCGGTAGGTGAGCTCTTCGACGCTGATCTGGATTGCCTTGGTGATATCGTCTATATTCTCCGTCACTTTTTCGAGGATCAGCTCTTCGCTCTTTGTATAGATAATGGTGAGAGAGCCTATCGAGGTAAGAAGAAGGAAAAGAAGGATCAGCAGGAGCTGCGTTCTTAAAGAAAGGCTGCGAAAAAAAGTTTTCAGTTGCTTATAGACGTTCCGAATCTTTTCTGCAAACATGCTATCCTCTCCAGGATAATGCTCTCCGGCGTCAGCCGGAAAAGCTCTTTCAACGGAGGGCCGTTCTTTCTGCCCGATATAGCAACGCGCAAGAGCATCATGACGTCCCTTTTGGCGAGTCCTGTCCCCCGCTGCAGGCTTTCGTATATCTCTTCAAATGATTTCTTCGTGTCTCCCGTCAGCGTCTGGGCAAGGAGCGACAGGGGATGCTCCGGAGTCTTTATGCGCGAGAGGTAATCGAAAGCTTCATCATGGATGCCGGAGCTATCGAAGATGTCCAGAAAGCCTTTTATCTCCGTAAGCGTCTTGCCGTTCTCCCGCAGTGCTGCTACCCTGTCCGCCCATGTTTCGTCAAGTCCGAGCTCGGTCATAATCCTCTCCAGCGGTAAAGAGCGTATATAGGCTCCATTGATCCAGAGGAGCTTTTCAAGATCGAAGAATGAATCGGAACCTGAGAAGGATTCAATCGAGAACTCGCCAGTGAGCTCTTCTGTTGTCAGGAGTTCATGCTGAGCGCTGCGGCCTATAATGGCCAGGTAATTGATCAGGGCCTCCGGTAAAATCCCCATATTCCTGAATTCGGTTATACTAGTGGCTCCGTGCCTCTTACTCAACGGTTTCCTGTCTGCGCCCGTGAGCAACCCGTGATGTGAGTAGTTGGGCGCTTTCTTGCCGAACATCAGAAAAAGCATTATCTGCTTAGGCGTGTTTGAGAGATGATCCGAGCCCCTCACAACATCCGTAATTCCCATCACCATATCGTCTACGGCCGCCGCAAAGTTGTACGAAGGCACAGTATCCTGCCTGATGAGTATGAAATCATCCACGTGGTCGCGGGGAAAAGCGATCTCTCCATGCATGCCGTCCAGGAAACGTATCTCTTTTTCAAGGGCACGTAATCTAATGACAAACGGCTTGCCCTCTTTTTCAAGTGCCTGGCGCGTCTCTTCAGGGAGTGCGCGGCATTTGCCGCTGTATCTCGGCGCTACGCCTCTGCGAAGCGCATCGCTCCGCTCAGCCTCAAGCGATTCTTTCGTGCAGAAACATTTGTAGGCGTCGCCGCGAGAGAGGAGGAGATCCGCGTGTTCACGATATACGGGCAAGCGCTCCGACTGCAGGTAGGGTCCTTCATCCCACCAGAGGCCAAGCCAGCGCAGGTCATCCAGGATCGATCTCGCAAAGACGTCTTCAGAACGCGCAAGATCCGTGTCCTCTATGCGCAGGATAAAGGCGCCGCTGTTGTGTCGGGCCAGAAGATAATTGAGAACCGCTGTCCGGGCGTTGCCTATGTGGAGGTTGCCGGTGGGACTTGGAGCAAATCGTACTCTAACCATTGGTATCATTCATCGAGCAGGCAGACAGCATAGACTGCTATGCCCTCTCCCTGGCCCAGAAGACCGAGCCCTTCCGCTGTTTTTCCCTTGATCCCGACCCTTTCAACATCGATAGAAAGAAGAGTTGCGATGTGTTCTCTCAATTGGTCGCGGTAGGGTGTTATTTTCGGCTCTTCGCAGATGACGACAGCATCAACATTCACAATGCTGAGGCCCTTCGAACGTGCGCGGCCTGCTGCGTGCGTGACTATTTTCTCGCTGTTTATCCCTTTGATGGAATCATCGGAATCGGGAAAGTAAAGACCTATATCGCCGTCGGCAGCAGCGCCCAGGATTGCATCGCTGATGGCGTGGAGGAGCACATCGCCATCCGAATGGCCTCGTAGCCCTTTATTGGACGGTATGGTAAGGCCTCCGAGAACCAGCTTGCGCCCCTCGGCAAAAGCGTGAACGTCAAAACCAAGACCGACTCTCATGCACTGCCTTTTAACTGCGAGAGGATGCCCTTTGCTATGATGAGATCTTCAGGTGTTGTTATTTTGATATTATACGGTGAGCCTTCGACAACCTTCACGCGTTTGCCCAGATATTCCACGAACGCAGCGTCATCGTACCCCAAAAGCTTTTTCGCGATGCCTTCTCTGTAGGCTTTCAGGATGAGATCATACTTGAATGTCTGCGGTGTCTGGACCTGCCACAGCGCATCTCTCTCAAGGGTTTTTGATACAAACCCTTCCTTCGATATTATCTTTATGGTGTCTCTGGCGGGTAAAGCCGGGATGATTGCATCGAACATTTCCATGAGAGATATCGTCTTCTCTACGAAAGCTGGAGAAACAAAAGGCCGGGCCGCGTCGTGTATGACCACGACATCACAAGGCTCATCAATGGCTTCGAGTCCATTCCGTACCGAGTCCTGACGAAGTCGCCCACCGATAACCAGTTTAACGATCTTACTGAACCTGTAAGATTCGAGTATCTCTTCCTGGATGAGCGGCAGGTCTCTCTGGTTGACTACCAGATAGACCCCGTCCACCGGGCGTGACTCTTCGAACACCTGCAGGGAATGGACAAGGATGGGCTTATTATCAAGGAGAAGAAACTGTTTGTTAGTTGAAGAGCCCATCCGCTTGCCGGCGCCGCCGGCAAGAACGATTGCCAGGGTCCTCATAAACTATCTCACCTGTTCTTCCAGCTTGTACTCTTCCGGGAAGTAAAATTCTTTTCCGGCCTGTTCTTTGAGCTTTGCGAAGATCATGCGTCCTGAGGAGGTCTGTAAGAGGCTCGTCACAACAACGTCGACCGTTTTACCGAGCAGTTTTCGTGCGTCATCCACAACGACCATTGTTCCATCGTCAAGGTATCCAATGCCCTGGCCGTATTCCTTGCCTTCTTTGATAATGCGTATGGTCATCAGTTCGGCCGGCAATACCGCAGGCTTTAAAGAGGTCACCAGTTCATTGAGGTTCAGCACCTCTATGCCTTGAAGCTCCGCCACCTTATTCAGGTTGAAGTCATTGGTTACTATCTTCCCGTTCATATTCTTTGCGAGAGCTATCAGTTTTGAATCGACATCTTTGAGCTTGGGAAAGTCATAGTCAACGATTTTGACCTTGACAGAGGTCTGTTTTTGCAGACGGTGGAGGATCTCAAGCCCTCGCCTGCCGCGGGTCTTTTTGACAGGGTCCTGCAAATCTGCAATATGCTGTATCTCGTACAGAACGAACTGCGAGATGATGAGGGTACCTTCCAGAAAGCCTGTCTCGCAAATGTCTGCAATGCGTCCGTCAATAATAGTGCTTGTGTCGAGGATCTTGTTGCCTTCGGCCGCTTCCATGCGGTGGAAAAGGGGCACTTTTGAGAGATCGAGCGTGTGGCTCTTCTTTTCTCCTATCCGGAAACCCAGATAGCCCATCACGAAATAGAGGAGTACATAGATCGGCAGCGTTATCGGCACGTCCTTCGCATGGGTGAGAAGAAGCTTGGAGATCAAAAGGTTAGCCACGAGAAGTCCGACGGTGATCCCTATGAGCGTGCCGACGAGATTTTTGAGAGGGATCTCCTTTAACTTCTCCTCAAGCTTGATGATGAGGTAACCCAGCAGGGCTCCGGCCATTGCGCCGAAGGCCGCGTACAGGGTGCTCCCGAACATTTCTTTGACGATGAAATAGCTTGTCAGCGTTGTGACAAAGACCAGAAAAGTCTGGACAATAATATCCAATGGAACTAGCCTCTGGCGTGGTTGGAGAAGATTTTCTCTATGTCGGTTACAATCTCGTCCTCATCCTTCGACAAGGCTATCGACAGTTCCTTCTTAATAAGATTTCTTGCAGTCTCGAACATCTTTCTTTCACCGAAAGAGAGTTCTTTCCATGTCCTCAGGGTGTAGAGTTCTCTCAATACCGTAGCTATTTCGAAAATGGAGCCGCTCTTGATCCGCTCCATGTAATCCTTGTAACGCCTGTTCCATGGAGAAGTGTCATGATTGGTGTTTTTGTCTTTCAGGATTTCGTAGACTTTAACCACTTCGCGTGAGGCGATCACATAGCGCAGCCCTGCATTCTGAGCTCCATCGGTAGGAATCATTATGGTCATGTCGGAATCGAGAATTCTCATGATGTAAAAAGCCTGTTTCGTACCGGAAATCTCTTTTTCTTCGATCCGTTCAATCTTACCTACACCGTGCCCGGGATATACGGCAACTTCTCCGATCTTCAGCATTCTTACCTCCGTTCTCATGTCCGGGCGTAGTATACCAGTTTTCTTTAAAAAACGCAATAAGTGTGTGCTTTTCCGTGCAAAACGGCCGGGTCCAGGGTCCGGGGTCCGGGGGCCAGCAATCCAAGAACGGCGGGGCCCCGGAGTCTAAAGGCCAAGGTCCAGATACGCTGAGAAGCTGAGCATAGTGCGGCTCCGTCTCTGGCAGTGATCGAAGTTTGATAAGCCCACACACATGTATCCGGGGCGGTCGCATTGTATCTACGGGACCCAGCACCCAGGACCATGGACCCTTTCCGGCGCAGCCGGAAATTAGGGGTTGATGAAGCTGCAAATTTTCTTTATACTTCTGGGTCAACCGGAGACAATAGCCACAAATGATACGAACAAGGTTTGCACCAAGCCCTACAGGCCAGTTGCACATCGGGGGCGCACGGACGGCTCTTTTTAACTGGCTCTTTGCCAGGCACCACAAAGGCCGGTTTGTGCTCAGGATAGAGGATACTGACCGCGAAAGGTCAAAGGATGAGTACACCCGCGGGATTCTGGACGGCCTGGCGTGGCTCGGCATCGAGAACGACGAGGGGCCATTCTACCAGAGTGCCAGGATGGAGCTTTACAAGGAGCACGCCCTCAGGCTCCTGAAGGAGGGTCATGCCTACAGGTGCTACTGCTCGCCGGAGGAGCTGGAGGAGAAGAAAAAGCGAGCCCTGGCAGAGGGACGAAAACCTTCCTATGACAGGACCTGCCGTGAGAAAACCAACGAGGAACCCGGCAAACCTTCCGTGATCAGGTTTAAGACGCCCCTGTCCGGTACCGTGGCTTTTCATGACCTTGTGCGGGGAGAGATCACGTTTCAGTGCGATGAGCTGGATGATCTCATACTGTTGAGGACCGACCAGACGCCGACCTACAACTTTACCGTGGTGGTGGATGATGCTTTAATGAACGTCACCCACATTATCAGGGGTGACGATCACATCAACAACACGCCGAGACAGATCCTTATGTATGAAGCACTCCAGTTTGCACTGCCGCAATTCGCCCACGTTCCGCTCATTCATGGGAAGGACCGCTCAAGGCTCAGCAAGAGACATGGGGCAACGTCTCTGCTCGAATACCGGGACGACGGCTTTTTGCCGGAAGCCCTCATGAACTACCTTGCCCGGCTTGGCTGGGCTCACGGTGACGACGAGATCTTCTCCAAAGAGGAGCTTATCGACAAGTTTGATTTGCCCAATGTAGGGAAATCACCTGCAATTTTTGATATGGACAAGCTTCTCTGGCTGAACGACCATTATATGAAGAGCCTTCCCATAGAGGTCATTGCCGAAAGACTCTCTCCTTTCATCGCAGCCCGGGGTCACGCTGTTCCCGAACGCGCAAAACTGATCCGGATCATCCGCAATCTGCTTGGGAGGGCAAAGACCCTTAAAGAGATGGCCGAGATGGGTGGATTCTTTCTTGGAGAAGATATAGAATATGACGCCTCGGCAAAAGCCAAGTTTCTGACCGGGGCAGCAAAACCGACACTCGAGCGATTCCTCAACGACTTTCGGCAGCTGCCAACGCTTGATGAGGCAAATCAGCGATCCCTGATTGAAAACATCGCGAGAGATTTCGGAAAGAAGCTTGTTGATATTGTGCAGCCCATACGGGTTGCGCTTTCAGGGAAGGCTGTAAGTCCAGGTATTTTCGAGGTAATCGAGATACTTGGAAAAGACGTGGTGGAAAAAAGAATCGAGCGGGCTATCTCCTTACTATCATGAAACTCCTTACCCTTGAACTACTCGGTTTCAAATCTTTTCTTAACCGGACCGTCTTCCGGTTCAGTGAGGGTGTCACCTCCCTTGTGGGTCCCAACGGCTGCGGCAAGAGCAACGTCGTTGACGCGTTCATCTGGGTTCTCGGCGAAAGGGGAACGAAATCACTGCGCGTCAAGGAGATGGGCGACGTCATCTTCCACGGCAGCAACGGAAAAAGACCGGTGAATATGGCCGAAGTGGTCATCGGCCTTGCAGAAGGTGACCGGGAAGTTGCGATTAAGCGGAGAATCTACAGGGACGGGACCAACGAATATTACATAAACGCCGACCAGGTTCGGCTCAAAGACGTGCAGGACTTCTTTCTGGGAACCGGCATCGGTCTCAATTCGTACGCCATACTGGAACAGGGTAATATCGAGTATTTTGCGCAGATGAAGCCGCTGGAACGGCGCACAGCGATTGAGGAGGCCAGCGGAATAACCCGTTTCGAAGAGAAGAAGAGGGATGCCTACGAGAGAATGGAAGAGACCAAGACTAACCTGGAGCGGGTCGAGGACATTCACGCCGAGATCGTGAAGGGCCTGAAAAAGACCGAAGAGGAAGCAGAAAGGCTCAAGGTTTATAGCAGCCTCAAGGAAAAGCTGAAAGAGATAGACATCACCCTCCTGGCAGATGCGTACGTGAAGCTCGAAAAGAGGGAAGGAAAGCTCGGCGAGCGCGAAGTAGAGCTTCAACAGGAGGTAACAAGAAAAGAGGAAGAACGTACATCCGTCAAACAGACCATCGATGCCAAGGAAGAGGAGTCGGCGCTGGCTGATGCCGTAGCCCGTCAACTGGAACTCGACATCAAAGAAAAAGAGAAAGATGCGGAGAGCCGGCTTCTCGAGCTTAACTACGTTGAAGAAGAAAGGGATCGACTGACGGCATCGATCACAGAACTCCAGGAAAAGATAGGTGAGCTTACCACACAAGGCGAACGCCATCTGGTTGAGGTTGAGGCGCTGGAGAAGGATAGTACCGAAAATTCCGCATCTCTTCAGGTGGACGAGCAGCAGAGCGGCAGTTTGCAGGAGAAGAAGAAGGAGCTCCGTGCGATAACGGAAGAGTTGGAGGCGAGGCTCGAAGAAGAGAGGAGCCGCCTCTTTGTTTCGATGAGCAATCTAACGGAAGTCAAGAACCGAATGCTCGAACTGGAGAGAATGGAAAAAGAACGCCAGGTTCGGGAAGAGCGCAGATCGGAAGAGGAGAAGAAGCTGCGTGGGAAGCTCGTTCTCCTGGAGGAGAAAGGGCTGGTCTTAAAGCAGCAGATAGATCGCGAAGCCAATGAGAGGGCACTGATAGACAAGGAAGAACAGGAGCTCGTGGAGCGCCTGAAACTCGTGGAGAATGACATCGCGAGGATGCGTGACAGCATAGAGCGGCTCAAAGGAGAGAAAAGAGGGCGCGAGGAACTCTTCAAGAAGCTGGCTACCATCGGCGAAAAGCAAAAAGAGCAGAAGCTTCCGTTCAAGAGACTTATCGATCTGGTGAGAACTCCGGAAGGGGCAGAAAGCGCTCTGGAGAAGTTTTTCGCGGATGAGATGGAATACCATGTGCTGCCTGCTTCGAATCCCGAAGCTATCGCCGAAGCGCTTAGACAATACAGCGGCAATTTCATCTTTTTTCCAGAAAAGAGTATTTTCAGGCAGAATGACGAAGAGATAGAAATCCGGGTCATTTGGACGGAAAGCGCAGCGGAGGCTCTCCGGCGTATTGAAGCTGGCGAAGAAGGTATTTTTGTAGCAAGAGATGACAGAGAGACGTACATCGATTCACGCGGTCTTATCATCACAAGCAAGGAGAAGAAAGGCATCTCAATCCGGGAGTTCCGGGAAAAGATGAAACTGGAGAAGGAAATTGGACAGATCGAAGAGCAGCTTGTGAAGGAGCAGGCTGCGATTGGTGAGGTTCAGGGAACGCGCGGAACATTGAACCAGACGCTTCAGGAACTCCTGCAGAAAAAGAGACAGAAGGCGAATTCGCTCGGGGATAAGGAAAAAGAGCGGATCATCATCGAGACTGAGATCAGAACGATCGCGGAAAGGCTCAAGGAGTTCAGCTGGAAAACAGACGCAAACGACGGGCAGGCCCCTGTGTCGCGCGATGAACTCGTAGCTCAAAAGGAAAAATTCGAAGAGGAGTCTCGTCTTATCAATGAGTCGTTGCAGGTTCTAAAAGGCAATCTGGACGGTGTCCGAAAGCGCTATGACGAGACTGAGAAAGAGTTCCAGGAAATATCGGTCAATGTGGAGAGGAGAAAGAATATTGTCAGGAGCTTATCCGAGGAGATAGAGCGTAAGCACGTCGCTGCCCGGGAATCGGAAAAGAGCATGGCCGCTGCCCAGGAAAAGATCGCAACAGCGGAAAAGAGTCTTTCGGATACAGCCGAACGCATCAAGGAATTAGCAGAAAGCCACGCCCAGTTGAGCGAGACGTGCGAAAAAGCGTCAGCCCGCTATAACGAAATGAAACAGGAGCTGGGTGATTTACACCAGGAGAAGAGCCGTCTGCAGGAAGATTTGCAGCGCGTCTCCGAGGAACTGGAAAAGGTAAAGTCGAAGTGGGAAGGACTGGAACGGGAAAAGGCAGTTCTGCAGGAAAGAAAAGAGATGGTCCTGGAGCGGTTGCGCACGGAATACGCGATCGAGGAGCTAGATGAGCAGCGCAAGAGCGCGCCGCCGGGCACCGAGGCCGAAAGGCAGAAGCTGGCGAACGAACTCTCCGCCATGGGTGAGGTGAACTTCCGGGCCGAGAAAGAGTACAAAGAGTTGAAAGAACGTTCCGAATTCCTCGAGACACAGAAGAGCGACCTCACGCAGGCCATGGACTCACTCCGCAAGACTATAAGCAAGATAGACTCGGTCTCCAAGGACCTTTTTATTGAGACGTATGATCAGGTCAACGAAGCATTCAAGCGGTACACGCACATGCTCTTCAAGGGCGGGAAGGGTACGCTGAGCATCAACCCCGACACGAGCGGTGTAGAGCTCTACGTGCAGCCTCAGGGCAAACGGGTCACGCGTATGGAGCTTTTTTCGGGAGGCGAGAAAGCCCTTACCTCTCTGGCGTTTCTGCTTTCTCTTATGGACACCAAGCCGTCACCGTTTTCGCTCATGGACGAGATTGACGCGCCGCTTGATGACGCGAATCTCGCATCCCTTATGCAGATCGTCAAGGACATCGGCAAGAAAACACAGATCGTCCTTATCACGCACAATCGACTCACCATGGAGTGCTCAAACACGATGTACGGAATTACCATGGAAGAAGAAGGCATTTCCAAAATCGTGTCGGTAAGGCTATAGATTTACACCCGTGCAAATCTATACAGCGAGCAGGGCGGTTTGCCACATTCTCATCCGGGCTGACTCCACATGGAACGTGCAGACTTAAAACTGATACAAGAGATAAACAGGCTCTGGAAGCCGGTATATCCGTACCTGGCAAAGCACATCGAAGAGATATACGGGCGACGGGACGGAAAGCTTCTTGAGATCGGACCCTTTTCAGGGGTGATTTTCTCTCTCATGAAAGATGGTGTGGGCAATGCGCATGCAATAGCCTCGTTTCCGCAGGGCATGAGCGAGTCGTACGTGGCGGAGGCTCGCGAGGCAGGAGTTGCGGAGCGACTTCGGGTAATCGAGAGCGACCCTTCTCTTGCCGGCGTCGAGCAAGACTCGGTAGACCTCGCGGTATTTCGCGGCGCCTTCTTTTTTCCATCGCTCTTTGTGATCGATCTTGTTGCGGTCGAACGGGCACTCCGGCCCGGTGGAGTCGCCTTTGTCGGTGGCGGGTTCGGGAAGTATACCCCCAATAGCGTGCTCCTGGATCTGGGGAAACAATCGAGGGAGCTCAACCTGGGCATCGGGAAAATTGAGATGACCGGGCAGTCTTTGCGTATCCTGTTGACAGACAGCGGCATCGTTTGCAAAAGCAGCGTTATCGATGAGGGCGGACTGTGGGTTATCTTGAGAAAATAAAAGGTGCGGGATTGGAGGAGAGGCGATGAATGAGTTGCGGATGAATGGCAGGGTTTTGGAAGTATACTCCGACTTTGGTTGACCCTGGTGTTACTTCAGTACGGTACGTATTGATCAGTTGCGAAAAGCCTTTGACTTCGAGACGAAATGGATCGCTTTTCCGCTCCATCCTGAAATTCCTGAGGGAGGTCTGGCGCTTGCCGACCTCTTCAAGGGCGCACAGATCGACATTAACAAGGTTCAGGCACGGCTGAAAGAAGTAGCTGTGGACCTCGGCCTGCCTCTCGGCGAGAGGTCAAGGACCTATAACACCCGTCTTGCCCAGGAGCTGGCAAAGTGGGCAGAGACGCAACGTCCAGGTGACGGCTTCCACAGGGCCGTCTTCAGCGCCTATTTTGCAGAAGGCAGGGATATAAGCGCTGTCGATCAACTGGTCGACATTGCAGACACGTCAGGGCTTTCGGGTGAAGCGGCAAGAGAAGCGCTCTTATCGAGGGCGTACAAGTCTGCGGTTGATGCAGATTGGGCGCGCTCCCGAGACATGGGGATTACGGCCGTGCCCACCTTTGTGATGGGAACGGGAAAGATCACCGGAGCCCAGCCCTACGAGGTGCTGGAGAAATTTTTGAGAACAAATGAGAACAAATGAGGCCAAATATTGAATAAATCGAGCACACAGAAAAAAACGTTGCCTTTTACCTGTCCGATCTGCGGCCGCAGGACGGAGCATCCCATCGATACCCTTACAGAAGGGGCGGAGATTGTCTGTCCGTTTTGCAAACTTAAGCTCACTCTCCACGGCCATATGTGGCAGGAAGTGCAGCAGGAGCTGGCAAAATTAGGGTCCCGGGGTCCCGGGTCCCGGGTCCGGCAATAAGAACTAGCCTTACGCTGATAATAAGATATACCGTGTAAGGGCATCTGCGGGAAGGAATGCCCGTCTCAAAGATTCGTTCTCTTTTTGAGAACGGCAAAATGTCTTATACTAATAGTCTGGAATTCTTTCTGAGCAAGGATATATGCAGGAAAAAGAAGATATAAGAGACAACATCTTCCGGGAGTTGCGCGGGCAGACTGAGCCGGATTCAACGCTGGAGGTCTGCGAACTGGAGCGCGAGGAGGCGCAGTCAGAGCTTAAGAGAAGTGAGGATGACGTCCGCGCGCTTCTCAATGCAACAACGGACATTGCTTTTCTTATGGACAAAGACGGGGTTATCCTGGCCGCAAACGATAGTGCGGCACGGGCTTACCATACGGTCGTCGAGAATCTGCTGGGCACTGCGGTCTACAACCTGATTCCACCGTCACTTGCAGAGTTTGCCAGGAGGAAGGCAGATGAAGCAATCGAGTCCGGTGTCCCGGTGCGGTTTGTGGCGGACTGGAGGGGCCGTTTCCTCGATCACAGCCTTTACATAGTCTCGGATGAAAACGGCGAGGTCACGCGGATCGCGGTCTACGTGCGGGACGTGACGAGACGCAGGCAGATGGAGGAAAAGCTCCAGCAGGCTGAAGAAAAATATAGAAAGATTTATGAAAATGCGACAGAAGGGATTTTTCAGACAAGCCTGGATGGACGTTTCATCACGGCGAACCCGTCCCTCGCCCGTATCCACGGGTACAGCTCTCCCGAAGAGCTGATAGAATCGATTACCGATATTGGCACACAAATCTATGTGGACCCGGCCGATCGGGAAAACCTGATAGAGCTTCTGCGCATACACGGCGCTGTGCAGAACTACGAAGTTCAGATGCGCAGTCGCGACGGCAGTATCCATTGGGTCTCCATCAACTCGCGTGTCGCCCGCGATGGGACAGGGGGTGTTATCTACCACGAAGGGACCATGCGCGAGATAACCAAGCGCAAGAAAGCGGAAGAGGCGCTTGCGGAAAGTGAGGAGCGGTATCGTACGGCCATCGAGCACTCGAATGACGGCGTGGCAATCATAAGGCAAGGACAACACCAGTATGTCAACAGAAGGTTTGTTGAAATGTTCGGCTACGATTCGTCGGATGAGATCATCGGGAAATCAGTCACGATTGTCGTTGATCCTGTGGACAGGGAACGGGTCAAGAGCATGAATCATCGAAGATGGAAGGGTGAAGCTACCCCTTCACGGTATGAATTTAAAGGCGTAACCAAGGATGGCAGAACCATCTACATAGAAGTTTCAGCTACGGGCATTATCTACAGGAATGAACCGGTCTCCCTGGTCTATCTCCGGGATATAACCGAGCGGAAGATGGCTGAAGAAGCATTGCTGAGATCCCACAGGGAGCTGGAGCAGCTCAACAGGGTGAAGACGAAGGCGGTGAATCATATCTCGCACGAGCTCAAAACACCGCTGGCTGTTATACAGGGCAATCTCCGGGTGCTGCAGCGTAAGATCGAAGCATCATACCCTGACTCGAATTTGAAAGTAATTCTTGCTGCTCTGGAGAGAAATACTGAACGCCTCCTTGGAATTCAGAGAGAAGCGGACGATATATTCACAGCGTCGCGAGAGTTGGAAGCCGCTTCACTAACCGATGAACTTGATTTACTGCGGCAGCGCCTCGACGGTTTCGGAAATGTGCCTGCCGAAGTATGGTCTCACTGGGGGGCTTTAAAGGAGTGGCTGGGCCAGTACATGTCGAGTGGCACAGAGCTGTTCCAGCCGATTGATCTGTACCCGTTTCTCCAGACGGCGGTGGAGAAGACCAGACAGAGGGCCTCCCACCGACACGTGGAACTCCGCGTGGAAGGGGAGAACGATCTCTACATTTATATGGACCCGCGGATAGTGAGTGAAGTGGTTGACGGACTCCTGAAGAACGCCATTGAAAATACGCCCGACGGCGGTTTAGTCACGGTTACGGTAGAGGAGAAAGAGAACAGAATCTGGATACACGTTGCTGACACCGGGGTCGGTATTGCAGAGGAGGCTCAGCCATATCTGTTTGGCGGATTGTTTCATACTGAGGAGACGGAGCTTTATACATCCAAAAATCCGTATGACTTCGGTGCAGGCGGCAAAGGGCTCGAACTTCTCAGAATGAAGCTCTACGCGAGACGGTTCGGATTTGAGATTTCCATGAAGAGCAAACGCTGCTGCTACATCCCGACAGAACAGGGGTTCTGTCCGGGAGACATTTCCCTGTGCGCTCACTGCAAAGCGGCGAAGGATTGCGCTGAGTCAGGCGGTAGCACCTTTTCCATCTCCTTCCCGGCGGAAAAGCGCGATATGCAAAACGACAGCAGCCAAGGTTGAGGTCAAGGTTGAGGTTAAGAAAAGAATCGAAACAGAGACGCAAGAAGAAGGCTCTCAATAGTGCTGCGCAGTGCTTGGGAAGTAATGTCACGACTACGGCGATTCGTATTCAAGATTAGTCTTGCGTAGTCACGGCGTTCGGCACCCGAGAATGAACTTCGCTGCCTACAGGGACTTGTATTCAAGATGGAGACCGAGGCGCTCCGAGGTCTGGCCTACGGAGGCGTACTGAAGTACGTCGAGTAAGGCCAGGCTGAAGGACAACGAAGGTATACGCTTGAAGACAAGTCCCTGTCAGACCGGGAAGGGGTACTTGCCCGTCATACACGCATCGCAGAAATCCGTTCCTGTCAGCTCTCTCAGTTCTTCAGTCTTGAGATGTCTGAACGTATCAACCTGAAGCAGATTCTTCAGATCCGCGTCCGTGCGGTTGGTCGCGAGCAATTCACCGGGTTTGGCCAGAGCCATACCCATGAGGCAGGGAAAACGCGGAGGTTGCGCGGTAACACGGAAATGAATTTTCTTAACACCCGCGTCGCGCAATCTGGGAATCAGAACCATCGCTGTTGACCCTCTCACGAGAAGCGTATCGATCAGAAAGATCTCTTTTCCCTTCACCAACTCCCTGTTAATCTGAAACTTCTTCTCAGCCTTCTCCAACCTGTCTTTCTCTTTCGAGACAATAAAAATCCTGCCGATTTCACCAATCGTACTTATAGCCTGCCTGTACGGTATTCGAGTAACAGCGTGAAAACCCAGAGCACCGGGTATGGCCCCCCTTGGAATAGGAACGATCATATCGGCCTTTTGATTTTCGCCTTTCGCGAGCCTCGCCCCTACCTTTTCCCTGAACTCGTAAATATTTATTGAAAAAACCTGGCTTGCCGGGGACGCGAAATCGAGGCATTCCAGCATACAGGGGCGCGGATGAGCAGAGGCGAAGGAGACTGTTCTTGCCTGCTCTCCGTCCATCACCACCATTTGTCCGGGCTCAACATCTCCTATCCATTCAAACCGGTCATGAAAGGCGCAGGTTTCGGAACCGACTGCCCATTCGTAGTCGCCTTCTTCGCCCCTTCTTGCGATTGAAAGAGGTCGAAATCCGAACGGGTCTCGTGCGGCAATCAATTGTCCCTTATGCAGAAGTATCAGACTGAAAGCCGCTTCCTTTCCCAGAAGAGCCAGGGTCTTCTTCATCTTTTCGACGAGCGTCGAGCCTTCAGCCCGCGCGATCATCTGCAGAATGACCTCCGTGTCCGTTTCTGTTTGAAAAAGACCGCCGATCTCTTCCATCAACTGCTTGTACCTGGGGAGGTGGCCGTTGTGGACGACCGCTATTTTTTCTTTCTTCGAACTTCCGACTATGGGTTGTGAATTCCGTTCGCTTGCTTCGCCGGCTGTGGGATAACGAACCTGACCGATCGCAACAGAACCGGCGTGCAATCGACCGTGGGGAGATGTCTGAAAGATCGAGCCTACTCTTCTTACCTCTGAGAAGGAGCCGTCTTTCAGTCCCGATACGATACCCCAGCTTTCCTGCCCCCTGTGCGACAGGTTTTCCAGGCCGGTCCTTACTTCTACAAATGCGTTGCTCGTGCCGATGAATCCGAAGATACCGCTCATTGTATACCCTCATGCCGATTTGCCTTCAAGTCCCACGGGGATGCTTCGCTACGCATACCTTTGTTGTCCTTCGGCCTGTTCTTACTCGACGTACTTATAGTACGCCTCCGTAGCCCACGCCTCGGCACGCCTCGGTCTACATCTTGAATGCAAATCGGCATCGGCATCTTTCCAGTAAATGCATTACAACTTGTAGTCCTCATGGAGAATCCTCTCCCTTCTCGTATCTTCAGTGCCCTTTAAATCTTTGTAAGAATTTCCTCACCGAATTTCAAGCAGTCCTTTCTCTGAAGACGGTCGTAGTCTTCGTAGGGCTGTTTGAAACGTTTTGCGACCTCCTCTTCTATCTTGTAATCGGGCGGGCTGAGAAGCTTCTTGGTCAGCCTTCCGGAGAAGACCTTTGCCAGGGCTGGCTCTGGCTCCGCATGATTTTGCCAGCGCGTCTATATAGGCTTGCGCCCGTGGCGTGTCTCCCCCGCCGCATACGATAAAAAGCGCCTTGACCTTGCCGGATATCGAAGGAGCGTTCTTTGCCAGATAAGCTTCGAGGGGAGCATCGATCTTGCCGCTGTAAATTCCTGAACCAACAACTAGTACGTCAAAAGATGAAAGATCGGGATTCTCCCTGGCGTCGAAGACATCTGCAATTGCTCCCATTCCTTCTGCGATCCATATGGACGCGTCCCGTGTGCTTCCGTATCGCGATCCGAAAAGCACGGCGCACTTCTGTTTACCCGAATTCGGGAAGAGTTTCAAGGCATACGTATCAGGCGAACAAAGAAGTGTCACTCCTCCTGCCGCGAGTATTGTCTTCAAAAATGCCCTGCGATCCATGGTCTTCCTCCTTTTCTGGAGATGGGCTTATATCAAACGTAGAACAAGCCTTGCGAGGGGCGCCAGTTGGGGGAATGCAGACAGGTTATCAAGAAGAGCCTTGATGACAGCCTGGTTTTTTGTGCGCCTCGAAAGCTGTATTCTTAAGGTTTCGATGTCGTCAAGCAGATCGCTTCTAACAGAAGGTTCCGTCTTGATTTCACTCCTGACAGCAGTTGCCATTTCCGCTAGGATCGCGTCCAGCATATCACGGGACGGGTCAGCCACTGATGGCTGAAAGAGAGATTCCGGAGAGCCGGCCGATACAGAAGTTTCCTGTGCCGGCAGAGGTGTCGATTCAGTCCGGGGCACGATGCCGATCGATGAGGGATCAATGCGATAGCGTTCGATAATGCCTGTTTGTCCGCCTTTTTCTACAAACGATGAGCCGTCGATGGTTATGCCGGCGCTTACGCCTCCCCATGCGTCCGTAGAAGAGAGATAGATGAACCCCTTTTCCTCCAGAATGTCCAGCGCCTTACGCAGTTCTGCCATGTCGCTGATACCCATCTTCGCTACAAACTCATTCATCGTGAATAAAAAATAGGGATGGGGGGCTGCCTCTGCCATGTCATAGAGGGACATGAGAAACAGTTCTGCCAGTTCTTCCGTTGTCATCCAGCGTAGCTCCTTGAACTCTATTAGAAAATGCTCTTAGATCGCAAACACCATTGTACTGGAACTTGCGCAAAACCTCAACATGAACCGTCCACACGAATCAAAGGCGTGAAACGCGTCTTGTAGCCTTTCTCGCCTATTCCGTCTGGATAATCGGCTCTTATTCAGTGGCGTACCTTATATCGGTCAGAAGGCTCGCTGTGCTGATAGGTGTTTCTTATGGCTTCATTCTGTTTAATGAATCAGAGATAGGGGAACGTTTCCTCGGTGCAAGCCTGATGCTGGCGGGCTTTATTATCCTTGCGTTAGCTACGTAAGTTCAATCTTAAGCCTGTTCTTCCTGCTCGGGATAACACATGTCGACCCCTTCCGGCACGGCACACTGTATGCCCTCTTCAATGATCTGCTCCCTGGTCAGCTTGTGCCGACTTCCGACAGCGCTTCTTATCCTTTCCCTTATCTCGCCCGACTGCGGGGCCATGAGGATCGCGATGCCCAGTCCTAAGAGGCCTCCCACAAGGAATGAAAGCACGGTAATTCCGTTAACGCAATGTTCTCTGGCCATCAGCTCCGTTCCCTCCTTTCGCCTTTCCTCATCATTTGTTTCCACTTAATTGTAAGACAAAAACGCCGTCTGTCAACTTTCGAAAGCGCTGCAACAGATTCGACCAGGCCTGTTCGTCTTCTTATTCCCATTATTCCGCGGTGAAACAACGACTGAATCTCTCCCGCAGTCACTCATTGTCGGGCGCGGCAGCACGTCTGAACGTTATCAGATAATTGTATGGCCCGATATCCGTGACTTCCCGGTGTACGAACCTATGGGAGCCGACGATCTTCCGCACCTGATCGGGCGACATCTTTACTTCTATGGACGGTCCGGGCCGGCCGTCTAATTTCTTAAACTCCACAATTGCAAGAACGCCTTGAGGCTGTAATATTCTGTATGCCTCTTCGAGCATTCCATCAGCACAACCTTCCCTGACCAGATCATGCAGGACCGTGGCAAGGAAGCATACGTCAGCGCTGCTACTTTGAAGAGGCAGCTTCGCACATATATCTGCGGCCAATGGTTTGAACTGTGAAAGTCCTCTGAATTTGGCTTCTGTCGCCAGAACAACAAGGCCCTCTTCCCAGAGATCTACGGCGTATACTCTTCCCTCTTCCCCGACGCGCAACGCCGCCTCAAGCGCATACTCTCCCCGGCCGCATCCGAGGTCAACGAAGGTGCTGCCCTTCTGGATAGAAAGCTGTTCGAAAAGAATCTTTGCATCAATCAAGTCAAAACTGCTCTTTCCTGCACCCGGCAGATGCTTTTCCACGCTCGTTTCCCTGCCAGCAGATTATCACAAGTGTTGCTTCTTGTCAGCAGCTGATCTGGTGCGCCATACGGTCCGGGCCGTCTTGACAAACAGACCTCGTGTGCTATGTTTTGAGAATGTCCGGCGAAGAAATACGCATCTATCAGGTGGCAGGTAGCGACTTGACTGACGCCAGAGACTGCTCGGTATACCTCCTCGACATCGGAGAGCTGGTCATGATAGACGCCGGATTCGGAGAAAACATCGACCTGCTCGCATCAAATATAGAGCAGCAAGGCCTGCGACCGGAGGACGTATCGGCAATCATCCTGACACACTGTCACATTGACCACATCGGAGGAGCCGACCGTTTTCGTAAACGTTTTGGTTCCCGCCTTGCGATGCATGAGCTGGACGCGGTTATCGTGGCGCGAGGAGACATCAGGCTCACCGCATCGTTCTGCTTTCAGAAGGTCTTTTCGCCCTTCTCTATAGATCTGATTCTGACCGGCGGGGAGCAACGCCTCGTCTTTGGCGATCAGGAACTGGTCTGCCTCCACACGCCCGGACACACGCCGGGATCGATCTCCGTTTATGGCGACATAGGCGACAAGAGAATACTCTTTGCTCAGGATTTAGGTGCACCTTTACTCGAAGAGTTTGACTGTGATCCTGTGGCGTGGAAGAGTTCAGCGGAAAAACTTCTCGAACTTAATGCAGATGTACTGTGCGACGGGCACACCGGCGTATATCAGCCCCGCCGCATGGTAAAGAAGTACATTGAGGCCTGCATGAATTCGAACCTCGGTATACGCAGTAAATCGCCTCACTGAGTAAAGTATGACAATCTTTGTACATGTTATAGATAACTTATTAAATCTAATAAATACTGTTAAACATTACTACATGATTATAAAATAGTATTTAATATCTATTTATAAACTATATAATCACTATTGTAATACAAAAATCAATTTCATTGCCGTCCGGCTCCAGAAGGCAGGTGATTGGCAGCCCGGAAGAGTCCGAAGGAGACAAGAATAGTGACGCAGCCCACTATGACCGCTAGCGATTTTCCGTGCCATAACCCCGTGAACCACAGTCTGAGCTTATACCCAAAAACATTCGCTTTGCCTCCGTACAGTTCCAGGTCGCGTAAGAACATTTTTGAATCCTCAGGCGCAACCGGGTAAGCAGAGCCATTTCCTTCTTCATAACCAAGAATCCTGCCCGGGTTATTGATAGCTGTTTGATAAATCAAAACGGCACCACCCAAACCAAAGAGCAGGATAAGAACGCTGGCAAGACTAAGGCATTTACGTTTATCAAACATTTTCATTTATAAAGAACCGCGATAGGAATCCTTGTGTGGAAGTATAACGACACTCAGGGTAGTGGGTCAAGGGGCTGGATCAAGCGCTAGGGTCCCTGGTCTAGGGTCCCGTAATACAGGTATTTTCTTATTGAGTTGTATCGGTGTTATCAGGTGACTGGCACTCGCGGACCTATATCGTAGACGTCAATCGCCAGGTCCAGTAGCCAGAGAAATAAACAATGCGTTTGCCATCTTTCTGGACCCCGCACCCTGGACCCAGGACCCTGCGGTTAGGAGTCCTCTTCCAATATGCTTCGTTTCTTCTGGATGAATGGAATAATTGAGGAGACGAGCAGGAAGACGGAAACAGATAGACAGACTGCCGATATGGGGTGTGTTACGAAAACGGCCGGATTCCCGTCAGACAATATGAGCGCCTGGCGCAGGTTCTGTTCAAGCAACGGGCCCAGCACAAAAGCAAGTACGAGCGGCGCCGGCTCATACTCGAGCTTTCTAAATCCGTACCCGATGATGCCGAATAAGATCATCACGTAGATATCAAAGACATTGGCGCTTATGCAGTAGGCGCCAATGAGGCAGAAAAGGAGGATCAATGGGAAAAGTATCTTGTAAGGGATCTTGAGCACGCGCACCCAGATGCCGATCAGGGGCAGGTTGAGGACAAGGAGCAGCACATTGCCCACATACATGCTCGCTATCGTTCCCCAGAATATTTCAGGACGTTCGGTGATCATCAGCGGTCCAGGCCGCAACCCATGGATCATGAGAGCGCCGAGGAGTAACGCCATAACAACGTTGGGCGGTATGCCCAGGGAGAAAAGCGGAATGAATGCCCCGCTGGTGGCAGCGTTATTCGCCGCTTCCGGACCCGCGACTCCTTCTATGGCCCCGTTGCCAAACCGCTCCGGTTCCCTCGCAAGCTTTTTTTCCATTGCGTAGGATACGAAAGAAGAGATGACGGCTCCTCCGCCGGGAAGAATTCCCAGCAGAAAACCGACAACCGATCCGCGGGCGATGGGCTTAGCCGATCGGCGCCAGTCATCTCTGGTTGGCAGCAGGTTTCTGATCTTTGTCGAAAGAACCATTCTCTGCTGCGAACTTTCGAGGTTCACAAGCACTTCGGAAATACCAAAAAGACCCATGACGACGGGCACGAGACCCAGGCCGTCTTGCAGGCCTATCAGGCCTAAGCTGAAGCGAGCCCTGCCTGTTACGATGTCCTGGCCGATGAGGCTCAGGAACAGACCGGCGCCGGCCATCAACAGCCCTCTCAGAATTGAGCCGTGCGTGAGGTACATGAGCAGGGAAAGCCCGAGACACATGAGCGAAAAGTATTCCGCAGGCCCGAACTTGACCGCGAATTTTGCGAGAGGAGCGGCCATGAACATGAGTCCGACCAGACCGATTGTGCCCGCGATAAACGAGCCGAAAGCCGCGATCCCGAGTGCCGGACCGGCACGCCCCTGCCGCGCCATCTGATAACCATCTATACACGTGATAACAGAAGCCGCCTCACCCGGGATGTTCACGAGAATCGATGTGGTTGACCCTCCGTACATGGCGCCGTAGTAGATTCCCGAAAGCATGATGATCGCCGCAACAGGCGAAATCCCGAATGTTGCGGGCAAGAGCACCGACATGGCCCCGACCGGGCCGATTCCCGGAAGAACACCGATGAGAGTCCCGATGAATACACCTATGAAGCAGGCGAAGAGATTCATAGGCTGCAGCGCCACGCTAAAACCGTAGAAGAGGTTATATAGAACGCTCATGTTTGACCTGCGCCGATCCGCATTCGAAGACCCCATCGAGGCGGAGACGAGGAGAGCGACGACGAGACAACAAAGATGGGACGAGGAACGTGACTCGTCATCACCACCACGGGAAGATCCCTCTCGGCAGCTGGCTTTTAAGCCACACCTCAAAAACGAGGTAGGTGACGGCAACGCTGAGGAAAGAGGCGAAAAGAGCTCCTGCCCAGCGCCTGCGGGACGGATCGAAGAAGAGACCGAAGAGTACGATACCTGTCGTGATGATATAACCTAAGAAATTGAGGAGAAGCGCATAAAAGACAAGGAGAGCCAGCGTGTATGTCAGCTTGAATGGCGCGCTCTCCAGAAATGATATATGAGTCGGCTCTGAAACTGTTCGACTCTTCTGCACTCGAGGTCTTTTGAAGACTGTTACAAGCGCGCCGACGGCAATGACAAAAAGTCCGGATGCGAAGGCGACAAATCCGACTCCCGGTTCTTTGAACGTGCCGAGGCCTGTTCGATAAGACCACGCGCTGATAATAACCCCAATCAAGAGCCATGCAGGCCCCTCAAGCAATCTCAACACGATTTCACCTCAGGGCCAGGGTCAGAAGAGCGGGGGCACGGGTCATGGGTCACGGGTCACGAAAATTCTCAAAGAAGAATCAAGGAGTACCTTTGAAAACCCCAGCCAGCTTCGCATTGTGTTTACCCGTGACCCATGCCCCGTGACCCATGACCCTTTTTACTTCACCAGTCCCTCTTCTTTGAAAAAGAGCTGCAGCGCATCCTTGTACTGATTGATCGATTTTTCGAACGCTTTGGTCTCTTCGAAGCTCACCTGAGTGCCCATGCCATGGATCCTGGAACGGAACTGCGGATCCTGTGCTATCTTTCCAATCACATCGTTCAGCTTCTTGATTATAGGATCGGGCGTGCCTTTAGGAGCAAAAACTCCCAAATAGGCGCCGAGCGCAAACTTATAGCCCAGCTCGACGATCGTCGGGATATTCGGCGCAAAATCGGCCCTCTTCTCGAGAAGGAGCGCGAGCACCTTTATCTGCTTCGCGTCAATCAACGATATAACCGCGGGAAAAGCCGGTGTTCCCGCCGGCACGTGGCCGCCGAGAATAGCCGGCACGATCTTAGTGTCGCCGTCGAAGGGCACGTCGATCAGATTCACATTCTCTGCTTTTGCTATACTCTTCATGGCCAGGTATCCTTGCGTACTCTTGCCGTGAATGCCGATCTTGGCGCCCGGGTTCTTGCGCGCATACTCGACCAGGTCTTTGACGCTGTTGATCGAAGAGTCAGCCTTTACTGCAATGGTGAGAACCGGTATCGCGACTTTGGACACAGGCTTGAGATCCTTACTTGAAAATGGAGCCTCATAGAAATAGGTGTAGACTTCCGGTATGCTTGCTGACGAAGGAAAAAAACCGATGGTGTAGCCGTCAGGCTTTGCGGTGGCTACGGCATTACCGCCCATCGTAGTCGATCCGCCGGGCTTATTGACTGCTACCACAGGTTTCTTCAACTGCTTTTCCATTGCCTCTGCAAGAGCGCGCGCTCCGAGGTCTGTCACGCCTCCCGGTGGATACGGTATGACGAGGGTGATCGCCCGGTCAGGATATTCTGCTGCTGTCACCCAACCCACCACACCTGACATCAAGAAAAATGTCATGGTCAAGAGGACGAAACCAGATATCTTTATCCGATTGCTCTTTCTCATTGCCGACCCTCCCCCGTTCCTCTTTCTATTCTTGCTTTTTCACCGGACCCTGGACCCTGCTACTTCACCAGCCCCTCCTCTTTGAAAAAGGCATGCAGATTCTCCTTATAGAGGATGACGGTTCTCTCGAAGGATTTTGTATCCTCGAATAATACCTGAGTGCCCATTTTATGCATCTTGTCGCGGTAGTCCTTCTCCTGGGACACCTTTTCCATCACATCGCTTATCCTCTTGACGACAGGGTCCGGCGTACCTTTTGGAGCGAAAACGCCGAAAAACGAGCCGGACGGCAGCTTGTAGCCCAGCTCCACTAACGTCGGGATGCCGGGCGCGAATTCGGCTCTCTTTTCGATGAGGAGGGTAAGGACTTTTACCTGTTTTGCTTCGAGGAGCGCTGCAATTCCAGGATACGCGGGCGTTCCAGCAGGCACGTGGCCGCCGAGAATAGCCGGCACGATCTTCGTGTCGCCGTCAAATGGAACATCCACAAAGGACACGTTGTCTTGTTTTGCGATGGTCTTCATGGCCAGATAACCTGTTGTGCTCTTTCCATGAATGGCTATCTTGGCTCCGGGATTCTTGCGTGCATACTCTACGAGATCCTTGATGCTGTTTATCGGAGAATCACCCTTGACTGTGATAGTAAGAACAGGTGCGCCAATCCTGGCAACAGGCTTCAGATCCTTGCTTGAATACGGAGCCTCGTAAAAGTACGTGAAGACTTCCGGGATTGCCGCGGAACTGGCGAAGGCTCCCAGCGTATAACCGTCCGGCTTTGCCGTAGCCACGACATTGCCGCCGATAGTTGTCGACCCACCGGGCCTGTTGACCACGAGGACAGATTTCTTCAGGTGTCTCTCCATTGCTTCTGCCAGTGCGCGTGCGCCAAGGTCGGTCACCCCACCGGGTGCGTAGGGAGCTATGAGTGTAATTGCCCGATCAGGATATTCTGCGGCGGAAGCCGTGCCTCCTGTGACAGCAACCATCATGATTAACAGCAACGAAACAATCAAACCAAATCTGTTTATCGACTTACTGTTACACCTCATTACTTCTCCCCATTTATTTGTTCATCATTGTGTCGAGCATGCACCGATCCTGCACCACCGGGTGAGCTGCAGATGGCCCAATCCAGGCGCCTCATTATCAGGCGTTCGCGGCCCCTCTATTTTCCCGTATGGCTTTAAACTTCCGTGCCACCTCTTCCGTATCCACGATCATGCTGACGATGCCTGCTGCCTGGTCGTAGACGTCCTCGGGAATCGCTGCCCTAACTTCGGGCTCAAGGATGTGGTAAATCGGGAGCCCCAGCGAAACTCCTGCCAGCGGGCCTGCATAGCTCGGATCACCGACAGTCAGTGTTTCTGCCGCGATCTCAGCGCCCTCAATGTCACTCGCGCCGAGCACGACGATCATGTCTTCTGTACCTTCTTGTTCTACGATTTTTTTGATCTGAGCCTGACTCTCCAGGTCAAGCGTTCCTGCGGCTGTTCAGACGAAACACTCAGTTGTCAGAAATGCCACGGTGCCGCCTGCTGCCTGGACGCAAGACGCTATGGCAGGCCCGGGTACACCATCCCGTTCACCAACGATAATTACTTTCTTGCCCTTAAACATCATTACCTCCTTCGATAAACAGTTACCAGTTGCCAGTGATCAGTGATCAGTTGCCAGTGATCAGTTAGGAACCAGTCCTAACCGTGTTCTTACGTCTCTTCTGGCTTTCACTCGTTACTCGTGACTGGTCACTCGTTACTTCACTAATCCTTCCTCCTTGAAGAAGACCTGTAAGTCTTTCTTCTCTTTTTCCGTTGAAGCCTCAAAAGACTTTGTCTCTTCAAACGAGGGTAGAATACCGAGCTCCATCAGCTTCGAACGAAAGGCAGCTTCCTGGGATACCTTCGCCGCCGCATCATTTATCTTTTTCACGATATCATCGGGTGTGGCTTTCGGCGCGAATACAGAGTTGGACATGCCCGGCGGTATCTTGTAGCCGAACTCAACAATGATGGGCACGTTGGCCGGCATGAAGTCCGCGCGCTTCTCTACAAGCAGCACTGCGAGCTTGAGCTGTCTCGCATCTACCAGAGATTTGACTGAAGGGTAGGTGGGCGATCCGACGGGAATGTGGCCACCCAGTATGGCAGGCACGATCTTGACGTCACCGTCGAAAGCCACATCAATAATGTTCAGATTCTCAGTCTTGGCAATGGCCCGGGTAATTATGTAGCTGGGTGATGTCTTGGTGTTGATGCCCCACTTTGTTCCGGGATTCTTGCGCAGGTATTGGACAAGATCCTTGAACCCGTTAATCGGTGAATCACCCTTGACCACTATTGCGCCGACTGCGGTAGCCACGCGGCATACCGGCCTCAGATCTTTGCTCCCGTACGGGGCTTCATAGAAATACGTATAAACCTCTGGAATACTTGCTGCGGGTGGGAAGTAACCGAGCGTGTATCCGTCGGGTTTGGCCGTCGCCACGACGTTTCCTCCGATCGTGGTCGAACCTCCTGCCCTGTTGACCACTACGATCGACCGCTTTAACTGTTTTTCCATGGCTTCAGCGAAGGCGCGTGCGCCGAGATCGGTGACACCTCCCGGCGGATAGGGGACGACAAGGGTGATTGTCCGTTCAGGATATTCTGCGGACGCGGGGCAGACGCCTGCGTACAGTGCGATCACAAAAGCTAGAAGAATTATCCCGGCTGAAGATATGCTATTTCTCATAACAGCCCCTCCCTTCTTTTCTTCTTCTCCGCTTGCTATTATGCATAATGTGGTAATTCCACGCAACAAAAAAAAGTGGGGGCGCTGCAGGATGCATTCAGACCTGATGAATTTGATAGCGCACTTCCGCAGGTTTCACCCTGGGTACCTAATATGCTCATGAAATGAAGGAGTCCGCCAAATGGCTTAAGACTTTGTGCCGATAAGAAATAAACCGTTGGAGGATTACATCTGCGGGATTTTAGGTAGATAATTATAAGGAAGACGTCACCGCCCGATCCGGATGCTCTATGCGGGACTGGCAGCGGGTGGCCGAATGAACATTTCATGACAGCGGGGAGAATCAGATGAAATGCAAAAGAAGCGGCCTGGGATATAAAATGAGAATTCTATATGTGCTACTGGCAGCGCCGGTTTTCATCCTGGCCGTGTTTGTAGGTACTGTTATATCTGCTATTTTTCTTAATGGAGTCGAATTTTAGAAGAGAAGGCAATTCAAGTCCTGCCTCGTTTTCTCCTCAATGCCACAAGCCGAGCAAACATGACACGCAAAGCAGAAGGGTCGAAGGTTCGGGGACAGAAGTGACAACGGATGTTACGTCATTGTACGTACCGCCGGCCGAGACGGTAGCCGCGCCGGTGGCAGTCAGCATCCCTCCTGTCTGGTAGCCGACGCCATTATTTCCTATTGTAGTCAGACCTGTCGTTACAGAACCAGCAGCACAGCGCGTGGTGGTGCGGCTTTGGTGAAGCGCAGCTTTATCAAGGTCGCTAGTGGAAAAGGGGCGCGGTGTCTATATTTTTGTCCGCCAGCTCTGCCAGCAAGGGGCTGTCGGGGAAGTCACGGGAGTTGGTTTTCACATATGGAAAGATGCCGAGAATGGGAACATCCAGATAGCGGGCGAGCATATCAGGGTTGGTCTTTGTAGCAAGATCTGCTGTGCCTTCTCTATCATTCAAGATAACTCCCGCAACGGGAATAGCTGCCTGTTTAAGGCAGGCGCACGTGAGCAATGTGTGATTGATCGTGCCCAGCCCGAGCCTTGCCACGACAAGAGCCTGCACATCCCACCGTTTCATCAGGTCAACGTAGAAGAAGTTTTTCGCTATGGGAACGAGCACGCCGCCCGCTCCCTCAATGAAGAGAATCTGGTGAGACGCCTTCAGCCGACCGTAAATCCCGTCAAGCAGTTCCAGATCGACACGCACATGTTCAAGTTCACTCGCTATCTGCGGAGCCAAGGGGGATTCAAAGCAATAAGGATTTATGAGTGAAAGGTCGTCCCGACTACCGGATGCTTCTTTGAGCGCAGTCGCATCTGCCGGAATAAAGTCTCCATCGCGAAGCGCAAGACCTGCTTCGAAGGGCTTCATTACCCCGACGTCAAGTCCCTTGCGTAGCGAACAAAAGGCCGCAACAGCGCACGTAACAACGGTCTTGCCGACGCCGGTATCGGTGCCCGTAACAAAAATCGGTCTCATCTAGCGTATAACTGCGGCGAACAGGATTGCCATGCCTATGCAAATCCCGGCGCAGATCAAGGAATGGCCGACATGACCTTCCTCTGAAATCTTCTTTTCAAAATCGGCAGAGAAACTGGCGCCTACGATCTTGGTCGCTACCAGGACCACGATCAGGTAGACCGATGCGTAGACGAACATTTCTACGATATTTCCCACAATGCGCCACATGCATTCGCTCCTCAGCGCGAAAGGTAGTACACGAGATTGTCCAGCGCTGATGTGAAGAATACATTACGCAGAACAATGTTTGACGGAACTTTTATTTGCGTCGGTGCAAAATTGAGGATCCCCTTGATGTTGGCATCGACAAGCTGCATTGCAACCGTTTGAGCGGCTGCGGGAGGAGTGGCAATAATACCGACCTCAACGTTTCGCGCTTTCACCACTTCCTTCAGACTGTCGGTGTGAAGGACCTCGATGGGCTTGCCCATTTTTTCAGAGATGTGACCAACGACCATGACCGGATCCACATCAAAAGCAGCAACGATCTTAAAGTTCTGTTTTAAAAATCCTTTATACATGAGCAAGGCTGATCCGAGATTTCCGATGCCGATGATTGCAATGCGCCACTCACGGTTGGTTCCCAGTATCTCGCGTATCTGGTATCGCAAGTCTTTGACATTATATCCCATGCCACGGATGCCGAACTCGCCGAAGTAAGCAAAATCCTTGCGCACCTGGGCCGCATTGACGCTGCATATAGATGCGATCAATGCACTCGACGCAACTTTTTCGTCTTTCGTCTCAAGATCGTCCAAAGCCTTCAAATAGTTTGACAGCCTTCTTATAGTTGCCTCTGGGATTTTTGGATATTTGGCCATTTTCCCCAGCTTTTTCTCTGGTTTTTCCTGTTCCACCTTTCACCTCGTGTAAGACAATGCTTTGACGCCAAGAGAAAATTTTATCAAGCGATAAGCTTTTTGCCATTGTACACCCTAATTTACGGCTGAGCAAGAGAAAATTTTAGCAAGCGCAAATTAAAGTAACAATTTCAATTGGTTGTATGGGTAGGTCCAATTGGTTCACGTAGTTGTGGACATATCGAGCGGATTTCGCATCCAACCCCACAGTCCAAAAACAGGGTAGGTTGAGGTTAAGATTAAGAAAGGCAGTAAAAACAGGTTAAGGTTGAGGTTAAGGTTAAGAAAGCAGCAAATTAAAGTGAGCTTCTCAAACGGAACCGGTTTTGTGCGGAAGTCACACTGTGAGACCCAGGACGTCCTTCATACCATATACTCCGGAAGGCTGACGAACGAGCCATTTCGCCGCAAGCAAGGCGCCACGGGCAAAGTTGTCGCGTGAGGTCGCTCTATGGGTGATCTCCACGCGTTCACCGGGGCCCGCAAAGAAGACGGTATGTTCCCCGACGATGTCGCCACCACGAATGGCGAGGACCCCGATCTCCTCAGGTTTGCGCTCTCCGATTAGGCCCTCGCGTCCTGAAACCTGGCGGAATCCGGTGCCGGGCCGGGAGGCCTCTACTACATTCCGGAGTCTGATCGCTGTGCCACTCGGCGCATCTTTCTTCCACTTGTGATGAAGTTCCAGAATCTCGATGTCGTAATCGGCTGTCAGGGCCGCGGCTGCGCGCCGCACAAGGTCAAACATGAGATTCACACCTATGCTCATATTGGGCGAGATAACCACCTTCGCATTGGCTGCGCTCGTGATTTCCCTGAGCCCCTCCTGGGACAATGCGGTTGTTCCGATGATTATGGCTTTGCCCTTCATTGTTGCGAGCCTGAAATGTTCGAGTGTTGAAACAGGCTCTGTAAAATCGATCAGAACGTCGGCGAGATCGATTATTCTGGCGGGATCCCCTTCTATCTTACAGGAGGCGGCTGCTCCCGGTTGCACAGCGTCGAGGCTATAACCGAGCATAGGGTGATCTTTTCTTTCGAGACCGCCGACTATTTCAAATTCAGCCTCTGACAGAGCAAGATTCAGTATGGCTCTCCCCATGCGTCCGCAGACGCCGGCTATTGCCAATCTAATCATAAGAACCCCCGTAGCCAGTTGCCAGTTGCCAGTTGCCAGTAGCCAGTAGCCAGTAGCCAGTAACCAGTTGCCAGTTGCATGCGGTCAGTAAGTGCAACCCGTGCCGAAATCCCGTAAGTGGGTCATCGCAAAAGCGCGATCTCATCTTGTCTCTTCGCCTTAGCATCTATTCTCTAGCCACTCGTTTAGTGTCGACTGGGTACTTCCACTGGCTACTGGCAACTCCTCACTCTCGTTTCACTAGCCCGAAGTCGCGCAGCACCCCTTTCAGATAATCGCGGTTCTTGTCCGTCAGTGGTACGAGAGGGAGCCTCACGCCCTTTTCAATCAGCCCCATGTAATAGAGGCTCTCTTTGACAGGAACAGGATTTACTTCCACAAACATTGCCTGGAAGAGCGGCATCAGCTCCATGTGAAGCGCACGCGCCTTCGCTATGTCCTGCTCATCCAGAAAAGTCTTCGAGAGAAGCTTCAGCTTTTCCGGCAGAATATTGGAGAGCACTGAGATCACGCCGCGGGCGCCCAGCGCCATCATGGGAAGAAAGATATTGTCATCGCCCGACAGAATGGTGAACCGGCCTTTTGTAAGCCGGTAAATGTCCGCAACCTGCTGTAAAGAGCCCGATGCTTCTTTAATCGCAACAATATTTGGGATCTCTGCCAGCCTTGCAACGAGACTCCGGCAACATGTTCACGCCTGTTCTCGTGGGTATATTGTAGAGCACTATCGGGATAGCAACATCCTCCGCAACCTTTTTGAAATGATGGTAAAGACCTTCCTGGGTAGGACGGTTGTAGTAGGGGGCCACAAGAAGAACCATATCGCTGCCGAGCTTCCTGGCTTTTTCGGTCAATTCGATTGTTTCATGAGTACTGTTGGAACCTGTTCCCGCAATCACGGGCACTCTGCCATTCACGAATTTTACCGTAAGCTCTATAACCCTCTCGTGCTCTTCGTAAGACAGGGTCGAAGCTTCTCCCGTGGTGCCGCAAGGCACGATGCCGTCCACACCACCCTCCAGCTGAAACGCGATCATTCTCTTGAGGGCTTCTTCATCGAGCGCACTATCCTTAAACGGCGTGATCAGGGCTGTGTAAACGCCTTTTAACTCCATAGCTTCTCCTTATCTTGTGCGATGAAGCCGGTATAGGTCTTATCGCATAAGACTTATTCGCGTCTCCAGGCTAGTCGATTGCATCCTGCATGAGCTTTCCTATGTAGATTATTCTTGCATCACCTTCGAGATAGACCTCTTCACCGACCGAAACGCGAAGCGTTTCTCCGCCGCGCGTCAGCAGGTTAACTACATTCCCTGTAAGCCCTTTCTCTTTGAGTACAACCGATGCGGCAACAGCCCCGGTCCCGCAAGCGAGGGTCTCACCCTCCACACCGCGTTCGTAGGTCCTCAGCTTGACGTTCTTATCGTCTATCACTGTAACGAAGTCGACGTTGGTGCCTTGCGGCGAGAACACCTTGTGATATCTGAGAACCCTGCCCAATTCTTCCACCGGCGCGTGCTCAATATCGTCAGTCAAAAGAATCACGTGAGGGACACCCGTGTTGACGCTGCTCACAAAGAGTTCCCGGTGTTCCAGTACGACCGAATAATCGAGCTTCAGGTCGGTGGGGGTAGTAAGCTGAAGCTTCACCTGAGACCCGAGTATTTCAGCTTTCATCACCCCGGCCGCCGTTTCAAAAGCCATCGTCTTTCCTGCTATGCCTTTGACAAACGCAAAACGCGCCGCGCACCGGCCGCCGTTGCCGCACATGTCGGCTTCCGATCCGTCAGCATTGAAGAAGCGCCAGGAGAAATCTACTTTCGCGGACTTTTCAATGAGTATAAGGCCGTCCGCACCTACTGACAGCCTATGCCTGCAAACCTTTACCACAAGATCCCGCACGTCGGGGAAGAGTTGGTCAACAACTTTTTCCCTGTTGTCGATCATAATAAAGTCGTTGCCGCTGGCACTCATCTTATAGAAATCCAGCAGTTGGTGGTCCATTTCACTCATTGATCGTCTACCCCTTTAAGAATTCCGGAATGGTTTCTCCACGCACGAGGTCGTTAAGGCTTTCCCTTTTGCGCACGATAAAAAACGTATTGTCCTTGACGAGCACTTCCGGCGCTCTCCTTCTGGAATTGTAATTGGATGACATTGAAAAGCCGTAGGCGCCGGCTCCGAATATTGCCACCACGGCTCCGGGCGCGAGTATCGGCATCGTTCGGTCCCTTGCAAGAAAATCGCCCGATTCGCAGATAGGGCCGACGACATCCACTTTTTCTTTCTTTCCGTCGGCCTGCTCAAGCGGCATAATTTCGTGATATGCGTCGTAAAGTGCGGGCCGCACCAGATCATTCATAGCGCCGTCCACCACGTAGAAACGTTTCGCCGGCGTCGTCTTGACGTACAGGAGCCGTGTTACAAATATGCCGCTATTTCCCACTATGACGCGCCCCGGCTCCAGCACGAGTGTCAGTCCGCTGCCCCTGAGCTCTCTTTCGATAGCCGGCCCATATACGTCAGGATGTGGAGGGACTTCTCCCTTGTACGGGATGCCGAGCCCTCCGCCTATATCGATATACTTAAGGATTACTCCTTCTTTTTTGAGCTCCTCTACCATGGACCTCAATAACCGAACAGCCTCTATGAACGGCTTCATCTCGGTGATCTGCGATCCGATGTGCGATGATATCCCGACAGGTATAAGAAACGGTTCGCGTGCCATTTCCCGGTAGAGGCGACTGGCTTCTTCCCATAAGATGCCGAACTTGTTCTTCTTGAGGCCGGTTGTTATGTAGGGATGCGTCCTGGGATCGATCTCGGGATTCACGCGAATTGACACCGGGACCTTTGTGCGCATCTCCCGGGCGATCGCTGCAACGGTGCGCATCTCGTCTTCCGATTCCATGTTGATCATGAGGATCCGCGATTGGATAGCGTACCTGATCTCGGCTTCAGTCTTGCCGACGCCGGAGAAAACGATCTTTTTGTTCGGTATAGAAACACGCAATGCCCGAAAAAGTTCCCCGCCCGAGACCACATCGGCCCCACCGCCCATTTTCGCCACCATCCTCAGAAGCGCGCTGTTTGAGTTTGCTTTGCATGAGTAACAGGTGATATGGGGAATCATCTTGAAAGCACGGTCGAAGACTTTGAAATGGCGCTCGAAGGTCTTCTGACTGTAAACGTAGGCCGGTGTACCGACTTTCTTCACGATCTGGCGCAGAGGGACATCCTCAACGTAAAGCTCGCCATCTTTATATTCAAAAAAATTCATAGCTCTCCTGATCTATCCCTGGGGCTCGCGTCGCCCCCTCCAGCGGCAAAGCCGCCGGAGCCTCCCCTTCTCGCTCGCCGTGCTCGCTAGATAGATTCCCTGCGGGCTTGCCCGTAGAAATCTATCCCTGGGGCTCGCGTCGTCCCCTCCAGCGGAAAGCAGCCGGAGCCTTCCTCCACCCTCCAGCCGCTTCGCGGCTGCGGGTACCCGGCTCGCCGTGCTCGCTAGATAGATTCCCTGCGGGCAGCGCCGAGCGCTTGCCCTGGGAATCTATTCTTTCAGCACAACAATAATCTCACGCGAGGGGTTGCTTTCGTTGCCCGCCCGGTCGACCGCCGTCACGTAATAAGAGACGTAGCGCGCAGCCCCGGGCGTCGCGTCAAGGAAACCTGGCTCCGCAATCGGTACCTTGTTGAGCTTTTCCGTTTTACCCACAGTGCTGCGAAATACATTATACCCGAGAAGGTCTTTTTCTGCATTCTTTGCCCAGCTTAATTGCACACCGCCGTCTTTCTTGGTCCCGACGAGGTCAAGTGGCGCTGCCGGGGGTGTCCTGTCCACAGGCGTTGCCTCAACGGCTGCGCCTTCGCCTTCCCATCGCATAGTCCCCTCAACCCTGACACTCCGTACCTCGTATTTGTATCGCTTGCCATTCTCCAGCCCATAGTCTGTGAAAGAGCCGGTCGTGATCAGGGCCGGGTTGACCGCTTCCAGAGGGTATACGTTGTCGCTGAAACGGTAGACATTATAAGAAATTCCCTCTTCCTTAGTCCAGGAGAACTGTATACTTCCATCACCTGCTTTCGCCGAGACCTCTTTCGGGGGCTTTGGCGTGCGCTGCCATTTGATCGCGAACATATTCGATCCTGCCCCCTCCACGTCCGCTTCAGTAAAGGGAATCACCCGGTAGGTATAATCCTGCCCTGGCGTGAGATCGTTATCATACGTGTAGAGTCTCCCTTTATGGATAGTATAGCCGCTTTTGTCAGTCAAGCGGATCTCTTTCCACGAATCGAGACTTCCTCCGCAACCGGAACAGCTCTTGAGAATCTTAAACCCAACCCATGATTGAGGCCCTGTGCTGCTCACGCCAGCGGGTGTTTTCGGCTGAACTGCGGTTCTCGCGGGCACGATAAAGGAGAGAAAGAGGAGGCCGTCCTTTACCTCGCCCCTGAAGTCAGCGATTGTTTCTGCCACGGGAGTGCTCTTCGGCATCGGAGGCGCCTTCTTACCACAGGAGAGAAGCGCCAAACATAAGAGCACGCTAATGACGTAGATAACTTTTTTCTCGCGCAATTTCCCGTGTTACCTCTCTGTGAGAAGCTCCGCCTGCGGTCTTCCTGCTGTTGAGGATGTTGGCAGGATCGATGTATGAGCGCACGTCTTCCGCGAAGACTGCGGAGAAACGGTGCATCTCTTCAAGCGTCATCTCCGCGAGCCGTTTTGTCGTGCCCTCGCACCATTTCACCATCTTTCCCACTATCTGATGCGCCTCTCTGAAGGGAACCCCCTTGAGTGCGAGATACTCCGCCATCTCAACCGCAGGCATAAAACTGGCGACCACCGCCTCTTCCATCTTTTCACGATTCACGGAAAGACCCTGTATCGCTAAGGACATGATGGCAAGTGAAGACTGCGTTGTCGCGACTGCATGAAAAAGAGGTTCCTTATCCTCCTGCAGGTCTCGATTGTACGTAAGGGGAAGACCTTTAAGCAGGGTCAGAAGACCCATGAGTTCTCCTGTGACACGAGCGGACTTGCCCCTGATCAGTTCCAGGGCATCCGGATTTTTTTTGTGCGGCATCAGACTGGAACCTGTGCAGAGACCGTCGGGCAGCGATACGAAGCCGAACTCCTCGGTAGAAAAGAGTATAAGGTCCTCAGAGAGTCTGCCGAGATGCATCATGATCATTGTACAAGAGAAGATGGTTTCGACTACGAAATCACGATCGGACACTGCATCCATGCTGTTCTCTGCCATTTTGGAAAAGCCCAGCCGCTCTCTTAGAAATTCCCTGTCAATGGGTATGGTAGAGCCGGCAAGGGCTCCACTCCCCAGTGGAAGCGTATCAACCCGTGAGAGCGTTTCTTTCACCCTCTGCCGGTCACGCTTGAACATGTAGAAGTAAGCGAAAAGATAGTGAGAGAAGGTGACCACCTGTGCGCGCCGGGTATGTGTGTAGCCGGGCATCATGGTTCTCTTCTCTGTATCCGCCTTATCAAGAAGCGCAGCTAGTAAGCCTTTGAGACGAACGTCCATGTCCACGAGGGCTTCTTTCAGGAAGAGTCTCATGTCTACGGCCACCTGATCATTGCGGCTCCTGCCTGTGTGCAGTTTCTTCCCCAGATCTCCTACTTTTTCAATCAGGCGTGCTTCAATATGCATATGGATGTCTTCCAGCGCATCACTAAAAGGAAGGCTCCCCGTCTCCAGTTCACGTTTCACTTCGTTGAGGGCGGCGATCAGAACTCTTTTTTCTTTCTGATTGAGTATGCCGATCTTGAAAAGCATCTCAGCGTAAGCGATGCTTCCTCGTATATCGTAAGGGAAAAGCAGCCGATCTACACCGATCGAGGCGCTGAAGCGCTCCATCAAAGGTTCTGTCTCTTTTTCAAACCTGCCGTCCCACGCTTTCATGCTCGTTCACCAAATATAGCTGTACCGATGCGTACCATGGTGGCCCCCTCCTCAATCGCAACTTCGAAGTCTGAAGACATACCCATCGACAGCTCTTTCATCTCAAGAGAAAACTGGCTGTTCACATCGGACAGAAGTCTCCTGAGGTCAGCAAATAGGCCGCGAACTTCCTCCGGGTCATCAACATAGGGCGGCATGGTCATGAGTCCCGCGGGCTTTACGTTCTTCAGCGATCCAGCGTTCTCAAGCATGCGTTTCAATCCGTCGACGGTGGCGCCGTGCTTCTGGGGCTCGCCTGAAAGATTCACCTCGAAAAGAATGAAGAGAGTCTTTCCAAGTTTTTCGAGGCCGTCGAGCAAATCCTGTCGATCTACCGAATGCACATATTCGAATAGCCGCGGCACGTACTTTACTTTATTTGTCTGAAGATGGCCGATCATGTGCCAGCAGAGCGTGTCACCAAGTGTTTCGATCTTTTCCCGCGCTTCCTGAATGTAATTCTCACCGAAGTCTCTGACGCCTGCTGCGACTGCCGAGCGTATCCTTTCTGCGTCAACCTTCTTTGTGACTGCGATCAGCTTGACGTCATCGACCTTGCGGCCGGCCTTGAGCGATGCCCGTGCCATCCTGTCGCGCACGTCCTGCAGCCGGTCAGATATACTGCTCACGAAAGGATGCCCAGCGAGAGAAGAATCTCAGTGATCTCACAGATAGGGAGGCCGACAACATTGGAATATGATCCCTTGATCTCTTTGACCATGAAGCCGCCTTTTCCCTGAACGGCGTACGAGCCTGCCTTATCAAGAGGTTCCGAGGTCTTGATGTAACGCCTGATCTCCTCGTCCGTCAAATCCTTGATAAAGACCTTTGTCTCTACAACGTCCTTGTACAAGGCTTGTTTCGACATATTGATGATGCAGAAACCGGTGAGTACTTTGTGCCATTTTCCTCGAAGTGCGGTCAGCATCTCCATCGCTTCCTCTTCACCTTTGGGTTTACCCAGAACCTTACCCTTGTGAACCACGATGGTATCGGCCCCGATAACCCATTTATCCTGGAAGTGCGTCGCGACCTTTTTGGCTTTCTCGCTTGCTATCCTGAGCACATACTCCCGTATGGTCTCATCCTTTTTCCTGCTCTCATCGATGTCCGGCGGTATAATGGAGAAAGAAATACCGAGGGATCTGAGGATGTCCACTCTTCTCGTTGATTCGCTTGCCAGAACTATCGCATTTTCGTCTTTAACCTGAAACATCCTAGAAAATAATATGAAATCAATCCTAATTCAAGTTAAATAGGTAAGAACCGGGTCACGGGGCACGGGTCATGGGTCATGTAAGACCCACAAGCGGAGAAACAGGGGTCCGAAGACCTATCTGTTACTTACTTTTGTTCTGTATACCCATGACCCTTGCCCCGTGACCCATGACCCTATCTTTTCGGAGGTGCTATGGAACCCATCATCACTATCACGACCACGTCAGATGATAGAGAGGCGCTGGAGAAGATCGGACGCCATTTGCTCACGAAACGTCTGATTGCCTGCATTCAGATTGTGGGCCCGATCAAGAGCCTCTACTGGTGGAAGGGTGCTATGGAGGAAACCAGCGAGTGGCTCGCCATTATGAAGAGCAGAAAGTCGCTCTATGCGCAGGTGGAAGCCGAAGTTCGCAGTCTCCATGCCTATGAAGTGCCCGAGATAACAGCCGTTGAGCTGAGTAACGTGTTTCCTGGCTACGACAAGTGGGTGCGCACCGAGACGGGATCGGGCTAGAGAAAACCTATAAGCAGGAGGCTGGACGGCAAGAAGGGCTTGACAATTTTTGACTTAATACTTACCGTTAAGAACGCTGCTAGTGGTATATCGCGCCGGGGGGAAGGAACATGAAACCGATAGAGTTAAAGAATGATATTTACTGGGTTGGCGCCGTAGACTGGGCGGTAAGAGATTTTCACGGTTATGAGACTCCACGGGGCACGAGTTACAACAATTACCTTATCCTCGACAATGAACCCACGCTCATCGATACCGTGAAACATGATTTCGCGGATATAAGCATCAAGAACATAAAAACGCTCATCGATCCTTCCAAGATCAAGCATGTGGTGATCAACCACATCGAAAACGATCATGTCACAGCCATAGACAGGATAATGGCTCTCATGCCCAAGGCAACGGTCTATATGACGGAGAGGGCGCGCAAAGGTCTTGACCGCTTTTTCGACATGTCCGGATGGAAGGTCAAGATAGTAAAGAATGGAGAGACTCTCAACATCGGAAAACGAACACTCCTTTTCCTTGAGACCCCGATGCTGCACTGGCCAGACTCTATGGTCACCTATGTCAAGGAAGACAAGGTCCTGTTCAGCCAGGATGCTTTCGGCCAACACATAGCCTCGTCGGCCCGTTTCGATGATGAGTTTGTTACCTGTGCATCCATGTGGGAATTGGAAGACGCAGTCTGGGACTACTATGCCAATATACTGATGCCCTTCGGTCAACTCATCACATCGAAAATCGGAGAAGTTGTGAAGGCGGGGCTCGAACTGCAGATGATAGCGCCCGATCACGGGGTTATATGGAGAAAAGGGCCGGGAAAGATCGTTCAGATGTACCTGGATATGGCAGCAGGCAAAGCAGCTTTAAGCGCAACGATCATCTATGACACCATGTGGCATGCCACCGAGGCTATGGCCCAGCCGATCGCCAAGGGAATAAACGACGAAGGTCTTGACTGTAAGGTGATAAAGCTGCGGGCAACGCCGCTAAGCGTGGCCGTAAAGGAATTCTGGAAATCACGGGGAACGCTTATCGGTTCTCCCACTCTCAACAATCTTTCTTTCCCCACTATTGCGCAGTTTCTCGCGAACATGAGAGGCTTGCGACCCAAGAACAGGATCGTGGGTGCTTTCGGAAGTTTCGGATGGGGCGGCGGAGCGGTCAAGGAGATTTATGATGAGGCGAGAAAATTGGGCCTCACACTCTTTGAGCCGGGACTGCAGATACTCTACAGACCATCACTCGAAGATGAGGCAAAGTGTTACGAATTCGGCAAGTCTTTTGCCAAGAGGGTAAAGGAGCATCACGCAACAATCTAAGATTTCTAGTGCCGAGTCGGCATGAGGAGGACGGCATGGTCTGGACGTGCACGGTGTGCGGCTATGAGTATGACGAGAAGTTTGAAAAAACGCCATTCGAGAAGTTGCCCGATGATTACCATTGTCCTATATGCAACGCACCGAAAAGCGCTTTTGTAAAATCGGAATAAAGAAGGGCCTAAGGCAACGAACAGCCCTCTTTTTGCGAAGGTGCTGCAAATAATCTTCGTGAAATTCAAAGAAGTTACGAGAAAAGGAGGTAATTGTCATGTCTAAAAGTGAGAAAAACCTTAAAGATGCTTTTGCAGGGGAGTCTCAGGCAAACAGGACGTATCTCGCCTTTGCGAAGAAGGCGGAGCAGGAAGGTCACAAGCAGGTGGCAAAGCTCTTCAGGGCTGCCGCGGAGGCTGAGACTGTACATGCGCACAATCATCTTCGCGAAATAGGAACGATCAAGAGCACCAAAGAGAATCTCGAATACGCTATGGCCGGAGAGATACACGAGTTCAAGAGCATGTACCCGCAGATGATAGAAGATGCCAAGGCAGAAAACGTCCAGGGCGCCTTGAAGAGCTTTACCTACGCCAACGATGTGGAAAAAATCCATGCGGACCTTTACAAGAAAGCTCTTGACACACTCGGGAAAGAGACACCGGTTGAGTACTATGTTTGCCAGGTCTGCGGCATGACGGTCGAGAATGAGCCGCCCGATGAATGCCCGGTCTGCAAGTCAAAGAAACAGGCATTCAAGAAGATGGAGTAGAAGCTAGGGTCCAGGGGCCTGGGTCCCGCAAGTCCGAGACCCCTGACCCGCCCTTTTCCCCTGAAACGCAGCGCCGTCAGCCACGGTTAGAGTCTGAAAAAGCCAGGGTCGATTATCTTGGCATCTGTCATTTATCCTTCGGGACCCCGGCCCCCGGACCCGGGACCCTGCACTTTACAGTTATTCCTTGACTTTTCGCTTTCTTTTGCATAAAATAATTGGCTCAAAAATCTAACGGTAAAGGCAAGAAGGAGAGCTGTATGTACGCCATTATAGAGAGCGGCGGTAAGCAGTATACGATTAAACAAGGCGACAAGATACGTGTGGAAAAGCTCCAGGCGAATACAGGAGACGACGTAACCATCGGCACTGTCCTGGCCATTAACGACGGTGAACGTATGGTGACGGGAAGCCCATATGTCGCAGGCGCTTCCGTGGTTGGAAAGGTTCTGACGCAGGCGAAAGCTGCTAAGGTGATCGTCTTCAAATACAAGAGAAGAAAAGACACCAAAAAGAAAAAGGGGCACCGTCAAGCGTATACGGAGCTCCTGGTTGAAAAGATTGATTTACAAGGGTAAGTTGCCCTTGTAAATCTAGCGAGCACGGCGAAGCGAGAGGGGGAGGCTCCGATGGCTTTGCCGGTGGAGGGGGCGACGCGAGCCCCAATAATTTACAAGGGTAAGTTGCCCTTGTAAATCTAGCGAGTACGGCGAAGCGAGAGGGGGAGGCTCCGATGGCTTTGCCGGTGGAGGGGGCGACGCGAGCCCCAATAATTTACAAGGGTAAGTTGCCCTTGTAAATCTAGCGAGTACGGCGAAGCGAGAGGGGGAGGCTCCGATGGCTTTGCCGGTGGAGGGGGCGACGCGAGCCCCAATAATTTACAAGGGTAAGTTGCCCTTGTAAATCTAGCGAGTACGGCGAAGCGAGAGGGGGAGGCTCCGATGGCTTTGCCGGTGGAGGGGGCGACGCGAGCCCCAATAATTTACAAGGGTAAGTTGCCCTTGTAAATCTAGCGAGTACGGCGAAGCGAGAGGGGGAGGCTCCGATGGCTTTGCCGGTGGAGGGGGCGACGCGAGCCCCAATAATAGAAACGGGGGCACACAATGGCACATAAGAAAGCTGGAGGCAGTTCGAGGAATGGCAGGGACAGCGCCGGCCAGCGGCTGGGCGTCAAGATGTTCGGCGGTCAGTTTGCTAAAGCGGGCAGTATCATCGTACGGCAGCACGGAACAAAAATATATCCGGGTAACAACGTGGGCATCGGACGAGACAACACGCTTTTTGCTTTGATTGACGGACACGTTCACTTCGAAAGTCACAAGGCAAAAACGAGGGTGAACATCAAGCCGACTGAATGAAATTTATTGACGAAGCCTCTCTCTATGCAAAAGCTGGTGACGGAGGAAGAGGCTGTGTCAGTTTCAGGCGAGAAAAATTTGTGCCCAGGGGTGGGCCCGACGGTGGTGACGGAGGAAAGGGAGGCGACGTAATCATCGCTGGGAAAGAGAGCCTCGTCAGTCTTCTAGACTTCAAGTACAAGCGCCACTACAAAGCAGAAAACGGCCGTGCCGGCGCCGGTAGAAAAAAGACCGGAAAGAACGGTAGCGACTTGTATATCAACGTGCCTCTCGGCACACTCGTGCAGGACGAGTCAAGCAGAGAAGTCATTATTGATATCGTTGAAGACGGGCAGACATTTGTCATTGCCCGCGGCGGAGACGGTGGCCAGGGTAATGCCCGCTTTGTCACCTCGGTTCACCGGGCGCCACGCGAGCATACCGATGGCGGCGAGGGCGAAGAAAAGTATCTCAGGCTGGAGCTGAAGCTCCTTGCTGAGATAGGCATCGTGGGCCTGCCAAACTCGGGAAAGTCGACACTGCTTTCCCGCCTCACTAATGCAAGACCCGATGTCGGCCCTTATCCCTTTACGACCTTGAGCCCCGGCCTCGGCGTTTTCGATGATGGCGGGGAGAGAGTGGTCATCGCCGACATCCCGGGTATAATCAAAGGCGCCTCAGAAGGTAAGGGGCTCGGCCTTACTTTCTTAAAGCACGTGCAGCGGACAAATGTACTGTTGTGGGTCGTGGATGCATCATCTCCCTCCGTGTCGGACGATTACCTGACGCTGCGTGACGAGCTCAGTCAGCATGACAAAGCAATGTTGCTCAAACAGAGAATCCTTGTGCTCAACAAGATAGACCTGCTGGCAGATGAGGACCGCGCGCGGAAAGAGAAGGAACTCAAGGCACATCACGACGATGTGGTGATGGTCAGCGCCCTGAACGGGTGGGGCATTGACGAACTGAAGGCCAGGCTGGCACTGAACAGTACTCGGAAGCACGACCCTGCCTCCGGCCGGGTACCCCGGGCGGCAACGCCGAGCCGACGAGAGCATTCTTGAGTACGTCGAGAGTGCGAGGAGACGACAACAAAGGTATGCAAACGAAGACGATTCGATGCAAGAAAATGGGGACAGAGCGCGTTGCTTGACGTCAGGCGGGCAGTACTCAAGATCGGTACCTCTGTGCTTCTCGATAACAGCGGTAAGGTGAGCAGCGCAAAGGTTGAGGGCTTTGCGCGACAGATCAAGGCTATCAAGAATATGGCTATTGACGTGATTGTCGTCTCCAGCGGTGCTATTGCGTGCGGCATGGAGGCCATGGGACTCACGAAGAAGCCAAAAGAGATGGCGAAAAAGCAGGCGCTTGCCTCAATAGGGCAGGGCGTGCTCATGAAAATCTATATGGATGCTTTTGCGCGTCACGGACTGAAAGTGAGCCAGGTTCTTCTGACCCATGAAGATACAAAATCGCGGAGCAGATGTCTCAACCTCCTCAACACCATAGACATGCTCCTTAGTATGGATGTTGTGCCTGTTATAAATGAGAACGACGCGCTCTCTTTTCAGGAGATCAAGTTCGGTGATAATGATAACCTTTCGGCGCTGATCGCTCAGATCACCAATGCTGATTTTCTCCTGCTTCTCTCGGATGTCGACGGTCTCTACGACAAGGATCCGAACCGGTTTCCGGAGGCACGCCTCATACCTATAGTGACGAAGATCGACGAGAAGACTGAAAAGCTTGCCGGCGGGACCCACAGCGAAAAGAGTGTGGGCGGTATGGTGAGTAAGATAGAGGCAGCCAAGAAGGCCGGGCATTACGGCATTTCAACACGTCTGGTGAGAGGCGATGCAGAGGATGTGGTGTTGAGGGTGCTTGAAGGCGAAGAGATCGGGACGCTTTTTCTCGCAAAAAAACGGCTGTCCCGGAAGAAATGCTGGATCGCCTTTGCTTTCAAAGCAAAAGGAAGGCTCTGGGTTGATGAGGGAGCGGAAAAGGCTATCACAGGGACAGGTGGAAGCCTGCTGCCTTCAGGAATAACAAAGGTTGAAGGCGATTTTTCGCGGGGAGAGTGTGTTGAAATCAGCAACAGGGCTGGGAAGACTGTCGGCAGGGGAATCGCCAATTACTCGTCATCGGACGTGACACAGATCAAGGGCTCGAAAAGCGTTGAGATAGAAAAGAAGCTCGGCTATAAATACACTGAAGAAGTGATCCACAGAGACAATATGGTGGTACTATGAAGCCGGATGAACTGGCGGGAGCAGCCAAAGGGGCGTCGCAGGTTCTCGCCCACGAGCAGACAGAAAAGAAGAACCGTGTACTCTCCTCACTGGAGCGTCTGCTCCTGGAGCGCAAAAATTGGTTGATCGCCGAAAACGAGAAGGACGTGCGCAAAGCGGAGAAGGAGCAGATGCCTCAGCCGTTAATTGAGCGACTCCGGATCGACGACAAAGTGATCAACGAGATGGCTGCCAGCCTGCGTGACGTTGTACAGCTTCCGGATCCCGTGGCCGAAATCGTCAAGCTCTGGAAGAGGCCGAACGGGCTTCTCGTGGGACGCATGAGGATCCCCATCGGGGTTATCTGTATCATCTACGAGTCGCGTCCTAACGTCACGGTGGATGCCTTTTCTCTCTGCTTCAAGAGTGGAAACGCCGTGATCCTGAAAGGAGGGAGCGAGGCTGCCAATTCAAACAGGGCCCTCTTCTCCCTGATCAGAGAGGCGCTTGTAATGGAAAAGACGAATGCTGACGTGGTGCAGCTTGTCGATACCGGCGACAGGGCGTATCTCTACGAACTTTTGAAAATGAATGATGTCATCGACCTTGTGATTCCGAGGGGAGGCGAGGCGCTCATCCGCAGCGTTGTGGAGCAGTCGCGCGTGCCTGTCCTGAAGCATTACAAGGGCGTATGTGCGATATACGTGGACGCATCGGCGGACACGGCGCAAGCGCTTGAAGTCTGTCTGAATGCGAAGGTGCAGAAGCCGGCCACGTGCAACGCCATGGAGACACTACTCGTGCACACTGCCAAGGCCCCGGAATTTTTGCCGCAGATGGTCGAGCTGCTGCGCAAAAAAGGCGTTATCGTAAAAGGCTGCGAGAAAGTGCGTCGTCTCATCCCGGACGCGGAACCGGTCTCAGAGCAGGACTGGCAGGAAGAGTACCTCGATCTTATACTCTCTGTTAAGATTGTCGAGAGCATGGACGAGGCAATCGGCCACATCAAACAGTATGGCTCTGAGCACACGGATGCTATTATGACTTCCGACTATACTAACGCGTGGCGTTTTCTGCGTGAGGTGAATTCGTCGCTTGTCCTTGTTAACGCGTCCACCCGTCTTAACGACGGATACCAGCTCGGCCTGGGTGCCGAAATGGGGATAAGCACAACGAGGCTACATGCATTCGGTCCGATGGGACTGGAAGAGCTGACGGTTACGAAGTTTATAGCGTTTGGGGAGGGCCAGTTGAGATCGTGATGCGGGTGGGTCTTTTTGGGGGTACCTTCGATCCTGTGCATAACGGACACCTCAGAGTGGCTGAAGAGGTGCGCGAGCGCTTCCGTCTGGAGCGGCTCTATTTCATCCCTGCTTTTGCCCAGCCGCTCAAACAACGCATAAAGGTCACGGCCGCAGCCGATAGATTGAAGATGGTCAAAATGGCAACTCGCAGTAATAAGTTTTTTCATGTTTCTCCAGTCGAGATACAGAGAGGCGGACTTTCCTATTCGATAGAGACGATACAAAGGTTCGTCGAGCGATACGGCGACGTCTACTTTCTTGTGGGACTGGATGCCTTCTCCGAAATAGCCAAGTGGAAAAGTTACAGGCAGATATTTGAAATGGTAAACGTGGTGGTCCTGGTGAGGCCTATGCAGAAGGCTGTAAATCGAAGGGAGCTGCTCCCGCCTGATGTGAGAACGGATGTGAAGAGAATCGATCAGGAGACGTACGAACATATTTCGGGAAAGAGAATTTCTTTTCATCGGGTGACGCAACTCGATATCTCATCAACCATGATCCGTCAACTTGCTCATGCAGGGGAATCGATCAAATATCTGGTGCCTTATGTAGTCGAACGCTTCATTAATCAGGGAGGTTTGTACAAAAAATAAGTGCGATCAAGTGAAAAGGCAATAACCATAGGAAAACTGGCGGACGAGAAGAAAGCGCGAGAAGTGCTGATACTCTACCTTTCCGAGTTGAGCGACATAGCCGAATTTTTCGTGCTGGCATCGGGCACGAGCGAACGTCATGTACGAACGGTGGCGGAGGGAGTCCAGGCAGGCATGAAAGAAAAAGGGGTGCCACCGGTGTCTACCGAAGGCTACGATCAAGGAAGATGGATTATTCTGGACTACGGTGATGTGGTGTTCCACACATTCCTGGAGCCGTTGAGAGAGCTTTACGACCTGGAAAGTCTATGGATAGAGGCTCCCAAGTACAAAACCGATGAGGAAAATAAGATCTTAGGGGTGGAAGATGCAGAAGGCAAAACGTGAGTTTTACAAGAAGAAGTTGTTGAAAATGAGAGCGGGAATACTCGATAAAGCCAAGAAGCTCAAAGAGGACTCCTATGCTCTCGGCACGGACGGTATCCAGGATATGGCTGATGCAGCGAGCAATGCGTATAATGCAGACATATTGATGAGCCTGAGCGATAACGATCTCACCCAGCTCAAGGAAATAGATTCGGCTTTGGACAAACTGGGTAGCGGGACTTACGGCGTTTGCGAAGACTGCGAAGAACCGATTGTGGAGAAGAGACTCGAGGCAAACCCGGTCGCGCGTTACTGCATCAATTGTCAGAGAACGCTTGAAGAAAAGGGGACGTAATGAAATATAAGATCCTTGCCCTGTTCTTCTGCGTTTTCGTAATCCTGTATTTCATTCTTCTGGCTCTCAATCCCGAGGAGGCACAGTTCTATATCGGCTCCGGCCGGTACTATACAACGTCGGTGGCCAATATCGTAACGATCTCATTTGTGGCCGGCGTTTTGATTTCAGTGATACTCGGCTTCTTCTCCGATGCGGGACGGGCCATAAGCTCGTGGAGGGCCGGAAGACAGTTCCGTAGACGCGAAGAATTCAAGGAGGCTCTGGAGAAGGCAAGATCGTATGAGATGAAAGGTGAGCGGGAAAAGGCTATTGAGCATGTGAACAAGCTCATCAGGTCTGCGCCTGACCTGGAGGACGCCTACCTCCTTGCCGCCGACCTGCATCTGGGCGCGAAAGAATACGATAAGGCCAGGGAAATCCTGAGACTTGCCGAAGCCAATCTGGGTAAGCGCGAGCCTGTCCTGTTCAAAATGGTGCGGGTCAATCTCGCGACCAAAGATGTAACACGGGTGCAGAAGGATTTGAAGGACATCCTCTCTCTTAATGAATCAAATTTGAGAGCAATGGGTATCATGCGTGACCTGCATGTCTGCAACAAGGAGTGGAGTCAAGCCCTGGAGCTGGAAAAGAAATTAAGAAAATATATTAAGACCGAGGATGAGACGAGGCGGTACCTCGGCATACGGTACGAGAGGCTGAAAGAGTCACTCGAAACAAAGGAGGGAAAGGCTCTCGATGCAATTGGAAAGGAGCTGCGCGAGATTCTGGATGAAGATAAAAGATTTATCCCTGCGTACCTCCTCCTTGCCGACCTTTACAAGAAAACGGGCAAGCTTAATGACGCGGGAAGAGTATACGGGCGAGGCTATTCAAAGACAGGCCACATCATCTTTCTCCTGAAGATGGAAGATTTGTATATCGCCAGAGGGGAGCCTGCTGTCATTCTGAAGATATACCGAAAGATCCTTGATATGGCGCCGGGCAACCGGTTCATAATGTTCCTCTATGCGAAGCTGTGCCTGCGGCTCGAAATGATCGACGAGGCTTTGGAGACGCTGAATATGCTCCTGGCTTCCGAAGGTGAATTTTCTGGACTGCACAGGGCTATGGCAGAGGCTTACATAGACCGTGGTGAACTGGAGAGCGCCGTAGGGGAGTTCAGAAAAGCGTTCCCAATCGAGCATGCCTACGTGCCGTTTGTCTGTTCGAAGTGCCAGTCCCTTAAAGAGAACTGGCAGGACTTCTGTGAGAGCTGTTTCAGCTGGAATACCATCACGGTGAAACAGGAAGGACTGTTTCAGGAAGAGAGTCCCGACTTCAGATCGCTGTACGAGCAGGACTGGAGGGAACAGTCATAGACGATCTCATGCTGTGCAACTCCGACTTGACCGGCGCGGGTGAAAGGGAAAGTCTGCCATGTGAGGGAAAGAATTGCGTACGAGGAAGCATCGGCACGATATACGGCCGGGAGCTGATGATCCTCTCACGCTCACGCCTTGTAACTTGATACATACGGTGCTTGATCACTTCAGATCGGCTGTCCAGATAATCTATCCACAATCCTGCGGCGGTTGTGGCTCGCACGGTGCAATCCTCTGCCTCAGTTGCATGGACCTTTTTCGGCGGGTCGATCCTGCCTCGTCCTGCCCGTATTGCGGCAGGCTGGTAGGACGTCTCTGAAGTCTGCGGAGCATGCACGGAGAGCCCTCCTGCTTTTGAGCGCGGTTATTTTGGTTTTTATTTCGAGGGCCCGCTGCGTGAGGCGCTTCATGCTTTCAAATTTAAGGGCCGAAAGGATGTCGGTCGTCTTCTCGTCCGGCTGTTCGGATTCAGAGCTTAAGGCCATCCATGAGACATTTGACGTCATCGTGCCGCTTCCCGTGACTGAAAAACGGCTGAAGGAGCGGGGCTTCAACCAGTCTTACGTGATGGCGGAGGAGATCGCACGTATCACCGGAAAACCTCTTATTTCCTCAACCCTCCGCAAACAGAAGGAGACCAGGGATCAGTACACGCTCTCCAGGGAAGAAAGAAGGAAAAACGTGAGGGGCGCATTCGCCGTCACCGCGGTCGAGACACATAAAGGGCAAGCGCATCTTCTCCTGGTTGACGATCTGATGACCACCGGCTACACTGTCAGCGAGGCTTCGCGCAAACTCCTTTCTGCGAAGGCAAAAGCCGTTCTCGTTTTTGCGCTGGCCAGGACGCCATGAAGAAATTTCTCATCGTCTGTTGCATCCTGATCCTCTCCCTTGTCGCCCTGGGCGCAGCCCTGTGGTTTGCTCTGCCTTCAATAGGCACCTATGCGGGAAGCAGGCTGCTCGGCAAGGCGATTAACGGAAGCGTTCAGATCGGCCACCTCGAATCGGGGTACCACGACGGCATCGTCTTCATAGAGATCCACGATGTGGTTATGAAAGGTACGGTTGAGGGAACCATCAAGAATGCACGCCTGCAGCTCAACCCATGGAAGGTGGTTTATATCAAGGCCATTAACATCTCAGATTTCGATATCGTAATCAAAGATGGCGGAGGAAGGCTCAGCCTCATCCCCGTTCCGGTGGAGCTTGCCGAATTCAGGCAGGGGACCCTGGTCTATAGAGGTCAGAAATATGTGGTACGCGAGCTTAAGGTGAGGAATTTCAACACCGGCGGCCACATGGAGTTCGAGCTGGATGCGGGGGCGGAAGGACTCGGCAATATAAAGACGAAAGGCGGCGGTTTCTTCGATGATAAACGATCGGATCTTTCGGGGGGACCTCACGTTCTCCCGGATTGATCTTTCGCGGGTGTTGAAAGGATACGAGGGTCTGTTGAGCGGCGCCGGCACCTTCGGATACAAGAATGGCGTTTTCGCTTTTGTCACCGATGTCGACGCCTCTGGTTTTGTCATGCGTGAAAAGTTTCTGAAAAAACCTATCCAGCTCGACCATTCGACTGCCAAGGCCCGCGTGGAAATCGTTGGCAACAGGACAGATCTTAAATTCAGAGATCTCTTCTTCAATGGTGTACCGGTGCTCCTGGACATCAGACTATCCGGGATATCTTTTTGCTTCTATGAAATTGGAGACAGGCCCTCTGGCTGTGCCCGACGTGAAAGAGTATATCGATCTCGCTCCTCTCGCTAAAAGAGGCTCCGATGTGCTTGACTTGCTCAAGGAAGGGACAATCACGGTCAAGAAGCTTACGTATACCGACCCCAGGCCTTTACGGGCCCAGTTCTATCTGGCCGGCGTTGCAGGAATCTATAAGAAGATAGAGGTCCGGGATGTGGCAGGCACGGTTGATCTCGATGAACAGAAGATGCTCTTGACCCAGGCGACAGGCACGTTCAAGAGGAGTGCTTTTAATGATGTCTCCGTTGTCGTTCCGTTCGCTTCGGAAAAGTATATCGAGGCGAAGGGCAAATTCGCCCTTGACATGCGGGATGTTTCCGAACTGGAGGGCCTTGAAGATTTCTCAATCACGACAGGTCTGGCAGAAGGCGAGGGTGGGGCACGAGGTCGCGAGGACACGGATATCGATTTTTGGGGATCAGGCCGAATTAAGGATACGAGGTTTGTGTGGAGAAACCTCGACCTGGAGGCTTCAGGCCCTTTCGCGTTTCACAACGGAGATGTAAAATTTGAGCCGCTCCACGTCTCCGGAGAGAAAACAGAACTCGTTTTGATGGGGCCCGCTCAAAAAGAGTCGTTCCATCTTCATCTCAAAGGTGCGATAGGCGCCGGGCATATTGATTCACTTCTTCACCTTCCTTATCCGGTAAACGGCGTGGTACTGGTCGATGGGGCGCTTGTAAAAGAGCGAGACTCTTATTCGGCGCAGGGAAATCTGTCTTTGAAGGATCTCTTTCTCGAAGTACCGGGTCTCCTCAAAAAAGAGATGGGCGTAGATAGTGCAGCGACGGTCGGTCTCAGTTGGGGTGAAGGAACGGCTCATGTGGAGAGGCTTACCTGCACCCTTGCTGATGCGACTTTCCGCGCCAGTGGCGATGTGACAAGGGATAGGATTCTGAATCTCAAAATGGCTGTCAGCGCGCCTCAGCTCGGGACTGTCTCGAAACTCTTTTTGGCTGACCGTATCCGTGCGGGCGGGAGTCTGCAGTTGAGCGTTTCAGCGGCTGAGTTGCGTTTTCCTTTGGCAGAGCTTCCGCTGATCGATGGGGAATTGCGTCTGAGCGGCGGCAACTTTCGACTTCCATTTCTTGTCAAACCCTTCAGCGATGTCGATCTAGCCGCTGATTTCAAGGGAGGAAGATCTTTCGTAGACCTCACGGGGCTGCGCATCGGGAACACGGTTCTGCGCAAAGCCACGCTTTCCCTGGAGGCACTGAAGTCGCAACGTTTTTCGGTTAATATCGATATGAAAAACTTTGAACCGGGCGATTTTGCGACAGTCGAGAAAAACAGAATCAAGATTCCGGTCATCTCTAAGGAAAGCCTTATGGCGAAGCTGGCCGGCGAATTCGATATCAAATCGGATCGTGTGGCAGGCGAAGACCTGGTGGCTACCGATGTGGAACTCTTTGGCGTGCTGATAGAGCGCCGCATGGGATTCTCAAAGGTTTCGGGAAGAATCCTCGGTGGGAACATTTCTTTACAAGGGGCTGCCGATTTATCAAAGGATGTGCCGACGCTTCGAGTTTCGTGTAAAGCGCAAGGCATAAAGGGCGGTCTCTTTCTCAGACTGTTTGACCCGGACTCGCAGGTACTGGAGGCAACCGGGGCAATGACGGCTCACTTGTCGTCCTCGGGAAACGACGGAGATACTCTGCTCAAGAACATGGGCGGAGAGGCGACTATTTCAAGCCGCAACGGGATAATCCGAAAGTGGAATCTTCTTTCGAAAATTCTGGGAATTCTCAATGTATACGATTTATTCCAGGGAAAGGTAAATCTGCTGCAGAAGGGACTACCATACAGCAGGGCGGGTCTGGCACTGAGAGGGGAGAATGGTACTTTCAAAACGGATAATTTTCGGATAGACAGTCCATCCATGGTCATAGCCGGGTCAGGGCACTATAACCATGGCCGGTTTAAAGGTGAATGGCAAGCTGATCGTTTCTCCGCTGGTGGCGCTCGATCGCACCGTAGATACAATACCGATCCTGAGAAGTATCTTTAAATGGAAAGAGGGTGGGTTCGGGTACGTGGCGCTTGACGTGAACGGGACGTTGCGCGACCCTGAATTAAGCACGAGATACGTAGATACTCTTGGCAAAAGACCGTTCAGCATCCTTAAGAACATATTGTTCTTACCCAAAGGAGTATTCGAGCGATGAAAATCGGTATCATCGGGGCCGGAAAAGTAGGAATAGCTCTCGGTCATGTGTTGCAGAACAAGGGCTTTGCCGTTGTGGCCGTTGCATCGCGCAGAGAAGAGTCTCTTGAGCTCGCGCGAAACTACATTCCGGGCAACTGTATATACACAAGAGAGATATTGGAGGTGGTGCGGGAAGCCGACGTGATTGCGGTCACGACGCAGGATCGCCAGATCCACGCCGTTGCAAGGGAGATTTTTCAAAAAATGGAAAAGCTCGATCAGAAGCTTTTTTTCCACACGAGCGGCGCTCATGCGGCCGCAGAGCTTTCACCCCTGGATCAAAAAGGCGCAATGCTCGGATCGCTTCACCCGCTCCAGACGTTTCCCGATGTCAATAGCGGAATCGTCGCTCTTCCAAGGACATATATCTTCATCGAGGGAGAGGAGAAGGCTATTCCAGTGCTCGACCTTCTCGCATCGACCATCGGATTGAAAGCGGTGAGGATTGAAAGCAAAAACAAAATACTGTACCACCTCTCGGCTGTTTTTGTGTGTAACCTCCTCACTGCGCTGATGCACACCGGTGAAGGAATCGTGAACCGCATCGGTATAGATCTGCGCCCTTTTTTTCCTATCATTGAGACGACGCTTCGGAATATTGAGAATAAAGGGCCGCTCTTTTCGCTTACGGGTCCGGTTGTGCGTGGCGACGCGGAGACTGTTGCCTCCCATCTTAATGCTATTCGGGGCATGGAGCCACAGGAATCTGTCTACAGGCTGCTATCGCTCGTGGCACTCCGGATGGCTGAAGAGAGGAAGACCTTGCAGCCAGAGGAGATTGCAAAGCTGGAGCAGCTGCTTAGAATCGGTGATCGGTAAACCAGTAGTCAGTAAGCCAGTGACCAGTTGCCAGTAAGCAGTGAGTCCGTAACCGTACGCCGTTCCTTAACCTTAACCTTAACCTTAACCTGTTTTATCCTTCCGCTTTCTCCAGGCGCTCGATAACCCCTCGATACATCGCGTGGATGAGGTTCCTGTCGAATTCGTAGAATTCCTGAAGCATGGCGTCCTGCTCCTCCCTGGCTCAAATAAGCCATGACCGGCATGAAGAACTGCCTGTCCTCTTTTTCGATATGGATGGGATAAAAATTGACGAGCCATGTGAGGGCATCGACGATGTCACGCACTGCAGCAGTGTCGCCCATTACTATAGCGCCCCTTGGCCTCAAGAAGGTTCGCTGTCGCCTTCCGTGCCCGGTCGTGCTCGTCCAGCAGTTCCTCCATGATGGTCCTGTGCTCATGGGAAAGGCCTTTCTTCGCCAGATCTCTGAAAAGAATATCCTCCTCTTTGCCATGGTGACACCGGTCTGCGTAAGACTCTGATGAAATCGACCGCAACCTCGATGAAGACAGGGTCTGCTTTTTTCAGACTTCCCGACCTGCTCCAGCTCCTTCTTGAGCAGGCGGATCATCCGTTCTATCAGTCTGTGCTCGATCATCAAGGGACCGATCGGCATCATGCTGCACCTCCCGAGAGAAGATCAAAGCTAATGTAGTGAGCGACACCAAGAATTGAATACGAAATGAGTAAGGCCGTATGTTTTACACTGATCACTGGCCACTGATCACTGGTTACTGTTTCTTAATGGTGGTCCCAACGAGAGTCGAACTCGTGTTACCGACGTGAGAGGCCGGTGTCCTAGGCCACTAGACGATGGGACCCGGAGGACATCCTATCAGAAAAGGGCAGATTTTTCCATACTAAAGTTGAGAGGTCGATAATACCGTTTCAGGACTGCCGTTCGATTTGCTCACCAATGGAATAACCAATGAAACTAATGAAACAGCTTCGGGTAGCTTGTGGATTCGGAAAAAATAGCTTATACTAACTCCTTGGTCGGGGCGTAGCGCAGTCTGGCTAGCGCACCAGTATGGGGTGCTGGTGGCCGCTGGTTCAAATCCAGTCGCCCCGATTTTTATTTTCATTCTTGAGGGGCTACTCCTCCCTTTCGGTGGTGTCGTTGTTAATTCTCCTATCAAACGATGATGGTGTTGGTTCTGAAGGGCTGATTGCACTTAAAGAGGAGCTGTCTCGCACCGATGAGGTGTGGGCCATAGCCCCGGAACGGGAGCGCACCTGCGTAGGTCATGCTATCACACTGCATAAGCCTCTTCGCATCAAGGAGCACGGCGACCGTCTCTTCTCTACGAATGGAACACCGGCAGACGCAATACTTCTCGGCGTCAAGGGCTTGCTTCCGCGCAAGCCTGATCTCGTCATTTCGGGGATCAACTTGGGCCCGAACATGGGTCAGGATGTGACCTACTCGGGAACGGTTGCAGCGGCTAAAGAGGCTGCCTTCATGGAAATCCCGTCCATCGCGGTATCGCTGAACAGCAGAAAAGATTTCCTTTTCAACGAAGCTGCGCGAACGGTCCGCGAAATGGTGGATACATTGGGGAGAAACCCCTTACCTGCGCACACGTTTTTAAACGTTAACATCCCGAATTTATTGAGGGAGAGCATCAAGGGTTTTATGGTGACAAGGCTCGGCAAAAGAAGATATAATGGTAAGGTGCTCGAGAGGACCGACCCCAGGGGTGGAAAGTACTACTGGATCGGCGGCGACGGCGATGGATATGAGCCTATATCGGGTACCGACCTCCTGGCTGTTTCCGAAGGCTATGTTTCGATTACCCCTTTGCACTGGGACATGACCACAGATGCTGCCATGGAATCCTTTAAAAAAATCTTTCAGAATGACGGAACGATAACAGAAGGGCATTGTAAAAGGTGAAGTACTACATCGAGAATTTCGGATGCCAGATGAACGAGCACGACGTTGAGAAGGTGAGTACGCTTCTTAGCGTCGCCGGTTTTGAGAAGGTACGGGAGGCGGCCGGGGCCGATCTGGTTATCGTTAACACCTGTTGCGTGAGAGCGAAGGCCGAGCAGAAATTTTATAGCCTGATGGGCAGACTGAAGACGCTTAAGAAGAGAAAAGGTATGCTCATCGGGGTGACGGGTTGCATTGCCCAGCTGGAGAAAGAAGCCCTGGCGGAAAGACTCCCTTTCATCGATTTCAGCCTGGGCCCGTCCTGCATTCACAGGGTCACGGAAGCGGTTGAATCGGCCACGCGCAAAGAGCGCTTTTTCGACTTTGCCGATAACGGGTGCTCTACATCTCTGCATGTAAGAACCCGGGCTGAGAGAGGCTCTGTCAAAGCCCAGGTGACGATCATGAAAGGCTGCGACAACTATTGCAGCTATTGCGTTGTTCCCTATGTGCGTGGACGGGAGAAGAGCCGGCAGAGTGCTGATATTCTGGAGGAGATCGCGGAACTGTCCCGCCACGGGATAAAGGACGTGACGCTCCTCGGGCAGAACGTGAACTCGTACAACAAGGGGCAAAAGGATCTTTCCTTTTCCCGGCTCCTCTCGAAGGTGAACGAGATTGACGGGATCGAACGTATACGCTTTGTGACGTCACACCCGAAGGACCTCTCCGAGGAACTGATTGACTGCTTCGGCAGCCTTGGAAAACTTTGCGAGCATATACACTTGCCTTTCCAGTCGGGCTCCGATAAAGTCCTCGCTCTTATGAACCGCGGCTATACCGTTAAGGAATACGTCGAGAAGCTGGAGCTTTTGAAGGCCCGTTGCACTGAGATTTCAGTTACGGGAGACTGTATAGTCGGTTTCCCGGGTGAAGATGAGAAGGATTTTGAAGCAACGATGGCGCTTGTCGAGAGCGTGCGGTTTGACGGGCTCTTTTCATTCTGCTATTCTCCGAGGAAATTTACACGCGCTTCTGCCCTGCCGCATGCAGTGCCAAAGGAAGAGTCGATGCGCAGGCTGCAGGAGTTGCAGTCGATACAGAAGGCAATAACGCTAGAGAAGAACAGGGCTCTGGAAGGTACAAGAACCGAGGTGCTGGTGGAAGGGATGAGCAAGAACTCAGGCTTTGAAGTCACCGGCAGAACGAGGAGCAATAAAATAGTCAATTTCGAAGGGTCCCGAGACCTTATCGGCGCACTGCTGGAGGTCGAGATTTTGAAAGGTCATGCAAATTCTCTTAAAGGGGAGCGAGTTATAAAGAAGGAGGTATACGATGCTTAAAGAAATGAAAGTTGCGGGGATAACGGTCGACCCCTTTACCAACACGCCTATTGTGCTTCTTAAGGACCTTGAGGAGAAGGATGTCCTTCCGATCTGGATAGGCCTGCTGGAGGCTTCCAGCATTGCCACCGCCCTGGAGAATATCCAGACTCCGCGACCCATGACGCACGATCTTCTCAAGAACGTACTGGACAGCCTTGGAGCAAAGGTAGTAAAGATCGAGGTGAACGATCTCAGGGATAACACCTATTTCGCGCTGATCCATATGGAAGTCAATGGAAAGAGGATGGTTATCGATTCGAGGCCGTCTGATGCGATTGCGCTTGCCTTGCGTGTGAGTGCATCCATATTCGTCGAGGAGAGCGTGATCAAGAAGTCGGCGAAAGTCGATCTGGCGAAAAAGGAGGATAAGATTGTCGTTGATGCAAATGAATGGGAAGATGTTCTTGAGAATCTTTCCCCTGATGATTTTGGAAAATATAAGATGTGACAACGTGAGTGCGTGGCGTTTAGCGGTGAGAGTGCCGACTTGACGGCTCACTGCTCACGGTTAACTGCTTACTGTAATTATGATAGATCTTCACACCCATACCTTCTTCAGCGATGGCGAACTCGCACCCTCGGAACTTGTGCGCAGGGCTTATCTTAAGGGCTATAAAGTAATCGGCCTATCCGATCACGCAGACTCCGTCCAATTTAGAACTGCTTATCTCATCCGTGCTGAAGCTGCATGAAAAAGCTGCGTACTACGAACAGATCACCATTGTCCCGGGCGTTGAGCTGACCCACGTGCCACCGCGGCTCATCAAAGAGCTGACGCGCCGCGCGCGGAATCTGGGTGCGCGCCTTGTCATCGTGCACGGGGAGACCATTGTCGAACCTGTCAAGGAGGGCACTAACCGGGCTGCCATAGAGGCGGGTGTGGATATACTGGCGCACCCCGGTCTCATCAGTGAGGAAGACGTTCTGCTTGCGAAGAAGAAAAATGTACTCCTGGAGATCACTGCGAAGAGGGGCCATTCGCTTACCAATGGTCACGTGGCGCGACTTGCGAAGAAGACAGGTGCAAAGCTGATATACAGCACTGATGCGCACGCTCCCGCCGACCTTCTGCCTGAGGAGATGGCTCGGAAGATTGTCGAAGGGGCAGGCCTGTCGTCTGAAGATTTCGACGTCATGCAAAAAAATGCGGGTGAGGCTTGCAAAGAAGGCTTTGAAGAAGAGATGAAGCTCACCGTAGACGACAGCATCAAAGAGATACCCTTCTATCCCAAGGCCGCACTGTACGGTTGCTGAGGAGGGTTGGACGCGGCTTGCCTCGAACGAGAACCCTCATCCGCCGTCATCAAAGGTGGTTGACAGCATACTCGAATCTGTCTTTTCCATAACCAGGTATCCGGAAAGTGAATCTGAACTCAAAGCTCTTGCTTGCTGCGAAGTTTGGCCTTGAGCCTGAAAATATAGTCATCGGCAACGGCTCCAACGAGCTAATCGAGACTGCCTTCAAAGGCATGCGTCACCCGACGCGCAAGAGGGTTCTTGTGCACGGGCCCTCCTTCGCCTTCTACAGCATCGCGGCCCGTATTTACGGGTATGAGACGCGCCTCATTCGTTTTCCCGATCTCACCGTAGATCTGGAAGTTGTCCTTAAGAATGTGGACGAAAGCGTCAGGATCGTTTTCCTGAACAATCCCAATAATCCGACGGGTACTATTTTTGAAGATGCAGCGTTCAAATCGTTTCTCGACAGACTGCCGCCGGAAGTGCTCGTGGTAGCGGATGAGGCGTACGCGGAATTTGCCACCAGCAGCGCGTTTCCGAAATCGATGACCTACGTCAAGGATTACCCGCTGCTGGTCCTGCGAACGTTTTCCAAGGCATACGGGCTTGCGGGTTTGAGGGTGGGATATGGCGTAGCCGATGCGTCAATTGCATCGTTCCTCGAAAGAACGAAACAGCCTTTCAGCGTTAATATGATGGCCCTGGTAGCTGCGAAAGCGGCGTTGAGTGACGATAACTATGTTGCAAAGGTGCTGGAGAGCAACAGGCAGGGAAGAGACTTCTTTTACAGCCTTTTTGCAGAACTCGGCCTCACGTTCGTCCCGACAGAGGCGAACTTCGTTCTTGTGCGGATAGGTCCTGACGCGGAAGGGTTGACCAAGAAACTTTTTGAGAAGAAGATCCTTGTGCGATGGATGGGGGCGTACGATCTGCCTGAGTATATTCGCGTGACTGTGGGCACCATGGAAGAGAATAAGAGATTCGCTCAGGGCTTAAGGAGCCTGCTTGCGTGAGGAAACGACCTGTAATCACCGTTGATGGACCGAGCGGCGCGGGGAAGAGTACCGTGGCAAAGAGGCTCGCATCAGCGCTCGGTTATGACTATATGGATACGGGAGCAATGTACAGGGCAGTAGCGTACGCGTGGTCCGGAGAAACCTCAAAACCGGATCTCGATCCACTTCCTGCGGGATCTGAAATTGAGATTCATTTTTGGCCAAACGACCAGGGTTTTTCTGAACGGAGAAGAGATATCATCCAAGATACGGACCCCTGAAATTTCCATGCTGGCATCATCGCTCTCTCAGGATCCGCGCGTAAGGCAGTATCTCACCGCCATGCAGCGTGAGCTTGGAAAAGAAGGCGGCATCGTGCTCGAGGGACGCGACACCGGATCGGTTGTCTTTCCGGACGCCGAAGTGAAGTTTTACCTTGACGCTGACGTGGAGGCCCGCGCACGGCGACGCCATCTCGAGTTGAACGGCGCAGATTCGGGCGAAACTGCTGAAGATACCCTCGGCAGGGTACAAAGAGAGATGGAAAAAAGGGACAAGGACGATTCACAACGCGACATAGCTCCCCTTACCCGGCCTGAAGGCGCGCTCTACGTTGACACGACTCACCTTGATGTAGAAGGCGTGGTGCAGCTCCTGAAAACCCATGTGGAGGAGGCCACGCAGCGCGGGCCTCGCGATGCAAGCCGTCGCGCAGGCCGTAACACAGGACATCAATGATTGAAACACTCAAGACAGACCAGATTGGCTTCTGCTTCGGTGTAAAAAGAGCTATTTCAAAAGTACTCAAGGAGCTGCAACAGAAAGGCGAGCAGATTCACACGCTCGGACCTCTCGTTCACAACCCTCAGGTAGTTGCGTCGCTCAAAGAGAAGGGGGTAATCCCGGTCGACAATGTGAGCGAGGTCGATAAAGGGGTTATCTGCTACCGCTCGCATGGCATTCAGAAACAAGAAGAGGAAGAGATACGCGCCAGAGGACTCGTCGCAATAGACGCTGTCTGCCCTTTTGTGAAGACGGTGAGGACGCGCGCACTTTACCTGAAGAAGCAGGGATACACGGTTGTCATTGTAGGGGATGAGCGGCATCCAGAGGTGAAGAGCGTGTTGAGTTATCTGGACAATGATGGTATTGTAATGCAACACTCGCGCCCTATCGAAGCTAAGAAAATTGGAGTAGTCTGCCAGACCACCCAGGATATTGAAACGCTGAAACAGGTAGTCGGGGGCTTGATAGACCGGGCGAAGGAGATTAGAGTATACAATACCATCTGTGGAAGCACTTTCCTTAGAAAGCAGCAGGCGGTTGAGCTTGCAGGCCATGTTGAGGCAATGCTGGTAGTAGGCGGCAAGTCAAGCTCCAACACGACGAAGCTCTATCACCTGGTAAAGAAGCTGCAACCAAGAAGCTATCACGTTGAGACGGAGGACGACGTGAACTGTGAATGGTTCTCAGGCTTGAAAACAGTGGGCATTACAGGGGGAACCTCAACCCCTGATTTTATGATAGAAAGAGTGGAGAGGCTCGTAAAAAATCTTTAGGGGTGAACGGCATGGTTGACACTACTGACACTACTGACACCGGCACGCAAGGCGAACGAACCGAAGAGGAGATGAAGGAGCTCTACGATGCCTCGATGAAAACCCTCCAGGAGGGGAATATTCATAAAGGCACGATAATCAATATTCTCAGCGACAGCGTGATCGTGGATGTAGGTTTGAAATCGGAGGGTAAGCTCGCTATGAGTGAGGCGCTCGACAAGTCAGGTAACCTGACGGCACAGGTTGGTGACGAAATCGAGGTCATGGTGGTAGGCAGAGAAGAGAAAGATGGCCTCCTGGCCCTTTCAAAGCAGAGGGTCGACATCATACGAATGTGGCAGAACATCGACAAGTCTTTGGAGGAAGGTCTGCCCCTCGATGGAACGGTGATCTCAGAGGTGAAGGGCGGTTTCCTCGTGGATATAGGCGTCAACGCCTTTCTTCCTATATCGCAGGTCGACCTGAAACCGGTCAAGAACCCTGCCTCCTTCCTGGGAAGACACCTGAAGTTCAAGGCGATCAAGGTTAACAGGAAGAAAGATAATGTCATTGTTTCACGCAGACAGCTCCTCGAAGAGGAACGGGACCGCAAGCGAAAAGAGTTCTGGAAAACCGTAAAAGAAGGCCAGGTACTCTATGGATTCGTCAAGAGCATCACCGATTACGGTGCTTTTGTGGATCTCGGCGGGGCTGACGGGTTCCTGTACATCAATGATATTACCTGGGGCAGGATCAACCATCCCAAGGAGTATCTCAAGCCGGGCGATGAAGTTAAGGTGAAAGTGATCGGCGTCGATGAGGAGAAAAGAAAAGTCTCGGTTGGCATAAAGCAGCTTAAGGGTGATCCGTGGCTCAAAGTCGAGGAACGGTACCCCGTCGGGAGTAAGGTTCGGGGTAAAGCGGTTGGGGTTGTCGATTACGGCGTCTTTGTCGAGCTTGAGGCAGGCCTCGAAGGTCTCCTGCATGTGAGCGAGATGAGCTGGGATAAGAAGCTGAAGAATCCGGGGAAGCTGGTCTCAAGGGGCGATATTCTTGAACTTCAAGTGCTCGACATTGATACGGAGAAGAAGAGGATATCGCTGGGCTTGAAGCAGCTGCTGCCCGATCCCTGGAAAGAACTCGCCCAGAAGTATCCGGCCGGTACGGTCGTGGAGGGCAAGATAAAGAATTTTACCGACTTCGGTCTTTTTATCGGTATCGAAGACGGCATCGATGGTCTTGTTCATGTGTCTGAGCTTTCCTGGTCGAGGAGGAAGGGTTTTTCCTCCGAAAGCTTCAAGAAGGGAGACCCGATTGAGGCACTGGTTCTCAACATCGATCCCGAGCAGCGAAAATTCTCGCTCAGTCTGAAGCGGCTCAAGGAAGATCCGTGGAAAGGTTTGCTGGAGCGTTATCGCGTTGGAGATATCATCGAAGGATTCGTCACCAGTATCACCGATTTCGGCGTGTTTGTGGAAATCGAGGAAGGTGTCGAGGGACTGGTGCATCTGTCGGAACTTGATTCGGCAAAGGGTAAACACCCGTCAGAAATTTTTGCCATGGACGACAAGGTGAAGGCCGTCGTTATCCACGTAGACGAAAAGGAAAAGCGCATCGGTCTGTCTATCAAGGCCTTAAGGAAGATGGAGGAGAAGAAGGAAACGGATGCATTCTCCACCAAAGATGAACCTCGCGGTGCCCTCTCAACGTTGGGCGATTATCTCGTCCCCGCGATAATTAAGAACAACGAAGACAAAGAGAATTAGGGGGAAGCATGCCGATCAAAAAGGAACTGCTCGATATCCTCTGCTGTCCTCAGTGCAAGGGTGACTTACGCCTTAACAGTGCGGGAGACGGTCTTATTTGCGACAAGTGCAAACTCGTCTATCGGATACAGGATGATATACCGGTTATGCTCATAGATGAGGCGACGCCTTTCAAAGAGTAGATGCCAATTCGCCTTCATTCATATACCAAAGCCATTCTCCTTGCCGCCCCGGGGTACCCAGCTGAAGGCTGGGCATATTTTTGAATCCAAATTGGCACTAGACCTTTTCTTTCTCTGCCTTATTAAAATCTTTCAGCAATTCCTCCGCATCCTTCCCGAAACCTGTGCGGCTCGCGTCGGCGCGGCACTCGGCAGAGTTGCCCTGAGACTTCTCGCGCGGCGCAGGAAAATTGCGATGGCCAATGTGAGAAAGATAATGAGGGGCGTTTCGGATGCGCAGGCAAAGGCCGTGGTGCGATCCTGTTTTGAGAAGCTGGGCACCAACTTTGTCGAATTACTCCTCGTCCCGTATCTTCCCAAGGAAGATCTCTCAATGCGATTCCACGTGGAAGGGGCGCACTACGTGGAGGAAGCGATAAAGCTCCAAAAGGGCATGTTGGCATTGGTATTTCATTACGGCAACTGGGAGATCATGGGCATCGCATCGTCTCTGCTGCACCGCGAGGTCATAGCGCTGGCCCGGCCTCTCAAAGGACAAAAATTTCTCCAGGGTTTCATAAACCAGTTGCGTGCTGCTACCGGCCTCACGGTGATTCCAAACCAGGACACGGCGCGGGATACAATGAAATACCTCAGGGAGAACAGGATCGTAGGGATCCTCGGAGACCAGCGAGAGAAGCGTTCGAGAGGCGTATACGTGGAACTGTTCGGCGAGAAGGTGCCCACGTCGAAAGGTATTGTCATGCTTGCCATGCGGACAGGCTCACCGGTCCTGCCTGTCTACCTGAGAAGGGAAGGGTTCCTCAGATACACGATCGTATTTTGTGAGCCGATCGGGATAGAGAGAAAAGGGAATATAGAGGAGCTCATTTACAAGAATGCAAGGAAGATAAACGCCTTTCTGGAAGAACTGATAGCGGAGCATCCGGAGGAGTGGTTCTTGGTCCACCGCCGCTGGGGCCGCGACGCGTATTGACGCGGGATGCCAGGCTGCCTTTTGCGCCTAACTTCGTTGCCCTTCGGCCCGTCCTACTTCGACGTACCACAAGGTACGCCTGCGTAGTCCAGACCTCGGATCGCCTCGTTATCCATCAAAATTCAGCCTGGCATTGACCTTCGTCGTCGTGGATCGTTCAACCGTACCATGACCCGTACGCCTCCGGTCCACTCCTCCTCGTCGCCTTGTTATGCATCGAAATCTACCCCGGCATTAAGATGGCCACGTTGACACCGTACGCCTGCGTTCCACAGGATTCGCAGCGCCTACGGGTACCCGTGGAGTTCTAACACGGGTGGTGAAGACTTTTACTCGCCGTCAACCGACCGGTTCACATTGGTTCTGCGCGTTAGAATATGAGCTGTAACCGAGTGAGAAAAGTCAAAGTCTAAAAGTGGGATAAACCACTTCTGGAGATGTCTTATTCCGTTTGACTCCAGGCTCTATTCCGGTCGCGAGTACACCTACAAAGCGAGTAGTTGCGTTTAACTAATCAATACAATCATTACCAGAAGAAAGCGCCGTACTGGCCGTTCTCCCGCCTGCAACATAAAAAGATGGGCCGAAGTCCACATGGCCTTAAAAAGTATCCCGTAAGGCTGCAAGACGTCTTTTTGTGCTCGCTTCAAGCTATCCCGGTCCGAGCCTGATTGGGGTGACCTTGTTTAAGAAACAGATCTTCACTGCGCTGGTAACAATTCGCGCGTTGCAGAAACGGCACTTAATTCCCGGGAATCACAAAGCAACAACGTCCCGTCAGGTTTCTCCTGATGGGATATCTCAAACACGTTTGCCGCACTGCGAGCGAGCCTGAGATCGCTTGACAATCACTCGGCAACCCTATATATTATCGAACTCAAGCAAGACAGCGAAGAGCCAACGATTTCAAACATACGGGGGCGTCTATCGGCCAAAGGCACATTGGAGGTTCCCGTCTCCAGAAATCCATCTGGTCAGCCCTAAATCCGGGATGTTCAAAGGCAAGAAATACCGGGCCATCAAGGAATAGGGACTCTAAACACATATGGTGAGAATAGCAGTAGACGCCATGGGCGGAGATCATGCGCCTGTGGAGATTGTGCGGGGCGCCGAGGCCGCCATTGCTGAGAAGATTGCCGAAATTGTTCTCGTCGGGGATGAAAACGCCATTCGTCCGTTGCTCGCCAGCCCTTCATCAATTGAGATTGTCCATACACCTGTATTCGTTGACACAAAGGAATCGCCTTCGGGAGCGTTGCGGCGAAAGAAGGATTCCTCGGTGAACACGGCCCTTGAGCTGCTCAAAGCGGGGAACGTCCAGGGGGCGGTGTCAGCGGGAAACTCGGGTGTGGTGATGGCTTTTGCCATCGTTACTCTCGGCCGAATTCGCGGCGTCGAACGGCCCGCCATCATGACGAGGCACCCGAGTGCAGTCGGTACGTCGATCCTGGTCGACGCAGGCGGAACCGTTGACTGCAGGCCCTCGCACCTCATCCAGTTCGCCCTGATGGGAGACGTGTTCGCAAGGTGCTTCCTTGGGATAGAGAAGCCAAGGATCGGCCTTTTGAGTAACGGCGAAGAGGAGACAAAAGGAAACGACCTGACCAGGAAGACCCATGGGGTTCTAAAAACACTCGACCTCAATTACCTCGGATACATCGAGGGAACGGAGTTGTCCAATGGCAAGGCCGATGTGGTCGTCACCGACGGTTTTGTCGGAAACGTGGCCCTGAAGGTGAGCGAAGGCGTCGCGGAGTTTATTATGGGATTCCTCAAGAAACGCGCTATTGCAGAAGCCGCCCAGGGGAGCGGCAGCGGATTTTTGCAGAAGGCCCTCGAAGACCTATCCCACAGAATAGATTATTCCGAATACGGAGGCGGGGCCCTCGTCGGTGTCGAAGGGGTGTGCATCATCTGTCACGGCAAGTCCGACAGCCGGGCTATCAAAAATGCTATAGCCCATGCGAAGGGCCTTGTAGGTCAAAACTTCAACGAACACATAAAGAGCGCAATTGGAAGCTACGCGTCCAACGCCAGGAGCAACGAGCAGTAGTCATGGACTATTCCTCACCGATCCATGCTGACGACTAGGAGCCTGTCGGAGAAATAGCCATTTGGGATTTTTCATCGCTAAAAGTGTGAAACGAAAGCCAATGTCGGACCTATTTCTGTCAGAGATGGTCATCAGAAGGGCAAAACGTAAGGGGAAGTAGAAAGCCGCGATTTCGAAAGGGAATTCTTCTACAGGCTCCTAGTACAAAAAGGGATTGAACGGTCAAGCCACCTATGTATATCAACGCAGCGTCCCATTATTTACCTACAACGATCATACCGAATCAATTTTATACAAAGCTGACAGGACTGTCGGACGAGTGGATATATGAGCGATCGGGTATACGGTCGCGGACAAGGGCAGGTACCCAGGAAAATACGAACACCATGGCCGTCGAAGCAACGAAAGCTGCGATAGGCCGGCTTCCTTATTCGCTGAAAGAGATCGATCTGATCGTCGGTGCCACTTACACCCCTTATGACACGGCAGGAACACTGGCCCATGCCGTACAGCGCTTCTTCCATATCTCTGAAGCACGGGTTGTTTCCGTCTCTTCAGCGTGCTCTTCGTTTTTGAGTGCGATAGAAATCGTCGAAGGTTATTTCGCGACAAATAAGGCACGCAGGGCGATTGTCGTTGCTTCGGAACATAACGGCGCCTACAGCGATGACGCGGATGCGCAATCGGGTCACCTATGGGGTGACGGGGCCGCAGCTGTATTCATATCGAAGGAGAAGATTTCCGAAGAGGACATAGCGATCCTCGATCTTAATACAACAGGGCTCGGCCATATAGGAAAGGGCCCCGAGGGAGTCTATTTGCGGCCCAATGAAGGCGGGCTCAGAATGCCCTTTGGAAAGGACGTCTTCACCAATGCCTGCAAGTATATGGTGTCCGAGGTGAAGGACATATTGGAAAAGAATCTTCTGACTCCGGAGCAGATCGTTCATCTCATCCCCCATCAGGCAAATTCGAGGATCATCGCCCAACTCGTGAAGGCCCTCGGATTGCATAACGGCGAGCTGATCATGAATATCGAGGAAACCGGCAACACGGGATGCGCAAGCACCGCGATCGCCCTTTCGCAGAATTGGAGAAGGTTCCAGAAAAGCGAACTGATAGTGATCGCTGTTTTTGGCGGCGGATACTCGAGCGGCGCAATGCTGCTGAGAAGGTGAGGTACGAACATGGAACCCCAAACGTTACCCTCCCTTGCCATTAAAGGAAAGAAAATAAGGATACCCATCATACAGGGCGGCATGGGGGTGGGCGTATCACTCTTTCCGCTTGCCGCCGCCGTTGCACAGGAAGGGGGCGTGGGCATAGTTTCGAGTGCGGCTCTTGACAGGCTTGTCAGTAAAAGGACCGGGAAGAAACATACGTCTTACGAAGCGGCTTTTGCGGAGGTTTCCCAGGCAAAAGCGAAGGGCGGTGTCGCGGGTATCAACATCATGGTTGCCCTCATACAGGACTATGCGGATTCCGTAAAAGGCGCTATTGACGCCGGCGCCGATGTCATAATTTCGGGGGCGGGATTGCCGCTCAGTCTTCCCGCTATCCAGAAGCCGGGCGAGACAGGCCTGATTCCCATCGTCTCTTCGGCCAGGGCCCTTGAAATCATATGTAAAAAATGGGAACGATTGGGCTACAGGCCTGACGCCGTCGTGCTCGAAGGACCACTCGCCGGGGGCCACCTGGGATTCAAACTGGAGGAGATCGGCATCGAGTCGAACAGGCTTGAAAATCTCCTGCCGCCGGTAAAGGACATTGCAGAGAAGTTCGGGGGCTTTCCCGTTATCGTGGCGGGGGGCATTTACACGCATGACGACATCGTCAGATTTCTGAAAAGGGGAGCCGACGGCGTCCAGATGGGAACACGCTTTCTCGTCGCAAAGGAGTGCAGTGCCACCGATGCCTATAAGCAGGCCGTCATCGATGCGGGGAAAGAGGACATTCTGGTCGCGCAATCTCCCGGTTCCCCCTGTGGCCTGCCGTTCATGGTTATCAAAGAATCCGGCATGTTCCAGAACGCGCTCGAACAGAAGAGAAAGCCGCGATGCGATAAGGGATATGTACTGAGACCCGACAGAGAAGGAAAGTTCACGCAGTGTCGTGCGCGGCTCGATGACGGCGGCGCCTTCTGTATTTGCAATGGGCTCCTCAGCTCTGCCGGATACAATCCGGATCAAGAGGACCCCCTCTACACCGTCGGCGCGAGCGGTTATCGCATCGACAGGCTCACAACCGTTAAAGAGCTTATGGCCGAGTTGGCGGGCGTAACCAAATAGGGGCAACCGGGACGAAGATGGCCTTTTCTCACATCGCTAGGCCACCGTCGACATTGACGACCTGACCGGTAATGTACTTAGCCAGATCGGAAACCAGAAATAGGGCCGCATTTGCCACGTCCTCAGGAACACCATAAGCGTTCACCGGGATCTGCGACAGCACCTTTTGCGAAACCTCTTTCGACAGCCCGGCAGTCATATCCGACCGGATATACCCCGGAGCGATAGCATTGACATTAATCCCGCGTCCGGCAAGCTCCCGTGCCGTCGTCTTGGTGAGGCCTATCAGCCCTGCTTTTGAGGCGGAATAGTTCGCCTGCCCAACGTTCCCAATGAGACCTATTACGCTCACAATATTGACGATGCTCCCTGAATTCTGCCGCAGCATCGGAGCATCCATGGGATCAGGTCTTGCCTTATTACTTTTTGTCCCCTATTCTAATATGCAGCCGAAATCCATTTCATGGTTAGCAGTAAAGGAGTTAATCGACATCAACACACTGACCTGCGCAATTACTCCCTGAGGTAACAAGGCACTCTGGGTATCCGCTTGCGCGTTGTCAAAACCTTCTACCCGGTGCCTATGCACATGATGGAGTCTTTGACGAGTGATCGGACTCCCCAGTCCATGACCTCTTCGCGGTAAGTGTGCCGTATCGTAACCTCGCATTCCCATGCCGCCTCACCCGTATCGGACAGGGTTCCCGGCTTGGCCGATGTCTCGATCCAGTTCCTTCCTTTAGGCTGATCGATCTGTGCCAACATACCGCTGATATAGTCGCCGATGTTCTTGTCAGTGAATTCGGTGCCTACATTATTGCAAAACTGACCGGCAGAGAGGCTCACGTCCTGCATGCGGAATAGTGCGCGGATCATCTCCTTGCCTGTCGGAGGCACTTTGGGATCAGAAGGAATATCAACGAACGGCGTGAACTCTGCATTCAGTGGCGCGCTTTAAGTCGCCAGAACGAATCCCTATATCATTTGCAGGTAAACTTGGCCTCAACAGTCTTGTATGGTTTTGTCTTCCGGACTGTCGCGGTGCAGGATACGGTTGGTTCTCCAATTTGTTTCACAAGACGAATGAGCCCATTTGCGTAATCGCAAGAAACCCATTTCCCTTTCTCGTAAGAACCTTCGAAAACCCACTTTATTGTTTCTCCATTCGACGATGAAAAAGATGGCTTGAGTTGGGCTCCATCCTCTGGCGGTCCGTCGAAAACCGTAACCCCGGTTAACCTCACTATAGTGTTTGAAACAAACGGTTTATACCCCTGTGGCACATCTTCCGGTGCAACGCTTACCGACGACGGGCGAACTTTATCCGGACAAATCGTATTTTCATCGCCAAAACAGAGACCCGTTACGCCCGTCATTAACAGTAATGCGAGTAATCCCCACTTGGCTGTTCTCATGCGTGCGTTCCTATTCTATAACGGCGTACGCTTCTGCGTTGTTGCTTGGATCAACATACTTGCCATCAGGTAGTTTACCTCTTTTGCGAATATAGCGTTTCGAGACCTTGGGCTTAGTCGCATCATTTGCCCACTGATCCATCACCGAAATCCCATTAGCATCCTGACCAAGGTAGAAGGCGGCATGATTTCCCGTGGCATGATCCTGATACTTTCCGTTTATGAAGGTTGCGATGGCTGTCCCTTTCGTAAGGGACAAATTTCGAAGGACTGCCTTTCCTTCCTTCCATAAGGAAGTAGGAGGTAGCTTTGCATAGTGCTGTAATAGTGCCACGCACTGCTTTGACCCGACCTTGTCCGTGCCTTCAAGATCATCTACCTTCAAAAAGATGTAGGACATACAAACCCCCTAGGATAATCAATGAACGCAACTGGCTTAACGCTGTGATTACTAGCGCTGCAACTGCTTTGCTATGCAAGGATCGATTTCATGAGCCATTTATATCTCCGCTGCAAACCAACGTGGGCGGCTCGTCTCCTTCGAAATGATAGCCGGTGTCTGCTGAAAAGACAAGGACAAAACATTAGGAAAGAAACCCCGACGCAGATAGAGTAGAACTTGGATAAGGCCAGCAGTAGTGAGGAACACACCCATGGGGTCAGGTCTTTCATTGTAGCGCTGTAACTTTGCCCGGTGCTCTACCCTCAAAGACGTCGGTGATCACTCTGCCTTCATTGTACGACCGTGAGCAGGATCGTTAAAGAACACCACCATATGCTACGATGAAAGACCTGACCCTACATATACTGTACGCCTTCTGATTCGTCTTCGTCTTATCGAATTTCTTGAGCTGCGGACGCTTTGTTCACTTTCTTTGCCACCGATCATTCTTCTCCAGAACAGCATGCGGACCCTCGCCGTCGAGCCACCTCCTCGCCTCCCTGTCGCCGCACAGCCAGGCGTCCCAGAAGGCCGTGCTCAGCGCGAGGACGACCTCATGGTAGTCGAGCTTGCGTTTTCCGGTCACACGAAGCGGGGTGCGGTCGGTGAAGGCAGCGTGTTCAGCTCCGTCCAGAACCAGCTCATACTTTTCTCCCGGAGGCAACGCGGCAAATACAGCCAGCCGCGACTTCAGGTCGCCATCTCTTGTTCCCGTCATCAGCATCCACGGGATTTTCACACTGCCGAATGCCTCTCTGGGGTCACCGCCTCGACCCGGGCTGCTGGGACTGAGCGCGATGGCGGCCTTAATGCGTGCGTCGGTGTAAGAGAACCTGCCGTGCGAGAATGTCTGGCCGCTCACGGCCTGCGTCGTGGCCGCGCCTAATGAATGACCTGACATGCCGATCCGGCTCAGGTCCAGCATTCCTCTGAGCGCATGACCCTCGGATTTGTTCCAGTGTTCAAGCTGATCGAGCACGGCAGGGACGTCTTTCACCCGTGACAGGAAGTTTTCGCCCCCGGCCGCGTTCTTCATCGGGGCCATGCGCTGCACCGTAGGTTCGTCCTGCCGTGCTGAGAAGTGACTGCCCCGATGACCAAGAAAAACCGCTACGTAGCCACGTGATGCCCAGTGCCTGCCGAGGTACGCGCACTCGGCGCGCGAGCCTCCCAGCCCATGACTGAACAGCACGACCGGTGCGGGCGTTTTGACCGACGGGAGATAAACGCGAATGGGGATCTCGCGTTGCCGTCCGTGGTCCTTTACCGTGAAGTCAAGCGTTTCGAATCTACTCTGATCGGAGACGGCCAGGGGATCATAGGGCTGTTCGGCTGTGGTTACCCGCGCCGCGGACAGGAGCAAGCCGACAACGAGTACGCACAGCAGCCGGCGGTACGTGAGTGCATTCATGGGTTCTCGCGTTGCCTGGTTGTGTGTCAAATCCGTCCTCTACGCCGGTCGCGTGGCCACCTGGAAGTGCTGCTGCGGTGCAGGGAAGCCTGCCTCGCCGAATGATTCCCTGATGATCCTGTTGGTGTCAAAGTAGACCTGCCAGTAATCAGCATTGTTGCAGTAAGGCCGTACGGCCAGAACCGGTCCATTCAGCGTGAAATTGAGGATCTCCACATCCGGAACCGGATTCGCGTCACGTTGGGTATCTTGGCCAGACGTTCCTTGAGAAGCTGAACGGCGACCTTCGGATCCACCGTGTGGTCGAGCTGGGCCACCAGGTCTACGCGTCGGTACGGATTAGAAGAGAAATTCTGAATGTTGTCGGAAAAAATCTTGTTGTTGCCGATAAAAGTCTTGATGTTGTCCATGGTGTTGATCGTGGTCACAAATAGGCCTATCTCCTCCACAGTTCCCATGAGGCCGCCAGCCTGAATAAAATCTCCTGCCTTGAACGGTTTGAGTATCACCAGGAATGCTCCTGCTGCGAAGTTGGCGAGGAGACCGCTCCAGGCGACTCCGACTGCCAGGCCCGCCGCCGCCAGCAGTGCCGCGAACGTGGTGGTCTGAATACCGAAGTACCCGAGAATAGCCACGACCAGTGTGATCTTGAGCAGCACGGAGACAGCGTTAGAAACATAGGCTATGATCGTGTGGTCAACACCCCTTGCCCTCAAGCCTCTGATTATCAGGTTGACCGCGAACCGTATCAGCCAGCTGCCAACGAACCAGAGTACTATCGCTCCTATAACCTTGAGACCCACCAGGGCGGCTACCGCAGCAATGTCCTGACCAAGCTTGTTATAGTCCATACGTCCCTCCTCTCGTGTGATGGTACTTCAATGGATCTTGTCCCTAACCCGTTTATGTCTGATCGCGCGCGTCGATTGCATCCGACGGGCACACGTTCTCCGCCGCTTTCTGGTAGAAATCTATGTCCGCCGATCTTGTCCGTCAATCGTTTCTTTCGGTAAACCATAGACAATAGATTCTTGCTTTTCGGCCTGCGGCTCGTCTTCAACCGTCTGATCGTTTATGTGAACAATGCAGGACCTGCTTCGACTATCACCTGGATAATTTGTATAAAGGGGGGGCGCAGAGGTAATAACCAGTCCGCTCAGGAACTAAGCAACTTCTTCTGGATGTGCAACCGGTTGGATGATACAGAGCGCCATCAGTCGCCGGAGCCGCGCTGTTTGTTGCGTTTATTATCGTACATCAATGCATCTGCGCGGGCGATCAGTTCATCAAGAGAAGAAGGAATGCCGGGCGCATAACGCGCGATGCCTGTGCTCAGGGAAAGTGAGTAGTTTCGAAGGTTGAGCCGATTGGCAGCTTCAAGCGCGTTCCGGAGACGATTGACGAGCACATCTTCCGTCTCGTGTGTTGCATCTATCGCGAGAGCTGCAAACTCATCCCCTCCCAGGCGTGCGATAACATCAGACTTTCTGAATGTTTCTTTCAGTATCGATGCAGCCTCAATGAGCGCTTTATCGCCTTGCTGGTGGCCTAACGCGTCATTGATACTCTTCATATTATCCAGATCGAAAAAGAAGATGAGAACCTCCTGCTTTGCTCTTTCTGCTATCTTCAGTTGCTGCTCGGCAAGGGCCATAAAGCCGCGTCGGTTATAGAGACCCGTGAGATCGTCAACGAGCGACAGGCTCTGGAGCGTCTCTTCCAGGCATTTCCTGTCGGTGACGTCCCGGAGATTGCACTGGATTACCTTCCTGTTCTCCACATCATGGATGTTGCAGACGCACTCGACCACTATCTCTTTTCCTGATTTTGTTTCAAACGGCAGATCCTTGTAGCGAAAAAATCCTTTGTCGTACAACTCCCGGAATGCTGCTGTGCCTGCCTCCGCATCCTTGAAGAGGCCAATTTCCCAGAGTTTCCTCCCCATAATCTCTTCGCGCTCATACCCGAGCATCTCTGTCAGAGACGGGTTTGTATCCTCGATCGACCATGTTTCGCCGTCAAGGATCAGGATCCCATCCAGTGCTGTTTCGAAAAGCCTGCGATAGCGAAGCTCTGAAGCTTGAAGCGCCTCTTCTGCCCTCTTAATACGCTCCATAGCCTGCACACGCGCAATCAGCTCTTTATTGGAAATGGGTTTGACAATGTACCCGTCCGCGCCCACGTTCAGTGCGTCCGCCTGGTAATCAGATGAGACCTGGACTCCGGAAATGAGGAGCACCAGTGCAGCGCGCAGATTCCTGTCTTCTTTGATCTGCCGACACACCTCAACCCCGGTCATATCGGGAAGCATCACATCAAGTAAGACGAGGTCAGGATGCTCCCTTCGCATGGTCTCGATGCAATCCTTGCCGCTCGAGGCCGTCAGCACCTCGTAACCTGCTCTTCTCACGACCTCGCTCGTGAGTAAAAGTAAATCGGGATCGTCGTCAACAACGAGTATCTTAATATTCCTGCCCATGACGAAATTCCAATAATGCGGTTATCTTCTGCGGCGACCGGCTGTGCTCGTTTCCTTTCAACAGTATACTAAATTTCCAGAATCTTGTGATTTTTCTTCTTATCCGAACCTGACCGTGAAGGCTGTACCGCCTGTTCTATCGAGCTCTATTGCACCCTGAAGCTGCTCCACGAGTGAGTTGATCAGGGTAAGACCTAAGGACGGAGAGTTTCGGTAATCAACCTGTTCGGGGAAGCCGACGCCATTGTCTTTGATGAAAAGCTTATAGGAATCGTTCTCTCCTCGTGTGAGCCGCACCAGGACTTCCCCATCCTTTCCGGCCGGAAAGGCGTGTTTCAAGGCGTTCGACACAAGCTCATTAATTATGAGGCCGCAGGGTATCGCCTCATTGACACCGAGTCGGATTTCTTCTATTTCGAGGTTGAGGCGAATGCTGTTCTCGGTAGTCCTGTGTGAGCGCTGGAGTTCAGACACGAGATTGCTCGTGTACTCGCCCATGTCGACGCTGGCGAGGTTGGGTGATTGATAGAGCTTCTCATGAATCAGAGCCATAGACCTGACGCGGTTCTGACTTTCCGTGAGCGCAGACACAGCGCCCGGGTGCTTTGTTCTGGTTGCCTGGAGATACAGAAGGCTCGAGACAATCTGGAGGTTGTTCTTGACTCGATGGTGGATCTCTTTCAGGAGTACCTCTTTCTCCTTGAGTGATGCCCGAATTTTTTCTTCTGAACGTTTCCGTTCGGTGATATCCCGCTGTATCACCTGGATTGCCTTTTTCCCGCGGTAATATGAGATACCCGCTGTCGCCTCAACGTCCACGGTCGAGCCGTCGCGGCGTAAGATCCTTGTTTCTCTGAGAGGAGCAGGCATGCCTGTCGTCATGATCAGATGCGTGCGGCTCCGTATAGCCTCCCTGTCGTCCGGATGGACAATGTCAAATGCATCTAAACCGTACATCTTTTCCGCGCTGGCGGCTCCGAAGAGCCGAACTGCGGCAGGGTTAATATAGACCAGTTTCCCATCTGCGTGGAGGAAGATTGCATCCGGTGACGTTTCGACAAGGCTTCTGTAACTCTCTTCGCTCTCACGCAGGGCTTCCTCAATTCTCTTGCGCTCAAGGAAGAGCTGGGCATTGGCGATGGCGCCTGCAATCTGGCTGGCAACGCTCTGCGCCAGCCTCACCTGTTGTTTGCCATATTCCTTCGGCTGTTTCGACCAGAACGCGAGACTGCCGATAGCCTCGCCCCGTGCGATCAGGAGCACAGATAGTCTGGAACGCAGGCCCGCTTCAAAAGCCTGCACCAGGCCCGGGAAGCTATCGCGCACCTCCTCAACAGACTCCGGGTGAAAGAGCACCGGCGCTCCTGTCCGTATCATCTGCTCCGTGACTGTGCCTGCCAGAGGAAAAGGTACGCGGTCGTGTCTTCGAGCCACGTCCATCCCCGCAACATAAGCCGTGACAAGCGTACCTTCACGTTGATTAATGAGATTCAGCAGGATGCGGTCAAAAGGCACGAGCTTACGCACCTCTTCTGCAAATGGCTCGTAGACCTCCTCTATGTTCAGACTGGAGCTGATGATGCGACCGATCTCGGCGAGAACCCCCGTCTCCTGGGCAAGCCGGAGGGCCGTCTCTTCGCCTTGCTTCTGCATCGTTTCGACCATTCTTGTCTTGGTCACGTTGTCGTTTTTTCGACGTCCCATGCAGTTCTCTCTTTGCAGAAGACTAAGCTAGCATTTTATTGGATTAGAGCCGTTGCGACTATAATACCGTAAAAAGTCGTGCAAAAAAAGTGCCAGGTGGCTATGGTCTCAACGCAGAAGAGCTGCTATGATGCGTACGACATTTACAGGATGGCAATCAGTGCCTAGATTATAGCAATATCAGTGATGTCTTCGGCGTTCTAATCTAAAGACCGGTGGCGCATCGCTATCGCGAGAAATTGCGGCGCACAATATGACAACGAAAGCAAAGTCGATTCTGGCAGCGATCCTTTGTTCAGTTCTCGTTGTCGTCGTTCTTATTTACTCGTTCAACGAAACCATCCTTATGAGAGCCGGCAGATTCATGGCACCGCAGAGCAATGGTACGGCAGACGTGGCAATCCTGGAAGGCACAGAAGCTCCTGAGACAGGAGCCATGAAGATTGCCGTCGATCTGCTTTCCTCAAGAAGGGTTTCATGCATCGTCGTCGTTCTGCATCGGGTTGATGAGAAGAAAAAGAAGTTCGGCATAGATGAGGAGTATCGGGTGCTGGTCGAGAAGAGACTCAAATCAACGGGACTTACGGAGAAGCAGTACATGGTGCTGGTTACACCTGCTCATCATCCGGTCACGTTGAATGAAGCTACGATCGTCCTGCAAGCACTGTCAAGCAAAGGCGTCAGGACAGCTTTTTTGCTGGCAAAAGGTTTTCATACCCGGAGGAGCCTGCTTGTGTACCGGCATGTGGGAGGACCGCTATCGATCACTATTCTGCCCATTGCCTACTTCAATGATTTCGAGATCGATAGCTGGTGGCGTCAGGAGGACGGAATAAGGCAGTTTCTAATGGAGCTTTTCAAGTTGCTTTATTACCAGATCAGGGGTTACATCCCTGCGCAGATCGATTGAGCCTGATGCACGTCGGCGACCCATGGTAGGAGAGGCATAATGAGACAAGAGCAAACGATCGCTTCGGCCCGAACTATTATGATGGAGTTTGCGCGGGATACCGGACTTTTCCCCGCCACGGGCTCGCCCCGCCGATACCTGTGGACTGACGCTTTCGCAGTTTGCAATTTTTTGGGACTTTACCGGGAAACCGGCGAAAAGAGATTCAAGGAGATGGCGCTGCAGCTTGTGGATCAGGTGCACGGCACGCTCGGGAAATACCGTCCCGACGATCGCAGAACCGGTTGGCTCAGCGGGCTTAATGACGAAGAGGGAAAGCTTCATCCCACGAGCGGTGGATTGCGGATAGGCAAGAATCTGGCAGAACGGAGACCGGATGAAAACGTTGATGAGCGTCTGGAATGGGACCGGGACGGACAGTACTATCACTACCTGACGAAGTGGATGCACGCCCTTGATTGCGTCACGCGCGTCACCGGAGATTTCCTGTATAACAGATGGGCTCTGGAGCTCGCGAAGAAGGCACACGCGACTTTTGTGTACGTGCCCTCACATAGAGCCGGTAAACGGATGTACTGGAAGATGAGCACGGATCTCACGTATCCTCTTGTGCTATCAATGGGGCTTCATGACCCGCTCGATGGTCTGGTCACCTATGCCCAGCTGCAGGCGACGGCGGCGGGAGACCGCGACGTGTCGAAGCCCGACTTGCGGGATGAAATTGCCGGCATGGCCGCTATGTGCCATGGTAAGAATTGGGCCACCGATGATCCGCTCGGCATCGGCGGTCTCCTGTCTGATGCGTACAAAGCGGCCCAATTGGTGGCAAAGGATGCGTTCCCTGACGCAACGTTGCCTGGCCTGCTTCTCGCAGCCTCTCTTTCGGGTCTGGAAGCATTCTCGCTGGAAGATCTCCCGAGGCTGCCTGCAGGCGCGCGCCTCGCTTTCAGGGAGTTGGGATTGTCGATAGGCTTGAAGGCAGCGCAAAGGCTTTCTCTTTTCATCGATGAAAATCAAGCGACGCTCAGCAAGCAACGTGAGTTGAAGAGAATGCTTGAATCGCTGAAAACGCATGAGCCGCTCGCGCAAAGCATAGAGGATTTCTGGATGATACCCGGGCATCAGCGGCAGAGAAGTTGGACCGAACATCGCGATATCAACATGGTAATGCTTGCGACCAGCCTTGCCCCCGACGGTTACCTGACGCTTTACGCCGGTTCGCGCCGCTGACCCGGAACGCCCAGGAGCAGCCAGGCAGATACTTGCGCAACCCGCCATCAGTGCGATCATAGGCATGGCTGTCCCGTTGTGTAAATAGCTCACGAGTCCCGACGCAGACGCCCCGGTGATCATCTGAATGCTGCCGATCAGGGCCGAAGCGCTTCCCGCATTTTTCGCGAACGGCTGTAACGCCAGAGCAACTACATTCGGGCTGATAAATCCGAAGCAGAAAAGGTAGCAGAAGATGAGACCGACCGTCAGGCCGGTGCCCGCAAAGCCGAAGAGGGTGGCGGCCACGAGAGAGAGCGCCACGCAGACCTGGACTCCATTGGCCACCAGCGTCACTTCACTGCTGCTGTGTCTTCTCAGGAAGATTCTGTTGAGCTGAGCTGCGATGATCAAGCCGAGTACATTCCCGCCGTAAATCCATCCAAAGTGGGTTTCTGAAAAGCCGAGAAGCTTCATGTAGACGAAGGGTGAGCCGGAGATGTAGGCGAAAAATCCGGCCATGGCAACAGCGCTGGCGAGTGTGTGCCTCAAAAAGGCGGGCTCCCTGTACACATTGATGTATTCAAGCAGGACGTCCCTGGGATGCAGCGAGACGGCACTGTCTGATCCTTTGCTTTCGGGAAGGAATCTGCCCACTGCAAGAAGAATGAGCGCTGCGATGCCGGCGAGCGTCAGAAAAATATAGCGCCATCCCAACGCAGCCACAACGAAACCGCCTATCGTGGGCGCTACGATCGGCGCAATGCCAAAGACCATCATCAGCATCGACAGCACACGCGCTATCTCGCTGCCGGAAAACAGATCACGCACAACCGCTCTGCTGCCGACAATGCCAACACAGCCGCCAAGCGCCAGGAACAGCCGCAGTACAATCAGATAATGTATGGACGGTGAAAAGGCGCAGCCCAGGGCAGCGACAACATAGACCACCAGTCCGACGATCAGAGGCTTCCTTCGACCGTAACGGTCCATGATCGGACCGTAGGCTAGCTGCCCCACAGCCATGCCGATGAAAAAGCTCGTGAGCGAAAGCGCGACGTGCGCAATGTCGGTGTTGAGACCTTCGGCAATTGCCGGAAAGCCGGGCAAATACATGTCGACCGAAAATGGTCCCAGGGCTGAAAGAGAAGCGAGGACGAGCAGCACGACTCTATGTTGCTTTTGATCCATTGTCTGTTTATGCTCCGGGGGCGTTGCGAAAACAGCCGCGGAGTTTTCTTCCGGTGCATGGCATGGGGTAGATGTTCCGCATAGATGACGGGGATGGTCGGCCACGCAGAAGCTTACGATAGAAATCTCATGCGATTCAATAGCGTAGAAGCAGACAACACGTTCTTCGTGTCACAGTTGAGGCGACGTGCCTCGATGCCTTGACGGGTGGATTGCGGATCAATAAATCAGTATAATTTTATCAGTCTGATGTATACGTATTGAGAGGGTCGACATGGGTTGCGATATTTCCGTAGGAGTCGGGTCGGTTATGGAGATAGGTAAGGGTACCGGCTCAAAGTCTTCCTGCTGAGGCGGCGACTCTCAGGCTCAGGTGAGCCTGCCAAAAATTGACCAGTCTTTTGTGGTCGGCACAGTGCAGACTGCGATCGGGGCGGTGCCCCGGGTCTCAGCCGTCATGACGTTTGCCGATCACTGGAGTACAGTGAAGGTGCGCTGCGGTGTCGGCCGTATGAACTATAAGGTAGACCCGGGTATTTACGCCCTGGGCGATCCGGGTCCAGAATCGCCTGTAATGGTATCAGCCAACTACAAGTTGAGCTTTGATTCTCTTCGGGAAGCGCTCGTCGGCATTGATGCATGGATGCTCGTTCTCGATACAAAAGGCGTGAATGTATGGTGCGCAGCGGGCAAGGGTACATTCGGCACCGCCGAACTCCTTCTCAGGATCGAAGCCAGCGGTCTGAGCAACGTGGTATCTCACCGGAAGCTGATTCTTCCTCAGTTGGCGGCTCCTGGCGTTGCCGCCCATCTGGTAAAGAAGCTCTCCGGATTCGCTGTAATATACGGACCTGTCGAGGCCCGGGACCTGCCGGCTTTTCTAAGCGCCGGTATGAAAGCAACGCCCTCGATGAGAGAGAAGACATTCACTCTGCGCGAGCGCTTCGTGTTGATACCGGTGGAGCTTGTTACGGCGATTAAGAAGGGCGTTATCTTTATTCCCGCTCTTGCGCTGGCGGGCGCTCTTATGCATCCGGGAGTTTTCTGGACGAACCTGTTGCATTTCGGATTGTACTGGGCATCTGCCCTGCTTTTCGCCGTGCTGTCGGGCGCGGTGCTTACCCCTTTGTTGCTCCCCTGGTTGCCTGGACGATTTTTTGCTCTAAAAGGTTCTGTTGCGGGACTTCTTGTGGCGTTAGCCTGGGCAGCACTGCGTTTTCGAACGTGGGACACATGGGCAGGCCGTCTCGACACCGTTGCATGGCTTCTTATCATACCGGCCGTAGCTGCTTACCTGGCGATGAATTTTACGGGAGCGTCGACGTACACATCTCTTTCGGGCGTGAAGAAAGAGATTCGGCTGACGTTGCCATTCCAGATCGGGGCGTGCGCGCTGGGACTTCTAGTCTGGTTTGCCGCCCTGCTGACCGGGTGATGTCAATGGCTTCGTGTGAAGGAGTGGTGAGGTTAGTCATGAGAGAGCTGCTCTATCTGAAGAATGTGTCTACGCTGAGGATGGACGCTGCCAGGTGTACGGGCTGCGGAGTCTGCCTCGATGTTTGTCCCAGGGCGGTTCTTGCCCGCAGTAACGGCAAGGTGATGATAATGACCCTCGATGCGTGTATCGAGTGCGGGGCATGCCAGCAGAACTGCCCGACCAATGCGCTGGCGGTTCGCGCCGGTGTCGGTTGCGCCCAGGCTGTCATCAATGGCGCACTGGGGCGCACCTCATCAGACTGCTGCTGCTAGAACAGTTTGCCTTCAAGCGTATACCTTCGTTGCCCTTCGGCCTGTTCTTACTCGACGTACCTCAAGGTACGCCTCCGTAGCCCTGGCCTCGGAGCGCCTCGGTCTCCATCTTGAATCACTACGGGTGCATTCCTCGCGGCTTGCCGCGTGTGCCGTCATTCCGGCGGACGCCGGAATCCAGAAACCGGACTGGATGCCGGATCAAGTCCGGCATGACGTACAATACCCCGCTGCTTGCGGCGGGGTGGTTTATTCCAAACTGTTCTACATACCCTGCCTTCAAGCGTATACCTTCAGCCCGATTTACCGTAAAACAGCGATTCGACAAACCATCCTGCTTTGTGCAACAGGCTCTTCCTGCGCAACTGCTTTTGCATTTCCCCGGTGATACTTCGTTTGGAAAGGCGTTCATACGTTCGCAGAAATAGAGCCTTTTCCAGGTCATCAACACGCATCTGCCCCAGCCGCTGCATCTTGTCTACGTAGCGTGCGAGCCTCCAGAACATCGACTCCATATCCTTGTGTGTGATCGGTCTTGAGGAGGCCTTATCAAAATCGAGAAAGAGCATTTCACCGCCGGCCGTGATCAGCACATTCTTCAAGTGGAGGTCCGGGTGAAAGACACCGGAACGTTCGAGCTGCCACAGCAGTTCGGCGAATCTCTTTACGGCACGGAGTCTGAGTTTTATTCCTGATCGGTTGAAATATTCGAGCAGGTTCATTGCTCCTTCTTCAAAGACCGTGCACAGGTAGAGTCTCTTTCTGAGCGCTCCCACTTCCATTATCGTGGCAAAAGGCATAACAACAGGGAAGCCACTCCTCTTTAATGCGAGCATCACCTCTGCTTCCTTCGAGCTTCGCGCGGCAGAAAAAAAGAGGTCCCCCGTCAGAGCTCTGAATAAGCCCCCATGCGTATATTTTCTGCAGGCGAGCCTCCTACCTGCCACATCGAAAATCCTGATACCGGCGCGTCCCTCGTGCGCAAGAGCGGGAGCCTTGAGCATCTTCTCTACAAGGTCGGATGCCGGCACCGGCTCGGCATAGCAGGTCACCATGAATGTCCTGTATTGTTCGGTTGAAGCCATAGGAAATAGTAACTCATACAGGAGTGCGAAACAACCCCGATTCTCATGAAAATGGCCGACCGCTTTGCTCGAGGACCGCGGGCCGAAGGCTGCGGTCCTCGAGCGCCAGCGCTCGTTCGATAATTTCCTTGACAGAGTTCGAACAGCTATAGCAGAATTAGGGCTGCCCCGATATTGTCTGACAATCAGATAAGGGCCGAACAGCGGGTCCCGCGACGGGACGTATGTACCATACCTGAAAGGAGATTGTATGAAGATTGACATTTTCAACCACATCTTTCCCAAAACGTATTTTGACAAGATGACTGAAGTGCTGCCCAGCGGAAAGGACATGCACAAGCGTGTTCGCGCTATCCCCTCCATCGTTGACCTCGACGAGAGATTCCGGATCATGGACAAGTTTGGCGATTACGTGCAGGTACTTTGTCTCGGCGCACCGCCTATCGAAGTGTACGGCGCTGCGGCTCTTGCCACGGAAATGGCCAGGATAGCCAACGACGGCATGGCGGAGATCGTGCGCAAGTATCCCGACCGTTTTCCCGGTTTCATCGCATCGCTGCCCATGAACGATCCTGCAGGGCTGCTGGCTGAGGCAAAGCGAGCCGTGAAAGATTTAGGCGCAGTCGGCGTGCAGATATTCAGTAATGTCCTGGGCCGTCCCCTGGATAAGCCGGAAACAATGCCGCTCTTCGATCTGATGGCGGAGCTTGATCTTCCCATCTGGCTGCACCCTGCGCGTGGCGCCGATGTTCCTGATTACAAGGGCGAGAAGAAGAGCCATTATGAGATCTGGTGGACGTTCGGCTGGCCTTACGAGACAAGCGTGGCCATGGCGCATCTAGTGTTTGCAGGGCTGTTTGACAAGCACCCGAACCTCAAGATCATCACGCACCATCTGGGCGCCATGATTCCTTATTTTGAAGGTCGCGTAGGACCGGGGTGGGACCAGCTGGGCTCCCGCACATCGGATGAGGATTATTCGTTGCTTCTCAAGAAACTGAAAAAAAGGCCGATCGACTATTTCCACATGTTCTACGCTGATACGGCGGTCTTCGGCTCAAAATCGGCTACGGTCTGCGGCCTCAACTTCTTCGGCGCGGACAAGGTGCTCTTCGCTTCCGACTCCCCGTTCGATCCTGAGAAAGGTTCGGCATATATTCGTTGGACCATCGATATCCTTGATAAACTGGAGATATCGGACGCGGAACGAAAAGCGATCTACGAAGGCAATGCAAGGAAACTGCTGAAACTGAAATAAGGTGCACCTTGTGAGGTGTTGAGTGTTCTGTGTTGCGAAGCAGCTTCCGAACAGTTGTTCGCGATGCATGACACTTAACACCTGTTTCTCTTCCGTCGCCGGCGATGATCTCTCTACACGACTGTTGGCTTTTTCGCATCTCAGGACTTTTTTGAAGCAATATAGGGGAGTCCATAATTGACTAGACATTGCTATCTTCTTACTGGACTCCGGCGTCCGCCGGAGTGACGAAAAATAAGGTTTGCGTCATTCCGGCGAAAGCCGGAATCCAGGACATGACGTGGGATCACATGTCTACGCAATGGTCTCATTAATAAGATCAAGGAGCACAGCATGAAAGAGCGGCCCAGGGTGACGTTATTTTTGAGTCTGATTCTGTTTGCTCTCCACCTGACATTCTTCCTGTCGCCGAACACGGCACGTGCCGAGTACCCAGACAAACCCATTACGGCTTTGATCTCGTATGCGGCCGGAGGCAGCTCGGACATGAGCTTCCGTGCTCTCGTGATCGGTGCCGAAAAATTTCTGGGCCAGAGCATCATCATGGAGAATAAAGGTGGTGGAGGCGGCACGCTGGCGCTTGCAAACGTAGCCAATGCAAAGCCTGATGGATACACGATCTGCCAGGCAGGAAGCACCGGAATTGTGCGAACGCCCCAGATCCAGAAAGTAACCTATAAGCCGCTCAAGAGTTTCACGCCTATCATGGCCTACGTGGGTGCGCACAACTCGGGACTCGTCGTAAAAACCGATGCGCCCTGGAAGACGCTGAAGGAGTTCCTCGACTACGCGAAGAAGAATCCCGGGAAAATAAAGTACGGCACCCCCGGTATCGGCACCGCGCCTCACCATGCTATGGAGTACCTTGCGCATAAGGAAGGAATAAAATGGGTGCATGTGCCGTACACCGGAAGCGCGCCGGCAATGACCGCCGTGCTTGGAGGACATCTCGATGCAGGCTCGGTCGGGCCTGAATGGGTGCCGTTCGTGCAGGCCGGAAGTTTCAGGGTCCTCGGCACGCACGAGTATAAGCGCTCTGCTGCATTCCCGGAAATTCCCACGTTCAGGGAGCAGGGTTACGATTTCGTAAACGAAACGGTCTTCTCTGTTTTTGGACCGGCCAGTCTTCCTCCGGCAATTGTGACAAAGCTGGAGACGGCGTTCACAAAGGGAATGGAGACCACGCAGTTCAAATCTGTGTGCGAAAAACTCAACCTCATCCCGGCCTATTACAACAGCAAGGATTACGACCGGCACCTGAAAGAGTTATGGGTAACGCTTGAAAAGTCGATGAAGGAGACGGGGCTGATCAAGGAACCCGCCACCCAACCATATTAAGCTCAGGTAAGGACAAGAACTAAGGTAGAGGTAAAGACAAATGAAGGTAGAGGTGAAGGCCGTCTCTCTATCTCTACTGCAGAGATTTGGGAGTCAGAACGTGGTCGTGTGTCCGGATGTCTCTTCTGCGCCGTTCTGCTCTACTCATCGAGCCATCACCCATGTGCGTGACCCAATAGTTTCTTCCCGCCTTTGGACGAAACATCAGCCATAAGGCTTAAGCCAAAATTTAATACCAAATATTTCTTGACAGCGACAGACATTAGGCGGATACTGTGACAAAGTAAAAGACAGATAAATAGGGAGGCTTGTAAATGTTCAAAAAATTCTCATTCTTGTTTCTCTTAGCGGCTTTCTGCATCTGCTTAAGCACCGGCACGGCGAAGTGCTGATATCATTTATGACAACACGGGAACTACGTACATCGGCAGCTATTCTGTGTTTGACTTTCGTATGGCTCGTTGGGCACGTCAACATATCCTCCTGAGGCCGCCGGCGAGTTCACGGCCACAAGCAGCGGGAGTGTCACAGACGTGTATCTCGAAATAGCCTGGCGCGGGAGTGGCACGAACTCTTTTACGGTACAAGTATGGTCGGCTGGTAATTCTGGTGGCTTGGATGTCCCCGGTGGAAGCTAGCGTCGCTTTGGAGTTCTGCCCCGCAACAAGTAGCAAGTGCGACATATCCCTTCAGCACCGCCGGGTTCAACCCTGAATCCGACCCTCCAGGACTTCAGCGTGAACGGCCTCATTGACGGCTGGACAGCAGTATTTCGTAGTTGTGGTTGCCGATGACCCTAACAGCAACATGGTTTGGTTTACAAGCTCAACTACCCATGGTTTGACCGAAAAACTATCCAACGATACCTGGCAAACTTATTCAAATAGTGCCGGCGACTGTCTGCCTGCCTTCAAGATCGTTGGCTCGACGACCGTCCCCGGTCCCCTTGCCTGCCTCCATGCTCCTCCTGGGCCCTGGCCTTGTTGGTCTTGCGGCAATAAGGAGAAGGTTCAAGAAGTAGACGTAGACGCTTGTTCTTTTAATGTCACGGCAGGGTCAGAAATGGTCCTGCCGTTTTGTTTTTTTCGTATTTCAAGTCGTAATCGTCGGCATTATCTGATCCAATACATTGAGGACTTGCAGGTGGACGCGATAGCCCACGCGGTCGTCGTTCGCTTGCTTGAAGGTTGTTACGGTACTTGATGGAGCAAGCAAAAAGAGATACAATGCGATCTGGATGACAACCATGGACACCTGCAGAAAGCGTATGAGGACAGGAACGAAGAGCACCCTGCCCATCCTCGGTTTGGCGCTTCTCGGGTTACTTCTCGTTTCCAGCAGGTCTTATGGGTTCAAACAGGAAGATCTCGATAAGCTCACGGCAACGGGGCAGTGCCTGTTCTGCGATCTGTCTTGTCCCGCGCCAAGCTCACCAATGCCAACATGTCCGGTGCTGATCTTTCCGGTGCGGATCTGCCCGATGCTCAACTCCGTGACGCCAACCTGTCAGGCGCCAACCTTTCTCATGCCAATTTGCCCAAGGCCATATTGTCGGGGGCCGATCTGTCTCATGCAAAACTGTTGGGTGCGGACCTGTCGAGTGCGGACCTCACCGGGGCCAACCTCTCCACGGCCGATTTCTCCGGTGCAACCTGGCCTGATGGAAAAAAATGCGGACCAGGCTCTCTTGGCGAGTGTAAGAAAGATACTTCCCGGTCGGATCAGCGGCCAACAGGAGGGCGTGGCTCACGAGGCGGCTCCGGAATGGGAATGGGTCGTTGACGGACCGAACGAAACGCTTATCTTTGAGACAGTGGCAGCTTTTCGTCCCGCCTGAATTGGGCTATGGCGAGCGCGGCGCGGGTCCTATTCCGCCCAACGCGACCCTTATCTTTGAAATAGAGCTGGTTTCCATCAAATAGACGGATAGAGGATCGGGGGCAAAGATGGATAGAATAAAGAAGCTCCGTGATTTTCAAGACAGCTTTGCACAGAAAGTGAAAGAAATAGGTCCCGGCTTAGTGTCAGGTAATGTACCGGATGAACTGGCATCGAAAGAGGAGTATCCGGTTTCGATCAAAGCAGACTTCAGCCTTCTCATTGGTGAAATAAGTGCGTTGAACGCGACTCAGAACTTATTCAAGGATGTTGTTGCAGAAGTGAGGTCTGATCTCGGCAATCTTATGGGGAGCAAGAACTATGAGCAGTTTGTTGAGAACTTTAACGAACTTGTACAAGTTGAACAGCTAAAGAGATTGCCTCAAGTAATCCGCGGAATCGTTCACATGGAAGTGGGACTAACGCTTTCGTTTGTTGCCGCGACGAAAAACCTTGCGGGATTTACTATAGAAGACTATGAAAATAGCTTCAACCAGTATTTCTTTACCAAGAACGGGTATAAAACCGTGGCCGGAAATCTCGTCACGGCGCCCAGGCTTCCGAAGGTCAGCAGTCTGGCTGACATAAAGGACTTTGGTAGTCGTATCGATGCCGAGCGTTACATCCGTGATATGACCAGGATAATAGTCGAGACAAGCGGTGACAGCTTGTATAATTTGCGAAAACGGTACCCGGAACTTGTCACAAAATATAAAGAGCAGTCTCAAAAGAAATTAATCGACTGGTACGATTCCTTCGGAGATCTTGCCGAGGCCTCAACGCTGCCTGTTATTGAGGGCATTATCAGTGGGGCCTTCAACATGCAGTTGAATCCGCTGGTAGCTGCGGCGGTCGGTACCTTTTGTTCACTGACCGTGAGAAAAGCGACGGAGCACTCGTACCTTACGCTCTTAGGAATGGAGTGAGCTCAAACAACAATAAATGAATGCACGTTGTCGCATCCGTCTTGCGGTTGAGGAGGTGTTGTATGGATCGCCCCGTACCAATTGAAACCAGTCGAATTGAGCTGAGTGACGAGATTCTCGAGCTCTGTGAAAGGCTTGCACGCAATGCCCATGACGTATGGGCGGATCTGCGCCTTTCTGAGGGATGGACGTGGGGACCACAACGCGATGATGCTGAGAAAAAACACCCGAATCTCGTACCCTATGAAGAGCTGTCCGAAAGCGAAAAAGAATACGATCGAAAAATAGTACTTACAACCTTGAAAGCTATCATCGCCCTCGGCTACCGTATTCAGAAACCCTGACAGTGTGGGATCGGTTTTTAATTGGTCGGGTGGCACTCTATCCTGCCAGAGGGTTCGTCGATTCGCTCCAGAGACTCGTCTGGTAAGCCTCTTTAGCCTCGCAGTAGGCAGCGAAATCTTATTGACATACAGAATGATTGTGCCCTATAGTTTAATTGCCCAACGCGTATCCCTATCAGACGGCTCGACTATCTTGATTTCATGCAAGGAGGGATCACGATGTCAGCTTATCTACCGGTCTTCGACGAACTTTACGTAGTGTCCGATCTTCACCTGGGTGGCGAGAAGACCACCGACTCGAACTTTCAGATATTCAACCGGGGTGATCGCCTTGCGGGATTCATCGATCTAATCGCCTCGGTCCGCCCTGATGAAGACGTCGCTCTGCTCCTTAACGGCGATATCATCGATTCCCTTTCCGAGGAGAAACAGTTCGGCTACATTGCGATCGACGCCGATATGGCGTTGAAGATGATCAACCGTGTCTGGGGCGATCCTTCCTTCGCAATGGTGTGGGATGCGCTGGCGAAATTCATAAGTCAGCCGAAGAGGCATCTCATCTTCATTGTCGGAAACCACGATATCGAACTGGCTCTTCCCGTTGTTGAAGCTGACATAAGGCAACGATTGACAGCAGGGGATCCGAAAGCCGATTCCCGAATCACCTTCTCTACTCATGGTGCGGGGTTCGGCTGCTACGTGGGCCGCGCACGAGTCTTCTGCACTCATGGAAATGAGCACGACGACATGAACTGGGTGGATTATAATCAGCTCGGCCAGCTTTCGAACGCCATCATGGCGGGACGTCCCGGCAGAAGGTACAGGTGGAAACCGAACGGCGGCACGCGCGTCGTTATTGATGTGATGAACATTGTGAAGAAGAATTATCCCTTCATCGATCTTTTGAAGCCCGAAAAGTCAGCCATTGCCGGCGTGCTGGTCGCAATTGACCGCGAGACCTTCAGTAAAGTGGATCTTGCCGACGCTTTTCCGATTCTGAAGAGCTACCTTCAAGGCAGTTCAATTACGAGCAACCTGCTTGGAGCCGACGGAACGGTTTCACCAACTGCGCCACAACAGGTAGTGGCCGATATCGCAATACAGGAATTATTGGGCGATAGTCTTCGCGAAGCAGTCACAAAGAGCCGTGGCGTGGGTCCGGGAGCATCCGAAGATGATGTCCTTATGGCAGCAGCTGCGGCGGCCAGGAAGGTTCCTCCCGTGACCGTGGCGCCTGCTGGAACGCCACCTGAAACGCTAGGCCTGCGCAGTTACGGTGAGTTGATCGCCGGCCGGATCGGCCTGATACCCAAAGTCGAGGCGGTCCGCAGTGCGCTCAAAGACTGGATGAAGGATGATGCCACATATCACCTGGATACGACCGACGAGTTGTTCAAAGAGATGGAAGATTGCGTTGCGACCACCGTCGATTTCACCATTACCGGGCATACCCACCTTGCCCGGGCGCTCCGTTTTCCTCGCGGCGGCTATTATTACAACTGTGGGACGTGGATTCGATTGATCCGGCTCACGTCCGAGGTGCTGGATAAGGAAGCCTTCGAAAGTGGGTTGTGGCCCGCCCTGAACGCGGGCCGGATGGACGCGCTGGATACCGCGAAAATACCAGGCCCGAACGGCCAATCAGAGCCGCTGGTGTTGGATCGAACGAGTGCCGTACGGATTTCGGCGCAGGGTACCGCCACCAAGGGCGATCTGCTCCGCGTGACCGGCGACACCAGAGGATCTGTTTCGCACGATAAAGAGTCGGGCACAACGACAACCATAGTGGGGTGAGCACGTGGCGAACTTTCATCCGGTCAAACTTGAGTTCTTGAGGCCTGGACCGACCCACAACCAGCTTCTCTCCCGCCTTACGCCGTACCTTGCGCTCTGTGGAGACGGGTCGCCGATCACTTTCCGCATTGACCTCGATCATCGTGATATTCTCAATCGTCTTGAGCGACTGCGTTACATGTCCGTTCAGAATCAAGTGCGCGAGGCTACGGTGGGGGAAGTTGGGAAAGAAATCGCGGAAATCTTGTCCAAGATACCTGCTTTACTTGCAGAAGTCTCACGTGCGTGTTACGAACGTCCCCGGCAGACGGATTACGAAGGTCCGCGGCAGACGGATGGCAACGAAGCGCGATACGTCCATCTTAACCTGGTGCTCGGCGGAGCGGAGCTGTCGCTGATCCCGTTCGAGATTGCGTTTTCGCCGCAGTCCTTCCCGGGTGAGGGTCTCGAGTTTTGCCTGCAGCTGGATCTTCCTGTCGTCCTTACCCGCGAGACGCGCCGCACCCGGCGTGCCTTGACGGCATGGGACAGCGCAAAAGATACCAAGATACTGATCGTTGTCGCTGATCCCCAAAATTTTGGAGTTCCTTTGGTCGAGCATGTCGCGGTACTTCGAGCGGCCATGGAGCCATGGATTAGTTGGCCGAAGCGCGACAAGAATAACCAGAGCCCCGTGACGGATGAAGAACGGTTGGAGTTTGTCAAACAAAGGATAGGCGTGATTTCGAACGCCAGCCTTGAAGAGATCCGCAAGAGGTGTGCACAGGAGAAATTTACACACGTTCACGTCCTGGCACACGGCGGGGAATATGAAGTTGCGGGAGAAACCCGGTATGGAATCTTGCTCTGTGCTGAGGGGAATCCCGCGGAAAAAAATATTGTCGACGGCAAGCGTCTTGCGCAGGCGCTTCAAGCACAGGCGGATGACGGCGAGACTCGTTCCAGCCCGCTGGTGGTCACCCTCGCTACCTGCGATTCCGGTAATGAAGGTTCAATTTTGCTGCCTGGCGGGAGCGTTGCCCATGACTTGCACTCAGCAGGCATTCCGTGGGTCTTTGCATCCCAGTTCCCGTTGACAAAATACGGATCGATCCGGATGATGGACGCGCTCTATCCGGGTCTTCTGCGAGGTGACGATCCGCGGCAGGTCGTGTACGAAGCGCGGCGGCGGCTGTATATGGGCAATCAGCGCGATCACGACTGGGCAAGCCTGGTTGTGTACGCGTCTCTGCCTCTGGATTTCGAAAAGCAGGTAGTCACGTTCTTCGAGGACCGTTCGCAGAAGGCGATCGAAACGGCCATGAGCCGCGCGGACGATCTGGTCGATGTCCTGAGATGCCCGGGCAGCCTGGCCGATAACGGGGCTGAAACACGCCACGAGCTAGATGATATACTGAAGCAGGTCCAGAAAGTGCTCGACACCTGGTGCGTGCGACTGCCAGGCAATGATCGCAAGGAGCCGGGCGACTGCACGCGGCGCGCGCACTGCTGGGGGATGCATGGCTCGGTGTTCAAGCGAATTGCTTTGCTGCGATACGGGCAGGGTAACGACAAAGAAGGCAAAGAAATGCTCGGGAAATCTCTCGCATACTACCGCAAGGCGATGGAGGAGGAGTCGTCCTTGATGGGGAAGTTTCATTGGGTGGCGACTCAGGCACTATCGCTAGTCGCAGTGCTCCAGGAGCCGCCCGAGCTATCGACGTTCGAACTCACCCGCAACATGGCGATGCGTAATAGGCAGGACCCCTCAGTGGAGGAGCAGGCGTGGGCGCATGGGACGCTCGCCGAGTTGGAAATGATCGGCGTCTATCACAAATCAGAGCCGGGCGCCAAAGAGAGAGTTGTCGACCATTGCCGCAAAATCGTAAAGTTGATGGGCCTCACGTCGTTTCACGTCGAATCTACCCGACGCCAGTTTCAGCGCTACCTGGACTACTGGAATGACCCGCCGCGGTGGGATGACATTGCAAAAGCAGCGATCAAAGCCCTCAGCGAACCTTGAGAGTAAATGAAGCGCATTCCGGCATAGGAACTGTGGTTTTTGGTTTATGTATTATTTCCTTGCGGTAATCACATTCCCAGGTAGGCTTTGCGTACTCGCTCATCCGACGCCAGTTCTTTTGACGTGCCGTGCAGTACTATCTCGCCCAGCCTCATGATGTATCCTTCATCACTCACATCAAGCGCCAGTTCCGAGTTTTGCTCGGACAGAAGCAGGCTGGTACCGCGCTGCCTGATTTGAACAATCGAATCCATAACTGTTTCACAGAGGATGGGGCTCAGGCCCAACGTCGGTTCATCCATGACCATCAAACGGGGTTTGCTCATGAGCGCCCTGCCGATGGCAGCCATCTGCTGTTCTCCCCCGCTCAAGGTTCCCGCCTGCTGCTTCAGTTTTGACTTCAGGCGCGGGAAGATGGTGAGCACCTCTTCGATATTTGCTTTGAGCTTCTTCTGATCTTTCTCGAGGTAAGCTCCCATTTCCAGATTCTCAATGACACCCATTTCGGGAAAGAGCCTTCTTTCCTCCGGCACATGAATGACCCCTTTGCGCACAATGTGATGAGGCGCAAGGCCATCTATTCTCTCGCCGTCGAAATATATCTCTCCGCTGTTCAAAGGAACCAGTCCGCTCAGAGCCCTCAATGCAGTGCTCTTGCCCGCGCCGTTGGCGCCCAGGAGACAGACGACCTTGCCTTTTTCAATGTTGATGGAGATCCCCTTAAGAACTTCCACATCGCCGTAGCTTACCCTGACATTCCTTAATTCAAGAAGCACTTCTCGACCCTCTCTTGCGTCCAAGGTACGCTTCGATGACCGCGGGATTTGTACTGATCTCACCGGGCGTGCCTTCGGCGATTTTCTGTCCGAAGTTTATGACGATTATGCGATCGCAGAACGCCATCACTGCCTTCATGTGATGCTCTATAATAAAGATGCTTGTGCCCTGTGATCGCAGGTTCTTGAGTCGCTCAAGTAACCTTGCTATTTCTTCCTCGTTCATGCCGGTCAGCGGTTCATCAAGTAATAATATATCTACCGGAGCCATTATTACCTGGGCAATCCCCAGAAATCGCTGAAGGCCCAGAGGCACAACGTTGACCTTTCTTTCTTTCCATTCGGTCAGACCCATCTGCTTCAGGATTTCCATCCCGCGCGCAGCGGCTTGCTCTTCCTCTTCCTGGTAAGACTTCGTATTGAACAATGCGTGCCAGAAACCTGTCTTATACTCCCGCACATATCCTGCCAGCAAGCTTTCGAGAACAGTCTGACCGCGGAATAAGAGCGTTATCTGGAACGTCCTTCCGATGCCTTTCCTGGTTATCTGGTCAGGCCTCAAACCGGTGATGTCTGTCTCCTTGAATCTGACTTTGCCCTGGTCCGGACGCAGATAACCGGTAACGAGATTGAAGATAGTGCTCTTACCCGCTCCATTTGGTCCGACCAGCCCGACGATCTCGCCGGGCTTTATCGCAAAATCGACCTCGGCCACCGCTGTGTTTCCGCCAAAACTCTTACTCAGCCCGGCTACCTCAAGTAGTGCCAACGGGTTTTGTCTCCTTTTTGCGCTTGAACTTTTTTGTTAATCCCACTAATCCTTCCGGAAAAAAGAAGATCACGACAATCAGCAGCAGTCCCATTATCAGGGAGCGCGCTCCGGCGAAATAGACCAGGTACTCGTCAAAGACATTGTAAAGGAGTGAACCCACCATAGGTCCTAACACGATGGAGCCGATTCCCCCCAGGATGGCAACTATCTGGGAAGTAAGGGAGTAGTAGAACGTGTAGCCGTCAGGGCTGACCGCCCCAAGATAACCGCCCATTGCAGCGCCGGTTAATCCGGTGAAGAAAGCGCTGATCACGTAGGCCTGCACCCTGTACTTCATGAAATAGATGCCAAAGCTCTGAGCCAGTTCCGGCGATGTGCCGACATATGAATAGATCCTGCCGATACGCGATTTTTCCATTCTCCGATAGGTAAAGCCTGCGATAGCGAGGATCAGAATGAAGAGATAGAGCCATCCTTGTTTTGTTGCAAAATTAATAAAGCCTATGCTTTTAGGGACCGGCAGGCCAAAGAGACCCTCGCTGGAGCCGAGGTAATCGCTCGCTGCCAGGGTGAGCCTGACTATCTCGGCGAAAACAAAACTTATCACCAGAAAATAAAGTCCCTTCAAACGGAGGATGATGAGTCCCACTACTAAAGCAACGATGCTGCAGACGACTGCGCCCGCGATGATAGCCAGCCAGAACGAGACACCGAATTTGAGTGTCAACACGGCTGCGGTGTAGCCACCGATACAAAGGAAAACAGCCTGCCCCGCGCTGAATATGCCGGCCCTGAGTATGATCAGCCAGCTCATGCCCACCGTACACCAGATGGCCCACAAAATACAGATCTGTTGCCACCTGTTGGGCAGAAAGCCGAGGAGGTACGAGATACCGCCGATTATTACGACGGCCATACAGAATTTAAGTGGGATGCTGCTTCTGACAAGGCTCATCTTTCTTTACCTTCAGCCTCCACACGGGTTCCCATCAATCCTTTCGGCCTGAACAAGAGTATGAGCATGACTGTGCCGAAGCTGAGCAGATGATGGTATCTTCCGATGAATGAGGCGCCAAAGCTGTCTGACAGCCCGATTATGAATGCCGCGATGAAGGCCCCGATGATGCTTCCCATACCGCCCAGCGTTATGATCAGGATTGATGTGCACAGAGCGGTAATACCGACGAACGGCGACAAGGAGTAAACTGCCGTGATCTGCACGCCGGCTATCACCGCCATCGCAGTACCGATCCCCATGCTGAGTGAGGAAACCAGTTTCACATTGATGCCCATCAATGACGCAGCCTCTCGATCCTGGGCCGTCGCTCTGATGGACTTGCCTAATCGAGTATGTTTCAAAAAGAAGAAGAGCGCTGTAATAACACACAGGGCAGTCCCGGCAACTGCAAGGCGTCCCATGCTTACCACAGTTTTACCGATGGTCGCGGTCCCGGCAACCATGGCAGGAAGACCCCGAATGTCGGGACCGAAGATGACCGTAGCGAGTCCCTCCAGAACGAGGAGCACACCGCACATGCAGATGATGGAAGGCTCGATGCGTCCTCCCAGTCTCCGGTACAGTTTTGCTTCTACCATCATGCCGATCGCGCCGACAAAGAGTATGGCGAACAGAAGCGCAACACCGTAGGGCAGCTTGAGCTTCTCGGAAAATAGAAGGAAGACGTAAGCGCCGGCCATGTAAAAGTTTCCGTGTGCCATGTTGACCACGCGCATGACGCTGATCGTCAGCGTGAGCCCCGTAGCCAAAAGAACATAGTTGAGCGACAGAGTGATCCAGAATACGAATATATCGAACATGTTTTTAGAACCTTAAAAAATAGGTTAAGGTTGAGGTTAAGGAATTAGGAAAAAGATGAGGCAGGTTGAGGTAAGGACTAAAGCGAAGGTTAAGATAGGAACCAAAAAAAATCCTAACTCGCCTTCTCAACCTTCGTTCTTGCACTTTCCTCAACCTGGGCTCTTGCTCCTACCTGCTTCTGTATTTTCCTCAACCTCAACCTTTTCTTTCCCGCAAAAATTACACAATCAGGTGGACTATTCAACGCACATTGTGCCGCAGGAACCGGTTGTATAAGGCGCCCGGTCAATCCCGTCCTGTTCAACCTATCCACCGGCCATGACCGGCGATACCAGGACGATATCTTCTTCCTTCAACAATGTGCGCGCCGGCTCAGTGCAGGAAACCCCGTTCACGAGGATGATCACCGGGAATCTTTTAGGAAGGCCGAGCAAGTCTGCGAACTCGGCGGCGGTGGTTCCTTCAGGCACGTCGCGTGTTTCCCCGCTGACGAGATTGTGCGGGGAGGCGACAGATTGGCGCAGATACGGATGGATTGTAACGTGTATTTTCATTTCAACCTTTTTCGGATGGTTTGACTCTCCTCAACTGATGCAGTTATGCCTTCCCCAGCGCCTTGAGGATGCGTGCGGCCGTGACAGGGAAATCATCGACCCAGACGCCTGTGGCGTTATGCACGGCCGGACCGAGGAGGGCGGGAATAACCGTAGCTACGTCTTCGCCTATGCCGACGACCCCGTACGGGCCGTAGCCCATACCTGTCTCCACTAATAGAGTATCGATCGGCCCGACATCGAGCATGGTTGCTATTTTGTAGTCGAGAAGGTTGCCGTTGAGCATCACGCCGGTGGCAGGATCATAGACGACTTCTTCGGTCAGGCCTCTGCTCACGCCCATGATGGTGCCTCCGTACTGCTGCCCCTCGCATGTTTCCCAGCTTATTACCTTGCCCACGTCATTGACGTTGACCACTTTTGTTACTTCAACGGCGCCGGTCTCCGTGTCGACCTCCACTTCCATGAAATGAGCTTGTCTGCAGAGTCTGAGTCGCGTATGAGAGTAGGCACCCACCTGGACATGGAAGCTGTGAGCAAAGAAGGGCGGCGTCCACATGGCGCGCGTCATGCCTCCAAGCTCCTCGCGGCTCACCGGCCCTGCAACGCCGGCGACCCCCACAAAGTCAGCCAGAGTGAGTTTCACAGACGGGTCGCTCTTGACGAAGATCACGCTCTCTTTCATATCGAGGTCATCGGCCGTTCTGCCCAAGAAGGCAGCGGGAAAGCTCCCGCGCTGCCCTTCCGCACGCGGTGTGCTCGCGGCTTCCAATATCTGACACTTCAGCATCCTTGCCGCATTACGTATTGCGGAGCCGTTCACGGACATATTGGTCGAAGAATCGGGCGTCATCGCGAAAAAGCCGGCATCGATCTGCGGCCTGTAAAAAACATCGTCCATGCGCATGCCCAGCTCGTCAGCGACTATCTGGCAGTAGGTTGTCTCAGCATTCACCCCGTTATCGCAGCGCATGCCGAGAATAGATGCGGTGCCGTCGGTGCGCTCGATCCGTATGGCCATCTCGCTCGAACCGGCCGAATCTTCCCACTCGTGCGTCCAGGTGAAGGCCATGCCGTGCATCCTTCCGTTGGGGAGTTTTTTCTCACCGGGCAGATGCCATTTGGTATCCCAACCCATGGCTCGCTTTCCACGTTCCACACACTCTCTGAGACTGTCTTTTTTCGGAAAACCCATCTCCGCTTTCTGGCTGTCGAGCCACGCCATATCATGGCCGTGGCAACCGTCGTTCTTCAAAGCGACGTCGATCGGGTCGAGCTTCAGCGCATCCGCTATATGGTCGAAGACAAGGGTAAGGCTCAGGCAGTTCGGATTCTGCTCGCACCGTGTCGGCACGTTCACGCCCTTGTTTACCTGCAGGGCACGGAGCCTGCCATATATATTCGGAATCTTTGTGTTCTCCAGAAAATGGGTGACGAAACCGAAAACGGGAAAGTAATGGTTGGAAAGCTTGGCGCTACCCTTCACTGCAATTATTGTCCCATCCTTTTTCGCGCCTACCGTAAAATGATAGACTCCTTCGTCCATCTCGCCACCGTAAAAATCCTCACGCCTGTCGAACGTCCATTTGACGGGCCTGTCCGTCCGTTTCGCGACCAGAGCAGCGCAATACGTACCACCCATGTTCCAGGCCACCTGGCTCCATCCGCCGAAACTGGCGCCCTGATACAGACAGTGGAGCTGAATTCTGTTCATGGGGATGCCGCCGAACCAGGTGGAGATGACGCGCTTGGATATGTGCGGTCTCTGCTGCTTGACCCACACCTCAGGATATTCGCCGTTCCATCTCACGACACCGCACGGCCTCTCCGGACCTATCCACGTGTGCAGGCGCCTCCTGGCTGTGAATTCTATCACCGCATCCGCTTCATGGAGTCCTTTCTCAACGTCGCCCAACTCCTCCACATCGCGCCAGCCTTCGTTATACAGGTTACCCTCGGGGTGGAGTTCAGGATTGGCCAGGGGCGCATCCGCATCGAGCGCTTCTTCTACGTCAAGCACGAATGGCCGTTCTTCCCACTCTACCTCAATTAGTCTCAGGGCCCGAAGAGCGATCTCCTCAGTGTCAGCCGCCACGGCAGCGCCTGCCTCCTCGCCCTGGAAATGGGCTATACGCGGCAGGACCGTGGCGTGTGAAGGGCCGTGTCCTCCGAGTTCAGCAATCGGGGGCAACTCAGGATCGTCGTACCTGAGGACAGCACGGACGCCGGGAAGCTTTTCGGCCTTACTCGTGTCCATGCTGAGAATCCGTGCGTGAGGGTAGGGCGAGGTCAGAAACCGCATGCAGAGCATGCCCGCAAGCTGGACATCCATGGTGTAGAGTGCTTTTCCGCTCGCCTTCTCGTACCCGTCGATGCGGCGAAGCCCTCGCCTGCCGATGTTATCGTACTCGACAAGCGGATAACGATCAGCCCTGATCCGATCCATCTCGCTCACTATCTGGGCTTCGATCTCTCGTTTTCTGTCACTCATGATCTGCGTTGTCCCCTTAGACCAAACCCACGGCTATTTTATCGCAGTTGAAGCAGATAAAGACAGAGCATTCACCACAGATAACGACGGATAACTACATGACCAATGCGGACAGGTTTTTCTCTGTGAATTCTCGACCTGAGAATTCACAGACCGCATCCAGCCTTCTCAGATCGAGAAGACTGGAAGGGTATAGCGCGTCCGCTTTCGTCAGGCTCTCGTCCGCCTTGGTCTGTGGATAATTCATCGCTCTACCTAGCTACCGCGCCGTGTACCCTCCATCTACCACGAGCTCGGCGCCCGTCACGTAGCTCGACTCATCCGATGCGAGATAGAGCACCGCGTAAGCTACATCCTCCGGCGTGCCCATACGGCCGATCATGGTGGCATCTTCACGCATTTTCTTGGCTTCCTCATAGGTGCATCCGGTAATTGCGGTTGAGGCCCGCATGGCTTTCTCGAGCATCGATGTCAGAATAAATCCCGGGTGAACGGAGTTGACCCTGATATTATAGTCATGGCCTGATTTCGAACACTGGAGAGCAGAAGCTTTAGTGAAGAGCCTCACGCCTCCCTTTGTTGCGCAATATGCCGACGAATCAGCAGCCATACCTACCAGGCCTCCTACGGACGACATATTGACGATTGAGCCTCCGCCGCTCTTCTTCATCGCGCCTATGGCGTGCTTCGTTCCGAGAAAGACGCCGTCCAGATTAACACTCGTCACCCGGCGCCAGTCTTCAAGCGTCATATCGGTAATCGCTTTGCTCATGAGAATACCCGCGTTATTGACGAGCACATCGACTCTTCCGAATGCGGCCAGCGTCGCTCGTATGACCGCTGCCCAGTCTTCCTCGCTCGTGACATCGTGTCTCACAAAAATTGCTTCACCGCCCGCGGCACGTATCTCGTCAACGGTTTCTTTCGGCTCACTCTCCACGATATCGGTCAGTACGACCTTAGCCCCTTCTTTTGCCAGCAGCAGGGCCTGAGCCTTACCCAGTCCGCCCGCGGCCCCCGTAATGATTGCGACTTTGCCCTTCACACGATCCATCATGACCTCCTTTCTATGCTACAAGACAAATCCTTATCGCCGATAAAGCGCGGATAAGAGCTAATGATGAACGCCGATGATTTATCTTTGACCGCCTGTGCGATAGAACGGCACAGCCGGTCAACCGCAGCCCTGCGGGGCAGACCTCTTCGCGTAGCGACAGAGGGGTGGTCCGCATTGTCGCTCTATCACAATGCTGACCACAGGTATACCCCATCTGCGAACATCTCTCTTTGCCTTTATCAGCGTTCATCTGCGATGAAATTCTTTTCCTGTTCTCACCCGTCAGTGCAGTCCCGCTCTTCGCAGCCCTATCTTACGTCCATACTCTACCGCATCGCTATGCTCTTTTGCAGTGGGCCGCCGGGAGATTTCTTCGAACCGGGATGCCTGGAAGCAGGGATGATACTGAGCCATGATATTCACGAAGGCGTCGCGCGACAACTCCTGCCGGATGAAGTCGAGTACAATCCTTGTGTTTTCGGCGTGAGAAGGCATCACCAGGTGTCTAATAAGCAGACCTCTTTGAACAATTCCTCTGGCGTCCAGGACAAGGTCTCCTACCTGCCGATGCATCTCCTTAACAACCTCTCTTATCACATCCGGATAGTCGGGCGCATTGCAGTATCGTGTTGAAAGTTCCTGCTCAAGAAATTTGATATCGGGCATATAGATATCGACGACACCTTCCAGGAGTTTTACCACTTCAAGCGACTCATAGCCGCTGCAATTGTAAACCAGGGGTATGGACAGCCCCTTTTCGACCGCCAGAGAAAGGCCCCGCAGGATGGCCGGTATATAATGAGTAGGCGTTACGAAATTAATGTTATGACACCCTTTTTGCTGAAGAAGGATCATGGCGGCTGCCAGTTCCTGCTCCGAGTACCGTACGCCTTCGCCCCTCATACTGATCTCATAGTTCTGGCAAAAGATACATTTCAGGTTGCAATGGGCGAGGAAGATGGTGCCGGAGCCGCCCACGCCGACGAGCGGCGACTCTTCACCGTAATGCGCGAATACGCTGGAGATGACGAGTTCTGCGGGAGCCTTACAATAGCCCACGTCGCCTTTCAGGCGGTTGACGCCGCAGCGGCGCGGGCAAAGCGTGCAGGAGGATAGGTTCTCCTCCAGTATAGCCGCCTTTTCTTTTAAGGCGGACTTTGATTTTGCCGTGAGATACCGGGGAATGGTCTCCATCGTTCACTTCAAAAATGAACCATTATGAAGTATTATATTAGTACATAATCTGTCACTCGGACAACAATCTGAACTATGGTGGTCCAGTATCCGGACGATATAGAAGGGGGTGCCTATGACATACGAGTACACTATTGAGTTCTTTTCCATGGAACGCGCATCTACTGCGGGTGAGACTCCCGAAGGCGCAGGCAGCAAAGTTTATGAATGCGGCCAGGAGGGAGAGTGCACGGTTAAAGATCTCCGGGAGGAGCAGATGGATCTCTTGCAGGACTTCATGAACGAAATGGGAAGCAAGGGGTGGGAACTCGTTCAGGTCCTCTTTAACCCGAATGGCGCGGTAAGCTTCTGGAAGCGCCAGATCGTGGAAATCTCTACCTGAAGCGCTGTGAGCGCCGGCCAGTCAATGCTGGAGGATAAACTAAGGGAGCGGATCAGGCGCGAAGGGCCCATCACCTATGAAACCTTTCTTGATATCGTTTTATACGACGAGGAAGAAGGCTATTACAGAGAGGGTAAACGTCCTCGCCGGGACTATTTCACGTCTCCGGAGATTCATCCGGTTTTCGGTAAGACAATCGGTAAATACATAGAGTCTGTCCGGGCTTTGTGCGGCACGAATAAGATCACCGTGATCGAGCTGGGCGGCGGATCCGGTCTTCTTGCTGAGCAGATCGTCTCAAGTGTCCCGCACGGCGATGCTCTCGACTACGTCATCGTAGAGAAAGGAAAAAAGAAAAACAGCGAGAGTGTGCGCTGGGTGAGCGATCTGGAGGATCTTGCGCCGATCCCGGGTCTCGCTGTTGTGATAGCCAATGAGTTTTTTGACGCACTGCCCTTCCATCGCGTTGTGATGAATGATGATGGGATCGAAGAACTCTACGTCAACGCTGGCGATGGATTTCCAGAGAGCACCGGCCCTTTGAGTCCTGAAGTAAGGTCCTTTCTCAGTTCCCGATCGCTCCTTCTCAATCTGCACCAGATGTCAGAAGTGACGACAAGGTCCGCTGAGGTCCTGACCCGACTCGATGACCTTCTCGAAGAAGCTCTGTTGCTGCTTTTTGACTATGGATACCACGCCGAAGACCTTGTTCTCGGGCGTTTCCCGGAGGGCAGCGTGGTAGGATACAAGGACTTCTCGCTCCGCAAGGATCTGGCCAGTGATCTCGGCAGCGTCGACATCACGCACCACGTGAACTTTGATCATCTGTCGGCTGTGCTCATTGACCTCGGATGGCAAAAGGCCGGTGAGATAGAGCAGTACCGGTTCCTTATAAATGTTGGCATGCTCGATGAGATGATGCTGCTGCCGGACAACGAGCGGATTAAGGCAAAAAACCTGATAAACCCGCAGGGGCTGGGCTCGATGATCTCGACTCTTGGATTTACAAAAAATCTGCGCTCCAACATACCCGGATTCAACTCGAAAACATTACTATCACCAGGAAAAATATGATTTAATACTGATAAGACAGCGAGTAGCTGTGAGCCGTTCGCTAAGGACGAAGCATTTGGCGATCCTGCCAAAGGGGGTGAAGTCTCATGGCATGCGGAACAAAGGGATGCGGCACGACAAAGAAACCGGCAAAAAAACCAGCGGCAAAAAAAGGTAAGAAGTAACCCAATAGGGGGGGTTCATTCCCCCCTCATTTCCCCATCCTATGGAACGGCAGAAAAAGCTTTTCATCCTGAATGATGATCACGTTCTCAATCGCATACTAAAAGAATTCTTCAAAGAATACGGCATTAAGATCTTTGCTTTTGCTGATGAGATAGACTTTGATGCAGAGATACGGGAGAAAAAGCCGCACGCAGTGCTGCTCGATGTCGGATTCTCTTCCGCCTCATCCACAGCCCTGATCGAGAAGATAAAGAAGTCGGAAGCCCACATGCCCGTGATTATCATGGCGGGGATGGAAGAGTATGGGCGGGCTCTCGAAGCCTTGAGGGCCGGCGCGTATGCGGTTCTCAAGAAGCCCTTTTCAAGTTACGAAGAGATCTATCACGGTGTCAACAACGCGATGGGCCACTTCATGGAGCGGCTTGAAATAAGGGAGCTGACCGCAGAGATGGAGAAAAGGTTCGAGCATGACAAGTTGAACCTTCTGGAGCTGGATTTCGTCAAGAGCTTACAACGCATGATCGGGGAAACGGAAGAAGCAGTCTCTGTCTTGAAGAACTCTTTTGCGCTGATCAGAAATTTTCTGAACTTCGAAGTATTTGCCGCGCTTGTGCCGCAAGGTGATGAGGTAGAGATACACGTCTATCCAAACGGGCCCGGCGATCCTGCGGCAACTGAAGTTGTTCCCGGCACACTCGTACGACGGATGAAGAAAGCGTTGCTCGAAGAGAAGCAGGTAAAAGTCATTCTGGAAGGCGATCAGGTAGAGACGACGCCCCAGGCTGAAAAAGATTATCAATCGGTGATCGTGGCCCTCTCCACACGCAGCAGGACGCATGGCTGCGCCGGCATCTATCGCAGCAGGCCTTTTGACTACTACGAGGAATCCATATTCAAACGCTTCTGTTCTCATATTTCTTTGACGCTCGAAAAGATAGAGCTTTTTAAAGAGGTAAGGGCTCTCTCGGTTAATGACGGTCTGACAGGCCTTTCCACGCACCTTTTCATCACGTCAAAACTGAATGAGGAGGTGACGAGGTCAGAGCGCTACGGCTCCAACCTGTCGATCATACTTTTCGATCTGGACAATTTCAAGGACGTAAACGATACATACGGTCATCTGGCCGGGGATGCCGTATTGAAAGAAGTGGGCCAGATTCTGAAAGGCTCTTTGAGAAGCCTTGACAGTGTTGGAAGATACGGGGGAGAGGAATTTCTTGTCATACTGCCCGAAACGGATGGAGACTCGGCCAAGGTTATCGGGGAGCGTCTCAGGCGAAAGGTAGAGGAGATAGAGTTGATGTACGATAACAACCACATCAAGTTCACTATCTGCGGCGGATTGGCGGTCCACAGGGAAGGTATGGACGAGAAGGCACTAATCAAGATAGCAGATGACAACCTTTATAAAGCCAAACGGGAAGGAAAAAATATGGTGTGCTATGAAACGAAATGAAGAGGCGCTTAACCTCCTGAGATCGCTTATACAGATCAATACATCGAATCCTCCGGGCAACGAAGAAGCCGCGGTGCAGTTCATCGAGGAATGGCTCAAGAAGGAGGGTATCGCGTCACAGATTTTTTCTCCAGCGCCCAAGCGAGGCAACCTCATGGCGCGATTGAAGGGAAAGAAGTCCGGTGAGCCGATCGTGCTTCTCGGGCACATCGACGTCGTGCCGGCAGACGAAGCAGGATGGACGGAACATCCGTTCAAAGGGGTGGTGAGGGACGGCTACCTGTACGGCAGGGGTACCGTTGATATGAAGGCGGACGTGGCCGCTCAGATCATGGCATTCGCAACACTGAAACGTGAAGGCATCACGCCTGAACAAGATATCATCCTCCTGCTTACGGGTGACGAGGAGACCGGCGGTCGCCTGGGTGTCGGCTACATGTTGGAGAAGGTCGATGAATTGTCGGACGCTGCTTTCGTGCTGAGCGAAGGGGGCTCCATTATGGAAGAAGAAGGGGTGTTACATGCTCAGGTTTCGGTCGCTGAGAAGAAGATATGTCAGTTCAGGATCAAGGCCCGCGGTACCGGAGGCCACGGCTCCATGCCTCACCGCGACAATGCTAACGACAAGATCGTTCGCGCCGCCAACAGGCTGATAGCGCATACCTGGCCGATCAGGCGTAACAAGATCGCAACGCGATACCTGAGCGGCATTCTTGAAGGGAAGAAGTTTAAAGGGTTCACCTTTTCGACGCTTGCAGACGCTTTGCGCAGAAAAGAGTTCCATTCCTTCATCGAGAGTAACCCGTTCTACAATGCATTGCTCAGGAATACGGTCGCGCTCACGATTCTCCAGGGCGGTGTGAAGGTAAATGTGATACCTCCGGAATCGGAGGCAAGCTTTGACTCGCGTATATTGCCGGAAGAAGAACACGATTCTTTCCTGGCGCAGGTGCAAAAGGTAGCAGGCAGAGACGTCGAGGTAGTACCTATATCGAAGGAAGAATCGATCCCCAGCAGCTTCGATACGGATTTTTTCAAGGCTATACGGCGCGTCGTCAGAGCCCGAAAAGGAAACATCCCGGTGCTGCCTTCCATTACCACGGGCGCTACGGACCTGCGCTCTTTCAGACAGCTCGGTATAACTGCCTATGGTTTTTCTCCTATATTGCTCTATCCCGTGAGGAGCATCTGTCAATGCACTCGGTTAACGAGCGCATATCGGTGGAGGCATTTACCGAGGGGATGGAAGCAACCTGCGATGTCGTGCGAGAGTTGGCCAAGCAGAGCACAAATGAGTGACCATAAGGAGCTGGGGTCACGGGCCTCCAAAGACAGGGTCACGGGTCATGGGGCACGGGTCACGGGAAAGCCACAACAATACGCCCTCTGCTCGTAGTACGCCTCCCCCTGTAGGGGTGTCCGGCTCTTGTCTTTCCATGACCCATGACCCGTGCCCCATGACCCTGCACTTATGTATACCGTATACCACGCACTCCCCCGATGCCGGTTGAAATTCTCTTGACAAGAATTTGAATATTGTACACAATAGCAATGGAAAGTGAACATGAGAACAAGCGTTACAGGCACGATTAACGTGTGGATTTTTTAAAACTTTGGCGTGTGCCATATGGGGGGCATATGAAAAAAGTAATGCAACAAGGAAATGAGGCGATAGCGAGAGGAGCGTGGGAGGCCGGTGTGAAAGTGGCAACCGCGTATCCGGGCACTCCGAGCAGTGAAATCCTGGCGGAGATGACCAAGTACAAGGAGGTCTACACCGAGTGGTCTCCCAATGAAAAGGTGGCTGTCGAGGTGGGGGCAGGTGCTGCGGTGGCCGGCGCCCGAGTCATGACAGCGATGAAACATGTAGGGATGAATGTGGCATCAGACCCGTTTATGACGCTGGCTTACACGGGCATCAAAGGGGGGTTCGTCATCGTAGTCTGCGACGACCCGTTCGCACACAGTTCGCAGAACGAGCAGGACAGCCGCAACTGGGCGCGGTTTGCCAGGGTTCCCATGTTTGAGCCAGGAGATTCGCAGGAGTGCCACGATTTTGTGAAACTTGCTTTTGACGTCAGCGAGAAGTTTGACACACCCGTTCTTGTGCGAGGAGAAACGAGAGTTTGCCATGCTGACTCGCCGGTCGCGAACGGTGAGCGGAAAGAATCGACCGTGCCGCTCGGCCTCGACCCCAAATTGGCGTCGAAGTACGTGATGGTGCCGGCCAATGTGCGGGTGAGACGGCCGCTGATAGAAGAGCGGATGAAGAAGCTTGAAGCCTTTGCAGACAAATTCAAGGGCAACAAGATGGAGATAAATGACAAGAATGTCGGCGTCATTACCTCCGGCGTCTCATACATGTACACGAAAGATGTCTTTCCGAATTACTCTTATTTGAAGTTGGGAATGGTCTGGCCGCTCCCGAAAAAGATGCTGGCCGAGTTTTTCAAGAAGGTGAAGAAAGTAATCATCGTCGAGGAATTGGACCCGTTCCTGGAAACCGAGATAAAGGCGCTCGGCTACAAGATATGGCACGGCAAGGACATTGTCCCCACGATGTTCGAACTGACCCCGGAGATCGTCGAGAAAGCGCTCAAGGGAAAGAGTTACAAAGCTCCGCACATAAGGGTGAAGCCTGAAGATCTGCCCAGGAGACCGCCGAACATGTGCCCCGGTTGTTCTCACCGGGCGCTCTTTTACTCCCTCAAGAAGCTGGGCACATTTGTCTTCGGCGACATCGGCTGCTACACACTCGGCGTGGCGCCGCCTCTGCAGGCTCTTCACAGCTGCGTCTGCATGGGCGCAAGCATCGGTGAAGCTTTCGGCGCGGGCAAAGCCCTCGGCCAGGAAGGGCTCGGCAAGGTCTGTGCGGTGATAGGCGATTCGACCTTCCTGCACGGAGGCGTTGCACCGCTCATGGACACCGTCTACAACAAGGGTTACTCCACCACAATCATTTGTGACAACAGGATCACGGGCATGACAGGCTTGCAAGAGCACCCGGGCACGGGCTATACCGCGGCAGGCGAGCCGGCCACCATGATCAATTACCCGGAACTCGCCAGAGCGGTCGGTATAAAACATGTGCGGACCATCGATCCTTACGATGTTGCCGGAACCATGGACGTCATACGAGAGGAACTGAACAGGGACGATGCGTCGGTAATCGTCACCACCAATGGCCCCTGCATGCTCCACAGGCGCGAAAAAAGGAAATTCGAATATCCTTACTACCAGATTGATGTTGGAAAGTGCAGAGGCTGCAAGGCCTGCCTGGAGATCGGATGTCCTGCTATAAGCTGGCAGGAGGTCTCTGAAGCAGAATCCATGACCACTGACGGCAAGAAGCGGAAGGGTGTTGTTTCGATCAACAAAAGTGTTTGCCCCGGATGCGGTCTCTGCCACCAGATCTGTAAATTCGAAGCCATAGTCCCGGGACAAGCGTGAGGAGGTACGCGATGAAGGCAAATAACGTAGTCACCAATGTGCTGCTATCAGGCGTCGGAGGTCAGGGAACCATACTCGCCAGTAACATCCTCACAGAGGTTTTCCTGGGCGCCGGTTTTGATGTCAAGAAAAGCGAAGTCCATGGCATGGCCCAGAGAGGCGGCGACGTGACGACCCATTTCCGGTTCGGAAAGAAGGTCTTCTCCCCTCTCATCAAATACGGCGACGTGGATTATCTTGTTTCATTTGAGCAGCTCGAAGCCTTGAGATACATCAACTGGGTAAAGGACGGCGGCAAGGTTATCATCAACGACCAGCAGGTTTTTCCGCCGGCCGTGAACCTCGGGCAGGCTGTCTATCCTCCTGACACCGAAAAGACGTTCAAGAAATTCTTCAAAGAAAATGTTCACGTGATCAAGGGGAATGACATCGCACTGAAATTGGGCGACGCGCGCGCAGCAAACGTTGTCCTGGTCGGCGCTTTTTCCAACTTCTTCAAGTTCAAGGAAGAAACGTGGATCAACGCGCTCACCGAACTGCTTCCCAAAAAGATTCACGATCTGAACATCGCTGCCTTCAAACAAGGAAGAGAGGCTCTCTAGGGCCGCTCCCTTTTTACCAATGTTCTCACAATCTCCGGGGTTGTACGGCCATCCGTTCAACCCCGGAGATAGAATCTTCTATCACACAGGCGGTCAGGAATGAATATCCGCGTTCATCGCGGCGTTGCATCCGTTCTTATGTGCGATAAGAATCTTCATCCGACGAAACAAGAGGCGAACGAATATGGCTATGAAAACAGTTAATCTCAATAACGGCCTCAAATGTCTGTTCGAGCAGAGAAAAGGGACCGGTGTTGTCGCGATCCAGTTCTGGGTGAAGGTCGGAAGCAAATATGAGGACGACCGCCAGGCCGGTATAACGCATTTCATCGAACATCTTATCTTCAAGGGCACGGGTGAGAAAGAAGGATACGAGATTGCTCCGAGAATAGAGGCACTCGGCGGCAACATCAATGCGTTCACTTCTTATGACAATACGGTCTATCATATTGTGGTTCCTGAAGACGCTTTTGAGACGGGCCTTGAACTGCTCGGCGGTGCTGTAATAAGCCCCCGCTTTCCTGATGAGGAGATCGCAAAAGAAAAAAGAGTGGTCATCGAAGAGATCAAGATGGGCGAGGATCACCCGCAACGCAAGTTGTTCAAGGAGCTCTTCTCGATCAGTTACGAGGGCCATCCGTACGGAAGGCCTATCATAGGCTTCGAAGAGACGGTAAGCAGCACCGGCAGAACTGAGATCGCGGCCTATTTCAAAGAGCATTATACAATCGACAACATGGTTGCCGTGGTGATAGGCGACTTTGATGAGGCAAGGGCCAGGAGGCTTCTCGAAAAAAGTTTTGCGGGCGTCGGCGCGCGGCCGGTCAGCTCCCGGCAAACAGAATATTCGGCGCCCGGCGGAAGCGGAAAGATAAAGCAGATAGAAAAGGAAGTGCAGGAGAGCTACCTCGCGCTTTCCTACCCTGTTCCTGCGCTGGTACATAAAGATATCCCCGCGTTGGAGGTCCTGTCAAAGATTCTGGGCGATGGCGACAGTTCGCGTCTCCAGGCAACGCTGAAACACAAGAAAGGTCTTGTCACCAACGCGGGCACGTATCTCTTTGCTCCCAGGGAAGATGGTCTCTTTATTATCCTGGCCACGTTCAATGAAGCGGATCATCGCGCGGTCCTGAAAGGCATCGATGCCGAATTGGCCAGAATCACAAAAGGCCCGATTGAAACATGGGAGATCGAGAAAGCAAAGAATCTGGTGCGCTCATCGCACATCTATGCATCGGAAACCGTGCAGGGACGGGCGCAGGAAGTGGGATACTACACCACAATAACGGGTAACGCACGTTTTGCGGACCACTACCTGGAGGAACTCGGCCGGGTGTCGAAGGCTGATGTCAAACATGTGCTGAAAAGTTATGTGACGGGCCGGGAGAGAAACCTGGTCATCCTCGCGCCTAAAGCTAAACCCAATCCGCGTACGTTCAAACTGAAAAACGGATTAACCTGTGTTCTGAACCGCAATGCTTCGAGCCAGAGCGTCTCTTTTATGATCGGTTTTGTGGGCGGTCTCAAAGAGGAAGCGGCCGGCAAGAACGGCTGTTTCAACGTTCTTTCCAGGGTGCTGCTCAAAGGCACGAGCAAAAAAGATGCTCAGGCCATAGCCCGCGAGATCGATACACTTGCGGGCTCGATCGACCCTATCGCCGGAAAGAACGTTTTTGCTTTGTGCTCTACCTTCCTTGCCAAGGACCTGAAACAATCGCTCTCTCTCGTGAAGGATCTCCTTACCGACGCAGCGATGAGCCCGCAGGAGCTGAAGAAGGTAAAGGAAGACGTGCTTTCGGAGATACGGCAGAAGGAGGATGAGCCCGTTTCCGTCACGTTCAAGGAAATGTACCGCGTGCTTTATGAGGGTCATCCCTACGGCAAAGACGTGTCGGGCGCGGCCGAAGATGTAGTGAAGCTTACCAGGAAAGAGATTGCCGGTCTTTACGAAAAATACGTTACTCCGGGAGCCGCAGTACTTGCGATATCGGGGGATATAAACCTGAAGGAAACAGAAGAACTGGTTGGAAAAATGTATTCACGGTGGAAGGGCGCCGGACGCGCACTGGCAGCGCTTCCGCATGCTGCGCAGTCAAAAGAGCACACTGTGGCCAGACAGATTTTTCAGACACACATGATATTCACTTTCATCGGCCCCGGTGTTATTTCGCCGGACCGGTATGCAATTGAGGTCATGAGCGGGGCGCTTTCAGGGATGGGAGGAAGAATTCACAAGAGATTGAGAGAGGAACGGCCGTATGCTTATGCAGTCACCTTTTTCAACCAGATGGCATACGAGACAGGTGCTCTCGGTATCTACATCGGCACCGATCGCAAGCACGTTGACGATATTAAGAAGGTCGTAGCAAACGAGATTCGAGAAATCCGTGAGCATGGTTTTTCGGAGGAGGAGATTACGAATGCGCGGCGCTACCTCATCGGAACCCAGCGCACGCGCATGCAGACGAACAGCGCCATCGTCTCCAGCATGTGCCTCGATACCATATACGGGCTGAAGGCCGATCACTTCAAACGCTGGCCGGCGCTCATTGCGAAAGTTTCAAAAGCGGACGTGGATAAAGCAGCGCGCACGTACCTCACACCCGACACGATGGTGACAATCGAAGTGGGACCGGAGAAAAGCTAGGGTCACGGGTCACGGGGCATGGGTCACGCGAACATCCGCAAGCGGGTACCCGGTCACGGGTCATGGAAAGCCAAAGTCCTGGGACTCGACAGCGCCGTGGACGCGCGTCTGCCGGGGCCTTTCAGGCAGATGGAGATGCGGGGCCGCCGAATAATGCTATAGCCTTGTTTACCAGGGCTGACAGTGATGGGTCGCGTGCTCCCATGATGAGAACGCAATCCCCGGACCTCGCGTCTTCCTTCAATGTGGTCAGCAACTCATCGCGATCGCTCACTGCTTCCGCCTTGAACGCCACAGAACCGAGTCCGTTTATGATATCCGCCGAGGAAATATCCTTCTGGGCAGTGCCGCCGGCGTAATAGATAGGCAAGAGATAGAGCGAATCGTTCTCCCGGAAGACACATCGAAACGTTGCAATATAGTCATCCTTCAAAAATCGGGTCGGACGAAACCCGTGCGGCTGGTATACGGCAATGATGCGCGCAGACAAACCCCGTGCTGCGCTGATCACCGCCGCGATCTTAGCCGGATTATGCGCAAAATCGTCTACCACGTGCACGTTATCTATGGTGTCGGTCACGCTGAAGCGTCGCGCTACACCCTCAAACGTTCGTACAGCTTCGGCGAGAATCTTTTCATCGCACCCGAAGTGTTCGCAGACGCACAGCGCGGCGCGCAGGTTTTCAAGGTTGTGGTTTCCCGGCAGCGGCAAATGGTATTCGATACCGTTACGAAAAAGCTTTACCGACGTCCGCAGAAGCTCTTCATGATCAGGATGCCACGCAGCCGAACCGTTTCGACCAAAACCTACCGTTGTCCGAATGGAAGCCAGGAGCGGATCGTCCGCATTTGAAGCACTCCATTGAGATTGTGAGACAAGCGTTGCAAAAAGTTCCCGTAACTCATCAACGCTCTTGTGGTCCTTGGAAACATTGAGGAGAACTGCCACCTCGGGGGCATATTTGACAACCGTCCCGTCACTCTCGTCCGCCTCCACGACGAGAAGGTCGGATGCGCCGCTGAAGGCGTTGCCGATCAGCCCTTGTTTTTCGAGCCGCACCAGGGGCGCACCGCTGATGAGTGATGGCGATTTCCCGCATGCAGTCAGGAATTCGAATATCATTGCCGTGACCGTCGATTTACCGCTCGTACCTGCGACCGCGATTGTCCTTTTCGAACTGATAATTGCGGCAAGCAGATCGGAGCGGTGCACGATGGGTATGCCGCGTGCGCGCGCGGCAGCGATGTCAGGGTTCGATTCTTCTATCGCCGTTGAGACGCAGACGGCATCACTATCAGCGCTGACACCGAACCGTCCTGATTAACGATTGAGCAACCGAGCCCCTCCAAGGATTGCCGCATGGAGGCAGTATCCTCGCTGTCAAGCAGACGATCGGAACCGGAAGCGATGATCCCCTCGAAGCGCATATATTGGGCGAGCGCACTCATCCCGGTGCCGAAAATACCGGTAAAATGAATGCTCCGGCACGCAGCTTCGCCGATACGTACAGGCGGAGGATCGATGTAGACAAGCGTACCAACGCCGGCCAGTTCGAACAGGTGAATGATGTCCTGATTCCGTAAACAGAGGCATCCGTGGGACAAAGGCGTGCCCATCAGATCCTCCCTGTTGGTGCCGTGAATATAGATGCAGCGCTCATAGGAATCGACCCCAGGACCTTTATTAATCCCTTGCTCCAGGCCCTCCAGGCGCAGAATACGGGTCAGTATCAGATTCTCATCATGCGAACGCTGATCCCAGTCGATGCCTGTATCTTTGCGTCCCTTGAAGATGCGACCCGCAGGCGCGCCGGCGCCGATTCTATCTTTAATCCGATGGAGACCGGTGGGTGTCTTGAATGAGTTCTCTCGAATACCGGTGCCGAAACGGGAAGTGGAGCAATCGAACTGCTCGACGATCGTCTCGTTGCGGCAGATGAAGAGCGTTTGCGCTTCGATCGACTGGATGAGAAAAAGCTCTTCCGGGTCAGTAAGAAGCTTCTGCAGTCTCTGACAAATACGGTGTAACGAGCTCTTCTCCATTGCCGCATCCCGTCAAAGCCCGCGTATTCATCCGCATTGAATGGTGAGATCCATCATGGGAGCAGGGACCGACGGGCCTTTCGAAGTAATCGAGTTTATTTTTGCAGACCGCCTAAGATTACCCGGTTTACCCGGGGTTTACAAGTCTTATGTTTCCTGAGCATGACACAGATTTGTTGACACTGCCGAAATCCTCAGGCTGGGAATATCTTTAGAATTTGTAAGTAACCCACGTCGTGATGTAATCCACATCTTTTGCGGGTCCGCTTTGCTCAATAAACTCGCCGGCAAAGAAGTGGGCATAAATGGCAACGAAGGAGATGTGGCGGTCAACGTCCCATTGCAGTACAGCCTGCGGCTCACTCCCTACGTACCGGGCCCTGCTATTGCCAGCGCGTCGGACGAGAACGAGCGAGTTATTGTAAACCCCGTCATGCACGTTCTCGCGCCAGAAGAAATCCCAGTTGATCGAGAGTGTGAGATTGGTTCTAACATGAAGGTCGATCGAAGGATTTACGTCGATGTGGTTCATCGGTCCAATCAGACCATTCTCGCTGAAATAAGCGCCCTTAGGGAAGAGTGGGTTGAAGGTCTGGAGATTCGGGTTGTTGGGGTTTCTGTCACCGCTGGTGATGTTCGCCTTCAGGCTGGCACGCGGGCTAAGCGGCAGAGAGGCGAGTGTGTACCCGGTGTCGGACGCGGCAGTCCATGCCTGGATATCGCCCTTGCCGAAAGTTCCGAATTGGTAGACAAATTCCCAGTTGTAGTCGAAGGGCTTTGGGTTCCCCCACAGCCTTGTTCCTACCGAGTTCCTGTGTTCGGGCCCGGTCCCCTGATTGTAAGTCGCCGTTCGGTTCCAATAGCCAATATAATACAGGTCGACGTTCCCCTTGGGTAGTACCGGCGCGGGGAGTACGGAATACAAACCCCACAGCGCCCGACCGTTGTTCGGCCCGTCGTCAAAGCCATAGCGGTTGCTCTCTACCGGTTTGGTCGCGAAAGCGTCGACTTTAACGTCGCCCGTGCGGACCATCGCGCGGAAGCCATCGAAGCTCTGCCGCACGTTCGGCCCTTCCCGGACCGCAATGAGGCGCTGCGAGCCGTACGCCAACTCCTGGCGGCCTGAGCGAAAGACGAACGATCCGTCGCTTCCCAAATCGGTCTTCAGGTCGAGGAACGACTGGTGCACGTCGAGTTGATCCATGTCGATAGAAGGGCGCGGCCCGCCCACACGCCAGTTCTCGAAGCTGGCCTGTAGCTGATTAAACAGGCGCACGTGCTCTCCGAGCTCAAGGTCTGCACCGAGAAAATAGCGTTGAAGGTAGTAGCCGGATCCCGGGGGCCCCGATCCCCAGTTGGGGTTGCTATAGTACTCGTACCGCTCCCTCGCCTCTCCACTGAGGGTGAGGTACGAAGTGCCCGACTCAGTGAGAGGTATGTATTTGACGGGGTCCCAGAAATCGGTCCGGCATGCGGGATCGCGCAAGTACTGGTAGTTCTCGTCGGCACGATTCAGAGCATACGGCGGGGGCGAGCACGGGCCTTCGGTCGCCGCGGATACCGGCTTCCTGCGCCGACCAGCATCGCGAGTAATTGCACAGAAGACGAAGATACTGTAAGCGTCTAATTCCCATCCGCATCGCTCCCCTGTCGTCTTCGCGGATACGCTGAACAAACTACGGTGAAACGAACTATGGCGCTGCTCGCCAGTCCAGAGGATTAGAAAGCGAAACAGTCGCAGCCGATCCCCCAGAGTCGTCGTTCCTTCGGCAGCCATACCTGTCTGTGCGCATGGAAGGCGCAGGAATCCATGTGAACCGCCGCATGGGCCGCTGCCTGGTGGTGGTAGCCGCCGAAGCTTCCGACCGGTGACCAATCCGGACTGACCGGCAGCGGTGGAGGTGCGAGACTGCCGAATTCCTCCGCACCGTACACGACCTTACCGCCAAGGATGGTGAGCACTGACTCGATCGCCTTGATCTCCTCTTCCGGTACGGTGAGGTAATCGGCCGAGAGTACCGCCAGGTCCGCAAGCTGCCCCGGCGCTATCATTCCCTTCTTCCCTTCCTCGCCCGAAAACCAGCTGCTTCCTTCGTGTAAAGGCGAAGCGCCTTCGTCGCGGTCCAGTCGGTTCGCCTGAGGGTAGAGCTGTGCCCCTCCGACAGTCCGGCCGGTCACCAGCCAGTAAAGAGAGACCCATGGGTTGTAGCTCGCAACCCGGGTGGCATCAGTACCGGCGCCGACCGGGATGCCCATTTCCAGCATCCGTCTGATCGGCGGGGTATGTTCGGCCGGCGCCTTCCCGTAACGGGCCTGGAAGTATTCCCCCTGGAAGGCCATCCGGTCCTGGATCGCGATGCCGCCGCCGAGGGCCTTGACCCGCTCCAGGTTGCGAGGCGTGATCGGTCTCGGCGTGGTCGAAGAACCAGCGCAGACCGTTGAAGGGAACCTCACGGTTGACCGATTCGAAGACGTCGAGGAAGCGCGAGATCGACTCGTCGTAGGTGGCGTGGAGGCGGAAAGGCCAGCGTTTCTCCGCGAGGAGGCGGACCACCTGGGAGAGCTTCCTCCTCCATCATCGGCGGCAGGTCGGGCCGCGGCTCCAGGAAATCCTCGAAGTCAGCGGCGGAGAAAACGAGCATCTCGCCGGCGCCGTTCAGCCGGTAGAAATCATCTCCCTTCCCCGGAGAGGTCATCGTGATCCACTGGGAGAAGTCCGCAAGCTCCCCCTTGGGGTGCTGGGTGAAGAGGTTGTAGGCGATGCGCAGGGTCAACTCCCCTTTTTCCGCCAGCTCCTCGATCACCTTGTAGTCGTCCGGATAGTTCTGGAAACCGCCGCCGGCGTCGATGGCGCTGGTGATGCCCAACCGGTTCAACTCACGCATGAAGTGCCGGGTCGAATTGACCTGATCCCCGTAAGAAGAGCTTCGGTCCCTTGGCCAGGCTCGCGTAAAGGATCATGGCGTTCGGTTTGGCGATCAGGAGTCCGGTCGGGTTGCCGGCCTTGTCGCGCTGGATCTCGCCGCCCGCCGGGTCAGGCGTCTCCCGCGTATAGCCCATGGCGCGTAGCGCGGCCCCGTTGACGATAGCGCGGTCGTAAAGATGAAGGACAAAAACCGGGGTGTCGGGCGCGGCCTGATTGATCTCGTCCAGGGTCGGCATGCGACGTTCCGCAAACTGGAACTCCGTCCAGCCGCCGATCACCCGGACCCATTGCGGCGGCGGCGTGCGCCGGGCCTGCTCCGCGCAGCATCAACAGCGCGTCTGCCAGAGAGGGCACCCCGTCCCAGCGAAGTTCCATGTTGAAGTTGAGCCCTCCGCGGATGACGTGGAGGTGCGAGTCGTTGAGACCGGGAACGACGCGCCGTCCTTTGAGATCGATGCGCCGCGTTGTTTTGTCAGCTGTTTTGAGGAGTTCATCCCCGCCAACCGCTGTGATGCGGCCTCCCGCTATGGCAACGGCCGAAGCCATAGGATGCGCCGCGTCGAGCGTGCTCACTGCTCCATTGTGTATGATCAGTTCAGGTGTATTCATTATGGTTACCTCTCTTATGTGTGCTTATGCCCGCATATGCGGATTATAGCAATGGCTTGAGAATCCTCACCAGCAGCGGCATGACCACCCAGGTAAGGAGGATCACTATACCGACAGCGACAAAAAGTGCTTGCAGGGCAAAAGGCATATTGCTCATGAAAGGATTCAACACCCACGGGACGAAGATACTGGTCGGCCAAACGCCCACTGCGGTGATAAGGGCCATCTTCCAGGGGGGCGGCGGGATCACCGCCCGCTGGCCCGGAAGGACAAACCACGTTTCCAGGCCCGTCAGGTTCCGGTGTTTGCGTCTCCCCTTCCGTGAACGATGCAACCGTGATGTCCCACTGCTTGAAAAGGGAAGAGTCATAGAAACGGTCGCGGGACGCCGCATCCCGGAACCGGCGCAGAATGCCGTATTCACGCGATCCGCTCCCTTCCACCGGGCGTATGACGCTTACCCCCAGTTGGCCCTCGGTCTGGAACGATTGGGAAATGAAATCGTGGAGCGCTTCTTCGAATTTTCCTTCAGACCCGGGCTTGACAACGCGTAAGGTAAGAACGGCGACGGGCTCAGATGGCTTTTCCGGCGCAGCTATGTCGTGCATATTTACGATCCCTTGCTTTACACTGTTCACCACCCCAGAGGTTGTCAAGGCAGCTCAATAAAATTGATGAACCTTTATGTTGCCAGGCCGGCATCAGCGACGAGTCGTCTGCTTTTTTCAGAAAGGCCTATGCACGGGACTTATATTAGAAGCATGAAGCTTCCGGATGCATTCGTTCCCCTTCGTCAGGCAACGTTCCGGTCAATCTGGATCGTGACGTTGGCTTCCAATGTCGGCACCTGGATGCAGAACGTCGGCTCTGCCTGGCCGATGACTGATCTGTCACACTCGGCGCGATGGCGGCACGCGTTGGATGCTTTTTGAAGATCCGGGCCGAGCCAGGCCGGTTTGTAGAAACCTTCCTCGTGGAGTCATGGGCTGAACATCTCCGTCAGCATGCCCTGGCAACCGAATCGGATCGGCAAGTCGAGGAACGTGTACGCCGTTTCCAGGTCGAAGGTGAGCCCGTCGAAGTCCGGCATCTGGTCGCACGCCCGACGTCATGAATAGTTAGCGGTTCGGAAATAATCAAGGTCCGCATGTGCCGACCATAAGGCACCACTCAACCAGGGCTTATCTGCACAGCGCCTTGCTGATCGCCTCTGCGATCTGATAACTATTCGTAACAGAAACTCGAATTCCGTCAAATCTCGACTTCGCGGGAAACGTACCTAGGTTAGCCCGAGAAGCTGTGTTTGAAGCAGAAAAGGAGGGGATACCATGAACACGATCGCGACCAAAGACGGCACTCAGATTTACTACAAGGACTGGGGCTCCGGTCAGCCCGATCAGTCTTCAGCCACGGCTGGCCGCTCTCCGCGGACGCATTCGAGGACCAGATGTTCTTCCTGGCCTCGCGCGGCTACCGTTGCATCGCCCATGACCGTCGCGGCCATGGCCGGTCGAGCCAGCCGTGGAACGGCAACGACATGGACACCTACGCCGACGACCTTGCGACGCTGGTCGAGACGCTCGATCTGAAGGACGCCATTCACGTGGGCCACTCCACGGGCGGCGGCGAAGTGGCCCGCTACATCGGCCGGCACGGCACGAAGCGCGTCGCCAAAGCCGTAGCTGATCGGCGCGGTGCCGCCGTTGATGTTGAAGACGACGGCCAATCCTGGCGGACTGCCGATGGAAGCGTTCGACGGCAATCCGCGCCGAATGTGCTCGCTGATCGCTCGCAGTTCTGGAAGGATCTCAGCCTGCCGTTCTACGGCTACAACCGGCCGGGCGCGAAGATCTCCGAAGGCGTGCGTGAGTCGTTCTGGCTGCAGGGAATGATGGCGCGGCTTCCCGCGTCCTACTTCTGCATCAAGGCGTTTTCCGAAACGGATCTCACCGAGGACCTGAAGAAGATCGACGTGCCGACGCTCATCCTCCATGGCGACGACGATCAGATCGTGCCGATTGCCGACTCGGCGCTGCTTTCAGCCAAGCTCGTCAAGAACGCGACGCTGAAGGTCTTCCAAAGGTGCGCCGCACGGCATGTGCACGACGCACAAAAACGAGGTCAACGAAGATTTGCTCGCGTTCATCAAGGGGTAGATACGCGAGCATTCGAGGCAGCTGCGAGAATAGTAAAGGCAAGAAAGCGATAGGCTTTTTTTGGTGACAGATTTCGAATGAGAACCTCATTATGTGGGGGAGGCCCACACGGACAAACACCAACAAAGGAGGAAGTTATGCCAAACTATCACAAACTCTACACGCCGGAGGATACCGCCATCGTGTTCATTGACAACAGCCGCAGATGACTTTTCGGCGTGGCCAACGTCGACCGCGCGACCCTGATCAACAACGTCACGCTCCTCGCCAAAGTCGCGAAGGAATTCAACGTGCCCGCCGTGCTCACGGCCGTGGAAACCGAATCCTTCAGCGGCTACGTCTGGCCGCAGTTGCTCGACGTGTTTCCCGGCCAGCCGGTCGTCGAACGCACCTCCATGAACTCGTGGGACGACGCCGGCTTCCGCAAAGCCATCGAAGCCACGGGCAGGAAGAACATCATCATGACCGGCCTGTGGACCGAAGTGTGCGTGACCTGGCCGACCATCGAAATGCTCGGCGCGGGCTACAACATCTACGTCGTCGAAGATTGCTGCGGCGCGACTTCGCCCGCCGCGCAAGAGGCCGCGCTCTCGCGCATGGTGCAAGCCGGCGCGGTGCGGCTGACGACCATCGCGGCCCTGCTCGAATGGCAGCGCGATTGGAAGAACAAGGAACATTACAACGCGCTCATGGGCCTGCTCAAACAACAGGCCGGCGCTTACGGCGTCGGCGTCGAATACGCCTACACGATGGTTCATCACGCGCCGCAGTCCGCGCAGAAGCCGCAGATCGTGCCGAAGAAATCTTGAGACGAGCCAGCAATGCACGCTGGCACCTCGAGGAATGCGGTACCATGAACATACAGCAACTGCGCGGGGTCGCTCTGTTCGCCATTGGCGTCGCCAGCCTGCTAAGCGGGTGTGCCTTCTATTTCCTTATCATCGGCGTCTTCGAGATGGCTGCGGCGATCATCAGTCTCGGTGTCTTCGTCGCGCTTGCTGCGCTCGTCTGGACGAGGCCCAGCCGTGAATCCACGGGAAGGTGGCCCCAGGCATGACGCTCGACCCGGTTATTTTTCTGTCGCGAGTCCAGTTTGCATTCACGGTGAGCTTTCACGTCGTTTTCCCGACGACTTCAATTGGGCTCGCGCTCTTTCTTGCCATCATGGAAGGCCAATGGCTCCGTACGGGCGACCCGCTCTACCTCACAATCTATAAGTTCTGGCTGCGCATTTTTGCCATGGCGTTCGGCGTAGGGGTCGTCACCGGAATTGTGTTGTCGTTCGAGTTCGGGACGAACTTTGCGGGGTTCGCCCAGAAAGCTGGCCCGGTGATCGGTCCTCTGATCGGACTTGAAGTTCTCACGGCGTTTTTCCTCGAAGCCGGCTTCCTCGGCATCATGCTCTACGGGCTTAATCGCGTCGGCCCGCGGTTCCACTTCGCTGGCGACCTGCCTCGTTGCTGCGGGCACGATCATTTCAGCCTCGTGGATCCTCTCGGCCAATTCCTGGATGCAGACGCCGGCCGGAGTTGCGGTGCACGCCGGTCATTTCGAAATCACGGACTGGCGGCAGGTAATCTTCAACCCATCATATCCATTCCGGCTGCCGCACATGTTGATTGCCGCGTACCTCACGGGCTCCTTCTTAATTGCCGGGGTAGGCGCGTATTATCTCCGGCAGGGGCGCCATCTCGCGTTTGCGCGTAAGACGATGTCGTTCGGGCTCGGATTCGCAACGGTACTAATCGCGGGGCAGGTATTTCTGGGAGATATCGTCGCGGGAGTCGTAGCCAAATATCAGCCGGCCAAAATCCAGGCCATCGAGGGCAACTGGAACGACGTCCCCCGCGCGCCGTATCAACTCATCATCGTTCCCGACCCGGTGGCTGAGCGAAACCACTACGCCATTGGTGTCCCCTTACTCGGGAGCCTGCTCGTAACGCACAGTATCGACGGCGTGGTGCCCGGCCTCAAGCGAACTCCTGTTCGGTGATCGGCCACCGATGGGTCCCGTGTTCTACGGGTTTCGCCTGATGTTTATCATCGGAACGGGCATGTTCGTCGTCGTCTGCATCGCGATGTGGCTGAGGGTTCGCGGCCGGCTCTACTCAGCAAAGCGGTTCCATTCTTTGCTCGTCTGGATGTCGCCGGTGGGGCTGCTCGCCACGCTCGGCGGGTGGTATACGGCAGAGATAGGGCGACAGCCCTACGTGATCTACGGCCACCTTCGGACGGTCGACGCGTTATCGCCGGTCGCACCCGAGGCAGTTCTGTCCTCTCTCCTCTTCTTGGCCGCCGTGTATGCCCTGTTTCTAACCGGCTTCCTCGTTCTTGCAGGACGCGCCATTCGACGCGGGCCTTCCGACGAGCCATTGACCGTATCGGGTTCGCTCAAGCGCGGGTTGATGCGGAAGCAGGCGACGACTCGCTCGACGGCCGACTTTCCGGGTCAGGAGGAGGCGGGCAAATGACAATCGATCTACCCGTTCTGTGTGCGGCCGCAGCGACGCTTGCCATCTGCTTTTACGTGCTCCTCGATGGCTTTGATCTCGGTGTCGGCGGACTGTTGCTGACGGTACGCAGCGAGCACCTGCGAAGCCAGATGATCGAGACGATTGAGCCGACCTGGGACGCCAACGAAACATGGCTGATCATGGTCGGCGTCACGCTATTCGGCGCATTCTCCGTCGCGTATAGCGTGCTTCTTGGATTTGTTCCGAAAAATAACTCACCAGCGAAAGGAGACGACCCCATGAGCGATCCGACCACCAGCAATGTGGACGTGTCCCGCCGCAATTTCTTGATCGGCGGGGCCTGCATGGTGGCCGCCGTAAGCATGCCGGCGGTGGCCATGGCAGCAACAGACAAAAAGAAAAAGGTTTCTACATCTTCTAATCAGACTAAAGGAGGGCACACCATGAGCACGATCACGACCAAAGACGGCACGCAGATCTACTACAAGGACTGGGGCAAGGGACAGCCCGTCGTCTTCAGCCACGGCTGGCCGCTCAGCGCGGACGCCTGGGAAGACCAGATGTTCTTTCTGGCCTCGCGCGGCTACCGCTGCATCGCCCACGACCGCCGCGGCCACGGCCGATCGAGCCAGCCCTGGAACGGCAACGACATGGACACCTACGCCGACGACCTCGCGGCGCTGGTCGAAGCGCTCGACCTGAAGAACGCGATTCATGTCGGCCACTCCACCGGCGGCGGCGAAGTCGCCCGCTACATCGGCCGCCACGGCACCAAGCGCGTCGCCAAGGCCGTGCTGATCGGCGCGGTGCCGCCGCTGATGCTGAAGACGGCCGGCCAATCCCGGCGGCCTGCCGATCGAGGTGTTCGACGAGATCCGCGCCGGCGTCGCTCGCCGATCGCTCGCAGTTCTTCAAGGACCTCAGCATGCCGTTCTACGGCTACAACCGGCCGGGCGCGAAGGTCTCGGAAGGCGTGCGCGATTCGTTCTGGCTGCAGGGCATGATGGCCGGCATTCCCGGCGTCGCTATTTCTGCATCAAGGCGTTTTCCGAGACCGACCTCACCGAGGACCTGAAGAAGTTCGACGTGCCGACGCTGATCCTGCACGGCGACGACGATCAGATCGTGCCGATCGGCGCCTCGGCGCTGCTCTCGTCCAAGATCGTCAAGGGCGCGACGCTGAAGGTCTACAAGGGCGCGCCGCACGGCATGTGCACGACGCACAAGGACCAGGTCAACGAGGACCTGCTCGCGTTCATCAAGGCGTAGAGCGATCAAAGGAGGCAACCGATGAGTTCCGTAAATGATGTTCGTTCACGCTGCACGAGGCGTAGCTTTTTCACCACACTCGGCTTTGTGTCGGCAGGGGCAGCATCGCTTTTGCTTTCTCACGACGTTGCCGCCGATACTACGCCGCTACAATCGAGACTGCGCACCTACAACGGTGATACCGATCCCTATCCGATACCCTGGCTGGATAAGAACGGCAGCCATAACCAGCCGGCAGGCCCGCAACTGGAACCTTCGCACATCTACCATTTCAAGGGGCGGGTCGCTCGGTGCGCCGATTTCGCCGGTATGGGCACTGACAATAAAGGCAACCGGATTGCGTTCGGCACACCCACAACCGATTATGGATTCATGCAGGGAGAATACTTTGCGGGGCGCGCTCCGCAGACAGGGAGCGTTCACCCATATATGACTCACCCTGTTTCAGGGGCAGGCTGCCCCTGCAAACCAGATTCACGATTTTCATCCCCCTATTGCGCCTTCCGGGTTGTATTGGGTGGTTCCGATTCCTGAAGGGGGGCTCGTCATCAGTCCTGACGGGCAGACGGCAACACTCGAGATGAAGAATGTTGCGGTTGTCGATCAACCGAAGTGGCCCGCCCTCGACGCCGTGGGTATGCCGGCCGTCATGAGCTTCAGGATGATATGGAAGGCAACGGATGAAAGAATCATGTATGACGATCCGCAGAAACAATTCCGGGTGGAAGGCTATCGCGCCACAGCGCAGCTGGAGGCACAGGTCAGCGTTCCATCGATAGGCTTCTCGTGGAAATCCGATCCTCTATCGGAATCGCATGCCAATTTTGCGATCATCGGGGATGAAGTGAACGGACGATACTACAATCCAATGAAGTAGGAACAGGTATTGCAAGCTGGGAAAGAAGTCATAGAAAACCTATACTCCCAAATCCTTGCCTGGAGCAGCATAGTGGACAGCCCCGTGGAAATAGAGCAGAGGGCTGACCTCCGTGATGGCGAAAGCAACGAAATAGACCAGACAAGCCAGATAAACCCGGTTGATGTTAGCACGTGTGGTGCTTATAGTCCGACTATAGTGACAACAGGCATCGTGGTGGCTCCATTGAAAGAGGAGTCTTTCGGAAAGAGATACGCATGAGGCTGAATAGGCTGAATGGACTGAATGGACTGAATGGACCAGTGGCGCTCTGCAGCATGCTCCTCGTTACTTTGATGAGTGCTACTTCCTACGGCCAGGATGCCTCATGCAGGTATTCGGTCTCTCCGGACAGTCTCACCTTTTTTGAAGCCTCCGGCGGTACCGCAGAAGTACGGGTTAAAGCTTCCGCGCCTACGTGCACCTTCAATGCAAGAACGAAATACCCTTGGATCACCGTTTCCGCCAGGCAGGAGCACGGCGAGGGGAAAGTTTCGGTGACTGGTGATGCCAACAGCTCCCTCTACCGGGTAGGAAGTGTGCTCATCGATAGAGGGGAAGTGACGGTTCTTCAGTACGGCCCGCGGCGCGGAAGCACAGGGTCTTGATCATGGTCGCACTTCCGTCAACGTTACTGGTATCGCAGGCTCTTGGTAACTATCCTGAAACCCTTGGTGCACGTGTTGAAGGGGTACTCTTATGTTGCGCTATGTCCTTCTAGCAAGCACCCTTTTTGCCGTGATGCTTGTCGGGATGATGGAGGGTGCCGGTACGCCGACCCTTGGGTCGGCCCGCTCTGAAGCCGCCACCGATTCCCAAAGCGGGCCCATTGGCCCAGCCGAGATCGCTCCAACAGGTGGGTCTCCCGGTCGACCAGACGCGGGCGGTGATACCGCCGGACAATCCGCAAACGCCGAGAAAATCGCTCTCGGCCAGAAACTTTTCTTCGACGGTCGTTTGTCGGCCGATGGGACCGTCGCTTGCGCAGTTGCCACGATCCCGCACGCGCATTCACCGATGGCAGGCCGACCTCGATCGGTATCCATGGCCGCGTCGGCCAACGGAACGCGCCGACTATTCTGAACGCGCTCTACAATAAGACGCAGTTCTGGGATGGCCGGGCAAAGACGCTGGAAGAGCAGGCGGCGCTGCCCATGTCAATCCCATTTGAAATGGGCCAGCCGAATCTGGATGCCGCGGTCGCCCGCATCGCAGGCATAGGCGAATACCAGCAAGCATTCCGCAAGGTATTCGGCCGCCCGGCAACGGCCCGGATCTCCTGCGCGCCATCGCGTCCTACGAACGCACGCTGGTTTCGTTCAATTCTCCTTTCGATCGCTTCATCGCCGGCGACAAGAACGCTATCGATGATGCGGCCAAGCGCGGCTGGGAGCTCTTCAACACCCGTGCCCGCTGCAACAAGTGCCACGCCCTGACGGAGACAAGCGGGACGTCACCAACTTCACCGACAACGACTTTCACAACATCGGCATCGGCATCATCCGACACAACGTCGTCGCGCTGGCGCGCCAAGCCGAACAGCTGATTAATTCAGGCGATGTCGCGGCCATCGATCGCGCCGCGATTCAGACGGACATGTCCGCGCTCGGCCGCTTCCTCGTCACTAAGAAAGAGCCCGATATTGCTTCCTTCAAAACGCCGAACCTGCGCAACGTGCTGGTGACCGGGCCCTACTTTCACGACGGTTCGCAAGAGACGCTCTGGGATGTCATGGACCACTACAACAAGGGCGACGGATTGCAGAATCCCTATCTCGACGAGGACATCCAGCCGCTCGCCCTGACGGAGAGAGATATCGACGACCTCGTCGCTTTCCTCGCGTCGCTGACGAGCGACGATTACAAAAAACAGGGGGTTAAAGAGCTGGCGCGCCAGCGCGCGCTCTCGCGAACGCAACGGCCGCAGCGCGACACGGCCCGGCCTTCGGCCCGAAGCCTGCCCAGCCAAAGCCGCCGTAGGTTTCCGCCGGGTCAACCGGACCCTTGCCGAGGAAGTCGACCGAAGGGCTGTTGAACGTGGTTCCCAATTCTCTATCCTGTGTGCATCTCGCAGGGCAGATAAGGAGTGAAGCATGAACAGCAATCCAAAGACTGACACCGCCATGAAAGCAACGGTTTCGTTGCCCGCGAAACATAGAATCACTCTCAAGGTCAATGGCGCAGTGAAGCAGATAGAGGTCGCCCCCTGGACGACCCTGCTCGACGCCCTGCGCGAGCACCTTGGCCTGACCGGGACGAAAAAGGGTTGCGACCACGGTCAGTGCGGTGCCTGCACGGTCCTGGTGGACGGCAGGCGCATCAACTCGTGCCTGACCCTGGCCGTCATGCAGGACGGCGCCGAGGTGACGACCATCGAAGGGCTCGCCGAGGGGGAGGCGCTTCACCCCCTGCAGCAGGCGTTCGTCGAGCACGACGCCTTCCAGTGCGGCTACTGCACGCCGGGCCAGATCTGCTCCGCGGTCGGGCTGCTTCGGGAGGGCAGAGCGAAATCGCCGGACGACATCCGCGAACTGATGAGCGGCAACATCTGCCGCTGCGGCGCTTATCCGAACATCGTCGCCGCGATCGAACAGGTGATGCAGACGGGAGAAGGAGGAGACGAACAATGAACCCCTTCACCTATACCCGGGCCGACGACGTGGCGACGCCGTGCGCGAGGTCGCCGTCGGACAGAGCGGCCAAGTTCATCGCCGGCGGCACCAACCTGATCGACCTGATGAAGGAGAACGTCGAGAGGCCCAGCCGGCTGATCGACATCACGCATCCGCCTTGAAGGAAATCGACGCGGCCGACGAGGCGGGCTGCGGCTCGGCGCGCTCGTGACGAACACCGACGTCGCCTACCACGAGGAGGTCGAGCGGCGCTATCCGCTGCTCTCGAAGGCCATCCTGGCCGGTGCGTCGCCGCAGCTGCGCAACATGGCGACGGTCGGCGGCAACCTGATGCAGCGGACGCGCTGCTGCTACTTCTACGACACGGCTACGCCCTGCAACAAGCGCGAGCCGGGGACCGGCTGCTCCGCCATAGAAGGCTTCAACCGACACACGCGATCCTGGGCACGAGCGACCACTGCATCGCCACGCACCCGTCCGACATGTGCGTTGCCCTGGCCGCCCTGGAGGCGGTCGTCCACGTCACCGGGCCGGGCGGCGACCGGGCCATCCCGTTCGCCGAGTTCCATCGCCTGCCCGGCGACACGCCCCACCTCGACACCAACCTGGGGGCCGACGAGATCATCACCGCGGTCGATCTGCCCGCCAAGGGCTTCGCCGAGCATCACGCCTACCTGAAGATCCGCGACCGCACGTCCTACGCCTTCGCACTGGTCTCGGTCGCCGCGGCGCTGGAGATGGACGGCGAGACGATCACGGAAGCGCGTCTCGCGCTGGGCGGCGTGGCGCACAAGCCGTGGCGCGACCGGCAGGCGGAGACGCTGCTGCACGGCCAAAGCGGCCACGAGGACAACTTTCAGCGAGTCGCCGATGCGCTGCTCGCGACGCGAAGGGTTTCGGCCACAACAATTTCAAGATCGAGCTGGCCAAGCGCGCCATAGTGCGCGCCTTGAGCCAGGCCGCTCCGGGGAGGCACGCCATGAAGACCGCACACATCGGAAAGCCGATCAGCCGCGTCGACGGACGCGCCAAGGTGACCGGCGAAGCGAAGTATGCCGCCGAATACAACGTTCCGAACCTCGCCTATGGCTGCGTCGTTTCCAGCGCGATTGCCAGGGGGAAGATCACCTGCATCGATGCGGCCGAGGCGCTCGACTGCCGGGCGTGCTGCAGGTCTTCACGCACGAGAACAGCCCGCGCCTCGCGCAGTTCGACCGAGACTACCGCGACGAAGTCGCACCGCCCGGCTCTCCTTTTCGTCCGCTCCAGGACGACGAGATCCAGTTCAGCGCCCAACCGGTCGCCCTGGTCGTAGCCGACACTTTCGAGCTGGCACGGTATGCGGCGTCGCTCGTTCGGATCGAGTACGAGCGCGAGGCGCATGCCACCGACCTGCATAAGGAGCGCGGAAGGGCCTACGAACCGAAACCCAGGGAGGGCATCCCGCCGCCCGAGCGCGGCCACGCCGAGAAGGCCTTCGCCGCGGCCGCCGTGCGGATCGAAGCGGAGTATCGGTGCCGGTCGAGCACCACAACCCGATGGAGCCGTTCGCGACGACCGTGGTCCGGGACGAGGACGGCAGGCTCACCGTCTACGACAAGACCCAGGGGGTGCAGAACGTCCAGAACTACCTCTGCAACGTGTTCGGCTACTCGAAGGACGACCTGCGCGTCGTCTCGCCGTTCGTCGGCGGGGCGTTCGGCTCGGGGCTGCGCCCCCAGTACCAGGTGTTCCTGGCCGTGCTGGCGGCGCGGGAGCTGAAGCGCTCGGTCCGGGTGTCGCTCACCCGCCAGCAGATGTTCAGCTTCGGGCACCGCCCCGCCACCTGGCAGCGCGTGGCCCTCGGAGCCGCGCCCGACGGCACGCTCGAGGCCGTCATCCACGAGGCGATCGCCGAGACCTCGCGGTTCGAGGACTACAGCGAGCACGTCGTCAACTGGTCGGGCTTGCTCTACCGGTGCGACAACGCTCAAGCTTGGCCACAAGGTCGTCCAGCTCGACCTGCCCACCCGAGCGACATGCGGGCGCCGGGGCCGTCTGGGGCCTGTACGCGCTCGAATGCGCCATGGACGAACTCGCCGTCAAGGTCGGCATCGACCCGATCGAGCTGCGGCTGAAGAACTACGCCGAAAAGGACCAGAACGAGGACAAGCCGTTCTCGAGCAAGGAACTCCGCGCCTGTTACCGGCACGGCGCGGAGAGGTTCGGCTGGGCGCGCGCAATCCCCAGCCGCGGTCGATGCGGGAGGGCGATACGCTGATCGGCTGGGGCATGGCGAGCGGCGTCTGGGAGCTTTCCATGTCAGCAGCGGCCGCCAAGGCAGTGCTGACCGCCGACGGCAAGCTCACGGTCAGCAGCGCGACGGCGGACATCGGCACCGGCACCTACACGATCATGACCCAGATCGCCGCCGAGACGCTCGGACTGCCGATCGAGGACGTGACGTTCAAGCTCGGCGATTCGTCGCTGTCCGAAGCGCCGGTCGAGGGCGGATCGTTCACGGCGGCCACGGTCGGATCGGCGGTCAAGGCCGCCTGCGAGAAGGTGCGCAAGAAACTGTTCCAGCTCGCCCGTAAGATCGAGGCTCGCCGCTCGCCGACGCGCAAGCTCGACGACGTGACATTCGCCGACGGGCAAATCCGCTTGCGCAGCGACCCGTCGCGGGCCGTTTCTCATCGCGAGCGATGCGGCACGGCAGGGCTCGACGCCATCGAAGAGGAAGCGTCCGCCAGCCCTGCGCCGAAGAGAGCAATACTCGCGCTACACGCACTCGGCGATATTCGCGGAGGTGAAGGTCGACGAAGACCTCGGCACGATCCACGTCACGCGGGTCGTCACCGCGATCGCCGGCGGCCGCATCCTCAACCCGAAGACGGCGCGGAGCCAGGTCCTCGGCGCGATCGTCTGGGGCATCGGCACGGCGCTGGAAGAGGAGAGCGTCATCGACCACGCCTTCGGGCGGTTCATGACCCACAACCTCGCCGACTACCACGTCCCGGTCAACGCCGACGTGCACGACATCGAGGTGATCTTCGTCGAGGAACGAGACGAGGTCGTCAACCCGCTCGGCGCCAAGGGGCTGGGTGAGATCGGCGTCGTCGGCGTGGCGGCGGCGATCGCCAATGCCGTCTTCCACGCCACCGGCAAACGCATCCGAGAGCTTGCCGATCACCCTCGACAAGTTGCTGTGAGGGCCGAGGCGTCTTCCGCGGCTGATTTCTTGCCCTTCGGCCCGTTCTGCTTCGACGTACCCCAAGGTACGCCTGCGCAGCCCGGACCTCGGAGCGCCTCGTTATCCACCAAAATCCGCCTCGGGCCGGGGAGCGGGTGGGGCGATGGGGTTATTTGCGGGATACAATGGGCGTCCGGCTTGATGAGGGGGATGCCTTAAAGCGAATGTCAATATTTGATCCTTGAGAAGTAAGTGCCTATTGAGTAGATTGTCATAATATGGTGTATCCAATGCCTTGTAAATACGGCATAATTTTTTTATGCAAGCCGTCATTATTGCAGAGCTACTTCTCAGGGATCACCAAGTTAACACCGTCTCTGCGAGGCCTATCCGCGGGCCGCTCACGGCCGCCGGTAGGAGCAGCGCGTCCATCGGATCGGTTCACAGTCGACGTTTCACCTTATGCGGTCAGGCTGGTCGTCAATCGGCCTCTCTTCGCGCAGGCTTGGAGGAGACATGGAAGATCGAAGGATCGATTGAGTTCTCAATCATCGAGCGCGCAGACGATCGTGTTGTCTCGGAAATGCCGGGTCCAGGGCCGGCGACGAAGAATCCCTTCGGAGTCGTTCACGTCGGGGCGATCTTGTTGCGTTTCGCGGATGTAACCGCGACGGTCTTGGTTATGGGTCCTGAGGCACAGCCATCGGAGGGGATGAAAGGCTTTCCTCTTGCCATTACCCTGAATGCGAACTTCATCGGCAATCAGAAAGACGGGATGCTCAAAGCCGTTTCCTCATTCGTGAAGCGTGGGCGCACTGTCAGCGTCGTTCGCACTCTCGTGTACGGCGCCGACGAGAAGCTGATCGCGGATGTCACCACCAATCATGTATTGTCAAAGTGATTCAGATCCCAATAGTTTGGACGGGTGATGACGATCGAAACGCGACCAATCCTGATAAAGATTCCTATTCGTCCAAAAAATTCATCCCTCTGTGGGAGTGGCTCTCCCACTACCGGTTCGCCTGGCTGCGAAATGATCTTATTGCCGGATTGACCGTTTGGGCGGTCATGGTGCCCACCGCCCTGGCCTATACCGGCATCGCCGGCGTCCATCCCGTGATCGGGCTGTATACCGTGCCGCTGGCCCTCATCGGATATGCGGTGTTCGGCACTTCACGGTCGCTGGTCGTGGGCCCTGATTCTGCCACCGCCCTGTTGTCGGCGCACACCGTGGGGCTGCTGGTGGCGCAACATTCTCCCGATTATCTGGCCTTGACCTCAGCGCTGGCCCTGCTCGTCGGACTGTTCTTCCTGGTTTCGGCATCTTACGAATGGGCTGGGTGGCCAATTTCATCGCGCAACCGGTGATGAAAGGTTTTATTCAAGGTCTGGCCCTGGTCACCATGATGACCCAGTTACCCAAGATGTTCGGGGTAGGAGAAGTCGAGCGGCGATTTTTTCCAGCGACTCTGGGCTCTGGCTCTGGAATTGCCGCATACACATCTGCTGACCCTGGCCGTGGGATTGGGCGGCCTCATCGTGATGTTCGCCTTTACCTCCTTTCTGCCGAGAATTCCCGCCGCCTTGACCACCGTCATGGGCGCCATTCTGCTGGTCACCATCTTTAACCTGCACCACCAGGGTGTCGCCATCGTGGGCAGCATCACTACAGGGTCTACCGCCCTTCAGTCTGCCGCACCTGCCTGCCTCGCACCTCTCCACCCTCATTCAAGGCGCCCTGGCCATCGTGCTGCTGAACTACTCCGAGTCGCTGGGCGCGGCCAAAGCCGCGGCTCTGGTAACGGGTGGGGAAATCGACCCCAATCAGGAATTGGTGGGGCTCGGCATGGCTAATTTAGGCGCCGGTCTTAGTTCGGGCTTCGTGGTGGCCGGCAGCCTCTCGCAATCCGCCGTGAGCATGGATGCCGGTGGCAAGACGCAAATGGCGGGATTGTTTCATGCCATCTTTATCATCCTCACCCTGCTGTTTCTGATGCCCCTCTTTAAGAATCTGCCGCAGGCGGTCCTGGGCGCCATCGTGGTCAAGGCCATGATTCACATGCTGGACTTCGGCTATTTTCGGCAACTGGCCACCATCAGCAAACTGGAATTGAGTTTTGCCCTGACGGCTTTCCTCGGGGTGCTCGTACTCGGTGTGCTTCCGGGTGTGGCGCTGGGGGTCGTATTGTCCCTGGTGGTCTTGATCTATCAGGCCAGCCATCCCGCCACTGCCGTGCTCGGCAAAATGCCGGGCCAGGATGTGTACCGCAATATCGTAAGGCGCCCCGAGGCCAAGACGATTCCCGGTCTGCTGATCTTCCGGCTCGACGGCAACCTGTTTTTCGCCAACGCTACCCATTGCGCCGAGCAGATCAAACATGCCATCCAGGAAGCGGCGGAACCGGTGCGGGAAGTGCTGATGGATTACGAGACCATCAACTTGGTGGACACCACCGCGGCTGACGTGCTGGTCAAGCTCCAGGCCGAACTGGCCGGAGAAAATATCACCCTTTGCCTGGCCCGGGTGCGGGATTCCGTACGGGAGCTGTTGCGGCGCATGGGGGTGGAGGCAGCAATCGGCTCTGATCATATCTATGATTCCATCACCCAAGGAGTGCAGGCATTTTGTCGGCGCCATGGGATGCGCGCGCCGGCCGGCGATCCCGAGTTCAAGCAATAAGCCTCGCGGCTTTTGGAGGCTCCGTATGGGCTCCAGAGGAAGTACGGCGTACTACTGGACGGCCAAAGCCCGAACTGCGTCTCCGCTCTGCCCTGCATCCAGGGGTTCCGAGAAAAGCCGCTTGATGGCCGCGACGAGCGCGCGATAAATAGCCAAGCGCTCGGTGATGAGAGTGTCAGCCGCCGTCTCACCCGGCGCACTCGCGCCGGCGGCGACCGAACGCTCAAAAGCGTCCATCATACCTTCGAGATTCGGTAGCGCTGCTGGTTGTGAGCCGCTGGCTACGTGCGTCTCCACTGCCAGTAAGGCTGTGGCCATTGCGTTATCCAGCTCGACTGCGGCTGTCCAAACCACACGCGGGTGCACGAGTTCTTGCCTCTCACGCGCGAGCGCGAGCAGCAGTATGAAGACGATCTGCGCGTCACCCGTATGCTTCTGGATCTCACTCAGTTTGAAAGCGCCCAACTCAAACTTGGACGACTCGATGAGCTCCTGGATGTCCTCCACTTTCTGCGAGATCCGTCGACGCCACGCATCCACATCGTTGCCGGTCACCGTCGGCGTCGCGCTGCTTGTTCCCGTGCGGGCCAGATCCGCCAGCAAGTGCAGCATCTCGGCCAGGCGCGCACGCAGTGCATCTTTCGCACGCACGGGCCACAGCACGTTCTCTACGATGCCGAACACGACAAGACCGAAGAAGACGCCGACCAGGCGATCGCGGATGACGGTGGAAGCGACAACCGGGCCAAAACCCTGGAAGACGGCCTTATAGAAAGCGAGGCCGACCTGGTACCCTCCGTAAGAGATGCGGGGGGTGCCGAAGGTCGCCCAGGCGGCGACCGCGGTACCGGTGCCAAAGATCAGCCAGAAGCCGCCGATGGTCTCTACATTGGGGAACAAGTACATCAGAGAGATCATAGCCATACCGCCGCCGACGGCGGCGCCGCCGAAGCGGAGGACCCCTTTCTGGTTGCTGGCGCCGATGGTGGACAACGACACCACTAAGACGGTAATCACGGAGGTGTAGATGCCCCGATAATCGAAGCCGACGAAGATGACGTAGCAGATGAACGCCGCCAGGGCGCCCTTGACCGCGAAGCGGACATGCTCTGGATTGGTAAAGGCGTCCGGTAAAAAGAGCCTCAGCTTTTCAGTAGATTCAGCACCTGATTCACCAGAGTCTTTAAAGCGGCCGGGCAGGGCCAGTGCGATCTCGTCGAGCGTACGCTCCATGTCGGCCAGTGGGGACAGCGCGGCCGCGGCCGGCTGGGTGGCAAGCATGATCCAATCGCTCACGCGTGGCAACCGTAATTCCGCGAAGGCCCGCCGGGTCCTGTCGCAGGCGTCCGCCACCTTCAAGAGGCGCTCACGGTGAATCTCTCCTTTAAGGAGAGGTGCAACCTCCTCGAGGGCGATGGCCGAGGTCACCAGGCGGTCCACGAGCGTGATAATCGCAGCAAGCTCCTCACGGCGCTCGCGTGCCCACCGGTGAATCATCGAGGCAGACTTCAGAAGCGCCAGAGGCCGGGACATGCCCGCGATCCCCAAAGTGTTCAGGGACACAAGCGGCGACTCCACGGGGACACTGCCTGCGAGGCGCCGGAGCCCGTGCTCCACTGCCAGAAGCCTCGTATCCAGCTCGCGCCGTAGCAGCATGAGAGGGTCCCCCGGAGACAAAAGGAGTTGCACCCCGGCATTAACAGACAGGCCGATGGTTATGCAACACCAGAGCCAAAGGTGGAAATAGATCACTTGCTCCGGGATAGGCGGGATTAAATCGGGGATGATCAAGGAAAGACCTAACGGCACCCCGATGGCGGTGCCCAGCCCCTCGAGCGCTATAGCAGACTTGAGGAACAGACCCACGAAGAGGAATACAGCTACGAGACAGAATCGCAGCCACGGCAGGTCCAGGGAGATTTTGCAGGCGAGAAGGCCCACGCTCAGAGCGATGGTGACGGCCACCCAGCCCAAAACCGATCCGATGAGCGTGGCGGCCGTGTCTTCTTTCGTGATCAGATACATCATGATCAAGGCCACGAGCCCATGGGGAACATGGTGGGTCAAAAGGGGGATTGTGGTTGCCACGGCGGCCAGAGTGAGACGGAACGTGGCGCCACCTCTCCCGGGCGTGGGCGAGAGCTCACGGCGCAGAAAGTCAAGAAGGGCTGAGGGATTCATCGGCCAGGAGTGCGCCAGGTGCCTCGCACCGTCGCCACCGCCGAGGCGCCGAGGTGAAAGGAGTCGTCCGGATTCTCCACTTTTATACGCACGGGAAAGCGCGCCGCCAGGCGAATCCAGTCGAGGGAGCGGTCGACCACCGGCAGGCCGTTGACGCTGGTCCCGTTCTCCGGCAGCACTGCCCAACCGAGTCCGACGACGGTGCCCCGGAAGTGCTTGCTGGGTTGTGAAAGCAGGTAAAGGTCAGCCGGCGCCCCTGAAGGGATGTGACGAAGCTGTGTCTCGCGGAAGTTGGCGACAACGAACCAGGTGTGCGTATCCACCAGCGTGAACACCTCCGCACCGGTCCGGGCGAAGGCGCCCTGTGATATGTTCATGTTGACTACCAGGCCCGTGAACGGTGCATACACACGGCAGTAACCGAGATCCAGCTCCGCCGCATGCATGGCCGCTTCAGCCGCAGCTATACGGGCATTGATACCCTCGATCTGGCCGATGGCATCCTCTGCGCGGGACCGCTCGGTGCGGGCCTGATGCAGCGCCGCCTCGGTGGCAACATGTTGGGCGCGCGTGGACACCAGCCCGGCTTGAGCCGCGCGTTTGCGCGCCAGGGCCTCTTCCAGGGCCGCGAGAGCCGCATCCCGCTGGGTGCGGGCTTCCTGCACGCGGTCTGCGGTGACGAACTGCAGCGGCAGCAGCGGCTCGACGCGCTTCAAATGATCCTCGGCATGCTGGTACTGGGCCTTCAGGCGGGCGATCTCCGCGTCGGCCATAACCGGATCCATCTCATGCCGGGTGACCTCGGCCGCAGAGGCGTTGAGCTGGGCCTCGGCCCGGGACACGCCGGCCACAGCCGTTGCAGCGCCGTTCTTCAGGCCATTGACCTCTGTACGGGTGAGGGCCAGCGTGGCCCGGGCGCGCTCCAACGCGATCTGGTAGGGTCGCGGGTCGATCACGAAGAGCAGGTCGCCCTTCTCTACCTTTTGGTTGTCGCGCACATGGAGCTCGACGATGTGACCGCTGACCTGCGGAGCGATGCCGACGAAGTTGGCGCGAACCGTGGCATCTTCCGTCTCCGGCCTCAGCTCCCACTGGAGTAGCGTGACGACGATGGCGATGGCTGCGGCGACGATAATCCCGACGCCGAGCAGTCGGCCGATGAGGCGGCGAGAGCCGGGGTCCGATTGAAGGTCTTTCTTCAGCCATAGCGTTAGCCCCTGAAAAAAGCCACCCAGAGCACCAGGGTGACGAGAATGGCAAGACTCGCGTACACCAGGCGTCGCGGGCCCGAGATACGGATCGATCCCGGCGCGGACGAAGAGCCACCGCCCGGCAAGAGCCGTCACGATCCCGATCAAGCCGCACAGCATCCAGGACGGGAAGAACGAACCGATGATATTAATATAGGGACCCATTTCTTCCACCTTCCCTTAAGGGTTCGGACGAGATTCTCCCGTGCTGAACGCGAGCGCCGACGACGCAGTGAGCAGCTGGAGCTTGGTGTCGAGCTCGACGAACCGCGCGCGGCTCAGCTCGCGGCGGGCGGCCAAAAGATCAGTGAGTGTCCCGAGACCGTGACGGTACGATTCCAGAATAGACTCGTAGGACTTCTGGGAGGCGTCCAGCAGGGCCGCCGCAACATCGAGCCTGCGTATGGCCAGGCGGAAGTCTGTGTATGCCTTCCATACTTCGCGGATGGTACGGTCGCGCGCAGCGGTCACCTCATCTTCGGCAGCCCGGCGCTCAGCTTCGGCCAATTCCACCCGTCGGTGGGTAGCCCAGCCTTCGAAGAGGTTCCACTCAAGAGAAATCCCTGCGCCGAAGCTCGGCTCGGTTGCGCTAAACCACCCGGTCGAATGATTTCCGCCGGTGATTAGAGCGCGACCGGCAATCGTGTTTACATTGGACACAAGGGAGAGCGTCGGGTAATAGGCAGCGCGCGCGCGGCGCACGTCGGCCTCTTTTTGACGAAGTACCGCCACCTTGGCGATGAGGTCCGGCCGTTTCCCGAGCGCCTGGTCGATTACCTTATCGACCGACTCCTCCAGTGCTGCAGGTGGTGGCAGGGCCGAAAAATCAGCTACCTGGATCGGGGTGGTTGGCGGAATGCCGATGCTCTCCGCCAGTGCTACCTGTGCATCCCGTTCAGTTGCCAACACGTCCTCCAAATCGAAGGCGGCCTGTGCTTCCTGCTGCCGGGCGAGGGAAATCTCCGGAATGGTCGCCAGCCCGTTACGCAGTTGCGCCTCCGCCGACTCGCGGACAGCGCGGGCCGAATCGAGGGAGCTCTGCGCAGCAGCTATTTTTCCTCGAAGGCTTGTCAGCGCGTAAAATGCTCGCTGGACGCGGAAGATGATCTCCTGGTGCTTGCGGTTGAAGCCAAGGTTAGCTGCCAGCAGGCGCTCTTTGGCCGCGTCCATTGAGTACCCCCGACGACCGAAGTCCAGGAGCAGCCAGCGCAGATCCAGTACGGGGACGACCTGTTCGAGGTTGGCGCGGTAGAAACCGCTGGGTGCGACATCTTTCGGCGCGGGTAAAGCTTCAGTCTGGTAGCCGCCAATCGCCTTCAGCGCGAGCACCGGCCAGTACTCGCTTTCAACCAGTCCGACGCCAATCGCTGCCTGGCGTGCCGCCTCCCACGCCACGCGCGTCTCAGGGTTGAGCCGCTGTGCAAGGTCAATCAGCTCGACGAGTTCGTAGCGTTTCTCAGGATCGATGGGCGAACGCTCGCCCGATTTAAGCATGCTCGTGTAGCCCCGAAGATCCGGGGGATGCCACAGCGCGCTCGGCGTCGGAGCAACCTGGCCCCGAACAGCAAACGGAAAAGAAACCAGAGCACAGAGAACGCCTATTCGAATCAATAGACGTTGGGCTCGCAGCACTCGAACGAACGTTCGAATAATTGGATGACCCCTTTTCAGCCCAACCTCCCAAGTCCAGCCTGAATCTGCTTTGAGGCCCTGGAACGAAACCTGATATAAGAACTATGGGAATTGTACATGTTTGTGTCAAGGCGGACGGGCTTACCACTGATACTAATTGGTGCGGCTAGTGCTAGTGCGCAACTCGTCTTTTCATTTCTCACGATTCCGCCATTCTGGTTTGTAACAGCCGCGCGGCACGAGCGCGATTCGGAATGAGCCCGCAGTGACGCTACCAGGATCTCTATGTTGGCATCCGGTTGGGAGGCCCGGAGGCGAGTCTCTGCTTTAGGACCTCTCCCATGAGAAACAGATCTGTGAGCAGCGCGCGGAGATGGATCGACGCGTTAAGATTATCGACCAACTGCGAACTGATGGAGGGCTGCACCAGAACCAGTTCAATCGCTGCCAGTGAGTCTCGGGCATCGCGGTCAAGCACGGCAATGAATGCATGATATTTTTCGGCTGGCTCGAGACCTTCATCCTCCACAGCCAACCTATAGCTTTCCGCGAGTCCGACTATGGCATTCACGGCGCGCTGCAGGAATTCGCGGATTTGTTCGTCCTGACTGCTGTCTTCATTGGCCGGCAGCCCTTTCGCGGCGTAGGCGAGCATGAATTCGTAGCACTCTTCAATGGTGTTGCAACGCTCCAGCATCTCACCCTGCATTTCCTGCACCTAATCCTTTCGGTCCCCTGGATTCCGGAGATGAAATCGTAGCTTCAACGACCCACCGCTTCGGATCGTATTCCTCCAGATAAGAATCGCGGCTCATCCAGCCGAAGATCATCGCCTTCAGGAGGGGGCGATACTCCGGGCGAATCAAAGTAAAGTAGATGTGCACCATGACCAATGCAATCAGTCCGACGCCCGCGAGGCCATGCAACACGTAAATCATTCCCCAGGTCATATCGCTGAAGAGATATGGGTTGCGCGGAAAGAAGATCGTACGTACGCGGGACATCATGAACAGGCCCGTCACAATCACGGTCAGGCCGGCTGCCATGAAGGCGCCATGGCTGAGCTTAACGTCGAGGGGATACTTGGCAGATTTCCGCGGCGGTGGCGCCGGTCGCCCCAAAAACCTGCGTATTCTGTGATCCGCGTCGGTGATGTCGATTCTGTCGGGCCAGATCGCCCAGAAGTCCATCCAGAACGAAGCATGGAAGATATGGAAGATGACCAAGCCGGTCAGCACGGCTCCCGCGATCCAGTGGCAAGTCATCCAGGGAAACTGGAAGCCAACTCTCGGGAGAAATGCCGAGAACAGCAGGGTGAACATGGTCGCTGACATGATCCATTTGTACAATCGCGCGACCAACGAATGCACGGGGACGCGCGCCGGAATTTCCGACGCGATGGGAGGCGGAACTTCGGCCGCGAATTGCCTGGGTTTTGCGAAGTAGCGCACGTACGTGGCATGAACGATGTAGAAAAGGAACCCGGCGATCACCGCCACCCATATCAAAAACCACGCGATGTGAATCGGGACAAGTTTCCCCCATGGATCTATGGCCCATTGTAGGGCGTTCATGTTGCCTCCTCCACGCCTCCTATGGCGCGCTTCACCAGGTTTCTCATCAGCGGGATTTTGTAGGCGTTGAATTGCAACGGGACCGCGCCTTGCACAGCTAACTTCCCGGCCATCTCCCCGGTTGCCGCGTTCGGCGCCTTGCCCGGGACTGCGCGTTCGACCGTCTTTAATCGCAACGGGCGAGCAGCCGCACCGTTCACCGCGATGCGGATCCGGTCGACCTTGCCACCATTCACCACCATGGCCGATGCGACGTTCAAGAGTGGAAAGTCCCAAACGTTCCGGTCCCGCACTTTTTCAAAATAAAACCTTGCTCCGGCCCATGCAGACGGAATCCGAATCGCCGTCAGCAGGTCTCCAGGCTGCAATATGTTCAGCCGCGTGATGTCGATGTCGGGACCAATAAAATAGTCCTCTGCATCCACAACGCGCTCGCCTTTGCGCGTGCCGATGACAAACCTGGCATCGAGCGCGATGAGGGCGGGCGCGGTGTCGGAGGGATTCACGGCCACGCAGCGGTTGGCGCGTAGAATCGCATGCTCGCGGTTGCGGCCCACGGGCGTGTCTGCGTAACAGATGTTTCCTCCAGCCCGGTAACAGGGCCATCCGGCGCGATAGTACCAGCAGCGCGCGTCCTGCGAAACGTTACCGCCAATCGTGCCCTGGTTTCGGATTTGAGGCGATGCAACGACGGAAGCGGCCTGTGCAAGCAGACCGTATTTTTCTTTTATCACTGGATGTTGCACGACTCCCGTGAGCGTGGTCATCGCGCCGATCTCGATCCCGTCGCTTGTCGTGCGGATTCCCTTAAGTTCCTCGACCCCGCTCAGGTCGACCACCGTCTTCGGTTTCTTGAGACGGTCTTTCAACCAGTCGAAGCTGTCGAGACCTCCGGCCAGCACCCAGGCGTCGCGTCCGTGCTGTTCGAGCAGTTTCCGCGCCCCGGCAATCGAGGTTGGCTGGAGCAGATCAAACGCCGGCATGACATCGTGAATTACAGCCATAGCTCCCTCCTTAGGCGTATGTCGCCAGGAATGTCGGACGCTTACCTCCGGTCGCAAGAGCTTCGAGGATCCGCTCGGGAGTCACCGGAGTCCGAACAACGCAGCGGTTACCGATCGCATTCTCAATCGCACACAATACCGCCGCAGCGCCCGCCACAGCCGCAACTTCACCAACGCCTTTTGACCCAACCGGATTCTGGGGATCGGGAATGTTTACAGCCTCCCATTGCATCTCAAGCGGCACATCGAGGATTGTCGGAGGCCTGTTCTGGTAGAGGCGCCTCGAGAGCAACTTCCCGTAATGCGGGTCGTAGATTATGTTCTGGGTGGCTGCATGACCGAAACCTTGTATCCCACCGCCGTGGAATTGTGCACCGAGGCTCCGGGGATGCATTACCGTGCCCACATCGCCCACAGGCAGGTAGTCGATAATCTTGTACTGTCCTGTTTCAATGTCCACTTCAACCTCGGCAAAGGCTGCTACAAATGAGAAGGTTGTGCCCTTGTACGGCAACTCATCCTTGGCGACGCCGATCAGCCCCTGCCCCGAGAGACCCTGTACGGCCGCCATGGTCATGCCGTTCAATTTCGGTGATACTTCATGCCCGTCATATTTCCCGCCGAGCGCAATCGCCCGCTCGGCCGCTTTCGCGAACGTGATGCCTTGTCCGGGGTTGCCTCGACGGTAGACACGTTCGTTGCCCACTTCATATCCTTCCGGGGCCCCGCCGAGATCCCTCGCCGCAATTTCCTGGAGCTTGCGTTTGGCGTCCAGCCCGGCCGCATAGTTCGCCCGGCTGTGCGCGTGCGTCGTCTGGCTGCCATCCTGTTGTGAGCTCCACGGAACAGAGTTGGCGGTATTGCCCCACACGATCTCGCACCTGTCCCAGGGCATCCCGAGCACTTCAGCCGCAACGCGCCCGGTGTCCATTACGGAGTGGGTACCCAGGTTTCCGATCCCTTGATGGATGTAGAGCTTCCCGTCCGGTTTTATGACGAGCAGACCGTCAAACCCGATGGAACCTGACACAAACGCACCGACGATCGCCGACACGCCTGTCACCTTGCTGCCCCTGCGTTGACCGTTTCGCTTCTTCCGCTCTTCCCACTTGAAAAGCTCAGCTCCTCGATCGAGAGCCTCGCGCACGCGTGCGCTTGTGACGGGCTGCCGCGGATGATCCTTCGTATCCGTGATTCCGAACAGGGAACTATCGGAGGGGGCATTGATCTTCCGTATCTCCACCTGGTCCACGCCGAGTTGCCGCGCAGCCCTGCTCATCAGCGGCTCGAGCATGGACATGCCTTGCACGCCGCCCGGGCCGCGCTGTGCGCAACGGGGGGGAGTATTGGTGGCGACCGAAATGCCGCGATAGCGGAGCGCCGGCGGTTGATAGAGGAGCGATGCCAGCGAGGCGGTTATCTCGTTATCGCCTTGTCGCACATATGGACCGCTGTCCTCAATGATGAAGAGGTCTATGGCGGTGATGCGGCCGTCCTTGCGGAACCCAATCTTCACGTGGGCCTGGAATCCCGGACGCATGCGGCCGATATAGGTTTCTTCCTCGCGCGAGATTCGCATCATCACCGGACGGCTGATCTTTTTTGAAAGCAGCGCAGGTATGGCCATGGTCTGCGCACCAACGGCCTTGCTGCCGAATCCGGCACCGCAGTATTCGCCGATGAAGATAACTTGCGACGGGTCAATCCCCACCCACTGCGCCACCATGGGGACCGTTTGCGCCACGCTTTGGGTCGACCCATAGAGATAAAGTTTCCCATTCTGCCAGTAGGCCATTGCCGAGCGCGTCTCGAGCGTCTCGTGCGCCGTCGACTGCTGAAAGAGCGTCTCCTCCAGGATCAAGTCGGCCTGCTTGAATCCGGCTTCGAGGTCGCCTACCACCGTCTCCTCGCCCACTTTGGCATCGAACGGCATGCGGCCGGCCACGACATCCTGGAGGTCCTTGTAGGTCCACTCCAACGTCGTTGTGCCGCCTCCCACCTGGAAAAGGTTTGACTCTCTGCGTTTTGTGCTGCGTCCCTTCACGAAGATGTTTCCCTCTCTGCGTGCGTGAGCTCCTCCGGGCCCCAAGCCTTCAAGTGGATCGATGGTGAACGGAAGCAATTCGAGGTCGAGCTCGATTTTTTCGATAGCCTCAGCGGCGGTCAGCTCGTCTACCGCGGCCACCGCGAGAATCGGTTCGCCTTCATAGACCGGCTCGTTGGTCAGGGCACGTTCCTGGCCAAAGGTCTCTTCGGATCCGGTCTCGGCACTGACGGGCGGCGGGGGCGGCAGGTCGTCCGCGGTCAGGATGCCGGCCACGCCCTTCATGGCGAGTGCCGCACGCGCGTTGATGCTGCGAACCCTTGCATGAGGTACGGGGCTGAGCAGAAGCTTGCAGAAAAGCATTCCTTCCGCCCGGAAGTCCTCCGCGTATTTCGCCCGTCCCATTACCTTCGCCACGATGTCGGGAGTCTGGTAGTTGCGTCCGATCAGTTTATAGTTAGCCATGGGCGTCCTTCCTCGCATACTCTGCGGCACGCATCATGGCGTTCAGAATCTTGTTGTAATCGGCGCAGCGGCACAGATTGCCGGAGACGCCGTGCGCCAGCTCAGCCCTCGTGGGATTGGGATTCGCTTTCAGGAATCCCACCGTCGACATGATGAAGCCGGACATACAAAAGGCGCACTGGAACCCCTGTTCGTCCACCACCGCCTGCTGAACCGGGTGCAACTTTCCGTCGGACCGCGCCAGGCCTTCGATCGTCAAGACTTTGCGTCCGCGCACGGTATGCGTGAGCACTGAGCAAGAATAATGCGGCACATCATCAATGAGGACAGTACACGCGCCGCACTCGGCCCGGTCGCACCCCAGCTTCGTGCCCGTGAGCCCTAGCTTGTACCGCAACGTCGACACCAGTGTTTCTTGCTTCATGACGTCAACCCGGCGCTGCTGTCCGTTGACGTTGATGGTGACGAGCCGTTCGCCCGAGCTGCCGGCAGTTTGGCCCGGCGAAGCGGACGCACGAAACAGGTAGCCTGCCGAGGAAACCGCAGCACCGCTGGCGATGACCCCTTTGATGAAGTCGCGTCTTGAAATCCCCTCGGGCCTGCTTCCGATCATTTTTGGATCGATCACGTCACTCATCCCAGAATACCTCCTTTCGTACTTGCCTGGCTCTTGCTGATTGATTCATATTGGAAGTGCGGCCTTGCACCTTCACTTTCCCTTGTCCTCGTTTAGAATTGTTTCTGCTTCACCCGTGGCGCCTTCCGACACGCTGCCCCCGGATCCGTAGTAACCTTCTTCGGCGACACCTTTCCCCTGAATGCAGAGTAGCTGTAGATGTCGTAGCCGAGCACAAAAGGCAGGCCGATGATCGCGCCCCACAAGGCAAAAATGAGCGTCTCGCGTTGCGCCGCGGCGTCCCAGATGGTAATGACGGGCGGGATGGCGTACGGATACAAAGAGGTGATCAAACCGAAATAGCCGGAAAGAAAAAGGCCGACGGCACATAGCAGGGGCGCGAACTCGCGGGCCGCCTTGAGACTCCTCAGGAGCTTGTAGAAGGCCAGGAGACCGAGCAAGGGGAAGCACCAGACGAAATAGATCCGGGGAGGGGCGAACCATTGATGCCAGACGAGCGGATAGTGATACGGCGTCCAGACCGTAACAACGGCCATAAAAAAGAGTACGGCGAGCGCCGACCAGAAGGCGTGCTTGTAAGCCTGCTGCTGGATAGAGCCCGTCGTCTTGATGATGAGATAGCAGGATGCCAGAAGGATGTACCCGGGAATAAGCGCAAGAGCCACCATCACGGAAAAGGGGTTGAGCCAGTCGAGCGGGCCTCCGGCGAACGCTCTGTCGGAGACTTTGATCCCTGTGAGAATTCCTCCCAGCATGGCGCCTTGCGAGAGCACCGCGACGAGGCTGCCCCCGAAGAAGGCCCGGTCCCACGGCTTTTTCCGGGTGGCGTCGGCCCTGAACTCGAACGTGACGCCGCGGAAGATAAGCCCCATGATAAACGTCATCAGCGGGATATAGAGGGCACTGGCGAGTATGCCAAAGAGAAGGGGAAAGGCCACAAAAATCGTGGCTCCGCCAAAGACGAGCCAGGTCTGGTTGGCGTCCCAGACCGGCGAGATGGTGGCCATCAGTATAGTGCGCTCACTCTCGTCGGCTGCGGCCGGGAAGAGAAGGCCGACGCCGAGGCTGATCCCGTCAAGCAGCACGTAGAGGATCATCGCAAAACCCACAAGCCCGACCCATACGTCGATAAGGAGCATCACTCGCCCTCCCTTCGCTTGGGAAGTTTCTCAAGAACCCGCATTCCCGCCGGCCTCTGGATGGGCGGGATCGGGCTTGTCAGGTCAGGACCGGCACGCAGGGTCTTGAATATGTAGTAGAGATAACTCCCGCCTATTGCGACAAAAATGATCACGAAGAGCGACAGAGACCACAGGACATTGCCCGCCGGTATGGGCGACGTTCCTTGCGAGGTGCGAACGAGGTTATACACAAGCCAGGGTTGGCGGCCTACCTCAGCGGTGACCCAGCCCATCTCGACGGCCAGCCAGCCGAGCGGCTGGACCGCAACCAGTGACATAAGGAAAAGACGGTTCTGAAACAGCCGGCCACGCCACCACAGGACAGCGGCCCAGAGCATGAGCAGTAAGAAAATGAACCCTATACCCGCCATCACTCTGAATGCCCAGAAGACGACGAGTGAGTTAGGGCGGTCCTCCTTTGGAAACTCCTTGAGCCCGAGGACGCGGCCGGTCAGCGTGTGCGTCGCGAGCAGGCTCAGAGCATTCGGAACCTCGATCGCGAAGAGGGTCTTCTCTTCCTTCATGTCGGGGATTCCTACGAGCGTTAACGGAGCGCCGCCGTCTCTGTTGGTCTCCCAGTGGCCCTCGATGGCTGCGAGCTTTGCCGGCTGATGATGGAAGACCTCGCCGCCGTTGCTATCCCCGACGAACACCTGAACGGGCGCAAAGAGAGCAGCCATCAAGAGCGCCAGGCCCAGGGAGCGACGGTAGAAGGGAACATCAACCCCTTTGAGGAGGAAGTAGGCGCTGAACCCTGCCACGGCGAAGACAGACGTCTCGAAGCAGGCCATCACCATGTGGCTCAGCCGGATAGCAAACGAGGGGTTGAAGATGATCGAGGAAAAATCGGCCACCATAAATTTCCCGTCTACGAGGTGAAAGCCCGTCGGGGTCTGCATCCACGAGTTTGCCGCCATGATCCAGGACGACGAGAGGAGCGCTCCCCCGGCCACCAGGCACGTCGCGAGGAAATGAACCCCGGGGCGCACCTTCTTCCAGCCAAAGAGCATGATACCGAGAAAACCCGCCTCGAGAAAAAAGGCGGTCAACACCTCAAAATAGAGAAACGGCGCAAAGACATTCGCCCCGGCTATCACGAAGCGGGACCAATTGGTGCCGAATTGGAACTCCATCACGACGCCCGTCACAACGCCCACCCCGAAGTTGATGGCAAAGATTCTTACCCAGAAGCGGTACATCCGGTAGTAAAGCTCCTGCTTTGTCCGGAGCCAGAGTGCCTCTACGACGACCAGGTAGAGCCCGAGGCCGATCGTGAGCGTCGGGAAGAGAATATGAAACCCTATCGTCAGGGCAAATTGGAGTCGTGAAAGAAATACCGGGCTAATCTCCACGGAATCCTCCTCGATTGGCTACAAAGGTATTTGTAAGCTGGAAGTCATAAGCTGTAACCCCTTTTCTAACTATCAATTGAGGGTGCGTCAAGGGTGTTGGGTCTTTCTCCCTTAATCCACTCACGGATATATGCCGGGCAATTCTCGAGCCGGATGCCTTGCGCTTCGCAACGAGCCAGAGATCTCACTACCTCCCGATCCACGAGTTTGACCTCTCCAAATCGTATAGCAACGCGAATGCCAATCGTAAGCCACTGGAAATACTCGATAGCACAAATTATAAAATCGCGAGTTTTCGCAAATTCGCGATAGTTCGTGAAAAATGATAGGGATTTTTCAGAAGAGCGAACTGCAGTGTCAGACGGGTTTGAATTGGTGCTTGGCGACGGCCTGCGCTAGCAGGTCGTAGGCGCGCGGCGTTTTGCGAATCTCGACATTCATTCTCGCCAATCGCAGCGCCTTTTCCGGATTAGCGCCTGCAGCGAGCCAGAATTCGGCTGCATGGTCGGCGAAGGCTTCCGGGTGCCTCGCTACCAGGTCGTCATAACGCGCGGCGGCCAGCCGGCGCCAGTACCCGGCTTCATGGTCGCGGCCGGCGCCACCGAGAATGCGCGCGAGTTGCGCAGCGTAATCAGGATCGTCCGAAGAGACCGCCAATGAATCCAGGCGGGCAACTGCGGATTCGATTTCACCTAATCCTGCTTCGACTTCGGCGAGATGGCCCTGCGCTGGCGCGTAAGCCGGGACACGGCGTCGCGCGACGTCGAAAGACGTGCGTGCATCCTCCATCCGGCCCTCGTTCATCCACATCAGTCCGAACTGGAAGTCGAGTAGCGCCAGCGGCAACGGTGAGACACCGCGGTACCGACGTCGGCTTTCGGCGTACCGCTCAGCTGCTGCCTCGATTTCGCCACGTTCGGCATGGAGGCCGGCCAAGGCCGCGACATTTTCAAAACTCGCCCGACGGTCTGCGGCTTCCTCGCGTATGGCAAGGGCTTCATCGTAGCGACCGAGGGCCTGGAAGATAGCGGCGCGCTCGCGATTTGCAGTTTCGGCATCAAGCGAGAGTCGCTCGGCACAATCGAGGTCGTCTAAAGCAGCGGTAAACAGATGGAAGATGGACCGGGTACGCGCACGCGCGAGAAAGGCCGCTGCGGCGGTGGCCACGTCGCACACCAGTTGCTCCGCCATTTCCTCTGCCCGCTCGTAATCGGCAATGTGGCCGAGGAAGAGCCCGCGCAGCGTGATCAGCTCGATGAAACCAACGCGGCTTTCAATGGTGGCGTGACCCAGCCTGACCTCGGGTTCCAGACTGTCGATTTGAGCCCGGAGATTCCCGAGAGCAATCGTCCCGTCCGTAACCGGCAGCTCGGTGAAATCGTATAATCCGGCCGGTGCCGCCCTGTGTGCTGCGGCAATCATGACGCGGCAGCCTTTGGGCGATTCGGTGGCGCCATGTAGGGAAAAACTTTGGATGACCAGGCGATCGGCCCATCGACACCGTCTCTGATGCGTGGACCTTTTCCGGCGTTGACGTACAGCGTAATAAGAAAGTCGACTAGGTCCTCGTTGAGCCATCGTCCGCCCGCTGTAGTGTGCGCGCGGCCCTTCAGCATAGCCTGTTCAATCTCGAAGTAGCTGGTCTCACTGAACGGCTTAGAGACATCCACAACCAGGAAATCTGCAAGCAAGAGCTCGGTCAGCGGATGGTTCCCGTGCTCGTCGAGCGGCCAATCAGTTTTTCCGTCGAGGCCATCGTAGAAAGCGAGATTGGCGTTCAGCCGTGCGCGATACGCCCCAACGTAGTTCTTGGAAAGGTTGAAGGCATCTTCATCGTTGTACAGGTCGCGAATCTCGAGGTCCCGATTCACCGGATCGAACATCTTCGCGCTGAGGGTGACATTCTTGACTTCCGGACGGCCGACCCGTTCCAGCCGCACCGGCCGTTTGCCGGACGTCAGGGTCTCGCAGACTACAGCGAACATGGGCCCGCCCTTGAGCACAGTGGCCCACTCGATTTTGAGGACAATTCCCAGGATATTCTTGCCGTAGAGTCTGTCGGAACCGACTTCCTTGAACGCGAGCTGTCTAGTCGCGATGGTCTTCTCGGTCATCGGACCGTCAATGAAAAACGGATCGGACCTCTGTCCGGCGAAAACATACATGCCTTCCCCTTGGCCGCCCTTCTCGTCGTTCACGCGAAACGGAACGGTCGCACCGTTCGGCATCGTGCAACGGCCCTGTTGCATTGGTTCTGCGCCCCTGTCCGGACTAACCGGGACATCGAACGTGCAATCGAAGGTGAATTCATCGGCGCCGACGGCGAATGTGCGTCTGTCGGATGCGATCGTTACGGGGCGCACGCGGAACCGGTATATGACCGCGTCGGAAAAAAGGGCCGACGGACCGGCGTACGGAAACACATTCATAATCAGGACGAGATGCCGCGGACTCTCGGGACAGGGGAAGGCATAGACGTCCGTGATGTCAGTAACCGGGTCGGCGATGGCGCGGGGCCCTGAAATGTGGTCGGACATGTGTGAATACCTCCTTTAGTACTGCTTGGTTCTCGCTGATTGATTCATGTTGGAAGGGCGAACTTGCGCCGTCACTTTCCCTTGTCCTCGTTTAGAATTGTTTCTGCTACCTGGAAGCAGTCTGCGCCGACCGGAATCCCACAGTAGATCGTGATCTGGACGAGCACCGCACGCAATTCGTCCGCTGTAAGCCCGTTGGCGCGCGCCCCGCGGATATGGTTGGCAAACTCGCCCATCTTGCCGATCGCCGCGACCATGCCGAGGGTAAGGATGCTGCGCTCGCGGGGCGACAAGGTTTCATCGCCCCATACCTCGCCCCAGCAATATTCGGTCGTCAGCCGCTGGAAATCGCGGTTGAAGTCATCGACGTTCGCGAGCGCGCGGTCCACATAGGCATCGCCCAGCACCTGGCGGCGCTTGGCAAGACCGCGGTCGTAGAGGTGTTTATCCATGACGATCTATCCTTTCTGCGTTGATGTCCTGCTCCCCATCGCTGCTTCCGCATTCAGACCGGCCAACCATTTCAGCGCTGACAAACTCGGCATGAAGAAGTATTCGCCGCCGCGAAGCACATTGAACGTTTCGATCCCGTGTATGCGGCGCCTGACCGGCTCTTTCGGAATCGTGAATGTTGCGCCCTCCTCCTGCAGCCCGACATTCGGATCGCGTTCGTTGCCGAGGCCCATGAAGTTGCCGTCGTTGATCCACTCCCGTTGCAGGAATTCGAGGGTATCCATCGCCTTGGCGCTGATGAACAAGAAGTAGATCCCGCGCGCGACTTCATCATCGTGCTCCGACAATGCGTTCGGGTCGTACGGCGCTCCGTAGGTCGTGCTGCGCCGGATGATGCGATGGATGTTCACGTCAGTCAGCAATGGCATCTTCGTATCGCGCGGGTTCATGCGCCGCATGTGCGACCCCAATGGCACTTGTCTGCCTTGTGGATCGTTGGCGTAGGTGAAATCGTTGTTCCGCTGCGGGTCTTCGCCGAGCGCCGGATCGTCCTTTGTCGGCGCGAGCGTCAAGGGCGCGCCGCTATGCCAGCGCCCGACGAGCTTAGCCGCGAGCAGCTCCCGCTCCTCGGCAGTCGTCGCGTTTTTTTGCAGAAACCGATTGAACGCCCCGACGCGCGACTGGTATTTGCGCAGGCCGACGTAGGTGCCGTTACGGCCGAGCACGTCGGGTTGCGGCATCGCCAGCGGCACGCCGGCCTCGCCCGGATAGCCGAGGATGAACTCGCCCGCCTTGATCGGGTCGCCCCTGACCGGGCAACGGGTCGACGCCGCTGCCCTCGATGGGGGGTTGGCCGATGCTGTCTTTATAGCCGAGCGCGTTGAGACTGCCCGGCTGCGCGCCGAAATCGTTAGTCGCCAGCACGGTGACGCCCGAAAATCCCTGATACTGCTGCCGCGCCTTACTCCATGGTGCGGCGCCATTTCTCTTCGGTGTCGCTGAAGATGGTAACCGCGACGTGAATCTGTCCGCTGCCGAAAGGCCGGTCCCAGTTCTTGGGATCGTTCACTCCGTAATCACGAAGCTTCTCGGCCCGCGCGGCCATTCCCATTCGAAAGGCTTCGGGGAAGCTTTCGAGCGAATCCTCCGGCACACCCAGTGCCACCAGCCCTGGATAGCTGATTGCGACCGCGATCCAGGCGTCGCCGGCAGTCCACCAATCGGCGGCAGAATCGATATGCGGTGCGAGCCTTCGCAAGAACTCACGACCGCTGCGCGCATCGTCGATGTGCAGCAGGATGTGCGTGCCGTAATACGGCTCAGGCCGATAGCGGAGCACGGTTGCTTGAATCTCGGTGAGGTCAAGGGTGACCTCGCTGCGGCGGAGACTTCCGCCAAGGCGATCTTCCAATGACATGGCGCCCTCCCGTTATTCGCCGACCTTGTCCAGGAATTCGTCGACCGCCTTGCCGACGTCTCGAGGCGTCTCGTCTCCACCACCGTCAGATCCGGGATTGGCGACGTACCAGAAGTACGCCGGGATCTGGTGCTTCACGATGAAGTCTTTGATCTTCGGGCTACGAATCCCCGGCCAACCTTCGACTTCACCGAACTGGAGGTCCAGGATGTCGGGGATCTTCGTCCCGAAGTCGTCAATGTACGGGTCCCAGTCCCCGTCGTAAGTGCTGGCAGAAGAGCAGCTTCGTGTCGTTTTCCAGGAAGACCCAGCGCATGTCGTGAACGGTGCCAACCATGTCCACGCCTTGATTGCCAAGGTCGCCGTGCAGAAGTCTCCAGGAACGCGCGCATCCGCTTGGCTGCGGCCTGGCGTGATGCGGCATGATCGACGTCAGCTCCGAAACCTTGCCCCGACGGGCACCGACCCGGCCGGCGCTCTCCTTGGGCGCTACGGATTCCGTGGCGGGCTTGCTCGACTGCACCGCGCGGATCACGTTTTCCAGCGCAGCTTTCGAGATCGGTGTCGCGTCGGCGTAGAGCTCCCGCATCTTTTGAAACCTCTGCTCGAGGTCGAGGGACTGTCCCGATCCTGTCTTCACTTTCTTTGATTGGCCATGTTTGGTCTCCTTTCTTGTTCATCGTTGGTTTACGAAAGCACTTTGGTTGCGCTGCACGGCTCTCGACGTTCCTCTTCGTTCAGCCGGTGACGTTGCGTGGATCTTTCGACGGTAAACCTCTCTTCGGGACCGCTGGATTTCTCCGAGAGGCACATGCTCCGGCGTGACACGCCATGGAGAGAACGAGAGAGCATCCATTTTTTCGAGGTTATCATCACCTGAGATGTCCTGTTTTGGAATCCGCAGTTTGCCAACCGTTACGAAGGGAGAGAGCTGCTCAGACCATTCGACGGTGACATCCTGGACAGGCATCCGTTCGAGATCTACACAGAGCTGCACTTGAACATCGAACTCGTAGGGGCGGACCTTCAACTCGGAAACCAGCGCAGGCCGATAAACGTCGTGCCCCGACGCCAAATCCAGCAACGCCAGGCAACTGCGTCAGCGAATTTGGACTCCGGCGCGAAGCGTACCTTCGCAATGTAGTCTCCGTGTCGAACTGCACCCATAGTCCAATACGTTGACAGGAGAACGTTCACCGGTGGCAGTTTCAGCAAGGGGAGGAAGGCGAGCAGTTCGTCCCACGCCCAGTCTTTCCGGGAGAGTGTGCCCTTCCCCGTCAGGTAATCGGTGAAGAATTCGTGCGCTCCCGACCAGCCCCTCAAGAAGTAGCTCGCGGAGTTCTCGACCAGCTGATTGATGAACAGGTAGTGCGCGACCGTGTTGCAGAAAAAGACGGGCATGTTGATGTTGACGTAGTCGAACGTGCCCGTGTCCGGCTCGTCGTCGAGCTGGGTCGGACCGCGGATGCCGAAGATCTTCAGCGCCAGTCCCGCGATGTTTCCAAACGTGGCATCAGCGCCCAGATGGCCCGAGCCGTTGGAGAAACGGATCAGCGCATCGTGTCTTCCCGCGGCGGCATAGATGCCCTGTGCGTACGCTCGCGGAAGGCCATCGCGGATTTCTACTTCGCCTTTAACTAAACCATACCCCTTAGCATGTGCGAATCGGACCGCACGGCCGGTACCTTCAGTCTTGACCGAGTTATTAATGTACCTCTCAACCCCCGCGATGAAGGTATCCAGATCTTCAGCAAAACGCGGGTTGAGGGTGTCTACCTCAGGTGCGTATTTGACAAATTTTCTTGCCGCGATTGTATTCCGGGCCGGGATGGTTTTTATGATATCCATTTGTGTCTCCTCTCCGCGGTCTTCGTACCATTTTTCTTACTTAGCGCCATGGTATATATCTTTCCATTTTCAGGACTGGATCTACGATTATTGCCGTGCATGGCTGCAGCAGCAGCGTAAACAGGAGGGCCGCTGCAATGGGAAGCCACGATAGGAGCCTATTTTCGATCATCCATGACATGTGACGGACATGTGACGCCATCGCTTCTCTCTTGAAACCACCATCATGCGCTATCATATAGCAACGGGAATGCCAATCGTAAGTCTTCGAAAATACTCGATAGCACAAATTATAAAATCGCGAGTTTTCGCGAATTAGCGAGAGTTCGTGAAAAATGAGTCTGATTTTGAGTGACAGGCCATTGCGGCAGGTGGGCGGAATAACCACACAGAGCCCTCTCTTAAGTGTGGTCACACAACCAACCTGGTGATGGTTCGGGTTGGGACTCACTCCAACTCGAACCATCAGCGAACAGTTCTTTATCGATGCCCTGGCTAGTCCTTCTTCGGCCCTGCCATAGGCGCTGCGCCCGCTGGGGCCGGTGCTATCTTCGTTACCCAGTTATCTCCTTCGAGCTGCACGCCCTCACCGGTGACCTTCTCGCCGAGCTTCAGGTCTTTTACACCCTCATACGCGCCCTCGTACTTGGCATAACCGAACCGACCGGTGTACGTCTTGTCCCCGACCTTGACAACGGCGGTCTGGGCCTTCGGATCAATGCTCTGGATCTCGCCCGTGAACTTGAATGGTTTGCCCTTGGAAAGATCCTGAACCTGCAAAATTGTGTCCCATTTCTGGGCATAGACCGAGGTAACCAACGTCAGACCGACCACAACTGCCATAACTACCAACACCTTTTTCATAACACATACCTCCTCTGTATTTGATTGAAGCCCCTTTCTCTATGTCAGCGGCACGGCTCGCATGCCTACCGATTATTGTCTCTTCGCCATAGTGCAACCCGAATGCCAACCGTAAGTCACTGAAAATACATGATGGCACACATTAGAGCGTCGCGAATTTTCGCAAATTAGCGATAATTCGTGAAAAATGATCCGAATTTTCACGGAGCGGGTTGTTGCAGTTGCTATGCGGCATTGAAGCGATGTTTTTGATCTTGAAGAAAGATATTATCTTCGACTCCAGAGTCGAAGTCAGAGTCGAAGGCATCTCTTTTTCTTGAGTCATGAGCTTGTCGGCGAGCGGCTGGCTTGCCGGCTGAGTCTAGTCATGATTATTTTTGCTGCCCATACAGAATCGCGCGAAAGTAATAAGCTCGCCTGCGAGAGCACAATAGAGATAGCGTATCAGGGACTGCCTTCTATTTTCCCTTCTCATTTTAGAGCGAGATCGTCCAGAGACAGCTTGACACTGGCATTAGGCGGTACTACATCCCAAACAAGGAGGTAAATCCAAACCATCCGTAACAGGAGGACAAAAAGGGCCATGCTACGCCCTTAAGGCGAGAATTAACCCAAAGGAGCTTGAACAGGCGAGGAGGCACTCATGGCAGCGATGACGATGAAGGCAGTCAGGATGCACAACTATGGCGGTCCGGAAGTTCTGGTTTACGAGGATGCACCACGTCCTGAACCGGGACAGGGCGAGATTTTGATCCGGGTTTACGCAGCGGGTGTGAACCCCCTGGACTGGAAAGTAAGGGCGGGGTATCGCAAGGACCTGCTGCAGCATAAACTTCCTTTGATCCTGGGATGGGACGTTTCCGGAGTGGTTGAATCAGTCAGTCCTGGCGTAGAGAGTCCCCGGGCCGGAGAACAGGTATTCGCCCGCCTCGATTCCAGTCGGGATGGCTCTTACGCCGAATATGCGGTATCCGACGCCCGCATCGTGGCCGAAAAACCGGTGTCCATCGACCACATCCTTGCGGCGTCTGTTCCACTCGCAAGCCTGACAGCGTGGCAGGGCTTGTTCGAAGCGGGGCAACTCATGCCCGGGCAGCGCGTCCTGGTCCACGGAGCGGCGGGCAGCGTAGGCGGATTCGCAGTGCAGTTTGCGAAGCAGAAAGGTGCGTGGGTTGCGGCTGCCGTAAAGGGACCTGACAGGGAGTACGCGTCGACCCTCGGGGCGGACGAGGTCGTGGACTATGATGCGGCCCCCTTCGAAGAGGCCCTGTCGCCGTTCGACCTCATTCTCGATGTCATCGGGGGGGAGATTCAGGAGCGTTCCGTGAAGGCCCTGCGAAAGGGTGGAATTCTGGTGTCAACCATGGGTATCCATGTTGCCGAACAAGCGAGATCTCAAGGCATTGAAACAAGGGGTTTCTGGGTCCGATCAGACGGGGAGCAGCTCTCCGAAATTGCCAAACTGGTAGATGCGGGGAAGTTAAAGCTCAATGTGGGAACGGTGCTCCCTCTTAACAAAGCGAGGGAGGCACATGAGCTGGTCGAGTCGGGTCGGGCCAAAGGCAAGGTAGTACTGAAAGTGAGGGATTAAGGGACCGTTCATCCGGAGAACGCTCACGGCGCTCCTATAGCTGGTAACCAAGGCGAAGATTGAGAAGAACCCTGTCAGCCATCTTTTTTGCCTCATGCGCGGGATATCTATCCTTTCTCGGCTGCCGCATCGTTCGGTACATCCTCAGGAATTATGCCCCCAACGCCACGCATGGATGCATAGTCGTCGGCCCTCAGTGAACTGATTATGGTGTCGATATCATCGGTTCTGATGCCAAGCTCGCCCAGAACCGATCTTCCGAAGCTCAACGTGCCTTCAGGCGTAAGGGCCATCACCTGCGTTGCTCCCATCTTCAGCAACTCGTCTCGTTGAAACAGATAAGGAACGGCAGTCATTACTTTTACGCTCGGATAGAACTGGCGCAGAGTGCCGGTCATCCGTTTGACTGCGGAATAATCTCTCGTCGTCACGATCACAGAGCGGGCATGCGAGATCGCCAACGCACCCATCATGGCCGGGTCGGTGACGTCTCCGTAGTGCACCTTGTGCTTCCATTTCTTTGCCTCCTCGAGACGATCGAGACTAAGCTCGAAAGCGATGTAGTGAACGTTTGCCTGCTCCAACATGGTGCAGACGACTCGGCCAACGTAGCTGTACCCGACGACAACAACGTGATCGTGGATCGACCCGCTCAGCGTCTTGAGAGGCAGGTCGGGTTTTGGCTCTGTCGTGAACCGGTCGACCAGTGTGTATCCGAGATTGATCAGCACGGGGGACACAACAAAGGAAAATGAGATCCCGATCAAACCCAACGCATAGGCCTGCTCCGTCAACAGGCCGCTTCTTTGCGCGCTGGAAAAAATTACGTAGGCGATCTCATCGAAGGGCGCCAACAGGAGGCCGGCAAGGACAGACGTGCGGAACCCCAGGCGAAAAATCAGCGCCAGGGCAACAACAATCGCAATTTTTATCAGGAACAGTGCTGGCAGATAGTACAGCAACGGGCCGCCAATCCCTATGACTTGCCTGAGATTGATCGACATCCCGATAGCTATAAAGAACACACCGAGCAGCGGGCCTTTTATCGACGACACTGAAGCCTTTATCTGATCGGCGAAGACGGAGGTGGAGAGAACCATGCCGACCATGAAGGCACCCAATGCGGTCGACAAGCCGACCATGTCCATGGCCCATGCAGACGCGAAGATGGCGGCGATAATGATCAGATTGAACACTTCTATGCCGTGTTTCCGGGCGGCAAAGGCCAGTGCCTTCGGCAGCGCGTAACGGGCGAAGAGGTAGACGGCGGCAATCGCAGCGCATACCTCCAGCGCCTTAAAGACCGTCGGCACCGGAGGACCCTGCATGGAGTTCGAGCCGAGGAGCGGGATCACCGCAAACACCGGTATGATTATAAAGTCCTGATAAATCGCCACGGCCACGACTACCCGGCCGGCCGGGCTCACACTTTCGGCATGTTCCTCCAAGCTTGAGAAGGCGACCGCGTCTGAACCCATCGCAAGACCGAGGGCGACGATGAGGGCCGATTGCCAGTGGACGTGAGAGACTGCAATCAGAAGCACGGCAATGGCCGTGGTCGTAAGCAGATACTGCGCCGTACCCAAACCGAAGATGAGGCTTCGCATTGACGACAGTTTCTTCGGTTGGGTACCAAGCCCGACGAGAAACAGCAGCAATATCACGCCGATCTCGCCGACAGTCTGCAGTTCGTCGACGTGAGCGGTCAACAGCGGCCTCGGCGAATGAGGCCCGAGTGCCATCCCGACGACGAGCAGCGCCACGATAGAGCCCAGATTCAGTTTCTTCGCTACGCTGCCCGCGACAACTACGGCTGTGATCATCACCGCAAGAGCCAACAGTATTTGATCGGTAGTCATATGTTCTTCCGACAGAGTTCTACTTCATTCCGATCCGCAGGGCCTTGACCGCAGTAAATATCTCACGCAAGAAGGCAAGAAGGGCTCCTATAAAAGCGAGCATCGCGGTCAGAAAGAGCAAAGCAACCACGTCGGTAAGATTGATCAAGAGGAATACTCCCACAAACATTGCAGCGATCATGGAACAGATCAGGAGCGCGCATATAGTACCAAGGGTGATGGCCGCATTGATCCATTTGGAACGCCGGGATAGGGTTGCGAGTTCGGCGCGGATTTCGTCCTGTTCCTTCGCAGGCAGGGAAGCCATGCGTTCTTCAAGAACGCGTGCCCGGTCAACAATACGGTTTAATCGGCTGGTGAGTACTGCGAGCATCGTCCCGATTGCGGTGAGTAAAAAGACAGGGGCTACCGAGAGTTGGATAGTTCTGGCGATAAGAGTGAGATGCGACTCAACAGGCATAGTACGTCCCCTTAGAGCACGACACTGACAACCGCACCGTGGCGGGTCAGATATTTATGGCGTCCCGCGCGAGTTCAATCAATTACCGGGCCCATGACATTCGATGCAGTTCGTCTCTTTGTAAGAATCACCGACATCGACGGGATGGGGATAGGTCTCCTCGGTCAGAACAGCGACTTTTTGCTCCTTCTCTATCCGTGGATTTTATAAGCAGGTGACAAAGGCTGCAGTCTTTCGACAGAACGGCTCCATCGTCGCTTTTATGTTTGCCGTCGTGGCAGCGAAAGCAGCCCAGGGTGTACAGGTGTCCGGTTTGGCTCGGGTAGTTCTTCCAACTCACCTTCATGACCGGGTCATAGTTGCGGTCGTATAGATCCTGTAAGGTCACAATAGCCCGTTCAAGCTCAGCCTTCTTCGACGTGACAATATCAGGATACTTCTTCGTATAGAACTCCGTAATGGTATCCTTGATGCCGGGCCGGGCCGCTTTCCTTGACGTGTAGTTGCCCTCCAGTGCCTTGACTCCTGCGCTCTTGATGTCCGGGAGCAAAGGGTCTATCAGCTTCAAACTCAAAAGGGCATTCAGTATCCTGTCCGGCGGGGAATAGCCGTGCCCAACCCTGTTGTGACAGTCGATGCAGTCCATAACGCGCTTCTGCTCTGGTGGCGGTTCTTTGCCTGGCGCAGTACCGTCTTTCATGCGGTAGATTCTGGCCTTACCATCGAAGCCGATAACGCGGACCCACGGAATGACCTCACGCTTAGGATCAGCGGTTCCATACTCGATCTGCCTGGCAACCGAATAGTGCCAGTGCATCAGGGGAGGCTTGTCCGTCGGAACTCTCATTACACCCATCTTGAGCAACAAACCAATTTCCCATTCCGTGTTTTTGGTATCAGAGAGATAATACTTTCTGGTCTGGAGGTTTTCCGTTAAGGCATACTTGGCGCCGTGACAGGTCTCGCAAATCTCCCTTGCCGGCCTGAGAAAGCCGATGGGCGCAGGAATGGGTCTCGGGAATGTATTCGACAGGAGACTGTAAAGCTCGGTGGTTCCCTGGAACTTCGAGAGGACAAAATAGCGGGTGCCCGAACCCACGTGACACGCTGGACACGCAACCTCTTCATGAGAAGAAAAGGCATGGGCCCTCTCCTCAGGGCCCATGACCGTGTGGCAGACCCGGGTGCAGAAATAGTCCGATTCGACGAATTCATAGCCCTGGTGCATGCCGAAGGCATAGAGCAAGGTCAGAAAGAGGAAGCCGGCCGAGAGAAGTATCACTCGCCTGCGCTGTCTCTGATCATTGAAATCAAGCACGAGCAAGCGCTGTTCCTCTGCCGGGAGTTTCTGTCTCCGTTGCCAGACAATCCCCAGTATGATAAACGCCACCCCGATGAGGATGAACAGGGGCAGGACGAAGAGGATGATGACGTCCGAATAAGGCTTCGGGCGCTTTGCCAGAAGATCGATGATGAGGAAAAAGATGATCAGACCGAAGTTGAATACGGCAATCACCGACCCGGCCAGTGTGAGAGGGTTATAAAACGATACCGGAAGGATTCGCTTCATCTGCTCCTCCTTTGCCTGCTATGGGTTATGTCAAAACCCAAGAACCATTTTGACTCACCAGCCGCTTCGCCAGAGACACAGAGTACATAGAGAAAAGCCACCATATGTATCATTTCTTCGTGACCTCTGTGCCTCCGTGGTAGAATCATCATGAGTGCAACGGGAATGCCAATCGTAAGTCATTGAAAATACATGATGGCACAAATTACAAAATCGCGAGTTTTCGAGAATTAACGATAATTCGCGAAAAATGATCCGGATTTTCCTGTGTCTTACGAGTGTCCATTTGGCAGCCTCTCTTCCCTTCCCGCAATTTGTTCGTGCAGGTACACCTTGACACCGCAAAGGCCAAGCCTTACCTAAACAATATACTCATATCCTTGATCTGTAAGAGGAAAAACTATGACCACAGAGAAACGGCATAGAGGGTGTTCACGATGGACGTAACGGAGCAAGAACAGCTCACTGAGGAGTTGCAGCGCAGTGAAGCCTACCTGGCGGAGGCCCAGAGACTGAGCCACACCGGTAGTTTCGTCTACAGCCCCGGGTGCAGGAAAACGCTTTACTGGTCCGAGGAACTGTTCCGAATTTTTAAGATGGACTCTCGACACGGTATCCCGGATTATGACGAGACCCGTCGACTTGTGCATCCTGACGATCTCGACAGGGTTTCTGAAAGCTGTCTACAGGGATTTCGTGAGAAAGGAGATTTTACGCAAGATTACAGGCTGCTATTGCGCGATGGGACCGTCAAGTACCTCCACGTCATTTGGCATCCGTTCCTCGATAACGCCGGAGAAGTTGTTGAATATTTCGGTACCGCGATGGATGTGACAGAACGCCAGCACGCAGAGGAGGCGTTGCGACACAGTGAAAAGGAGCTTCGCAGCGTGATTGAAACTATTCCCGCGATGGTGTGGAGCGCGCTGCCTGACGGTTCCAATGTATTGATGAACAAACGCTGGGCGGACTATACCGGCCTTTCAGCGACTGGTTTGCGCTGGCAGGACGCAGTTCACCCGGACGACCTCGGGAGGAGCCTGGATGCCTTTTACGAGTCCTCGGCTAAAGGCGTGCCATTCCATGACGAGGTGCGGTTCCGTCGCGCCGACGGAGAATACCGATGGTTCAGCGTTGCGGGCGCGCCGCTACGAGACGAGAAGGGAAACGTCCTTAGGTGGTATGGGACGCTGCACGACATCGAGGACCGCAAGCGGACCGAAGATTCCCTTCAAAGGGCTTTTGACGAAATCAAAAAGTTGAAAGACCAACTCTGCAAAGAGAACATCGCGTTGCGCGAAGAAGTCGACAAAGCATCAATGTTCGAGGAGATCGTGGGCGCGTCACCGGCTCTGAAAGCTGTGCTTGCTCGTGTCGCCAAAGTCGCGCCGATGGACTCCACCGTGCTCATCACCGGTGAAACGGGCACGGGCAAGGAACTCGTCGCCCGGGCTATCCACAAGCGGTCGCAGCGCTCCTCGCGGGCCTTTGTGAGTGTGAATTGTGCTGCGATTCCCGCAGCGTTGATCGGCTCGGAATTATTCGGTCATGAGAAGGGAGCCTTCACAGGAGCCCACCAGCGGCGCCTCGGCCGCTTCGAGCTGGCCGAAGGGGGGACGATCTTTCTGGATGAAATCGGGGAGCTTCACACCGAGACCCAGATTGCCCTCTTGCGTGTGCTGCAGGAACGCGAATTTGAGCGTGTGGGCGGGAATCAAGCCATTCGGGTTAACGTGCGGGTGATTGCCGCCAGCAATCGTGACTTGAAGGCCGCCATTGAAACCGGCATCTTTCGGAACGATCTCTTCTATCGGCTCAACGTATTTCCCATTGAGATGCCACCTGTGCGCGAACGAAAAGAAGACATCCCCATACTGGTCGAGTACTTCATTGATCGCTATGCCAGCAAGGCGGGTAAGAAAATACGGGGCACCGACAAGAAGACCCTGGAGCTGCTTCAGTCGTATCCCTGGCCGGGCAATGTGCGGGAGCTACAGAATGTGATTGAACGGTCGGTCATCCTCTGCGACACGGAGAGCTTCTCAATCGATGAGAGTTGGCTCGTTCGGGAATGTCGTCAGACGCAGCCGGCAAGCCAGCCGCTCTCCGACAAGGTGGTGACTCAAGAAAGGGAGATGATTGAGGCTGCCTTGATTGGAAGCAGGGGCCGCGTGTCCGGACCTTTGGGTGCGGCCGCCAAGCTCCGTATTCCGGCTTCGACTCTGGAGTCGAAGATCAGATCTCTCAAGATCAACAAGCATCACTTCAAACCCGCATAGCGGCTGCAATAACCCGTACAGGGTGTAGGCGATCAAGCGTCGGGGTGACCTGGGAAGCACGATGGCGAGATATTTATCCTTGGGCATTCTTGTCATTCTTCTAATCTTTGGAAGAGCGGCCTTGGCAACCGAGCACTTAGCAGGTTTTTCTCACATCAATGAGCCGGTTACGGCGGACACCTGGGGGCCAGTTCAAACGGAAAAAGCATCCTTAGCCAATTTGGCGCCTGTTCTTCTCACATTCTTCAACAACGGACCGGTATTTGGCTTGCCGGGAACGGTCGAGGCTGACTTCTGACATCGGACTCAACTGACCGGCGATTGGGGAGGCGTCCGGAGTGGGGTTCTACTACAACGCGATCAGCAGTAAATTGAAGGATACCATCAAGCAGCTCACGGGCGAAACGGTTACAGTTAAAGACGAGAAGGGAACAGAGATTTTTTATGACTTTGCTATCACTCCTGCAATCAGACTGATCCCCAGTTATCAGCACATCTGGGATCCGTTCGTTGCCGGGGCGTCCAAAAACGAGAGCAAGGCGGACGTATTCCACGTTCGCTTAACGGTGGCGTTTTGATAAAGAAGGCTACTATGGCTAAACCAATAAAAAGGGAGAGAAGGGATCGTAGCGATTGGAGAAGTCTATCACGAACAAACTAAAGGAAGTACGCATCAACGCGTGGAAAGGAGATGTGATCATGAACAAATTGGAAGCGAAAGCTAAAAAGTCTAAGACGGCAAAGGGGGCAATTTCAATGAAAGGAGTCGTCCGATGAGAGAAACGAAAAAGAAAAACGCAGGGTCTTCGGGCGGGAAAGCGACCACGGTTATTGACTATATCGTTCAGCGACTTGCTGATGAGGGTATCGCTGACTGTTTCGGCGTACCGGGTGACTACGCTTTCCCGGTCTGTGACGCAGTTGATCGCAACCCAAACATCAGATGGGTCGGCTGCTCAAATGAATTGAATGCATCCTACGCTGCCGATGGCTATGCACGCGTTCGGGGCGCGGCAATGCTGTCCACGACCTATGCGGTGGGCGAGTTATCGGCGATCAACGGAGTAATGGGCGCGAAAGCCGAGCGCTCACTGGTGTTCCATGTCGTGGGCATGCCGTCTTACCAGAACCAGCAGTTGCGCAAGGTAATGCATCACACGTTTGGTGACGGAATTTTCGACAACTTCATCAACATTTCCGCTCAAGCGGCCTGCTGCCACGCTGTAATCAATCCCGATAACTGCGTGATTGAAATGGAACGCGTTATCGCGGAGGCGCGTCGCAATAATCAACCTGCCTACATCGTCGTTCCGTCGGACTATGCGCTGGCACCGGTTACGCCGGCCGAGGTGCGGCCTCTGACGCTCAAGTCGAACGAAGCGTCCCTCGAAAAGGCGATCGCCGCAATAACTGAACGGCTAAAAGGCGCGAAATCCATCGTCGCCTTTCCGGCGTTCACGCTGTCGCGTCTCGGATTACAGAAGGAGGCCCGACAGGCGATAGAGGCGCTGGGCTGCCCGTTTGCTACCACGTCGATGGAAAAGTGCATCATCGACGAAAGCCACCAGCAATTTGCCGGGTTGTATGCGGGAGCGGTGTCCGCAGAGAAGACGCGGCAGATTGTCGAGGGCGCCGAAGTCGTACTTGACCTCGGCGGGATCAGCCTCAACGACGAAACCACCGCGGGCTTCTCCGGGCGACTTGATTCCGCGCGGTTCGTCTCGATCGGGCTGAATGATGTTCGCATCGGAGAACAGGTATTCGGGAATGTTCGCCTCGCCGACGTGCTCGCTGCACTCGCAAAACTCAAGTCGCCCGCACGTGCGTACAGGAGAACACCAGAACATGTTCCAGGAGTAAACGGAAAGCCGTCGGACAAGATCACCATGGACGCACTCTATCCCCGTTATACGGCGTTTATCCGACCGGGCGATAACGTTGTTTTGGAAAGCGGGAGTTCGAGTTTTGGAATTTCACCGATGACCCTCGCCGATGATGTGCGGGTGCACATACAAATGTTATGGGGGTCGATTGGATGGGCCACGGGAGCCACCTTCGGGATAGCGCTCGCCGATCCCAAGCGGAAAACAATCCTCATTACCGGCGAAGGCTCTCACCAATTAACCGCCAACGAGATCGGAAATATGGGGCGCTATGGTGCCAATCCGATCATCTTAGTTCTCAACAACGACGGTTACATGGTGGAGCGGGCGCTGGAACCAAACCCAGACTGGTCCTACAACGATCTGGCAAAATGGCGCTATGCAGATTTGCCGCGGGCGTTGGGATGCGCTGACTGGGTGACGGCCCGCGTCGAGACGCTCGGCGAGCTTGACGCCGCTATGAAAGCGGCCCGCGAAAGTAAATCGGGCGCGTACATCGAGGTCATCGGGGGGCGAATGGATATGCCCAAAGTTCTCGCCTTCGCGCATACCCGCCTTAAGGAATTGTACGGAGCGACGCCTTAATAAAGACGTCGGGCATATAACCTCATGAAGTTCGTGTGCGGCGATTCTAAACGATGTGCGGCATGCCGGCGTCCTACTTCTGCATCAAGGCTTTTTCGGAGACGGGACTTAACGGATGGCCTGAAGAAGATGGATATGCGACCTTGTTCCTTCATGGTGACGACGACCAGATTGTGTCAATCGCGGACTCGGCCATGCTTGTCTATACATACGTCACGCTGGGTTACGCGGTGGTCGCAACCGATTATGCCGGCTTGGGCACTGAAGGCCGACATGCGTACCTCGATATGTTGAGCAATGGCACCGATGTAATCAAAGAGATCAGTTGGACTGGATCGCGGCCCGGTTTGCCGCAGAACCGGCGCCAAGTGATTATTCCTCGCCATGACGATGGACAGGCAGACAAAATGATTATATTTGCCTATCGGTAAAGACCTGTGGCATTTCTGGATCGCCGCACTGCACACGTACTGCTCACAACGGTGTTTTTTGCCCTGGTGTTCGCAGCCGTTTACTATGCCCGACGCATCATCCTGGTTTATGTTGTCGCAATTCTATTCGCATACTTGCTCGACCTAATAGTCGGACGCAGGCGTACTGAGCGGCACGTCGAGACACCCGCAAGCGGGTACCCGGACGCAGCGACAACGAAGATATACACTTGAATGCAAATCGGTATAAGGCGGCTGCATGTTTGAATCGGCGTTAATGGGTTGCAATACCATTTCGGAGTCCTGGCACACGGCCGAACACGTTTGTTTTCTCGCCACAGCGATGTTGTTCATGAGTCCAAGCCGTGGAAGCCCGGCAGAATTAAATAGAAGGGAGAAAGCTCATGAGCAAGCCAGTCAACAAGACGGTCATCGGTATCTTCGTTGTGGTCGCTATCGCCTTGGTGGTGGCGGCAGTTCTCGCACTTGGGTCAGGAAGATTCCTCAAGCATAACCAAAAATTTGTGATGTACTTCCAGGGATCCGTGAGAGGACTCTCCGTCGGTTCACCCGTCGTTTTTCGCGGGGCGAAGGTGGGCACGGTGACCGAGATCAAGATGCTCTTCAATCCGAAGGACCTCTCTATCACGATCCCCGTCTACGTGGAACTTGAAGATGGTTCAGTGCAAGCGGTGCCAGGCGGTGAAAGCATGGAAGCTTATAGGAGATTGCATAGCATTAAGGAGGTCGTAGCGGAGTTGGTCAGGCGCGGGTTGAGGGCAGAGCTCGATTTGCAGAGCATCGTGACAGGCCAGCTCTTTGTCGCACTCGACTTCCACGAGGACAAGCCGGTGACACTGGTGGGGGCTGACCGCGAGTATCCGGAGATCCCCACGATTCGGACGCCGCTGCAGGTGCTGGCTGAGCGGGTAGCGAAGCTCCCGATAGAGGAGATTTTTGAGAAGCTGGATAGCGCATTGGGAGGGATAGAAAAGATCGTCAATTCGCCGGAGACGGCCGGCACCATCACAGCGGTACGGCAAGCCGTAGACGGCGCACGGTCGCTGGTGCAGAATCTTCATCATCAGATCGCGCCGCTGGCAGCAGCGATCATGGATGTCTCGACCCACGTCGACCAACTCACAACGCGCTTGGACAGCAAGGTAGAACCGTTGTCATCGAGCATCACACAGGCCGCAGACGAGGCCGTGGTAACGCTAAAGAAAGCGCAGGCCGCGCTCGGCAACATCGAAGACTTGACCGGGGAGGACTCCACCGTCTCCTACAGTCTGGAAGAAACGCTCAATGAGCTGAAGTCCGCAGCGCGGTCCGTAAGGCTCCTGGCAGATACGATCGAGCACCAGCCCAACGTGGTCATCTTCGGAAAAAAAACACAGGCAGGAAGGAATGAAGCGAGCCTGGTCTCCATGCGGTCTTATACCAATTCGCCTTCAAGTGTATACCTTCCGGGTACCCGCCGCAGGTGGGTGTGCTGCCAGTCGCTCTCCTCCTGCCACCCGTGGTTGAGTTGTTTGTGCCCGCTGGATAGAGCGCTGCCCACGGGTACCCGGCTAGAGCAGTCCTCGCTGCCGCCTCGGTCTCCATCTTGAATGCGAATTGGTAATAGGTATCACTTGCCGTGGGTTTTGAGGACCGCATCACAGGTCGGCATGTAATACCTGCCCGGTAGGGTCGCAATATCCCCTGCTATGAGAAAATCCTTATACTGGGGACTCTTCTTGGTCACACCCCAAAACATCGGTAGCATAACCTGGTGGTCACATTTACGCATCTCCGTCTTTCCCGTCGGACCGACAATCACCATGCCTTCCAGGGCATCGATGAACTTCTCCCTGTCCACTTTGCCCGCCTTTTTGTAAGCCGCGGCTATGAACTTTGCCGTGATATACCCGTAGAGAGCCCCGTCCTTTGGAAGCCGCTTATAGATTTTCTGATACTCGTCAACAAAGGCCTTGTTCTCAGGCGTGGCCGGATAGTAGAAGAGGTAGTTAGCTGTTCCATATACCCCTTCCGGTGCATCCATGCCCAGGGGAACAAGCGTAGAAAGCTCGATAGCCGTGTGCTGGTAAAACGGGATCTTTTCTGCAAGGCCGGTGGCTTTGGCAGCCTTCAGGAAATTGACCATGCCGGAACCGCCCGTCGCCACGATGATGAAATCGGGCTTCGCGGCGACAATGGCTGTGATATACGGAGTAAAATCGGTCTCTCCCACTTTCCACCATGTCTGACCGAGCAGATGTACGTTCGGCTTCACGACTTTCAGGTTGTTCCAGACGCCGTCTGCAATCGAGTGACCGTATTCGTAATCGTCACCGGCGATCCAGTACTTCGCATATGGCTTGGTAGCCAGTGCGAGACCCGCGGCTTTACCGGCCATCGCCGAATTCTCATTCATGCTGAATACGTAACGATGCCCTTGCTCTCCGGTGATCTTGTCACTCTTGGCGAAGGTGACAAGGAAAGGGACCTTTTCTTTCTTAGCCATATCGGACACGGCAAGGGCTGTTGCGCTATTAATGGTTCCCATCAGGATATCGACCCCTTCCTTCATAACCAGTTCCTTGGCCATGGCGAGCCCGACAGCCGGATCGAACCTTTCATCCCGCGAGGTATATTCGATTTTCTTTCCAAGGACGCCGCCCTGTGCGTTGATGGTGTCCCTGGCCATCTTGAAACCATCGAGTACATCCAGGGTGTACGTGCTGGCTGGTCCCGTGTAAGTGTCGACAACGCCCACCTTAATGGTGTCTCCCGCATGAGAAGATAGAGATATGAGAAGCAAGCCCAAAACAGCAAGGGAAAGAAGAAGCACCAACCTTTTCATTGACCCCTCCTTTTTAGCGCCTTGATTGCAAGCGGCACTCTTTTGCGATCCGACACCCGCTATGCCCTTTCCCTGTGGTAATTGTTTTTCCTCTTGCTGATCAGGGACGTGGTCATTTCATCTGAGTAAGGCTTGGGCTTTGAGTTGTCAAGGCATGCCAGCAAAAACTGACCGTAGGAATTAAGGACGATCGGTAATACAATCCTGGATGGAAATCGGCTCGCAATGCTGAGTACTATCGCATGAAAGAAAGGCAAAACGGGACGCGGCTCTTGCACCCGGGGTTGCGGCTTGACAGCATCGGTAGACCTCTGTAGATTCTGTTCAAAGCGGGGACGATTCTCACGGAGAAGCCCGCGATCTGCTGATCGGCGGTGCCTGCATGGCTGCTGCAGCTAGCCTTACGAGGTCCGCAATGGCCGCTACGGCAGGGAAGGCAAAAGCATCTGCATCATCAAAACAGAGCAAAGGATGACATCCCATGACAACAATCACGACAAAAGACGGCACACAGATCTACTACAAGGACTGGGGCACGGGTCAACCTGTTGTCTTCAGTCACGGCTGGCCGCTCTCCGCGGACGCGTGGGAAGATCAGATGTTCTTTCTGGCCTCCCGCGGCTTGCAGTCAAACTCGTCAAGAACGGGAAGCTGAAGGTCTACAAGGGCGCACCACACGGCATGTGCACGACGCGCAAAAACGAAGTGAACGAAGATTTGATCGCGTTCATCAAGGGGTAGATACGCGCAGACGCCTTCAAAGTCGATGCAACGTTCGACTAGGCGGACCCCGGGCAGTTTGATGCGGTGCTGCTGCCCGGCGGGCGCTGAACGCGGACTTCATCAGAATGGAAAAAAAAGGCCCAGGAGTTCGTAAAGAAGATGGATAAGGAATACAGATTTCTGAAAATCTCGCGAACGTAAGCAGCTAGTGCTCAACTCCTGAGTGCTAACTAACAGGTCGCGTCGTAGACATTTTTAAGTCACCCCTTCGCATATGTGTTCCGTGATTTATAATGCAGCAGCTCTGGGAAATGATAGAATAGGATCTACACGTATGCATGAAATCGAGTATCTTCTCTATCTGGCGGCGGACGAAACTGACAGGCTGCGGGTCGCTGCCCATAAGGACAAAGCGAAATTATGGAGTTTATTGTACAGCATGAAACACTGATCTTGGGGGAATGGAGGCCGGTCGTGCGGTATGATACTGCCCATGGCCTAGCCCACAAGGATGTAATGAGAGCAAGTGGCGAGGTGGTAAAGCAACCGCTCTTTTTTGGGACATATAATCTTGCGTTTACCTTTGCCACTCTTGATTTAAAGATGAATTGGAAGCAATACAAAGAAGGCCTCGAAAAGGAGTTGATGCCATGACCAAGGATGAGGTAATTAAGAAGAACCTTGACCTCCACGCAGAGTGGATGAAATATGCCTTCGAGAATCCGGACGTTTTTGACAGAATCCCCAAAGGCGCTGTTCTTGTGATACTGCCGGAGGACGACAAGGAGCTCTATGCAGAGAATTACCGGGTCCTGGAGGAGAACAAAGGGAAAGGTATCCCTGTGCTTGTCGTCACTATGAAAATACCAAGGCCGCAAATATCGAACATTGAGATTATTGCGGCATAGGGTTCGCTGAAGGCAGTGAAAGCCGTTCTGCGACGTCTCTCCTCTCGTTGCGCCAGCCGTATCGTCGTGTCAAGAGATTCTTCTGCGGGTTTCCTGAGGAGAAGTGCCGGGTGATTTTCTTCGAACAAACCTGGACGGTAATCCGTTCGTAATTCTAAGTACTATCGCATGAAAGAAAGGCAAAACGGGGCGCGGCTCTTGCGCCCGGGATTCCAGCTTGACAGCATCGGCAGACCTCTGTAGATTCTGTTCAAAGCGGGGAAGATTCTCACGGATAAGCCCGCGATCTCTTCGGGAGGTGCGTATGAGGGCTCTGGCAGGGATAGTCGGAATTGTAGTCATCGTTGGTATGCTCTGGGATGCGTTCGAAACGATTGTCCTGCCGCGCAGGGTGAGGGCCAAGTTCCGCCTGGCCCGCCTTTTCTACCACTCCACCTGGCGGCCCCTATCGAGGCTGCTTTGCGCAATCACTTCTAAAACAAGGCTGGAAAATCTCCTTGGTTTCTATGGACCGATATCCGTCCTTCTTCTTGTGATCGTCTGGGCAGTCGGGCTCATTTTTGGTTTTGGGCTCCTGCAATATGCGACGGGTTCAGCCCTGCATTTTCAGGAAGAAACGCCCCGTGTCGCGACCGATCTCTATTTTAGCGGCACCACTTTTTTTACGCTCGGTCTCGGGGACATTTACCCGCGCACGGTGCTGGCGCGCATCCTCACGGTACTGGAAGCGGGATTGGGATTTGGTTTTTTGGCGCTGATTATCAGTTACCTGCCGGCGCTCAACCAGGAGTTTTCGCGTCGTGAAGTAAATATTTCGATGCTCGATGAGCGGGCGGGCTCTCCTGCCACAGCTTCAGAAATGCTACGGCGCAATGTGGCTGAGGGCGCCATAGATGACCTTCAACCGCTTCTCGCCGACTGGGAAGAATGGTCGGCTGAGCTGCTCGAAAGCCATCTCTCCTATCCCTTTCTCGCCTATTTCCGGTCACACCACGAAAACCAATCGTGGCTGGGGGCCCTGACGACAATCCTTGATACAAGCGCTCTGCTATGCAGCATACTTGAAGGACGGTCACGGCGTCAGGCATGGATGACCTTTGCGATTGCCCGCCACGCCGTCTTCGACCTCGCCACGGTCTTTGGTATTTCCCCAGCCGAGCCCGACCCGGACCGACTGCCTCCGGCCGATCTTGCAAAGCTGACCGGTGTACTCACGACGGGTGGTTTCACGTTTCAGGCGGTACCTGAAACCCATCAGCGTCTTTCAGAGTTGCGGCGCATGTATGAGCCGTATGCTTTCTCGCTGGCTAAGTACTTTTGCCTCGACCTCCCACCTTGGATCGGCGAAGAGCATGCACCTGACAACTGGGAGAGTGGCGCAGCGCAGCGGAGCCCGGGCCAACGCCATAGGCACGCCGGTCGCCACTTCTAGGATCTTGACGGCGGAACGTGGAATACGCTCACCATCAGCCACGCAGACGATTACCATGCTTTCTTTCGCAGGTACTCCTGCTGGCGCGGTCCGTCTCCTATTACCACCGATGTCCGTAACCACGGTAAGCATAGCCCCTTCCGCCATAATTACCACGGTACCCGTAGCCGGGATAGTACCGCGGTCCGTAATAGCCGTATCCATAAGCCGGAGCGGGGTAGCCGTAGGCCGGAGCTGAGTAACCATATGCAGGCGGTGGATAGCCATAGGAAGCAGGCGGTGGATACCCATAGTCCGGGCCACTATTGTACCCATACCCCGGGCCGCCGACGACAGCACCAACAACCGCTGCACCAGCGCCTACAATAGCTGCCGCTGCCCCTATACCTGCCCCTATAACCGCCCCCGGACCGTACCACCCACCGCCGTGACCACCCCACCCACGATGACCCCATGAGTAACCCGGTTGCGGGAAGGCCAGTGCTACCCCGGTGAGAAGAAGCAAGGCGACCAGAACAGTCTTTTTCATTTTGTCCTCCCTTGGTGCATCGCACCCATACCTAGCAAGTGTTATTCTGCATTCTATAACTGTTTATAATGCAATATCGTCCTATTGTCAAATACTTGTTTTTTAAAACTATTTATTATAAATATAATTAGGGGTTGCAATGGTATCGTATACAAATAATTTTGTGTATACTATAAAGAGGGCCGGTTCGCGTGCCCCACTAACTGGACAAGGAAGATACGCTATGGCCAAACAACTGGCACATTTGATCAACGATCTTAGTTTTAGGGCCAGACTGTACAGGGAGAAAGAGAGTGCGAAAACCTCTGGAGATCTCACGCAACGGCAAGCACTCTTGCTCGAGATTATGGGAATGCAGGAAGGTTTAGGCATTTCACAAATCAACCAATACTATCCGTGCGTTCACTTAAGCACGATATCGGCCACGGTAACCGCTCTCCTGAAGCTCGGGCTTGTCAAAAAAACAAAGCCGGTGAATAATCAACGTGCAACGCAAGTCTATTTAACCCGAAAGGGCAGAACCGCATTAGAAAATATCCAGAAACAACAATATAAACTATACGAGACCATAACCCAGTCGCTTAGGCTCACACCAGAGCAGACCGCCTCCCTCATTTCAATCTTAGAGAAGGGTATTACATCCTTTGATAACACGCTCAGCCTGAGAATGCCGAAAAAAAAGAGTGACAGCGGTGGTCAACGGCTCTGCGAGCCGAAGAGCTCTGAAAGAGTATAGTGACTGTCAGAATTTGTAAGCAACCCACGTGGTGATGTAATCCACGTCCTTGCCGGGTCCGCTTTGCTCAATAAACTCGCCGGCAAAAAAGTGGGCGTAGATGGCAACGAAGGAGATGTGGCGGTCAACGTCCCATTGCAGCACAGCCTGCGGCTGGCTCCCAACGTACCGGGCAGTGCTATTGCCAGCGCGTCGTACGAGGACGAGTGAATTATTGTAAACCCCGTCATGTACGTTCTCGCGCCAGAAAAAATCCCAGTTGAGCGAGAGGGTAAGGTTGTTTCTCACGTGAAGATCGACCCCGGGGTTGACGTCAATGTGGTTCATCGGGCCAATCAGACCATCTTCGCTGAAATAGGCCCCCTTAGGGAAGAGTGGGTTAAAGGTCTGGAGATTCGGGTTGTTGGGGTTTCTGTCACCACTCGTGATGTCCGCCTTCAGGCTGAGGCGAGGGCTAAGCGGCAGAGAGGCGAACGTGTATCCTGTATCGGACGCTGCAGTCCATGCCTGGATATTTCCCTTGCCGAACGTTCCAAATTGGTAGACAAATTCATAGTTGTAGTCAAAGGGCTTTGGGTTCCCCCACAGCCTTGTTCCTACCGAGTTCCTGTGTTCGGGCGCGGTCCCCTGGTTATAGGTCGCCATGCGGTTCCAATAGCCAATATAGTACAGGTCGATATTCCCTTTAGGTAGTACCGGCGCGGGGAGTACGGAATACAAACCCCATAGCGCCTCGCCGTTGTTCGGCCCGTCGTCAAAGCCATAGAGGTTGCTCTCTACCGGTTTGGTCGCAAAAGCGTCGACTTTAACGTCGCCCGTGCGGATCATCGCCCGGAAGCCGTCGAAGGCCTGTCGTACGTTCGGCCCCTCCCGGACCGCAATGAGGCGCTGCGAGCCGTACGCCAACTCCTGGCGGCCTGAACGAAAGACGAACGATCCGTCGCTCCCTAAATCTCCCTTCAGGTCAAGGAACGACTGGTGCACGTCGAGTTGATCCATGTCGATAGAAGGGCGTGGCCCGCCCACACGCCAGTTCTCGAAGCTGGCCTGTAGCTGATTGAAAAGGCGTACGTGCTCTCCGAGCTCGAGGTCTGCACCGAGAAAATAGCGTTGAAGGTAGTAGCCGGATCCCGGGGACCCCGATCCCCAATTGGGGTTGCTATAGTACTCGTACCGCTCCCTCGCCTCCCCACTGAGGGTGAGATATATGCTGCCCGACTCAGTGAGAGGCATGTATTTGATAGGGTCCCAGAAATCGGTCCGGCATGCGGGATCGCGCAAGTACTGGTAATTCTCGTCGGCACGATTCAGAGCATACGGCGGGGGTGAGCACGGGCCTTCGGTTTGGGCGAACACCCAATTCTCGAGACCGACCAGCACACCGACGATAGTGAGGCAAAGAACGACGTTGAAACATCTTGTTCCCATGGGCACCCTTCTCTCGTCTACGCGGATACGCTGCAACAGTCTATCTTCGACCGATTCGAGTCACCTTGCCCGCTTCTTAATTATTAATGAGACCACAATTATTTATACTCCGTCATTCCGGCGAAAGCCGGAATCCAGCTTGCTTTCTGGATGCCGGATCAAGTCCGGCATGACGAATGAGATGACTATTATGGACCGACTAATAAGTCTCTCCTGGCCTCAACCATTTCAGTGTCAGAAAGCGAAACAGTCGCAGCCGATCCCCCAGAGTCTTCGTTCTTTCGGCAGCCATACCTGTCTGTGCGCATGAACGGCGGAGGAATCCATGTGAACCGCCGCATGGGCCGCTGCTTGGTGGTGGTAGCCGCCATAGCTCCCGACCGGTGACCAATCAGGACTGACGGGCAGCGGTGGAGGCGCGAGATTACCAAATTCCTCCGCTCCGTACACCACCTTACCGCCAAGGATGGTGAGCACTGATTCGATCGCCTTGATCTCCTCTTCCTTCACGGTAAAGTAATCGGCCGAGAGCACAGCCAGGTCCGCAAGCTGCCCCGGCGCTATCATTCCCTTTTTTCCATCCTCGCCTGAGAACCAGCTACTCCCAACGCGTGTAGAGGCGAAGCGCCTCCTCGCGCTGCAGCCGGTTCGTCTGAGGGTAGAGTTGTGCCCCTCCGACAGTCCGCCCCGTCACGAGCCAATAAAGGGAGACCCATGGATTGTAACTCGCAACCCGGGTAGCATCAGTCCCTGCGCCAACAGGGATGCCCATTTGCAGCATGCGTCTGATGGGTGGGGTATGCTCAGCCGGCGCCTTCCCGTACCGGGTCTGGAAGTATTCCCCCTGGAAGGCCATCCGGTCCTGAATTGCGATGCCGCCGCCAAGGGCTTTGATGCGCTCAAGGTTGCGAGGCGTGACGGTCTCGGCGTGGTCGAAGAACCAGCGCAGTCCCTTGAAGGGCACGTCACGGTTAACAGATTCGAAGACGTCGAGGAAGCGCGAGATCGACTCGTCATACGTGGCGTGGATGCGGAAAGGCCAGCGGTTCTCCGCGAGGATGCGGACAACCTGGGAGAGTTCCTCCTCCATCATCGGGGGAAGGTCGGGCCGCGGCTCCAGAATATCTTCGAAGTCAGCAGCAGAGAAAACGAGCATCTCGCCTGCGCCATTTACACGTAAGAAATCATCTCCTTTCCCGGGAGAGGTCATTTTTATCCACTGGGAGAAGTCTGCAAGCTCACCCTTCGGATGTTGCGTGAAGAGGTTATAGGCAATGCGAAGGGTAAGTTGCCCTTTTTCCGCAAGATCACTAATCACTTTATAATCGTCAGGATAATTCTGGAAGCCGCCGCCGGCGTCTATGGCGCTCGTCAGGCCCAGCCGGTTCAACTCACGCATGAACTGGCGGGTTGAATTGATCTGGTCGCCGTAGGAGAGCTTCGGTCCCTTGGCCAGGCTCGCGTAAAGGATCATGGCGTTCGGCTTGGCAATGAGGAGCCCGGTCGGGTTCCCGGCCTTGTCGCGCTGAATCTCACCGGCCGGCGGGTCAGGTGTCTCGCGCGTATAGCCCATGGCGCGCAACGCCGCCCCGTTGACGAGAGCGCGGTCGTAAAGATGAAGGACAAAGACCGGTGTGTCGGGCGCGACCTGGTTGATCTCGTCAAGGGTAGGCATGCGCCGCTCGGCAAACTGGAACTCCGTCCAGCCGCCGATGACCCGAACCCATTGCGGCGGAGGCGTGCGTCCGGCCTGTTCGCGCAGCATCAAAAGCGCGTCTGCAAGAGAGGGGACGCCATCCCAGCGAAGCTCCATGTTAAAGTTGAGCCCTCCCCGGATCACGTGGAGGTGCGAATCGTTAAGACCGGGAATGACGCGCCGTCCTTTGAGGTCGATCCGCTGCGTCGTCTTGTCCGCTGTCTTGAGGAGCTCTTCCCCGCCTACCGCCACTACGCGCCCTCCGGCTATAGAAACGGCCGAAGCCTGGGGATGCCCCGCGTCGAGCGTGCTCACTGCTCCATTGTGTATGATCAGTTCAGGTGTGTTCATTCTGGTTACCTCCTTATGCGCTTATAATCGCATACGCGATTACAGCCATGATTTCAGAATCCTCACCATTACGGGCATGACCACCCACGTAAGGAGGATCACTATGCCGATAGCGACTAAAAGTGCTTGCAGGGCGAAAGGCATGCCGCTCATGAAAGGATTCAATATCCAGGGGACGAAAATACTGGTCGGCCACACGGCAACCGCAGTGACAAGGGCCATCTTCCAGGGTGGCGGCGGAATCACTGCCCGTTGGCCCGGAAGGACAAACCATGTCTCCAGGCCGGACAAATTCCGGTGTTTCCGTTCCCCTTCCGTGAGCGATGCAACCGTTACGTCCCACTGTTTGAAGAGGGAAGAGGCGTAAAAACGTTCGCGCGACGCTTCGTCTCGGAACCGGCGCAGGATGCCGTATTCGCGCGATCCGCTCCCTTCCACGGGGCGTATGACGCTCACCCCCAGTTGGCCCTCGGTCTGGAACGATTGGGAAATGAAATCGTGGAGCGCTTCTTCGAATTTTCCTTCAGACCCGGGCTTGACAACGCGCAGGGTAAGAACCGCGACGGGCTCAGATGACGTTTCTTTCGAGCTATGGTTGTTCATGGCCCTGGATACCCCTCAGGGGAATTTTCTTGACTTCCCAGGGTAATCAGCGAAGCGAGCTCTTTCAAGCTCGGGGTGACTACACCGTGTATCTTTCGACTTTCCAACGGGAACCTCCCTTGCCAAGCTCTCAGACGTACACTGATCACCCCTCGATAAGTTGTCAAGACAGTCAGGATAAAACAGACAGCCGGGATAAAAATTGATAAGCCTCCCCGCTGTACGGTCAGACCCGCATATGAGACGAACGTTGATGTTTCTTAGAAAGGTATAGGCGAGCGACTTATATTAGAAGCATGAAGCTACCGGCTGCATTCGTTCCCCTTCGTCAGGCAACGTTCCGATCAATCTGGATCGCGACGTTGGCTTCCAACGTTGGCACCTGGATGCAGAACGTCGGCTCTGCCTGGCTGATGACTGATCTGTCACACTCGGCAACGCTGGTCAGCCTTGTGCAGACAGCTTCTTCTCTGCCGTTTGTTGTAGCCGCGCTTCCGGCAGGGGCGCTGGCCGACATCGTTGACCGGCGGCGGCTCTTGATAATCACGCAGGTGGCATCGTTTGTGGTAGTCCTGGCACTCGCGGCCTTGACGGCACTCGGGCTCATCACCCCATTTCTCTTATTGTTTTTCACATTATTGTTGGGGTTCCTTTTTGCGGTTTCCAATCCGACCTACCAGGCGATCGTGCCGGAGCTCGTCCCGCGAGAGCAACTGCGACCCGCGATCGCGTTGAATGGTTCCGCTGTTAATGGGGCGCGTGCAGTCGGGCCCGCGATTGCCGGTCTCATGATTGGCGCAACCGGTGTGGCTCCCGTCTTTGCCTTGAATGCCCTGAGCTTCCTTCTGGTTGTCGTTGCGTTGCTCAGGTGGAAGCGCCAACGTAGCCCGAGTCTCGCTCCGGCCGAACGCCTCATCGGGGCTATGCGGGCGGGCTTCAGGTACACGCGCGTGGCGCTCGAGTTTCGGGCAGTACTCGTGAGGACCGCGCTATTCGCCCTGCCTACGAGTGCGATCTGGGCGCTGTTGCCTCTCGTCGCTCGTACCCGGTTGGGATATATGGGAGCCTTTGGCTACGGGGCACTCGTCGGCATGCTCGGGCTTGGGTCGAGCGTTGCTGTGGTGCTTCTGCCCACTCTCCTGGCACGTCTTTCGATTGACCGCCTGATCGTGCTCGCATCGGTCGTCTTCGGCATGATGCTGCTGGCTCTCGTCTTCGCCATCTCTCCCGTGCTCCTTCTCGCGGCCATGTTCGTTGCAGGACTGGCATGGCTCTCGGTCGTGTCGAGCGTGAACGCCTCCGCGCAACATCGCTTACCTGCGTGGGTTCGGGCCCGGGGCCTCGCCGTTTATGGATTGGCGTTTCAGGGCTCTCTTGCTGCGGGAAGCGCGGTCTGGGGCATAGTGGCCGACGCCACCACGCTCCACATCTCACTGGCCACGGCAGCCGCAGCCACCATAATGGGAGGGATTTTGGGGCTCAGGTGGCCGTTGGCGACAGGGGAAGCGCTCGATTTGAATGCCGCTGCCCTTTGGCCCGAGCCGCACGTTCTCCGTACTCCACAGCTGGAAGAAGGCCCCGTGCTGGTGGAGGTCGTGTATCGTATTGACGGCAGCAATGCGAAGTCTTTTCTCTCCGCGACCGGCCCTCTCCGACAATTACGGCTGCGCGATGGCGGTACGCGCTGGATGCTTTTTGAGGATCCGGCCGAGCCAGGCCGGTTTGTCGAAACCTTCCTCGTGGAGTCATGGGCTGAGCATCTCCGTCAGCATGCCCGGGCAACCGAATCGGATCGGCAAGTCGAGGAACGTGTGCGCCGTTTCCAGGTCGAAGGCGAGCCCGTCGAAGTCCGGCATCTGGTCGCGCGCCCGGTTAACGACTGGCGGCTGTCCGAAAGCCACGGTCGATTATCTGCAGAACACTCTTAATGATCGTCTTGACTATCTCGTAAACTATTTTTTCCAGCTATTCAAGTTTCGCCATAGCTTGACACCAACCGAAAGATAGTTAGCTTGGTGTCAGGAGGCTTTTCTGGATGCGGACTACTCGGATGATCACTCATCAAGGCAAAGTAAACATCCCGCTTGAGCGGTCCGGATGTAATCGGATGAAACGACCTCGCGCTGACTGCGGCACAGATCAAAACGAGAACCCTCATTGCCTGGGGAGGCCCACACGGCCAAACACCAACAAAGGAGGAAGTTATGCCAAACTATCACAAGCTTTACACAGCGCAAGACTCTGCCATTGTGTTCATTGACCATCAGCCACAGATGACTTTCGGCGTCGCGAACATTGACCGCGCGACCCTGATTAACAACGTGACGCTCATGGCCAAAGTGGCCAAGGAGTATAAGGTGCCTGTCGTGCTCACCGCCGTGGAAACGGAATCGTTCAGCGGCTATGTCTGGCCGCAGTTGCTCGACGTGTTTCCAGGCCAGCAAGTCGTCGAACGCACCTCCATGAACTCCTGGGACGACCCCGGATTCCGCAAGGCAATTGAAGCGACGGGCCGGAAGAACATCCTCATGACCGGCCTGTGGACAGAAGTCTGTGTGACCTGGCCGACCATCGAAATGCTCGATGCGGGCTACAACATCTATGTGGTTGAAGATTGCTGCGGCGCGACGTCGGTTGCCGCACACGAGGCGGCGCTCTCACGCATGGTGCAAGCCGGGGCGGTGCGGTTAACGACCATTCCAGCTTTGCTTGAATGGCAGCGCGATTGGGCGAAGAAGGAACATTACGACGCGCTCATGGGGCTGCTCAGACCGCAGGCTGGCGCGTACGGCGTGGGCGTCGAGTACGCCTACACGATGGTTCACAAGGCGCCCCAGTCAGCGCAGAAGCCTCAGGTTGTGCCGAAAAAACCCTGAGACGAGCAAGCAAGCGCGCTGGCACTTTGAGGAACACGGTACCATGAACATACAGCAGTTGCGCGCGGTCCCGCTGTTGGCTCTTAGTGTTGCCGCTCTGCTCGGCGGGTGCGCCTTCTATTTCCTCATCATCGGCGTCTTCGAGATGGCTGCGGCGATCATCAGTCTTGGTGTCTTCGTCGCGCTTGCTGCGCTCGTCTGGACAAGGCGCGACGAAGAATCCACAGGAAGGAGGCCCCAGGCATGACGCTCGACCCGGTTATTCTGTCGCGGGTCCAGTTTGCATTCACGGTGAGCTTTCACATCATTTTCCCGACGACTTCAATTGGGCTCGCGCTCTTTCTTGCCATCATGGAAGGCCAATGGCTCCGTACGGGCGACCCGCTCTACCTCACAATCTATAAGTTCTGGCTGCGCATTTTTGCCATGGCGTTCGGCGTAGGGGTCGTCACCGGGATTCTGTTGTCGTTCGAGTTCGGGACGAACTTTGCGGGGTTCGCCCAGAAAGCTGGCCCGGTAATCGGTCCGCTGATCGGACTTGAGGTTCTCACGGCGTTTTTCCTCGAGGCCGGCTTCCTCGGCATCATGCTCTACGGGCTTAATCGTGTCGGCCCGCGGTTCCACTTCCTGGCGACCTGCCTCGTTGCTGCGGGCACGATCATTTCAGCCTCGTGGATCCTCTCGGCCAATTCCTGGATGCAGACGCCGGCCGGAGTTACGGTGCACGCCGGTAATTTCGAAATCACGGACTGGCGGAAGGTGATCTTCAACCCATCATATCCATTCCGGCTGCCGCACATGTTGATTGCCGCGTACCTTACGGGCTCCTTCCTGATCGCCGGGGTAGGCGCGTATTATCTCCGGCAGGGACGCCATCTCGCGTTTGCGCGTAAGACGATGTCATTCGGACTCGGATTCGCAACGGTACTGATCGCGGGGCAGATATTTCTGGGAGATATCGTCGCGGGAGTCGTAGCCAACTATCAGCCGGCCAAAATCCAGGCCATCGAGGGTAACTGGAACGACGTCGCGCGCGCGTCGTATCAACTCATCATCGTTCCCGACCCGGTGGCTGAGCGAAACCACTACGCTATTGGCGTCCCCTTACTCGGGAGCCTGCTCGTAACACACAGTATCGACGGCGTGGTGCCCGGCCTCAAGCGAACTCCAGTCGGTGATCGGCCACCGATGGGTCCCGTGTTCTACGGGTTTCGCCTGATGTTTATCATCGGAACGGGCATGTTTGTCGTCGTCTGCATCGCGATGTGGCTGAGGGTTCGCGGCCGGCTCTACTCAGCAACACGGTTCCATTCTTTGCTCGTCTGGATGTCGCCGGTAGGGCTGCTTGCGACGCTCGGCGGGTGGTATACGGCAGAGATAGGGCGACAGCCCTATGTGGTATACGGCCACCTTCGGACGGTCGACGCGGTATCGCCGGTCGCACCCGAGGCAGTTCTGTCCTCTCTCCTCTTCTTGGCCGCCGTGTATGCCCTGTTTCTAACCGGCTTCCTCGTTCTTGCAGGACGCGCCATTCGACGCGGGCCTTCCGATGAGCCATTGACCGTATCGGGTTCGCTCAAGCGCGGGTTGATGCGGAAGCAGGCGACGACCCGCTCGGCAGCCGACTTTCCGGATCAAGGGGAGGTGAGCGAATGACAATCGATCTACCCGTTCTGTGCGCGGCCGCAGCGACGCTTGCCATCTGCCTTTACGTGCTGCTCGATGGCTTTGATCTTGGTGTCGGCGGGCTCTTGCTGACGGTACGCAGCGAGCACCTGCGAAGCCAGATGATCGAGACGATTGAGCCGACCTGGGACGCCAACGAAACCTGGCTCATCATGGTCGGCATCACGCTATTCGCCGCATTCCCCGGCGCGTACGGCGTGCTTCTTCCCGCGCTCTACTTGCCCCTCATCATCATGCTGGGGGCGCTTGGGTTCCGGGGCGTTTCGTTCGAGTTTCGAGGACAGCCAGGGAGCCGGATCCACCTGTGGGATCGCGCGTTCTCGTGGGGATCGGTAGTCGCGGCTTTTTGCCAGGGTATCGTCGTCGGCTCGGCACTCGCCGGGATCCGCGTTGAAAACGGGCGCTTTGCCGGATCCGCACTTGATTTCCTGCGGCCCTACCCGATCTTCATGGGGGTAGTCTGGCTGTCGGGCTATTTGACCCTAGGCGCAAGCTGGATTCTCTTTCGCGCCGCAGGGCCCCTGCATGATGTTGCAGCGCGGCAGTTACGCGTGCTCATTCCGATCTTTGCGGTCCTCGCCGTGTTTGCGGTCGGCTTCTCAACTGCGGCGCAGCCCGGCATCGGCGCTCGTTGGGGCTCTGTCGGATCATTGTTGATGGTTCTCGTTCTGGGGTTTTTGATCATGCTCTGCCTTAGCTACCGCTCACTCGGCAGACGAAGCGATGCGGCTCCGTTTGTTTACGTGGTACTCGCGTTCTTGCTCGGGCTCACTTGGCTTGTCGTGGTCGTCTACCCGAATATAATTCCGTTCCGCGTCTCGCTGTGGGACGCGGCCGCCAAAACCGGCAGCCAGATCTTCCTGCTCGTTGGTGTAGCCTGCGTAATGCCGATGGTCCTCATGTACAACGCATACACCTACTATGTGTTCCGCGGCAAGGTGGCATCTCATGAACCATGAGGATTACGCCACGTGTTTGCGTGGTTCGGCGAAGGTCGCGATGCGATGGTGTGTTGAAGGCGGTTATTGCAGGCAGCCGGGGCTTCATAGACCCCGCGGCCACGATCCTGCGAAATTAACGGACGGAATGCCAAGGCAGGCCGACCAATTTCTTATCATAGGAGGAAACAGACATGCTATCTCAGATTCCCGTGGACTTTAACAAATTGAAAAAGGCAGAACTGAACAATGGGATTCTCAGGGCCGCCATCATCGGCGAACTGGACGCCATTAACCTCTACGAGCAGCTGGCGGCTCTGACCGACAACAAGGATATCCGCAAGGTAATGTTGGATATCGCCAAGGAAGAAAAGACCCATGTGGGCGAGCTGGAGACCATGCTGCTGCGACTCGACCCCGAACAGGCGCAGGAACTGGAGCAAGGCAAAAAAGAGGTGCAAGAGCTCACTGGAAAAAAATAGGCGACGCCACTAAGAGGGCCTTCGGCCCGAAACCGCCCAGGCCTGAGCCGCCTCAACGATGAAGGCGTGCGCTTGTTGTTCGACCGGAACGGCGCGCCGACGGGCGAACATGTCGATTTCATGACCGGTTTTGTGCTGTCGGACAAGCAGGTTTGGGGGCGGCCGGTTGGTGTTGCGGTCGGGAAGGACGGTTCTCTCTTCGTGACTGAGGATGGCCCAAGCGGCACAATCTGGCGAGTGAGCCGCACCCGCACAGGTGGCCGATGACCATGCAAACAGAAAGAGAGGTCCACATGAGCCGACGAGAGTTTCTTGAGATGATGGCGGTCACCACGGCGGCGGCCTCTGTCACACGCAAGGCCTGGGCAGCCGGTCCGGACAGCCCCGAGCGACCCAGGGAAGTGGTCCGCGGGGAGATGCGTTATCGCCTGCTGGGGCGCACCGGCGAGGACGTGTCCCTCATAGGATTGGGCGGCCACCATATCGGCCGGCAGAAGGAGGAAAACGAAAGCATCCGGATTATCCGTGCCGCCATCGACGCAGGCATCACGTTCATGGACAACTCGTGGGACTACCATGACGGTGGCAGCGAGATCCGCATGAGCAAAGCCTTGCGAGATGGCTATCGCGAGAAGGTCTTTCTTATGACCAAGATCGATGGCCGTACCAGGAGGGCCGCCGCCGAGCAGATCGACCAGAGCCTCAGCCGTTTGCAGACGAATGTCATCGATCTTTTGCAATACCACGAGGTGATCCGACTGGAGGATCCCGACCGGATATTCGCCGAGGGTGGCGCCCATGAGGCGGTACTCGCCGCCAAGAAAGCAGGAAAGATACGGTTCATCGGATTCACTGGACACAAGGACCCTGTAGTCCACCTGAGGATGTTGGAGATTGCAAAGGAGCACGGGTTCCGATTCGATGCGGTTCAAATGCCTCTCAATGTCATGGACGCCCACTTCAGGAGCTTTGAGCGGCACGTTCTGCCGGTGCTGGTAAAGGAAGACATCGGGGTGCTCGGCATGAAGCCCATGGGGGACAGCCTCATCCTCCGGAGCAAGACGGCGACTCCCATCGAGTGCCTCCACTATGCGATGAACCTGCCAACCTCGACGGTCATCACCGGGATCGACAGCCTGGAAATCCTGAAGCAGGACCTTGAGGCAGTCAAGACGTTCCGGCCGTTGACGAAAAAGCAGGTGACAAGCCTGCTTACCAGGACAGCTCAGGCAGCATCTCGAGGAAAATTCGAGGGCTTCAAGACGACGAACTCATTCGATAGCACGGCCAAGAACCCGAGCTGGCTGGGAGAGGCCGACAAGGGACCTGCCGGGCCGTGACGGATTCCAAAACAGCTGTTCTCGTCATTTGAGAATAGAACCTTGAAAGTGGAGGTGAGCGTATGGCAGAGAAGGAGAGAATCGGTTTTATCGGCTTGGGTAACATGGGAAGTCGCATGACGAGGCGCCTCCTCGCGGCCGGCTACCCTCTGGGCATTTACGACGCGAATCAAGACGTGACGCGGGCGTTCGAGCAACAGAACATTCAGAGGGCGGGAACACCGCAAGACCTTGCGGGTGCTGCAGAGGTGGTTCTCTGCTCCGTCAATGATGATGCCGCGGTGCGGGAAGTTGTAACGGGACGTAACGGGATACTGGCCGCGTCCGGACCGCTGCGCTATTTCGTGAATCTGAGCACCGTTTCGCCGGCTACTTCCCGAGAGCTCGCGAAGGCCGGGCAGGAACGGGGCGTTTCGATGATTGATGCGGCAGTGTCGGGCAGCACCCCGCAGGCAGAGCAGGGAACCCTGGTCGTCTTCGTCGGAGGCGAAACCGATGCCTTCGAGCACGTGAGATCTATCCTCGACGTACTCGGCGCCGGTGTCCACTACATGGGGCCAAGCGGAAGCGGGTCAGCCATGAAGCTCGTGGTGAATACCCTTCTGGGCGTCGGACTCCAGGCGATAGCAGAGGCAATCGCGCTCGGACAGAAGGCCGGGTTATCGAAGGACAGGCTGCTGGATGTGCTCGGGCAGACGGCCGTGGTAGCGCCGGGCCACAAGGGAAAACTTGCGAACGCCCTGAAGGATCAATATCCGACGACCTTCCCCCTGCGTCTTATGCACAAGGACTTCGGGCTCATACTGGAGGAGGCGGCGGAACGATCTGTGGCAATGCCTGCCACCGCAGTGGCGCGTCAAATGTGCGCCGCCGAGATGGCGAAGGGGGTTGAAGAGGACTACTCCGCAGTTATCCGTTTGATGGAAAATCTGACCGGCATCAGCGCAGGCGCGACCAAGCGGTAATTTGATTGGGTCGCAGCTTGCCAAAGGAGGTCTCTATGCGTGCTGCCATAGTATTGGTTCTTGTTGTTCTGTTCTCGACGACGTTCGCCCGTACCATGCCCGCCCAGCAACTGCAGACGCCAACCCTACCGAGAGGCGAGATGCTGCTTACGATATTCTTGCGCCACGATGAGTCCAAGACGCTCGACCAGATCAATCAGCACCTGCAGCAGACCGGATTTGCGAAGAATTTTCCACCTCAAGGGGTGGAAGTGGTTTCGTGGTACGTAATGATGGGAATCGGCCAAGTAGTCACTTTGCGGTTTCCGGCCGAGCGACTGCGGGAGGTAAACCTCGCCATTGAGCATGGCGCATGGGGGGCGTTTCACACCGAGTTCTATGCAACCTACGACTACAAATCGATAGCCGAGTCGGAGCGAAAGTCAGCGCCAAGCCGGTGAAGCGAGGTTCATGCCCTGCAAATTTTCCTTCCTTATATAATCATTAACTTTTTAGCGCTTCTTTGAGCTTTTCCGCGCTATGTCGCAATGCTGTGCGTTCGACATCAGACATCTCCGGCTCCAGAATACGGCTTACTCCGTGTCGCCCGAGAATGCTCGGCAGTGACAACGTTACGCCATATTCCTTGTTATAAGAACCGATGGGAATCACTGCGTTCTCATCCCGAAGCATGATCTCCGCGATCCGCGCGCAGGTCATCCCTATCCCGTACTGACTCGCATTATTGCCTTCCTTTCACAATACTTTTCAGAAATCATCGAAGTCTCTGCCTTTTTTTTCGCCCCTCTCTCAGTCCGGACAGGCGGCGCCTAAATCAGCCCACTCAATCATGTTCTTCATGAACGTCTCGTGAGACATGGGTACGGGTGTCCGGCCCTCTCCAGGCTTCCATCCCCAGAGAACGACGGCTCCCGTCCGGACGTGCTCAGCCACTTCCTTCGGCGTCCTGTTCCCGTTCTGGGCCGGGTCCTTAAGCTGGAGACACAACTGGCGGGCCGTCCTCTTTTCGAAGATCATCGGCATATCTTCGGGCGGCAGCTCCCAGCCGGGAGCACCGGGCGGCATATGCGCTCCCGGTAGGTTCGTGAGCTGATGACAGTTGCTGCAGTGCATCGCACTTTTTCCCGTGCCTTTCGGGCCACGCTTCACCATCATGGTGTGGGGCCGACTCTCGTTACCCTGGAGGGGCGCATCGCCAGCCGGGTGGCAGTTGACGCAGCGAGGGTGGAAGAATACCTCTGAGGCAGCGACAAATGCTTTGGCGGACGCGGCGCGGTCTTCCGGTGTCTGGGCGTAGCACACATACGCGGCCGCCATGAGCGCGCAGGCGAGGTGCAGGGTGGCCGGTAGGATTGCCGTATCATGCGGTTCCTCCTGTTCGCTGGAGGTTGGCAGACATGCTGCCTACGTCATACCATAATGCCTTTTTCACCAAGTGCAACAACCGATGAGCAGCTTCATCGACACTCTGGAAAGAATCTGGATATAAGCGAACATCGCATCACGGCCAGCAAGCTGCACCTGACCTGAAGGAAATTAGGATTGACAGGATACGACCGGGCGCTGACGAGAAAAATTGGCAACCAATCCCGAGACCGCTCCCACAACACCCACGGGCGCTAAGGCGCAGAAGGCAACCTGCCACCCCGACGATTGAACTAACCAGCCAAATACCAGAGGCCCGAGCAGCATCCCGGAATTCTGCCCGATTTGAATGACGGCCATGGCCATACCTGCCAGTCTCTCATCCCCCACGATATCTACCGCACTGGAGAAGACGCCTGCAGGAACGAAACCGCCAAGGAAGCCTATGGCAACCGTCAGGGCAAGAAACAGGTTCTCGCTTGCCGTGGCATTCGCGGGAAAGAGAAAAGCCATCGCCAGCAGGGGAAGAGCACAGAGTAACTTTCTTGCGCCCGTCTTATCCAGCATCCAACCGGCCAAAGGAGCGGCGACCATGTTCAGTATGCTCATCAAGCTCATTATGTGCGCGGCACGAATAAGAGAGGCATGCCGGATGCTGTGGAGAAAGGTTGGGCCCCAGGTGATAAAAGCAACAACAACGAAATTGAAACAGCAGAACAAGAGACTGATCAGCCATAAGTTACGGTTTCGCAGGACCAGGCTCAGGCTCTGTATTGTCAGGTTCTTGCACGAGTCAGAGTGGTCCTGATCGGAAGGCAGCCCGGTAGGCGATTTGACGAGGAAATAGAAGAGCAGGCCAACAACAATCGTGTAGCACCATCCGAACTGCCACACTGCTCGCCAGCCCCAATGAACGGCAAGGAGAGGAGCGAGAATAAACATGGCCATGGATCCGAAGGGCACCCAAACGGACCAGATACCGATCGCTCTACCTCTCCTTTCCGGAGCAAACCATAGGGCTATAATGTCCGGCGCCGTGACTGCCATGAGGCTCAGGCCTGCGCCTTCGACAAGCCGGCTTAACAGCAAGGCTACCAATGCCTTTGCTGAAAGCACCACTACCCGCACCTGCTGCGAGGAAAGCAAGAGCCATCAACCCGGTTGCCCTGTACCCCAGCCTTTGAAGAATGAATCCGGAAGGTATAGCCAGGAAAAGACCGGTGATGGCGAATACGGACATGAGGAGCCCGGCCTGGCCGGCCGACTGACTGAAATCCTCCATCAGGAGAGGCATCACCGGAGGAACTTTGAATTGGTTCAAGGTGGCTGCGATACTCGCGAGGAGAACGATGATCAGGATAGAGCCAGGGCGATCGACGTAATGTGCCTGCGTGCATGTGGAAATCCTTTATATGTGGAACGCGACGATATGACCGGACGGTTACCGTGGTAACGTTGGCCGTCCTTTCTTACAGAGCTTTATAGATTCAGGTGTTCACCGCCTGTTATCTTGAGGTCGTCTTCTCATGCTGATATCTGTCCCGGTCGGCTTGAAAACGTAATGACGATCTTTCCTTTGGCAACCCCTTTATCGATCTGTGCGTACGCTTCGACTGCCTCATCGAGCGAGCAGGTTCTGGCAATCTCAGGAGGAGTGAGTTTGCCTTGTTCAAGCGAAGGTTTCAGACCGTCCAGGATATCGCCTGAAGCAACCGTATCAAACAGAGACGTATTGACGCCGAACAGCGTGAGCTGCCTGCGGTAGAAGTCGAGTAGATCAAAGCTGACCCTCGTCAGTTCCCACGGCCGTGATGTTCACCTGTCGTCCGTTCAGGCCCAAACATTTGAGTCCCACCTCAAAAAGCGGGCCACCCACGCAATCAAACACGACGTCCACGCCCTTACCCTGCGTGTACTCGCGTACCCGGCCGACAATGTCTTCCGACTCGCTCCCCAAAGTCAGATCAATTCCCAGTTGCTTCGCTTTCTTCTCGTCAGGAGCCTGCCGATCTACCCCGATCACCCGTGCAGCTTTAGTTTTGGCTATCTTGATCACAGAACTGCCGACGCCGCCAGCCGCGCCGGTCACCAAAACCACCTCACTTTCTTTCAGCCGCGCTTTCTCGATCAGCCCCATAAACGCGGTCAGATAATTAACACCCAGGCTCGCCGCTTCAACCATGGAAAGAGATTTTGGTTTGACTCGTGCGCCCCCTCTGGGCAGAGTGATATATTCCGCGTGGCTTCCGTCGCGTGTGAAGCCGATGTCGCCTCCCGATGCCCAGATCTCCAATCCGATCATCTCTTTGTCTCCGGCAACGACGACTCCCGCAAAATCACGGCCGGGTATGCGCGGAAGGGTGGTTTGTCCAAATTTCCCCTGCACGTTTTTTACATCGGCGGGATTGATCGAAGCAGCGTGAACTTCGACCAATACCTCGTCAGGCCCGGGAATCGGTTTTGATACTTCCTCGACGTGAAGCACTGCCGTAACCTCGCCAAATCCATTGAATCTCAACGCCTTCATCTTCCTTGCTCCTTCATGATGAACGCATAATTCAGTCGGGATGCACGTCTATTGCGTAACGTAGTATCAGGATAGAGCCGCGTCAAGGCCGCTCGCGAAACCAAAGCAGCGTCATCAACATGGTCATGTTACCCCGGCATAAGCCGTCGAACCTCTGGCGGTTCCTCGCCAAGCCACTGCGGGTTTTGCGCAGTGCCATCAAAGAGCGACGTTGTCTTGAAGGGACGGAAAATAAGAGACGTTGCACGCTGGCTGTTATCCGGTCGTCGCCAAGTAACGTACCGTCCACGTCGAACAAGCAGGCAACGTCGTGACGCGGTAATGAATCTCCGACGGAAGAAACTCACGGTGGAGACTCTTCATGGTCAGGCTCTTTCCGCCGGGGGTAGAGTGCACCTGTTTCCCTCCCACGGCCCAACGCGGTCACCACTCCCACGGCCGCAAACACGGCGCACACCACGAAGGCGGCGTGCAGGCCTTTTACGAACGTTTGCTGCAACGTCCCTACTTGCTCGATACTGAGCGTTCCCCGGCCGGCTTCCAGGGCGGAACCGGCCGCCGCAGCCCCGAAACCCGCAAAGACGGCGCCCGCCACCGCGACGCTCAGGCTCTGGCCGATTACGCGAAAGGTAGCCAATGCGCCGGAGGCCACCCCTTGCTCCTCAGGCGGAGCGGCTCCCATGATTGCGCGCGCATTGGGCGCTTGAAAGAGCCCCTGGCCGATTCCGGTAATGACCAGGCACAGAATGAGGAACAAGACCGAGCTGTCGGGAACCAATCCGCTCAAGAGCAGCAGGCCCGCGCTGGCGAGGGCCAGCCCCAACGGCGCGAGCCAACGTGATCCCACACGATCCGCGAGGCTCCCGCTGAGGGGCGCCACCACCGCGAGCGTCAAAGGGAGCGGCGTGAGCAGCAGCCCTGACCGGAGCGTACTGTAGCCCTGCAGTTCCTCGAAGTAGAATGGCAGCAGAAAGCCCACCGCGAAAAGGGCCAGCATGCAGATCATAAAACTGACGTTCGCAAACACAAAGGTCCGGTTGCGCAGCAGCGCGGGATCCAGAAGTGGAAAGGGCGTCCGACGTTCAACCCAGGCGGCGCCGGCCAGCGCGGCCGTAGCAAGTATCATCGAGAGCAGGAAACGCAAAGAGCCCCATCCCCATTCCTGCCCGAAGGAGAGGCCGAGGGTCAACGCGCTTAGCCCGACGGCCAGCAACACGGCTCCCGGCACGTCGAACTGTTGCCGCTCCAAACGGGGCCGCTCGGTTAGAAGATGCCAGGCGGCAAAGATTACCAGCGCGCCGATCGGCAGATTGACGTAAAAGATCCAGCGCCAGCCCAGCAGATGGGTCAGGATGCCGCCTGCGGTTGGTCCCACACTCACGCCCAACGCAACGAGAATCGCGTTGGTGCCGAGCGCCCGGCCGCGTTCGGCGGCCGGGAACGAGCGCGTAATCATCGCCACGTTGACGGAGAAGATGGCGGCCGCCCCGAGTCCCTGGAAGCAGCGCGCGGCGATGAGCGCGCCAAGCGAAGGCGCAGCACCGCAAAGCGCCGAGCCGAGCAGTGAAGACCACGAGACCGGCCAGGAAGAGCGGCTTGCGTCCCAGCATGTCGGCCAGACGGCCAAAGGTGAGCAAGAATGCCGCGATGACGACGAGATACCCGATCAGCACCCACTCGATTGTGCCCGACAGCGGTACGCCGAAGGCGTGTGCGATCGAAGGGAGGCCAATATTGACGATGGACGAGTCCAGCGTCGTCATGAAGGCCGCCGTCCCCGAAAGGGCCAGCACAACCCACTTGTTGGCGCGCTCCGCCTGGCTCGACGGGCGATCGCGCGATAGACATCCGTGTGCGCCTGGAGGGACGGGGCCTGGGCGCAGAGCGAACAGGAGACGACGAGAGCAATATGCGCCGATCGCGGCGGGGACCGCTCGGCGCCGGACATGCCGGCATCGGCATCGCTAACCGGTGCGGCGCCTCCCGGCTCATCCACCCACTCTCCTTGCTTCCCGTCGGGCGCTTTGCCCTTTGTGTTTTGCACCTTTTTCATCTCGCACAATTGAAGCTTATTTGAATGGGACCGATCTGTTCTCACAGGGCCGACCCTCTCAAGTGCGGCAAAAATTGAGCGGCCCGCCCCGTTTGCTTCTCAGGCAAGCGTACATCCGATTAACAAGTAAACATTTGCACGCCCGAGCAACAAGTCAACGATGATACGAATCGAGTATGCCTTTATTGTCATGGTGCCTGCCACCACACTTCTCTTCCCTTTTCCCTCGGGAATGATGTGTTCGTTAAAGCTACCAAATGGGCCAGGGCTGACGGTAAGCCAGGAAGGCAACACACCAAGAAAGGTTATATATTCTGTTTGAACCCATAAAGAAAGAGATGAACTGAAACGGGAAGTCCAGTGCTAACAGGTGGCTGTCGCTGGGGATGATTTCATCATCTAAAGGGAGGAGATGCGTATGAGGGCTCTAGCCGGGCTAGTCGGAATTGTGGTCATCGTTGGTATACTTTGGGACGCGTTCGAAGTAATTATTCTGCCGCGCAGGGTGACGAGAAGATTCCGTTTGGCCCGCTTTTTCTTTCGGTCCACCTGGCGGCCCCTGTCGAAATTCGTCTGCACAATCACTCCCCACACGCGGACAGAGACCCTGCTGAGTTTCTATGGACCGATGTCCGTTATTCTCCTTGTGATCATCTGGGCAGGCGGCCTCATTTTCGGTTTTGGGCTCTTGCAGTATGCGGCGGGCTCAGCCCTGCATTTACAGGGAGAGACACCCCGTCTCGCGACCGATCTCTATTTTAGCGGCACCAATTTTTTTACCCTCGGACTTGGGGACGTTTACCCGAGCACTCTGCTGGCGCGGATTCTCACGGTGCTGGAAGCTGGCATGGGCTTTGGCTTCCTGGCGCTGATTATCAGTTACCTGCCGGCGCTCAACCAGGAGTTTTCGCGTCGTGAAGTAGCGATATCGACGCTCGATGAGCGGGCGGGCTCCCCTGCCACGGCCTCAGAAATGATACGCCGCAATATGGTTGAGGGCACCACGGATGAGCTGCAACGGCTTCTCGCCGACTGGGAACAGTGGTCGGCTGAGCTGCTCGAAAGCCATCTCTCCTATCCCCTTCTTGCCTATTTCCGGTCACACCACGAGAACCAATCGTGGCTTGGGGCCCTGACAACGATCCTTGATACGAGCGCTCTGGTATGCAGCATGCGTGAAGGAGCATTACAGCATCAGGCACGGATGACCTTTGCGATTGCCCGCCACGCCGTCGTCGACCTCTCGATCGTCTTCCGCATGCCCCCGGCCGAGCCCGATCAAGATCGACTGTCTCCGGCTGATCTTGCAAGGCTGACCGCTGTGCTTGCGGCGAGCGGTTTCACACTCCGGACACCACCGGAGGCGAAAGAGCGCCTTGCAGAGTTCCGGCGCCTGTATGAGCCGTATGCTTTCTCGCTGGCCATGTTCTTTTGCCTCGACCTTCCGCCATGGATCGGCGAAGAACACGGGTCTGACAACTGGGAGACTAGCGCATGGGAGCGGGGCCCGGGCCGGCGCCATAGGAGGCGCCCAGGCAGCCATTTCTAGGTAAAGAATTCTCAGGGCGGCCATCATCGGCGAACTGGACGCCATTAACCTTTACGAGCAACTGGCGGCAGCGACCGACAACAAGGATATCCGCAAGGTATATTGGATATTGCCAAGAAGAAAAGACCCATCAAATAAACCAGAGCCCCTTTGACCCATCACTCTCAACGATTCTGCATGGCAGCAGGTGTTGAGGGTGTTCCCGGCCCTGAGATGACTTACAAGGGGACACCCAGTAGCTTGAGCACATCGACGGCAGGCCGGTACCGCAAATCTGCTGCTTTCTCAAGATCGACTATCGCTTCCAACTCCCTTCCCAAGCGTTTCAACGCCATCCCACGGGCATAGTAAACCTTTGCATCGTCGGGAGCCAACTGAATGGCCCTGCTGTAATCCTCTACGGCCTGCTGACAATTGCCTAAACACTCGGAGACGATTCCCCGATTCAGGAATGCCCGTTGGTAGGTGGGATCAAGCTGGATCGCCGTGGCAAAAGCCCGCATAGCTCCCTGGTAGTCTCCGGTACTGTGCAACATGATGAACCCTTGTTGAAACCACTCCACCGCACTGAGTTCTTTCGAAGGGGCGAGTTTTTCCCTGCGCTGGAATAGCCGTGCAAACAGTCCGCGAGGCTTTTCTTCTTTTTTATCTGCGTTCCTGTAGTCAGCCCTCCTCTCAGGCCCCCTGTATCGTGTTTCACTTCTCCTGACGGCATCACCGCCGGCATCTACCCACCGGTCTTCGGAAGGGCGATAGAACTGTTTGACGCTGTTCGAGTGTATCAGCTCGTTAAGCGTCACATCATCAACCTTCCCCGCTTCACCGCTCCGATAGGTTATTCGTATGAACTGGGACACCGTCTCTCCTTTGAGGGTAGTAGACCTCTAAGCTCATTATATCCCCGAACATCGCGGATGGGACGTACAAACTCGCCACATCCTGACGTCACGAGGAGAGGCATAGAAGTATCGAAGCAGGCCTCACCTTTTGCCATTTTTAAAGTTCATCGGCTTTTCAGCAAAAAACTTTAGGCAGTGCGTTTGAAATCCAGTCCTAAATCAGCGAGGATCACCCGCGCTGCATTTCTTCCCGGCGCCATAGAAACGCCGGGACCGGGGTGGCTGCCGGAGCTGCACAAGTAGACGTTGGGGACCGGGGTCTTGTAATTGCCGAGTTCGGGGATCGGCCGCAACGAGCCGTTTTGGTACGGCACGAACGCGCCGTGTGCCAGCGTGCCGCGAACGGCACTGGTGATCCTGCGCGAGATGTCGACCGGTGAATGGGCCACGCGTTTGAGGATTTTGGTTTTCAAGTCGGGTATGTAGTTGCCGGTGATAAAGTCGATCAGGTAATCGGCGTACGGTTCGCGCGCCTCTTCCCACGTGCGGGCGGAGATCCTGCCCGTTGCGTCACCGGTAATCTCGTACGGAACGCTCAGCACGACGAATTTCATCAGCGCCTTGCCCGCGGGAGCGCGACTGGGATCTATGGTGGAGTCATTCCAGCTCACGATCATCGGGGCCGAAGGCAAAGCGCCGCCCCGGCACTGCAGATATATGCGTGCGAAGAAGTCGAGCGACGGTTCGCTGAGATGCACATGCGCAGATTGCCGCGCAGCAGGTCCGGCTTTGTAATTAATCGGGCTTTCGAGTGCTACGAACATGACAAAAACAGAATCGCCCCACTCGTACCGTTCCATCTTGCCTGCTATTTCATTTCCGACCATCTTCGGGCCAAGCAGGTGAAGCACGAGATGGACGGGATCGACATTCGATACGACAATCTCGCCTACCGGAATCTCTTCGCCACTCGTCAGGCGTACGGCATTGGCGCGTTCGGCCGTCCCTGCGATCTGCTCCACCCGCGCGTTGGTGCGGATCTCGCCGCCATGTCCCTTGAGGTATTCAGCGAGGGCGAGCGTGACCCGGTTCATCCCGCCTTTAACGAGATTGTTCCCCACGTTTTGCAGGACCGATGCAAAGAGCCAGCCTAGTTCTGCGCCGCCCGCGTCATCGGGCGATGCTCCGAGAAACGTCGCGAATGATGCGAACAGACTTCTTGTCGTTTCTGCTTCGAAGGTCTCATTTACCCACGACCGGACACTCTGCATGCTGAATCGATACGCCTCCATGCCGGCAGAGGATGCGGCGAAACGCTGTGCTGCCGCCGGGAACGATGGAGGAGGGGAGAACATGTGAGAAGTAATAGCATCCTTCTCGGCCAGGAACCGTTTCATCAAGGTGCGCCAAGTGTCCGCATCCTTTCGAGAGTAGCGGGCAATTTCCTTTGCAGTCTTATCGATATCGCGATTGACGCTGATGATGCCGCCGTCGGGGAAGGCGTGGGAGAAGGGAATCTCCGGTTCGATGAGCTCGTATCGGTCGAGCAATCCCAGTTCGTGCGGAACCGGTGAGAGGTTTGCCAGCTGGTAGCCACTGGCGTGAATGTCCGACCAGAATCCGGGCAGGGTTTCCTCTTCCGTGACGGTCATGCCGCCGACCGTGTGATATTGTTCGAGAACAAGAACTTTCATTCCGGCGCGAGCAAGATAGCAGGCGCACGTCAGGCCATTATGTCCGGCACCGATGACGATAGCTTCGTATTGATCCGACATTCAGGGCTCCTTTCTGTGACATCACGGACGACCTCGACCGGCGTACTTCACGGCGCTATCTTTGTCAGGATGGATGTCTGGAGAATGGATTGATTGTTCTTAGTATAAGCATTCAAGAACCATGAGGCTCCCCACGCATTCTAGTACCTACTTGCGTAAGTACACGCATTCTCATGCCGTCACCCCGGTGGAAACCGGGGTCCAGAAACACTCGTAAAGGCTGGATTCCGGCTTTCGCCGGAATGACGCAAAGGGCGACAACATGCCCACGAACTTTGCAGGTAGGTACTAGGTCAATTCTTACACTTACATTACTGCGAAACTGTGGCGAGGATACGACACGACGCCGTTTGCGTTTGCTTATTCTTTTACGAACGTCGCCTGGATGATGTGGTCGGCTGTGACGCTCTTGAACCTGTATGAGTTCACCACCCCGATCGAGACTTTGTCCACGAGCACATCGGAGACCCGGTAACCCGGCAGAGGGAACATATGGAATGTCAGTTCTTCTCCGTATGCTGCTTTTATCGGCCCTGGAGGATAGATAGTGCCATTGGGCGACAGGGCTACGGAAATAGTGAATGTCTTTAACGAAAAAGATGCGGTGACCGAAGTGGCTGAGGTTATCTTGATGGAACAGGTCTGCGCTGTTCCTGAACAGGCCCCGGACCATCCTGAAAATGCCGAATCGGCGCGGGGCAGTGCATTAAGAGTGACTGACGTTCCTTTCCTGAGAAGTGTTCCTGCGGGATTGGTAGTCACTGTCCCTTTCCCGTTCCCCGTTTTTCTGACCGTTAACGCGTACTCAACAAGATCAGGGTTGCCTTCCTGGGTTATGGAAAATACCTGTCCTTCGACGGTAATGCGTCCGGTGCGGGATCCTGCGCCAGGGTTTGCGGTTAGAGAGAACTTGATTGTGTCATTGCCGGAGCCTTTATTCGTCGATTCTATGATGAGCCAGCCAGCATTCGTAATTGCCGTCCACTGGCAGTTCTTCTGGGTTGAAACAGATATAGTACCCGACGCTTCGCTGGCAGAAAACGATTGGCTGTCCGGTAATATCGAATAGGTGCAGCCTGGTGATGGCCTTTCGGAGACTTCTTCAGAGGCAGGAGTCACTTCAGCATGCCGGTCAGGCGCTGCTGAAGCGTCCTGCTGCACATGCTGTTGTTGATCGGGTTGCGCACTCACGTACTTGGTTCCAACAGGCACCGCATCGCTGTCGAACCTGGGGCTGAAACAGACTTCGTTATAGATCAATTCGGCAAGGGTGTCGGGCTCAATCTTGATTGACGGGTCTTTGGGCTTTTGCGATCTCACCAGCGAGGAGCGGTCCGAGCCATCAACGTGACGACGTTCATACTCATTAATCAGCACCACCTTCCGGACCTTGCTAAGGCAATCAACTACATTTCTCGCCGTAATGGTCTTGCCGTTTTTCTCCCAGACTATTTTTTCCAGAAACTCTCGGGAAGCAAGCGGCCCCTTCACCAGCCCACCCATAAGATAAACCTCGATTCTTCCGCTCTCCGTACTTTCCGCGGTCCCGACAAGGTCCCACCCGCCTGCGACCGATGTCTGCGCACCTACAAGAAGCGGTATGAAAATGAGTATCAGGGTTGCAGCAACGGTCAGCAGTGAGGTGTGGTTAGGGAACATAAGAGGTTTTGGCCTGAGCTGCATATTCCAGCCAGTATGTTGATTATTCCTTCCCATACGCGGTACGCTGCCGTCTAAAAAGTTATCGGTAACGGCCCGGCAAGAGTAAAGAGAATCAGTACCAACTTGCTAAAATGCGTGACCACACGGCCAAGCTCTGCCGTCATTCCGGCGAACGCCGGAATCCAGGCTCACAAAGATTTCTGGACTCCGACTTCCGCCGGGGTGACAACGGTTGGGAATGCACGTACTTATGCAAGTTAATACCAGAAAGGTACGTGTGTGCGAGCAAGGCTTGAACGCGAATCGGCGTTATATCGGAAGGTTGAGCAAAGCTCTTTGAATTATAGCATCTCATCCTGCCCGCCACCACACCATTCTCGCAAGAACGATAGGGGTTGTCCATAGGACTTTGGTCGTATGCTGCTTTAGGAGTTCGGCACTTCCCGGTATAGGACCTAAGTCCCATAGACTGAACTCCGAAGAATGAATTATAAATCAGCAACGATCTGAGCCCTGGCGGGGCACTATCCGAGGATGACACTGAGGTGCGGATTCGCCCGTAGGTAAGAGACTCCAGACACTTGTGAAGAGGTCTTAACAAAGGAGCCGACAGGAGGGTGCACGGATTTGATGGGCGAAACATACCTAATTCATTGGAATGAGGCGTACTATAAGTATGTCGAGGAGAGCGACGGGCAGCACACCCACCTGCGGCGGGTACCCGGATGGTATACGCTTGAATGCAAATTGGTATAACGCCAAGAAATAAGGAGTAGAAGGACTGGAATGCCCACGGAAGACAGACAGCGGGCATAGGCAGATATGTCTTGACAGGTCATAACATAATGACTATAATGGTCTATACGACGGAGGGGAAACCATGAAGATGGCAGCAGTCTCACAACTGAAGGCCCGCCTGAGCGAATACCTGAATCAGGTCAAGGCTGGTGGGGAAATACTCATCACGGACCGGGGAAAGCCCGTGGCCCGGTTGGTGCCCATCTCTCGCTCTCAGGTCCCAAACCAATCCATGATGAAGATGGAGAGGGAAGGATTGATCAAGCTCGGTTCTGGTAAGCTTCCCAAAGACTTCTGGACGATGCCGCGCCCGGATGATCCTAAGAGCCTCATGCTCAAAGCGCTTCTGGAAGAACGGAAGGCCGGAAGATGAAGTTCTGGGATTCTTCAGCCGTTATCCCGCTATGCTTCAAGGAGCCGGAGTCTGGAGCGATTCAAGAACTCGCAAAGGCCGATTCCGACATCGTGGTCTGGTGGGCCACACGAGTGGAGTGCGTATCGGCACTTTCTCGACGGCTGCGCGAGGGCTCCATCCCGTCGGGCACGGAGCTTAAAGCCAAGGCCATTCTTTCTGCGCTATCCTCCGCATGGTCCGAGGTGCAGCCTACCGAACTGGTTAGACTACGCGCTGAACGTCTTCTTATGGTCCATGCGTTGAGGGCCGCAGATGCGTTCCAGCTCGCCGCGGCCCTGACCTGGGCGCAAGAGTCACCCGTCGGGCTCGACGTTGTCTGCTTGGATCAAGCCTTGCGGTTAGCGGTCGCAAAAGAAGGATTCACCGTACTGCCATAAAAGTGCTTTTACTTATCTCTCCGTATCTCCGTCTCGCCGCGTCTGTTTTTTACCACTCGACATGCACAGAACTTCGTTGGAGCGGCTCGGAGTTGTGGCCATGTTGTCGACCTTTACGTCATTCCGGCGAACCCCGGATCGGAGTCCGGGGCAGGCGCCGGAATCCAGTCCTTATGAGGGTTTCTAGACCCCGGTTCCCTTACAGGATGCTTCGCTATTCACCGGGGTGACGACATGAGAATGCGCGTACTTACGCAAGTAGGCACTAGTTTCATTGGTGATCCGTTCTTAATGATTGTGCACAATGAGGCCAACGAGGCTTCAAAAACAATATCAAGAGGAGGCAAGGTTGTGAAAAAGCTCAAATCGTAGTTGGCTATTGTCGGCGTTACGTTATTTCTACCCGTAACCGCATAGCCCCAGAATCTTTGTGGGCAAAGCATTGGTAGTGATAAATGCAGCTTCAGGAATTGATGGAGACTAAAGGAGGGGGCATGACACATACGCGATCGGTATTTGCAATAGCGATCATACTTCTTTTTGGTATTTCTCTCGGTGTAAAGGCCGGGGCACAGGCACCACCACCTGCAAACCCCTACTCGGGTGATTTCTGGTCCCGCTCGACCCTCACCGGTGACTGGGGCGGTGCACGTAATGACCTGGCGAAGAAGGGAATTACGTTTGATGTAAGCCTGACCCAGGTGTACCAGGGGATTGTCGGCGGCGGCAAGGACGAACTCTGGAAGTACGGCGGGCGCGGAGACCTCACCATCAATGTAGACACGCAGAAACTCGGCTTGTGGCCCGGGGGGTTCTTCACGGCGGAGGTTGAAGGGAATTATAATCAGTCCGTAAACAACCAGACCGGCGCGCTTATGCCGGTGAATAGCAATCAGATCTATCCACTGCCGGCCAGTGACAACCTCAACGCCTCCGCGTTCAATTTTACCCAGTTCCTTTCTCCCTACTTTGGCGTGACGCTGGGCAAGTACGCCACCATCACCTCCACATCCGGTGATATGAATGAGTTTGCCCACGGCAAGGGCGACACCCAGTTCATGAATCTGGCCTTTAACTTTAATCCGGTTATAGCGTTGACGATCCCCTACTCGACGCTCGGCGCGGGAGCGATCGTATTGCCGACGAAAGACCCCAATGAGGCCATCGTAAGTCTTTTGGTTCTGCAAGCCAACGGGAAGTCCAGCACGTCCGGCTTCAGTGATGTGAACCAGAACGAATTAACCTTTGTCGGTGAGGGCCGTATCAGAACAAACTTCTTCGGGCTTACGGGACATCAGCTTCTCGGTATTAATACTTCCAACAGACAGTACACGTCGCTTGATCAGAACACGCGCGTTATTATCCCGACCGGTACGCTTGAAAACAAGAAAAGCTCCTGGAACATGTACTACAACTTTGATCAGTACTTCTACGAGCCCAAGAAAGGCTCCGGCCAGGGCATAGGCATCTTCGGGCGGTTTGGCGCGTCCGACGGCAACCCCAACTTCATGCACTACTTCTATAGCATAGGAGTCGGCGGCAAGGGAGTCATCCCCGGCCGGCCTCTGGATAGCTATGGCATAGGCTACTACTACATAGATATCACGAGCCCCACGTTCACCGGCCCCTTTGCGACCAGGGAGGCCCTGAGAGACGAGCAGGGGTTTGAGGGTTACTACAATATCGCTGTGACGCCCTGGATGAAGGTGACGCCCGACATACAGGTCGTCCGGGGTGCCCAGAAACAGGTTGTAAATATCAACCCTGCCGGGACATCCATCGTGAGCACGAAGAGCATAGATACGGCGACGGTCCTCGGTCTCCGGCTTCAGTTGATTTTCTGATGCGCCATGGTTGCAGCGCGCGGTAATCAGTAATCAGTGATCGGTGATCAGTAGGAGAGAAGAGGTGAGTCTTGACGAAACCGCGGGTCATGATTTAAGGCGAATTGAGTTTACGTAAAAAATTCGCGGATCGATGCTGCCACGTATTCTTTCTGCTCCGTCTTTAATTCGGGAAAGACAGGCAGGGCAAGACTCGTCAGCGATGCTTCCTCTGCCACCGGGAAATCGCCTTTCTTATAGCCGAGAAACGCGAAGCATGGCTGCAGGTGGAGCGGTAAGGGATAGTAAATGCCTGTTGCCACGCCTTTCGTTTGGAGATGTTCGCGCAGCGCATCCCGATTCTCTGTCCTTATGACATACTGGTGGAAGATGTGCGAGCCGGGGGGATCCATCTTCGGAAGCTTGAGCGGAAGGCCCTTGAGCTGTTTATTGTAGAACGCGGCATTGGCAATGCGCTTCTTGTTCCATGCTTCGAGAAGAGGAAATTTTTCGACGAGAGCGCATGCCTTGATCTCATCGAGCCGGCTGTTGATGCCTACCAGCTCGTGCAGGTAGGCGGTTTCTCCCATGCCGTGGACGCGCAGTTTTTTCACGCGCTTCGCCAGGTCATCGCGCTTTGTGAGCACCATCCCGCCTTCGCCGATGCCGCCGAGGTTTTTCGTCGGATAAAAACTGAGCGCTGCTATGTCGCCGAACTTTCCGCACATGGTGCCCCAGAGGCGCGCGCCCAGTGATTGCGCCATGTCTTCTATGACGGCGAGCTGATGTTTTTCCGCTGTAGCCGAAATCGTCCTCGTGTCGCACACTTTGCCGAAGATGTGGACCGGTAGTATAGCCTTCGTCTTCGGCGTCACGGCGCTCCGGATGAGGACAGGATCGATGTTCATATCATCTTCTTCAATATCGACAAAGACCGGTTTCGCGCCGACGAGCAGGATGGAACTGGCCGTGGAGAAGAATGTATAGGGCGTAGTGATAACCTCATCGCCTTCCTTGATGTCCAGTGCCATCAGGCTGAGGATAAGCGCATCGCTTCCGTTTGCGCAGGACAGCGCGTGGGGAACGCCCGCATAGCCGGCTATGGCTGTCTCGAGTTCCGCACAATATTTTCCAAGTATCAGCTGCTGCTCCGACAGGATCTCTTTGAGCTTGCGCAAAACAGGTTTTTCTACTTTTTTGTATTGAGCTTTCAGATCGATAAGGGGAACATTCATTTTTTGTAAGATTCTCCGTATTTGTTCAGATAGGTGATTTCCTCAAGTGATTTGCGCGGCCGTGCTTCAGGCTGCGCGTCGAAATAACCGAGCGGCGTCATTTCAACAATGGTGAATCCCTGGGGCACGCCGAGTATCTCTTCTGCCTTCGCCGCGTCAAAAGCGCCGACGTGGCATGTCCCGAGTCCCTGGTCCCACGCGGCCAGCGCCAGATGTTCCATGGCCAGACCTGCGTCAAACATGAACCAGACGTCGCCTTTGCTTGTTACCGGTTCACCCTGCCTGCAACCCGACTGGCCTTTCTGACAGACCACGCAGATCACGATGGGCGCCTGCAGAAAGGCATCCCTGCAGGGATTGACGGGCCTCATGGTTTCCTGAAGCTTCTGCCTGATCTCCTGATCCTTTACCACGATGAAACGCCAGGTCTGCGTGTTGGCCCACGACGGCGCGAGTCTCGTTGCGTCGAGTACTTCCGCGAGGATCTCCTCCGGCACAGGTTTACTCTTGTACTTCCTCACGCTTCTTCTTTCCTGGATAGCCTTCAGAAGTTCCATGCTTTCCCTCCGGACAGTTTTGATCCCGATCAGGCTGGAGTCTATCACATCCGTGCTTCTATTCTCAACAAAACAGGCAGTTTTTCGTTGCGCACGTTCTTCCACCTGGGGTAGAGTGAGACTCGTGGCGCGATATCATTCATTACGGGGAAAAGCACTCGCATTTCTCTTTTTCCTCTGGTTTCTCTGGTTCATGCATTTCATGGGACGAGCCGGTCTATCGCCTGTGCTTCCGCTCGTCGAGGACGAGTTCCACGTGCTTCACGCGCAGGCAACCAGCATCTTTCTCTTCATAGGGATGGGTTACGGGCTTTCCGTTTTCTTCTCAGGAGTCTATGCCAGGACAGTCGGACCGAAAAAATCGATATGCATGTCTCTTATCATACTGGGTCTCGCATACGTCGCATTCTCGCTGGTGAAGACTTTTAGTTTCTTTTACCCGATCAGCGTCGTGCTCGGTCTTGCCACCGGCATGTACCTGCCTGCCACCATACTCCTGCTGACTGATTATTACGACCAGTCACAGTGGGGAAAAGTAATCGCGGTCCACGACTCAGGGTCATCACTCAGCATGGCCGCCACACCGTTCATTGCGCTTCTGCTCCTGCTTGTTTTGCCGTGGCGCGGCATGTTGATTGTCATAGCGGTCGTCTATATTGTGAGCGCCCTCATCTTCTACTTCATTTCGGAAGAAGTGAACGTGGGATCAAAGAGCACCTATTTCCCCGGTAAGGTCCTGAAGTCTGGTGCCCTCTGGTACATCGGCGTCATCTGGATTTTTATGGCAGGAGATATCATGGGACTCTATTTCGTTGTGCCGCTGTACCTTGCCAAGGAGCTTTCGCTGAGCATAGAGCATGCCAATGCGGTCTTTGGAGTCTCACGCATAGGATCGGCAGTCGTCGGTATAACAGCAGGGTTTCTCGTCGACCGTTTTCGTGCTAAAAAGATCCTCTTTTTCCTGGTGCTGATAACCGGCGTGTTTACCGCGCTCGTAGCCGTCAAAGACCTGCGATGGCTGAAAGTGTTTCTCTTTCTCCAGGCGAGCGTGGCTGCCGGTTTTCCTCCTGTCTCGCTCGTTGCTGTTTCCAGGCTGTTTGAGGGGGAAAACCGTGGGCAGGCTGTTGGATTCGTTGTGACGCTCGGTGTGATCGGCACAGCCGTCATCCCCTATGTTCTCGGCGTCTGCGGAGACCTGGTGAGCTTTAGAGTCGGCTTCCTGCTGCTCGGGATAGCGACCGTTCTTTCGTCCGGCCTTCTCTTCTTTGTGAAAGGGTTGCGGTAACGGTGCGCGAGCGGTTTCAGTCGCTCAAGAATGGCAGGGCCATACTCTTCCTGACGCTCGTCTGGTTCTTATGGTTCATGAATGTAGCCATGAGGACCATTCTCTCTCCCATATTGCCGATCCTGGAAGATGAGTTCACCGTGCTTCATGCGCAGGTCGGCAGCATTTTCACGTTTATCGCCTTCGGCTATGCTCTTTCTGTCTCATTCTCCGGCGTCGCGTCCAGCAGGTTCGGCTGCAAAAAGGGTGTCCTCTTTTCGTTCTTCCTCGCGACGATCGTCTACTTCATCTTTCCGGCGGTGCACAATTTCTACCTCTTCTATCCGCTTGCTTTTCTGCTTGGCATAGCGGCGGGCATGTACCTCCCGTCGGTCATACCTTTAATTACCGAGTATTTTGATGAGAAGCTCTGGGGCAAGACAATCTCAATTCACGAGTCTGCTGCCTCCATCGCGATATTCGGAGCGCCTTTCATCGCCCTGTTTATTCTTTCCTTATTTCCCTGGCGCGCTTTATTTATCGTCTTCGGGATCGTTTTCATTCTGTGTATGATCATCTTTCAGCTGGCGACGGATGAGGTCAAAGTTGTCGCAGCCAAAAAATCCTATCTTCGTGGCTTATTGAGAAGCAGCGACCTCTGGCTGATGGCGATCGTCTGGATATTTGCGGCCGGCGGCAATCTGGGACTCTACTTCATCCTCCCGCTCTATCTGGTGAAAGAACTGGGCCTCGATGTTGAGACGGCTAACAAGATATTCGGGGTATCTCGCCTCGGAGGCGTGGTTGTGGGTATCGCAGCCGGATTCTTCGTGGACCGGTTCAGCCTCAAGAAGACCATGTTCCTGATGGTCTTTCTGTCGGGCCTGTTTGCGATGTTCCTTGTTGTTAGAAATATGGCGTGGATGAAGCTCTTCCTGCTGCTCCAATCAAGCATCAACATCGGCTATTTTCCCGTGGCCCTGGTTTCGATTCAACGCATGTTCGAGCGCGAGGAGCGCGGCGCGGCAACCGGCTTCATCATCACTCTCGGCGTCGCGTGCGGCGTGGGCATCACGCCCTATCTGCTCGGCCTCTCCGGAGATCATCTGAGCTTCAGGTTCGGCATCTTCGTGCTGGGATGTCTTACCGTTCTTTCCAGCGGCCTCGTCTGGTTTCTGAAGCGACTGCACTGATGGTCGGAATCGAGTTGCATTTTTCCGCACCCGTCAGGTAGAGTGTCGCTGTGAAAAAATTTGAGTCGCTTCGCGGGAAAGCTTTCCTCTTTCTCATGTTCATCTGGTTTGTCTGGTTCATGACGTTTACGGCGAGAGCCATCTTCTCCCCCGTGCTTCCGCTCATTGAAGACGAATTCGGAGTGACACACGGCAGGGCCGCCTCCATCCTTGCGGTAAACGGTGTAGGCTACGGCCTGTCCCTGTTCTTCGCCGGCTCCCTGGCAAGCTTTCTAGGCCCCAAGAAGTCGATTCTCCTGGCCACTATCCTGTCTGGGGTCACCATGCTGCTCTTCTCGTTCGCGAGAAGCTTTGAACTCTACTATGTACTGGCTTTTGTACTCGGTGTGGCGCTCGGTGTTTACATGCCGTCCGTGATTCCGCTTATCACCGACCATTATGAAGAGCGTCTGTGGAGCAACGCCATCGGGATTCACGGCTCCGCGCCGTCGGTCAGTGTTTTTCTCGCGCCCTTTATAGCCCTCGGGATCCTTGCGATTCTTCCATGGCGGGCAGTATTTGCGCTGCCGGGCATAGTCTTTCTGCTCTGCGCTCTTATTTTTTACTTCGTCACCGACGAAGTAACGCTCGGTAAAGAAAAACATTTTTTTATCGGAAGCCTTCTCAAGCAGAGGGCTGTCTGGGTCATGGGCATCATCTGGATATTCTCTGCCGGGGCAAACATCGGGCTTTACCTCGTGATCCCGCTCTACCTGGTCAAAGAGCTTTCGCTGAACATCGATTATGCAAACACCATCTTCGGCTTCTCCAGGCTCGGCGGCGCAATCCTCACGATAATTGCCGGCTTCTTCGTCGACCGGTTCAGCCTGAAAAAGGCTTGCTTCTTTCTGGTATTATGTACCGGCATTCTGACAATGCTCCTGGCGATAAGCAGCGTGAAATGGACGCCGCTCTGTCTTTTCCTGCAGGCGTGCATTTCGCCGGCCATCTTTCCTGTGGGATTCGTGACCATAGCAAAGCTTTTCAACCGGGAGCAAAGGGGCCATGCTACCGGTTTCGTTGTCAGTATCGGCATGGTCGGAACAGGGCTGGTGCCGTATTTAGTGGGACTCTCGGGCGATTATTGGAGCTTCAGAATCGGCATATTCCTCGTTGGAATCCTCACCGCTTTGTCGAGCGGATTGCTCTATACGCTCAAAGAACTGGAATAAAGACCGCCCTATGGCTTATTGATTTTTCGTCAGTAAACACGCTATAGTTCTGCATACAATTTTCCCTTCGGCGCGTGAAAGGAGCCATAATGGGTCAAAATCAACCGGCACTGAGGAAGCGCATCGCAATTCTACCGACTGTTCTTCTGGCAATGGTACTCAGTTTTTTGATCATGCCTCTTGCCGTTAATGCGGCTGAATCCAAGTTTCCGACGAAACCGATCCAGATTGTCGTACCCTATCAGCCCGGCGGACCCACGGACATAACATCGAGAATATTGACCAAGAAGGTTTCAGCCCTCCTCGGGCAACCCGTGGTGGTGGTCAATAAACCGGGCGGAGCCACTGCTATAGGCACCCAATCGGTGCTCGCGTCGCCCGCTGACGGCTACACAGTGCTTGCGGCCGAGTTGAGCTTGATAACGCTCCCTTTAATCACGAAGAATGTCGGTTTTACGCTACAGGATTTTGTTGCCTTCAATCTTGCAACGAGCGCTCCTTTGACCCTCATCGTGAAGAAGGACGCACCATGGCGCAATCTTGATGAACTGGTTGCCGATGCGAAGAAGAACCCCGGAAAGATCTCGTACAGTACCGCGGGTCCCGGTTCGATATCGCGCTTTACCGGAGAGCTCTTCCAGAAAGCCACGGGTACTCAGATAACGCAAGTTCCGATGAACGGAGCGGCCCCGGCCGTTACGGCGGTTCTTGGAGGTCATGTGTCCATGAGCTTCATGGGTCTTCAGGTCATCCAGAGCCATCTGCAGGCGGGCACTTTGCGCGGGCTGGCCGTTATGTACGATAAACGCCACAAGGATTTTCCGAATATTCCCACGGTCGCGGAACAGGGGTATAAAGGCATGCATTCGGCTGTATATGTGCCTTTCCTGGTTTCAGCCAAGACGCCTGCCGACGTTGTGAAACGGCTGAGCGACGTCTTCCATACCGCGATGCAGGACAAGGAAGTCATAGAGATGTGCGAGCAGGCCGGTTTCCTGGTTGAGAATCTCGCGCACGAACAAGCCCAGAAGTATGTTACGGAAGATCAGAAAAGATGGGCAGAGGTTGCAAAGGCGGCCAACATCGTGCCGAAGTGATCCGCCGCATAACAATACATATACAGTAGAGATACATGAAAAGTCGTGACGTAGCAAGCGGTATAGTTCTTCTTCTTTTTAGCCTGCTCTTCTGGTGCCAGGTCTTGACGCTTCCTATCGGACAGGCAACGCACCCGGACTCGGGCCTCTGGCCATTGGTGCTTGCCGTATTGGTCTCCGCTGCGTCGCTTATCTTCTTCATGAAGGCGCTCAAAGAAAGGGGCGGACCCAGGGAGAAATTCTTTTCCAGATCGGGAAGCTGGAAACAGGTAGCTCTTGCGACAGTATTCCTTGTTGCATTCGCTTCCCTCTTTCTGCGCCTCGGTTATCTGCTCAGCACCTTCGGTCTCATCGCGGTCTTTCTGCGCGTGGTCAACTCACAGAAGTGGTGGGTGGTTTTTACCACGGCCTGTCTCACAGCGGGTCTCTCGTATCTGCTCTTCGGCTGGGCTCTCGGCATAGAGCTGCCTAAGGGGCCTCTCGGGATCTGAGATAATTCTATGGATATTCTTCATCAGCTGTCGCTTGGCCTCTCACTTGCTTCGCAGCCCGCCAACCTGCTCTTCTGCTTTATCGGCGTGTTGGTGGGCACCCTCATAGGCGTGTTGCCCGGACTCGGTCCGGTGGCCACAATCTCATTGCTCCTGCCCCTGACGTTCAAGATGCAGCCGGTAACAGGTATCATAATGCTTGCCGGAGTTTTTTACGGCGCCATGTACGGGGGCTCGACCACATCCATCCTCGTCAACATCCCCGGTGAAGCAGCATCCATTGTCACCTGTCTTGACGGCTATAAGATGGCGCGACAGGGAAAGGCGGGCCGGGCCTTAGGGATAGCCGCCTTCGGCTCATTTATCGCCGGTACCCTTGCCCTGATAGGCCTCATGCTCTTCGCCCCGTTTCTCGGCCGGCAGGCGCTCAGTTTCGGGCCGCCTGAATATTTTGCGCTCACATTCCTTGGTCTGACCCTCGCCACGTATCTCTCACAGGGATCGAAGCTGAAAGCACTCATCATGGCTTTGCTCGGGCTGATCGTCGGGACGATCGGCATGGATCCTGTATCGGGCGATCAGCGCTTTACTTACGGGAGCTACACGCTGATGGACGGTCTCGGACTCGTTCCTGTTGCGATGGGCATGTTCGGCGTCGCGGAGGTGCTGCAGAATATCGAGGAGGGCATTCTCAGCCAGAGGGATGTATATCAGGCGGAGATCAAAGGTCTTCTGCCTACTCTTAAAGACTGGAAGGACAGCTTCTGGCCGATCATCCGCGGTTCCGTCATGGGATTTTTCATCGGTATCCTTCCGGGTCCGAGCAGCATCATCGCCTCCTTCGCGTCCTACGCCACCGAGAAGAAGCTATCGAAACATCCGGAGAAATTCGGCACAGGCGTGATCGAAGGGGTGGCCGGACCTGAATCGGCCAATAACGCGGCAACTGCCGGATCGTTTATACCGCTCCTTTCTTTAGGCATTCCCACCAATATCGTTATGGCCCTTCTCATGGGAGCGCTGATGATACACGGTATTCAACCCGGACCGCTCTTCATAAATAAGTACCCGGATCTTTTCTGGGGAGTGATCATGAGCATGTACATAGGCAACGTTATGCTGCTGCTTTTGAATCTTCCGCTTATCGGGATCTGGGTCAAGATACTGAAGATACCGTATGCCATTCTTTTCCCGCTCATACTCCTCTTCTGTCTCGTGGGCGTCTACTCACTTAACGGCAATGTCGTAGAAATATTTATAATGCTCGCCTTTGGCATTATCGGCTTTATCATGCGGAAGACAGGGTTTGAGGGCGCCTCTTTCCTCCTTGCAATGGTGCTCGGACCTATAATGGAGAGTTCCTTCAGACAGGCGCTGCTCGTGTCGCAGGGCAAGGTCTCCGTTTTCTTCGGCAGCTATGCCTCTGCCATTCTCATGATTGCAGGCATCGCCTGCCTGATAAGTCAGTTCATTCCGGAGTTGAAGAAAATAAGGAGTGCTCATGAAACATCTCTCATTGTCTGAAGCGCTTCTCTACGAGATCGCGCGTAACCTTGTAGGCGAGAGCGTCAGGACGATCCCCCAGGACGTCAAGCAGTGTATTCGAGCGAACATCGGAAAAGAGACCGACCCGCTTTCTAAACGATCGATGGAATCTTTTCTGGAGAAGGAAGAGTATGCGTCGGCAAATAAAGGGCTTATCTGCAGCGATACGGGATGGCCTCTCTTCTATGTGCGATGCGGCGACAACGTGCAGCCGGAGAAGGGCTTCTCCATGTTCCACCGGGTCTTCAGGCAGGTGATAGCCGATGAAACCGCGAAATCCCATCTGAGACCAACCATCGTTCATCCCATTTCAAGAAAGAATCCCGGCACGAATGTCGGACTGTTTTACCCGAAGGTTGAGCTTACCTTCGACCCCGACATCGATTTTGTCGAGATCCTGTTTGTGCCGAAAGGCGGCGGCTCTGAAATTTTTGGGAACTTCTTCAAGATGCTTGTTGCGGCCGACGGGCTTCCCGCCATAAAGCAATTCGTGTACGATTCGTTTGTGGCCTCCTGTTATTCGGGGGCAACGTGCCCTCCCAACATCGTCGGCATAGGCATCGGAGGAACTGCTGAGGACTGCATGCGCATTGCGAAAGAGGCGGCAGTCTTGCGGCCGATCGGTGACAGGAATCCTGATCCCGACGTAGCAGCGCTTGAAGAGGAGTTTCTCGCGGGCATGAAAGAGAAGGGCTTCGGCGCCATGGGCTTTCCAGGACAAGCAGGTGTGCTCGACGTCCATATAGAATGCGCACTTGTCCACACCGGAGGTCTTCCGGTTGCTTATTCCGCCCAGTGCATTATCGGCAGGCGCAAAAAAGCGCGTATCACCTTGGATGGAGAGGTGAAATATGATGATGGTGGAGGATGGATGATCCGATGAAAGTGAATGAGCCCATCAGATTGAATACACCCCTTACCGAAGAATCCGTGAGAAGTCTGAAGCTGGGCGATATCGTCTATCTTTCAGGGTACATGTTTACCGCACGGACCATGTTCCATGTGCTCACGTTGGAGAGGAACCAGATACCTGCGCTCGATTTCAACACGTTTAATGTCATGGCTCATTGCGGCCCTGTAATGAAGAGACGCGAGGACGGCACGTGGGCTGTCGTACACGCTGGCGGCACTACGAGCAACCGGTTCGAGAAGTTCGGCCCGAGAATCCTGAGAAAGCTCGGACTGAGAGCGATAATAGGAAAAGGCACCATGGGTGAAGAGACGGTGCGGACCATGAAAGAACTGGGCGCAGTCCATCTCACCACAAATCTTGATCGCATGGGATTTGCGCGCTGCATTGAAGAGGTTGCCGGTGTGTTCAATTTAGAGGAATTAGGGCCCACCGAGGCCAGCTGGCTGTTCAAGATAAAGGATTGCGGCCCTTTCGTTGTCGATATCGACGCATCCGGCAATAATCTTTTTGATGGCGTCCTCAGCGAGGTGCAAAGGCGTCAAGGCCTGGCCCCGCGAAGTCTGGCATGAACTACTCGGCTGGACTCCGGCTTTCGCCGGAGTGACGATAGACGCAGCAGAAAGCGAGAACGGACTGTAAAGGTCCGCTCCGACAGAGGAGAGGAAACAATATGTACGAAAAATCACTCGAACCCGAGCTCACAAGCAAGGCACGAGAACGGTTCAACAGGCTTCTCTCCGGAAAGCATTCACACATCACGAAAGAGAAGGTCGATGGACTGATTCCCGGTTCGATCGACCTCCACATACACGCCTGGCCTGATGCGTACGTCGCGCGCCAGCACAGTGAGATCGAGATAGGAAGAAGGGCGACGGACGCCCAGATGGCCGCAGTTGTCTTCAAATGCCACTCTTCCATGAGCGCCGGCAGGAGCCCGCTGGTGCAAGAGGTCGTGAATGAATACGCAGCGGGAATCGGAAAGACGCCTGCCGGCATAATCGGGGGCGTTGTTCTTAACTACTGCGTGGGCGGCATCAATCCGAAGGCTGTTGAGGCGTGCGCTGGTTTTGGCGGGAGGTATGTCTGGCTTCCCTCCATCCATGCGTCTCATCATTTCAAGGTGCAGGGAAAGGAGGGAGGCATCCCGGTCCTGGATGATGCTAAGAATCTCCTGCCTGCATTAAAGGACGTGCTTGCGATCATCGCGGAAAAAGATATGGTTCTCGGTCTTGCCCACCAGTCAACCGAGGAGCGTTTCATCATCATGAAAGCAGCGCGTGAGATGGGAGTGAAACGTATCTCAGCCGACCATCCTCAGGGGCTTGTAAACAAGATGACGGTCGATCAGATGAAAGAGATGGCGGAACTGGGAGTCTACATGTGCATACAGAACCAGACGATATTCAGCCACGAACTGAACGATGAGACTCTCGACATGATAGCGCACGTGCCGAAAGAGAGGCTGGTCTGGGGATCGGACCTCACACAGTGGGGCGCAGTACACCCTGTGGACGGCCTGCGGATGCTCATCGAGATACTGATGAAATTTGCGATACCGGACGGCGTGATTGGCGACATAGTGAAGAACAATCCAACGCGGCTGTTATACGGATGAACAGACGAAAGGCTAGGATATTTATCGCAGATGCACGCAGATAACAGCCAGGAGAGATGTACGCAGATGGGTATGTTTGTAGACAGCATTGTGATACAGCGGCAATGCTGTCTACATCTCAGCGCTCCCGCGCAGGTCTCACCCCACCGGAGGTGCCGGAGGTTGACCGGCTGTGCTGTCTTATCGCACAGGCGGTCAAAGAATCACTCATCAGCGTTCATCATGGCTTTTATCCGCTCTTATCGGCGATAAAAGTCTTGCTCTGTCAAGGACGTGGTGAAAGAAAAAAGGTGAACACATGGTAAAGATTTCGGCAGAGACTATCGGCGCGGTGGCGTACAAGCTTCTTACACGCGCTTCCACCGAGCTTCCCGCGGGCGTGGAGAGCGCCTTGCGGAAAGCCTACAGGAATGAGACCGATCCCAATGGAAAGTCCTTCCTGAAATCGATCCTGCAAAATATCAAGATTGCGAGGGACAACAGCCAGCCCATATGCCAGGATACGGGCGTTCCGATCTATTACATCTCCATCGGATCAGAGGTATTCGTGAAGGGCTCTATCAGGCAGGCTATAGATGAGGCCACCAGAAGGGCCACTGCCGATGTGCCGCTTCGTCAGCAGGTAACGCATCCTTTGACATTCGTCAATTCAGGTGACAACACGGGTTGGGGATTGCCCGCGGTCTACTACGATCGCATTGAAGGCGCCGATTATATAGATATCCTTGCAGTTCCCAGAGGAGGAGGCGCCGAATCAAAATGGCAGTGCGTCGCCCTGTTCCATGCGGCGCCACGAGAGAAAGCCATAATCAAGACCGTCCTCGATACTGTCTCCATGGCAGGAGGAGAATGCTGCCCGCCGACGATAATCGGCGTGGGGCTCGGAGGCTTCGGCCGCGAGTACAGCGAACTCCTGGCCCGCAAGGCACTCTACCGCTCGCCCGTGAACGGAAGAAATCCCGACCCGAAAGTCGCCGCGCTTGAAAAATCTCTTTATTCGGCAGTCAACAAAATGGAGATAGGACCGCTCGGCATAGGCGGCAAGACCTCGTGCCTCGCCGTGCACATTGAATTAGCGGGGAGTCACACCGCGAGCTGTTCCGTGGGCGTTGCACTCTCCTGCTGGGCCGCGCGCTATTCAAAGGGCAGGATCAGAGGAGACGGCTTGATTGATTTCATTACGCATCCTGCGTTGAAGGAGGATTGATAGTGAGTACCAGGAAGGAGCGCATACTGCAGACGCCGGTAACGGATGCGGACCTGAAAGACCTCCGCATCGGCGATCGCATCTATCTTTCAGGCAAGCTGTTCACGCTCAGAGACCTGAGCCATAAGCGAATCGGCGAGTACCTGCAAAAAGGGAAGAAGCTGCCTGTCGATTTGAAAGGCGCCGCAATTTTTCACTGCGGCCCCATCATGAGAAAGAGTGGTCCTGAATCATGGGAGGCGGTTGCGGCCGGTCCCACGTCCAGCTCGCGATTCTCGCCTTTCGTGAAACCGGTTGTCGAAGGCGCGGGCGTGAAGATTATTGTCGGCAAAGGATCTCTCTTCCCTGAAGCCTGTCAGGCCATCATAGAGAACCGTGCCATATATGTAATTGCCGTGGGTGGCTGTGCAGCCCTGTATGCGGAAAGGATAAAGAGGGTGGCCGGCGCGCATTGGAGCGAGTTCGGTATGGCCGACACGCTCTGGGAATTTGACATAGAGAAGTTCGGACCGCTTACGGTCGGCATAGATCTCAAGGGCAGGAATTACATGCAGGACAAGAAGCATCGTTTGAAAAAGAATCTTTCGGCTATCTATCGGAGTTTTGATATCGATGCCGATTTCAATTTTACGTGGTGGCCGCAAGCTCCGGCCGGAACAAAGCGCGCCACAGACTACTCTACGGAATAGCAGGGGCAATGGCACGACAGGAATTTTATCGCAGATGCACGCAGATAACAGCCAGGAGAGATGTACGCAGATAAATGTGCCTGTGCGCTGCATTTTGATAATGCGCAAATGCAGCGCACACTCCGTCGCTCCCGCGAAGGTGTCACCCTCCGCGAAGCGGATCGGGGTTGACCGGAGATGTCGTTTCATCCCTTCGGAATGCTGCCGTATCGCAGCTCCGGTCAAAGAATAATCATCGGCGTTTATCATAGCCTTTATCCGCTTTTATCGGCGATGAAAGGTGCTAGTCTGTGAACGGTGGTTGGACGAATCATTAGATTTAGAAAACGAAAACAGGGGGATGTTCGATGGCAGATTTGAGTGTAGAAATAGCAGGCATTAAAATGAGGACTCCGCTCGTTGCGGCGTCAGGCTCGATCACGCACACGCTGCTCAGGATCAAGAAAGCCGAAGAAAACCATTGCGGAGCAGTCATCACAAAGGCGATAGTGCTGGAACCGGGCGATAACACAAAACGGCCGTCGCGCCGGCGTCTCTTCCTGCAGGAAGGGATTGACCTGATCAGGGCGGCGAAGAAAGAGACCAAGATACCTATCATAGCGAACGTCTTTGGCGCGGGCAGGAACCTGGACGGCTGGGCCTCCATCGCAAAAGAGTGCGAGAAAGCGGGCGCCGATGCGCTTGAGTTAAACCTTTCCTGCCCCAATGTGGGCATACTTCAGCAAAAGCTGGATGATGTGAAGGAAGGCCAGTCAGGAGCCCTCGGCGCCCTCCTCGGCCAATCGCCGAAACTCGCGGGAGAAGCTACTGCCGCAGTGCTCAGCACGGTGAAGATACCGGTATTCTGTAAAATGACGCCGGAGGCGCCCGATCAGCCGGCCGTCGCACGGGCCTGTATTGATGCGGGTGCCACAGGCATCACCGCTGACAATGCCTTCAGCAGGTTCGGCGGCGTCGATATATACAACGGCGGAAGAACAAAGATAGTGGAGCTGGATCGGGAGCAGAACACGTTCGTTTGTAATCCCTGGGATGATTCTTTGCTCGGGCCTGCATTCAAACATCGTGCTCTCAGAGATGTAGTGGCCCTCGTCAGGGCACTGCCGGAGGGCGTGCCTGTGCTTGGCGGCGGAGGTCTCTACAACTTTGAGGACGGCGTCGAGATGATAATGTGCGGCGCTTCAGCCGCCACATTCTGCTCATCTGTGATGTGGAAGGGCTGGGGTATTTTTGCCGAGATGGAATCAAAGATCGAGCGCTACATGGAGAAGATGGGATACAACTCGGTAGCCGATTTCAAAGGCCTCGGGCTTAAATATATTGTGCCTCAAGGCAAGGCGCGTTGGCTCATCGTCCATCCGGTCATCGACGAGAAGCGGTGCAACGGATGCGGCCTGTGCACGAAGATGGGGCACTGCGAAGCCTACTCGCTGGAAAACGAGAAGGCTGTTGTCGATTTGGACAAATGTGTCGGCTGCGTCTACTGCCAGGCGATATGCAAGCGCAATGCGATCAACATGAAGGAGACGGGCAAATACGCGTACGAGGAATGAGGCGTAGCCAATAGTTTAATGAAAAGAGATGGTCCATCCTACCACAGAGGCACAGAGGTCACAGAGAAGTGCTCCACGGAGAACCGAAATTATTCGTATCCGGAACAGTGGAGATTCTGTTCCGGATACACACCGACGCTCCGCGTGGGTGTGGCAGGCATCTCGCCTCCCGCAGGGATGCGAGTGACCGGATATGGTCGTCTCCCCATATCCGGTCAGAAGAATAGTTTCGGGTCTTCCTCTGTGTCCTCCGTGCCTCCGTGGTGAATAATAATGTTTTAAGGTTTGACAAAACCAGGACTGACATAACCAGGGTGAAATATGGATAATGCTGCGCGACTCAGACAGATACTCGAAGAAGATACGTATCTCCTCGTTGTCTCCGCGTATGATGTGCTCAGCGCGCGGGTGATCGAGGAGGTCGGATTCAAGGTCGTGGCCACGTCCGGCTTCAGCCTGTCAGCGAGCTTTCTCGGCAAGCCCGACGCCGGTCTGCTCACCTTTTCGGAAAACCTCACCGTCGTGCGGAACGTGATCAACGCAGTGAATGTTCCGGTCATTGCCGACATCGATACCGGCTACGGCAATGCCATCAACCTCATGAGGACCATCGAAGAATTCGAAAGGGCAGGGGTAGCAGCCGTGCTGTTGGAAGACCAGGTCGAACCCAAGAGGTGTCCGGTAGGCCATATGGTGGAAACTGTTCCCGTTGAAGAGATGGTCGGGAAAATCAGGGCTGCTGTTGCAGCAAGAAAAAATAAAGACATGATGATTGTGGCCCGGACCGATGCGAAAGGCGAAGAGGCGATCCGTCGAGGCAAGATATATCTGAGTGAAGGCGCTGACATGATAAAGCCCGGCAATAAGTGCTTCAGCACGCTCGAGGAGATGCGCCACTTCGGCCATGAGTTTCCGGGAAAGAGCTACGTGAGCGTGGTTGCATGGATGGAGAAGGCGCTTACAATGAAGGACCTGGTTGATGCGGGCGTCAAGATCATCTCCTTTCCTCTCTTCCTCATTCTCAGCACCACCAAACAGCTCTTCGAGAACCTGCGGTACGTCAAGGAGCACGAATGGACACCCGTGCCGAACGATCGCATCATCGACATGCCCGAATTTTTCCGTTTCATAGGGATGGAGGAGATCACGGAGAAGGAAAAGAAGTACCTGCCTGGTTCTTGAACCCTCGCGGCACCTGTTTTGATATTGACATCCGAAGATTAAAACGTTATCTTGTTTGAATAACAGCGGGGTGGAGCAGACCGGTAGCTCGTCGGGCTCATAACCCGAAGGTCGTAGGTTCAAATCCTACCCCCGCAACCAAGTAAAACCGAGGGGTTGGGAGATTTTCCCGACCTCTTTTTTTGTGCCGTGGGCGCGTTTTAGACGCGTTGAGGCGCGCGGGAACGTCGTTCCGGTAAGCACTCATCTGTCGTACACCCATGCCAGTAGGGGATCCCCTGCTGTGCAGGCCCTTGGGTCATGCGGTAAACTGGACTCCGTTAAACTTAAGGCGAAGGCCGCTAGACTTAGTGGCCGACTTCGGCACTAAAATGCCCTCACGAGCAAACGTATGCCTACTACGCCCAGAGCAATCGCCAGCCCGCGGATGATCCATGTACCACGTATCTTGCTTGAAAGCCATGCCCCTAGTTGTGCCCCCAATATGACGCCCACGGCCAATACGATGGTGCGGCGTACGCCATGTATAAAGGTACCGGTTACGATATGGGTCAGCGTACCCGTCAGAGCCATATTGGACAGGATAAAGTGGGAGGTCGCGGTAGCAATGTGTATCGGAAAGTTCAACACGTGCACTAGCACTGGCACATGGATAATCCCTCCGCCTATACCCAAGAGGCTGGAAACATAGCCAATCGCCATGCTAACAACTACCCCTAATGCCTGGCTATAAGAGAAACGATGCACCGTGCCATTTGCCTCGGTTACGACACAGGTCCGCTGGTACGGGAGGTATAGCGACACCACTTCCTTCTGACTTCCGGGCTTAATACACAAGAAAACGGATACAACAATCAATATGAGGCTGAAGACAGTATCAAAGAGACGTCGCGGCAGATAGCTCGTGGTGAGGGCTCCGAGGATGGCCCCGGGTATCGCTGCCGCCGAGAAGAGAAGACCGGAGCGATACTCTACCCGTTTCATACGGGCATAGGCGATGGTCCCGGAAAGGGCATTGAAAAAGACAACCGCTAACGAAACGCTCGTAACGAATTCTGGCGGTTCCTGTGGATAGAGCAGGAGAAGCATGGGCACGAGGACAAAGCCGCCTCCGGCACCAATCATCGTTCCGTAAGCCCCTACTGCAAAACCCACGGGAATCAGCCACAAATATGCTAAAGGCAAGTACGTATCCTCAAAATCTCTAAATGTGAGTTCGACATTATTCCAACCATTATTGATCGTAATTTTGCACATTCTTCAAGATCAGTCAATAATTGCTTCCAGTCAATAACAGGTGGGGTGGATCCAATCTTTCTCTTGAAAAACAGAATAACCAGTGGTAGTAGTAAATAGAAAAGGCGCTTTGGCAACCGGCGCAAAGGTGCATGATGCAGGTCGTTGTTGATAAGCTGATTGACCTATCCGAACCCTTGCTGGAAATATGGCTCGATTTCCATGATGAGTGGAAAAACGATAAGGATGGGCTGCCCTACTTCATTCTCATGACATCGTTTGCAGGATACATTGTAAATGCATATCTTGATAAGGAAACGGAACTTCTGAAAAAGATACTGGCTGCCATCGAAGATCTTTATCGAAGTGAAGGAAACGAGGTAAACGTTCTTCTCACCTCTGGTTTGTTCGAAGATATCCAGCGGTTCCTCAAAGAAGAGAACATTCCTCTTGGTAGCTTTCAGGCTCTGCTCGGCGATAAATCTAAAGAACGCTGGGAAGCTGCAAGGGCTTATCTCGAAGAGGGAAAGTCTATAAGATACGAATCATAACCAAATCCCACGGCCGCCGCCCTCGCCTCGCCCGATGAAGCAGTCACTCCAGACTAAACATGCCCAAAGAGACGACTCATCTGCGCTAAATAGTCATCTATAAGATAGTTAATGTATGTTAATATAATACAAATGAATCTCTCCGCCTGGTGTCAGCTCTGTCCTGCCGCTTAAAGGACTTAAGCCTGGCAAGGCGTGAGCCGGGCAGGGTCATATAGGAACAAAGTCCTATAGACCACGCCGGCTGCTTTTTGCTATGGTACGGATGACTTATAATGGTAAGGTGTAGTTTAGCAGCGGGGCGATGAGATGCAATGCGCGCCCGATGGTAATAATACCGGCAGTCGATAACGCAGTTTACAGGAACATGCGCTGTGCATGAATATCCGATCCTGATATTTGCGGCCCTGCTGACTTTTGTGTACGGGCTCTTTTCCCGTCTTTCGGAGCGTTCGCCGATTTCGGCGGCAATGGTCTTCGTCTCCGTCGGCATGATCGCCAGTCCGTTGGGCTTCGACTTCGTTGAACTGGGCATGAAGGCGCCAACCGTGCGTGTTATCGCCGAGCTGACACTTATCCTGGTCCTCTTCGTCGATGCTTCAACCATAGATGTTCCATCCCTGGTAAAGGTTAAAGGCCTGCCCTTTCGCTTGCTCTTCATCGGTCTCCCGCTGACTATGGTTCTCGGCATAGTCCTGGCCATTCCGTTCTTTTCGAGCATGGGCCTGTGGTCCATTGCTCTCATGGCGCTCATCCTCTCTCCCACGGACGCGGCTTTGGGCCTGCCTGTCGTGACCAGTCCGCTGGTGCCTAAGAAGATACGAGAGGCTATTAATGTTGAAAGCGGGCTGAATGACGGCATAGCGCTGCCGCCGATCCTGGCCTGTATCGCAGCTCTTGCGGTTGAGGCAACCGGTAGAACAGGTGCACAGTTCTGGATAGGGTTTGTCCTGAGGCAATTTATCTTCGGCCCCCTTGTGGGCGCGCTTGTGGGATGGCTTGGCGGACGGCTTGTCGAGCATGCCGCCAAACGCGGCTGGATGAACTCGACGTTCCAGCGCCTGGCTGCATGTTCCCTGGCGATTTTGGCCTATGCGCTGGCAGAGGAGTTCCACGGGAACGGCTTCATCGCCGCCTTCTTCGGAGGCCTCATGTTGGGCGTGCACACTCCCGAGGTGCGCGAGAGAATCCACGAGTTTGGAGAGGCGGAAGGTCAACAGCTGGCGCTCTTCGTCTTTTTGATATTCGGATTGGCGGCAGTGCCTCCGGCGGCCAAACATTGGGACGCCGCGGCATGGGTGTACGCGATCCTGAGCCTGACTGTCATCCGCATGCTTCCGGTTGCACTGAGCCTGTGGGGGGCAAAGCTGTCAAAGTTCTCGATCGCTTTTGTAGGATGGTTCGGCCCTCGCGGCATTGCCTCTGTGCTCTACATGCTCGTTGTTGTGAACGAACTCGGTTCGAAGGGATATGAGCGCATGCTTTCGGTCATAGTGCTCACGGTGCTGCTCAGCGTGTTCCTGCACGGGATAACGGCGGTTCCCTTTTCGCGTTTATATACAGGTCGCTCCGCAGACAATGCAACCTGACAGCTACAAAACAACCAACCCTGTTTCTTCTCTTGATAGGGAAGACGTATGACCAGGACGATTGGACAGGCGATCTATGAGAATTTTTTGGGGCACGCACCGAACTGGTACAAGGGTATCCTTTTCGTATTTCTGCTCCTCAATCCTTTTCTTTTCTACTTCGCAGGCCCTTTCCTGACGGGATGGATTCTCATAGGCGAGTTCATTCTCACTCTTGCCATGGCGCTCCGCTGCTACCCGCTTGCCCCAGGGGGACTCCTTGCGTTGGAAGCTGTATTGCTGGGCATGACAACTCCCAGGGCTATTTACATCGAAATCGGCAACAATCTTTCGGTACTCCTGCTCCTGGTATTCATGGTTGCCGGCGTCTATTTTATGAAAGAGCTCTTGCAATATGTTTTTACCCGCATCCTTCTTGGATTCCACTCCAAGATCGCTCTGTCACTCGTCTTTTCTGCGGCTGCAGCCTTCCTGTCGGCTTTCCTGGATGCACTCACGGTTATTGCCGTAGTTATCTCGGTGGCCTACGGTTTCTACGAAGTCTATCACCGTTACTCCTCAGGGCGAGAGGGAAACGCGGCTTACAATTCAAACAGTGACGTGCCTGGCAAAGAGGGACGTGTCGAGGATTTAAGGAACTTCTGCGGGGTTCTGAGAAATCTGCTGATGCACGCCTCTGTTGGCACGGCCCTGGGTGGTGTTTGTACCCTTGTGGGAGAACCTCAGAACCTACTCATCGCTCAGGCCACAGGCTGGAACTTCACGGAATTTTTGATTCGTGTGGCTCCAGTCTCTGTGCCTGTGCTGTGTACAGGTTTTGCGACCTGTTTTCTTCTGGAGAGATTTCATCTCTTCGGATACGGCTTTGCGCTCCCGGAGAATGTGCGTTACGTGCTCGCGGAACAAGAGGCTGAGGGCAAGCGGAGCAGGACACCGCAGGACAAGGCCAGACTCATAATCCAGGCTGTAACCGGTTTGGTCCTGATTTTGAGCCTCGGCTTTCATCTTGCCGAGGTAGGAATCATAGGCTTGATGATCCTTGTTTTGCTCACAGCGCTGAACGGCGTCATTGAGGAGCATCGCATCGGAAAAGCCTTCCAGGAGGCACTGCCCTTCACCGCCCTTTTGGCGGTGTTCTTTGCCATTGTCGCGGTGATCCACGACCAACATCTTTTTGCGCCTGTCATTGACTTTGTCCTTTCTTTAGAGGGGAAGACTCAACTCGCCGGCTACTATCTTGCCAATGGCGCCCTTTCCATCGTGAGTGACAACGTGTTCGTGGCAACGGTCTACGTCACTGAGACGGCGCGAGCCTTTGCGGACGGGCGAATTTCAAGAGAACAGTTCGATTTGCTGGCTGTGGCGATTAATACGGGTACGAATATCCCGAGCATCGCCACACCGAACGGCCAGGCGGCTTTCCTTTTTCTTCTCACCTCGGCCGTGGCGCCTCTTATTCGCCTCTCGTATGGGGAGATGGTGAAGCTGGCTCTTCCGTACGCGGTAACCATGACGGGAGTGGGCTTTCTCGCGACCTGCTTCATGCATTAGACCACATGGGCTTTCTGGGAGCATGAGGAGCCGATTATTGCGACCACGCACGGCAACGGCCTTCTTCGCGGCAATGATGGGCTTCATGGCTCTTCTGATCTGGGGGAGCGCACCTCTCCTGGCGCAGGAGTATATCTCGGACGAGGAACCGACCCCTTCGTCAGTACAAGAAGTGGTCACACCCATGGAAAAGAGCTTCACGGAAAAATATTTGCGCCCGGGATTTTTCCCTGGCTCAAGGAACAGTTAAAGGATACCCCGGCCTTCTTCCGGGACACAAAGCTCTCTTTCAATTTCCGTACGTTTTACATGGATCAGCACAATACTGCTGCCCGGACAGAAGAGGCGTGGGCTATCGGTGGCGCACTGTCATACCGGTCCGGCTGGTTCCTCGACCACTTTCAGCTAGGCGCCGTGGCCTACACGTCGCAGCCCGCCTATGCGCCACAGATGCGGGAGGGAACAATGCTCCTGCAGCCGGACCAGGAAGGATACACCGTGCTTGGGCAGATCTACGGAAGGGTGAAGCTCATCGGGAATAATTTCCTCAATCTTTACCGGTATGGATACAATACCCCGTATCTCAATGCCAATGACAGCCGCATGACCCCGAATACCTTCGAGGGATACACTCTTACAGGAACGTATGGGGGGAAAAGTGGGGCTCCGGGATTGCGGTACGGCATGGGCTATATTGATAAGATCAAGCTTCGCGACTCGGAAGAATTTATTTCGATGTCAGAGGCTGCCGGAGCGCCACAGGTGAACCGGGGAGTCTCGGTGGCAGGCGCAAATTTTACCTACCGCGGGTTCCAGCTCGGAGCCATCGATTACTACTCGCAGGACATCATCAACATTGCCTATGCGGAAACAAGATACCTCCTGAAGGTGACGGACAACCTGGGGTTTCTCTTTGCCGCTCAATTCACAGACCAGCAGAGTACGGGCTCCGAACTTCTCACCGGATCTGGCTTTCATACGAGCCAGTTCGGCGTGATGAGCAGTATAAGCTATCGCAAAGGTATTCTAACTTTTGTCTATACGAGTAACGCTCCCGGCGCCGACGTGCAGAACCCCTGGAGCGGCTACCCCGGTTACACCAGCGTTATGGTGAAAACTTTCAAACGGGCAGGAGAACAGGCGTTCATGATCAAAGGCTCGTATAATTTTGCCCGCTTCGGCCTGGAAACCGTGACTGCATATGCACTCTGGACTCACGGCTGGGGAGCGGTCGACCCCGCCACCAAGTCTCCCGTGTTCCAGCAGGATGAATACGATTTCGATCTGCAGTGGCGCCCAAAAGGCTTCCTGGACGGTCTCTGGTTCCGTGCCCGCTATGCCTACGTGGGCTCGCGGGATGGGAGCACGGCCGGATTCCCCATCAACGACATCCGCTTCATCATCAATTACGATTTTCAGTTGCTGTGAGGATGAAGAGTGTCGAGGGTCGAGGGTCGCGTGTCGAGGGTCGAAAGAGACGCGGAGAGAGGGAGACGCGGTGACGCGGTGATTCTCCCCATCTCCGCGTCCCCGTGTCACTTTGTCTCACACATCCCTCGACACTCGACACTTTTCATAGGACCAGGGTCCTATAGAGTTAATTTAATAATTCTTTGCAAAATATGGGGCGCGCGCTTATAATTAGAGGAAGGCTGACTCCGGCCTGCCCGGTGATTCCTGCACGAGACTGAAGATCCCAGCTCACTTCACGAGGGGGAAGAGATGAAAAAGACGAAAGAAACGAGAGATATACAGGAAATGAGAGAAATGAAACTGCATCAAATCGTCAAGAGGGCACGGGAGTTCGTGAAGCCATTCCGGGTGACGGACGGTGAGAGCTTTCGTCTCAAAGATATCGATCCGGGAGAAACCCTCCACCTGAATTCGGAGGACAAGCCGGCTGCGAAGGAAGCGCTGGCTGTCGGCGTCCAGGCCCTGGCTGCGCTCCAGGATATGCTGTACGCGCAGAGTCACTGGGGGCTGCTGCTTATCTTCCAGGCAATGGACGCAGCCGGCAAGGACGGCGGCATCAAGCACGTGATGTCGGGCGTCAATCCGCAGGGGGTCCAGGTCTATTCCTTCAAGACGCCCTCTGCCGAAGACCTGAGCCACGATTACATGTGGCGCTGCATGAAGAATCTTCCGGAGCGTGGCCGCATAGGCATCTTTAACCGCAGCTATTACGAAGAAACGCTCGTCGTGCGGGTGCATCCGGAGTTTCTGGCAAGCCAGAAGATTCCGCCCGAGCTTGTCACCAAGAATATCTGGAAAGAACGTTTTCAGGACATCCGGTCTTTCGAGCGCTATCTTGTGCGCAATGGTATTGCCGTGCGCAAGTTTTATCTTCACCTGTCGAAGAAAGAGCAGAAGAGGCGTTTTCTCGAAAGGGTACAAAACCCGGATAAGAATTGGAAATTCTCAGCGAGCGACATGAAGGAGCGCGGCTTCTGGAGCCAATATACTGAAGCCTACGAAGACATGATCCGCAACACCGCGACTAAAGAAGCCCCCTGGTATGTTGTTCCGGCCGACAACAAATGGTTCACCCGCGTCGTCATTGCCGCCGCGGTCATCGATGCATTGGATTCGATGAACCTGCACTATCCCAAGGTCAGCGATGAGAAGCTGAAGGAGCTGTCGGCCATAAAGAAGGAGCTGACAGCGAAGTGATTTTTTCCGCGTCGATCAAACGCGTCTTCAGGAGGAAATGATGGCACCTCGAAAACAGCCGGTCCCAGCCCCAGTCGAGCAGAGGGTACCCAGGGTACCTGTCGATCTCGACGATCCGTCTTTCTATGTCAATCGTGAACTCTCATGGCTGGAGTTCAACCGTCGCGTGCTCGAAGAGGCAGAGGATCCGCTGACTCCCACGCTTGAGAAACTGAAGTTCGCTTCTATTTTCAGTTCGAACCTCGACGAGTACTTTATGGTCCGTGTGGGCGGCCTGTTCCGCGTCCTTGCCGCGGATGTCGATGACATCGATGCAAGCGGCAGGACACCCCGGCAGCAGCTTGATGAGATCGCAGAGAAAGTTCGCACGCTCGTTGCCGAACAATACCGGTGCTTCACCGACGAGGTGATGCCGGGGCTCAAAAAAGCCAGGATATTTCTGCACACTATCGACACTCTTGATAAGAAGGAAAAGAAGCGTCTCGAAGAATATTTTGAGGCACAGGTTTTCCCTGTCTTGACGCCTCTTGCCGTGGACGCTGGACACCCTTTCCCTTTCATCGCAAATCTCCGCCTTAATCTGATGGTCGTCTTTCGAGGAACCGACCTGAATGAAGGTACCGCAGGCTTACGCCTTCGTCGAAGTACCCTCTATCCTGCCGAGGCTTGTTTCCGTGCATGAGGACAAGGCGGGGAGCCACTTCATTCTCCTGGAAGATCTCATTCGCGAGCACATTCAAAGGCTTTTTCCGGGGATGGCGATTAAGAACATTATTGCTTTTCGCGTCACGCGGAACCATGATTACGATCTCCACGAAAATGAGGTGATGGATCTCCTCAAGTCCGTGGAAGCCGAGATCAGGGACCGCTCGGACAAGATCGTCGTCCGGGTCGAGGTTGAGCCCGGGGCTCCGAAGAGGATCATTCAGCTCCTCGTCCGGCAGCTCGGCTTTGAAGAACGATTTATCTATGAAATCAACGGACCGATCAATATCCGCGATTTTCTTGTCGCTCTACGAACTTCCTGTCGACGCCTCGCACAAGGACCCTCCTTTCAACCCGCGTATCCCGCAGCGACTCGCCGCCGACAAGGATATTTTTACAGTCATTCGCGAAGGGGACGTGCTCCTGCACCACCCGTACGACTCGTTTGCAGTGGTTATGGACTTCCTCAACACGGCCGCCGATGATCCCGACGTGCTCGCGATCAAGCAGACGCTCTATCGGATCGGAAAGGACTCGCCCGTTGTTGCTGCGCTGCGGCGGGCGGCTGAGAACGGCAAGCAGGTGACTGCGGTCGTCGAGTTGAAGGCCCGGTTCGACGAAGAATCGAACATCGATCTGTCGCGGCAGATGGAGGAATCGGGCATCAACGCCGTATTCGGATTCGTTCGCTGGAAAACCCACTGCAAGGCAACCCTGGTTGTCCGCCGTGAGGGCAAGCGTCTGCGGCGTTACGTCCACGTCTCGACCGGAAACTACAACACGGTCACCGCGAGGATATATACCGACATCGGTCTTCTTACCTGTGATCCGGACTTCGGCAACGACGTTTCCGCGCTCTTCAACGTGCTCACCGGGTTCAACTCGTGGACGCGGAGACCTGCCGGCTGCCAACAGAGAGGCCTCCATGTTCCGCAAGTTCATGGTCTCTCCGGTGACGACTCAGGAGACGTTGCTTCGTCTCATCGATCGGGAGATCCAAACGTCTACTCCGAAAAAAAGAGGGCGTATCATCGCGAAGATGAACGCCCTCGTGGACACGAAGATCATCCGCAAACTGTACGAAGCTTCCCGCGCCGGCGTCCGCATCGACCTGATTGTACGAGGCATCTGCTGCCTGCGGCCGGGCATACCTGAAGTCAGCCAGAACATTCGCGTCATCAGTATCCTTGACCGGTTCCTGGAACATTCCAGGATCTACTACTTTCATAACGGCGGGAATCCGGAAATCTACTCGGGCAGCGCCGATTGGATGCCGCGAAATTTTAAGAAACGCGCTGAAATCCTCTATCCGATAGAAGACACAGAGCTGAAGGCTCGTATTATAGATGAGATCCTCATGACATACCTTGCCGACAACGTGAAGGCCCGGCTGATGCAGCCGGATGGCTCCTATATCAGGGTGACACCAAAGGATAGGAGCGAAGCCTGTTCGGAGCCAGACCGCGCTTATTGCCATTGCCCGGGCGGGTGGCGTTAAGTCTCCCCCTTACGAAGAGCTTGTCAGAAAGATCGGCAAGAAGAAAGGGCTGAAACCGTTGAGTAGAGAAATGATGAGAAACGAAAACAACTCGAGAGCGCCATAACCTCATTTGTCGCAAAAACAGTGAAGACGTACGACCAGGATCCGGCGCATAGCGAAAATGTGGCAAAGCTCTCGCTCGCCCTCTTTGACGAGCTTCACCCTTTCCATCAATACGGATCGGGTGAGCGGCTCCTTCTTGAAATCGCAGGCAGACTCCACGATATCGGCTGGTCACGTGCCGTATCAGGAAAGCACCACAAACATAGCCGCGATTTAATCCTCGAGCTCGACATTCCGGGGCTTGGCGAGCCGGATCGATTGGTCTGCGCCCTGATCGCCCGCTATCATACCAAGGCAGTACCTGATGCCTCCCGGCACAAACGTTTTGCCTCGCTTGATGACAAACGTCGTACACTTGTGGAGTGGCTCGCCGGGATGCTTCGCGTTGCAGATGGACTCGATTGCGCGCACTCGAATGTTGTCCGGCGTCTCGTCTGCAATGTCGATGATGGAGCCGTCTTGATCCATCTTGAAACTGCGGGCGATTGCCGGATGGAAATTGCAGGCGCTCGTCGCAAGGAAGAACTCCTTAGACGAAAGCTGAAGAGAGAGATCGAATACCGGTGCGCGTAGATTCTTGCGTCGCCTATCTGAGGTGTGTGGGTTGAAGGAACAGACGAAAGCAGTGGAGATAGAATTAAAGCTCGTTCTTCCCGGCGAGGGCCAGGAACAGGCAGTTGTCGCCTATCTGAATGATCACGGCTACTCGGTCGAGAAGGCCGATCGGGTGCGCAACCTGGACACGTACCTCGATACCTTCGACTGGTCCCTCCTGAAGAACAAATATGCTCTTCGCTATCGTCTTGAGAACGGTTCGGCAGTCTACACATTGAAAGGTGTCGGGTCAATCGATCATGGGCTGGCGAAGAGAACCGAAAACGAAATTGCGCTCAGCAAACCCGTTGATGTGCCGACGCTGATTCCTGTCAAGGAGCTCCGGAACCTTGTTGACGAAATGATCCACCCGCGAAAGCTTATCGAGCAGATTCAAGTCCGAACCGATCGCCAGCATTACCGGGTTGTCTCTCCGCAAAAAGCCGAGATCGATCTCACGTTCGACTCGTCGAGCTTTTCTATTCGAGGGCTCGACAAACAGCGGACTGCGAGGAAGAAGTTGATTGAGATGGAAGCGGAACTCCTCAAAGGGCCCGAGAAGGCGCTTCCAGCGCTTTCACGGCTGCTGCTGCGCAAATTCAAATATACTCCTTCAACCGTGTCAAAGCTGGAAAAGGGCATGGAGAGGCTCAAAGTAACGATGCCCTCCAAGAAGCCGCCGGAGCACTTGAGAGTGAGGCTTGATGACCGCCTTGACCATGCGGTCAGGAAGATCCTCACCCATCAGTTTCAGTGGTTTTGCGAGCACCTTCCGGGAGTGCAACGTGATATCGATTCCGAGTTCGTACATCAAGCCCGTGTTGCCACGCGCCGCATGCGTTCCGCCTTCAGGCTTTTTCGCGATGCTATTCCTGATCGCACCGCCGCTTATCTCTCGGGAGAGTTGAAATGGCTCGGCAATAAGTTCGGACGTGTCCGTGATATAGATGTTTTCCTTCTCAACCTGCCACGATTTGAAAGTAGGATCCAGCACCTGCCCGAAAAAAGGAAGCGGAGTCTTGAGAAACTTATTGAGGCGCACCGGCATGGGTTGCAGGATAATCTTCGCGTTGCCCTCGAATCGCCCCGGTATAAAATGTTTGAGCGCCGCTTCACACTCTTTCTCGAAAGGCCGCTCCCGGCCAATCCGCGCGCGCCGCTCGCAGCAAAAAACCTCCAGGAGGTTGCGCCGGTTCTTGTTATCGATAAGCTGGACACCGCACTCGCGCAGGGGCGCAAGGTGCTCGCAAAGCCGAAACTCAAGGAATTTCACAAGCTGAGGATCAAGATGAAAAGGCTTCGCTACGCGTGCGAGTTTATGGCGCCGGCCTACGAAGGCGCCCTGGACCCATTCATTGAACGGACGGTCGAGATACAGGACTGCCTCGGAGAGCTCCAGGATACGGTTTTTACCAGAACGTTCATTGATGGACTCTACGACGAGTGGAAACAGGAAGCCGTTGGACCCGATCTCTTTTTCATGCTGGGCGAGATCTATCAGCTTCAGGCCGAGATCGCGCGTGATCGACAAGAAGCCTTCGGCAAAACATGGGAGTCCTTTTCTTCCGAAGAGACCACCGCTGTGCTCAAGAACATCCTGCATAGCGAACCAGTAGCGGAAGTTAATAGTTAAGTGGTTGAGTCGTTCAAAACTACTCAACAATGTAACTACTTACCACGCAACAGTATTGACCCAGGAGGTTGCTAATGAAAGTGTATCTTGTCCGGCATGGGGCGGCAATTGCCAGGAGTGAAAAAGTTGCTGAGGAGAACCGGTATCTTACGATTCGCGGCCGTAAATATTTTCGGTTGACGGCAAAACGAATGGCGAAAAAGAAAGAGATACCTGACGTCATACTAACCAGTCCGCTTGCGCGGGCCCTGCAGACAGCCGAAATACTCTCTGAAGCTCTGAGCTTTGAGGGGGAAGTCGCAGTCTCTCCTGCATTGTCCCCGGGATTCGATGCTGCCGGATTGCGCCGAATTCTTGCTTCCTTCAAGGAGGCCCGCGGGCTAGCCCTGGTCGGACACGAACCTGACCTTGGTGAGGTGGCGGGCAAGCTGCTCAATCTGGAGCGACCTTTTCCATTTAAGAAGGGTATGATAGTTTGCCTGAAAATACCTTCCGGGAAGCAGAAAGGGAAGGCTTCTCTGAAGTGGGTGCTTTTTGAGGGAAAGAAAATTAAGGTCTCGACCCTGGGGATAAAAGAAAAACAGCCAGAGTCTAAAGGTCCGAAGAAGTAGCCATCAGCCCGAAGATGTTTTGACGAGCTTCGCGAGCCACGCCGGGTAACCGGTTGACTGGTCTTCGCTGAGCGTCCTGCCCGGGACAGAGCCATGTTCCTCGAAGAATGAGGAGACAGCATCATCAAGGATCCGGCTTGTAACAGGCGGCGGACCGAAGGCCTCAAATCCAATCGTAAACCAGTATCGTGGATTGGCGTCCACTTCAATGCGGACCACTTCGGCAATGCAGCCGATCGCGGGAAGCGGTCCTCCATCCTCCCTTCGCCTCCATTATCCTGCCTTGCTCAGGATAGAATCTGCGGAGAAACCTCTCCTTACGCACTTTCAACCATTGTCCCGATTGGTGCAGAGGTTCGTCAAGGGCCTGCAACGCGTTGCTCGCCAGGGACCATTTAATCCATTGCTCCCTTCGTCCCGCAACAGAGAGATTGGGGTTAAGCGGTTCAGATGAGCCGCGCATCGCCTTGATCTCGAATCTTCCATCGCGCAGCTTCACGCCGACGTATTCGCAATCCGGGAACAAGAGGTACTCGTGAACGTGCATTCCCTCTGAATTGAGGACCCTGCCGGCCTTGAACCAGTCGAGCACTTCGTCCGGCAAATGTTCCGGGATAAACCAACGAACCTCCGTCGAATACAGCATCATCGGACGCCTTCCGAATCAGTCACTGGTATCTTTGAACTCCAGATTGATTGGACACTGTTTTTCATCGCAGATAAGAGCGGATAAAAGCCTTGATGAACGCTGATGAACTATCTTTGACCGCCTGTGTGATAAAGCGGCACAGCCGGTCAACCCCGATCCGCCAGTGGCGGACGGTGATACTTTCGCGGGAGCGACGAAGTGTGGACAGCATTGACGCTCTATCACAATGCTGTCCACCGGTATCCGCATCTGCGTACATCTCTCTTGGTTTTATCCGCGTCTATCCGCGACAAAATTCTAGCCCTTCATTCTTGTCATGAAACTTCTGAGGCAGTACCTAGTCACCAAAGCAGGTGCTTACGAGCCGGGCACTCTCCACCAACGGGTGATCGGGCGGCACGAACTTCTTCTTGCCCGAGACCTCATCCAGCGGTACGAGTTTGATCTCTTTGCCCTGCACAGCAAGCATGACGCCGTACTGCTCCTCTGTCAGTGCGCGAATGCAGCGTGTTCCCAGCCACGTGGCCAGCACGCGGTCCGCCGCCGAAGGCGTGCCGCCTCGTTGCAGATGGCCAAGGATAGTCAAGCGGGATTCCTGCCCGGTCAATGCCTCCAGCTGCTTGGTCAACTGAATGGTGTGGCCGACGTGCGCTTCGTGGAACGCACGGAGTTGATCGGAGGCGTTCTGTCTCACCTGTTTGCTCTCGGCGTTATTCTTCTTCATTGCCAGCTTCTGGACCATCTTGGCATCGCGCGTCGACATTGCGCCCTCGGCAGCTACAACAATGCTGAACCGTTTCCCTTTTCGGGTCCGATCGTGAATGGCCTGGACAATACGCTCGATCCGATAGGGAATTTCCGGGATCAGAATGACGTCCGCTCCACCGGCCGTGCCGGCTTCCAGCGCCAACCAACCTGCGCGATGTCCCATAACTTCCACGACGATGATGCGATTGTGACTCGTGGCTGTAGAGTGAAGCCGGTCAATTGCCTCTGTCGCGATGCTCACGGCAGTGTCGAATCCGATGCACGTATCGGTCATGGCCACGTCGTTATCGATCGTCTTCGGCAGTGTCACCACGTTCAGGCCGGTATTTTTGAGCAGCAACGCATTCTTCTGTGTACCCGCGCCCCCGAGGCATACCAGCGCATCCAGATGGTGACGGTGATAGGTGTCCACGATCACATCCGTCATGTCACGCGTTCTATCTCCGATAGTCATGCGCTTCGGTTTATCGCGGCTTGTACCCAGGATCGTGCCGCCGTACGTCATTATCCCCGACAGCACCCGATCGTCAAGTTCCATGGTGCGATCCTGAGCGAGACCCCTGAACCCGTTGAGGAAACCGACAATACGCATCCCGTATGCATCCTGACCGCCCTTACCAATAGCCCGGATAGCCGCATTAAGCCCCGGACAATCGCCTCCGCTGGTGATAATACCTATGTGTTGTGCCGCCATAGCTCAATTACCCCTTTCCTTCACGCCGGAATCTACCGGCTGTTCCTATTCAGCTTAGCATCTCTTGAGAGAAAATTAATACAGGGGAAGAAGAGTGTCGAGTGTCGAGTGTCGGGTGTCGAGTGATGTGTGAGACAAAGTGACACGGGGACACGGAGACAAAGAGACGCGGAGATACGGTGACGCGGTGACAAAAGCAGACGTAAGACACCGTGTCTCATAGACGCCAGTCTTTCTCCATGACGCCGTGCTCCCCGTCTCTTTCATCTCCCCATCTCCCCTTCTCCGTCTCTCCGCGTCTATTTCGACCCTCGACACTTTCCATATAGGCCTAAAGTCCGATAGACGATCTCCGGTACTCGTGCAAGAATAAAACTAACACGTGCTTTAAGATGAAGGTGGCAGTGTCCATCCCTTTAGACTCACGAAGCCATTTCCCTTGAATTCAAGTATCACGGGCATTACGTTTGTAGACAGCTATAACGAAGAGGATGGGCGGGGTTCGCACTCTTGCGAGGGTATTGGGTGCAATTATGATGAAGAACGCACGCCTCATGACGACCTGTTTTGTGCTCGTTATGATAGGCGCCTTTGTCGCTTCTGCGCAGACGAGCAGCGAACCTGCCGGGCCCCCGCAAATCGAACAAGCCAAACCCCAGACAACGACTAATGCCGAGCCGACGGTAAGCACACCTCCGACACCCCGAGGAGAGCACATCAGTTAAACCCCGGGAGAGCTTATCAGCTAAACCTGAAAAGAGCCCACCCGTCGTGCCCCGCGTAAACGCAGCGTTCCAAGCCTCGGGAGAGCGCGCCAGTCAAACCGCGGCAAAGCGCGCCAGCCGAAAGCGCGGCTGTCAGGCCCCAGGAAGATAAATCTGCCGGATACCCCGTGACGCTCGACGGTCGGACCATATTCACCATAAAAGGTGAAGTCGTTGGGTATAGCGCACAAGACCGCGCAAGGGCCATATCGGACCGCGTAGAAGCGGTGGCGGAAGATGACGCTATCCCTGTAGACTCGATAAGTGCATTCGATTATAAAGGGCCCTTAACGCTTATTCAGGCCCAGGACAAGCCGCTGGCAACCGTGCTCGACGAGGACGCGAAAGCGGAAAAACTGAGCAGGCAGCAACTCGCAACGGAATACACGCAAAAGCTGCGCAGCGCCATAGAACAGTACCGGAAAGAGCACAGCAGGAAAAGAATCCTGATCTCCACGTTCTACTTGTTGATCGCCACGCTCGTTCTCATCGCGCTTCTCTATGTGTTGAACCGCCTCTATCGAATCTGCGATACGAAGATTCGAGCCTGGGCCGACTCAAAAAAGGTCTCCATCCACATTCAGTCTCTTGAACTGGTCCGCGCAGAACGCATCAAGGCAGCGCTCGTCGAAGCATCAAAGGCCGTTCGTTTTGCCGTGTTCATCATGCTCTTCTATACGTATGTCCACCTTGGCTTGAGCTTCTTCCCATGGACGCGCCCATTTGCGGGGAAGCTTCTCGGCTACGTGCTCGTGCCGCTTTCCGGGATGGCGAGGGGCATTCTGGCGGAGATTCCGGATTTAGTGGTGCTCGCCGTCATAGCCGTCATTACGTATTATGCTCTGAAACTGACACGTCTTTTCTTTAAAGAGATCGAAAAAGGCACGATCAGCTTCAAAGGGTTTTATCGTGAATGGGCCCAGCCGACCTACAAGATCGTTCGCATGCTCGTCATTGCCTTCGCAGCGGTGGTCGCGTTCCCGTACGTTCCGGGCTCCCAGTCTCCTGCCTTTAAGGGCATCTCCATTTTTCTCGGCGTGCTTTTTTCCCTTGGTTCCACGTCGGCAATCGCAAACATCCTTGCAGGCTATACGCTCACGTACCGGAGGATCTTCAAGGTGGGTGACCGCGTGAAGATCGCCGATTTCACCGGAGACGTCATTGATACGAGGCTTCAGGTGGTTCATTTGCGAACAATCAAGAACGAGGAGATCGTTGTGCCGAGTTCGATGATCGTGAATAGCCACGTAACCAATTACAGCTCTCTGGCTCGTACGCAGGGTCTTATTCTCCACACCTCGGTCACCATTGGATATGATACCCCGTGGCGTCAGGTTGAAGCGCTGCTCCTCATGGCAGCAGAGAGGACCCCCGGGTTGATGCGTGAACCGGCCCCATTTGTTCTCCAGACCTCACTTGACGATTTCTATGTGGCCTACGAGCTGAACGTTTACACCGATGATCCGCAGCGCATGGCTTACACGTACGCGGACCTCCATCGGAATATACAGGATGCTTTCAATGAGTACGGCGTACAGATCATGTCGCCTTCGTACAGGTTTGATCCCGAGCGCCCGAAGATAGTCCCGAAAGAGCAGTGGTATGCGGCGCCGGCAAAGTCTCCTGATGACCAGGAGAAGAAAAGCTAACAACCAAGGTTGAGGTTGAGGTTGAGGCTAAGATGAAAAGATGAACTAAGGAGGATGGGCCATGACCAAAGAAGCGAAGAGGCTGCAAGAGGCTCACGAATCAAAAGCACCTTGGAAGAAGTGGGGACCTTATCTCTCCGAGCGGCAGTGGGGCACCGTGCGTGAAGATTACAGCGACTCTGGCGATGCATGGAACTACTTCAGCCACGACCAGGCGCGGTCGCGGGCGTACCGCTGGGGAGAGGACGGGCTCGCAGGCATTTCCGACGACAGGCAGCACCTCTGCTTTGCGCTGGCGTTGTGGAACGGTAAGGACCCCATCCTCAAGGAGCGCCTCTTCGGCCTCACCAACAGCGAGGGTAACCACGGCGAGGACGTGAAGGAATACTACTTCTATCTCGACTCGACGCCCACCCACTCCTACATGAAGTACCTCTACAAGTATCCCCAGAGAGCCTACCCCTACGGCGACCTTGTCGACACCAACAAACAGCGGACCCGCAACGAGATGGAGTACGAATTGCTCGACACGGGTGTATTCGATGACGACCGTTACTTCGATGTCTTCGTGGAGTACGCCAAGGGAGGCCCGGAAGACATCCTCATCCGGATCACCGTCTGCCAACCGGGGAGCGGAAGCTGCGACGCTCTCACGTGCTTCCCACGCTCTGGTTCCGTAACGACTGGGCAGGGTGGATTGCCAGACGCAAAGAGAAGCCTGCGCTCAGGGAGGCCAAGGGTTCGGCAGGTGCGAGTGCGATTGAGGCGGTGCACCCTGAACTGGGTACGTACCACCTGTACGCCGAGGGCAACGTGCCCCTTCTCTTCACCGAGAACGAAACAAATAACGAGCGCCTTTTTCCTGAACATCCGAACGTGAGCCCTTACGTTAAAGACGGCATCAACAACTTCGTAGTTTCGGGGCGCAGAGAATGGATCAATCCGGATCACGTTGGTACGAAAGTCGCGGCCCATTACCGGATCACCGTCGGCGGCAATAAAGAGCAGGTGATCAGACTGCGTCTCACCACTGGGGCTTCCGCCAAACCTTTCGGCGACGATTTCGATTCGCTCTTTGCCGGGCGTATCCGCGAGGCGGATGAGTTCTACGCTACGGTCATCCCGTCAAAGCTTTCTTCCGACGAGGCGAACGTCATGCGCCAGGCCCTGGCCGGCATGCTCTGGTCCAAGCAGTTCTACTATTACGATGTCGACCGCTGGCTTGAGGAGCATGGCGCGGACCCTTTCAAGCCGACGCGACGTGCCTCCCGCAACGAGCACTGGCACCACATGTACAACGCGGAGATCATCTCCATGCCGGACAAGTGGGAATACCCCTGGTACGCGGCATGGGACCTGGCCTTCCACGTCCTCGCGCTGACGCTCGTGGATCCGGACTTCGGCAAGCAGCAGCTGGACCTGATGCTCAAGGAGGACTACTTGCACCCCAGCGGGCAACTTCCCGCGTACGAGTGGAACTTCGGCGACGTCAACCCGCCGGTGCACGCCTGGTCCACCATCTTCACCTACCGTTCGGAGAAGGTCCGGCAGGGCAAGGGTGACGTCGAATGGCTCGAACGCTCCTTCCAGAAGCTCCTGCTCAACTTCACCTGGTGGGTGAACCGCAAGGACCGCTCCGGCAGCAACGTCTTCGAGGGCGGTTTCCTGGGGCTCGACAACATCGGCGTCTTCGACCGCAGCGCGCCGCTGCCGACCGGCGGCTACCTGGAGCAGGCCGACGGCACCGCCTGGATGGCCCTCTTCTGCCAGAACATGCTCGAGATCACCGTGCAGCTGACCCTCGAACGACCAGCCTATCTGGAGATGTGCGCCAAGTTCTTCCAGCATTTCCTCTGGATCGCGTCGTCGATGATCCACGCGGGCGGGGACACGGGCATGTGGGACGAGGAAGACGGGTTCTTCTACGACGTGCTCCGGCTGCCGGACGGCAGCAGTCAGCGCCTGAAGGTCCGCTCCATGGTCGGGTTGCTCCCCTTGTGCGCTGTCACCGTCTTCGAGGGGGAAATCAGAGAGAAATACCCGGAGCTGATGCCACGCCTGCACAGGTTCCTCGAGGCGCGACCCGAGCTGACGGCCTTCATCCACAACCCGTCCAAACCCGGTTATGCGGGCCGGCTGCTCGCCGCGGTCCTGGACGAAACCAAGCTCCGCCGTGTGCTGGCGACGATGCTCGACGAGAGCGAATTCTTAAGCCCCTACGGCATCCGCTCCCTCTGCCGCTGCCACGCCGAAAAGCCCTTTGTCTTCCGCGTGGGGGACCAGGAATACGGGGTGTCGTACCTGCCGGCAGAGTCGGACACGGGCATGTTCGGCGGCAACTCCAACTGGCGGGGGCCGATCTGGATGCCCGTTAATGTGCTGATCATCCGGGCCCTCCTGCAGTATTACGCATACTACGGGAATGATTTTACAATCGAATGTCCCACGGGCTCAGGCCGCACGATGAACCTGTACCAGGTCGCAGAGGAGATCGCGCATCGTCTCGGCAACATCTTCCTGAAAGACAAGGATGGCCAGCGGCCGGTCTATGGGGGAACCAAGAAGTTTCAGGAGGACCCTCACTGGCGCGACTACGTCCTGTTCTATGAGTACTTCCACGGCGACAACGGGGCGGGGCTCGGTGCGAGCCACCAGACCGGATGGACCGGAAGCATCGCCCGGGCCATGCATATGTTCGCGACCACAACGGCCGAGCAGGTCCTTGAACTCGGCAAGGCAGCCGGATTCACGGAAGTGTAGAGGGCGAGGAGAATATCATGGCTTCATCATGGATCGATGTCTCTGTGACACTGAGAACCGGCATGGTCCACTGGCCGGCTGATCCGCCAGTACGCATTACGCACGGCCGCGACATGGACCATGGCGATCCCGCTACGGTGTCATTCCTTGAGATGGGAGCGCATTCAGGCACCCACATGGACGCTCCGGCACACTTCGTGCGTGGTGGCCGCGGGATCGACACAATGCCGCTCGACGCAGCCATCGGTGCGGCCCGGGTGATTGCTATCCGAGACCGTACATCGATCAAGACGAATGAATTGTTGCCTCACCGTATACGGCGCGGCGAGCGAATCATTTTCAAAACAAAAAACTCAGCGCGCTGCTGGAACACGGATAGCTTCGTGAAAGATTTTGTCTACATTTCTGCGGAAGCAGCCCGCTATCTTGTCGACCGACAGGTGAGGCTGATCGGCATTGATTACCTCTCCGTGGGAGGATTCCACACAGATGGGATGGAGACTCACCAGATACTGCTCAAGGCCGGCATCTGGCTTATTGAAGGATTGAGCATGGCGCGAGTCAAGTCCGGCAGAGTGCAGCTCATCTGCCTGCCTCTCAAGATCGCAGGGTCCGACGGCGCGCCGGCCCGCGCGCTCGTGAGGGAGATTAAGTGAGGAGGAACCGATGAACCTTTGGCAGCATAACCCGGTCATCTATGAGATTAACACCTGGGTCTGGCTTGAAGAGATTAAGTCAAGGCATGGCACCTCCACGACACTGGCCACAGTGCCCGCATCTGAGTGGGACGCGATTGCCGAAGTCGGCGTGAGCGCGGTCTGGTTCATGGGCGTCTGGGAACGCAGCCCTGCGGGCATCGCCGTCTCAAATGAGAACAAGGGACTTCTCGAAGACTTCCGCCGGGTCCTACCTGATTTCAGGCCTGAGGACAACGTGGGATCTCCGTATTGCGTGCGACGTTACGCAGTGGATGCACACCTCGGAGGGCGCGATGGTCTTGTTGTGGCGCGGCAGGAGCTGGCCAGGCGCGGGCTCAAGCTCATTCTCGATTTCGTGCCGAACCATGTGGCGCCGGACCACCCGTGGGTCATTGAGCATCCTGAATACTTTGTCCAGGGGAATGCCGACGATCTGAAGAACGATCCGGCATCTTTCATCGAAGCAGGAGGAAATGTTCTTGCGTGCGGCAAGGACCCTTACTTCGCGGCGTGGTCCGACGTGGTACAGCTGAACGCCTTCAAGCCGGGGCTCAGGCAGGCCGTGATCGAGACGCTCATCGATATTGCAGGTCAAAGTGATGGCGTGCGTTGTGACATGGCCATGCTTCTCATGAATCCCATTTTCGAGCGCACATGGGGCAGCCGCGCCGGTAGCAGGCCCGCAGCCGACTACTGGCCGGAGATTATTCCCGCCGTCAAGAAAAGCCATCCGGACTTTATCTTTATGGCGGAGGCGTACTGGGACCTCGAGTGGGAACTCCAACAGCAGGGGTTCGACGACTGTTACGATAAGAAGCTCTATGATCGTCTTGAGCACGACAATGCGGAGAGCGTCCGGCTGCATCTCTGCGCTGATAGTGCGTATCAGAACAGACTCGTGCGTTTCATCGAGAACCACGACGAACCTCGCGCTGCCGCAACCTTCTCATCCCAAAAGGAGCGCGCCGCTGCCGTCACTATGGCTACGGTGCCGGGAGCGAAGCTCTTCCACGAAGGACAATTCGAGGGGAGAAAAGTGAGGCTGCCCGTATTTCTGGCCAGGCGACCAACAGAAGCGCCCGATGAAGATTTACAGGGTTTCTACAAACGCCTTCTTGCCGCCACTGACGCGATCGCTCTTTCGGGACGGTCAGTGGCTTCTCTGTACGCGCACCGGTTGGCCGGACAATTCGACCTACCAGAACACCGTAGCCTGGGGATGGGCACACAAAGACGATCGGTGTCTCATCATAGTCAATCTCAGCGATAGCAACGCCCAAGCCCTCGTTCGAGCGCCCTGGGACGAGGTACGTGGAAAAATGTGGCGTCTCACCGACGCTCTGTCTGGTACGACTTATGACCGAAGCGGTGATGAGATGCACGATCCGGGACTCTACGTCGACCTCGGGCCGTGGGGTTACTACTTCTTCCGGCTGAATCCGCTATGAGACTGGCCTCTCACCACAGCTCTCGTACACCGGCCACTGGCCACGGGTTACTGACCGATGATTACCAGAATAAGTCGACACGGAGTGACTGGGATGGGGTGAAGGAAGACTCCCCGCGTCTCCCTTTCTCCGCGTCTTTTTTTGACCCTTGCCACTATATAATGAAGACCTCGGAGAATCACCATGGCTAGACGAGCCCTGATGCTCGCCCTTTTGTTGATGCTGTTCACGGCGGCGATCGCAGTCGCTGCTGAAAAGATAGGGACAACGCCGGAAGCAAAAGTGGAACAAGGCCCTGCGGAACCGCTACCGACGGTCAGCGATCCGCTCGGGCGCAGCACGCCTCAGGGCACTGTCCTCGGATTCATGAAATCGGCCAGGCAGCAAGACTATGGGCAGGCCCTCCAGTATCTCAATACCAAGAAAAGGGGCATAGCCGCCCAGAAACTTATCCTGGCGCTGCAGACCATTCTGGAACGTGGTTTCTCCGGTAGAGTGCCGTTGCTGAGCAATAAGCCGGAAGGCTCGCCGGAAGAGGACCTCCCGCTATCTCAGAACCGGGTCGGTACCGTGGAGACCCCATCCGGCAGTTTCGATATTCTCCTTGAACGGGTGCGCCTGGGGAAAGGACCGCCTATCTGGCTTTTCTCCGCTGAAACCCTTAAGGAAGTTCCGGAGTATTACCAGGAAGTGGGTGCTCGTACCGTCGAGGCCTACTTGCCGAAGTTCCTCCTCAATACCTGGTTTCTCTGGTTTCCTTTATGGCAGTGGCTCTCGATTCTTCTGATCATTCCGCTTTGCTTTGGCCTTGCCACGGTGGTGACCCGTCTTCTTGCCCCTCTCTTTATGCTGCTGGTGCACCGGATAGTAGGTGTCCGCGCCGACCGTCACATGGCAGGCCTATCCGGTCCTGTCCGCATCCTCCTCTTCGCTGTTGCTATCTGGTGCCTTTCATTATTTTCCCGTTCAGTCCTGACCAGTGTCTTCTGGGCCTACGTGGCGGCAACACTCACTATTGTCGGAGTGACCTGGCTCTGTATGCGTTTCGTGGATATCGTATTCAGCGTGAAACAGCGGCAGCTGGTGATGACGTTATCAAGCAAGATCTCTATGCTGCAGCTTGCGAGGAGACTATCCACGATAGTTGTGGTAATCGGCGGCGGGGTTTGTATGCTTTACCTTGCTAACGTCAACCTCACTGCGGTGCTGACGGGTCTCGGAGTCGGCGGTATCGCCGTGGCTTTTGCCGCACAGAAGACCCTGGAAAACCTGTTTGGCGGAATCATGATCGCTTCGGATCAACCAATCGGTGTGGGTGATTTCTGCAAGGCAGGCGACTACGCGGGCACGGTCGAAGACGTCGGACTTCGCTCGACCCGTATCCGGACACTCGATCGAACCGTAGTGTCGGTCCCCAACGGGCAGCTTGCCGTTATGAGCCTGGAGAACTTCACTCTGCGGGACAAGATCTGGTTTCACCACACGTTACAGCTAAGGTATGAAACAGCATCAGAACAGCTCCGGTACATTCTTGCCGAGATCCGAAAGCTGTTGTATGCGCATCCGAAAGTTGAATCAGCCTCGGCGCGAGTGCGCTTCACAGGATTCGGAAAGTCATCACTCGACCTGGAGATCTTTGCGTATATACTGGAAACAGATTACGCATCTTTCCTTCCCATACAGGAAGACCTGCTCCTGCGCATGATGGAGATTGTCGAGGCGAGCGGCAGCGGCTTTGCTTTTCCCTCCCAGATGACGTATGTGGCCCGGGATAGAGGCCTCGATGCCGCGAAAAGCCAGGAAGCTATGGCGCAGGTCCGCGAGTGGCGGGATCAAGGCAAATTACCCTTTCCCGATTTCTCGCCTGAAACGTTGGCCGAAATCAACAACACGCTTGACTACCCGCCGCCGGACTCAGCCCTGCGCAGAAAAAAAACGTGAAAAGACGACGACAAGGAGACACGGATTATGGGTGTAGCTTTCGGAGAGATAGTGACAAGTAACAAGTGTCGAGTGTCGAAGGACGAACGAAAGGTGAGAGACGGAGACGCGGAGAGCGGGAGATAGGGCAATGCGGTGAGCGAAGGCTGGGTAATTTTTTATCTGTCACTCGACCTCGACACTCGACACCCGACACTCATAAGGTAGGTGAATATGGCTTCCGACATCAAGATTTACAAAGTTAAAGACTTCGTCCGGCTGAACGAGTCAGGAGAAATAGACCTCGACCGTTCCATACAGATCATCCATGACCTTGCCGTAGCAGCCTCTTTTCATGCGGGCCATAATATCCTTGTTGACCTGAGAGAGACGACCGTTCACGTTGAGGGTAGCATGGGGGACATATTGCGTCTGGCAGTGGAGATGGTGCGCTACGGGGCCGCTTTCAAAGGAAAAATAGCAAACGTGGTTCCGGCGGATGAAAAACGACTCTCCATAGCCAAACAATTTGAAGCGTCCCTGAATCTCCAGGGATTTACCTATAAGGTGTTCACGAGCTTCGAGGACGCGATCGACTGGCTATCGGAGGTAACGGAAGTGATACCCCAGTGACCAGTAATCAGTTATGAGTCATCAGCACCTGCTCGGTGGTTTCTCGCTGCTCACTGATCACTGGTAACTTTATTTGAGTTTACTCGACACTCGACACTGATCTGAAAAGGGTAGGTGAATATGGCTTCCGACATCAAGATTTACAAAGTTAAAGATTTTATTCGGCTGAATGATTCAGGAGAGATAGATTTCGACCGTTCAGTACAGATAGTCCGCGACCTTGCCGTGGCCGCTTCTTTTTACGCTGACCACAATATCCTCGTTGATCTGAGAGAAACACGCATGTCAGGAGAGAGCAACATGGGTACCGTGTTGCGGCTGGCAGTGGAGATGGCACGTTACGGGTCCGTTTTTAAAGGCAAAATCGCAAACGTGGTACCGGCGGATGAAAAACGCCTCTCCATAGCCAAACAGTTTGAAGCATCTCTGCATCTTCAGGGATTTTCCTATAAGGTGTTCACGAGCTTTGAGGAGGCGATCGACTGGCTATCGGAGGTAAGGGAAGTAACACCCGGTTGATAGGCAATTAGTAAGTCGAAGAGACACGGAGACACGCGGAGAGACAGAGACACGGGGACGCGGAGACGCGGAGACGGAGTGACACGGTGACAGTGCGAAAAGACTCGGTAAGTCCCCTCTTTCTCCCTTTCTTCCTGTCTCCCTTTCTCCGCGTCCCACTCGACACTTCTCTTCACTCACCTCTTCCCTCTCACTATAAGACCAAGGTCCTATGGACATCCCCGCAGGGTTTTGTGAGAATGCAGGTAGCGACAAGATCATTTGAGGCGGTGATGATACCGTGAATGCGCTCATTTTCCTGATACTTTTTCCGTTAGGCATCGCAGGATTGGCGCTTGTGCTGCCCGTTGGAACGGCTCTCAGAAAAACGATCGGTGTCATTGCCAATGTTGTGCTGTGCGCAGTGCCGATCTACCTGCTGGTCGCGTATCTGGATAAGGACGCTGTATACTTCCACGCTGAGACCCATCTCGTGAATATGTTGATGTTGGGGATAGAGGTGCTCATCGCGGCGTTCATCGTTTATATCTCCCTCAAAGCAAAACAGTACCTGCCCGTGCTGCTCGTCGTTGTGCAATCGCTGATCATGATAGTCTTCGAGTTTTCTGCAGGCGGCACGATGGAGATCGAGAACAGTCTGTTCATAGACAAATTCTCGATCATCATGGCGCTCATCGTCGGCATTATCGGCAGCGCCATCTGCCTCTACGCCATCGGCTATCTTCCCGAATATCACGAGCACCACAAGGAGGTGAAGGAGAGGCGGCGTTATTTTACTTTCCTCTTCTATCTTTTCCTGTCCGCCATGTTCGGCATCATTTTTTCCAACAATCTGATCTGGCTCTATTTCTTCTGGGAGATAACCACGATCTGCTCGGCTCTCTTGATCGGGTATAGAAATGACAAGCCGTCCGTTGCGAGTATGTTCAGGGCCCTGAAGATGAACCTGCTGGGAGGCGTGGTCTTCGCCATCGGGCTCGTCTGCCTGTATAACTCCTCCCACACCATGGAGCTCGACAAACTGATCCGCCTCGACCAGAACTACGCCCTGCTGCCCGCGGTCTGCATCGCATTCGCAGGAATTGTAAAAGCCGGCCAGTTACCGTTTTCTTCCTGGCTCACCGGCGCCATGGTTGCTCCGACGCCGGTGTCGGCGCTGCTTCATTCGAGCACGATGGTAAAAGCCGGAGTCTACATCATCCTGAGAGTGGCCCCGGCGCTTGAGAACACGGTGGCCGCAAAGATGCTCATGCTCATCGGTGGCGTCAGTTTCCTCATTGCCGCATTAATGGCCATTTCCCAGAGCAATGCCAAAAAAGTGCTCGCCTATTCGACCATATCCAATCTCGGTCTGATCGTGGCCTGCGCAGGCATCAACACGCACGCGGCGCTCTGGTCAGCCCTGCTCCTGATCATCTTCCACGCGGTGGCGAAGTCGCTCCTCTTCCTTTGTGTCGGGATTATTGAATACAAGTTGGATAGCCGTGACATAGAGGATATGGACTACCTGATCATGCGCCTGCCCAAGCTCACCGCGGTGATGATGGTCGGCATGGCCGGAATGTTTCTTGCGCCCTTCGGGATGATCATCAGCAAGTTCGTTACACTCAAAGCATTTATCGACACCAATCCCGGGATGGCGATCATACTTGCCTATGGAAGCGCTGCCACGGTCTTTTTCTGGACAAAATGGATGGGTAAGATCATGTCTGTCAGGCACGGAGAGGCCGAGGTCGTGGAGCATAAGGTAAGTAACTGGGAGTGGATCACGCTTGATATTCTCGCGGCATGCACAGTGGTGGTCTGCCTTGCATTCCCGCTTATCGCTTCAGCCATTATCAACCCCTATATCACGGAAGTGTTCGGTGACGTTCCTGCGCCTGACAGCTTTAACATCATGGTAACGTTCGCCATGATGGTTGGCCTGCTCATCCTCCTGCCCCTGGGCATCTTCTTTTTCGGATACGTCAATAAAGACTACAAACGGGTGGGAACCTATCTCGGTGGGGCCAATATCGACGATATCACGTTCGAAGGCGCGATGGCCTCTGCACAGCCCATTCAGCTCAAGAACTACTACCTGGAAAAGTATTTCGGCGAGGATCGCCTGTTTAACGCAGGGGTTCTCATTTCCTTGACACTGCTTTGCGTTATGTTCGGGGTGGCATTGATATGAGCAGCATCTACGAGTTCTATCAGTCTCTGGGCATGATAGAGAGAATGTTGGTTTTTATTGTGCTCGCGCCTTTTGTGGGCGGCTTTCTCTCCGGCGTGGATCGGAAGTTGAGTGCGCGACTGCAGGGGAGATACGGCCCGCCATTGCGGCAGCCTTTTTTTGACGTGCTGAAGCTCTTCCAAAAGGAGAGAATTGTCGTCAACAAATTCCAGAATCTCAGCATCGTGCTCTTTTTTCTGTTCACCCTGTTTTCGGGCGCCCTTTTCTTTGCGGGCGCCGATCTCCTGTTGATCATCTTCAGTCTCGCCCTGGCAGTGACATTCTTCATCCTCGGAGGGTACGCTGTCGGTTCTCCCTACAGCCACATCGGCGCTGAGCGCGAGTTGATCCAGATGGTTGCCTACGAGCCCATGGTCATTATCATGGCTATCGGCATGTACCAGGTGACGGGAAGTTTCAAAGTGGCAGAGCTCGTGCAGTATCCGGAGCCGCTGATACTTTACCTTCCAGGGGTTTTTGCGGGCTTTCTCTATATACTCACCATCAAACTAAGAAAGTCTCCTTTCGACCTTTCCATGTCACACCACGCGCATCAGGAGATAGTGCGCGGGATCACCACCGAATTTTCAGGTCCCTCACTCGCGCTCATCGAGATCACACACTGGTACGAGAATGTGCTTCTGCTGGGCATGGTTTACCTGTTCTTCGGATTTAATCCCTGGATTGCGCTCGCGGTATCTGTGGCAGCATATCTCTTTGAGATATTTATCGACATGAATTACGCCCGGTTCAAATGGCAACTCACCCTGGCAAGCTCGTGGATCTTTACGGCCGTGGCAGGGGTTTCCAATATTATCGTTCTCAGCGTACTGAAGTGAGAGTGGAGAGAAAACATGGGATGGTTCAAACGCTCGCCATGGGTCCTTCATTACAATGCGACCAGTTGTAATGGGTGCGATACCGAGGTCATCGTAAGCCTTACCCCGCTCTACGATCTCGAGCGGTTCGGCATTATAAACACCGGAAACCCGAAGCATGCGGATATACTCCTTGCCACGGGGTCGGTCAATGAGAAGAGCGTACAAGTCCTGAAAACGCTTTACGATCAGATGCCCAATCCCAAGGCTGTCGTGGCGGTAGGCTTATGCGCCATCTCCGGCTGTGTCTTCCAGGACTGCTATAACGTCATGGGAGGGGTTGATAAGGTCGTGCCGGTGGATGTCTATGTTCCCGGGTGCGCGGCCCGGCCGGAAGCGATTATTGATGGAGTGATCCAGGCGTGCGAGGTTCTCGAAAAGAAATATGCGCAAAGGAAGAACAGAGAGGTTAGAACCGAACATGAGTGAACCCCAGGAAATCATCCCTATAGGAAAGAGCGATCTGGTTGGCGCTGTGGCTCAGCTTTTCGCAGAAGGCTTTCGTCTGGTGCAGATCGGTTGCAGCACGCTTGAGAACGGCTATGAGATCAACTATTCGTTTGACAAGGAGTATCGATTCAAAAACCTCCGGGTTACCGCAGGGCCGGAAGAAGAACTGCCGAGCATCAGCGCGGTCTATACGAACGCGTTTCTCTACGAAAACGAAATACACGACCTCTTCGGTGTCGTCATCAAGAATATAAATATCGACTATGGCGGCACTCTGTACCGCACCGCGATCAAGGCGCCCTTCAGCGTGGAGAATGTCAAGCTGCCGGAGCCCCCGAAGCAGAAAGGCACTGCCCCTGCACCGGCGGCCGAAAAACCGAAGCAGCAGGCAGAAGCCCAAACCCAAACTACCGAGGCAGAGAAGTCAGAAGCCCCTGAACCACAAAAGGCAGAAGCCCCTGAAGCGCAAAAGGAGTAGAGGTATTTTCCATGGCTCATAAGAATGTCATCCCTTTCGGACCGCAGCATCCCGTTCTTCCCGAGCCGATCCATTTCGATCTCGTGACGGAAGATGAGAAGATTGTGGACGCTATTCCCTCGATAAGCTACGTGCACCGGGGACTGGAAAGGTTGATCGAAAAAAGAGATTTCATTGATTTTGTGCACGTTGCCGACCGGATCTGCGGTCTGTGCAGCTTCATGCACTCGCTGGGATACAGTCAGGCGGTCGAAGAGATCATGGGTATTGAGGTACCGGAGCGCGCGCTCTATCTGAGGACCATATGGGCTGAGCTGTCACGGATTCACAGTCATATATTCTGGCTTGGCGTGGCTGCCGATGCGTTCGGTTTTGAGAGCCTCTTCATGCAGAGCCTGAGGTTGCGAGAGTCGGTGCTCGATATATTTGAAGGAACCACCGGCGCCAGGGTCATCCTCGGCGTCTGCAAGGTTGGAGGAGTGAGACGCGATATCGACGCCGATACCCTGAAAGGGATCGTAGAGCGTCTGGCCAGGTTGAAAGTCGATCTTGACGAAATCTGCTCTGTCTTTATCGAAGATTACTCGATCAGGCATCGGTTGGTGGGTGTGGGATACATCTCCCGTGAAGATGCGTATAAGCTCGGCTGTGTCGGGCCCATGGCCAGGGCGAGCGGATTAGCCATGGATATGCGAACCATCGGGTATGCCGCCTACAAGTACCTGGATGTGGAGCCGATGGTTGAGACCACGGGAGACTGCTATGCGCGCTGCCTGGTACGAATTCGCGAAACGTTTCACTCTATCGATCTGGTTCGTCAGGCAGCGGCAAAAATCCCCGACGGACCTTTTGATCTCAAGGTGAAGGGCACTCCAAATGGAGAATATTTTTCCCGCATAGAGCAGCCCCGGGGTGAAGTGATTCACTATGTCAAAGGCAACGGTTCAAAATTTCTGACACGATTCAGGGTGCGGGTACCCACCTTCAGCAACATCCCGGCTATGATCAAGGTGCTCAAGGGTTCGGAGATTGCTGATGTTCCTAATATCATCCTCACCCTCGACCCCTGCATCAGCTGCACAGAAAGGTGATGGAGTAAGCAGATGAGATCATTTACGATGACCAAGACCGTTCTCAAGAACCTGTTCAGCGGTCCGGCGACGCTCATGTACCCCAAGAAGAAACGGACCTTTACCCCGATTACCAGGGGCAGAGTTGACAATGATATCAACAAGTGCATTTTCTGCGGCATGTGCAGCAGGCGCTGTCCTTGTTATGCCATCGTGGTCACCAAGGATAGCAGGGAATGGCAGATTGATCGCCTTAAATGCTGCACGTGTAATCTGTGCGTCGAGATATGCCCGGTCCACTCGCTTTCCATGGAGAATCAGTATGCTCCGGCGGTATCAGAAAGAGCAGGAGGGATCCACAAACTGAAAGGGCCGGATAAGCCCAAGGGAGAGAGGGCTGAGGGGGCAACAGGCGCGGACCAGGCACAACAAAAGATCAAAGCCGACCACACGTCTTAATGGTTCTATGGAGGAGGAGATTTGAAATGCGAAAAATGAAATTGCTAGTGACGCTATTTGTGCTTGTTGGTATCGTCTGCACGTGGGGGAGGACGTATGCGGCCGACGCCGCGAAAACATCGCCAGTTCTCGACCGGATCCTGTCGAAAAAAGAGCTGGTCGTGGGCACGGCCGCCAGTATGCCGCCGCTCAATATGATGACGAAGAGCGGTAAGATCGTAGGTATAGAGCCGGACCTTGCCGATCTGCTGGCCAGAGGCATGGACGTCAAGCTCACGTTGAAACAGATGCAATTCGATGAGCTCATTCCGGCGCTCCTCGCGGGAAAGGTGGATATCGTGCTCTCGAACATGACCATGACTCCGTCACGCAATGTCAGGGTCGCCTTCGCAGGCCCCTATTTCCATTCAGGCAAGTCCATCCTCGTCAAAGCCGTAAATGCAGCCTCGCTCGACACGATGGAGAAGTTGAACAAGCCTTCGAATATTCTGGTGGCGCTGAAGGGTTCGACCAGCCAGCTCTTTATCGAGAAGCTTATCCCGAATGCGAAACTGGAGCTTGCTCAGGACTATGACCAGGCCGTGAACATGGTGAAGAACGACAAGGCGCAGGCGATGATTGCCGATCTGCCGATCTGCCAGGTCTCGGTCCTCCGTTACCCTGACGCAAGACTGATCACGCTTGACAAACCGCTCTCATACGAACCCATCGGGGTGGCTCTGCCCCCCAATGATCCTCTTCTGGTCAACATGGTAGAAAACACCCTCAGGCTCCTCGATAAGACCGGAGAATTAGATGAAATCGCGCAAAAATGGCTCAAAGAGCCTTCGTGGCTTAATGAGTTGCGGTGACGTGAAAAGTAAAAGAAGCGCGGACGGGAGGAAACATGCAGCTCATGGAAAACGTGCCACCATTAAACAGTAGCGTCGTTACGGGTTTGTGCGTCGAATGTGCTGTTCGGCGTCATGATTTCAAGGAAATACTGGCACACGGGAAGGGCGATGACCTTTTTTATGAATCACCCTTGCCGGCGGCGTGGATTGACGGCAGGCGCTATAAACTCCTCACACCCGTGGGCAGACAGAAAGTCACGTGTCGCGAATGCAACAGAAAAGTGACGAGTATTTTTCTGCCTATCGTTGAATGAGAATTCCCGATGGTCCGAGAAGAACTTCTCTTCATAGAGGCCGGCCAGGTACGACCAAGGTCCTATAGACAGTTCATAGCGTTTTTGCGCAAAATTTACTAAAGTGGCAGAAGAGTGAAACATTCTGCCGCAGGTATAAAGAGTATCAACCCATAGAAAGGATATCGAGATGAGCGCAAAGAAAATAAGCGATCCACCTGATCTGTCCAATAATTTATCTGAGCTTTTCAAACGATACGGGTGCGGCCCGATCCAGTTCACCGGGGAAGACGGGCTCTATGAGCGGCACCTCATGTTCGACAATATTATTGACTCGAACAAGACAAGCCCGCGCGAGCATTTTGAGGCCGCTGCCCGTTCTGCGAGGGATGCCCTCTCGCAACGATGGGTGGCTACGGGAGATACGTACGAGCGCAAGAACCCGAAACGCATCTACTATCTGTCGATGGAGTTCCTCATCGGCCGCTCCCTGGCAAACAATCTTACGAATTTACTGCTCGGTCCTTTTGCAATGCAGGTTGCCGAGCGAAAGCACGTCGACTGGATCGACGTACTCGAACAGGAACCTGACGCCGGCCTCGGCAATGGCGGCCTCGGCCGCCTTGCTGCGTGCTTCCTTGACTCCATGGCCACCATGCAACTCCCGGCCATGGGTTACGGTCTGCGTTACGAGTACGGCATCTTCAAACAGACCATCAAGGATGGCTGGCAGCAAGAACAGCCGGACAACTGGCTCCGTCGCCCGGACCCGTGGGAGGTGGAACGCCTGCAGGACGCGGTCGAAGTGAAGCTCAACTGCTCGTTCGAATTGAGCGGCGGAAGCTTGCGCGCGATCCCCGGCCAACCGAGCAGCGTCCTCGGCATCCCGTTCGACCGTCCCGTCGTCGGCTACGATGGGAAGACCATCAACGCGCTTCGGCTCTGGGCCGCAGCAGCACCCGATTATTTCGACTTTCAGAAATTCAGTAGCGGCGACTTCGTGGCCGCGCTTGCCGGGACACTGGCCAGCGAGTCGCTCACGCGGGTACTCTATCCGGACGACTCGACAAGCATAGGGCAGGGACTGCGCTTCATCCAGGAGTATTTTCTGGTTGCCTGTTCTCTGGCCGATCTTGTGCGACGCTTCCGCCGGAGCAACGCCGACTGGAGCAAGCTACCGGAGAAGGTTGCGATTCAGCTCAACGATACGCACCCTTCCATGGCGGTCCCTGAGTTGATGCGCATTCTGCTTGATGAAGCGAAACTGGGGTGGGACGAGGCCTGGGACATCACTCAGCGAACGCTCGCGTACACGAACCACACGCTTCTGCCCGAAGCACTGGAGAAATGGCCTGTCGCCTGGTTTGAATTAATACAGCCCCGTCTAATGGAAATCATCTATGAGATCAACCGCCGTCTTCTCATTTCGGTCGAGACCCGCTTCCCCGGCGACAATCAACGGGTCGCTAACGTGAGCCTCATAGAAGAGGGCGCCGGCCGCAAAGTCAGGATGGCAAACCTGGCGATTGTGGGTTCTCACAGCACTAACGGCGTGGCTGCAATTCATTCGGGCCTTTTGCGTACGATCACGGTCAAGGACCTTGCCGAGATGTACCCCGAGCGCTTCAACAATAAAACGAATGGAGTCACTCCCCGGCGCTGGCTGCTCTTATGTAACCCGGCCCTTTCCCGCACCATCACCGATGCCATCGGCGACGGGTGGATCACGGACCTCGATCAGCTGAAGAAACTCAAACCCTTTGCGAATGACAAAACATTCGGCGACACCTTTCTCAAAGCGAACCGTGATGCTAAAGTGCGGTTAGCGGACTGGCTCAAATTAACCAGCGGCCAGATCGTGGACCCTGACACCATTTTTGACTGCCAGGTGAAGCGCATCCATGAGTATAAGCGGCAACTGCTCAATGCTTTACGCATTGTCGTACTGTACAATAGACTACGGGAAAACCCCGGGCTCGACCTGCCGCGGCGCACGTTCTTCTTCGCCGGCAAGGCAGCGCCTGCCTACCATCTGGCCAAGCTCATCATCAAGTTCATCAACAACCTTGCGGGTACCATCGATGGCGACCCGGCTGTGCGCGACAAACTCAAGGTAGTCTTCATTCCCGACTACTGCGTGTCGGTCGCGGAGCGGCTGATTCCCGCCAGTGATGTATCCAACCAGATATCGACCGCGGGGTACGAGGCCAGCGGCACGAGCAATATGAAATTCATGATGAACGGCGCATTGACGATCGGCACGCGCGACGGCGCGACCATTGAGATGGCTGAAGAAGCAGGTGAAGAGAACTTCTTCCTGTTCGGTCTGACTGCGGACCAGGTTGTCAGTAGTAGCGGATGGTACAGCCCGCAATGGCACTACGAGAACGAGCCGGAGACCCGTGCAGCACTGGATCTTATCTTCTCGGATTACTTCAGCCGTTATGAACCAGGCATCTTCGCTCCTGTGCGCGATACGCTCCTGACACACGGGGACCACTACATGCACCTGGCAGACCTTAAATCCTATCTCGAAGCAGACCAGCGCCTCTGCGAGCTATATAAAGATCCGCAAGCATGGGCGCAAAAAGCGATCCTGAACGTGGCCGGCTCAGGTAAATTCTCAAGTGATCGAACTATCGCGGAATACGCCAAGGAAATCTGGAATGTAAAGCCATGCCCGGTGGAGTGACGAGTGACAAGTGAGAAAGTGTCGAGGGTCGAGTGTCGAGGGAAAAAATAAGAAATAACGAGAGTGAGATGATGAAGGAGGAACGTAAAGTGTATTGGGTAAATAGACCGTCTGGCTTCTGGAAATACCGAGCGGTTGTTCTTTCTGAATCTTCACCCGACACCTGACACTCGACACTGAATTTAAGGAGTGACTGATATGGCACTATCCCCTCTTGCCGGTAAGCCGGCGCCAAAGGAACTGCTCGTTGACCTCGCCCGGCTCGAACGGGAATATTATGAGCGTCAGCCCGATACAGGCGATCCTCTGCAACTGGTGAGCTTCGGTACCAGCGGACACCGCGGCTCGTCATTACGCGGCACTTTTAACGAAGCGCACATTCTCGCCACCACGCAGGCGATTTGCGACTACCGGCTCGCCCAGAAGACCGATGGACCGCTTTTCTTGGGCAAGGACACGCATGGATTGTCCGGGCCTGCCCAGCGTACGGCGCTCGAAGTGCTTGCAGCGAATGGCGTCGAAACGATGATCCAGAAGGACGATGGCTTCACCCCCACGCCGGTCGTCTCTCACGCCATCCTCACGTATAACCGCGGCCGGAAAAACGGCCTGGCCGACGGTATCGTGGTAACGCCGTCGCACAACCCGCCCGAGGACGGCGGTTTCAAATACAATCCGCCCAACGGCGGGCCTGCCGATACCCACGTGACGCGATGGATCCAGGACCGCGCCAATGATCTGTTGCGCTCCGGCAACCGCGAGGTCAAGCGCATCCCTTACGACTCTGCTTTGAAGGGCAAGACGACACACCAGCAAGATTTTATGATGCCTTACGTAAAGGACCTGTCCAATGTCATCGATATCGATGCCATACGATCTGCAGCCATCAAAATCGGCTGCGATCCGCTCGGCGGGGCCTCGGTCCACTACTGGGAGCCGATCAGGGCCATCTATGGTCTCGACATCACGGTTGTCAATTCCAAGGTGGATCCGCAGTTCGCCTTTATGACCGTCGATCACGACGGCAAGATCAGGATGGATTGCTCGAGCCCATATGCCATGGCCCGGCTGGTGGGGCTAAAAGATCAGTTTCAGATCGCTTTCGCAAACGACACCGACGCAGACCGGCACGGCATCGTCACCCGTTCAATGGGCCTTCTGAATCCCAACCATTATCTTGCCGTAGCAATAAATTACCTGCTCGCTCACCGTCCCGAATGGCCCGTGAAAGCGGCTATCGGCAAGACGCTGGTGAGCAGTAGCCTTATCGACCGTGTTGTGAAGAGCCTCGGGCGGACCTTGTCAGAAGTGCCTGTTGGTTTCAAGTGGTTTGTGGACGGGTTGTTTGACGGATCGTACTGTTTCGGAGGCGAAGAAAGTGCAGGAGCAAGTTTCCTGAGAAAAGACGGCAGCGTCTGGGCGACTGACAAGGACGGCCTCATCATGAATCTGCTGGCAGCCGAGATCACGGCCAGGACCGGTCGTGACCCTGGTGAGCTCTATAAGGAGATTACGGCTCGGCTGGGAACGCCGTATTACACAAGGATTGATACACCGGCAACACCCGAGCAGAAGGCGCGATTGGCAAACCTCTCTCCAGAGGACGTAACGGCGAAGCAATTAGCGGGCGAGCCGATCCTGGCGAAACTCTCATCTGCTCCAGGCAATGGAGCGCCTATTGGTGGTTTGAAAGTCGTGACAGACAGCGGCTGGTTTGCAGCCAGGCCGTCCGGAACAGAGAACATATACAAGCTCTACGCAGAGAGCTTCAAGGATGAAGCGCACCTGCAGACGATTGTAGACGAGGCCAAAAAAATATTGAGCCAGGATCTGGCGACGAAAAAAAGTGATCAGTGAACAAAGAGAGTGATCAGTTATCAGTAATCGGTAATCGGTGTCGATTGCTCTTACTGATCACTGGCAACTGTTAACTGATTACTGATGACTGATTACTAAGGTACTTGGAGTTTTTTCATGAGAGTTCTCGTCGTCGATGTGGGCGGGACCAGCATCAAGATATTGGCGACGGGGCAGGAAACGCCCCGGGCCTTTCACTCAGGTCCTACCTTCACGGCCGAGCAGATGGTATCAAGAGTGAGGCAGGTTGCCAACGGGTGGAAGTATGATGTGGTATCGATCGGTTACCCTGGCCCGGTCCTCGACGGCCATCCGATGGCGGAACCGCGCAACCTGGGACGCGGCTGGGTTGGGTTTGACTATGAGGCTGCCTTCGGGTGTCCTGTGAAAATCTTAAATGACGCGGCTATGCAGGCGCTTGGCAGTTACAAAGGCGGAAGGATGTTCTTCCTGGGCCTCGGAACCGGCCTCGGCAGCGCCTTAATCGTGAGCGGTCAGCTGCAGCCCATGGAACTCGGTCACCTGCCCTACAAGAGAGGCACCTATGAAGGGTACCTGGGACACAGAGGTTTGGAGCGCCTCGGATTCAAGAAATGGCAGCAGCACGTTTTTGCCTGTGTAACCCGGATGACAAGTGCGCTGCTGATTGACGAAGTGGTCATAGGCGGCGGCAATGTTCATAAGCTGAAGGAGTTGCCTCCGGGTTGCCGTAAGGGTCACAATGACAATGCCTTCCGCGGAGGATTTCTCATGTGGGACAAAGCGGGCATTCGCAAACAGAGAGGCGCGCGATGAATAGAGAACGCAGCACAATTCGCACACATGAAACCACCCCTCTTTCTTACGGCAGGAGTTTTCCGCTCGGTGCCACAATCTACCCTGAAGGCGTGAACTTCAGTCTTTTTTCGAAGCAGAGCGAAGGGGTGCAGCTGCTTCTTTTCGATCGGGTCGACGATCCGAAGCCGTCCCGCGTGGTGGAGCTGGACCGGCATACCAATCGTACGTACCACTACTGGCACGTATTCGTGCCGGCTATTACGGCGGGACAACTCTATGCCTATCGGGTGCGCGGCCCTTTTGAGCCGGAACGAGGACTCCGGTTCGATTCGGAGAAGGTGCTGCTCGATCCGTACGGAAGGTGCATTGCCCGGCCGGCAGGCTACAGCCGCGATGCCGCGTCCAAGCCCGGAGATAATGCCGCCTCTGCCATGAAAAGCGTGGTCGCTGACATCGAGCGCGTACGACTGGGAAGATGACACGCTGCTACGAATGCCTTTTGTCAGATCGGTCATTTACGAATTGCATATCGGCGGCTTCACGAAGACATCCCAATTCAGGTGTTGCCCCTGACAAAAGAGGCACGTACGCAGGGCTGATAGAAAAAATCCCGTATCTTCAGGACCTCGGGATCACCGCGGTTGAACTGCTGCCCGTGTTTGCATTCGACGAACAGGACGGCCCTCCGGGCCTTTGCAATTACTGGGGTTATTCTCCCATCGCTTTTTTTGCACCCCATGCCGGCTACAGCTCAGCGCCAGGATCCGCTTGGCGTGCTGGATGAGTTCCGGGACATGGTCAAGGCGCTCCACCGTGCCAATATCGAGGTGATCCTGGACGTGGTCTACAACCATACCGCTGAGGGCAATGAGAATGGCCCGACCTTCTGTTTCCGCGGTCTTTCCAACGAAGCCTATTACATTCTCGAATCGAACAAGGCTCTTTACGGTAATTACACCGGGTGCGGCAACACCTTAAATGCGAATGAACCCATCTGCAGGAGAATGATCATTGACAGTCTTCGTTACTGGGTCAGCGAGATGCATGTTGACGGCTTCCGTTTTGACCTGGCGTCGATACTTTCGCGGGACAGCAACGGCCATCCCATGCCGTCTCCCCCTGTGCTCTGGGATATCGAGTCTGATCCGGTGCTTGCCAACGTGAAGTTGATCGCTGAGGCATGGGATGCAGCGGGTCTCTACCAGGTGGGCAGTTTTGTGGGCGACGGGTGGAAGGAATGGAACGGCCGCTTTCGTGACGACATCCGCGCCTTCGTAAAAGGCGATGATGGGAAGGCCGGATCCATAGCCCAACGGCTACTCGGGAGCCCTGATATATACGGGCACAAAGGGCGTGAGCCGGAGCAGTCTATCAATTTTGTTACCTGTCACGACGGCTTCACCCTTAACGATCTTGTCTCCTACAACTATAAGCACAACGAGGCGAACCGCGAAGAGAACCGCGACGGATCGAATGACAACATGAGCTGGAACTGTGGCGTCGAGGGGCCCACCGACGATCCGGAGGTTGAGCGGCTACGTAATCGCCAGGTGAAAAATTTCCTCACCCTCACGCTCCTTTCGATAGGTACACCCATGCTACTCATGGGCGATGAAGATAAGACACAGCCAGGGCGGCAACAACAATGCATACTGCCAGGACAACGAGATCAGCTGGTTCGATTGGGCGCGTGTGGCGAAGCATGCAGACATCCTTCGCTTTACGAAGCACCTCATCGCGGTACGCCGGAATCGCGAACTGCCGATAGAGCGGGCGAACATGAGCTTGAACGAACTGCTGCGCAACCAACCGGTTCAATGGCACGGGGTCAAGCTTAACGCTCCCGACTGGGGCGACCAGTCTCACGTAGTGTCTGCCACTGTTGCCGTCCCGGGAAACCAACTCCTCCTGCACATCATGGTCAATGCTTTCTGGGAAGCGCTCTCATTTGAGATCCCTCAGGCAGCCATGAGTATGAGCCCTGGCGGAGAAGCATCGATACGTTTCTCGATTCACCCGACGATATACACCCCTGGCCTGAAGCACCGACCGTCGATGGTTCGACGTACCTGGTCCAGCCGCGCTCGGTGGTGCTCCTGCTGACCAGGCGCGTAACAATGCGGTGCCATTCCTTGGCGCCGTTTGCCAAGGTGTGGCTACGATAACAAGCAAAAGGAGGATCATATGCCGTTTGCGAACTATGCGATATTTTGCGAAATGCTCGATAAAGCCCGGAAGAATCATTTTGCCTATCCTGCCTTCAACGTCACATCGCTCACCACGGCGAATGCAGTCCTGAAAGGGCTCGCCGAAAGCAAAAGCGACGGGATCATCCAGATCTCTACGGGCGGGGGCGCCTTTGCCTCAGGCTCTTCCATCAAGGACATGGCTCTCGGCGCGATGTCGATAGCCGAACACGTCCACCGCGTCGCAGACAGATATCCCATCTACGTGGCGCTCAACACAGACCATTGCACCGCAGGCAACCTCGAGAAGTTTGTGATCCCGCTCGTGGAAGAGACGGAGAGGCGGCGCGCGGCAGGAAAGCCGAACCTCTTCACTGCCCACATGTTCGACGGGAGCGCGCTTCCCCTGAACGAAAATCTCGACATTGCGGCGAAGCTGCTCGAACGGTTCCGGAAGAGCGAGCTGATCCTCGAAATCGAAGCGGGCGTAGTGGGAGGAGAAGAAGACGGCGTGAAGGCGAGCGCTTCAGCAAAGCTGTACACTACCCCCGAGGATACCCTCGAAGTTGCGCGCCGGCTTAACCCGATCAGGGGCGCGCTACCTGCTGGCCGCGACTTTCGGTAATGTGCACGGCGTCTATGCGCCCGGCCACGTCAAGCTGAAACCTTCCATCCTGAAAGATTGCCAGGATGCGGTCGTCAAGCAGTACGGCGAGGAGGCCCGTTTCTACCTGGTGTTCCACGGGGGTTCGGGCTCTTCCATTGACGAGATACATGCGGCCGTTGATTATGGTGTGGTGAAGATGAATATCGATACCGACACGCAGTACGCATTTACACGTGCCATTGCAGACCATATGTTCAAGAACTACAACGGCGTGCTCAAGGTGGACGGTGACGTGGGCAACAAGAAGACGTATGACCCGCGTGAGTACCTGACCGCGGCTGAGAAGTCTATGGCGGAACGTGTAAAACAGGCCGTGACCGAACTACGCGGTCTCGGCACGACGATGATGAAGTGAGGCGGAATTTTTATCGCAGATGCACGCAGATGAGAGCAATGAGAGATGTGCGCAGATGAGTGTGGCCGTGGACAGCATTGTGATACAGCGTCAATGCAGTCCACACCTCCAGCGCTCCGCGCAGGTGTCTCACCCCACCGGAGGTGCTGGGGTTGACCGGCTGTGCCGCTGTATCGCACAGGCGGTCAAGAAATGAATCATCCGCTCTTATCATAGCTCTTATCTGCTGTTATCTGCGATAAGAAGCGGTTTCTGGTAAGCGGTTGATGAATGGAGTATTGGAGGACTAATGAGCAACACTGAGCTCGATTTTACAATAGCCAGGATCGGCGAATGCAAGATCCCTTCCCCGATGAAGGGCGTACACTTTACTCGGTAATGATGAACGCGTTCTCTATCACACGCGTCTTGAGGAGATGAAATCGTGGATCGACAAACGCATTGATCCGCCTTCGATGGAAGTCGCGGGACCAAGGGAGAAGATCTGCTTCGATCCGTCGCAGCTCGCGTGCGGCATTGTGACATGCGGGGGAATCTGTCCCGGGCTGAACGACGTGATACGTTCGATCGTCCTGAGCCTGTACCACCATTACGGCGTGAGTAAGGTCTACGGGTTCCGCTTCGGGTACGAGGGTCTTGTGCCACGGTATCGGACACAAGCCGCTTGAGCTCTCACCGGAATCGGTCGGTCCGCATCCACGAAATGGGCGGGACTATCCTGGGCTCGTCCCGGGGGCCTCAGGACCCGGCGGAGATGGTGAACTACCTTGAGGAGCTGAAGATAGGCATTCTATTCGCCATCGGTGGCGACGGGACGCTGCGCGGGGCACAGAAGATCGGTGAAGAAGCCATGCGACGGGGGCTCCCGTTGAGCGTCATCGGCATTCCAAAGACGATCGACAATGATATCTCCTTCGTCCAGATAACCTTCGGTTTCGAGACAGCGGTTACCGAGGCACGTCGGGCCACCTACGCAGCCAACACCGAGGCAGAGGCAGCGCGCAACGGCATCGGGCTGGTGAAACTGATGGGCCGGGACTCGGGATTCATCGCAGCCTTTTCGGTCCTCGTCGACAACCACGTGAACTTCTGTTTGGTTCCTGAAGTGCCCTTCACTCTCGACGGATTTCTCACAGCCCTGAGGGACCGGCTTGAGCGCAGGGGCCACGCGGTGATCGTTGTTGCGGAGGGCGCGGGCCAGAATCTTATGGAGAAGAGCGGCGAGCGGGACGCTTCAGGAAACATCAAGTACGGCGATATCGGCATTTTTCTCAGGGACGCCATAAAGAATTATTTCCAGCGGGCAGGCATAGAGATAAACCTCAAGTACATCGATCCCAGTTACGCCATCAGGAGCACGCCGGCGAACCCGCATGACTCTGCCTTCTGCCTTCTCCTCGGGCAGAGTGCAGTGCATGCCGGCATGACCGGACGAACGAACATGGTCGTCAGCTTCTGGAGCCACCAGTTCACGCACGTACCCATTTCACTTGCGGTGTCGCAGCGCAAGAAGATAGACCCCAAGGACATGCTCTGGAACAGCGTCATCGCGTCGACCGGGCAGCCGAGGGAGATGAGCTGAAAAGGGCGCTAACTAGAAGGTAGGGAGTCGACAGTGTCAAAGAGTCTTTACATCACCAGTCTTGAAGGACAGAGCGGCAAGGGGGTCGTGGCACTTGCTCTTATGGGGCAACTCTCGGGACGGCTTCCGAGCGCGAGTCTCTTCAGGCCGGTAGTGTCTGAGAAGGGTGCGTCGGACACGCTTATATCGCTCGCAATGGATCTCTATGGTCTTCAGTTTTCCGCTGATGAGATGTACGGCGTTACCATGGCGGATGCGAAACCCCTTCTCACAGCCGGTAAGTACGATGAGCTTTACACCCGCATACTCGAACGGTACAAATCGCTCGAAAGCAAATCCGAGTTCGTTCTCTGCGTGGGCACGGACTATACCGGCGTGTCGGTGGCCATGGAATTCGACTTCAACGTGGAGGTTGCGAGGAATATCGGATCACCCCTGGTGCCTGTTCTGAACGGACACGGGAAGGATCAATCCACACTCGTTAATGCAGTGCGCGCCCTGACCGAATCGCTGGAAGAGAAGAAGTGCGATCTCCTCGCAATCATCGTCAACCGGGTTGAGCCGGCCGAAAAAGATGCCCTACTTGATTGCGTAAGACAACTCCCTTCCGCCAGGCCGGTCTATGTGCTTCCGGAAGAGCCGCTTCTTGAAAAGCCAACGGTACGTGAGATCGCAAGCGCCCTCAATGCAAAGCAGATCAGCGGGGATGCCGACTGGCTCGACGGAGCGGTCAACAGCATCAAGATAGGTGCTATGGAACTCCCGAACTTTCTCGATCATCTGGAAGAAGGAAGCCTCGTCATAACCCCTGCAGATCGATCCGACATTATCCTGGGCGCTCTCGCTGCAGACCGATCCACCACCTACCCCAGAGTGGCGGGCATCGTCATCACGGGTAGCGCCGATCCGGCGCCCCAAGTTCGCAAACTGATCGAAGGGCTCATCGCCTCACCCGTGCCGGTTCTGGGCGTTGAAACGGATACCTTCACCACGGCCATGCGTGTCAGCGCCGTGCGGCCGTCTCTCAATTCGCAGAGCGAACGGAAGATCGCCGCTATTCTCGGGATTGTCGAATCCGCAATTGACGTGCCCGGGCTTCTTGAACAGGTTGCCGTGACAGGCTCTGAGCGGATCACGCCTCTCATGTTCCAGTATGAGATCGTCAGGAGGGCGAAGCAACAGCGTAAACACATTGTGCTACCGGAGGGCACTGAAGAGCGAATTCTCAGGGCAGCAGAAATCGCTCTTTTACGCGATCTCTGTGATATTACCCTGCTCGGCAACCAGGATGAAGTCCGGCAGAAAGCCGCAAAGCTCGGGCTTTCCATTGAGAGCGCCCGTGATTATTGATCCCCAGACCTCTGAGCTTCTTCCGGTTTTCGCCGACGCTTACTACGAGCTGCGCAAGCAAAAAGGCATCTCCAGGGAGATAGCACGAGACACCATGACCGATGTCAGCTACTTCGGCACCATGCTGGTGCACCGTGGGCTCGCCGACGGCATGGTCTCAGGTTCAATACACACCACTGCGCACACTATCAGGCCGGCATTAGAGTTCGTGAAGACCAGGCCGGGGATCTCGATTGTATCGAGCGTCTTCTTCATGTGTCTTGCCGACAGGACATTGGTCTACGGTGACTGCGCAATTGTCCCCGACCCGACAGCAGAACAGCTTGCAGACATCGCGATCAGCTCGGCGGAGACGACAAGCGGCTTTGGCATCGAGCCCCGGATTGCCATGCTCTCGTACTCCACCGGCAAATCGGGTACCGGCGCAGATGTCGACCGGGTGCGGGAAGCAACCAGGCTGGTCCGGATGCGCAGGCCGGATCTCAAAATCGAGGGGCCGATACAATACGATGCGGCCATTGACGCCACCGTGGCGAAGGTGAAGCTGCCGGAGAGCGAAGTAGCAGGTCGCGCCACGGTCTTCATCTTTCCCGACTTGAATGCGGGCAACAATGCGTACAAAGCAGTGCAGCGGGCAGCGAATGCGGTTGCCGTCGGGCCCGTACTCCAGGGGCTCAACAAACCGGTGAACGATCTGAGCCGCGGCGCCCTCGTGACGGATATCGTCAACACCATAGCTATTACGGCGATCCAGGCGCAACAATGAGGACACGGAGTGTCCATGAAAGAAGTAGCTGTACGATTAACTGCGGTAGCTCCTCCATCAAGTATGAAGTTTTCAACGCACCGGACTTTGTCATGCTCGCATCAGGTCTCGTCGAGAAGATAGGAAGCGGCGAGGGTCGTCTGCGTCAGAAGAGGCGTAACGCCGACGGAACGTTCGAGGAGAAGGTCCTTTCGAAACGTGTGGCAGATCACAGGGAAGGATTCGAACTCATGGCGAACGTGAACCGTGAAGACAAGATCATCAAGGACGATTCCGAACTTCTCGGCATCGGCCATCGCGTGGTCCACGGCGGGGAGCTCTTTCAGAGAGCCGACCCTGATCGACGACGCAGGTTATTGACGCTATCCGCAGCCTTATACCTTTGGCTCCGCTCCACAATCCTTCCAATCTCCTCGGCATAGAGACCGCCCGAAAGATGTTTCCGCGTGTACCGCAGGTGGCGGTCTTCGACACGGCGTTTCACCAGACCCTTCCTTCACACGCATTTCATTATGCCGTTCCATACGATTGGTATGCGAAACATCACGTCCGCAGATACGGGTTTCACGGTAGCTCCCATCGTTACGTCTCGAGAGAGGCTGCGAAATACCTGGGCAAAGCGCCGGAGAGCACGAACCTTATCACGCTCCATCTTGGCAATGGCGCGAGCGTAGCTGCCGTGCGCGGCGGTTTGAGCATAGATACTTCGATGGGCCTGACACCGCTGGAAGGCCTCGTCATGGGTACGAGGTCCGGAGACATTGATCCGGCGCTGCACTTCTTCATCATGAGAGAGACAGGTATGTCAGCGGATGATCTGGAAAAAGCGCTCAATTCGCAAAGCGGCCTCAAGGGGATCTGCGGGCTCTCCGACATGCGCGAGATAGAAGAGCAGGCCGGATCGGGCGCGGACCGAGCCCTGCTTGCCCTTGATATGTTCTGCTATCGCATCAAGAAATATATCGGCGCTTACTTCGCGGTTGTTGGAAAGCTGGATGCGGTTGTCTTCACCGGCGGCATCGGCGAGAATTCGACGACCGTGCGCGTCCAGAGTCTGCAGCGGGCTCGAACATATGGGCATAAGCACTGGACGAGACAAGAAATCAGATCGTCTCGGGAAACGTCGCAGAGATCCAGGATGAGAGCGCCTCGGTCAAGATCCTGGTGGTAAAAACCGATGAGGAGAAGGGAGATCGCGCGTCAGACGATTGAAACGATCAAGAAAGCCAAATTGAAGTGCCAACGTGAGCTGCAAACGAAACGAGAGAATTTTATCGCAGATGTACGCAGATAAGAGCCAAATGAGATGTACGCAGATGAGATAGGCCTGTGGAAAGCATTGTGATAGAGCGACAATGCTGTTCACACTCCAGCGCTCCCGCGCAAGTCTCACCGTCCGCCGCAGGCGGATCGGGGTTGACCGGCTGTGTCGCTCTATCACACAGACGGTCAAAGAAATCATCATCAGCGTTCATCATAGCTTTTATCCGCTCTTATCCTTACAGGAGGCTGCGCACTCTGCGATGAAGAACTGGTAGTTAGAAATAGAAGGGGAGGTAGAGTTATGGCAAGCAAAGCAGTTACTATCGATGGAAACGAAGCGGCCGCCTCTGTCGCATTCCGTCTCAATGAGGTGGTGGCCATATACCCGATCACACCGTCGTCTCCGATGGCTGAGCTGTGCGACGCATGGTCTGCCGCAGGCAGAAAGAACATATGGGGCGACGCCGTCTCGATAACCGAGATGCAATCAGAAGCTGGCGCTGCCGGGGCAGTACACGGCGCTCTCCAGGCGGGTGCGCTCACGACGACGTTCACGGCATCGCAGGGTCTCCTCCTGATGATACCCGACATGTACAAGATTGCCGGCGAGCTTACCCCCTTCGTCATGCACGTGGCGGCAAGGACGCTGGCCACCCATGCGCTCTCGATATTCGGCGACCACTCCGACGTGATGGCGTGCCGTCAGATAGGATTTGCCATGCTCGCATCCTGCTCAGTGCAGGAGGCGCACGATATGGCGTGTATCGCACAGGCAGCCACGCTGGAGAGCAGGATTCCGTTTCTGCACTTTTTTGACGGGTTTCGCACTTCCCATGAAGAGGCGAAGATCGAGCTCCTGTCAGATGACGACCTGCACTTTATGATGCGTGATCAACTCATAAGGGCACATCGGGCGCGCTGTCTTTCCCCGGATCGTCCGGTGCTGCGAGGCTCCACGGAGAACCCGGATACATTTTTTCAGAGCAGGGAAGCCTCCAATACATTCTATACGGCCTGTCCCGATATCGCACAGCGTGTTATGCAGCAATTCGGCGGACGCGTACCGGCCGCAACTACAAACTCTTCGATTACTACGGCGATGTGGCTGCCGAGCGGGTGATAGTGGTCATGGGATCAGGAGCAGAGACCGCCATTGAGACCGTTGAACACCTTGCGGGACAGGGAGAGAAGGTGGGCGTGCTGGTGGTGCGGCTTTATCGTCCCTTCTCTGTGGCACATTTTATTCAGGCTCTTCCAAAGAGCCTGAAGGCGCTTGCGGTGCTCGATCGTACGAAAGAAGCTGGAAGCGTCGGTGAACCGCTCTACCTGGACGTGTGTGCTGCGCTGAGAGCCGGGCACAACGGTTCTGACAAACAATTTCAGAATATACGTCTTATTGGAGGGCGCTACGGTTTATCCAGCAAAGAATTTACACCCGCCATGGTAAAAGCAGTCTTTGACGAGCTTAAGAAGAAACAGCCGAAAGATGGCTTTACCATCGGCATCGAGGACGATGTGACCCATCTATCGCTTCCGTACGATGCAGCTTACGACATCGAGGGTGAAGGTGTAGTGGGCGCTGTCTTCTTCGGGCTTGGTGCAGATGGGACAGTGGGCGCGAACAAGAACTCGATCAAGATCATCGGTGAAGAGACGAACAATTTCGCCCAGGGTTATTATGTCTACGATTCCAAAAAATCGGGTGCGGTCACGGTCTCACATCTTCGATTCAGCCCGAAGCCCATAAGGTCTACCTATCTTCTGAGGCAGGCTAAGTTCGTAGCCTGTCACCAGTTTTCTTTTCTCGAGAAATACGATGTGCTTAAATACGCTGTACCGGGCGCTGTTTTTCTTCTCAACAGCCCGTACGGTCCGGATGAGGTGTGGGAGCACCTCCCCAAAGAGGTGCAATCTGTAATCATTGAAAAGAAGCTCCGCTTCTACGTGATCGATGCAGGTCGCGTGGCGAGGGATGCGGGCATGGGAAGCAGAATCAACACGATCATGCAGACCTGCTTCTTTGCCATATCAGGTGTTCTGCCGCGGGACGAGGCGATAAATCAGATCAAGGAGTCGATCAGGAAGACGTACGGCAAGAAAGGCGAAGAAGTCGTCAGCAGGAACTGCGCAGCGGTTGACACGACTCTCGATAATCTTCATGAGGTGTCGATTGACGGCAAAACAATTTCAGGTCATCCCCGTCCTCCCATTGTGCCGGATGAGGCGCCCGACTTTGTGAAACGGGTTATAGCACCCATGATGCACGGTGAAGGCGATAGCCTGCCGGTGAGCGCATTTCCGCCCGATGGCACGTGGCCTACGGCAACGACGAAGTGGGAAAAGCGCAACATCGCGTACGAGGTGCCTGTCTGGGATCCAAAAGTCTGCATTCAGTGTATGAGATGCTCGATGCACTGTCCCCATGCGACCATCCGCGGAAAGATCTTCGATGCCGACCTGCTCAAAGACGCGCCACAGGACTTCCAATCCGTGCCCCTACGGTCGAAGAGCTTCGGAGAGAAGCAGTTTACGATCCAGGTCGCGGTTGAGGACTGCACCGGGTGCGGTGTCTGCGTGGTTGTCTGTCCCGCGAAGAACAAAGAGAACCCGCGGCGCAAGGCTATCAACATGGAGCCGCAGGCGCCATTGCGCGAACGCGGGCGGGAGAATTACGCCTTCTTTTTGAACCTTCCTGATTTTGACCGCTCGACGGTTGACAAAATCGACGTCAAGACGTCCCAGTACGTCACGCCGCTCTTTGAATACTCCGGCGCCTGTGCCGGTTGCGGCGAGACCCCATATGTCCGGCTTCTCACGCAGTTGTACGGTGATCGTCTCTTGATTGCCAACGCGACAGGATGCTCCTCGATTTACGGCGGCAATCTTCCCACGTGCCCCTACACCACTGATCGCGAAGGCAGAGGCCCGGCGTGGGCCAATTCTCTCTTCGAAGACAACGCGGAATTCGGCCTTGGTTTCCGGTTGGCTGTGGATGCGCAGCGGATGCGGGCAGAGCGCCTCTTGCGTGGTTTAGAACCAAAACTGAGCAAGGATCTTGTGGAAGCTCTCTGCAAACCCGTCTCGGAAAGTGATCGGCACATTGCAGAACAGCGCGCGCGCGTCAAAGAACTCAAACATCGCCTGCAGTCTATCGATGCAGAGGACGCTCGACGATTGGAGATGCTTGCCGACTATCTCGTGCCCAAGAGCGTCTGGATTATCGGCGGTGACGGCTGGGCTTATGACATCGGATACGGCGGTCTGGACCATGTGCTGAGCACCAAACACAACGTGAACATTCTCGTGCTGGATACAGGCGTCTATTCGAACACAGGCGGTCAGGCATCAAAGGCCACACCCATCGGTGCCGCAGCCAAATTCGCGGCTCACGGGAAGGACGTGAACAAGAAGGACCTTGGTCTCATGGCCATAAGCTATGGACATGCATATGTCGCGAGCGTTGCACTCGGCGCGCAGGAAGCACATACGCTGAAAGCTTTCCTCGAAGCAGGATCGCACTCGGGCCCGTCGATCATCATCGCTTACGCCCACTGTATTGCGCATGGTTACGACCTCAGGATGGGGCCTCAACAGCAAAAACGTGCCGTGGACTCCGGAGTCTGGCCACTCTACCGTTGGGACCCCCGCCGCGCGGAAGCGGGCGAGCCGCCGCTCAGCGTTGACTCCGAGGGCGGCAAGCTTCCGGTCTCCGAATACATGACGAACGAGACCCGCTTCAAGATGGTGGAAAAGCTCGATCCTGAGGCGTTCCGACGATACGGGGTCGAGGCGCAGCGCATTGCAGAGCGCCGGATGGCCGTCTACAGGCACATTTCGCAGCTTCGGCTTCCCGTTTCCGGAACTGAGAGAGAGCAATGCGGCGACACAGGAGTCAGCTGATTCCGGCGCTGCGCCGGGTAAGGAGGATTGATACATGGATCTCACAACGACATTTCTTGGGCTACCGCTCGCCAATCCGTTTGTTGCGGGTGCTTCCCCGTTCACGGTGCGTCTCGACACGATCAAACGTCTGGAGGATGCCGGCATTGCTGCTGTGGTGCTTCCGCCGCTCTTCGAGGAACAACTGATGAGCGATGAGATGGAGCTTTTCAACTCGATCGACACGCCTGCCGAGTCCTTCCCTGAGGCGCTTTCCTATTTTGCGGAGCCTGAGCGTGCGATCGTCGAGGCTGAAAGCTACATGGCGCATATTGCCGAGGTGAAGAAGCATATCAGAGTCCCGATCATAGCATCAATTAATGCCGTTACAGCCGCCCGATGGAAGGATTATGCAGTGGGCATGGAGCAGGCAGGCGCGGATGCACTGGAACTGGACTTCTACTATGTAGCAACTGATGCCTCTGAGTCGGGAAGAACGATTGAGCGACGGTTTTTGCTGGCGCTAAGGAGAGTGAAGAGAAACGTAAGCATCCCGGTCAGCGTGAAGCTTACGGGCTTTCACACTTCATTAGCGAACTTCGCACGACAGCTTGTGGGAGAAGGGGCCGACGGCCTCGTCCTCCTGCACCGGCTTTACGAGCCGGACATTGATATTGACAATCTCGAACCTATCTCAAAACTTCAACAGTCCGATTCCCGTGAGCTGTTGCTCAGGCTACGATGGCTTGCCATCATTTCGGGCAATGTAAGCTGCTCACTTGCGGCCAGCGGAGGTGTCCACGTCATGAAGGACGTGGTGAAGTCCGTGATGGCAGGAGCAGACTGCGTACAACTCTGCTCGACTCTGCAGAAGAACGGGATCGGACACGTGAAGACCTTGCGCGAGGGGCTGGCCGAATGGCTGGAGCAGCATGAGTATGAGTCGGTCCGACAAATGCGGGGCACTATGAACATTGAACATATCCCTGATCCTAAGTCGTTATCAAGGCTGCATTATATGCATCTCTTGAATTCCTGGGGCTCGCAATAGAATGAGAGTGATCAGTGACCAGTTATCAGTGACCAGTGACCAGTGACCAGTGACCAGTTATCAGTTATCAGTGACCGGTGGAAGACAGAAGTGTGGCGGCGAGGATCGACGGTCGAAATGAACAGAGATGACATCGTCAATTATTCCGTTACTGAGCGGTTGAGAGATCAGCGGTCGATGGTTATACGGGTTGTGCGACCTGATGATAAGGGCCTCGTGGTCGAAGCACTGGCCGGAGTGAGCGCCGATTCGATCTACCGCCGACTTTTCACCATGAAGAACGATATCTCCGATGAAGGCTTGAAAAAAGTCACCGAGGTCGATTTCGTAAATACGGTTGCGCTTGTCGCTGCACTGGAGAAAAATGGGAAAGAACAGCTTGTAGCAGGCGGCAGGTACATCCGTAGCGGAACATCGGGGGCAGGACAAAAGGCAGAGGTGGCATTCCTTGTCGATGACAGATTTCAGGGCCTCGGGATCGCATCGCTCATATTCAAGCACCTGCTCGCGATCGCCCGCGACTCGGGAATCACACAGTTTGAGGCAGAGGTCCTCCCCTCGAACGAAGCGATGCTGAAGGTTTTTACGCGAAGCGGTCTTGCGATTAAGAAGACACCGTCGCGCGAGTCAGTGCATGTGTTGATGGAGTTGACCGCATAAGGACTTCGAGGCTCATGAGCAAAGGAAGGATTTTTATCACAGATGCACGCCGATAAGAGCAAAGAGAGATATGCGCAGAGTGCGAAGCCTCCTGTAAGGGCGAGTGTGGCGGTGGACAGCATTGTGATACAACGGCAATGCAGTCCACACCTCCAGCGCTCCCGCGCAAGTCTCACCCCACCGGAGGTGCTGGGGTTGACCGGCTGTGCCGCTTTATCGCACAGGCGGTCAAAGATAAACTATCAGCGTTCATCATAGCTTTTATCCGTTTTTATCCTTACAGGATGCTGCGATCTGCGATAAAAGCCTTGTCTAACGAAGTGGCCGGCATGAATCATTGTTGGCAGGGAGGAAATGATGAAGATCACTGCACCCAAGACCAAGATCGTCTGCACCATAGGACCTGCGTCTGAATCTCCAGACGTAATGAAGCAGATGATTGAAGCAGGCATGAACGTTGCCCGGCTCAACTTTTCTCATGGAGACTTCGCGGCTCATAAGAAGGTAATCGAGAACCTGCGGGCCGTGTCAGCATCACTTGGTCGGCGCATTGCGATCATGGCCGATCTTTCGGGCCCGAAGATGCGTATCGGAAAATTTGCCTCGGAGCCGATCAACCTTAGCCCCGGCGATCCGTTCACGCTGACCACCGACGATATCGTCGGTGATGCAGAGCCGCGTCTCCGTCTCCTTTGCCGGCCTTCCGAAGGCGGTAAAACCCGGGAACACGCTTTTCCTGAATGACGGCTACATCCAGCTCGAAGTGAACCGCGTGACCGGTAACGACGTGATCTGCACCGTGCGGGTCGGCGGCGAGCTTCGTTCCCGCAAGGGGCTCAACCTTCCCGGCATTGACCTCGGCATCAGCGCCTTCACGCCGCGCGACCGCGAATGCCTTGCATTCGCGCTTGAGAACGGCGTTGACGCCGTCAGCCAATCTTTCGTTGAGAACGCCGGAGATATAAACACGGTGCGGAAGGCGGCGGCAGACCTCGGCTACCATCCCTTCATCATCGCCAAGATCGAACGGTCCGGCGCGCTCGATAACATCGATGAGATTGTCGTGGCTGCCGATGGTATCATGGTTGCCCGTGGAGACCTGGGCGTGGAAGTTCCGATAGAGGAGATTGCGGTGGTCCAGAAGCGGCTGATGCGTCTTGCGAACATGTACGCAAAACCGGTGATTACGGCAACACAGATGCTCGAATCGATGACCGATAATCGCCGTCCCACCCGCGCTGAGGCAACCGATGTCGCGAACGCAATCCTCGACGGCACGGATTGCGTCATGTTGTCGGGCGAGTCGGCTATGGGAAAGTATCCTGTTGATGCTGTTGCGATGCTCGCAAAGATCGCTCACGCAGTGGAGCAACATCGGCCCATGACCACGGTAAGAGCGTTGTACGAGGGCATTGACCTGAGGGGAAAAATTCGGCCGGAGCATCTCATAGCTATTGGGGTGGAATCAGGCCTCCAATGGGTAACGCCCGCAGCAGTCTTCGTCCCGACGCGGAGTGGCGCCACTGCACGGAGCATCGCAAGGTTTCGTTTCCCCGTCTGGGTAGTAGCGGTGAGCAGGCATGAGGCGACATGCCGGCAGCTCCAGTTCTCGTCAAGTGTTCATCCGGTTTGTGAGCCGCAATTACCAGACCACTGGAACGACTATGTGAGAGCGTGGGTGAATGAACATGGTCTGGATGGGAGTTTAGCCGTTGTTATTGAGGGGCCTTCATCACGGCATCCGGATGCCAATCACAGCATGCAGATCATCGATCTGGCACGGTGAGAGGATGCTGATGGTGAAATCAGACAAAGGACAGAATTTTATCGCAGATGCACGCAGATAAAGGCAAAGAGAGATGTACGCAGATGAGTATACCGGTGGACAGCATTGTGATACAACGGCAATGCAGTCCACACCTTCAGCGCTCCCGCGCAAGTCTCACCCCACCGGAGGTGCTGCCAGGTTGACCGGCTGTGCCGCTTTATCGCACAGGCGGTCAAAGATAAACTATCAGCGTTCATCATAGCTTTTATCCGCTTTTATCGGCGATAAAAAGGCTGTGTTCGATCATTAGGAGGCAAGGAGATGAAAAAGTTGGTACTGCTTCGCCATGGCGAGAGCACATGGAACAAGGAAAACCGTTTTACCGGATGGACCGACGTGGATCTCAGCGACAAAGGCAGGCAAGAAGCGGTGGAGGCCGGCAAACTCCTCTTACGGGAAAAGTTTGTCTTTGACGTGGCGTTCACCTCTGTGCTCAGAAGGGCCATCAAGACACTCTGGCTTGCGCTTGAGGAAATGGACCTCATGTGGATACCGGTTCATAATAGCTGGAGGCTCAACGAGCGCCACTATGGCGCTTTGCAGGGTTTGAACAAGGCAGAAACCGCTGAAAAGCACGGGATGGATCAGGTGAAAATCTGGCGTAGAAGTTACGCCATCCAGCCTCCGGCACTCACAAAGGATGATGAGCGCTATCCGGGTAAGGATCCGCGTTATGCGCACCTTAAGCCTGAAGAGGTCCCTCTGACGGAGGCGCTCAAAGATACGGTTGCGCGGTTCCTGCCGTACTGGCATGACACAATCGCTCCGGCAGTGCGAGAAGGCAGGAGAGTGGTAATTGCCGCGCATGGCAATAGTCTTCGCGCCCTGGTCAAATATCTCGACAACGTCTCCGATGATGACATTGTCGGTCTTAATATTCCTACAGGAATACCCCTGGTGTACGAACTTGAAGATGACCTTAAGGCAATCCGCAGCTATTACCTGGGAGATCAGGAAGCGATTGAAAAAGCGGCAAAGGCGGTAGCAGACCAGTTGAAGAAGTCCTAGGGTGTGAAGATAAAAGGAGTCAGAATTTTATCGCAGATGAACGCTGATAAAAGCCAAGAGAGATGTACGCAGATGAATATGCTTGTGTCCAGCATTGTGATACAGCCTCAATGCTGTCCACACTCCGTCGCTCCGCGAAGGTGTGACGAATACGTCTGCCCCGCAGGGCTGCAGGTTGACCGGCTGTGGCGCTTTATCCCACAGGCGGTCAAGAAAAATCATCAGCGTTTATCTCAGTTCTTATCAGCGTTCATCTGCGATGAAAAGGTTTCCAGTTGTTGAAGGAATACAGAAGAAGGAGGACAGATAAAATGGCTAAGATCGAAAGAGTTATTGGACGGGAGATTCTTGATTCGCGCGGCAATCCGACCGTTGAGGCCGACGTATATCTCGATGATGGCAGCATGGGTCGCGCTGCCGTACCATCAGGAGCATCCACCGGCGTTCACGAGGCTGTCGAATTGCGCGACGGCGAGAAAAACCGCTATCTCGGCAAGGGCACGAAAAAGGCTGCTTCTCACGTCAATAAAGAGATCGCTCGCGGGATCGAGGGTATGGATGCTGCTTCGCAGCAGGAGATCGATCTCAAGATGATCAAACTGGACGGCACGAAAAACAAAGGTCGCCTCGGAGCAAATGCGATCCTGGCCGTCTCCATGGCAGTCGCGCGCGCCCAAGCTCAATCACAGAAGACACCACTCTACCGATATCTCGGCGGTGTGTCTGCATCACTGCTTCCTGTTCCCATGATGAACATCATGAACGGCGGAGCCCATGCCGACAGCTCCGTCGACTTCCAGGAATTCATGGTTGTCCCCTACGGTGCACCCAGCTTTGCAGAAGCCCTCAGGATGGGAGCTGAGGTTTTCCATAACCTGAAGGCCGTGCTCAAGGCAAAAGGATATTCTACCGGCGTGGGAGACGAAGGAGGATTTGCGCCGAATCTTAAATCGAACGAAGAGGCGATTGAAGTGATCCTTGAAGCTATCGGGAAAGCAGGCTACAAGCCCGGGCGTGACATAGGCCTCGCACTCGATCCTGCGGCCAGTGAGTTCTATGATGATCAGAAGAAGAGATACATCTTCAAGAAATCAGACGGCAGCACTCACGACTCCGCGGGAATGGTCAACTTCTACGCAGATTGGGTCCGCAAATATCCGATCGTCTCCATTGAGGACGGCATGGCGGAGGATGACTGGGGAGGCTGGAAGCTGATGACTGAAAAGTTGGGGAACACGATTCAACTCGTCGGCGACGATCTCTTTGTCACGAACACAGAACGACTGAGCCGCGGCATCAGGGAGGGTGTTACAAACTCGATCCTCATCAAGGTAAACCAGATCGGCTCGCTCACCGAAACTTTGCAAGCCATGCAGATGGCGGCAGACGCCGGATTTACTGCCGTGGTCTCTCACAGGTCCGGAGAAACCGAGGACACCTTCATCGCTGACCTTGTCGTGGCGACAGGAGCAGGCCAGATCAAGACGGGATCGGCAAGCCGGACCGATCGCGTCAGCGAAATATAATCAGCTCATGCGCATAGAGGAAGAGCTGGGCGCTTCCGCCAGGTTCGCGGGCAGGCAAGCCTTCCGCCAGGACAAGATAAAAGAATACACATCAGCCGGAGGCAAGATGAGCGATGGGAAAAAGAAGAAGTGAATTAGCTAATGAAGAATTTTATCGCAGATTAACGCAGATAAGAGCCAAGAGAGATGTACACAGATGAGTTTGACCGTGTGCAGCATTGTGATACAACGTCAATGCTGTCCACACTCCGTCGCTCCGCGAGTGAAATTTACCCCACCGGAGGTGCTGGGTTGACCGGCTGTGCGGCTTTATCACACAGGCGGTCAAAGATAAATTATCTGCGTTCATCACAGCTTTTATCCGCTCTTATCTGCGACGAAAAGGTGTTTTCTTTTGAAGTTGGTGATGAATAGAAAGGCTTGGAATTGACAGTAGCAATGGAAAGAGAAGGAGATTGAAGATGAAAATGTTGACAACACCGAGAATGGAGCGCTGTATCGGCTGCCACTCCTGTTCTTTTGCCTGCGCCCGCCTTATACACAAGAACCTCTCATGGGATACCGCCGGTATCCGCATAGGCTCATCAGGAGGGCTCTCCACCGGTTTTGTGGCCAGGACGTGCGTGGCTTGCGACCCTGCTCCCTGCGCTGAAGCCTGCCCCACAGGCGCCTACAGCCAGCGCAAGGACGGAGGCGTAATAGTGAAAAAGAATCTCTGCATTCGTTGCGGCAAATGCGCCAAAGCCTGCCCCGTGGACGCCATCTACCTCGATCAAACAGGAGACCCGTTTGTCTGCATCCACTGTGGCCGGTGCGTCCCCTTTTGCCCTCACGAGTGCCTTGAGTTGAGCGAGATCACGAGGGGGAGATCCGTGAAAAGTGAGGTGCATCCATGATCAGAGACAACTTTAGAATTTTGCTCGTTAACCTCGCTACCGGTCGAGGCAACGTGGTAACACTCGATGGGCGTGATACGGTTGTCGGTGGCAGCGGACTCGCGGCCCTGTTATTCAGTAAATACGGCCATCCGGACAAACCATGGGATGATCCCGATCAGCCGCTCATCTTCGCTATCGGTCCTCTCACCGGCTATTTCCCGCTCATGAGCAAGACCGTCTGTGCTTTCAAATCGCCCTATCACGACCAGTACGCTGAAAGTCACGCCGGCGGCCGATCGGCCCTGGCCCTTCGATTTGCCGATCTCGATGCGCTGGTTATTGTCGGCAAGGCTGCAAACCCTTCCTGTATCGGCGTTGCCTCACAAAACCTGGTGATAAAGGAACTCCCCTTTGTCTGGGGAAAGGACGTTTTTGAGTCGGGAAGAATGCTCCGCGGCCTCGTCAAGCGTGGCTCAGGTCACCGGACCATCATGCGCATCGGGCCGGCCGGCGAGAACGGCTCTGCCATGGCAGCCATCAACGCCGACACGTACCGCCATTTCGGAAGGCTTGGCGGAGGAGCGGTCATGGGACGCAAGAATCTCAAGGCTATCTTAATCGAGGGTGACGCATCGTTTTCGCTTCCGGATTCGAAAGAGTACCCGAAGGTCTTTCAGGAGACCTATACCAAGGTTACCGGTAAGGACATGATGAAGTATCACGACATCGGCACGCCGATCAACATGGCCGTGCTGAACGAAACGAAGATGCTGCCCATCCGTAACCTCCAGCGGACGACCGACCCGGCTATGAGCAGCATCTCAGGTGAAAAATTCGCGGACGATGTCCTGCTTCGAAATGCGGCCTGCGCAGGCTGTCCGGTGGGTTGCATCCACATAGGGTTCGTGCGTGAACGGTACACCAAGGAACACCGCTACATCTACCGGCAGGTTTCCTATGATCACGAGCCGATATTTGCCGTGGGGGCGATGCTTTCGGTTACCGACCCTTTTCACGTGCTCGCGATCATTGACATCTCTGAAAAGGTGGGGCTCGACGTGATGTCAGCGGGCGTTGCCCTGGCCTGGGCGACTGAGGCCACGGAGAAGGGGGTCATTTCGGAAAAGGAGACTATCGTCCGCCTCTCCTTCGGCGACACCGAGGGCTATAAACAGGCGATGGAGCATCTGGGCAGGTCCACGAACGAGTTCTATACTCTCCTCGCACAGGGCACGCTCAAGGCGGCGGAGCATTACGGCGGAAAGGAGTACGCCTGCGTTCTCGGCCAGGAGATGGCGGGTTATGCGACAGGTGAGGTCTACTTTGCTTCCCAGGCGCTGGGCTTCCGCCACTCGCATCTGGACAGCGGCGGCTACTCTTTTGATCAGAAGGAGAAGGGCAAAGATGTGTCTAAGGCAGTAGATTTTCTGGTCAAGGACGAGCAGGGAAGAGCGCTCCTCACCTCCATGGTCTCCTGTCTCTTTGCGCGCGGAGTCTATACGGATGAAATGCTGACAGCGTGCCTCAAGAGCGTCGGATACGGCTCAATTGCGGATAACCTCGGGCCTGTCGGTCGGAACATTCAGCAGCTCCGGTGGAAAATGCGTCTTGCGACCGGTTACAAACCGGAAGAGGTGACGATCCCGAAACGTTTCTATGAGGTAACAACCGCGAAGGGGACCGTGGACCACGACTACCTCAATGCTCTCACGAAAGAGTATGCAAAGGCTATCAGGGAACTGGGCCAGTAGCCAGTAAAGAGAAGTGGCCAGTATAGTGCCAGTTGTCAGTAGCCAGGACAACTCAGTAGCCAGTTGCCAGTGCCCAGTAGCCAGTATGTAGAAGTAGCTTCCGCCCTCACTGGCCACTGGTAACTCTTTTTTGCATTTACTGGCCACTGTTTTATTTTCTTACTGGCCACTGGCAACTGGTTTCCGGTATAGGACCAAGGTCCCATAGACACGATTCTTTCTTTTCTTCTACATTAGAATGAAATCTGGTATCATGCCGATATCCATTTTTTGTCGTAAAGAGCCCATCGGGCGAAATAGTGTCTAATCCAGAGGTGGCGAGCATGGAAAAAAGATATCTGACGTTGAACGGAAATCGAGAGATCAAATCCTGGGGCTTGGTGGTGCTTCTAACCGCTTTCTTCGCGCTCGTAGCGCTTCCTGGCTGCGGGAAAAAAGAAGCTCCCCAGGCACGGCCACCCGCGGAAGTGACCGCTATGAAGATCGAACCTAAGGACACGCCCATAGCGGTCGAGTTTGTAGGTCGCACGGAAAGCTCGCACCAGGTGGAGATCCGCGCGCGCGTCAATGCCTTCCTTGACAAGCGGACGTACAACGAGGGAAGCCTTGTCCATGCCGGCGATGTCATGTTCAAGATGGACCCCAAGCCCTTCCAGGCGCAACTTGAAGCGGAACAGGGCGCGCTGGCTCAACAGCAGGCCCGCCTCACTACCGCACGTGCGAACCTTGCCAGGGTAAAGCCTCTGGTCGAACAGGACGCGTTGTCGCAGAAGGACCTTGACGATGCCACCGGACAGGAACAGGCTGCAGCAGCAGCCGTAGAAACGGCAAAGGCTAACGTTGATCAGGCGAAGCTCAACCTTGGTTATACCACGATAAGTTCTCCCGTGACCGGGCTTTCGAGTTACGCGCGCGTGCAGGAGGGGGCTTACATCAGTCAGGCCAATAGCCTTCTTACCTACGTAGCACAGGTCGATCCGATCTGGGTCAACTTCAGCGTATCCGAGAACGACGTACTGAAGTACCGTGGTCAGGCAGCCCTGGGTCAGATTATCTTGCCTAAAGAAGGCACCTACGAAGTTGACATCACGCTTGCTGACGGTTCGAAATACCCACAAAGAGGAAAGATTACGTTTGCCGACGCGGAATATAATCCGCAAACAGGCACGTTCCTGGTGCGTGCAACCTTTGCAAACCCGAACGGGACGCTGCGGCCCGGCCAGTTCGTGCGCGCACAACTCCTGGGCGCCAGGCGCCCGAACGGGATTCTCGTGCCGCAACGGGCGGTACAGCAAGGGAGCAAGGGCCACTTCGTCTGGGTGGTGAGCAAAGAGGCCAAGGCAGAGCAGAGGCCGGTGGTGGTCGGCGACTGGATGGGAAACAACTGGTTCATCACCGAGGGACTAAACGCAGGGGACGTGGTGGTCATTGACGGTGGCCTCGCGTTGCGGCCCGGGGAGCCTGTCAAGATCAAAGAACAAGCCTCCGCTGCACAAGCCGCTGCGGCCGCTGCCCCATCGAAAGCTGCTGCTGAAAAAAAAGAACCCGCCTTGGGCGATAGATAAGGGAGGGACCGAACTATGACGTTCTCCAAGTTCTTCATAGACCGGCCCATTTTCGCTACGGTCGTCTCGTTAATCATTGTCATCGGCGGACTGGTCGCGATGAAAGCCCTGCCGATAGAGCAGTACCCGACGATCACGCCGGTCACGGTGCAGGTGACGACCACCTATCCCGGGGCTGACTCCAAGACAGTCGGCGACTCGGTAGCAGCACCCATCGAGGCGCAGATCAACGGCGTCGACAACATGCTCTACATGACATCGACCAGTTCCAACACGGGGCAGATGACGATAACCGTCTATTTCACGCTGAACACGGATCCCGACATGGCCCAGGTGTGGGTGCAGAACCGCGTCAACCTTGCCATGCCGCAGCTTCCGGAAGCGGTCATACAGTATGGCGTATCGGTGCAGAAAAAGTCGGCTACTCCTCTGATGATCATTTCGGTCTTCAACAAGGACGGCCGGTACAGCGCCGAGTACGTCACCAACTATACCAACATTTATATACTCGATGCGATCAAGCGGGTGAACGGCGCGGGCCAGGCACAGATCTTCGGCGTTCCTGACCAGGCGATGCGCGTCTGGATGAATCCGGACAAGATGGCCGCCATGTCGATCACTACGACCGATATCCAGAATGCGATTGCGAAACAGAATGCCCTTTACGGTGCGGGCCAGGTAGGTCAGCAACCGGGTGCCAAGGACGTGCAGTTGACCTTTCCCGGTTATAACGCAACAGCCGTTCGTGCAGCCTTCAGAGTACGAAGACATCATACTGCGCGCCAACCCTGACGGCAGCGCCATCGTCCGCGTGAAGGATGTTGCCCGTGCAGAGACCGGCCGCAGGCAGTACATCGACCAAAACATCCTGAACGGGGCGCCCGCAACCCCTATCATCGTCTACCAGCAGCCGGGCGCGAACGGTCTCGACGTCTCCAAACAGGTCCGCAAGGTGATGGAGGACCTGAAGTCAACAATGCCCGCGGGCATCGAGTACATCGTAGCGCTTGACACCACCGATTTTGTGCGCCTCTCTATCGACGAGGTGATCCACACTCTCTTTGAAGCTATCATTCTCGTCGTACTGGTCGTCTACTTTTTCCTGCAGAGTTTCCGTTCCACGATCATCTGTATTGTTGCTGTCTTCGTTTCGTTGATAGGCACGTTCGCCGGCATGCTCGCGCTCGGCTTTTCCATCAACCTGCTCACACTCTTCGGTCTGGTGCTTGCCATAGGAATGGTGGTCGACGATGCCATTGTCGTGGTGGAGAACGTTGAGCGAATAATGTCCAAGGAGCACAAATCTGTCAAAGAGGCCACGACCATGGCCATGGAGCAGATCAGCGGCGCGCTCATTTCCGTCGTGCTCGTCATGGCTTCGGTCTTTATTCCCGCGGCTTTCCTTCCCGGCACCACCGGGCAGCTTTATAAGCAGTTCGCCATCACCATCGTCATCTCGGTCGCCATCTCCGGATTCGTGGCGCTCACCTTGAGCCCCGCGATGTGCGGTCTCCTGCTGAAACACAGCACGCCCAAACAGACGGGTATCATGGGGTATGTTAACCGGTTCTTCGCCTGGTTCAACCGGGGTTTCGCGCGATTCACCACGGGCTTCGGGGACCTGGTCGTGCTCATGATCAAGCGGGTGACCATCGCCCTTATCATCCTTGCCTTTCTCATCTATGCGCTCGTGCACCTCTTCAAGATAATCCCGACAGCCTTTGTGCCCAATGAGGACCAGGGTTACATGATGGGGCAGCTCATCATGCCCGACTCTGCCAGTCTGAACCGCACGGTTCAGACCTCAAGCCGCATAGACGAGCTGTACGCCAAAAATGAGGCGGTGGCAAACCGGACGATCATCAACGGCTACAGCATAATTGACGCCCAGTACAAACCAAACGTCGCGACCTTTTTTGTAACGTTCAAAGACTTCGAGGAGCGCTATTCTTCCAAGAAGCGCGCCGAGAAGGAAAACGCCGAGGCCGTAATGAAAGAGATCGCTGCCGGAGCGCGCACGATAGACACGGGTCGCTTCATCCCGATATTGCCACCGGCTATCATGGGTATAGGCACTACGGGCGGCTTTGAGTTCTGGATTCAGGATAAAGCAGCCGGGGACCCTGCGCGCCTGAATGAGATTACACAGCAGTTCCTGGCCAAGGCCCGCACACGGCCGGAGTTAACCGGCCTGAACACCACGTTCCGGGCAGCATCGCAACAGCTGCGGGCGGAAGTCGACCGCTCAAAAACGGTGCTTCTCGGAGTGCCGGTATCCGATGTGTACAATGCCCTGCAAGCTCAGTTCGGCTCCATCCAGGTGAGCCAGTACAACGAATACAGCCGTGTCTGGAATGTCATCCTCCAATCGGATGCTCCATACCGCCGGACCCCTTCGGACATTACCAAGCTCTACACGAGGTCTCAAGACGGCAAAATGGTTCCTCTCTCCGCCCTGGTGACCACCAAGTACGTGACCGGGCCTGACCTGGTGCCGCATTTCAACGGGTTCCCGGCAGCACAGATCACCGGTAACGCCGCGGCCGGCTTCAGCTCGGGTACTGCAATCAAGGTAATGGAAGAGGTCGCAAAAGAGGTGCTCCCCTCCGGGTATGATGTCGCCTGGTCAGGCATGGCTTACGAGGAAAAGAAATCCGGGGGAACCTCGGCAAACGCCTTTATATTCGGCATCATCATCGTGTTCCTCGTGCTCGCTGCCCAGTTCGAATCGTGGATCCTGCCGGGCGCCGTGCTGACAGCGGTGCCATTCGGCATCCTCGGCGCACTTATCTTTAACTGGCTGCGCGGTCTTAACAACGATGTCTACTTCCAGATAGGCCTTCTGGTGCTGATCGGCCTCGGGGCGAAGAATGCTGTGCTCAGGGTCGCTTTTGCCGTGGACCTGCGCCACCAGGGGCTGTCGGTCATGGACGCGACGATACAGGCAGGCGAAGAGCGGCTGCGGCCGATCGTTATGACGTCGCTGGCCTTCATATTCGGCGTACTCCCGCTGGCGATTGCGACGGGCGCGGGTGCCAACGCCCGCCATTCAATAGGAACCGGAATCATGGGCGGCATGTTGGGCGAGACTACTCTTGCCATGCTCTACGTACCTCTCTTCTTCTACTACTTCGACACCCTTGCAGAACGATCCGCCAAGAAGAAGAAAGCGAAGTCTCCTGTCACACCGTCACCAGCAGGACCTCACGGCGGTGGCGCCGCGGAGGGACCGGCACCTGTCATAGAGGGAGGTCACTAACATGCGCCGAACACTGATCGCCTCAATAATGCTTATCTGTGTTGCCGGCTGCATGGTCGGCCCAGACTACAAGCGTCCCTTGATCGACACGCCGCAGTCTTTCCGGTACGAGCCGAAAGACGTGGCAGAGACGGCCAACACCGAATGGTGGAAACAGTTCAACGACCCGGTGCTCGATTCTCTCATTGCCGAGTCGCTCGCAAACAACAAGAATGTAAAAATAGCCGCTGCGAACGTGGAGCAGGCTGCAGGCATCCTCATGACAACGCGCTCGGCTCTTTTTCCGCAGGTGGGTTACGAGGCGAATGCTATCCGCCAACGCGTTTCACGGAACAACGCGCTCCAAGCACCGAACGAGAACCCGTTCAATATCCATCAGATCCTGGGAGGTGCCACCTGGGAGATAGACCTCTGGGGCCGCATCAGGCGCCAATCCGAGGCAGCTCAGGCCAACCTGCTCGCCACCGACGAGGCGCGGCGCGGGGTCATCCTTTCCCTCGTTTCCGGAGTTGCAGCTTCTTACATCCAGCTGCGCGCATTCGACGAACAGTTGGCAATTTCAAAACGTACGCTCAAGACGTACGCAGATTCTGTAACGCTCTTCGAGAAGCAGCATAAGTACGGTCAGGTTTCCCAGATGACTGTAGCGCAGGCGCAGTCTCAGTACGAAACCGCGGCAGCGGCCATCCCGGCGATCGAGATCCAGATCGTGGCGACGGAAAATGCCATCTCGATTCTGCTCGGCCGTAACCCCGGACCCATTGCCCGGGGGTGCACGCTCGCTGATCTCGCGATGCCCGCGGTCCCTGCGGGCTTGCCGTCACAGCTGCTCGAACAACGCCCCGACCTCCGGCAGGCCGAGCAGAACCTGATCGCGGCAAATGCCCAGATCGGCGCCGCTAAAGCGCTTTACTATCCGAGCATATCGCTTACCGGTAGTTACGGCAAGTCGAGCACCGAGCTGGAAAACCTCTTCAAGGGGCCGAGCAACACCTGGAACTACGGCGGTTCCATCACCGGACCGATCTTTACCTTTGGCGCCATCAAAGGCCAGGTAAATCAGGCTGAGGCAGCGCAGAGGGCCGCGCTCTCGGCTTACGAACTGGCGATCCAGAATGCGTTCGCCGACGTTGAGAACTCGCTCGTGTCACGGGACAAACTGGGAGAGCAACTCGCAGCCGAGCAGAAGCGCGTCGTCGCTTACAAGGATTACTCACGCCTCTCGTGGCTCAAATACAACGGTGGCTATACGAGCTACCTCGAAGTTCTTTACGCAGAGACGCAACTCTTCCCTGCAGAGCTGAGCGCTGCACAGACGCAGGCGGCGGCGCTGGTCAGTTATGTAAATCTTTACAAGGCAATCGGGGGCGGCTGGGTAATCGAAGCGGATAAGATGACGGGACCGCCGGTGGCGAGTAACAAATAAGACACGGCGAGTAACAAATAAGACGCGGAGACACGGTGACGCGGAGACACGGTGACGCGGAGACAAGGAGACAGGGAGACGGGGAGACACGGCGAGTAACAAATAAGACACGGAGAGAGGAAGATGCGGAGACACGGTGACGCGGAGAGATAGGGAGAGAACTGAAGGATGAGTAACATCCGCTATTTCCGTCAACTGGGAGTGCATGCTATCCGTACTTTTCTCCCTCTCCCCGTTTCTCCGCGTCTCCCTATCGGTTTGCACGGCTTGGTCTCCGTGTCTCCGTGTCTTCCTCTCTCCCAGTCACCGCGTCCAGGGGTTCCATGATCCGTAAAGCAATGCGCTTCTGGTCCGAAGAGAACGGTCTGACGGCCCTCCTCATTTTTCTTAGCTTCGAAATGTTTCTCATTTTCCCGCTGCTGCATAGGGGCGTATTACTTGGCCTCGTAAACGCCACCCTTTACTCCTTTCTCCTGCTTGCGGGCCTTCTCTCCATAACGCGCCACCCGGTTTTTCGGAGCGCATCCGCCCTTCTTGTCGTCGCAATCATAACTGTCGACTGGCTGCGCCTTGCCGGTATACCGGGCTTGTTGTTCTGGGATGCCCTGCTTTCTGCCGTGGGCCTTGGCGCGCTGACAGTTGTGTCGTTGTGGGCGGTCCTCAGGGAAGGTCCTGTAACAGCACACCGGATACGTGGCGCAATCGCAGCCTACCTGCTCCTTGCGGTTTTCTTCGCGTATTTGTACGGCCTCATCGAATATGTGAACCCGGGTTCCTTACGTTTTCCGGAGGGCATGCATGCGGCAAAGGGCGAGCTCCATCAGGGGTTTCTCTATTTCAGCGTAGTTACTATCACCACTCTCGGGTACGGAGACATCACGCCAATCCATCCGTGGGCGCGGTCCGCCGTGATGCTGGAAGCAGTAATCGGTCCGCTTTACCTGGCGATTCTCGTGGCGCGCCTGGTGTCGCTCCGGATCGGAAAGAGTGAGTGACATGTCAATCTATCGCGACGTGTGACATCTATTGGCTGATGACACGAGGACTGAAGCGACCCATCGGACTTTGGTCCTACAGACAACGCCGCTCAATGTTTGTTATTGTGGTTATGAACTTTGAACAACCGCCACAGCATGGGGCGTCGGATTGAGGGCAGGGTCGAAGGCCACTATATGACGGCTGAAGGCCGCGCAAGCTCGTCGAACACTATTGGGAAATCTGGACCTGCAGCTCTCGATCATGTAAACTGGAGCTAAAGTAATTATTAATACGGCAACTAAATAATACCTACACTTTTTCGGCCGTCATTCCGGCGAAAGCCGGAATCCAGTCCCTGTCTGGATGGCGGATCAAGTCCGGCATGACAAACTATTTAATTGCCGGGGTAATAATCGACGCGATTGTCATCTGAGACTGCGAAGCCTTATCGGGAAATCAGATGCAAGACAAAACCTCTCTGCACTCAAGTAGGCTACTGAACGCCATTCGGCAGGACCACGGCTTGCTGCCGCTTGCTTTCCTGGCGTTGCTTGTTTTGCAACTGAGCATTCCGCTGCCCGCCTTTTCGCAGCAAGAGACTGCTCCGCATTTCGCAAAACAGATTCTTGTGCTTTACGGGTATGGAGACGGACTCCCAGCGTATCAGAAAGCCACACCTGCCTTCTTGTCCGTTATGAGAGAGCGCGGTATAAGTACCAACGACATTTTTCTTGAATACCTGGACCTGCAGCGCAACAATAGTGGCGAATATCGTAAAAGACTGGCCGAGCTGCTCCGCTACAAATATGGGATGCACCAGATCGGGTTGATAGTCACCGTACACACGTGGGCGCTTGAATTTCTCCTGGAAGAATGCAAGGGACTCTTCCCCGATGTGCCGGTCCTGTCCTATTTGACCGTTATCGAGCCGGAACTGATCGAAGCCAAGAACACACTGGGGCGCCGGATCCTACAACGGCCACAAAACCAGGACATCGTAGGAACCCTGGAAATAGCGTTGAAGATGTTTCCCCGAACTCGGAACGTTGTCTTTGTCAGCGGACGCGGAGCGGCTGATGAAAGGCATGTAGAGGATGCCAAGCGTCTTTTTTCGCCCTGGAAGGACAAACTGGAATTCCAGTACACGAAGGATCGAACTGTTGAGGAAATCCTGCAATTGGTTGCAAGCCTCCCGCCTTATTCAATCGTTATTTACGTTAATGTCTTCTCAGACAAAACCGGCCGGACCTTCACCCCACTGGAGGTCGCGAAAGACATCTCCAGGGTTGCCAACGCGCCTGTTTTTTGCCTCTACGATACCGTCATGGGGAACGGTTCCATTGGCGGCTCTCTGCTGAGCTTCGAGGCCGAAGGCGCATACGCTGCAAATGTGGCCCTCGACATACTGGACAAGAAAATAGTTCTGACGAAACCGGTAACTACCCTTGGAAGCGGCAAGACATTAATGTTTGACTGGCGACAACTCAGGCGCTGGAATGTGAACGAGGCCGTACTGCCCCAAGGCAGCATCATCATAAACAGGGAATTCACCCTCTGGGACTATAGATACTATCTCATCGGCGTCCTCCTTCTTTGCCTCGCCGAGGCTGCTCTTATCGTCATCCTTATCGTCGAAAGACGCCGGAAGATGAAGGCGGAAGAGGCCATGCGCAAAGCCGAAGCAAAGTATCGCGACATTTTCGATAATGCGCTGGAAGGTATTTTTGAAACATCACCCCAGGGGGAGTCTTTGACAGCAAACCCGGCATTGGTGAGGATGTTGGGTTATGATTCGCCGGGAGAGTTCATATCATCAATCACAGACTTGGAACATCAGGTGTGGGTGGACCCCAGCGAGCGTCTGAGGTATATCCAGCTGCTCGAGACACAGGATATTGTCCTTGGATTCGAGTGCCAGCTCAAGCGCAAGGACGGGACAAAATTCTGGGCGTTACTCAGCGCCCGGCGCACTCCCGGGCCGGATGGACGGACACTCTTCTATAGTGGCTTCATAGATAACATCACCGAGCGCAAGCGTGCTGAGGCGGCGCTGCGCGAGAGTGAGGAGCGATTCCGGCAGGTGGCCGAGAACATCGGCGACTTCATCTGGGAGATTGATGCGGACGGCCTCTACACATACACGAGCCCGTCCGTTAAAAAGATTCTGGGCTACGCGCCTGACGAACTGGTCGGTAAAATGCACTTCTACGACCTGTTCGCGCCGGAGGTTCGTGAAGAGCTGAAGAGAAGCGCGTTCGAGGTATTCGCCACGAAGCAACCCTTCCGGGCATTCCCCAATCCCAACCTTCGCAAAGACGGCCGCGTGGTGCACCTGGAAACGAGCGGCTCTCCGATGCTGGATGAAGCCGGCGACCTCATCGGCTATCGCGGCGTCGACACAGACATCACCCAGCGGCAGCAGATCGAAGCTCGAATGCGCCAGGCAGAGAAGATGGAAGCCCTCGGTACGCTCACGGGCGGCATCGCCCATGACTTCAACAACATCCTTGCAGCCATGATGGGCTTTGCCGAGCTGACAAAAAGCAAACTCCCTGCGGGAAGCCCGGATGAGCGTCACCTCCAGATGGTGATGGATGCAGGCCTCCGCGGCCGCGAACTCATCAAGCAGATGCTCACGTTCTCCCGTCAGACGGAACAGGAAAAGAAACCGCTCCAGTTGAGCACCCTCGCAAAGGAGACCGCCCGGTTCCTGAGAGCCTCGATTCCCACGACGATCAGTATCGGGGTCGATGTCGAGAGCGAGTCAGGTCCCGTACTTGCCGATCCGGTCCAATTGCAGCAGGTCCTCATGAACCTCTGCACGAATGCTGCCCACGCCATGAAAGAGAAGGGCGGCGCACTCGACCTTACTCTGAGTGATTTCAGTATGGCGCCATCTGAAGGCACACCTGGCGGCATGAAGCCCGGGTTCTACATCAAGCTCGTCGTGCGTGACACGGGCATTGGTATACCGCCTGAACTGCTCAATAGAATTTTCGATCCTTTCTTTACGACCAAGAAGCCCGACGAGGGAACGGGACTCGGCCTCTCCGTGGCGCAAGGCATCATACGGCAACACGACGGGTACATCACCGTGGAGAGCCAACCGGGGATAGGCTCTGCCTTCACCATCTATCTGCCTAAAGTTGCAGAACAACCCCGAACAGAAGCCCAAGCTGAAGAACCAGTCCCTACCGGGCACGAGCGGGTGCTCTTCGTTGACGATGAGAGAGCCCTGACCGAGGTCGGCCAGAAGTTTCTCGAAGAGCTTGGCTATACCGTGACTGCCAGAAACAGCAGCGTTGAAGCGCTGAAACTTTTCACCGATGATCCGAACCGGTTCGACCTCATCGTGACTGATCAGACCATGCCCGAGTTGACCGGTCTGGAACTGGCAAGAGCGTGTGTGGCTCTTCGCCCTGATATCCCTATCGTCCTTGCCACCGGATTCAGTCATATGACTAATGGGGCAGCAGTAAAGGAAGCCGGCATCCGGGCTTTTGTCATGAAGCCCTTGACGCAAGCGGAGTTGGGACGCACTGTTACGAAAGGCGCTGGACGGATAGAAAAAGTGTCGAGTGTCGCGTGTCGAGGGGAAAAAGTATAAAGTATAAAGGGTCGAGTGTCGAGTGAGGACAGAGCTTAGATGAGCCAGAGTGCCCTTGAACAGTTTGGGTCCATTAGACCGTCCTCGACACTCATTCAGTGTCTCTCACTCGACACGCGACACTCGACACTCATTCAGTGTCTCTCACTCGACACTCGACACTCGACACTTTATTGCTATTGCTTATGAGCGATCACATGAAAATTCTGGTTGTTGACGACGATCCGGATATGCTTGCGCTCACGTCGGCGGTGCTGTCTTTGGGCGGCTACGATGTTATAGAAGCATCCACAGGAAAGGATGCGCTGGAGGCGGTCGCTGCGGCTCGTCCCGACCTGGTTGTGCTCGACGTGGTGCTTCCCGATATGAGCGGCTTCGATGTCTGCAAGCAGATCAAGTCCGATCCGGGGCTGCGTAGTACCTTTGTGGCTCTTCTTTCAGGGCTTAGCACCTCCAGCGAAGCGCAGACAACCGGCCTTGATATTGGCGCGGACGGTTACATCGTCAAGGGGATTCCCAACAGCGAGCTTCTCGCGCGGGTCAACTCCCTTCTACGCATCAAAAAGGCGGAAGATGCGCTTCAGCAGGCCAATGATGAATTAGACCAGCGCGTAAGAGAGCGAACCGCGGAACTCGCTGTTGCCAACGATGCTCTTGCCGAGCGGCTGGGGTTCGAGACCATACTCGCCGACGTCTCGGGGAATTTTGTCAATCTGCCTGCCGACCGCATTGACAGCGAAATTGAATCCGCGCAGCGCCGCATCGGCGAATTCTTCAACCTTGACCGTTCCACGCTGTGGCAATCCTCTCGGGTCGAGTCAAGGGCGCCGTTTTTATTGACACATGTGTATCAGTTGTCTGAAGTGGACGCTCAAAAGGGGCTGGTAGCAGACGACCTTTTTCCATGGACGGTGCAGAAAGTCTTGACCGGGCAGATTCTCGTTATCGCAAAGTCGGCCGACCTGCCGCCGGAGGCTGCGCACGACCGGGAAAGTTATACCGCGTTTAATACGAAGTCCGCGCTGATCATTCCCTTATCGACAGGCGGGCGCGTATTCGGTGCCTTGACTTTTGCCACGATGCGGGAGGAACGGGACTGGCCCGCAACCGTTGTAAAACAGCTTCACGTTATCGCAGAATTGTTCGCCAATGCGCTCGCCCGTAGACGCGCTGACGACGAACTTCGGCGGCGGCTGGAGGAGATTGAGGAACTCAAGCAGCAACTGGAGAGGGAAAACATCTATTTGCAAAAAGAAGTGAGCCTCCTCGGGGAGCATAATATCGTGGGTCAGAGCGCACCAATGAAAACAGTTCTGACTCAGGCCGGGCAGGTTGCCAGAACAGACTCAACCGTCCTCATTCTCGGTGAAACGGGGACCGGCAAGGAGCTTCTGGCGCGCGCAATACACAAAATGAGCGCCCGAAAAAACAGGCCTTTGGTGACGGTCAACTGCGCATCGCTCGCGCCCACGCTGATGGAGAGCGAACTCTTCGGCAGGGAGAAAGGCGCTTACACGGGCGCCATGACCAGCATGGCAGGCCGTTTCGAGGTCGCGAACGGCTCTACTCTTTTTCTCGACGAGATCGGTGAACTGCCCCTGGAGTTGCAGGTTAAATTGCTCCGTGTTCTCGAGGAAGGAATCTTTGAAAGGCTGGGTTCGACCAGGCCGATTCACGTGGACGTCCGACTCATTGCAGCCACTAACAGGGACTTTGCCCAGGAAGTGAAAGAAGGCAGGTTGCGAAAAGACCTGTACTATCGCCTCAACGTATTCCCGATCCGGATCCCTCCTCTCCGCGAGCGGCACGAGGACATCCCGCTACTGGTATGGGCGTTCGTCAGTCAATTCCAGGAAAAAATGGGAAAACGGATCGACAGCATCGCGAAGAAAAGTATGGACGCCCTGCAATCATACCCCTGGCCCGGCAATGTCAGGGAACTCAGAAACGTGATCGAACGGGCCATGATATTAAGCCATGCCGAGACCCTTGAAATTACCCTGCCCCGGATTACCGGCGCTGACAGTTCTCTGGATCAGAATCTCGAGGATGTCGAGCGCAGGCATATCATCAGCGTACTTGAAAAGACCAACTGGCGCGTTACCGGTAAGGACAGCGCTGCCGAGATTCTTGGACTCAAGAGAAGCACCCTGCAGTCGATGATGAAAAAACTGGGCATAGAGCGTCCAACCCGTTAACCGAAATTCCGGCTTCAAACCGATATATCGGCACTACCGAGGCTTCATCCGGCCAGTCGGAATGAACCATCCCGCACAAAAACCCTTTAATCACAACAGCTTAAGAGCCTAAAGGTGGACAGGCGCCGGTGGCACGCAATTCGCTTAATACACATTCAGACACTATGAAAATCGCACAAAGAAAAAGGCGGTGTAAATGATTCTGGCAACGTTAAGGATGGTGATGTCTCCCGAGAACTTTGTGGAGGTCCTGAGAATCCTTCTCAGAACAGCTGAACGAACCAGGGTGGAGATAGGCTGTGACCGGTATCGTGTTTATCAGGACGCACAGGAGACGCACGCGATCCTTATAGAGGAAGTATGGAACAGCGAAGAAGAGCTGGACTGTTACCTTCGCTCGGATGACTTCCGCGAAGTACTGATGGTTATGGAGATGGCTGTTGAGCCGCCCGAGATTCAATTCAGCACGGTCACCGGTGTGACCGGCTTGGAGAGGGCAATGGCAGCGCGTTCCAGGGATGTATTGTGCGGTGCCGGAAGCTCGCATGCCTGGCCGGGATATGTCGCTAACAGGGCCGTGCGAACAGTGCAGTGAAGGGATAGCGGAATGAGAACAGAACGCCCTCAGCGCAAACGAGACCGAATGTACTTAAACCAGAAAGGAGCGATCATGGAAGAGCGGATCAAGAAAGTTTTTGTGGCCACGGCAATCTGTTTGACACTCGCCTTGAGTAGTGGCTGCGGGAGCATCAACCCCGCTACGGGCATGAATACGTCTGAAACTCCATATCTCACCGGAGCGGGCATGGGTGCCCTTCTCGGTCAGACAGACGGAGGAAGTACAACGGGCATTCCCACAAGGAGAGACGTTGGTATCCCATCAGAGCAAGATACCGGGCCCCTCGCCAACACAGTATGGCAGATAGTGAGCGTTATCCCGAAGCCTGCGGAGCCCATGAAATCCAAGGTGGAGAGATTTAATTCAGATGGCACGTTGACAACGACCACAACCTACTGGGACGGAAGAACGGTAACAGACACGAACAGCGAGCGTTACCGTGTTGTGGGTCAGACACTTATTATCAAGCAGGATGGCTGGGCAATCAATGCAACGTTCCTCATGGACGGTGACAGCTTATACGTGGATAGCGGCACATGCAGTCTTGTGCTGGAGCGGCTGCGAAGCTTTGCAAATAGAGACAAAGGGATCTGAATATTTCCCAACGGGTTCGCTTGTAGCGTGCTTGTTCATGGTGGATAAAAGGGAGGCGATGATGGAGATAGCGATGGTTGTGAGTGTGCTGATGGTCAGTGGTTTGAGTGTCCTGATGCTCTACGGAATTGAGAGGCTGTGGAGGCAGCGTAGTAGGCCCCGACCGCGCATCATCCGTCATCAGTTGACGACTACCGGCAGACAGTCCCGGTTAGCCGATACCTACAAAATAGGACGTGCCGCATGAAAACAGCAATATCCGCACTGATAGTTCTGGCTTTGATTGTCTTATTTGCACAGATTGTCCTGCCATTAGGCTCGCCCACCGGCACTATGGTTGCGAGAAAGACGGGACCCGCTGATATTGAAACGGTTTCCTCGAAAGGCACGCCGAAAGGTGTTCACGCTGCGTGGGCAGAGAATGGAAGGGGCCACTTCTCGCCCATTCGAAAATAACTGAGGCGCCGACAAAAGAGTAGAGTTAGGGCCATCTCTAAATTCCTTCATACTAAGCTGAAGTCCTCACTTTCAGAAATATTCTTTCCACAGCACCTTCGAACTGTTATCATAAAATTGCAGTCGCCTTGCCACATCGGTTGCGACACCGGCTACCTTAACTTATAGGGCTTCCTGCGTGGTCAACTCTCTCTTCTCCACTTCCCGATCCTCTTACAACGCTCTTTGAGGTGATACCGATACTGTGTGGGGTCAGTCAACGCGGACATAATCTGTTGCCAGACTGGAAAGCCCAGGCCTATCAAACGCTGACTGAAACAAAAGGGGTATAGCTAACTGTGCTAGACCCCTTTTTTGCCTCGTGAAACTAAGCAGCATTTACTGCATAACCGCCGCTCTATTGCCAGCCGGTTCGCGGCCCGTACCATAGAGCAACCGCCTTATTTTGCCATACCAAGCACTGCAACCTCGACGCGGCGGTTCTTCGCCTGACCCTCCTTCGTACTGTTATCGGCGACCGGGTTAGCGTCGCCCGCTCCGCTGACCTCCATTTTGCTGGCGTCGCCTCCAAGGCTGACCAGGTAGTCGCGCACCGCTTCTGCGCGCTGCAGCGACAGCTTCTTGTTGTGATCTGCATCACCGGTGTTGTCGGTATAGCCGGTAATTTTCACCTTAATGGCATGGCTCATATCGGCCTGCGCCTCTTCGCGATATTTTTTAATCTGCTCCTTTCCTTCAGGCTTCAGGTCTGCCTTGTCGAAATCAAACAGGGCTCCTTCCTCAAACACCATGAGTTTAGCTTGCGGAGGGGGCGGAGGGGGCGGAGAGCCGCAGCCTGACAAGTAAAATCCAAGGAATGTCATGACAAACAAAAGAGCTACTAACTTCAGTTTCATTTTCAGTTCCTCCCCTAAAATTTAGTATTGTTAGTACCCAACCACGTTTTTAAAAACCGCAACGCGAACCGGTCCATATACAGATGTTACGGCCCAGGTTATAGGAGAGCAATAGGACTTAGGTCCCATACGAGTTTCGAGGGAAGACTGTGGAGAGATGAAAAACAGTGATCACTCTCGACAACCCTTGCCCGCTTTCGTTCTTCCCGGAAGCGTGAGTTTAGATTCTAATTGTGATTGCACCTTTCAAACGTCATGACCCGGCCCCAGAAATGAAGGGTTAGGGTGCCGACCCTGCCGTATGGGACCAAAGTCTTATAGACACCATGCGCGTTGGCGACTATCGTTGGTACAACCCCTCGAGAAGGCGACGCAATGCCTATCAGACGGCCCTCTGTTTTGGTTGCGCGTCGTCATTTGCTTGAATTGATCGGGGAAGAACGGCTGTACCCGACCAGCCGTCATGTGATCGCGGTGCTTCGGCGAGAGACGGAGCAAGCCACGACGGAAACCTTAAGCGGAGTGAGAGAGGTAAGCGTATGAACCAAACCGTTAAATCTCCTTTAACCGACACCATCCTCAGGATCGTCCTCCTTTTCCTGCTCATCGCCTGGTGCATCGGGATCATCCTCCCCTTCATCGAACCCGTGATCTGGGGCGCCATCATTGCCGTCGCCCTTCACCCCTTCTTTTTGATGGTAAAACGCTGGGTGGGGAACAGGAATATACTGGCAGGGGTCCTATTGACCCTACTAATCCTTGTCATTTTCCTGCTGCCAACCGCTTGGCTTCTCAAATTGCTGATTGGAGGGATACAAAGCCTGACCAGCCAGCTCAGGGACCAAACCCTTGTGATCCCTCCCCCCGACCCGTCTGTTGCAGGATGGCCCCTGATCGGGAAACCTATTTCGGAAATATGGTTGCTGGCCTCCCAGAGCCTGGAATCGGCTATCACGACATACAGGGGACCCCTGTCGAGATTGGGCATATCAATTATCGGGCCGCTGGGCGGTTTCGGGAAGAGCCTCATCATGTTTTTCATCTCGGTGATCATCGCCGGCGTATTCCTTGTCAAAGCCGATGCTTCGGCCGGTTTTGTCCGGAAACTAATCCGTCGCCTGGTCGGTGAAGGCAGCGATGAGATGATGTCTATCACAGGGGTAACTATCAAGAATGTCGCCAAAGGCATCCTCGGAGTTGCATTCTTTCAGTTTGTTACAGCCGGTGCGGTGTTCATGTTGGCTGGCGTACCTCTTCCAGGACTTTGTGCCTTTGCGGTCATGGTTATTGCCATTCTCCAATTGCCTTCGGCCATTGTCATCATACCCGTCATCATTTACCTTTTCTCGGTGAAAGCACTGCTGATGGCTATCCTGTGGACGATCCCGCTGCTGCTCATCGGCCTCTCCGACAATGTGTTGAAACCGCTGCTGATGGGAAAAGGATCCACCGTGCCAATGCTCGTCATCTTCCTCGGCGCCATCGGCGGATTTATCTTCTCCGGCTTGATCGGGCTGTTCACCGGGGCTATCGTTCTTTCAGTAGGTTACAATCTGATGGTGCACTGGATCGGCGAAGGGCAGAACTGACAGAAAACCCTATTTCGGGCATTGGGTCGGTATCCCAAAATTATAAACGGAAGAACTCTTACTGCCATGCCATGGTACATGCGGGAACCGACAACTCGTACCCCAAGACTCTTAACCTTCAATAGGCTCTCTCAGTACCCCGTGAGATTAGTCTGTCACCCTGTTTCATGGGCAATTATGCTCTTCCCCTTGACAACTGTACTGTGAGGATACAGGTTAGCAACAGTGACTGGTTCTTTGGGAGAACTCCCAGTGAGGCTAGGAACGGAGGCGTACCATGAAACATGAAACGGCGTGAATAGAGCACAAAGCAAGCGCAGCATCGTGGGAAGATGTCACGAAAACAAAACGAAAAGGAGGGAAACATGGGTCGTGTACTGGTTCTGGGCTTGAGCTTTTTTCTTGCGGTACTCTTTGTCGGTGATACATTTGCGGCAGACAAAGGACCTGTAGAAACGGTTCTGGAGGGCTGCGCGAAGGAATTTGATACCTACTGCAAGGATGTAACACCCGGCGAATCGCGTCTTCTTGCCTGTCTGTACGCCTATCAGGACAAACTGTCACCAGGGTGCGAGTATTCACTGTATGACGCAGCCGCGCAGCTCGAACACGCACTTACCGTCCTGACCTATGTAGCGAACGAATGCAGGGACGATTTGAAAGCATACTGTTCGGCCGTCCCGGCGGGACAAGGCAGATTGCTCACCTGTCTTGACAGGCAGCAAGCCAAACTCACTAAACGCTGCGACCAGGCGTTGAAAGACGCGAAAACCGTCGGCATTAGGAAATAAACTCTCCTGCTGCCGATAAGGGGCGTGGATAAAGGGGACAGTGCAAGCTGTCCCCCAACGCACAGAGGAGGTAGGCGTAATGAAAAAGGCGTTAGCAGTTTTGGCAGTGGTGATCAGTCTGGCTTTGGTTTTTACCTCGGGTTATGCGCAGAAATGGGACAGCGCGGACGAGGCCAAGGCGATTGCAAAAGCTAAACACTTCAAGTTTGCAGGGCTTGAGATTCTGAGCGTCGACCCGAAGGCCCAGACTATTTCCGTTAAGAATCCTAACACCGGTAAGATGACCGTCGCAAGGATGGGTTACGCCAAGTATGAAGGCGAGTACAAGGGCGTAGCCGACCTGAAACCTGGCGATAAGATCAGTGGTGAGGGCGCAATAGTCGATGGGACGAACTGGATTTCAAAAGTGAGGCCGGCCGCACCGTACATGCCGCCCAGCGCAGGACCGAAGAAGGATTAGCCAGCAGATCGGAGAAGCTGTTTGCGTGAAGGTTCGTGGTTGGACAGTAAGTCCCGGCCCGACCCGAACCTTCACAGCCTTTAAACAAAAGTTACACTTTTCGCATCGCAGTCGTCAGCATGTAGCTGCATTGTCAAAAGGTGTTGTCGCTCTTGGCAGTGCTCTTACCTTGATCCACCAAGATTCCCTCCGACACTGGACCTTTCCGGAAAAACAGTTCCCATATTTTGCCTTTGCCGAGTACCCGTCCTAATTCCTTGAAGGCGAAGAAAGGTATAAACGCCACAAATACAACCAAACACTTGGCATAAAATTCATGCGTACCTTCGCTTAAAAGGTGATCCAGCACTCCAGTCAAAGCCTTGCCGTGGAGCAGTCCGCGCAGGGCAGATTCGACAACAGCAAAGAGCGCCACCCAAAGGGTGAACAGAAAACTCTTAAAGATGGTTGGAAGAATCAGAGGCTTCTTCTCAAGCGTACGATCGAAGTGAAACAATCCTCCTATCATAACAACTTTGGCCAGGACCATGGCTTTAATGAAACTAATACCCCAATTCGAGTAGGTGACGTCGTAATGCGCCAGTATGAGTCTCCGATATGAGGTAAACACCGCGAACAAAATAGTGAGGTATGCAACATTGATCCAATACGCAGTCATTTCGAGGAAGAGTTTGCGTTTCCAGTCGGTTTTCTTTCCTTTGTTTTCGGTCATCTCCGCCCCGATAATCTTTGTGCCGAGGATAACAAGAAGGCATGACATCAGTCAATAGGACTTTAGTCGCATACCGTGCCACTTTGCCTGATAGAACCTACCCGTAAGGGAAGGAAGGTTCGGGAGCCGTAGCGTCGGAATGCTATGCGCAGTCTTGAGGATGGGACTACTTCAAGCCCCGGGGTGCTCTCCAACAATCCTCAGAAGGTTGAAGAGAGCGGTAATGATAGTCTACGGTGCCTGAATGTGAATGGCAGGTTCGGGCCAGATCAACCCGCGAATCTGTGGAAGCCCTCGGGAGCGTTTAAGGATGAGCACGAGTTCGTCGGACAACATATCGGGCTTTGCCGATAACGGCACAGAGAGCCATTGAGCTTTCTCTTTCTGGGTCCGTGTACCCCGCCACAGTCTCCTGCCGAATAGCAGTAACCGTCTCATCACGTTCTTCCTCTTAAATAACTGTAAGACATCTAATCTCAAATGTCAGCTGATTCACTTCGCAAAACTGGCAAATCTCTCAAGTCTTAAAGGTCGCTGTTCTTGCACTACGGTCACTATCCGTTTCTTGCACTCCTTGGAGTGAAACAGCTGCGTGGGACCTTTTTCTCGTGAATATCGTGCCGCAGGCGCAAACGGTTTCGCCGTAGTTGCGCCCCTTCAGCCGGGCGGCATGCATATCGCAATACCTCAAGCAGTTCTTACATAACCTCGATGCATTCTTTTCGTCCATCTCCTCACCACAGCGAGAACAGACTCGTGCGCCGAATCTCCCCGAAACCACACTTCTGACAGATCATAGGCCCTCCTCTGTCAGGAAGCACATGATGAGGTTTTCTCACCGCTATACCGCGAAACCCGTATACGACCTAGGTCCTATAGACGTACTATGGCCTCCGGTCTAACATCTATAATATACAAGCGGGTTCGGGGTCCAGTTTTCTTGGTGTCACATTAGTAACAATACTAAATTCTAGAAGGAGGACTGTTAAGATGAAAGGGAAATCGTTGGTTTGTCTGCTTGTCGTGGCACTCGTTGGAATGTTCTTGTCGGGTTGCAGCTGTTTTCAGCAGGCGACGAAGGGAGAAACGCCTCCGCCTCCAGTAGCGAAATCAGAGCCTCCACCTCCGCCGCCTCCACCTCCGCCGCCTCCACCTCCACCTCCCGCTCCTAAACCTAAAACCATGGTGTTTGATGAAGTAACCCTGTTCGATTTCGACAAGGCAGACCTGAAGCCTGGAGGAAAGGAGCAGATTAAAAAATATCGCGACGAGGTGCAGGCCGAGATGAGCCGTGCCGATAAGATAACAATCACCGGCTATACTGACAGTACCGGTGCTGCGGACTACAACATGAAGCTGTCGCAGCGACGTGCAGAAGCAGTGCGCGATTACCTGGTCAGCCTTGGAGCCGACCCCAGCAAAATGCAGGTCACCGGGGCGGGCGAGGCTAACCCGGTCGCTGATAACAGCACCAGGGAAGGCCGGGCGAAGAACCGCCGCGTCGAGGTTGAAATCATCGGTTTAGAAAAACGCTAAGTCCCTACCCCTAACCCGGTGGGGATTGAGAGGCAGTTATACAGTGGATTCTGCTATTGTGACCGACAAGAGCGTATAGCAGAAAAGGATTATGAGTGGTGCAGCGGCAGAGGTAATGACCTTTGAGCAGTCACACACGAGATAATTAGTAGTGCCAGGCACCCGAAGGTTCTCAGGGGCGGACGCTCACGTGCCATGCCGGAGCGCCGCCCCTGTTTGCCGCGTGAGGACAAGGGCGTGTTAAAGTCCCATAGACGACCTCCCGAAATCGCTGCTATTGTTATCAACAAGGGTAGATCCCGTCGGAGACGCAAGACAAAATTCGCGTGCTTAGTAAGTCCTTAAGCCGAACGAGGTTTATGGACAGAGCAAGTGAAAAGGTTTTTTGTGCCAAAAGGAGGGCTGGATGGACTATAACAGGCTTGGACAGGACATTCTCGCCACAGGTACCCAGGTAGGTCTTAAGGTCTTAGGTGCAATAGTCCTCTGGTTCGTTGGCAGCTGGCTGATCGGCTTCGCTGTGAAACTCATAATGAGGGCCATGCGGCTGAAGGGCATTGATCAGACCATCGTCTCCTTTGCTTCGAATGCCGTCTCCATACTGCTTAAGATCACGCTGGTTGTGGCTATCCTCGGCTACTTCGGGATTCAGACCACTACCTTCGCAGCATTGCTCGCAGCCGCGGGTCTGGCGATCGGAGCAGCCTGGAGCGGTCTCCTCGCGAATTTCGCAGCAGGGGCATTTCTGGTGGTCCTCAAACCATTCAAAATAGGAGATTTCATTCAGGCGGGTGGCGTCATGGGAACCGTGGAGGAGATAGGACTCATTGTGACCACGCTCAACACGATGGACAACATCAGGACTTTTATCGGGAACGGCAAGGTCTTTTCTGACAATATTCAGAATTTCTCTGTCAATCCTTACCGGCGTGTAGACCTGGTTGCGCAGCTGGACAACAGCGTGGATCCCAAGATCGCCGTTCAGCTTCTTAAGGAACGTCTCGCCAGGATACCCAACGTGGTCGCAAATCCCGCCTCAGACGTGGAGATTCTCAATTTCACGCTGGATGGCCCGGTGCTGGCCGTGCGGCCTTACTGCAACAACGCGGATTACTGGCAGGTCTACTTTGATACGAATCGCGTCATCAAGGAAACTTTCGACGAAGCCGGCTTTCCCGCACCGCAGCAACATGTCTATATGTCTACCCGACCGGCGTAGGCGGCAAAGAAGACGGTTGAAAGGAGAGGCATGATGATGACCATCTTCAAACAAGAAGATAGCCGGTCGAGGAACGGTATGAATGATGGAAGATCACGTGTCTTAATCGTAGGCGGGGGGTTTGGTGGGCTTTCCGCTGCCAAGGCTCTCAAGAATACGCCCGCGCAGATAATCCTGATCGACCGTACCAATCACCACTTATTTCAGGCGTTGCTCTATCAGGTGGCTATCGCGGCCCTCGCACCCGGACAGATTGCATCCCCGATTCGCGGGATTCTACAGAATCAAAAAAATGTGACGGTGATCCTGGGTGAAGTCACAGGCGTGGATAAAGATCGGAAGTACGTCATCGTCAACAACCTGGACCGCGAGGGAGTGCCGATTTCCTACGATTATTTGATTCTTGCAACCGGCGTGACCCACAGCTACTTCGGGCACGATGAATTTGCAGAATTTGCGCCGGGATTAAAAAGCCTGGTGGATGCCGTGGCGATCCGCAACAAGATTCTGCTGGCATTCGAGCAGGCGGAAATGGAGGAAGACCCGAGCCGTCGTCGGGACCTGTTGACGTTTATATTGGTTGGCGCGGGTCCCACAGGCGTGGAGATGGCCGGCGCTCTGGCGGTGCTGGTGCGGACCACCCTGAAACGACAGTTTCGGAGAATCGATCCCATGTCAGCGCGAATCGTTCTGGTAGACATGGCGAGTCGCGTACTAGGCAGTTTTTCGGAGAACCTTTCCGAGGCGGCAAAAAGGCGGCTCGAGAAATTACGCGTCGAGGTACGATTAGGAAAGCCGGTGGATCAGATCGATAAGAATGGCGTTATCATAGCAGGGGAACGAATTTCAAGCAAGACGGTCATCTGGACTGCGGGTGTGGCCCCCTCACCCGCTGGCAAGTGGCTGGGCGCCCAGACGGACCGCGCCGGTCGAGTGAAGGTACAAGAAGACCTGACCGTTCCCGGTCATCCCGAGATTATGGTAGTGGGCGACACCGCGTCTCTCGATCGCCACGGCACGCCGCTGCCGGGCGTGGCGCAAGTCGCGATTCAGCAGGGGCGCTATGCCGGGAAGTTGATTCACGCTCGTATCGCCGGTTCTTCGACGCCGGCTCCCTTTCGTTACTTTGACAAAGGGAATATGGCAATTGTCGGTAAAGGCTTTGCCATCCTGGAGAGTGGTAGGATTCGTCTCAGCGGCTTCTTCGCGTTCTTCATATGGGCAGGCGTGCATGTCCTGTCTCTCGCCCAGTCCGGCCTCCGGGCGAGTGTCTTTGTCCAATGGCTGTGGGCTTATCTGACCGCGCAGCGGGGTTCACAGGTCATCGTCGATCACTGCGCGTTTAAACGGGAAACCACCACCGCGCCGGCCCAGGGAAATGCTGTCTCGAGGAGGGCCCCAAAAGAGAATTCGTGACTGGACCCGTGTGGTCTCGACATCGTTCTCCTGGATACGATCTCTTCATCCGTGTTGTTCTGACCCCACGTTGACACTTTCCCTGGTTGACCTTACGTTCGTATTAGGGACTGCACAGCGCCGGGGTGAACGGAGCGGGTGCTCATCTCAATAGTAAGAAGGAGAGTCCCACCCTGCCGGGTTGTGAAGAGATGAAAAAGGGACAGATTTACGAATGCAAGGACTCGGGTTCCAGCTTTAGATGGTGCTATTGTGACCAACGAAGGGGTATAGAAGTTAAAGGATGATGCGTTGTGCGAAAAAGCCCCGTATTTAGACGATCCTCTGCCATGCGTTGTTTTGCCGCTTCGCTGGCCGTCGTCATTGCGGTCTCCTTCTATCCGTTGACGGACCTTTCCGCAAAGAGCAAGTCGCGCACCCCGGTTACCTCGAGCGTCAAAGGCCTGGAGATGTCCCCGGAGGAACTCCGGGTCCGCGTGCGTGCCCTGATCCGTCCGACGCTGGGGATCATCGAGGAAAGCGCCGACCGGATTATCGCGAACACGTCGGACCCTGCGGTGCGACGGGGTGGCCTGACCTTGAAGATCGAGATGACGACGACGATGCTCGCCGCGATGCTCCGGAGCGACCCTGTGCTGGCCCTCGCCGACGCGTGGGGGTGCGTGCTCCAGGTCCAGGACGGGCTGGCGCGACCTGATGCGCAGGCCAAGTACGGCCAATCTGCCGCCAGAGCCTCCGAAGCCCTCGCGCTGGTCGACAAACAGTTCCGCGACTTCGTCGCCAGCGTTCAGGCCGGCCGCTTCGCTGAGACGTTCCCGTCCTCCGTGCGACGCTGGGCGGACGGCCACCCCATCGAAGGGGCGCTCTACCGCAGGCCGTCCATAGATAGCGCGGTGGCGGAGTTGCTCGCATCGTCCGGAGCGGATGGGGTCTTTGCGGTGCTTGGCAATCTGGACGAGACGACGGCGGACGTAATGACCCGGATGGACCTTTACACCATGTACCTCCCGCGGCTCGCGCGCTGGGAAGCCGAGCTGGCCGCGGACGACCTGACACGCGGGGTCGACGCGCAGGCGTTGAGCGCCGAGTTCGAGCAGTTCACGAAGGCCGTGGATCGGATCGCGACCGTAGCAGAGACTGCGCCCGATGTGATGGCGCGCGAGCGGGGGGCTGTGCTGGATGCTGTTCGAGGCGAACGTCTCCGGTTGTTGGATGCTGTTCGAGAGGAGCGCGTCGTGTTTTTGGAAGCGGTGAAGAAAGAACGCATTGCGACCCTTCATGAAGTCGAGCTGATCGCCCAGCGTCTGACGGATCGCTCGGGCCCAGCACTGCATGATGCGGTGCGCGCCAACATGGACGAATTCGTGAAAAGCGTGGAGGAGATGCGCAAGCGACTGATGGTGGACTCCGGTGAAGCCCTCGATCGGGTCGTGGACCATGCCTTCTTCCGGCTGGTGGAGCTGCTGCTCGTCTGCGCAGGACTGGTTGCGCTGGGCCTCATGCTTCGCGGCCTCCTCCTGCGCCGCCGAGAACGGCAGCGAGAGGTGCCATGATAGGCAAGTCAATCGAAGGGGACGAGCTACACACCTATCACCAGCGTCGTTGTCCCGGATGGTAAGGAGGGTTACCAGTGCCGAAATTCTCGCACACCCATAATTTGTCGATACCGCCTTGGCTGATTCCGCTGCTGTATGTGGGAGTGACCGTCGTATGCGCATTAGTTTTGCCGCGACTTGAGCATCAATTCCTCGGAGCCTTCACTCACAGTGTATCGGTCGCTTCGGCCCAGGCAGCCCTGTCCGCCATCGCCTCGGGCATGCTGGCGCTGACCGGCATCGTGTTCGCCATCGCCTTCGTCATGGTGCAATTCAGCGCCGTGGCTTATTCTCCTCGCCTGGTCATTTGGCTGAGCCGCGACCCGATGCTATTTCACGCTATGGGCCTTTTCATCGCCACCTTTCTTTATTCGATCGCGACCCTTTGCTGGATCGATCGCGACGGAAGCGGCAAGGTACCCCTGTTCTCGGTCATGCTGGTCGTGGTCTTGCTGATTGTTAGCATGATCGCTTTTGCCCGGCTGGTGCAGCGGCTAAAAGATCTTCAGATCACCAACGTGTTGCATTTGATCGGTCAGAGAGGACGCGAGGTCATTCGGGCGATGTTCCCGCGACTGGATGAGGCAGGAGGCGCAGCGCCGCAGTCGTGGAGAAAAGCGGCCGAGGAGGCTCGCCAGCGCCCGATCACTCAGACGCTGCGCTACTCGGGCGATCCCTCGACCGTCGCGCGCTTCCAGGCCGACGCCCTGGTACGGCAGGCCGAGGAAGCTGACGCGGTGATCGTGATGGAGTGCGCCGTCGGCGACACCCTGGCCGATGGTGCCCTGCTGTTGCGCGTCCATGGCGGCAGGCAACCGCTGGCCGAGACCCAGCTCCTGAAGGCGATTCGGCTAGCCCGGGAACGCAGCTTCGAGCAGGATCCCAAATATCCCCTGCGCCTGTTGGTGGACATTGCCATCCGGGCGCTCTCCCCGGCCATCAACGATCCAACCACAGCGGTTCAAACTATCGACCAGATCGAGGACTTGCTGGTCCGACTTGGCCGGCGGGCGCTCGACGCCGGCTGTGTAACGGATGAACGGGGCGTCTGCCGTCTGGTCTTCCCGACGCCCACCTGGGAGGATTACCTCACGCTGGCGTTCGATGAGATTCGCCAATATGGCGCCGGGTCGGTTCAGGTGATGCGCCGCCTGCGCTCTGCCCTTCTGAGTTTGGCGGATTCGGTGACAGTGGCCGAGCACAAGACGGTCGTGCAGCGGTATCTCCAACATTTGGACCTGGTGGTAGAGGGCTCGATTCTCGACGCCTTGGATCAGACGATGGCCCTGCGGGAAGACAGGCAAGGCCTTGGGCTGTCACGCCGGTAGACCGAGCAATAGGCAAACCGTTACCGAGTGCCGAGTATTCAGGGGGTGATGGACTGGGTGGAGTGTTAGGGGTGAGCAACTACAACCTGCTTGTGATTGTCGTTTTGCACCAACCTTTGCCCTTGTGACGCAGACTATCTATCTGGTAGAGAAACGAGAGAAGCTATTGCTAAACGCCTTTGGCTTAGATCAAAGACCTGGTTTCAGTACTTCAGCTTCTTCCTGAATCCTTTTCAACAACGCGTCTACGCCCAGCCGCCTGGACCATTCGATGAGGTAGCCCATGTCCAATTTCTCAAACTGGACCTCATACACCCGAAGGGCGTCCGTGTACTGCTTCTCGCTTCCCTCGGACAGTTTCGCCCATTTCAGTTTCATCAGAATAGTGTCTTCCGGACTAGAAACCACGATCTTGATTCCCATCACTTCTTCAGCATGTTTTCGTTTGAACCGCGAGGTATCAAACGGCTCGTCTGTCAGTATCCAGAAATCAACCTTGTCTCCGGAATTGACATCGATCAGGTTGAATACCCTTTTTGTCTTGATCGCGTCAAGAATACTATTTTCATCCAGGTAGTATCCTGGAAGAGGAAAGTTGCCGACGAGCAAACCGACATTCGGTTCTTGAATCGCAACGACCACATCAATGTCATGTGTTAACCTGGGTTCGCCTTGCAGGCTCGAAACTATAGACCCGGAAACCATGTACTCAATTCCCGCACCCTCGAGGGCCCGGATCACCTTCTTTAATAGTTCCTGTTGTGACATTTGTCGATGCGCTCCAGATAAATCTTTTTAATCTTTTCGTCCGGAAGGTCCGGAAATCTTCTCCGCAGTCCTGCAAGAAATAATTCCTTCGCAAACTCGGATAGTTCGAATGCCTTGAGGAGCCTCTCTTCAGGTGTCATGCGGCGAAGCGCTTCAATGTATATCTTGTGATTTGGGCGTTCTTTGATATTTGCCATTTTTGTCTATAGTAATAAATAGCATGAAAAACTGATGAAGGCTAGTGGTCTACTCTACTATACAGATTAAGCTGAATCTCTCCGGACCACAGCGTTAGTCCCCCTCACCAAAGTGCAATCCCTATTGTACCAAAGTACAATTGATGCCGATCTCCCCTGAGCCTACTATTACAGTAACAGGAGAGCACCACGTGACACAAGCGGCGCAGAGCGTCTTTATCATTGACGATGATGAGCGGGCAAAGAGGCATGTTCAAGAAGGACGCGCAGAAAGGCGACTGGAGAAGTGACTCGTGTAGTCAGGGCTGCCCCGTGCTATACCCATTTCGGCTTTGTAATGCCTTGGGCAAGCAAGGGGCCTAATAGAAAGACCCAGGAATGAACGAAGCCATCACCATACTCGTTACCGACGATGATCCTCGGGTGCTCATGTTGATGACCGAAGTCTTGAGGGAAGCGGGCTACGAGGTGCTGCAAGCCTCGACCGGAAAGGAATGCCTTGAAGCCGTGAAAGCACATTATCCGGATGTCGTCTTGCTGGACGTCATGCTCCCCGACACCACAGGCATCGAACTGTGCAGGCAGATCAAGGCCGATGAGAGTTTACAGGATATTTTTGTAATCCTCTTTTCTGGAGTTCAGGTTTCATCCGACTATCAGGCGGACGCGCTCAATGCCGGAGCAGATGGTTACATCACCAAATCAATTTCCAATGAGGAACTCCTGGCACGAGTCCATTCTGTGGTCCGCATTAAGCGCGCGGTAGATGCCCTGCGAGAAAAGGAAAAAGAGCAGCAAAAGCTTATTCTGGAACTCCAGGAAGCCCTCGCGGAGAGCAAGCTCCAGGAAGGGTTTGTCCCTATGTCGGTGCTGACCAAGATGATAGAAAAATGACATGATTGTCTCCCATGAGAGCAGTGCACCGTGCCTGAACCTGCTCTCTTTCACAGGGCAGTGCTCAAGAGTTACCGCGGACGGAAGTGTCTTGTTAGTAGATGCGCTTCTTTTTTGTTGCAGATCGTTCTGGGTTAGGTATAGTTGAGACAGATGTCCAGGAGAAGGAAAAGAAGAGATGGCGGTGTCGCTGATTCTCAGTCAGACGGTCAGTCTCGTCCGCCCTTAGGCCCTCCTCTTCCTACGCTCGTCTCCTCAAAGAGCGACCCCGAGGTTAAGGCTCGGCAGCAGTCAGCCGATGCTCTTAAGGTAATCGTTCAGAGGGTGGCCGACCTGCTGAAGAGCCAGATGGCTTCTGCCGGAAAGGTGGGCCCCACGGCTATTTTCGTCTATGAAGACGAAGCAGGTACCCCGGAGGCCGGCACGACAAAGATCGTATCCCTGACCTGGAACAGTGAGACCCAAAAAGAAACACTCGTACAAAGAATCAGGGAGAAGGCGTTGCTGGAGAAGGCATCTGCCGTCCTGATGCTGGCTGAGACAGATCCTGAGCCACGGAATTCCCCCAGGCGACAGGGTGTGCTGATGCTGTCAGGCGTTGTACCCGGTATGAACGTCTCCGCCCGTGTGGACTACACGCTTGGTACCGACATGAAGAGCATCGCCTCGTGGGAGATGCGCTACCTCGACAAACCTCTTCAGAACGTCTTCCTTGACAGCATATTTCCGATGGGGAACGGTTCCGCTCAAACCGACAAGTGAAAGTCCCTCTCTTTTTCCCCTCGATAGCGATAGCGCGGCATCCTGTACGTACACTCGGCCCTCGCTGTGTAAGACCTAAGTCCTATAGACTGCATCCTGCACTGGCTGATACGAATTTCTGCAATACTCCACATTTCCGTGACTATTATTTTTCCATTGTGAAGCCGATCGACTGCCTCAAATCAGTAACTATGAAGACGTCAGCCAGGGATATGCTTTCTCGCAGGATAATCCCTCTTGTTCTTGCGTCGCTGCTACTCCTTTATGCGGTTGGCTTCGCCTCCTCGCCAAAGGAGTCGAAGCGGGTCCTGATTCTTTATAGCCAGGAAAAGGGGCACCCGGCGCATGACCTCACCGACCAGGGGATCCGTGCGGCCTTCCGGTCGAATACGCGTTTCGACGTCCAGCTCTACGCCGAATACCTGGATACAGGCCGTTTCGCCGGTCCCGGCCACGCTTTGGCAGTGGCCGATTACCTGCGCCGCAAGTACGCCGCCGCTGATGTCGATGCTATCATTGCCGTCTACCCGCAGGCCGTGGACTTCCTTCTGGCCCAGAAGCACGCCCTCTTCCCCGGGGTGCCGGTCATCGCCTGTGAAGTGTTGCCGGCGTTCGCCGAGCGTCTTGAACATTCGCCCGCACACCGCTTTGTCACCGGTGTAGTCCTCGGAAACAACGCCGCCCTTGTGCTGGATGATGCCCTCCGGTTGAGGCCCGGCACGAAACGTGTTGCCCTGGTATCGGGGACGACGGCTAATGACGTCCTTGCCGACGGGGTTATTCGCGATGGCTTGAAGGCTTACGCAGGCAAGCTCGAGCTCATCGACCTGGCGAAATTGCCGATGCGGGAGATCCTCGAGCGAGTGGGTCGGCTCTCCCCGGACACCGTCGTGCTTTTCTCCTCCCTATTCAAGGATGGGAGCCGGTCAGAGCTTTGTGCCCCGTGAGGCGCTTTCGCTCATAAGGCGGGCCACGCCTGTGCCGGTTTTCGGCCTCTACGATTCATACATGGGCTTTGGCATTGTGGGGGGTCCGCTGTTCAGCTTCGAAGACGCGGGGAAGACGTCCGCCGGCCTGGCCCTCCGAGTCATGGCTGGTGAGTCGCCGGGCGATATCCCGTTTACCAGCCAGGGCACCTACGCGTATGTATACGACTGGCGCGAGCTGAAACACTGGGGAATCCCTGAAACGAGTCTGCCAAAGGGAAGCACGTTGCTCTACAAGGAATTCTCCCTGTGGGAGTCGTACAGATGGTACCTTATCGGCATCCTGACCTTCTGTCTCGTCGAGACCCTCCTCGTTATCGGCCTCGTGGTCAATTTGCGAACCCGTCGGAGGGCGGAAAGGGAACTCGCCGATTCAGAGACGCGCTACCGGACCGTTGCCGACTACACGTACGACTGGGAGGACTGGTCGGCCCCGGATGGAAAGCTCCTCTATGTCTCTCCCTCCTGCGAGCGCATCACCGGCTATGCTCCCCGCTATTTTATCGAGGACCCTACACGCCTCCGGGAGGTCATCCTTCCGGAAGACAGGCTGATCTGGGATGCACATGACCACGATATGCAACCAGAATCCTGCACCGGGGGAGACGCACTTTCGCATCCGTACCCGCGACGGCGAGGTCCGCTGGATCGATCATGCCTGCCAGCCGGTAACCGGCCAGGCAGGGCCAGTTCCTGGGCCGCCGGGCAAGCAACAGGGACGTGACCGAACGGAGAATGGCGGAATCAGAGGCTCAACAGCGGCGGGATGAACTCGCGCACGTTACACGGGTGGCTGCCATGGGAGAGCTTACCTCTTCACTGGCTCACGAACTAAACCAGCCCCTAGCGGCGATCCTCAATTACACTAGCGCTGCTCAGCGGCTTCTCTCGGGGCAGGAACCCGATTTGAGCAGGGCGAGTGAGGCGCTCGCCGGGATTGCCCGGGCCGATAAACAGGCGAGTGACGTGATCCGGAAAGTCCGTGAGTTGCTGAAAAAAGAGGAACCCCGCTATGTCACCCTGGACATTAACAGCGTCATTCGAGAAACCCTGGCGATCATCCGGGGTGATTCAATCCTGAAAGAGTCCGCTCTCGTAACGGAACTCGCTCCGGGGCTGCCAAAAGTGACGGGCGACCAGGTTCAGTTGCAGCAGGTAGTCCTCAACCTGATACTGAACGCCGTTGCCGCGATGCGTACTCTTGATACGGCATCGCGCAGGCTTGTCCTCAAGACCGAGACGCACGAGGACAACGGCGTGAAGGTGTCCGTAAGAGATTCCGGGACGGGCATTGACGAAGCACACAAGAACCGCCTTTTCGAGCCCTTTTACACTACCAAGCCAACGGGGATGGGGATGGGCCTCGCCATCTGTGAGCGGATCATCAACGCATTGGGAGGCTCGATCTCGGCTGAAAATAATCCGGACCGGGGAGCAACGTTCTCTTTCGTTCTGCCGACAGCCGCCAATGGGCGCGACACGGAGCCAGGGAGATAGGGAGACACGGGGACAGCGGAGAGAAGGAGAAGGAGAGATGCCTGAACTGAAATCAACCGTATTCATCGTTGACGATGATCTTTCAGTACGCGAGTCACTGGAGCTTTTGCTCAGCGCTGTGGGCTTTAATGTCAAAGCCTATCCCTCGGCACAGAAGTTCTTAGAGGGTGTTTCCCCGGGGGCTTCGGGCTGTCTCGTGACAGACCTGAGGATGCCCGGCATGAGCGGGCTCGAGCTCCAGGAAAGGTGCGTAGGTGCGGGGGTCTTCCTGCCGATCATCTTTATCACCGGGCACGGCACGGTCCCCACGAGCGTTCGTGCCATGAAGGCCGGGGCCATTGACTTTCTGGAAAAGCCCTTCGAGGAACAGGACCTCCTCAATGCCATCAACCGTGCAATTGAACAGGACGAGCAGGCGACGCGGGAAAGAGACGAATTGGGGAAAATTCAGCGGCTAGCCGATACTTTGTCACCCAGGGAGCATGAGGTCTTCACCCTCCTCGTCGCCGGCATGTCGAATAAGCAAGTCGCTTACAAACTCGGGACGAGCGAGCGGACCATCAAGGCCCACCGCAGCCGAATCATGGAGAAGATGCATGCGGGGTCCCTTGCAGACCTCGCCCGGTATGCAGAGACACTGGGCATCCCGAGGGCAGACAAGTAATCTTCGCGATCACTGGTTACTTTTCTCGCCCTCTCCCTATCTTCTTTCTGTCTTTACTGGTCACTGGCTACTGATCACTGGTTACTTTTTTCCCTTTCCCCATCTCCCCATCTCCCGGCTCTTGTGCCTCTTCCTATTGCACCAAAGTACCATCCCTATTGTACCAAGGTACAATTGATGCCGATCCCCCCACGAGCTTACTATTAGAGTAAACAGGAGACCGCGACGTGGCACAAGCAGCGCAGAGTGTCTTTATCGTTGACGATGATGAATCGGTCCGCGCCTCATTAAGGCTGCTGCTTGAGTCTGCCGGACTATCGGGCCGTGAGCTTCGCATCCGCGGAAGAGTTTCTCCAATCCGGGTTGATGACACATGCGTGTTGCCTGATCCTTGATATCCGGATGCCGGGAATGGGGGGCTTTGAGCTGCAGGAGTATCTCAGAGTCTCAGAAGCCCGCATCCCGGTCATATTCATAACAGGGCACGACCTGTTCGGCATGGAACAAAAGGCGATGAAACTGGGCGCCGTTGCTTATCTCAGGAAGCCTTTTGAGGGGGAGGCCCTTCTCGATGCGGTTCAACGTGCGTGCAAGAAAACAGAGTGAGACAAAAAGAAGAACCGGGCGTGGCATGCCTGGAGAGAGAGTCGATGGACGATACGGCGAACTCACAACATGTAAGACCGAGACCGCCGCTATTTCGCGGAAAGCCCGTGCGGCGCATGCATGTGATGGTGAAACCAACCGGCGCGCTCTGCAACCTCGACTGCACCTACTGCTACTACCTCTCAAAGCAGCAATTGCTGGGGAAGCCTCAGCAGTGGCGCATCTCCGACGAGGTGCTCGAAACATTCATCCGCCAGTACTTTGAAGGCCAGAACTACAAGGAGGTGGTCTTCTCCTGGCAGGGTGGCGAACCGACCCTTCTCGGACTCGATTTCTTCAAGAAAGTCGTCGCGCTGGAGAAGAAGTACTGCCCGCCCCATGTGCGGTGCGAAAACGATCTCCAGACCAACGGCACGCTCATAGACGATGCCTGGTGCGAGTTTCTCCATGATGAGAACTTCCTTGTGGGCCTCTCCATTGACGGCCCGAAGTCTCTTCATGACGCCTACCGGAAAGACAAAGCGGGCGTGGGAAGCTTTGACCGGGTATTCCGCGCCGCAAAGCTGCTGAAGAAACACAAGGTGAACTTTGCGACACTCTCCTGCGTCAACCGGGTCACGGCGAAACATCCGCTTGAGGTGTACCGGTTCCTGCGCGACGATGTGGGATCAAAAAGAATGCAGTTCATCCCGATTGTCGAGCCCGTCGGTTTCCAGCAGGTAGCGCCCCAGCAGTGGGACACGCTACTCATGCCGGAACTCGGCTCATCGAGGGCAAGACCCGGCACTGAAGGGTCGGTTGTGGAAGAGTGGAGCGTTGACCCCGAAGACTGGGGCGTTTTCCTCTGCCGCGTCTTTGACGAGTGGTACAGGAAGGACCTGGGGCAGATTTACGTGAACTATTTCGAGGCCGCGGTCGAGACCTGGATGGGCCATGTATCTCCCCTGTGCACCCAGGGCCCCATGTGCGGCAAGGGGCTTGCGCTGGAGCACGACGGGTCGGTCTATGCCTGCGACCACTATGTGTATCCCGAGTACTGCGCGGGCAACCTGCGGGAGCGACCGCTTTCTGAGATGGCCTACTCAGCGCAGCAGGAGAAGTTCGGAAAGATGAAGGAGGGTTTGCTCCCGCAACGCTGCGGCGAATGCGACTACCAGTTCACCTGCTTCGGGGAATGCCCTAAGAATCGCTTCATCAAGACTCCCGAGGGTGAGCCGGGGCTGAACTACCTTTGCAGCGGATGGAAGCAGTTCTTCTCCCACATCGACCAGCCAATCCAAAGAATCGTAAAGGGTCTGGGGGAATCCGTCGTCAAAGAGGTCCGCACGCGTGCCGCGGAGAACTGGCATCCGGAGAAGCAAGGATGAGATGGGAACAAAATAACAGCAGTGACGGTTATCATCGCATAACGGTCGAGGCCGACTGGTCGGAACTGTCTGACGATTACGACGGCATCGTGGCGGAGTATGCGAAAGTTCCTCTTGTCGGGTTCCGGCCGGGAAAGGTTCCGCGAGATCATCATCGAGAAGCGTTTTCAGAAAGAGATTATCGACGATCTGTCGCGCAGAGCTCGCGCAGCGCCTCGGCCGCGATGCTGCTCCGGCAGGCACGGCATCGAGGCCCTTGGGCCTGTGGAGGCGGAGGAGATCGAATGCGTAAAGGACAAACCCTTCCGCTTTCAAGTGCGTTTTCATCCACATGCCGGAGATGGCATTGCCGGATATCGGCAGTCTGAAGACGCACGATGACAGTATAGATGCCCGGGATTGGATCTCGCGACAGCTTCTGGACCTGGTACATTTCGGGTTCCCGGATGAGCTGCTGAAGAACGAACTTGCCTTGGATGGCATCGCCGGAGGAGATCCCGGGAGCGAAGAGTGGAAGAGTGCAGAGGAAAGGGTGCGGCTCATCCTGATCCTGAAGAGAATCGCACGGCAGGAAGGCATCGAGGTGGAAGAAGCGGATGTGAACAATCGCATTGCGGCGAAGGCGGAGGAGTTCGGGACAACGAAAGAAGCACTGCAGAAAGAACTTGAGGAGGGAGGTGGTTTGGAGCGGCTCAGGGATATGCTTCTTGCAGAGAGCACGCTGGATTACTTGATTGAGAAAACAAGTGTCTTAAGTGACGGGTGAAAAAAACACAATTGGCATTCGTCACCAATACAAAAGGAGGAAAAAACATGGACAACGAGAAAGGTACTATAAGAAAGAAGGCTGTTGCGTGGGCCGCAGTGGGCGGTGTGCTTACCGCTGCAACGATCATGAGCACAACACCGGCCTTGACGAAGACAGCGGAAGCGGCGGAATCCACGAAGAGACCCAACGTCGTGATGCTCATGAGCGACGACGTGGGCTGGGGCGACTACGGCGTGTACCACGGCGGCGCGGCGCTCGGGCATCCCACGCCGAACATCGATCGACTGGCCAAGGAAGGCGCGATGTTCACGAGCTGGTACGGCCAGGCCAGTTGCACGGCGGGGCGCGCCTCGTTCATGACCGGGCGCATCCCGATCCGCACGGCCCTGTCGGTCGTGGTCGTTCCCGGCGACCCGAACGGCCTGGACGCGGACACGCCGACCATCGCCGAGTTCTTCAAGAAGAACGGGTATCAGACCTACTTCTCCGGCAAGTGGCATCTCGGCGACGTGGAGAAGTTCTACCCGATCAATCACGGCTTCGACGAGATGAAGCAGTTCGCCGCCTACTACCCGGGTGTCTATGGCTACGAAGACACAGCACCCAATGCGCACCCATTTTTCCCGAAATACAACAAGGAATACTGGGAGATGTACCAGAAAGTGGTGAACCGGTATGAATGGGAAGGCACGGCGGGCAAGCAGGCGGTCAAGGGCAACAACGGCGCCGTGATCACGCTGGAGAACCTGGCCGATTTCGATGTCCGCCAGACGGATTCGGCGGTCGCCTACATCAAGCAGCACGCCAAGGACGGCAAGCCGTTCTTCATGAGCGTGAACTTCATGGGCATGCACCAGCCGACCAGCCCGAACAAGGCGTTCGTGGGCAAGTCGCGCCTCGGCAACTACTCCGACAAGATGCTGGAAATGGACGCCAACATCGGCCGCATCATGGACGCCATCCGCGCGGAGGCGCCCGACACCATCGTCATCCACACGGCGGACAACGGCGCCTGGCAGGACGCCTGGCCCGACGCCGGCACCAACCCGTACCGCGGCGAAAAGGGCACGGGCTTCGAAGGGGCCTTCCGGGTGCCGGGCATCATGTGGGCGCCGGGCAGGATTCCGGCGGGGCAGGTCCTCTACGAAATGATGTCGCACATGGACGTGTGGCCCACGACCGCAACGATGGTCGGCCTGACCCCACCGCCACATGGCGAGATGAAGGACAACAACGGCAAGGCGATCTACTTCGACGGCATCGACAACACCGCCTACGTCACGGGCAAGGCGAAGCATTCGGCGCGCAATGGGTGGATCTATACCGACGGCGAGAAGTTCCTGGGCATGCGTGCCGACGTCGCCGGTGACCCGGAGAATCCCGACCTGAAGATTGCGTGGAAGCTCCTCTACTCGTCGAAGGACACCTGGCTGGGCCCGACGCTGGACCTCGGCGCCATCGGCTCCACCTACAACCTGACCATGGACCCGTACGAGAAGTACGACATGACGTTCAACGGCGCGGTGGCAGTGCGCAACCCGACCTCCTCGCCGGGCCGCTACTCGGGCATGGACAACGGCTGGGCCATCTCGCTCGGGGACATTCCGCTCTCGGAGTTCAACCAGTCCATCATCAAGTATCCGAACAAGAAGCGCTTCCCGGGCGGAGCTTCGAACGACATGATCCCGAATCTGCAGAACCCGGAGAACCCGCTGCCCTACGATCCGATAAAGGTGCCGAAGACCATCGGTGCGCACTGAGTGATCGCTCCGATCGCAAAGTAATACACGCGGGCCGCTTCGCAAGAGGCGGCCCGCGATTACCACGGAAAGGGAGAGAAACAAATGAAAGCAATTCGCAAACTCACCCTGATCGTTTTTGTGGCCTTCGCGTTCGTATTCGCCGCAACGGTTGCCCGCGCTCAGGACGCACTCCCCTCCTGGAACGACGGCCCTGCGAAGCAGGCGATCATCGACTTCGTTCAGACAACCACGGACAAGGCGAGCCCGAACTTCGTGCCGCCCGAGGCGCGCATCGCCACGTTCGACCAGGACGGAACGACCTGGGTCGAGCAACCGATGTACACGCTGGTGGTCTACTGCCTGGAACGGGTGCCGGCGGTCGTAAAGGCGAAGCCCGAATTGAAGGATGTGGAACCATTTAAGACCGTGCTCTCCGGGACCAGGGCAGCGATCGCAAAGCTGACGATGCCGGACCTCATGAAGATCCTCACCGCAACGCTTACCGGCATGACCGTTGAGGAGTTTGCGCGCAGGTGAAGGACTGGCTCGTGATTGCCAGGGACCCACGCTGAAGCGGCCCTACACCGAGCTGGTCTATGAGCCGATGCTCGAAGTGATGGAATACTTGCGCGCCAATGGCTACAAAACCTACTTCGTGACCGGCGGCGGCCAGGATTTCGTGCGCGTGTACTCGAGAAGGTCTACGGCATTCCGCCTGAGCAGGTCGTCGGACCGCGGGTGCGACACAATTCAGCTACGACAAGAAGGGCAAACCGATCCTGACGAGAGTGGCGAAGCTCGCTGCTCGATGACGACGACGCCGGCAAGCCGGAGGGCATCCACCTCTTCATCGGGCGGCGTCCGGTTGCAGCGTTTGGCAACTCGATCGGCGACAAGCAGATGCTGGAGTACACCCAGGCCGGCGGCGGCGCGCGCCTCGCGATGCTCGTTCACCACGACGACGCCGTGCGTGAATATGCGTACGGGCCGAAGTCGAAGGTCGGTACGTTCACCGACGCGCTGATGGCGGAAGCGAAGAAGAAGGGCTGGGTCGTTATCAGCATGAAGAACGATTGGAAACGCGTCTTCGCGTTCGAACCAAACGCTCAGGCGCAGCAAGCGGCACCGGCGGCCGGGCAAAGCCCGATCACGGCTATCGACATTCTGCTCGAGCCCGACGAAACGATGATCAGGAAGGCGGAAGCCGCAAACGAGCGCCTGCTCAAGGAATTTCCCAAGGGCTTTGCTCTGGGGAAGACCCATGCCCCGCACATCTCGACCTTGCAGCGGTACGTGAAGACGGCAGATCTCGACAAGGTCTACGCGGCCGTCGACAAAGTCTTGGCCGAGGAGAAGCCGGCCGGCTGGAAGCTGAAGGCATACAAGTACTACTACATCCCCTTCAAGGATCTCGGCCTTGCCGGGATCGTGATCGAGCCGACCGACGATCTCATCAGGTACCAACAGAAACTGATCGACGCCGTCACGCCGTTCACCGTAAAGACGGGCACCGCAGCGGCGTACGTCACCACGAAGGAAGACCCCGACATCATTAAACCGACGATTGACTACGTGGCCAACTTCGTGCCCGATGAAACCGGCAAGAAGTTCAACCCGCACGTGACCATCGGCCTCGCCCCACAGGATTACCTGAAAAAGATGCTCGATGAGAAATTCGAGTCGTTCACATTCCGGCCGGTGGGGGTGTCCGTTTACCATCTCGGCAACTTCGGGACCGCTCGGACAAAGCTCAAGAGTTGGGAGTTGAAGCCGTGAAGCACCGAATGGCACATTCCGGCATGGGAGAAGTGACGAGAAAAGGGACAAGTAACGAGCCATGGTCGGCCGAGCCGTTCCGAACGCGTGGGGCTGTTCAAGTGAAAAGACCGCACGGAGTCGTGGTCGGACGAACATGGCGACAGACGTGCCCGGAACGAAATCTGGAGTGGGAGGTACTGGAAGAAATGAAAAAACACCTCGGTTTGTTTTGCCTCGGGCTGATGATTCTTCTTTTCTTGAGCACAGGGTCGGCGGTCGCACAGGGTACGCCAACGAGCCCGGGGAAAGGGCCGACTCCCGCTCAGGCGAAGACCGGGTACGGAAACTTAAAGGGGCGGTGGGTCAGGCCTGATGGCGGCTACATCATCCTCATCAAGAGCGTCGATGCCTCGGGCCGGGTGGAAGCAGAGTATCTCAATCCAAAGCCGATCCCGGTTTCCAAGGCAGAAGTGACGCGGACCGGCGGAACAATAAGGCTGTTTATTGAACTTCGCGGCACCGGCTATCCCGGATCGACCTATACCCTCACCTATGATCCGACGACGGACGAGTTGAGAGGGATTTACTACCAGGCAGCCATACAACAGAATTTCGAGGTGGCTTTTATCAGGGTCAAGTGAAACCAAGGGAGGGAACATGAAAAGGACATGGATGTTGGCAATGGTTTGTCTTCTAACAATTTTAACGGCAGCGCCGCTCATGGCGGCCGACGACACGGCCGAACTTGCCAAGGCGGCCCAGAACCCGATAGCCGACATGATCAGCATCCCCATACAGAGCAACTTTAACTTCAACTACGGAGCCAACAGGGACAAATCACAGATCGTTACTGATATCCAGCCGGTCGTTCCCATCCACCTCAACAAGGAGTGGAACCTCATCACGCGGACGATAATACCTGTAACCTACACTGAATACCCTGCATACCAGACGGGGATAGGCAACGTACAGTTCACCGGCTTCTTGTCACCGGCAAATTCGGGCAAATTCACCTGGGGGGTTGGTCCGGTGTTTCAGTTTCCCACTGCGACCGATACGTTTCTGGGCAACAAAGTGTGGAGTGGGGGGCCGGCGGGAGTCGGACTCCTTATAACCGGACACTGGGTTGTAGGTCTGCTGGCGCAGAATGTCTGGTCCTTTGCCGGACCGTCCGGCCCGGACAATCCGAGCGTGAATCAATTCTTGACCCAGTACTTCATCAACTACAACCTCCCGAAAGGCTGGTACATTACCTCCTCACCGATCATCACGGCTGACTGGAAGGCAGCAGGAGCTGATCAGTGGACCGTGCCGTTCGGTCTGGGCGCGGGGAAGATCTTCAAGATAGGCAAGCTGCCGTTTAACGCCCAGGTGCAGGCGTTTTACAATGTGATAAGGCCTACTATTGGCCCCGACTGGTCGGTGCGGGGACAAATAGCACTCTTGCTGCCGGAGAGTGTCTTGTGAATTCTCCCTGGTGCATTCACCAAGGTGCAATTTCTATTGTACCAAAGTACAATTGATCCGATCCCCTCGTGGGCTTACTATAAAAGTGGAGAGGACCATTAACTCAGGAAAGAACCGTCATTATAATACCTGCGTTTAAAGTCCAGGGTGGCAATGACTGACAGCAGCTACACAAACCGAAGAAGGCTAGGGGGTGGCCATGACACATAAGCGATCAGTACTTGCAGTAGCAATCATGCTTCTTTTTGGTATTGCCCTCAGCGTAAAGGTCGGGGCGCAGACACCAGCACCTGCAAATCCCTACTCGGGTGATTTGTGGTCCCGCTCGACGCTTGACCGGTGACTGGGGCGGTGTGCGTAATGACCTGGCGAAAAAGGGCGTCACGTTTGATGTGAGCCTGACCCAGGTGTACCAGGGGATCGTCGAGTGGCGGCAAGGACGAACTCTGGAAGTACGGCGGGCGCGGTGACCTCATCATCAATGCAGACACCCAGAAACTAGGCCTGTGGCCCGGCGGCTTCTTCAATGCGGAAGTCGAGGGGAATTACAACGAGTCAGTGAACCTCCAGACCGGCGCACTTATGCCGGTAAATAGCAATCAGATTTATCCAAGGCCGGCCAGCGACAACCTCAACGTGTCCGCGCTCAATTTTACCCAGTTCCTGTCCCCCTACTTTGGCGTGACGCTCGGCAAGTACGCCACCATCACCCCCACCTCCGGCGATATGAATGAGTTTGCCCACGGCAAAGGCGACACCCAGTTCATGAATATGGCATTTAACTTTAACCCGCTTATCGCGTTCACGGTCCCCTACTCGACGCTGGGCGCGGGAGCGGTCATACTGCCGACGAAAGACCCCAAGGAGGCCATCGTCAGTTTCATGGTTCTGCAAAAAAACGGGCAGTCCAGCACGTCCGGCTTCAGTGATCTGAACCAGAACCTGTTAACGTTTGCCGGTGAGGGCCGTATAAAAACAGACTTCTTCGGGCTTACGGGACATCAGCTTATCGGCGCGACCACGTCCAACAAACAGTTCACGTCGATTGAGCAGAGCGCGCGCTTCATTATCCAGAATGCTGCGCTTGAGGACAAGAAAAGCTCCTGGAATATGTACTACAACTTTGATCAATACTTCTATGAGCCCAAGAAAGGCTCCGGTCAGGGTATCGGCATCTTCGGGCGGTTTGGCGCGTCCGACGGCAATCCTGACTTCATGCACTACTTCTACAGCATAGGCTTAGGCGGCAAGGGAGTCATCCCCTGCCGGCCTCTGGACAGCTATGGCATCGGCTACTATTACATCGATATCACGAGCCCCACGTTCACCGGCCCCTTTGCCAACAGGGAAGCCCTGAGGGACGAGCAGGGGTTCGAAGCGTACTACAATATCGCCGTAACGCCCTGGATGAAGGTGACGCCCGACATACAGGTCATCCGGGGTGCTCAGAAACAGGTTGTAAATATCAACCCTGCCGGGACATCCATCGTGAGCACGAAGAGCATTGATACGGCGACGGTCCTCGGCCTCCGGCTTCAGTTGGTGTTCTGATGCGCCGGGGTTGCAGTACATCATGCTGCAGACTTGTTATAGCACTTGCGGTGATCGCGCTGCCGTTTGTGACTTCTGTTCCGGAGTCGGTCGGACAGGTTTCCGACCAGCAGAAGACCGGACCTGAACAGACCACGGACGCAGATGGCTGCACCGGAAAAGACCGCACAAGAGGCCGGGGCTCCGCTATGGGGTGGGCCGCTTCTTACCCTCATGGCCAAAATGACCGAGAATGCAAACGACACCGGATCCGACACCCCTGCCAATCGCGCGCGCTTCGAGATCAACGACTACTACCAGAAGAAGGCCCAGTCCGCTAATCCGGGGGGTCAGACTGAACAGAACCAGCAGGTCGCGCGTATCGACTTCCCCATCACCAGCGCGTTTACCTTTCGGACCGACATTCCTTACGTCTCGAAGAATGGTGATGTCAACGGACTCGGTGATGTCTTTTCGAGGCTGAACTATCGCATCCTCGAAAAGCCCGACTTCGACTTCATGGCTTTGTGTGACTTCTATTTTCCCACCGGTTCCCAGACGATTACTCAGGGAAAGTTTCAGGCCGGGCCAGGGTTACAAGTCAATACCCCGATCACGGCACTCGGGTCGGTCGTGAAATTCAGAATCCAGGAGTTTTTCTCGTACGCAGGGAATTCGTCGTATGAGAGGATCAGCTACACACAGGCCCAGGGCAGATTTATACGCAATGGTCCGACAACTGGTGGACAGAGCTCAGGCTCTACCTGATTGTCAACTGGGTAGCTACGGATACGACAGGGCGGGGTTACACGTCCTCAAAGCTCGAACTCGAACTGGGCAGGAAGCTCGGGGATCATCTGCGTGCCTATGTCAGGCCGGGAGCAGGCCTGTGGGGCGTTGGACAACCTAACGTGTACGACTGGGCGTTGCGCGCCGGGATCTACTACCTCTTCTGAAGCCCAAGGCACCTGAGGGAACGAAGATAGTAGACCTGAATCAGCATCCGGTGCTCTTACTCACCTGAGAGGATATTCCTTGATAAACACTGTTCTCCAGTTATGCTGGAGAACAGAACTGTCAAACCAGGAGGCGTTGCAATGACAAAAGAGGAGATACGGCTGCAGGAGACGCGTGAAGGAAAGCTCCCCTGGAAGAAGTGGGGACCCTACCTCTCCGAAAGACAGTGGGGCACCGTTCGGGAGGATTATAGCGAAGAGGGTGACGCATGGAATTTCTTCACCCACGACCAGGCTCGTTCCCGCGCCTACCGCTGGGGTGAGGACGGCATTGCCGGCATCTCCGACGACAAGCAGCACCTCTGCTTCGCTCTCGCCCTGTGGAACGGCAAGGACCCCATTTTGAAGGAGCGCCTGTTCGGGCTCACCAACAGCGAAGGCAACCACGGCGAGGATGTGAAAGAATACTACTTCTACCTTGACTCGACGCCGACCCACTCGTACATGAAGTACCTCTACAAGTATCCCCAGGCTGCCTATCCCTACGCCGACCTGGTGGAGACGAACCGCCGGCGCAACCGCAACGACATGGAGTATGAGCTTCTCGACACCGGCGTCTTCCACGACGACCGCTACTTCGATGTCTTCGTGGAGTATGCCAAGGACGACGCTGAAGACATCCTCGTGAAGATCACCGCGGTCAATCGGGGACCGGACGCGGCCGAGTTGCATCTCCTGCCGACGCTCTGGTTCCGAAACGACTGGTCGTCGTGGATTGCCGAATCTAACAGATCTCCCCAGAAACCAACCATCAAGCAGATCAAGGCACCGGCAGGCGTGATCGCGGTCGCGGCGGCTCATCCGCTGCTCGGTGAATTCACCCTTTCCTGTGAAGGTGAGGTGTCGCTGCTCTTCACCGAGAACGAAACAAACCACGAGCGGCTTTTCGGGCAAAAGAACGAGAGCCCCCACGTCAAGGACGGCATCAACGACTGCGTGGTGCAAGGCCGGCAGGAGGCGGTGAACCCCGGCAAGCAGGGCACCAAGGTTGCGGCGCACTATCGTGTGACGATCGCACCCGGTGAATCGGCGACCGTGCGGCTGCGCCTGACCGACCAGGCCGCTGCCGATAAGAGCCCGAAAGCCGGCGCATCCCCCTTCGGGAAGGAGTTCGACGAGACCCTGGCCGCCCGGCTCCAGGAGGCGGACGAGTTCTACCGGTCTGTGACCCCGCCCTCGGTCTCGCCGGACGCGGCCAACGTGATGCGCCAGGCCATCGCCGGCATGCTCTGGAGCAAGCAGTTCTTCTTCTTCGACGGTGACAACTGGCTGGACGAGCATCACTCCAACCCCCTCCATTCCGGATATCGCGCCTCCCGGAACTGGGAGTGGTTCCACATGCTGAACGAGGACATCATCTCCATGCCCGACAAGTGGGAGTATCCCTGGTATGCTGCCTGGGACCTTGCCTTCCACACGCTCCCGCTCTCGATCGTCGACCCCGACTTCGCCAAGCAACAGATGAACCTCATGCTCCGCGCCGTCTACCTGCACCCCAGCGGCCAGATGCCGGCGTATGAGTGGAACTTCAGCGATGTGAATCCCCCGGTCCATGCCTTTGCGACGCTCTTCCTACACCGCAGCGAGCGGGCCCTGCGCGGTGAAGTAGACCTGGACTTTCTCAAGGCGACGTTCAACAAGCTGCTGCTGAACTTCACCTGGTGGGTGAACCGCAAAGACCGCTTCGGCAAGAACGTCTTTGAAGGGGGCTTCCTCGGCCTCGACAATATCGGCGTCTTCGACCGCAGCGCCCCGCTGCCCACAGGCGGCCACCTGGAGCAGGCGGACGGCACGGCCTGGATGGCCCTCTTCACTCAGAACATGCTGGAACTCGCGATGGAAATCGCCGTCCACGACCCCACCTACGAAGATATGGCCTTCAAGTTCGTAGAGCATTTCTATTATATCGCGACCGCCATGAACCAGCCCGGGCCGGACGGCATGTGGGACGAGGAGGATGGCTTTTACTACGACCTGTTGCGGCTCCCCGACGGCAGCGCCACGCGGCTCAAGGTGCGTTCCATGGTGGGGCTGCTGCCCCTGTGCGCTACCACGGTGATCGAGAAAAAGCAGAGGGAGCTCGTTCCGAGCGCACTAGCCGCGTTCCAGAGACGCCTGCGCCAGATGCCCGAACTCCTGGAGTCCATACACCCCACGGGCCCGGGCCACTATGGTGTTGCCGAGCGCGGGATCGTTGCCCTGATCAACCCGGAACGACTCCGCCGGATTCTCTCGAAGATGCTTGACGAGAACGAGTTCCTGAGCCCCTACGGCATCCGCTCGCTCTCGAAGTTCCACGAACAGCACCCGTACGTCTTACACGCAGGCGGCCAGGAGTACCGCGTGGATTACCTGCCGGCCGAGTCGAACACCGGCATGTTCGGCGGCAACTCCAACTGGCGCGGGCCGGTCTGGATGCCGGTGAACATCATCATCCTCCGTGCGCTCCTGAATTTCTACCTGTATTACGGCGACAACTTCAAAATTGAATGCCCCACGGGCTCCGGCACAATGATGAACCTCTTCGAGGTGAGCAAGGAGATTGCGGACCGGCTCTGCCGGATCTTCCTGCGGGACGAGCGTGGCAGGCGGGCCGTCTACGGTGGCACGGAGAAATTCCGAACCGATCCCCATTGGCGCGATCACGTCCTTTTCTATGAATACTTCCACGGCGACAATGGCGCCGGGCTGGGTGCAAGCCATCAGACCGGCTGGACCGGGCTCGTGGCCAAGATCATCCAGCTTTATGGCCTTCTCGACTCCAAACGGATCCTGGAGGCGGGCAAGGAAGGCATGTTCAAGAAGGACGCGCAGAAAGGCTGACCGGAGAAGTGACTGGTGTGGTGATCAATCGAACAGGGAGCAAGAGGTGCACGTTATGAATGATGCTGATAAGAATAAAACCGGCGTAAAGAAGAAGATCATCCACGAAATGACGGACATGCTAGTGTAGTGTTACAACAACGGCTTTACAATGGTCTGAGGGCCGTCATTCCAGCGAAAGCTGGAATCCAGGTTGAAAAGACTGGATTCCGGATTAAGTCCGGAATGACACAGTGCGTAAAGTCATTCCTGTAACACTACACTAGCTATTTTCTTATATCTGGCCCTGTTCTTCTGCTCGTTTACCACGTACCGGAGGCTCGTGTCGGATGAGTTCGGCATTAGCGTCTTCAATTACGGATTTGCACTGGTCAAAGCACTTGTCCTGTCAAAAGTCATTTTGCTGGGCCGGTATGTGCGATTTGCCAGGATTCTTGATGATCGGCCATTGATGCTTCCCACGCTGTACAAGGTGGTTGTATTCAGCCTTTTTACCCTGGCCTTTGATGTTCTTGAGCATCTCATCGGAGGATTTATTCACGGAAAAGACCTGGGAGGTGTCTTCCAGGAAATCGTCAGCACGGGCAGAGATGAAATACTCGCCCGGAGCCTGGTGGTGCTTTTCGCTTTCGTGCCTTTTTTTGCCTTCAGCGAGATAGGGCGCGTGCTCGGCGAGGGCAGATTAGGTGCACTGTTTCTAAAGAGAAGGGCTCCCCTCGCGTAACGGGCGGCTTCAACGGGTCAAGTTGCAGGCGGTCCTATAAGCCATAGTTATTCACTTTCATCTCTATATCTCTACTATATGAAGTTTCTTTACTACTGCTTATTACTCAGCATACTTCCCTGTTAATGGATCTCCATTTGGTAAAGTGTAACCGCTGCCAGGTGGATAGTTGTTATTCTGCCCTCGTCCTGTTGCACAACCTAGAATCGATATAAGGATCAACATAATCAATGCAATCACTACTCCTTTCATTTTTTCCTCCTTTCAGAACATTTCGAATCATGGCTTTCACCATGCCTGTATCTTCACCTCCTTTTATTCGCATCGTTCACTACACCCGCTCATTCCTGTCTACCTTAATACTAAGCTCATGGGGATGGGGGATCAATTGTACCTTGGTACAATATAGATTGTACTTTAGTGAAGGACAAGACGAGCCAGATCGCTTCCGCTAGATATGATGAATACCGATTATAATGCCCGACTCTGTGAGCAACTCGGGTTTTCAAACTCTCAGTGAACTATAATTATTTCCTCCTCTCCGGTTCAAAGCATTTTTTATTTAACATCGCGAACATGACCTTGGTCAGCTTATTGGCTGTTGCCAGGGCAGCCATCTTGTAGATGAGCCCTTCTTTGCTTCTCTTGAAATAGTAGGTTAGTCCTTCACCAAAGTACAATCCCTATTGTACCAAAGTACAATTGATGCCGATCCCTCCATGAGCTTACTATTAGAATAAACAGGAGAGCAAGCGTCAACGGACACTCGTTACTTTGATACCGAAGGATCCTGTAAGGACGTTTGTGCTTGTTCATGACGCGTTGGCCAAAATAAATCGAGGAGGAAGGACATGAAGAAAAAGTCTGTTTTACCCATGGCATTGGCTCTTATCGTCGCCGCAGTCCTTGCCGGATGTGCCACCCAGCCCCAGGTAATAGAGATGGAGCAACCCAGCGGGCAGCAGCAACAGATGACCATGCCCAAGAGCACGTGGACCGGCGAAGCCTCTGGAACACAGGCGGACACGCTGGCCAAGCAGATCCAGCAGGGGAATAACAACACTATGCAGCAGTTTGACCAGGTGGAAGGAAATATGGGCAAGCTTCAGGGCACGGAGAACAAGGATTTGCAGACATCGCAGCAGGCTCTGGCGAACTTCGAGCAGCTGTCAGCCCAGCAGGGTTCAGGCCAGATCACGCTCTTCTTCAAGACCGGATCGGCAGAGTTGGATCAGTTCCAGTTCCAGCGGCTCGTGAGCTTCCTCGACTATCTCTTCCGTGAGAGTCGCGGGCGGACGGTCATCCTCGTCTCCATCAGCGGCGGCCTCCGCCATCGGCAGCCCGCAGATCAATAAGAAGCTGAGCATGGAACGCTCGGAGATGCCTCTGCCTGTCATCAACCAGTACCTGGTCGATGTACCGCACAGGTTCTACAAGGTCACGGGCATCGGGGACTTATATGCGCCCAAGAACGCGCCCGTCCAGGTCGAGAACCGCTACCGAGACGCGTCCGCATCGTCGCCGCGTACGATGCCGCTAATTTACCGGCAACGCCCGGGAGCTGACACGGCCTCTCTGCTCACTGACTATATACAGTTGGCTGTTGACTGAATTACTGACGAGTTGCTACGAGCAGCT
>CAWGRP010000008.1:0-914525 GCA_963825005.1 uncultured delta proteobacterium | reverse complement strand
GATTATGTTCAGCCATAACTTCCTCCTCACTCATCTCTTCAAATTGTACGCTTGTTTCCTCGGCACTTCCCGAAACAGCTTCAATTCCGAAAATACTTATTGCCTTCTCAGGTCCATGGCTGGCAATCTGCGTCAACTCGGATACAAGGAGTCTGAATCAGAGCCTCGACTATTTTTATCAATTGATATTTCTCATCTTTCTCACCAAATGATAGTAAAGAGGCTTTCAGGTCGTCCCTTTTCTTTCCGCTTTCTTTAATGTTGCTCCTCGGCCCCTTTTTTCCTGTCGCCCGAGGTCTCCCTGGTCGCTTCCAGAAATGAGTTCTCGCGCCACCTAAAGAGGAACTATCCATGTCTTTCTACTCTTCTCTGAGAGGCATTGTCACCCCGTATCTGTGATAGTCTATCCGGAACCCGATCCTGTCGATGACCGGGTGATCCGTTTGCTTTTGGACAAGTATATAAGACTGGTCATTACCACATCATTACCCTGAGATGACAAAGCTGTAAGGAGACCTTTTATCCGGCGGGATTGAATGCTCGATGTCCCCTCAAGTCCGCATCATCCAGAAATATTCAGTACCGATGGGTTCTCCACTTGTCCCGCTTGTCATTTTGCCGGCCTGGAGTCCTGGCGGCTCTCACATGACAGGATGGTAATCATCCGGTCATGTGAGTGTAATATTGATAATGCTACACTAATCGAGTAGCAGCCAGATTTCCTAGAGGGTGGTTAACTGTCTTTGTCATTCTATTATGGGATTTCGTTCGCGACTGAGGCGAGATCGTGGAGTTGATTCATGACCCGATACCCTATGCAAGACTGCTGATCATCGTCGTGATGAATAGGACCACACAACGGCAAAATGGGCTATAATAGTCCAAGAAACGTCAGCCATTCGCCACTCCGAGAGGTGATAGTGAGGGTTCTTCTTGGTCGTCGAGGATGAGAGGAAGACAGCCGAGTACTTGAGGAAAGGGCTTTCGGAGCACGGATTTGTAGTGGACATCGCTACAAACGGCGAGGACGGCCTTCATCTTGCGACCACAGGGGACTACACGCTCATCGTGCTTGACGTCATGATGCCGGACAAAGACGGCTGGTCGGTTATACATGACCTCAGAAGATCGGGCAGGGAGACCCCGTCCTTTTTCTTACAGCGAGGGATACTGTTGACGACAAGGTGAAAGGCTTGAAATTGGGCGCCGACGATTACATGGTGAAGCCTTTCGCCTTCTCAGAACTCCTGGCCCGCATTCGCACCATACTCCGCCGGAGCCCCGACCGCCGCCCGGAGATCGTGAGGGTAGCCGACCTCGAGATCGACTTTTTCAAACATAGGTCGAACAGGGAGGGCAAGAGGCTCGATCTCTCCCCGAAGGAATTCGCGATCCTCTGGCTTCTGGCCTCCCACGCCGGGGAGGTCTTGAAGTCGAACCCTTATCTCGGAGCAGATCTGGGACATTAACTTCGACAGCGACGCCAACGTAGTCGATGTGGCGATAAGAAGGCTCAGGAAGAAAGTAGATGAACCGTTTTCCACGAGTCTGATCCACACGGTAAGGGGAGTCGGGTACGTGCTCGGAAATCGAAACGATCCATCATGAATGTGCGAGTAATCCCCCCGACCTGGTCCATCGCCCGGCGCCTCACGCTTCTTTATTCCCTTTCCCTGTTTCTCTTCCTCCTTGGTATTGCTGCCGCGTTCCTCGACTGGGTCCTCACAACCGACATGAGACGGGACAACAGTCAGTTTGTCGCGGCCGAGATTCACAAACTCTCTCCGTGCGCTGATGAGGCAACGGCCGGAGGATCTGCAGGCGTGGCGGGAGGAGGTGGAGAGGGAGGCCGCATCAATTCCGGGTCACACCCGCTTCTACGTGAGGATACTGGATGAGCGCGGCGGGACTGTCGTGGAATCGCCGGGAATCAGTGATATCTTCGACTCACAAGCTTTTCCGGAGCCATTATCCACTTTTGATGTGAACACAGTAATGGGCGTGGATGCGAAAGCCCGCGACGGACGGCTCTTCCTGCTCGGGGCCCAGTGGGTCGAACTGCGCCAACCGAAAGCCCGCAAACGGCTCGTCCAAATCGCCTTCGACCGGTCCCACGATGCAATGATAATTGCGGATTATCGTCGAAAGGTGCTTACCATGTTGCTTGCGGGCCTCGTCCTGTCCGCAACACTCGGGTTCGTCATTGCCAAAGTGGGCTTGAAGCCTCTCTCGAATATAACTCGAGCCTTCAGGCGGATCTCCGCTGAAGAACTCAATACGCGGGTGAGCTCTATTCATTGGCCGCCGGAGATCGCGGCCCTCGCGAGCGCCTTCGATTCCATGCTCGAACGCCTGGAGCGTTCGTTTGCCCTTCTCACGCAGTTTTCTGCGGATCTCGCCCACGAGCTTCGCACGCCTATCAATAATCTCGAGGAGAAGCAGAGGTGGCTCTCGGGAAAACGAGGACTGCCGAAGAATACCGTGTTCGCCCCTTGAATCGGGCCTGGAGGAGTACGAACGGCTCAGCCGCTTCATCGAGAACCTCCTTTTCTGGCCCGCGCTGATACCCGTAACGCCGCGGTGCGACCCGCACCCGTTAACATTCATCAGGAAATCGATGCCCTCATGGAGTACTTCGACGCACTGGCCGAGGAAAAAGCGATTGCTATCTCCATCACCGGCAACGCACTCCGCACGCGGTATTCGGTTCCGTTCAGACGCGCCCTGACGAATCTCCGGTCCAACGCCTTTCAGTACACCCCTCAAGACGGCAGGATAACTCTCTCGGTTAGGACGATCGACGGGGGCGTCGAGGTTGCGGTGAGCGACACGGGGATCGGCATTGAGGACGACAATCTAAGAAAAGTCCTCGACCGATTCTTTCGTGCTGATAAGGCCCGCTCATTCCATCCACAGGGGACGGGCCTCGGCCTTGCAATCGTAAAATCTATCATGGACCTCCACTCAGGAAGCGTCGCGATCGAGAGCGCTCCCGGCGAGGGACCACCGTTACACTCAGGTTCCCCCAGGCATAGGAATCCTTACAGGTCTGCTACTCCTTCTCATTAGTGAATCAGTTCGTTGCTTTTCGCTTTAGGGAAATCACGTGCGATCCATTCTACAATGCACTCTCGCCCGTCTCTCCGGTCCGTATCCTGAGTGCCCCGGAAACCTCGTAAACGAAGATCTTTCCATCACCCTTGTTACCGGTGACGTATTCATTATAACACGCACTATCTCGTCAACCATGGTTTCGCTCGCTACGATCTCGATTTTCGTTTTCGGCACATAGTCTACCAGGTCTTCGACGATTCGGTGTGGAACCCCTTGAGCTTTTTCCCTCCCGAATCCCTGGACCTCGGTTACCGTCATCCCTGGAAAATTAGCAATTGCCAGCAGCTTGCTTGTTACCTTCGACAACATGAAGGGCTGTACAATAGCTTTTATTGCCTTCATATTTCCCTCCTGTTCCTAAAATTCGACTCTCTCTTCTTCGAACCATTTATAAAGGGTGGGCAGGACGATGAGCGTAAGCAAAGTAGAGGTGATGAGGCCCCCTGATGACTACGATGGCAACCGGCCTCTGTATTTCAGACCCTGTCCCGCTTGAGAGAAGCAATGGATCAACCTGAACATCGTTACCATCGCCGTCATGAGCACCGGTCTGTAGCGCTGCTCGGTTCCTTTTATCACTACCTCATCTAGCGAAACGCCTTCCCGTCGCAGCTGGTTGAAGTACGAGACAAGAACGATACCGTTGAGAACAGCTATGCCAAAAAGGGCAATAAAGCCCACCGAGGCGGGTACGCTCAGGTACTGACCGGAGATGAAAAGGGCGATAATACCTCCCACAAGACCGAATGGTACATTGAGGATGATAAGTAGAGCGTTCTTGAGGGAATTGAAGGCAAGGTACAGGAGGAGAAATATGAGCGAAAGGTAATAGGGATGATAATCATTAATCGGTTCATCGCTCGCTGCGGTCTTGAACTGTCCTCCCCACCCTATTGTATAGCCAGGCGGGAGGCTCACCTGTGCCCCGATCTTCTCCTGTGCCTCACGCACAAATCCGCCGATATCCCGGCCTCTGACGTTGCATTCAATTACGACCCTCCTTTGTCCGTATTCCCGGCTGACTTGATTGGGACCTTCTACGGAATAAAGGTTCGCCACTTGCGATAAAGGTATACCTCTCCCTTCCGGCATGGGAACAAGCAGGTTGCCGATCGCTTCAATGTTATTCCGTTTTTCCTGCGGAAGTCGCGCTGGGACTGCGAAGCGCTTGTCGCCCTCAAACAGTTCGGTGGCTTTAGAGCCGCCTATCGCCGTCTCTATGATCTCCTGAACATCCGCAATATTAATCCCGTATCGCGCGAGCGCCGGCCGATCGAATTCGATGTGGAGATATGGCTGGCCGGAAACCTGCTCGACCCTGAGGTCAGCCGTTCCCTTCGTGCCGGATAAAATTTTCGCAATTTCTTCAGCCTTTGTCTTGAGAATGCCGAGATCCTCACCGAAGATTTTCACTGCTACCTGAGACTTTACTCCTGATATGAGCTCATCTACTCTCAACGCTATCGGCTGGGTGAAATTAAACCCCACTCCGGGAGCGATGCTTCAAGATGCTGGCGCATTTTGTCGATTAGCGCATCCTGGCTATTGGCAGTCTTCCATTCGGACCGGGCGTGAGGTTAATGATAGGGTCGGATAATTCCGGACCCATCGGGTCATTTGCGATTTCCGCCGATCCTATCTTCGATACCACATGTTTCACTTCGGGAAAACCGAACAGCACCTTTTCGGTATCCTCTTCTCTATCTTGATCGATTCTTCAAGGGAGATGCTGGGCAGGCGGACCGGCTGGATGGTGAGCGTGCCTTCCTGCAAGACAGACATGAACTCCTTACCCACGAAGGGAAGCAGCGCGAGGCTCAGCACGAACAATCCCCCGGACGCGACGATTACTTTTACCCGATTCTGTATCGCCCAGCCGAGGACAGGCCTGAATACGCTTTTCACCGCCGATAGAATCCCTTGTATCAGTCTCTCTCCCCGGGTGAGGGAGAAAGGAGGAGAGTACGGGAACGATAAAGACAGATACAACGAGGGAACATGCGAAGGCGATGGTGACGGTCATGGCGAGGGGACTGAACATTTTCCCCTCCACGTCGGTAAGAGTAAAAAGGGGAAGGAAGACTGCAGAGATAATAAGAATTCCGAAAAACACCGGCCTCAGCACTTCTTTCGTCGACTCGGCGATGATATGGATAAGCGGTTCACCTTTCCTCTCCGAGAGGTGCCGGTAAATATTTTCTACTATAACTACGGAACCGTCGAGAATTATGCCAATATGGTGAACAGTAGCAAGACCCCCGAGGGACATAAGATTGGCACTCATGTCGAACTGATGCATAATGATAAACGAAAAGAGGATCGTGAGGGGAGAGACAGGGTGACGACGATTGATCGCGCTCCTGACATTACCAAGAAAGATGAACAAAACGAGGATAACGAAGAATGAACCTTCCGCAAGCGCGCTTGTGATAGTGGAGAGCGCCCTGTAACCAGTTCAGACCGGTCGTAGAAAGGTTTTATCTGCACCCCCTGAGGAGCGTCGTTGATCTCTTTTACCTTGTCTTTAACACGCTCGACAACCTCCCTTGAGTTGCCACCCTTTATTAACATCGCGATACCGACGACGGCCTCGTTACCGTCTTTGATAGCGGCGCCTTGGGTAAAAGCGGGGCCGAGCTTCAGCTCCGCAACGTCCTTTACCAGGATCGGGTGCCGTGAAACGAGGTGACGACAATATCTCCTATGTCTTCTATCGTTTTCAACAGGCCCAAACCTCTTATCACGTACCGTTCCCCGCCGATGTTCATGAGACTGCCGCTTGCATTGCTGTTGCCGCGCGCGACCGCATCAAACACCTGCTTGAGGGAAAGCTGATATTTAAGCAACTTATCGGGCATTACCATAACCTGGTACTGCTTCACGTCCCCGCCAAAGGAATTGACATCGGTCACTCCCTGGTACGGTGCGGAGAAGTTTTCTGACCACCCAATCCTGGATGGTTCTTAGCTCCATGAGACTCTTGCCTTCACCCTCAACCGTGTATTGGTAGATTTCGCCAAGGCCGGTCGACACCGGTCCCAGCATGGGTTCCATCCTCCTCCTCGGTAGACTTTCTTTAGCTGGGATCAATCGTTCGAGAACAAGCTGCCGGGCAAAATAGACGTCCACACTGTCCTCGAAGACAAGGGTAACCACCGATAGGCCATATTTGGAAAGCGAACGCGTCTCTTTGAGTCTCTTCAGGCCGCTCATTTGAAGCTCGATGGGGCTAGTCACCAACTTCTCAGTTTCCAAGGGCGACATTCCCGGTGCCTTGGAAATAATCTGTACCTGCACATTGGTTACATCGGGGAAGGCATCTATAGATATATTCCTGAAACCAAACAATCCGGCCACGATAAGCAGGACCACCGCGATGACTACAAATAGCCTTTGTTTTAGGATGAGATCGACGATCCGATGCATATGCGGCTCCTATTTCGCTTGCAACGATTCTTTCTTGAATTCGGACTTGAGCGAAAACGTCCCGCTCACAACAACGACCGTCCCTTCATCGAGGCCCTTGGTCACCTCAATCTGGTTACCCAGCCTCCGGCCCACCACAACGCCTCTTTTTTCAAAAGTGTCAGCAGACAGTTGCGCGAAGAGATAGTTGTCGACCCCTTTCGACCATCACAGCCTGCTCAGGCACCAAAAGCATCTTTCCCGTCCCGGTTCTTTCTAAAGATACGTTTGCGAACATTCCGGGTCGCAGAAGACCTTCGCGGTTCTGTACGGTGACTCTTGCCTTTACCGTCCTCGTTTTTTCATCCAGTACATCGGACAGATAGGAGATGACACCTTCGAAGATCTTTTCGGGAAACGCACCCGTCGACACTTTGACTTCAGCGCCGGCCTTCGCCCAGATCAAATCTCGCTCGTAAATGTCAATCAGTACCCACAGGGTTGACAGATCAGCCACGGTGAACAGAGTCTTGTCCTGACTTATCATCTCTCCCTGTGTCACCGTTCTCTATAACGGCCCCCGAAATGGGAGAGGTGATGGGGATGAGGGGGCGCGTCCCGGAACCGTTCTTCTGTTCTTCGAGCTTGGTGATTTCGACGCCGAGAAGGCGCAGCCTGTCTTTCGCAAAAGATAGCTCTGCTTCGGTTTCTTTAAGCTCCTTCCTGGCTCTGAGAACGTCTTTTTCAGGGGATACCCTCTTTTCGAAAAGAATCTCTTCTCGCTGCAGATTTGCAACGGCCAGGCTCTGCCGTGCTTTTGCCTTGAGATATTCGGCCCATAATTGGTCCACCTCCACGGTCTCGATATACGCAAGCACCTGTCCCGCTTTCACTCTTTGTCCCTGAACGGCAAGTATGTTGGCTACCCTTCCCGTCACCCTGGATCCGACCTTCAAGACGAGATCGCCGTTCAACTCAATACCGGCTGTGGCTTGGAGGGGAACAGGCGCGTTATCGCGAGATACTTTCTTGGTTTCAATGCCGGCGGCCCGTAGCTTTTCTGCTGAAAGAGTCACGATCCCCATTCTTTTGGCTTCTCGGGTGTCCTTACGGCCGAAGGCTCTTTTTTCCCACAGCCCAGGCAGAGTGCAATTACTAAAGAAGACCGCCACGAGAAGGAAAGAGTTGGTTATCCCACATTTTTTGGTGACCATCATTTCAAAGCGCCTCCGATTGTGCGTTCTATTGCATAAATTGATTGCTGAGCCTTGAACAACGAGTCAAGATAGGCAAACTGTAGCTCTATGGTCTCCCTCTGAGCAACACGTACGTCGTAGAAGCTGATCTTGCCCTCTTTGAAAGCGAGGTAAAGGAGTTCAAGGTTTTTCGCCGATTTATCCACTATGTCTTTTCTGAACAGCGCCAGTTCCCGCTGCGAGGAAAGAAGATTGCTGTAGTCACGTTCAAATTGCCTTGTGGCGTCCCTTTCCAGACCGACCTTTCCGATTGGGCCGTGCGGCTCTCGCCTTGGCTTCTGTTCTTTCTCCCTGTTTTCTGTCGAACAGAGGGATAGAGACGGCGAGGACCGCGCCTGTTTCGTCCCTCCACTCATCCCTGCCGTAGAAGCCTCCCAAAATGAGATTTGGTATTGCCTGTCTGGCGACAAGCTTCTCTACCCCCTTGGAGCGATCTACCTCAAGTGAAGCAGCCCGAACATCTGGTCTTTGAAAGAGAGTATTCTCAAGCGACTCTTTCTGGGGCATCGAAATGATTTCAGGTAATAACTCCCCTTCAACGTCTGTCAACATAGGAGAGAGCGTACCCATCAGGCCCTGTAACGCCGACAGACTCTCACCGTACTCCCTCTGCGCGGAGAGAACATCCTTGCAGGCCTTGCTATATTCAACCTCGGCAAGAGTCACCTCGAGACCGGACACTTCACCTGCCTTAAACCTTGCCCCGGTAAATTCGAGAAGTTCTTCCTGAAGCCGCAACACTTCGCGAGCAAAGTCACTCTCTGTTTCGAGACCAGGGCATTGGCGAAAGACGTTTTTACCTCATACATAAGAATTCGATGTCGATCCTGAATTTCGAGACCGACTCTTGCATAGTTCTTCTCTGCGATGTCTATACGCAATCCTCTCTGTCCGGCCACCTCGAATTCCTGGGAGACTGCCACGCCGTAATTGGTGTATTTCCCTCTTCCATCCTGGACGGATTTCTCTTTCATCGAGCCAAGTCCTTCGATCACCGGATTTGCGATAAGGGGTAGACGTGCTTTTTCGATCTGCCCTCTGGCTGCGTCCTGCTCCGCGAACCGCAAAGAATTGAGTTGGGGATTCTGGTGGAGACTGTATCCTTATCGCCTCGTCCATGGTGGTTGATCAGCGACATGAACAGGTAAAACCACGACAACAAGGAGAGCAACAATAAACATCCTTTGCATGAGTATCCCTCCCGACCACAAGTTATCAGTTTCAAGAACGGAGGCCTCAAAACTGCTGTCTAAGATAAGGGAGATGATCTCCCTGTGTGCCGGCTTTATAATCAATCGTCCTTATCTTCTCTGCTTTTTCAGGCCCTATTGCTTGCTTCCTCTGTTCCCTTTCTTCTCGTTGTCCGATAAGCCCTTAACGGAGTCCAGTATAGGTGCTTGCGCCTTTTCCTTGATTTATTTGGCTTTCTTAATCCACGTCTTCTTTGAGGGTTTTGGCATTATCCGCAGCTTCCAGGATTCGGTCGGCTTTCTCGCAGCCAACAAAATCTGCAAGAAGGATGATCAGAACAGAGAACATCTGTTTAATTGAATGCCTCCTCCTATCCATATTCGTTCCTGCTGCCTTAGCTTTCCCCTTGCCCGTAGGTATCAACGGAGTCGATGTAATTTTCCGTCAAGAGATTGCTGCAATTGAAGTATTCTCTGGAGAAGCTCTGTGAGCTTATCCTCTTCGGGTGAAGGTTGCAGGTCGGTACTGGAATTGACGCCATTCTTGCACTTCATTGTTTCATTAATTTCCATGCTGCCGAAGTCGGTCATATGGTCTCCTTTGCTCTCCCTATCTTCACGGGAAAAGAAGTATATGAAATTCGCCATTACAGTGTGATTACCAGATAATGACAAAGCTGTAATAGTGGCCAAGAATATTCTTTTGTTGTATGAGACACAAAACTCCGGGAGGAGGCAGCTGCCTCCTCAGCCATTGTTGCGAAGTTTCAGCATCGTGCGCGCGGCAAGGGTCAGGCAGTGACAAGGGACATTTCCAGTCTTTGCCGAGGTAATCGTGACCCTCAGATGTGCAAGCACTCTTCACCCTTCGTTAGGTGGAGTTTGTAACCGCTCTATGACGAAGTCTCTGCTCGGGCCATGGCGTGATGCGCGACTACTTGCACGGATTCAGTCTTACCTCTTCTTCTCTGCGGGGCATGACTATGCCCAGAGAGGCTCTTCGGTTGTCAGGTCGGACATCGGCAGCATTTTGACACCGGTGTCCCACACGGTTACGTCCTTCTTCCGGCAGGCCCTCCGGAACGCGTGGTCCTCTCCCACGAAAACGACCTTCTCTTTGGCCCGGGGCGGCCGTATAGAGGAGCTTGTTGTTGAGCAATGGTAGGGAAGCTTTCATCGATTGCTTCACGAGGATGGCCAAAGAATACCCGGGTAAGCACGTCCATTTCAAACGCGCTATCGCCGAGGGAAGCTACGTGGTTTTACATTAATTGCAGAAATGGTCGGGCGATAATGATCATGCCGATTTTTCGATTTGATGAACAAGGCAGGATTGTAGAGCACTGGGATGTACTACAAATAGTACCTGAGAGGAGTCTGCTAACAATAACGGAATGTTTTAATTTATGGGTATACCCGAATTGTACCGCAAATTTGCCTAACCACTCATACCCACCGGACGTCTCCCTGTATAAGAAGCCTATCGCACTTTGTCAGACTGCCCATAAAAGATACATTCCACGGTGGATTTCGCTTGACATAATATTGTTCGCTCAAATATACTGGTCGTACCGATAAAGGGGAGTAACTAAGTTCGATCGCGTCGTCAGCACGTCGGTGGGAACACCGGCCGGTGCGATTGATCAGGTGGTTAATCCATCTGACCGGTGAGACCTTTACCGAGAATATATATGTATTCCGGTAAGGGTCATTTTTTTGCAACCAGCTCGCAATAGGCACACGCCGGTGCGAGTGGTCGGCGGATAGGTCGGCAAAAAGGCCCTTGCCGGAGAATAGAGATATTCCGGTAAGGGCCGTTTTGTGCCTACGTCGCGAGTAGTTCCCTATTGCAGGGCTCTTACCGGAAGGGCAAAGGTTTTTTGGCCCGGACAAATACAGATTGCCTGAGGAGGGAACAGTGGAGAATAACAGCCATGCAATGTCCACAGATGAGGTTATCCGTGTTTTTTCCACAGACGTTGAGCAAGGCTTAACCTCTTCCGAGGCTGCGCTTCGCTTGACAAAGCGCGGCAGAAACGAGTTGCAGGAAAAGGAAAGGCCCGGCTTTCTCGCGCTGCTTGGGGGACAGTTTAATAATTTTCTCGTGATAGTTCTTATAGTGGCCGCAGTCATTTCGCTGGCACTCGGGGAATGGCTCGACGCCATCGCTATTCTTGTTATCGTGGTGCTCAACGCCATTGTCGGTGTCGTACAGGAGTCCAAGGCAGAACAAGCCCTGGCAGCCCTCAAGAAGATGGCAGCGCCGAATGCCCAGGTCATACGCGATGGGCAACAGAAAACGGTCCCGGCCAGCGAGCTTGTCCCCGGGGACGTGGTGCTGATAGAAGCAGGTAACTATGTGCCTGCTGACCTTCGCCTGATCGAGAGCGTGAACCTTAAGGTGGAGGAAGCGTCTCTGACAGGAGAATCGGTGCCCGTCGACAAAGATGCAGGCGCGATTCTCGACGCTCACGCGCCCCTTGGCGACCGGAAAAATTCCGCATTCATGAGCACGCTCATCACCTATGGGCGGGGCAAAGGGGTCGTCGCGTCAACGGGCATGGGGACCCAGATCGGCTTGATCGCGGAGATGCTTCAATCCTACGAGGAAGAGCAGACTCCGCTCCAGTTGAAATTGAACCAACTGGGCAGATGGCTCGGCATCGTCTGTCTCGCTATCTGCGGCATGATCTTCCTGTACGGCATTATCAGGGACACCAACGTCGCCTCTATTGCCACCAAGGGCCTCATGGCATATCTGAGGGCCGAGCAAAAGGATATCGTCCAGCTCTTCATGACAGCCGTCAGCCTCGCCATTGCAGCCGTTCCTGAAGGATTGCCCGCCGTCGTCACCATCTGTCTCGCGCTCGGGATGCAACGGATGATTCGGCGCCATGCACTGATACGCAAGCTTCCCGCCGTGGAGACACTGGGGTGCGCCACCATTATCTGCTCGGACAAGACGGGAACACTAACGCAAAACGAGATGACCGTAGTGCAGGGATGGGCAGGCGGCAGGCTCTTTCAGGTGACAGGAGAAGGCTATGTGCCGTCGGGCGACTTTTTCACGGAGGGCCTGTCATTTGATCCGGCCAAAGACCCCAGCACTTCCTTGCTGCTGTATGGCAGCCTGCTATGCAATGACGCGCGACTGGAACAGTGTGCCGACAATGGCTGCGCAACATGGCGCATCGTCGGTGACCCGACCGAAGGGGCCATGACGGTGGCCGCCGCCAAATGCGGCCTGTGGCGCAACCAGGCCGACAAGGTCCTGCCGAGGGTCATGGAGATACCGTTTGATTCCGAGCGGAAGCGGATGACCACTGTCCATGAGCTGGGCAGCGAATGCCCTGCGCTGCCCTTCAACTGTCCGCCCGTCCTTTCGGTGACCAAGGGCGCCCCGGATGTGATCCTTAACCTGTGTAACAGCATCGCTGTCAATGGCGGGGCAATCCCTCTCACTGAAAACGGGAGGCAGGAGGTGCTCTCTGCGAATAAACAGATGGCGGGCCAGGCTCTACGCGTCCTCGGTGTCGCCTACCGGCCCCTCGTCACTGCGCCAAAAGCCGACGACGGCGATGGGTTGGAAACAGCCCTCACATTTGTAGGCCTTCTGGGAATGATCGATCCTGCACGTCCCGAGGCGGCGGCCGCGATCAAGGTCGCCCAAAGAGCCGGCCTGAGAACATTGATGATTACGGGCGACTACAAGGAGACAGCAGTTGCAATCGCGGAGAAGATCGGTCTGCGATCGCCGAACGGCATCGTGCTGACGGGATCGGAGCTCGACTGCATGAGCGACGCAGAACTCGACGCCAGGATCGACCATGTCGAAGCCTGCTGCCGCGTGTCGCCACAGCACAAGACCCGGATCGTTGAGGCGCTCAAGGCAAAGGGCCACGTGGTCGCGATGACCGGGGACGGCGTCAATGACGCGCCCGCCCTGAAGCGCGCAAATATCGGGGTAGCGATGGGCATCACCGGTACGGACGTCTCTAAAGAGACCGCCGATATGGTCCTGACAGACGATAATTTTGCCAGCATCGTCTCCGCGGTAGAGGAAGGTCGCGTCATTTACTCTAATATCCGCAAGTTCGTCTTTTATCTCATCTCCTGTAACGTGGGTGAGATCCTGATCATTTTCCTCGCTATGCTCTTCGGCATTCCTGTGCCGTTGCGACCCGTACAACTCCTTATGCTCAATCTCATCACGGATGGCGCTCCCGCCCTCGCACTCGGCCTGGAAAAGGGTGACCCGGGCCTGATGGAGGAGCCGCCCCGTTCGCCGAAGGAACCGGTCATAAATCGCGAAATGCAAATCTCGACGGCTGTCCAGGCGAGCGTGATGACGATTGCCGTCCTCTGGGTTTATTACCTTGCCCTTAACCGGTACCCGGGCAACATTGAGACAGCACAAACGATCGCCTTTGTATCATTGTCTATGTCCGAATTGCTCCGGGCTTTTACCGCGCGCTCGCAGCATTACTCTCTGATCTCGATCGGCCCCTTTTCCAACCGATGGATGGTCTATGCAACAGCCGGTTCTGCGGTCCTCATCCTGGTAATGATGTATGTGCCTTTTCTGCGGCCTTTTTTTGATATGACACCTCTTAGTCCGGGCGACTGGCTGTTGATGCTTCCTTTCATTTTGTCCAATGCAGTGGCTGCTGAGGTTATGAAGATCTTTTTGAGAAGACATGCCCATGCCAGGCACAAAGAATTGGGCATGGCCAGCCTTAGGGGGAGTCGAGCGTGATGTAACAGATAACAAATTAGGGGGGAGTCATGGAATGGGAGGCAATTATGGAGGCGTTGTCAACAGCCATAGAAGACTTTTCAATAGCCGGTATTGGCGTCATCTTCTGGTATATCCTATCCGACGTTGGCGAGCGATAGGGGACGCCGTCTACGTAAATGTGGGTGGATCTCAGTCAGGGATCGAGTGGATAGGGTTGGAGGCAGAATAGGCAACCTGTGTCCGCGAAAGATAGGCCCTTTTTCGGAGCGTTCTTGTGTACCGAGATGACACCGGCCCTATCGGCTCCCGAAAGGAGAGACTCGTATTTTCCGCCATCGTCTGTAAGAGCCGCATAAGTGATCCTGATCCCAGGCCTTATATCCCAAGCCTGGAAGCTGTAACTATAAGCTCATTACTCATGTCAAGGAATTTTCATGCCTGTGAAAACTTTTCAGACCGGGAGTCTCACATTACCGGGCATAATCGTGTATTGAAAACAAAAAGGAGAAGTTGAAGATTCCAGGAAGATAAATTCGAGAAATACGTCAAACTAATTTTTTATTTTTGCAGCGATGAAGGATTACGCGTTCCACCTCGAACGTGGAATTTAGGAATAACCGGGGAGATTGCGCATTGCGATGGCAAAGTGCGTGGCCTTCGGGGCAGCTTGCAGGGCCTTTGCCACCGCAGGATCAACCTTGCTCATATCAAAATCCTGCCCGGGCACGATGCCCACTTTGGCCAGCTTCGCCACCATCGGGGCGTCTTCAGACGCAGGAGGGTTCGTTTTCAGTAGTTCGGCCAGCAGTTTGTAATAGGCCGCGGCATCCAGCGCGTCCACCTGTGTGCGTACCGCGGTTTTCATGTCGATGTTGGGATCAACGGTACCTTCGGGTGGCGTATAGGGCTTGCCATAGGCGGAAAGCGGCACCACGGAGAACTTGTCCTGAAGGGCGTGCACCGCTTTGTAGTCCTCGGGTGTGCCGGTGCAGTAAATACGACCAAGAACCCAGACCATGCCAGTGGGTGACTTGTACTCTGTCACGCCCTCGGGAAGCGTGCCTGTCCATCCCGGGCCGGTGATGGCGTACTTCTGAGCCTTCGTGCCGGTGGTGCGCTTGCCCGGAACCTGGAAGACATCGGTCCAGCCGGAGAGCATGGGCATAAGGAAGTAGCGGTCCTTCATCTCCGGGATACTCACCACCCAGGGTTCCTTGGAAACATCGAGCCACGTGATGGTGTAGAGCGTGTCCGCGTTCGGCGCGGTGACGGTATGCTCATCGACGGGCGGATACGTCCTCAGTTTTGCGAACTGGCCCATAGGTGCCTTGGTGCCTTCCGGCTTGGCGACGTTAGTGGACACCCTTCGAGTGATCTCCATCGTGACGAGCGGATAGCCGTAAATATAGGCATCCATCGCGAGGCTGGCGAGTTCTTGCTCGGTCGGACCGGCAGCCTTCTGCGCGGGGGCAGGCGGCTGCTCTTTGGAACAGGCGAACATGGTGAGTGCAACGGTAAGTGCTAAAATGATCAGTAGGGCCTTTCTCTTCATTTATGCATCCTCCTTCTAGAATAATTGGTTACCGACGAGCAACCGTGAGAAAGCCTGTCGAGGGGCGCCGATATCCTCTTCTCTATGTAATCATTGGGGAAATATCCGTCAAGAGGAATTTGTCCCACACCGGTTGTGGGTGGCACAGGGCGTGGCTTAGCGATACTGACTTTCCTGTGGCAATCGCTGCTCTTATCTTTGATGACAGATCGTTCATTAGTAGGTACCAAAGTACGCACACCTTCTTGAAACGGAGCATGGCAGTCGGTCGTTTCCTAAACAACGTCTTCAACGGTAATGGTGAAGGTAAGTAATGACCACTACTGTCCGCGGCATTCCGGAAGGCGTCTGGGATGACCTTAACTCCCTCACATCCAGGAAGCCATCGATAAGCAGCGGTTTCTGATCAGACAAAAACTGAGTCTCAACGACGAAAAAACCTACGTTCTTATCTCCTGTCGTCGTCTGAGTAGTACCATTGCCGTCATACTTTATGCCTATTTATCTCCTATTCACAAAACGAATCTTCTGCTCTAAGCTGTGGTTAACGACTTCCGGGAAGGAGGTAATGGAGAAAGGCGAAAGAGTTATTTGCTTTTGAGCCGATGAAAGGGAAAGTGGGTACTATCTGCTCAACAGACTCTGGAACTTCTGCAAGGAGGGCAGGCGCATGAAGTGCTGGCACATTTGCCGGCCGCAACGCAGGTCGTTGCGAAAGGAGGATTGCGATGAAGAATACGATGAAGGTACTGGGATTGGGCTTCGCTATCACCATGGGGGTGCTCACTATTGTTTCTTCTCCGGGCTGGTTGGGACCGAATGACGCTTTCGGCCAGACTTCGAAAGTGCTGATGATTCCGCGTGAAGGCTACTCGCTGGATCTCGATCTCATGATCAGTAAAGAGATCGGCGTGATGACCGAACTACTCAACAACGCAGGCTACGCCGTGGATGTAGCCACGAGCTCGGGATCTCCCATCGCCGGTGGGACCCACAGAATTGAAACTGTTAAGAGGTTGGCCGAGGTGAACATGGATGAGTATGCGGGTGTCATTCTGCCCTGTATGGCAGTGGGTCTCTTTCCGGGACCGCCGGTCGCTCCAGAGGCAATTGCGGCGGTCAGGAAGGCCCTGGCTGACGGCAAACCCGTTGCTGCTGCCCTTGGTTCCGTCAATGTCCTGGCGGAAGCAGGGGTTCTGAAAGGAAAGAAATACTCCTACCTCAGAGATCCTCTGAAGCCGGATGCGGACTCGATGCGCACGGATGCTAGGTTTGCGGACGCTCTCTACGTCAGTCCCGGTGTCACTCAGGATGGGCAGATCATCACCTGCGGCGTGTGTCCCAGCACCGAAAAGGTATACAACTGGGGCATGGATCCCTTCGGTACGCCGGGCGCTCCTGTCTTGCTGACCGAGATGTTCATCGCGGCAATCGGATCGAAGTGAAGATAGAGAGCAGAGGAGGAATCACCGTGAAAGCGCCAAAAGAAAGAAGGATCCGTGGCATAGCGTGGAGTATTGTCAGCTTTCTGACTTTTGCGGCATGCCTTATAGGGCAGACCACCCAGGCTCAAGTGGAGACCACAACGTATAAAGTCTCCCAGTACTCCGTGCATCTTGATTCTCTTCGGGTTGGCGATGCGGAAGCGCACGTCATAGCACTATTTTCCCGGAAAGGTCTCGCGTTCTTGAAACACGGTGAAGTTGCGGAGTATACAAACTGGGGCACGGTCGACCTGATCAAGGGAAAGGGCTCCGTGCGGGGCTATACTATGCTCACGCATCAGGACGGTTCTACGACCTTGGCTACGCTTCAGGGCACAACCGAGGCAGGTGCGGTGAAGCTCACAGGAGAATTCACTAAAGGAACCGGCAGGTTCGAAGGGATCAAAGGCACTATAGCAATTTCCGGAACGTCACTCATGCCCTTCGACGAGGAGAGGGAAACATTAGAGAACGTGTACTATGAGGTAACGGCTACGTATACCCTTCCCCCGAAATGATGCCGCAGAACCTGCATTGACCGATCGAGGGGTTGGTTGGCCATGGTCATCCACCCCTCGGTGCTTTTCTATTACATCATTTCGATCGGTAATCATTTCTACAGTCAGTTTGTCCGTAGTCAAGAGTTGCAGGTGAAAGGCGAGAGAGGTAACAGCTTGAACTGGGGGAAACCTCGTCAGAGACATACTGGAGCATGGGCCAGAATGATTTGCTCTTGCGGGTACCCGGGCGCTGCCAAACTTATCTTCCCGGGTCGCCCGAAGGTAGGCGGTGAATGAAGATCGGCATTTATCTTTTTCCTGTCTTAATAAGAGCGGGGTTCGGGAGCAATACCTGGTCTGCCTGGATACTTATCGGCTACGGCGCGAACAGCAGGATGATCAAGGGCTGTGAGATGTCCCCGGTCATGGACCAGCGTATCGCCGACGCGAAAGGTTGCGGTCCTGATGTCGCCGGTACAGTGCACCCAGTATGGATACTCGGGTGTGGCGGGCGGCGCCCCGATATGCACATGGATGTTTGAGCTGTGCGAATGATCTATCAGGCGGTGGTAAATAATATTCGGGCACTGATGCAGACCGACATGGGCCTGCGGATGGACGCCGAAATGCAACGCGTTAAAGTCATAGACACCGTCGCCCAAGCGTTGATGCATCGAAGCTAAGAATCGCCGCAGCGCATCCGCTTCGTCTTCGCCTTCGATTTTTGTGATCTTACAATTCTCGATTGTCAATCGAATCGGTTTAGCGAAATACGGTGAGATACCGATATACCGCGACCACCAGCTGAGCATCCTGTCGAAAATAAAAATGCCGGACACATCTCGCAGCCTGACAGGTGGATGCACCCACTCGGGCCACGGCCGGTAAGCGCCCGCCTCTTCCCGCCTCACTGAATAGGTCGTAAACCATGGATGGTTCGGATGAAAAGGCGGATTGATAATCCCCTCAAGGTGCGTCCCGTTATCATCGGTGATCTGCCAGGGCAGCCCGGCCTGGAAAGGCATCGCAGCCTGATAGCGGATCTCGCTTACCAGTTCGTGAGGGGTTTGCGCCCACGCGCTGCAAAGAAGAGGCGCAGTCACGGCAAAATTACGCACCATGAGCAGCTTCTTCTCCCAGATGAGCTGCTTGAGCTCAATCAGTTCTTCAAAGACAATGTCGAACGAGTTATTGATGAACACGTCGGATGCTGCCAGCGCCGCCTTCACGACCGGAGGCAATCGCCACGCGTGCGGCTTTGCCTTTTCATCTATCCAGAGCACCGAGGCATTGGCGCCCCTCGCCTGGACCGCGGCCTGAATCCACGAGACAGCTTCTTCGTCAACAAGGTTGTCTCCACCGTAGAGGCCGTCGACATGGGCCAGTATCACTACTTCCTGACCCGGCTGGACCCTGGCGCAGTGGTCCAGCAGATCGCCGATGGCAATTGCAGCCCCTTTAGGGATTCCCGTGTCCGGTAGCCATGTTCTTCCTCCCACAGAAAAACAGAGGGAAGAGTGAAGATCGCTCACTTCGTCTCCCCCCGCACGCGGGGACCTAGGGGGCTAGGAAGATGGAAGAGAAGAACAGGAACTCGCCAATCGCGCTCAGCCGCGGTTTACAGTGGCTTCCTAGTCACGCCGAAGGCGTGACGGTCTTCCTAGCGAAGCGATCTAATCACTTGTCAATCCCTGCCAGCCGCTTGGCCGCCTTCTTCTTACTTTCAAGTCGGTTTCCCGGAATATGGTCACCCGGTGGGCCTCGGGTGAGCCGCCGCCGTGGATGTCGGAAATCGTGTCCGCGCTCTCCAGGGCCAGCTTTTCCGCCAGCCTGTACATCTTCACCCTGTTCTCCACAGGCACGTTATCCACGCCCTTCATGTACTTCTTCAGCAAGTCCCCGATCTCCGGATTCTGCGAAATCCCTGTCGGACGGCAGGTCAGCTACAAAGCCGCCGCACGCATCGATCATGAGCCTCGTCGCCTCTGCCATCTCTTTGCCCTCATGGATCTTCGACGCATTGGCGAGGACCGTGTCGATGAAGTAGGTTCCGGAAGGTTGTTTCTTTCCTTCGTAGGAAGAAGCGAGGCAACATGCATAGAGCGTTTCAGCCCTGTGGATCATGTCGATTACCTTCTGTTTCAGGTGACCGGCCTTGGCAGTGCCGTTGTAATCCATCAGGGTGAGTGCGCAGCCGATCATGCAATCGATCTTGCCGGACTTGCATCCGCCGTGGCTCTGCCGGTGGAAGGAGGAAAATTTCACGACCATCTCCTGGGCAAACTCAGTCTCACCGCACATGAAGACCCGCTCCCAGGGCACGAAGACGTTGTCGAAGATCAGCGTAGGGCAATACTTGGAGTAATAGAGCGTATTGCCGACATCGCACCGTCCAGTTCACGCATATCAACGAGTCGACCTGCCGACCACATGGATCAGTCCCTTCGTATCCGAAGGAACGGCAAAGGCAACGGCGTAGTCCGTATCCCCCTTGCCCATGGCGCGCGTGGGGAGCACGATGATCTCGTGGGATGAGAGAGAGCCGGTCTGATGGGCCTTGGCTCCGCGGACAACGATGCCGTCATCCCGCGTCTCCACCACGTGGACGATACATGTCCTTGTCCACCTGCTCGTGGGGCGCGAGTGAACGGTCGCCCTTTACGTCGGTGACGCCCGCATTGGCCGTAAGATCATTCTTCTGCATACGTACTTCAGGAACTCCGATGAAGCGGTTGTAGTACTTGGTGCCGTATTTCTTATCGATGTCATACGTCACGATGAGCAGCGTCGACAGGCAGTCGAGACCCGTGCACCGCTGGTGACACGTGCCCACGTAGTTGCCGTCTTGCCCGGTTCACCTTCACACGTGCCACGAGGTCTTCGATGTTGGCGGGCGGCAGCGTGAAACGGCTTACCGGTTCATTAATCAGAGGGCTTACCGTGACCAAAGATCACGATACTCCGCCATCTCAGCCAGCTCATACGTCGCTGCCGTTGCCTCGATGCCCGCACGAATTCTCGGGTTGTCTACCACGTTGGTAATGCGCTCTCCAAACATATAGGCGGTCGGTTTGAGAGCCCGAATCGATTCTATGTACTCAGCTTTTGTTTTAAGACCCATGATGCAACCTCCTTCTATTACATTAAGATATTCACGTCATCGGTTGGGGTTTGTCAGGCATCATCTTGACCTTAACCTCAACCTTAACCTTTGTCCTTCAAAACTCTGCCTTCTCCTGCTCCGCCATCATCTTTCGGACGCTTGTCAGGACCTGAACCTTCACATTCGTTACGTGGTTCTTCAGCACGCTCTGCGCCCTCTCCACGCTGCGCACCGCGACACTATCGTATATCTCCTGGTGCTCCTGGTCTGTTGCAGTCAGAGAGGTTCTCGGAAGGTTGCTGTACTTCAGGAACAGGATATCGAATAGGTTTTCCAGGATGCGGATCTGCGTCTCCTTGCCTGAGAGAGATGCCAGCATCAGGTGAAACTCCCTGTTCTTGAAGAGCCGGTCTTTGAGAAATAGCTCCCGTTCGGCGGCCTGATGCTCGTGCAGCGCAGCCTTCAGTTTCCCGAGTCCGTCTTTGCTGATATTATGTATGGTGGCACGCACGAGAGAAGGCTCGATAAGCTCCCTCATCTCGTAGATCTCCTCGATCTCTTTGACGCTGAAAGGTGTCATACAGAACCCACGGTTTGTCTCATGTGAAACAAAGCTGAGAAGCTCGAGCCTCTTGAGGGCCTGTATGATCGGGGTGGGGCTCAGATGAAGCTTCTCGGCAAGATCCCGGTAGGCAATCTTCTGCCCGGGCACCAGCTCTCTCGTATAGATCATACGCCTGATGCCCTGATATGCAATCTGGCTTGAGTCCTCAGCCGGCTTGCCCTCTTTTTTACTCTTCTTCTGCGCCATCTCTGCACCCTTTTTTGGTTTTTTAATGAGCCAGGATCTATTCTACACAAATTAAATTAGATTTGCAATTACATTTTTAAGCAAATATGTGGTCGAAATTCATGGCCGATTACAGAATTAAATATCTGATTATTTTCGTTGACATGCGGCCCCTGCCGGTTTTATACTTGCACTGCTCCGGTAACATCGGGCAGTCAGGTTCGCGGGTGCACGCTCTCATGAAAAACAATTCAAAGGAAACCGATCGCTATGAGATTGCATGAATACGAGGCGTTGGATATTTTTGAACAGAACCGGATTCCCGTACCTCACCGCGGTGTGGCAACGACCATGCACGAAGCGCTTCAGGTCGCCGGGGAAATCGGCTATCCCGTTGTGCTGAAGGCCCAGGTTCTCGTGGGAGGCCGCGGACTCGCCGGCGGAATAAAGACAGCGTCGACGCCTGACGAGCTGAAGGATATGGCAGAGGAGCTGCTCAGCTCCGACATCAAAGGGCTTCCCGTAAGAAAGATACTTGTCTGCGAGAAAGTGGAGATCGCACAAGAACTCTATCTCGGTATGACAATAGACGGGTACTCGGGCCGCCCTGTTATTGTGGTCAGCACCGAAGGCGGCGTGCTGATTGAAGAGACGGCGAGAACATCGCCCGAGAAACTTGCTGCAATCCATATCGAGCCGTCTTTCGGTTATTATCCGTATCAGGCCCGCTCGCTCCTCAGGATGCTCGGGCTGAAACAGCAGCTCATCGCCCCCTGGAGTGATGTCATCGGCCAGCTCTATGGCATTGCCCTGCGTTATGAGGCGCTGATCGCAGAGATCAACCCGCTCGTTGTCCTGCCGAACGGCGGGCTCCTTGCTGTTGACGCAGTACTTGAGATTGACGACTCTGCCCTTTCCCGGGTCCGCCCTCCCCTGCCCGACCTTGTAGATCGGATCGAGAACCCACTGGAGCGCAGGGGCAGAGAGATCGGTGTCACGTTCGTAGATCTGGACGGAGACATAGGCATCATCTCTTCCGGCGCCGGACTCGGCATGGCATCAATGGACATAATCGGCGAAAAAATGAAGCCTGCAAACTTTCTGGAGACAGGCGGAGGTATTACCGCGGATCTTCTGTATAAGTGCATGCAACTCGTTATGATGAAGCCCGAGCTGCGCGCCATCTTTATTAATGTATACGGCGGCATCAACCCGATTCATGAGGGGGCGAAGGGTGTCGCACGCTATATCGCCGAACATAAAGTGAAGATCCCTATCGTCGCAAAGGCCCTGGGCAACCACCAGGAGGAAACGTGGGAAATATTACGCGGCGCAGGCGTTCACGTTGTTACCGCAGCAGCCACAGAGAAGGCGATTGAGAAACTGTACGAGCTGGTCGGACCCGGGCGATAGCCCGGCCGGGGACACAAGGTTCAAGGGTCGAAGGTTGAGGTTAAGATGAAACGAAGGGCCAAACCGACCAGATGAAGACGAAGCGAGATCGTTTTATCGAGCTTTCGTGGCTGCTCTTTTCAGCGAACCTCAACCTTAACCTTAACCTGGTAGACGACTATAACGAAGGTCCACGCTTGAAGGCGAATCGAATGAGAAGGAGAACAGTGAGTATACTTATAGATGATTCAACCAGAGTGATCGTGCAGGGCATAACGGGCCGCATCGGCAGCGTCCAAACTCATTGGATGCTCGAGTACAAAACGAGGGTCGTAGGCGGCGTAACGCCCGGCAAGGGAGGCGCCTTTGTCGAAGGTGTGCCTGTCTTCGATAGCGTTGCAGAGGCTGTCAGAGAAACAGGGGCGAATGCGTCCGTCTTCTTCGTGCCTGCAGCATTCGTTCTCGACGCTTTCCTTGAAACGATCGATGCCGGCATCAAGCTGATAGTCGTTGTCCCTGAATTCATCCCCGTTCAAGACGTGGTAAAAATGCGCAGCTACGCCATTGAAAAGGGCGTATTCGCGCTCGGGCCCACAACACCCGGCATCCTCGTTCCCGGAAAAGGCAAGATGGGCATAATGCCTGCGTCCCTCTTCGCCCCCGGTCGCGTCGGCATTATTTCACGGAGCGGAACCTTATCGTACGAATTCGCCGGCATCCTTTCGGAGAGTAATGTAGGACAGAGTGCTGTAGTCGGTATGGGTGCAGACCCCGTTGTATTGAGGAATCTCGCAGATATCCTGGAACTCTTCCAGGAAGACGAAGGCACGGATGGCGTCATCATTGTGGGAGAAGTGGGCGGAGAACAGGAAGAGAAGGCGGCAGGCTTCATTGCGAGAAAGATGACGAAGCCCGTAGCCGCCTATATCGCCGGCCGGCACTCACCGCAGGGAAAGCGCATGGGCCATGCGGGCGCCATTGTACGCGGAACATCGGGATCTGCCGAGGGGAAGCACGAAGCTCTGCGCGCGGCTCGCGTCGAAGTGCTGGAAAGCCCGGTGCATGTTGCAGAGTGGGCCAAAAAGAATAACCTCAGGTAATACCACTTGTCTTCAGGCGTATACCTTCGTTGTCGCTACGTCGCTCTCCTCGACGTACCTTAAGGTACGCCTACGTCGGCTCCTCGCTGCCGCCTCGGTCTCCATCCTGAATACAAGTGGTATTAAAAGTCCTACAGGTCGTATAAGCCCTATAGGACCTATGAATGACCAAAAGCGTCCGCCTACTTCTTTTCGGCGGCGATCTTCTCTTCAAACTCTTTCCAGAATGCCTCGTCAGGTTTGCGCCAGTAAGGCCCCTGCGATTTACCGAAAAGTCCTTCGACCTGTTTGAGGGCGCGCTTCCAGACAGCACCATATTCATACGTCAATACATCCTCCAGGAATGGAACCAACGCGCCAAGCCGGTCTTTGGGGAGATAAGCCCTGGCTCCCAGCTCGATTGACTTTTTGAGGGCGTCCGGAGACAATGCATGTGCCGTGAGCATAACGACCGGAATCGGATAGGGCCGTTTCACGGCAAGCTGCAAGAGGTCGAAGCCTCTCACGCCCATGATGTCCAGGATGACCAGATCATAGGTCCAGGATGTAAGAAGTTCAACCGCCTTGTCGTAGGTGGACGCCACGTCCATGGTGCATGTTGGGGCGGCTGTCTCGATCTCCTCTTTCAAAACTTCCAGAATATCCGGTTCGTCATCAACAGCCAAGATTCTCTTATTGTTCAGGACTGATTCCGCCATGCTGATCCTCCTTCCGGAATGTGGGGATAGAGAACAAGTGGATCAATCATAATCTACGTGCTTTGGAATGGGCTGTCAACAATTCCTTTTACAATCTACCAACGCACAAATACCCCGGAGCTGCGTTAGTCACTCACGCGCTCCCAACGATGCACGTTCCAGGCACGCGCCCAAAAGTTCGCTGAGTCGGGGAAGCGTCGATGCGTGCGCCGCCGCGTGCTGAGCATTACGAAGTCCGGCAGGGATATGCTCCAGAAATCCGTTCAGTCCCTTTTTGATACCCAGAAAGCCATACGCTCCCAGGGCCTGCATGAGCCGCTGCGCTGACGCGTCCCAGAAGGAACTTCTGAATTCAGTGTAATCGATCTCCTGCCCGGAGAGTCCATAGTAGAAGGAAAGAAGTTCATCGCGCTCCTGATCGGAGAAGTTCACGTAAGGGTCGCAGAGCAACGAGCCAAGGTCATACATCCGATTGCCGAAGCGCATCCCCTGGAAGTCGATGAGATAGATCTTCCCTTCCCGGATCATCACGTTCTGCGATTGGAGATCACGGTGCACCAGAGCAGGCTGCGGCCCTGCAAGCCGATCTGCGAGTGCCGAAAGTTCCTTCTCGAGTTCCTTCTCGGATGAAGCCTCAAGGGGAATCCTGCAAACACCTCTCACGAAATGTTCTTTGAAATAGTCTCGCTCCCAGCGATACAGGTCAGGACCGAAACGTTCCATGAGCCTCACCCGATGGGTCGGGAAATCATCCGCAGGAAAAGAATGGAGCCTGTGCGCGGCAACAAGCGTCTGCCGGTAGAGAGTCCGTCGCGTTTCCCAACCTTCCTCCTTGAAAGAGCAAAGGTCTCTCTCGCCCAGGTCCTGCATGAGGATAAGGCAGCGCTGCGGATCGTGGCGGATAAGCCGGGGCACCGGGACATCGATCTCATAGAGAAATTGGGCGATCTCCGCATGGTACGTATTTTCCACGCGCTTCGGGTCGTAATGGACCAGAATAGCCGTATCCTCCTTCCACGTCACCCTATAGTAGGCACGGTCGGAACCCCTGCCCTGCAGCGCAGAAATTTCCGGGCGGACCGCCTGAGAAAAACCGAGGGCCTCCCTTACGAATTCCAGCATACTAGTTTGCGAGATCATGGTTTGCAGCTTTCCTCGAGCGTAGCCTCAACCGTAACCTTCGTTGTCATCCGGCGCTCATAGGCCTCTACCGATCCGATGTCGAGCCACTCGCCCTCATCTATCACGAGTCCCCTGATCGATCCTGGTTCTGCCGTAATCCTTCTGATAAGAACAGGAACGATGGATTCGGCTTTGCCTGCTTCAAGATGCCGAAGAATCGACGTTTCAACAGTATAGATACCCGTGAAGAGACAGCTCTGAATGCCCTGCTCACCCAGGGTGTGGCGGAGATCACATATTTCTCCGCGCTCGTTGATATTCACGTTGAGCACCGGGCCTCTGCTCCGCAAGGCAAGCGTCACTTCAGGCCGATGCTGTTCATGGGAATCGATGAGCCTCTGCAGCGGAAAGTCAGCAATGACGTCTCCATTGTAGCAGATAACGGCTTCATCGTCTTTCAGCAGATCCTCGCTGTTTTTCAATCCTCCGGCTGTTTCCAGAAGAACCGGCTCGTAACGAAAAATGATGGGCACACCCCGCCAGTGTGCATCCGGAAATTTTTCAGCATAGACTTCGGCGCAGTGATGCGTGTTGATAATGAAACGATCGACGCCTACCGTAAGCAGATGGTCCATCACGTACGTAATGATCGGGCGGCCTCCGATGGGCAAAAGCGGCTTTGGACATCGCTCCGTCAGCGGCCGCAGGCGCATTCCAAGGCCGGCGCCGAAAATAAAAGCTGTCTTAAATCTTCTATGCCGATTCGCCTTCAAGCGCATACCTTCGTTGCCCGTCGGCCCGTTCTTACTCGACGTACCGCCAGGTACGCCTCCGTAGACCGGGCCTCGGCGCGCCTCGGTCTGCATCTTGAATCCAAATCGGCATTAAGAGAATTCCGCATATGTTTACTCTTCCTGCTCAACTACTAGACTATTAACATTCTTAATTAGTAGATCTTCTGCAATTCTACACCGCGAAAATAATGCTTCAGGATCTCATCCGCCTTGAAACCATGCGCTGCCATGACTGCAGCTCCTATCTGACAGAGCCCGACGCCATGTCCCCACCCGGCACCCAGAAACGTAAATGTCTCGACCTCTTCGTCCGCACCGCGTTCAGCCGTCACGATGAATGCGCTGCTGTAAAGGTGAGTCGGAGAAAGCCAGCGGCGTATCTCAAGCTCCTTCCCGACAATCATGCTGCGCTTTGAACCGGTGATTCTCAATCGTGAAATTCTCCCTGAGGGACCTCGGCTGCAGCGGTAGAATCTCCCGCAGAGTGCCGAAATCAAGACCCGATTTCCTGCGTACGATCTCTTCCAGTTCCGTACGTGAATAGTCTATTCTCCAGCGAAAAAAACGTGTTGTCTCGCGGTCGAAATCGGGAAGGATCCTTTCAAGCAAAGCTTTGTCTTCGGTGTGACAATATGCTTCCGGGGCGGACGTAATCCACCGCGAGGCATCTTCCTCGTTGCTCACGGGTGCATGCGCTACTGCCGCATCCGAAACGCTCTTCAGATAAGGAACTCCTTTATCATCCCATGCTGTTTCGAAATCCTCGGTCAGTCCGCCGCACGCTTTGGAATATCGGGTATCGCAAATTTCGTTCTGATGCATCATCACAATGCCACGGGTCTGGAGCCCGGCCTGCTCCGCCTGTTCTGAATTGATCTTCGTGATGCCCTGATAACGCTGACAGTGATCGTCGGCGCAGACATCGAAGAGATCATGCTCCTCGCGGTCATACCAGCGTACCACCTCCCCTTCGCTTTCGCGCGAAGTAGCCGGAAGTGAGCCTCCTTCGCTATTCTTCTTTCGTTCCAGCGCTGCCATCAGCCAGCTCCTGGACATGATTGCATGGGCCTTCAAGAATTCCGCCGGAGCCCCGGCGCTCATCTCAGAGGAGATCACGCTTTTCAGATACTCCTCCATGAGGATCTCATTGATGGCCGTAATCGTGCCGTCCTCGCGCGCTCTTAAAATAAGGTTGCCGCAAAAGGTCTGATCCTCACTCCTCTCCCAGTGGAAACGGTTTCCAATAGTGACATTGAAGAGCGTGAATGTCGAGCCGGTATCCGCTATGAGCCTGATAAAGAAAGCACGGGTGATTTCGCGGCGATTCTCATCTGTAAGCACGATGCTCCCTTCTTCGGCAAAGGCAGAAAACGTGCCCGAAAACGGCTCCGCTCCGCACCCCGTGAACCTGCCATCCAGGCGGCCGCTGACTTCCGCACGCCGGTCGATAATGCCGACGGTGATGAAGGGCTCATGCATTACAGGGTCACGGGTCATGGGCCTGCACTCGGATCACGGGTGTCACGGGTCATGGGTTAGAAATCCCTCCTTCTGATCGATCCCAAAGTTATTACTTTTTGAAAAGCGTGTCAATTAAAGTGGTCTCTTCTTTGTCTTTTGTGTCTTTCTCTGGACCCCGGACCCCGGCCCCTGGACCCGGGACCCTCTTTCTTTTTTGGTCGTCACGTGACCCATGCCCCCTGACCCGTGACCCGCTCTGGCGAATATGCTATATTTGCCCAGTTGATGGCAATTGTGCCGGGCCCATTATGAAACCTATTACCGCAGTCATGCCTTATGATCCGGGAGATGTGTTCGCTCAAAACATTCTTCCCCTGATCGAATCAGCATTAGTCGAACGTATTGTGATACTGAGCCCGACGAAGGTGCGCTTCGACATGAGCAAGTGTAGCCTCCTTGTTGACGGACCGCTCACATCACACGAGACAGTCGCACGTATTATTAATGAGGCCTCAACCGAATACCTTTTTCTTGTAGTGAGCGGTCAGCAGATATCGATCGAACCAGAAGGCCTGCAAAGCTTGCTGGCGGCCGCCGAATCGACTGGTGCGGGTCTGCTCTATTCCGACTTCTATGAGGAAAGCGGGCAGACGAAAACGCTTCATCCGCTGACTGATTATCAGTTGGGAAGCGTACGGGATGATTTCGACTTCGGTGTAGCCGTGCTCGTGTCGGTCTCACGTGCCCGGCGCGCGCTTGCTCGATACGGTGCGATACCGGCGGTTGAATTTGCGGCACTTTATGATCTTCGCCTGAAACTCTCCATCGACCATTTTATCTACCATATGCGCGAACCTCTTTATTCGGTAATTAACAAAGCGAGCTCTCCTGAGGGCGCGAGCTTGTTTGCCTATGTTGATCCGCGAAATGAGAAAGCTCAGAAGGAACTGGAGAGCGTCTTCACGGAATACCTGAAAAACATCGGTGCTTATCTTGCGCCCGGCCGATTCAGGGAGGTCGAGCAACCGGGTATCTCCTTTCCGACAGAGGCCAGTGTCATCATACCCGTGCGCAATCGAAAGGGCACGATCGCTGAGGCCGTGAAAAGCGCCCTTTCACAGGAAACCGACTTCGCATTCAATGTCATTGTCGTCGATAACCATTCGACCGATGGAACAACAGCCGTTCTCTCCGAACTTGCAGAACAGCAATCGGCGATGCATCACATTATTCCTGTGAGAACCGATCTAGCAATCGGCGGCTGCTGGAACGAGGCCATTCACAGCGATCTCTGCGGGCGATACGCTGTTCAGCTCGATTCGGATGATCTGTACAGCAGTAGCCGCACGCTGCAGCGCATAGTCGATATGCTCCGCCAGGGCAACTATGCGATGGTGGTAGGCTCCTACACGCTGGTAAACGAGAAACTTGAAGAGATCCCGCCGGGCCTCATAGACCACCGCGAATGGACTGATCAGAATGGACGCAATAATGCACTGCGTATCAATGGCCTCGGCGCACCCCGCGCTTTCAATACAGCGTTAATGCGCACTATAGGCTTTCCCAATGTAAGTTACGGCGAGGATTACGCGGCAGCCCTGCGGATCTGCCGCGAATATCGGATCGGAAGAATCTATGAGAGCCTTTACCTGTGCAGGCGCTGGCCGGGCAATACAGATGCTGCGTTGAGCATCGATGAGAAGAATCGAAACAATGCCTTCAAAGATGAGGTGCGCAGCGCAGAAATCGCGGCGAGGCAACAGATGAATAGAAACGGGTCCTGGGGCGGGTACCCGGGTCCGGGTGTCCGGATCCAGACTAACTAACATGATACGAAAACTGATTACTATGCAACGTGAAATGATAAAGGACAGGACCGGACACTGCTTCGGGAAAAGGTCTACGGTGAATTTAGTGGTGCGGATGCTACTGGCCAGTCTCGCCGGAGTCTTTGTCTCGTGCTTCTTGCGGAGCAGAAGAAGACGTGGTCGTTTCTTCGAGATAACTACGAATCACTCGAACGTATTCGGGAGCGGCTTCTTCTGTGCAATGGCTTTTCCGTTCTCCTGCAGCATAACCCCGGAAGAATGAAGAGCACTTTAGCCGCCGTCGGCGAGCAGGATGTAAACAATCGGCCCTGTTTTCTCTGCCTGGCTCAGCTCCCGGAAGTTCAAAAAGGAGTCCTCTACAGGGACAAATACCTGATCCTTTGCAATCCCATGCCTGTTTTCTCCGCTCACTTCACGATTGCGAATATAGAGCATCGACCTCAGGAAATCTTCGGGGATATACCTGCTTTCCTGCAGCTTATGGCCGATTTCGGTCAAGGCTGGATCATGCTTTACAATGGAGCAAAGTGCGGTGCTTCTGCGCCGGATCATTTTCATTTCCAGGCAGTCCCATCCGGAGTGCTGCCAATCGAACGGGAAATTCTGGGCAGGGATAAGCTCGTGCAGATTGCGCGCAAAGATGGAGTCTTTTTTTATCTTGCGAAGGACGCCGGGCGCGCGGTGATCGTTCTGGAGGGCGATGCGCCTGTCGCCCTTGAAGCCGCTCTCAGAACCCTGATCGATTCGTTGAAGAAGGTGCTCGGCACCAACGACGAACCGATGCTGAATCTGGTCGGCTTGCGCGGAGAACACAGGGTCCAGGGGCCTGGGTCCGGGGGCCAGTTAAAGATCATTGTCTTTCCCCGTCGCAAACATCGTCCTGACGCCTTCTTCAGGACGGGAGACGACCGTATCGCCATCAGTCCTGCGGTTGTTGAAATGGGAGGTGTCTTCGTCGCGCCGTTCGCAAGAGATTTTGAAAGGCTGGATGTGCCGGCTGCAGAGTCGATTTACCGCGAAGTCTCTTTGGATGAAAAAAATGTGAAGAGAGCAATCGAGGCTATGCTACCCTCGAAAGCCTATTCCACGTCATCCTGATACCCGCACGAAGTATCAGCCTTTGATTCGTGGCCGTCGAGCCAGGCGACCACACCATCCGCAGAAGTGATCTCGCTTTTCAAAATGGCAAGAATCAGCTCCTGGGATACAACAGTGTTGAATGGTTTTTCGTACGTGATGCCTTCTTTCTGCCCCGCCAGCTTCAGCATAAAAGGTATCCTGTGGTCTGTCTCGCCTTCGTATCGCCACAGAGACTTTCTCAGCCAATGGTCGGAAGAGATGATGAGGGTGGTGCTATCCCAACTCTGCGACGCCTCCAGCTCCCGGCGCATCTCACCCAGGGTGCGGTCGGCCAGCACAAGATTATCCGCATAGCCGCTATCCGTGACATTAACCCGCGAATCACGAAGAAGTCGCGTGGATGGATCGTAGATTGAGGGCGGATGCGGTACATTCCAATGCACCACGATGAGGCCGAAACGTGGATCGGCTATGACCCTTCTCGCTTCTCGCATGATGCTTGTATATACCCCTGCATGGTACTGCACCTCGTGCAATACTCCTTGCAGAACCTCTTCCCTGATCTCTTTGGCTCTTTTGGACCAGACAGAATGGGAAAGATCGCCAAATATGGAGGCGCTTGTTCTGAAGTGCTCCACCATCGTCGTCCTCAGATTTTTGAGGCCGCCGTCAAAAGGATCCCATGGTTGCCAGAAACAGCTGGTCACATCTCCGTTGATAACACGGCAATAGGGGTGATAACCACCGATCACGGCTGTGTTGAACCCCATCCGTCGCGCTCTTGAGAACACGTTGGGCTCCTTGCTCCATTTCACTTTCCTGCCGGTTTCACAATAGGTGATGACAAGTTCGTCAGCTCCGAGAGGCTCAGCCTTCCTGATCCGTTTTCCCGTGAACAAGGCTGGTAGCGACCTGATAGTCCAGCTTCCCGGGGGATAGGCATTGACAGCATAAAGAGACTCATGACGAAAACGATCCATCGCCGGCAGCTTCACATCTTTTTCAAAGGTTTCATGCTGGCCCATCTCGTCGAAAATGAACCAGACTACACGTGGCGAACCGGTCCTGGTTTGGATGAAAGGAGCCGGAGCCCTGTCCGCGAAAGCTGCGTCACCCTGAAACAGATGCCAGGCGGCATGACCAAAGGTAATGAGCACGAACGGCGAGAGGAGAAGCAGGGAATTTCTTATGATCTCACCCACCCCTGGTTTACGATCCCAGAGGAAATAGATGATGAGTGATATGAGAAGCGCAAATATGAAACTTAACCCCGCACCATTGGCAGTAAGAGAAGAGCCGAAAAACATTGACCAGACGAGCAGAAGGACGTGGTCCAGGACAAAGAACAGCAAAGCGACGACTAACAGGCGCGAGACCATTCTGAACATGCTATTTCTCTGCTCTGTGCCTATCATCAAAGCAAAAATCACAGCACCAAGCAGCAACACGTCAAGAAAGGCGCCGCATACCGCTAGGCCGTAGGGAAACGATTTGAGGAAGTAGTCGCTGCCGGAGGAAGCCGGTGAGCGATAGAGAAGGTTGTGCCACATGTTTATCATGCAAAGGTTAGCGAATGATAAAGATATGACGGCGTTCCTTATCATCACCGAGGCCTCTTTCGCATCACGTAGAGTACACGGTTACCGGCGCACAGTCGCAGGTGGCGAGTGATATCGAAGTGACGGCAAAAGGAAGTTTCAAACGCCTCTGCGCTGAGACTCTCGTAGAAGTGATCACGCCCCAGTGTAAGACTCCGAAAGAGAGGATCCTGCGGCGCAACAAATTCGACAAGCAACAAGTCTTTTGTGAGATCTGCTGAGAGCGCGGCTATTTCATAAAGCGGTATCTGCCCCGTCACCAGCATATGATGGACGACCGCGAGCATCATGACCGCGTCGAAAGCTCCGTACGAGCGCTCAAGGAACGAAGCTGATTCCAGGTTGCGCCACCCGAAGGCGGGTGTAGGACTGACCAGGTTGACGACAAGAGGCAGAACGTCACAATCTTCTTTCAAGGCCTGCCGCCACGTCTCTCCAACAACCGCAGGATCGCTGTCAATCGCAACGACACTCGCGCCCTGCCTGGCCGCAGTCAAACTGAAGTAGCCGATATTACATCCCACGTCCAGAACTCTCTTCGGACGGGCTTCCGCAAGCGCCGCTTCGACAAATTTCGCTTTTGCTGCAGACTCCTCTGGCGAATAACCGTTCGAACTCGCGTAAGAGGACCAGACCGATTCGACCGGTGTGGGTGCAGCAATCCGTTCCGTCATTCTACCCAGCCGGCGAAAGAGTGAGCGCAGGATGAATCTGCTCTTGTCGCGGTCACTCTGCCGCTTCCTTTGATACAGGGCCGCATTTCCCTTGGTAACAGTTTTCGAAAGCCAAACAGGAAGTGTAACAAGAGTGAGGAAGGGTGGTAGGAACTTTCTCGCAGGGCTGAGCATTGGATAGACGTCCTGAGGCCTGAGGCCGTCGCGGCCTGCGGCAGACAGCTGGCTCAGCGGGATACGAAAATGTTTGTTGACGAGCAACGGCAGGAGAAAGCTTCTGATAAACTGCGCATAGGGCCGCCAGACCGCGTCGAGCGGATCTCTTTTTTCGAACGATAGGATATCGACAAATACGGGGTGGGGACCACGAAAAAGAATATTACGAGGGTCTGCATCTTTGAGCCCTATCCCGTCATCGAGAAACGCAGCCGCAAGATCAATCGTCAACCGCGCAGCCGCATGGAGCATCTCTGGAGGCCATTCATGGGGGAAAGAAGGGAAGTCCACCCGCGAATGTTCTACGATTATGGACGGCTCTGAAACATCAAACCGAAAGTCATCTCCCACGTGACAGCAAAGAGTCGCCTTATCGATCTCATCGGCGATCCTGGTGTCTATGAGGACTCCACGTTCCGTGAGCCGTTCGGCGGCGGGCAAACCAAGAAGGGTCAGGAGAGTGTCGACCGCAGGCTTTGCTACCGCGCGCAAGACGCGGCCATCGACCATGAATAAGCGGCCGTGGGGATCACGAAGCGAACATGCGGTGTCGCTCATTCTTCCTTCTGCTTGCGATCTCCCTTCAGGAAGCGAACTATTTTTCGAAAGCGGAAGACGAGACACCCCACGAAACCTGAGACGATCAGCTGCCAGAGCAGTAGACCCGAACCAGGGTCGTTATAGGCTTCGGCAGGCGTGACCGTGGTGATCAGAAGCAGGCACAGAACAGAAACTGAAACTATGATCCAACTCGTGCTGTGTCTACCGCAAGACATGTCGGATTGGCTGGCGCCGGGCATGCGTTCCATCTCTGATTTGGATAGCTGGCGTCATCCAGCTTTTGGGTGAGCACCCATTGTACCCGGCTTTCCGTTAACCTGTATAGCGGGGACGAGAATAATTTTTTCAAACGTCCGGTTGAGTGTCTTGCTATGAAAATTCTCAACAGGCGGAGAGTCGGGAAAGACAACCTCATCTCCGGGTTTAACTTCGGTTTGCATTACGGCAATCCAGAGCTTTTTACCGTTTTCTTCCACTTCGATGTACGTGTAACCGGAGGCATTGACGGCCGATATGACCTTGGCTTTATGATCTGCTCCCATCGCCATTTCCTGAGGGTTCCCCGTAGCGTGCGGGTTTGCTGACGAAGCTACCTGTCCGTGAGCGGAGCCGAGTGCGACCTGGCCGCCTGCCCCGGTGTCGCGTGATTCGCTCACCGGCTGAGCGTCCGGTTTCTGCGTGCACGCGGCAAAGGCGAGCGCCACGATGACTGAAAGAATTACCATGACATTTTTCATTTATAATCTCCCCGAAAGAACTGTATGGTTCGTTGTGCAAAAAAATAACACATCACTTCTGCCAATTACAACCTGACCTCCGGGAGCGTGCCGGTTGCGAACGCGAGTCTTTCAACATATGCTGGATTTGTTTTCCGCTTCCCGTGTAGAATAAGGAGACAAAGAGGAAGAGTAAGGAGGGCGGCATGGAAAAGAGTTGGTCGGATCTGTCACCCCAAGAAAAAAGAGCAGCACGGATCGAAACATGGCTCTCGCCGCAGGGTATCGAGTTCCGGGACACGGAAGCCGAGACTACCTACCAAGAAGCCGTGCTGAGATTCAAGGATGCGGTTCAAATGGAGAAGACACCCGACAGGGTGCCCGTGTTGCTTCTCAGCACCTTCATGCCATCCTATCTGTACGGCGTGAGCGCGCATGATGCGATGTATGATACAGACAAGCTGGTCTCGGCTCACAAGCAATTTCTGCAGGAATTCAGGCCCGATTACTATGTCACGCCCGCCCTCATCGGTGCGGGAAAGATTTTCGAGATCCTCGACTACAAGCAGTACAAATGGCCGGGACATGGCATCTCCGAGCAATCAGCCTATCAAGCTGTTGAAGGTGAATATATGCTGCCGGAGGATTATGAAGCCCTCATCGATGACCCTACAGATTTCTGGGTACGACGCTGGATGCCCCGTGTCTTCGGGGCGTTGGAGCCATTCAAGAATTTGGCCCCGTTCACGGACTGTTGGGAAGTGGTGCTCGTCTCGCTGCAGATGATCCCCTTCGGCATTCCGCAGGTACAGAACGGCTTGAAAGCGCTGATTGACGCGGGGAATGCAGCGATGGCCTGGATTCAGAAAATAGGAGCTTTCGAGACAGAGGCTAAGTCAATGGGTTTCCCCAGCTGTTTTGGAGGCGCGACAAAAGCGCCCTTTGACATCATAGGCGATACGCTGAGAGGCACGCGTGCTATGACGCTCGATATGTACAGACGGCCCGATATGATCCTGAAAGCCGTGGAACGCTTCACCCCTCTTGCAATCAAGCAAGGCGTGGCGGGTGCAACCATGAACGGATGCCCGGTCGTCTTTATCCCTTTGCACAAAGGCGCTGACGGGTTCATGTCTGACGAGCAGTTCAGAAGATTCTACTGGCCGACGCTCAAGGCCGTTATCCTGGGGCTGGTAAAAGAGGGGTGCATTCCCTTCTGTTTCTGCGAAGGATCTTACAACACGCGCCTCGAATATCTTAGGGAGCTACCGAAGGGATCTTGCCTCTGGGTCTTCGATCGGACAGATATGAGAAGAGTGAAGGAGATCCTCGGTGGTACAATCTGTGTTGGCGGAAATGTGCCGTCAGGCATGATCCTTACAGCCAGCCCTGAGAAGGTAAAGGCGTATTGCAAGGAGCTCATCGATGTGGTAGGAAAAGACGGCGGCTACATCATGTCCTTCGGGACATCCATGGATGAAGGCAAAGCAGATACCATCCATGCGATGGTCGATTTTACAAAAGAATACGGCGTGTATCGGTAAAGCCCGGCAGAGCAAGACAGGAATTTTTATCGCAGATGTACGCAGATAAGAGCCAAGAGAGATGTACGCAGATGAATATATGTGTGGACAGCATTGTGATAAGGCGTCAATGCTGTCCACAGTTCAGCGCTGCGCGCAGCCTTCTCACCCCACCGGAGGTGCGGGGGTTGATCGTCTGTGCCGTCTTATCGCACAGGCGGTCAAAAATAATTAATCAGCGTTCATCAAGGCTTTTATCCGCTCTTATCTGCGACGAAAAGCAGTGTATTGCGAAAAGAACCTAGAGTTTGACAATACCAACCAAAACGAAGGAGGAAATGGAATGAAGAAGTTGTACCCACTCATGATTGATGGCTACTCCCACATTGCACCCCCCAAATACCGGGAGCTTCTCCGTAAGGCGGCTCCCAAAGAGTGCGCTTACATGATCGACACCTTTCCGCCCCTTTACGATATGGAGGCAAGGTTTCGGATAATGGACAAATACGAGGGTCTGGTTCAGGTAATTACTCCGTCCTGGCCGTCGGTTGAGCTGGCAGCGCCGAAACAATCGGTCGAGCTGGCGAAGGCGCTGAACGATGAGGTGGCTGAACTTGTCACCAAATACCCGGCGAGGTTCCCCGCAGGTATTGCCTGCTTGCCCATGAATGATATGGACGCCGCGCTCAAGGAGGCGGAAAGAGCGATACGAGACCTGAGGCTCAGGGGCGTCCTCGTGTATACGCCTGTCGCTGACAAGCCGCTCGACTCACCCGAATTTATTCCCCTTTACGAAATGTTGTCCAAGTATAACTTACCGATACTGATCCATCCCATGAGGAATCCCGACTACGCGGACTACAGGACGGAAACCGAATCGAAGTACCGGATATACAACACGTTCGGTTGGGTGTATGAGACCACTGCGGCTATGACCCGTCTGATCTTCAGCGGCATACTGGAGAAATTTCCGAATATTAAGTTTGTCACGCACCATTGCGGCGGCATGGTGCCGTATCTCGCGGAGAGGATACGACAGTTTCAGGATCTGGGAGAGATGCGATGGGGACAGAAGTATTTTCAAGGACTGACCAAGGCTCCGCTCGATTACTACAAAATGTTTTACGCTGATACCGCGCTCTACGGCAACACCCCTGCGCTCATGTGCGGCCACGCTTTCTTCGGTGCGGATCATCTGCTTTTCGGTATTGATATGCCGCTCGGTGATTTGGAATTCGGCAACAGGAATTACCGGCAGACGATCAACGCGATAGAAGAGATGAGCATCAGTGATGAGGATAAGACCAAAATATATGAGGAGAATGCAAGGAAGCTTTTCCGTCTGCCGATCTGAGTTTCAGTAATCCGCGCTCTGAATCCCCATTTCCACGGGCGGTTCGCCCGCCCGTGGAAATGGACCTGTAACTTTTTATGGAGTCCATCCACTCATACCGTCATCGCATCTAATTTTTTTTGCAATAATGACCGACAATGAAAGAATAGCAGTATAACGTCGGCAGGGCAGCGCAGCAGGAATACTTCGCACCCTGACCGGGAGAGGAGCCGCACCGAAAGAATGGGAACGGGCACGAACGCGCTATTGGAGTCATGTTACACCATTCTCGGTCTCGAGGTAACTGCCTCGCGGGAGGAGGTTATTGCAGCATGTATCGCCCTCCGCAAGCATTGTGAAACAGCCGCGTCCGGTAAAGAGCGGGACAAGCAAGGAACCTGGGAACGGCTCAAAGAAATAACGTGGGCGCGTGACACGCTCCTCGACTACCTGCCCGCAGAGGAAGCGACCGATATCCCAAAAGAAGAATCAGCCGCCACCGCGGTTGTAACTGAAACCGGCGTAACAGATCAGCCTTCTCGCCGTTATGTGAGTGAGCCGGTGGCGCCCGAGCGACGGTCTTTGCGCTCATTCTATACGCTTGCGGTGGCTGTACTCTTCCTCCTGGGTCTCATCTATTTGTATGGTGCCGGTCACAGTCAGCAGCCGGTGAAAGGCACCGGCTCAGTCGCAAAAGAGAGCCTCTTCCCCGGCGTTTCAACCGGCAACGAACCAACAGGAAAGTCCAGGTTCACGGCCGGATCGGCCAATGATACAGCCCAGATGCTCCAGGAGGCCAAGAGCGCTGTTGTAACTCTTAAGTTTGGCAACGGCCTTGGATCGGGATTTATCGTGACGCCCGATGGCTATATCGCGACCAATGGCCACGTGGTGATAGCGCCGAGAGGCATAGTTCAGTTCTCCTCCGGAGAGGCCGCCAACGTCGAGCTCGTCAAGTTCGAGCCGGAAAAAGATTTCGCGCTTCTGAGAACAGGATCGTCAACCAATTTCCCCTTTCTCAAATTGGGAGACAGCAACCTCTGCCGCGAGGGCGACACCGTATTTGCAATCGGCTCTCCTCGAGGATTGGAGTCCACCTTCACGAAGGGAATCGTGAGCGCGAAAGACCGGAAGCTTCCGCAGTTAGGCTTAAAGCTCATCCAGACGGACGCAGCTATAAACCAGGGCAACAGCGGTGGCCCATTGATCAATGCCGCGGGTGAAGTCATCGGCATCAACACCATGACCGTAGACAAACGTCTCGCTGAGGGGCTCAATTTCGCCATAGCCATAAACGATGTGAAAACGCTCATTGCAGATGGGCAAAAACTCAGCAACACGGAACGTGCACAGGAGACTGCTCATCTGGAAACCCGATTGGCGGAGCAGGCGCGCAAGAGGGAGATACCCCGGGAAGATATCGAACAAGACGAGCAAAGGCAGTACGCAGAGTATCAGGAAAGAGTGGAAGCGCTGAAACGGCGTCTTGAAAAGACCCAGAAGAGGCAGATTCTGGTTCGCTGCCTCCTCGAAGTGGGCAAAGAAGCTGAAGACCTATGGAACGAACAATGCCGTGCAACCGGATTGGCTCCGGGCTGTAAACTGTCGATGAAAATAGCCAATCCTCTCAACATTCGATCGGTCAAAGCCCAGACAGACTGTCTCGATCGCAACCCGCAGTAATTTCCTCTTGAGACATCGGCCGGCAGCCGCTACCCGGTTTCCGTATCTCATTTACCATCTCTTCGAATCCGAAGGGCTTCGAAAAAAAACCGGAATTGGGGATTTCCTCAATGCTGATCCCAATGGCTCGTATTCTTTCAGGATCACATCCGCTCATAAACAGGAATGCTACATTTTCGTCTATTTTGCGCATTTCAACGGCTGCGGTCAGACCGTCCATTCTCGGCATTATGATATCAGCGACCACCAGAGAAATTGTATCCGCGTTCTTTTGATAAAGTTCGAGGGCTTCCAGGCCATCTGCAGCCAGGAGAACCTCAAAACCCTCTTCACGCAACGTCTCGCTGAGAAGCATCCGGAGCGCCTCATCGTCATCAACGACAATTACCCGCGACCCCACCGCAATATGAAAGCGTTCCTGTATCACGTTCCCTCGTTCGAAGTCTCCTGAAAGATGTGAAACGTCAGGGGTTTAAGTTTCTTGTTTCTCGGCCAGATGCATAGTCTGGAGAAAGTTGAGAAGATACTCTTGTCTGACATACAGTTCTGCCCCGCCGGCCGGAATAGCCGATCCTGTCTTTTCTTCACGGATCGCTGCTATGAGCCAGGCAAACAACACAAAGACCAGATTGAAGACTCCAACAGCTATAAGCGCATTCCAGTACCAGGCCATCGTACCCTCCTTCACTGATGAAGCTGTGTATTAAGTTGTCTTACTGTGCAGAATCCATGCCCTGTAGCCTATTTGCCCCAAAGGCTTGTGAACAAAGCAGATCTGACGGCTCCCGGTCGCTTCAAATCCATAAAAATGCAGGAGTTTGCAAACAGATTGGTCTGCTCATTGTAGGTTTTTCCCTACCAAAGGGCAGATATTTTTCTTGACATTCAAGGGGTGGTCCAACATCATATGGGATCAATTGGCACGCGCATTGGGCGGTCCCTTATCAGCCGTCCACACACAGTGCCTGCGGAATTTTATCCCGGAGGGACCTCATGAAGAATTCGGCGGAGCATGCGGTAAAAATCTCAATAGACCGTTCAATTGACCGCGCGATTCGGGCTTGGTCGGGCTGCACAAACAGCCCCGCAATTATATTGAGAAACCTACTGCTCCTGGCCGGAGCTTTTCTTATCTTGACGAGTGGTCTTGCGACCGCTGAGGAATATCCGGCAAAACCCGTCAACGTGACCGTAGTTTATGCAACAGGCGGCACGATGGACACCACAGCTCGCATGCTTGCGGGCACGGCTGAGAAACTCCTCGGTCAGCAGCTTGCAATATCAAATGTCGGCGGTGCAGGCGGGGCCGTGGGTCTCGGCGTTATCGCCAAACAGAAGCCGGATGGATATCATCTGGGAGTCTGCAGTCACGCCGGGCTGATCTTTGTTCCGCAGGTACAGACGGTGACTTACAAACTTGATGATTTCGTCCCCATCATGCATTACGGATTTTCCCCGAACGCCATAGTGGTCAGGTCAGACTCGCCCTGGCACACGCTCAAGGAACTGGTCGAATACGCGAGGCAGAATCCGAGAAAAGTGACGTACGGCACAGGCGGGACAGGTTCACCCATGCATCTGGCCATGGAGTTTATCGGACGGCAGGAAGGGATCCAGTGGACGCATGTTCCCTACCAGGGGGCCAATCCCGCAATGATTGCACTTCTTGGAGGCCACATCACTGCCGAGTCAGGCAGCACCGAGTGGATGCCGCACGTAAAGGAAGGAAAGCTCCGGCTGATTGCTGCTCAGGGCGATAAACGGATGAAGGCATTTCCTGACGTGCCGACGCTGAAGGAGCTGGGCTATGATTTCACGACCGGCGCCTACTTCATGTTTGTTGCACCGAAAGGAACACCGGATGCCGTTGTGGCAAAGCTGGATAACACGTTGCACAAAGCCATGGATGATCCGAAATTCATCGACCTGCTCGGCAAATTGGAGATTGAGGTCGCATACAGAAACGCTGCAGATCTGAAAAAATATCTCGAAGAAAACAACGCGAGGCTGGCGAAACTCTTCGCGGAAAATAAGATACCCCGCTTGCAGGAAAAGAAGTAAATTTCCACCACGGTAAATGTTTCCGGCGAGCGCACGGTAGAGGAGAGATTGCGTATGGGATTCACAGAAGCCGAAAAAAAGCGTAGACACGAAACCTTTCAAAAACTGATGAAAGAGAAGGACCTCCAGGCGCTCATCCTGATCGGCAATATGACGGTGGGCCACAGCTATCACGGGGACTTCAGGTATTACACGGACAATCACATCTTCTTTCAGCGACAGGTAGTCGTCATCTTTCCCGGCGTTGCACCCGTACTTTTCAACTATTCTGATTTCTCACGCCGGGCTTCACTGGAACGGTCGATGATTGAAGATATCCGCATCAGCACCAACTTTATCGGCGATACAGTGGCGCTCATAAAAGCACAGGGCGCATCACGCGGTAAGATCGGCGTCAACTTCGAGATGCTGTCCGCTGCCTGGTACCAGTATCTTCGAGCCGAGCTGGCCGGCGCCGAGTTTCTGGACGTGCACGACGATATCATGGAGATCCGTTTTCAGCACAGCGATGAAGAGATAGAGATCTTTCGCAAGGGGGCAGCCCTCGCCGACGCAGGCTTTGAAGCAGCCCTGAAAATGATACGCCCGGGAGTCAGCGAATACGAAATTGTCGCTGAGATCGAGCACGTTTCGCGCAAGCAGGGAACGGACGAACATTTCACACTGATCGGCTCCGGAAAGTTCTCGTTCAGCCATGAGCAATCCCTGCCCCTTCCTGTTACCCCATCAGAGAAAAAGATCGAGGCGGGAGAGAGTGTCGTCTTGGAGATCACCCCTCGATACAAGGGGTACTGGACCCAGCTCGTACGGATGGTCAACGTCGGAAAGCGAAACGACGAACTTCAAAAAATTCAGACAGTTGCCAGGGATGCCATCAGCCGGGGCCTCGAACAGTTCAAACCCGGAAATAAGGTGAAGGATGTGGCAGTAGCGATGCAGTCATACATCGCCAAGACCGAATTCGTTCCCAGGGCTCCTTTTGGCCATGTCTGCGGCATCGATCTGGTGGAGGAACGCGTCAGTCTCGATAACGAGAGACTGTTCATTCCCGGGTATGCAGCCATTGTTCATCCCATGGTAAAGACCGCCGATGGCAAAAACGTGATATTCTGGGGCGAGACCTACCTTGCCACGAAAGAAGGGTACGAGCGGCTGCACAAGACCGGAGATGATCTGATCACCCTGTAGGACAGGGTCCTGGGTCCTGGGTCCGGGTCACAACAAAAACTGGGCACAGGGAAGGAGAGAAGCTTATATCGTTTTGAGGGTATCGATATGATTATGATCACGGGTGGTATGGGTTTTCTGGGCGGATCGATGGCGAAGCTCCTCTGCGAACAGGGGCAGAGAGTCCTGCTCACCATCCACAGGCAGAAGGAGCTGGCCCCTTTTCTCGAGGAGTACAGGGAAAAGAGCTTGTTCATGACTCCCCTGGATATTACCGATCTGGAACAGGTCGAGAAGACGATCAAGGACTACGGGGTGAAAAGTATTATCCACGCGGCTTCCTCGTATGAGGCGAAAGGTAATCTCTATGACGCCATGCGCGTTAACATCGTCGGGACCATTAATATACTGGAAGCTGCGGTACGATCCGGCCTGGGAAGGGTGAGCGCGATCAGCACGGAAGCGGTCTATCAGGGCATCAAGCAGAAAGAGCCTCTGAAAGAGGAGCAGCTGCTCTCCGTGGAATCGGACCGCTACGTGCCCGGAACCAAGAGGGCAGAAGAGAACCTTGCCATGCTCTACGCTGCAAAAGCAGGCATCGACATTGTTCTGATAAGGGCGAGCAGAATTTACGGTCCCCTGTTTGCGGGGGTGAGGAGTCCTATGCACCGCATAGCTCAATCCGCGGTCGACGGAGCCGCATGCGATCTGACCCACATTGACGAGGATGAAGGCCACGACAACATATACGTCAAGGACTGCGCGCGCGGCGTGATCATGATCCATACCGCGCAACAGCTCAAGTATCGCATCTACAATCTCGGCATGGGAAAACTGACCACGTTCGGTGAAATCAGGGATGCAGCGCAAAAGGTTTCTCCGACAACAAAGATTTTGCTGGGTAAGAATCTTGGAGAGGTCACCGCAACAAAATCGCCGCTCGATATCAATGCCTGTCTCGACATAACCCGCATCAGCGAAGAGTTTGGTTTCGAACCCGAGTACGACATCGACAAGGGCGTGAGCGCATACATCACCTGGCTCAGGGATAAAGTCTATCTATGACAAGTCCTGCCACCAAAATCTCGATTTTATAACAACTGCATTCAGATAGCACCGAGGCGCTCAGCCGTGGCGAACGGAGGCGTACTATAAGTACGGCGAGTGAGTCAGGACGCACACCCGCTTCGCGGGTACCCGGAAGGTATCCGCTTGAAGCGCGACTGCGCGATAGCACGCTTCGGATTCAAGATGATACCCAGCCTTCGGCCGGGTGCCCTAGGCAGCCGAGGCCTGGCTGCGCAGGCGACCTGGGAGGAGCCGACGCAGTCGGACTGACTTGTGGCGAGCTGCATTCAAGATGGAGACCGAGGCGCTCAAGCCGTGGCGAACGGAGGCGTACTATAAGTACGTCGCAGTGAGTCAGGGCGCCGGCAACGAAGGTATCCGCTTGAAGGCAGCTCGCCACTAGGCGGACATGCCGCCGTCGGCTAGGAAGATGCCCCCCGTACTAAAGCTGCTCATCTCGGAAGCAAGAAAAAGCGCCGATCGGGCAATCTCCTCCGGCCTTGCATGCCGTCCCAGCGGAATGCGCGCGTTGATCATTGCAGTGCCGTCCTGCGCTGTGACCGCGCTGATCCGCTTTTCGATCTCCGTCTGGAATGCATTGTCGATAGGACCGGGTGCCAGAATATTCACGCGGATCCGGCGTTGAGCAACCTCCTTTGCGACCGTGCGCATGAGCCCGATGAGCGCATGTTTTGACGTCACGTAAGCGCAGGCGTTCGGGCTCGCAGTCACGCCCATGATGCTCGAGGTAATGATAATGCTGCCCCCGTCATTCATTTGAGGCAGGCTGTACTTACAAGCCAGGAAGGAGCCGCGGACATTAACCGCCATGACCGTGTCGAAAACGTCTTCGGGAAAGTCAACAATCGGTCTGGTTGTCCCACTGCTTCCTGCGTTGCTGAATAGAACGTCGATCTTGCCCCATGTGCCGACGGTCCGGTTAACATACTTGCGCGTCTCCTCACTATTCGACACATCCGCTGTAACGGTTTCGACATGTTCAAACCCCTTTAAGACTTCTAGCGCCTGCTTTAGCGATTCCTCGTTCTGATCAACAAGCATCACCTTGGCACCTTCTTTCAGGAAAAGCAATGCGCTCGCGAGACCGACACTCCCTGCCCCTCCCGTGATGATACAGACCTTGCCGTCCAGTAGACCCATCTGTTTCCTCCTCCTTTATCTTAACCGGTTCGCTCATTATATTGACCTTATCGTATCCCGAATCAGCACCGAGTTCGTCAATCGGATGCGCGGAATCAATCAGAACATCCGGCCATCTTTCCTGTCAAGCAAATTATCTATTTGGTATACGGTTGAATGCGAAGATTGAAAACGAGATTGACATACAGCGCAATTCTGCTATCATTAATGTCAGTAAAAGTGCTCATCAGTAATGTCATCATATATGGAGGCCACGAGTGAATCCCCTATTAAGTGAAGCGTATGACCTGCACGTACATTCGGCTCCGGATGTTCTTCCCAGGAAGATGGACGATGTTGAGATGGCGCAGCGTATCATCACATCAGGAATGAAGGGCTATGCCATCAAATCGCACTATTTCTGTACGTCGGAGCGTGCCGAGACCATCCGCAAAATATTTTCGAGCTGCAATGCTGTCGGTACGATCACCTTAAACAGCTCCGTCGGCGGAATCAATCCCATGGCGGTGGAAATGGCCGGCCGGTCAGGCGCAAAACTGGTCTGGTTTCCAACGGTGGATTCAGAACATGAGCTTGAACATCTTGCCCATAATCCGTCTGGAAAACTTCCGTACTGGGCGCAGATCAAACAACAGATGAAGGCCGAAGGGATCGTCTCGCCGACAATCTGCATAGTGAAGGACGGCAAATTGAAGGACGAAGTCTTCAGCGTTCTCGATATCATTGCCCGCTTCAACATGATCCTTGCCACGAGTCACATTTCAAAAGCAGAAGCGTTTGCTCTTGTGAAGGCAGCGAAGGAGCGAAAGGTGGAGCGCATCATCATTACCCATGCCGATTTTCCCTCCACGTTCTATACTGTCGAGGAGCAGAAGGAATTCCTGAAGAGCGGCGCCTTCATCGAGCACTGCTACACCACGCCGGCCACGGGCAAGGTGTCGTGGGACGTAGCAATAGGACAGATAAAGGCGATCGGTGCGGATCGCATCGTGCTCGCAACCGATCTGGGACAAGCCACCGCAGTTTATCCGGACGAGGGGCTTGCGCTCTACGCTGAAAAATTATTGGAGAGCGGTTTCTCCGAGACCGACGTCAGGACCATGATCGTTAAAAATCCGACTTCGCTTATTGAATGAGGATCGGGTGGACATAATAATGCGGACAGAGAGCCGAAAACAAAAGGGAGGCTACTGACAGGATGGAGCGATATATTGTCAAAACAATTCCGCGCTGTGATGAGAAAACCTGCAGCGAATTCGCACGCCTCGGAACCGCGACGGTCTACGAGGCGCAGGGTCAGACCGGGCTTCTAAACGATACGATGAGACCGATCCAGCAGGACGCCGCAATCTGCGGTCCGGCAGTTACGGTCATCTGTCCTGCCGGCGATAATCTCATGGTCCACGCCGCTGTCGAGTGCTGCCAACCGGGAGACGTTTTAGTAGTTACAACAGAGGGTGAATCGAACAAGCACGGCATGGTCGGTGAGCTTCTGGCCAAGAGCCTGATGAAGCGCGGCGTCAAAGGACTCGTCATGGATGCGGGCGTGCGCGACACAGCGCAGCTTCGTGGGCTTGGCTTTCCCGTCTGGACAGCATCAGTTGTCTGCACGGGGACTACCAAGAACAAAGCCGGTTGGGTCAATGCACCGGCTGTATGCGCCGGTGCGCTTGTCGAACCGGGGGATCTCATCGTGGCAGACGACGATGGCGTCGTCGTCGTCAAACGCCTGGATATTTCTCAATCGCTTGAGAAGTCTCTTACCCGCGAAAAGAAGGAGCAGTCCACAACAGAGAAGATTGAGGAAGGGCAGCTCGGTGTCAATTTTTACGGCTTTCGCGAAGTGCTCGCCAGACTGGGAGTCAGGTACTTTGACACGCTGGAGGACGCAGAATCTTCAGTCCGTGCAAAGCGGGAGAAGTGATGCGAGACCAGACGAATCAAGTCCATCAAGAATTGCGGCAGCGCATACTCGATGGCGTATTCCGTCCATCGGAAAGCCTGACAGAGGTGACGCTCGCCGCGGAATTGGGGGTCAGCCGCGCGACGGTGAGGAAGGCGCTCCTGAAACTCGAAAGTGAGAACCTCGTCCTGATCGAAGAGAACAAACGTGCGCAGGTCCGCTGGTTCTCTATTGAAGAGGTGATGCAATATCTCGAAGTGCGCGAACTGCTGGAGGGCTTCGTGATCCGGCAGAGCGTGCCTTTTCTGGCGAACGGCGATCTGAAGGAGATGCGCGCCGTTCTGTCTGAGATGAAGAAATGCCTTAAGGCACAGGACCTCATGCAGTACTCACAGAACAACTGGCGATTCCACGACGTCATCTACCGTGTCTGTCCCAATCGTCCGGCTGTGGAGATGGTGACGGCGATCAAGAACCAGCTCAAGCGGTATAACATCAAGACCATGCTGGTTCAGGGACGCGGTGAGGATTCTCTGGATGAGCACGGTAAGATTCTCTCTGCCCTCGAGCGGCACGATGCTGATGGCGCTGAAGAACAGATGCGCCGCCACATCGCCAATTTGAGGACAGTGCTGCAGAAGCATTTTGAGCTATTGCTGTGAGTAGCGAAACCAAGAAGAGGGAAGACCGTTCGCCATGCTCACTAGGAAGATCGCCCTTCGGGCTAGGAAGATGGAAGAGAGAAACAATAGCAAATTAATGAACAGGACCTCAAATGTTCTCAATTGCTTCCTAGCGAAAGCGGTCTTCCTAGCGCAGCGGTCTTCCCCCCTTCGGGGACTTCGCCTCTTCCATCTGTGACTCTGTGAAGCGGGTGACGAATACAGTCAAGGAGGACAAATTATGGCGGAAGACCAAAATAAAACGGCTTTGGTAGTGAGCGCGCACTCAGGGGATTTTGTCTGGCGCGCGGGCGGGGCAATCGCCCTCTATGCGAGCCGTGGGTGGAAAGTGAAGATCGTCTGTCTCTCTTTCGGAGAAAAAGGAGAGTCGGCCAAACTCTGGAAAGAAGGCGGCATGACGCTGCAGAGGGTAAAGGAAATGCGCCGGGAAGAGGCTTTGAAAGCCGCAACGGTTCTGGGTGGTGAAATAGAGTTCCTCGACTGCGGCGACTATCCTATCCATTTTACTCCCGCGCACATGGATCTGCTCGTCGATATCTACCGATCAGTTAAACCCGAGTTTGTGCTCACTCATGCATTGGAAGATCCCTATAACTTCGATCATCCTCTGGCAGCGCACGTGGCGCAGGAGGCTCGCATTGTGGCGCAGGCTCACGGACACAAGCCGGGAGCAGGTGTGCTGGGTGCGCCTCCGGTATTTCTCTTCGAGCCGCACCAGACAGAACAGTGCAACTGGAAGCCCCAGGTACTGCTCGATATTACGCCGGTCTGGGAGACGAAGCGCAAGGCCTTCGAGGTACTGGCAGCGCAGGAATATCTCTGGGAGTATTACACCAGGGTGGCGCTGAATCGCGGCGTTCAGGCCGCACGCAATTCAGAAAAGAAGCATATCAAGTATGCAGAGGCGTATCAGCGCATCTTTCCCCAGGTAACCGAATATCTTGAGTGAGTATAACTATAGAAACGGGAGGACTCTTACTTATGAAATCTTTCAAGATTATGCTTGTGGGACTGGTAGCTGCGTCCCTTCTCTGCGTTGCATTCAGTGCATCAGCCCAGACGTATCCCACAAAGCCGATTCACGTGATAGTCGGTTTCGGGCCGGGCGGCGTGGCGGACCTCACGTGTCGCGTGGTTGCACAAAAATTGTCGACTTTACTCGGACAGCAGGTCCTGATTGAGAACCGGCCCAGCGCGGGCGGTATTGTCGCGGCGGATGCCGTGGCGAAGGCCGCGCCGGACGGTTACACTCTCCTTCTCCTGTCTAACGGTAACGCGGTCAGTGCCTCGCTCTTCAAGTCTCTCCCTTACGACACCATCGCTGATTTTGCTCCCGTCTCCACGTTAGGTTTCTTCGACATAGCGATGATCGCGAAGGGAGACTCGAAGTGGACCTCTGTCAAAGATCTACTGGCATACGCCAAAGCGAATCCGGGAAAACTGAATATCGGCACGATCAACATCGGCAGCACGCAGAACCTCTCTGCAGAGCTCTTCGTGAGTATGACCGGCATTAACGCCACGATCGTGCCGTACAAGGGGAGCCCTGATGTGCTCGTCGCACTCAGGGGAAATGATGTGCAGATCGCCTTCGACATGCTGGCGCCGATCATCTCACAGTACAAAAGCGGTGTTGTAAAGGTTATCGCGGTCACCTCGGACCGGCGCTTTTCCGGCATGCCCGATATACCGACCGTTGCGGAGAGCGGGGTTCCCGGGTATCAGGCCTCATCCTGGAACGCTATCTCAGCACCGGCCAAGACGCCGCGCGCGATCATCGACCGGCTGAACAAAGAGATCAACATTGCGCTTGCAGCACCGGAAGTCAAGAGCAAGCTCCTCGAGCTCGGGGTCACAGCGCGCGGCGGCACGCCCGATGCGCTGAAGACGCTTCTCACGTCTGATATCACCAAATGGCGGGGTGTCATCGAAAAGGCAAAGATCGAGAAACAGTGACTCCCTAAGGAAACAGAATGGCAGACCTTAAGGCTGGGGCAGCTCTTAGCACCGATTTGGATTCAAGATGGAGACCGAGGCGCTCCGAGGACCGGGCTACGGAGGCGTACCTGGGGGTACGTCGAGTAAGCACAGGCCGATGGGCAACGAAGGTATACGCTTGAAGGCGAATTGGTGTGGATCGAAAGATTTCTGGTCCGGCATGATCTTTCTCGGGGTGGGGGTCGCCTCTGTCGGCTTCGGCCGCCACTACCCGATGGGCACGACCATGCGCATGGGTCCCGGGTACTTCCCTATGGTGCTCGGGGGGTTGCTCGCCCTGATCGGGTTCATCCTCATGATGCGCGCATTGCTCCAGCCGGGGCCAGCCGTGGGGCGTCTGGCCTACAACAAAGTCGCTCTGGTGACTCTATCCAACGTGCTTTTCGCCCTGCTATTGCGCCGGCTGGGCCTCGCAGCTTCGCTCATCCTGCTCGTGGTCGTGAGCGCATACGCCAGTAAGCGATTCCGTTGGCCGGTCGCGTTGACCCTCGCCGTCGGGCTCGCCGTCGGCTCCTCCATAATCTTTGTCTGGCTGCTGGGCCTGCCGATCCCGATCCGCGGGACCTGGCTCGGAGGTTGAGCCATGGAAATCTTTGCGGGGCTTGCCATTGGCTTTCATGCGGCATTAACCCCTTTTAACCTCCTTTATTGTTTGATCGGCGTTTTCATCGGAACACTGATCGGCGTTCTGCCCGGCCTCGGACCGGCCGCGACCGTAGCTATGCTGATGCCGGCCTCTTTCGTCCTTCCACCCGTGTCAGCGCTGATCATGCTCGCGGGTATCTATTATGGCGCACAGTACGGCGGGTCTACCACCTCGATCCTGGTGAACCTGCCAGGAGAGGCCTCCTCCATCGTTACGACCCTTGACGGCTACCAGATGTCGCTTCAAGGTCGAGCCGGTGTGGCCCTGGCCACGGCCGCCATCGCGTCGTTTTTTGCGGGGACTGTTTGCACGGTCATTATCGCCCTGTTCGCTCCCCCGCTGGCCAAGGTGGCACTCAGATTCGGCGCCCCTGAATACTTTTCCCTCATGGTCCTGGGTCTCGTCGCCTCCGTGGTCCTTGCCCGCGGTTCCCTGCTCAAGGCCATCGGCATGATCGTGCTGGGACTGCTCTTCGGCATCATCGGCACAGACGTGAATTCCGGAGTCCAACGGTATACTTTCGGCGTCAAAGAATTGATGGACGGCATCGGCTTTGTAACGGTCGCCATGGGCATGTTCGGGATCGGAGAGATCATCCTGAACCTGGAGCGGGAGGGCGCAGCTGATCGAGTTGTCGCCAAGATCACGAGCCTGATGCCGACGCGAGAGGACTGGAAACGGATGGTCGGTCCCATCCTCCGCGGAACAGCGCTCGGATCATTCCTCGGGATTCTCCCGGGCGGAGGGGCCCTGCTTGCCTCCTTCGCCGCTTATTCGGTGGAGAAGAAGGTCTCGAAGCATGGCGCCGAGTTCGGGACGGGCGCCATCGAAGGCGTGGCAGCGCCTGAGTCCGCAAACAATGCCGGTGCTCAAGCCTCCTTCATCCCCATGCTGACCCTCGGCATCCCGACAAGCCCGGTCATGGCCCTCATGATCGGCGCGATGGTCATCCAGGGAGTGCAGCCAGGGCCTTCGGTGATGACCGATCAGCCGGCGCTTTTCTGGGGCGTCATCGTCTCGATGTGGATCGGGAACCTTTTCCTCCTGGTGCTCAACCTGCCGTTGATCGGTCTCTGGGTGCGCCTCTGCCTGGTTCCCTATCACCTGCTGTATCCTGCGATACTGGTTTTCTGCGGCATCGGCGTCTTCTCTTTGAGCAACAGCGAATTCGACGTACACCTCATGGCCCTGTTCGGAATCATGGGCTACGTCTTCGGCAAGCTCGAATGCGAACCGGCGCCCATGCTGCTCGCCATGATCCTGGGACCGATGATGGAGGAGCACCTCAGGCGCGCCATGCTCCTCTCGCGCGGCGACCCGACAATCTTTCTCACCCGGCCCATCAGCCTCGGGATTCTGCTGGTAGCTGCCGTAGCTCTCGTGGCTGCCGTGCTGCCGGCGATACGAACGAAACGCGAAGAAGCATTCAAAGAAGAGTGATGCCGGGCTGCCTTCAAGCGTATACCGTCGTTGTCGCTCGTCGCTTTTCCTCGACGTACTTCAGTACGCCTGCGGCAAGCTCCTCCCTGCCGCCTCGGTCTCCACATAAATTCGAATTGGCATGACCGATTCTGATCACGTGTCGAATACGGGCGCAAGGAGCGATAAATGCACCGATTAGTCGGCTATCCAGTCCATATCTCCATTGCTTCCAGCCAACAATTTTGTTGACAGAACTAATGATTATCTTGTATTTATCTAGGCTCAAGAAAACCGTCCAGGGGAGGAAGGATTATGAGAAAGTACATGTTTTCATGGTTGTTCTTGTTCATGCTCTCGCTCTGCTTGACCTCTGCATCATTCGCCGCAGCACAGAATCCCACCGCTGCAATGGCAGAAGAGCAAGCATGCGAACAAGCAGCTGGCTCAGGACGAAGCTACATGGGAAGGTCGCCAAGAGGCTGCCGCGCATTGTGGTCGCTGCCACAGCGAACAGGGTTTCAAGCGTGGCTGCCGCAACTCTGAAGGGTGATCCCGGCTTCTTCAAAAAACCCGACGGCTCAAAGGCGGACGAAGCCTACATAAAGAGCCTGGGCATGACAAAGGCTCAGGTCGAGACCAATTAACTGCGCAGCTTGTCACACGCAATGGCGCTGCGCTGCGCATACAGGACAACATACCGATGCTGCCGAACGGGCTTCAGCGTCCGGCGTGGGCAAGGGCGCATCTCTGCATGGCTTGTCACAACACGCGCGAAAGGACGTATCGCGTGGGACAACCAGATCCGAAGCGCTATCACTCAGCCGCATGACGCTGCTCAAACGGATGTGCTGTTCGGCAAGAACGTTTTCTTCTACAATGATACCGGGAGATACTGCATCGCCACACGCAGTCTTCACCGGCGACGCATGCGTGACCTGTCACTTAGCAGCTCGGCACATCTGGCCATGTTTTTAAGCCCGCCGAATGCGTCGGTTGTCACGGCGAGAAGGTAAAGGAAGACTTTGTCCAGAAAGGCACGACAGACCTGCTCAAGCAACTCGCTGCCGCGATCTCAAAGAAGCTTATGGTAAGCAAGGACAAGATTGCCTGTGTTACCTCATGGGATCCGAAAACAGACAAGGATGCACCCAACACCGCGATCGACGGCAAGCAGATCAAGTCGATTGAAATCCCGCCCGGCATTCACGGACAGATCTCTTTGAAGTTCATCATGCAGGATGGCAAGGAAGTTTACAGCCAGCTTGGCAATATCAAGGATGCCTGCGGCGAAAAGGGAAAACCGGTCTACGCCACATCTGATCCCGCTGTCCGCGCCCTCTGGAATTACCTGCTCTTCACCTACGATGGCAGCAAGGGCGTGCACAACCCAAGGTTCGCTCGCAAGTACTGACGGCCACCATTAACGAGATGTCGAAGTAGACTCATCAACGAATTGTAATTTAAAGGGGCTTTGGTGATTCGACCCAAAGCCCCTTTCTCTGTACAAATTCTTACAACCGTAATCTTAGCCTGGTTGCATCTCTTCTCTTTTCTTTCTTGGCCTTAACCTACAACCTTGACCTTAACCATGGCTCTACGCCTTCTTCGCTTTTATTGCTGCCAGGACAACCTCCGGCGTCAAAGGAATCCGCCTGATTCTTGCACCTGTCGCATTGAAAACAGCGTTTGCGACAGCAGGTGCAGTGGGCGGCACTCCCGGCTCGCCGATCCCTCCTATCGCTTCCGTGCTCTTCACGATGTGGACCTCAATTTCAGGGACTTCGCTCATCTTCATTAGTTTGTAATCATCGAAATTCGCCGATTTCGGTCCGCCGTTCGCAAACCTGACCTGTTCTTTCAATGCAGTGCCCAGCGCCATAACAACGGCCCCTTCAATCTGTGCAATCAACGGGTCAGGATTTACCACAGGACCACAGTCCACAGCAGCGACGATCCGGTCGACCTTAACGGCTCCGGTCGTTTCGTTCACGGTTACTTCTGCAACCTGGGCTACATATGTTCCAAAGCAGCAATGCTGGGCAATGCCACGGCCCTTCCCCTTCGGCATGGGCTTACCCCACCCTGCTTTCTCGGCCGCTGTCAGCAATACCCGGCGAGGGCGCATATTATTCTTGAGAAGCTGCACACGAAACTCCAGAGGGTCCTTCTCTGCGGCATACGCCAGCTCATCAACAAAAGACTCGATGGGAAAAGCATTCGGCCCGTTCTGTACGGAGCGCCAGGGACAGACGGGAATGGGTAGATCGGATATGAGAAACTCAACGAAGAAGTTCGGGATCTCATACATGATTCTATTATTCTCCGGAGCGTTCGGAAAATCTACGATACCCCAGAGACTCATGATGTCGACCCCGTTGATGATTCCTTTCGGATCGATATCCTTCATGATCGAACCCGCACACAGCCTTGTGCGACCAGCCGACCAGCCCGCCCTGAGTGTCAAGCCCTCCGACAATTTTCTGGCACGTTGCAGCGCGATAAAAATCGTACTTTATATCCTCCTCTCTTGACCAAACGATTTTCACCGGTTTTCCGGTAACCTTCGAGCCAATGACTGCCTCCACAACAAAGTCAGGGACTGCCCGCCTGCCAAGGCCGCACCCGAGAAGAGTGGTGTGCACATGTACCTTTTCCGGAGGCAAGCCTGATACCTGACCCGCCACCATCTGCGCAACCGTCTGACCCTGGGTTGGCGCCCATATATCGCAGCGGTCCTTCTGAACATGCGCCGTGCAGTTCATCGGCTCCATGGTAGCATGGGCCACGAAGGGCACATAGTAAGTAGCCTCTATTTTTTTTGCAGCTTCACTCAATGCCTTTTTCGCGTCTCCTACGTTTGCGGCCACCGCATTCGCCTTGTCAACGTCTTCCATGAAACGTTTTTCGATAAAATCATCGTTCATTTCGGGAAGAGAGCCTTTGTCCCAGTTTACTTTTAGCGCGTCACGTCCTTTCCATGCGGCTGTGATGGAGTCTGCAATCACTGCAATGCCGTGAGGCGTGGGCACAACGTTCTTCACACCCCTGATGCCTTCCGCTGCCTTCTGATCAAAGGAGATCGGCTTTCCGCCGTATGCGGGAGGCCGGGCAATCATCGCGTAAAGCATATCAGGGAGCTGCACATCGAGACCGTACACTGCAGTACCTGCGACCTTGTCGGGTATATCAAGCCGCGCCGTTGCCCTGCCGATGTATCTGAACTCGCTCTCTTTCTTGAGCGGCGGATTTTGAGGGATAGGAAGCTCGGATGCTTTGCGGCAGAGCTTGCCGTAGGTGAGGCTGCGACCGGTTTTCTTATGCTTCACGATTCCCGTAGCGGCCTCGCATTCTGCTTCAGGTACTTTCCAGGTCTGGGCGGCAGCGGTGATGAGCATGGCACGGCCGGCAGCGCCTGCTTTGCGAAGAGGCGCGTAGAAGCCTCTGACGCTGGCACTCGCGACAGTAAGTTGATCGTGAAGAATCGGGCTCTTGTACGCGTCCGCTGCCGGCGCCTGTTTAACCCGTATCTGGCTCCAGTCAGCTTCAAGCTCATCGGCAACGATCATCGACAGGGCGGTTCTTACGCCCTGGCCCATCTCCGAGTTGGGGATGATAACGGTGACGAGATTGTCAGGGGTGAGCTCGAACCAGACCGTAGGGGTGAAGACGGCTTTGCCCACGTCTTTGGCACTGAGGAGCTTGGTGCCCAGCGGGGTGAGAGCAACGCCTATGGAGAGGAGCGATCCTTTGAGAAAGTCACGACGTGATAGCTTCATGATTTTTTGCCCTCCTTTCTCGTGAGGTCGATTGCGGTCTTTATCCCCTTCTTCATGCGGGGATAAGAACCGCAGCGGCAAAGCACATCGTCCATGCCGGCGATGATCGCGGCAGGATCGGGGTTCTTGGTTTCGGCGATAAGGGCGGCAACGTGCATCATAATACCGGGCTGGCAGAAACCGCACTGGGGTACCTGCTCCTGAATCCATGCTTTTTTCACGGGGTGGTTCTTGGGGAGACCTTCTATGGTCGTGATCTTCTTGCCCTGCACATCCCCGACGGGGGTGATGCACGAGCGGTGGGCTTTACCGTCAATATGGACCGTGCAGGAGCCGCACTCTCCTATGCCGCAGGAATATTTGGTGCCGGTGAGCTTGAGATTGTCTCGTATCACCCAGAGCAGCGGTGTATCCGGAGGAACATCGACACTGTACTTCTTTCCGTTGACCTGAAACGAAATCATAAGCACCTCCCTTTTAATTTCAGAATCGTTGCCCGTATGTTAATTAATACATTCTTATCCATGATAGCCGTATCCCAAATCTGCTGTCAACAGAAACAGGAATCGGCAACCTTGATTTACGACGAAGAAGAGACTAGCATTAACCTTAGACCATGCAGATCGTGCAGACCATGCAGACCATGAATGAGCAAACCCGTATACCGCTTTTCGATCTCATCTTCCTTCTTTCCGAAGTGATGGACATGGTAAGCCCTGCTGTGGTCAGTCACCACTACCGGGTATCGTACATAGCGTGGGCAATCGCCTCAGAGCTGGGCTTAACATCGGACGAAAAGAACGACCTGCTATTGGCCGGCGCTCTTCACGATTGCGGCGCGCTCTCCATGAAAGAGAGAATCGACGCACTTCAGTTTGAAGCGGAAAACCCACAGCTGCACGCGGAACAAGGCTATCTCCTGCTCTCAGCCTTCCACCCATTGCAGCGCGCTGCAGCACTCGTAAGATTTCATCATAACAAATGGGAATGGGGTAAGGGCGCATACGACGCCACAGAGCAACCCGTGCCGATCGGCAGCCATATCCTGCACCTTGCCGACAGGGCAGCTGTGCTGGTCAAAGGCCGTTCAGATGTACTGGACCAGGCAAAAACAGTTCAGAGACAAATACGGGAGGGGTCAGAGAAGCTGTTTGTGCCACGCTTCGTGGACGCTTTCATGGAAATGAGCGGTCGGGAGCATTTCTGGTTCGATCTGGTTTCACCATCATTAGGCTCGATTCTCGCACGCACGGCACAGTCGGGCAGTATGGAATTGGGCCAAGAAGAGCTCCTCGGCCTTGCTGACACGTTGCGAAGAATAATCGACTATAGAAGCCCTTACACGGCGACGCATTCCATGGGTGTAGCCGTGGTTGCAGAAAAACTGGCAAACACGGCAAAACTCTCTCCGGATCAATGCCTGCTCATGAAAGTAGCGGGGCAGATACACGATTTGGGCAAGCTGGCGGTTCCGCGTGAACTATTAGAGAAGCCGGATAAGCTGACCACAAAAGAGAGGCAGATCGTGTGCCGTCACCCGTACCTCACCTATCGCACGCTCGAAGCCGTAAAAGGAATGGACGAAATCCGCAGCTGGGCTTCCTTCCACCATGAGCGTCTCGATGGGAATGGCTACCCGTTTCACATCAAGGCAAAGGAACTTTCGCCGGGCTCGAGGATCATGGCTGTCGCTGACGTCTTTACTGCAATAACCGAAGACAGGCCGTATCGGCCGGGCATGCATCGTCGTGAATGCACACAGACGCTGGAAGAGATGGTGAAAAGCAACGCCCTTGACGGAGACATAGTCTCTACGCTGATGCTCGATTTCGATGGCTTCAATGCTGTACGAATGACAGCCCATGAGACCTCAACCGGACAATACCGGCAATTGCTAGTTTCATCCGGAGATCACCAGTAACCGTCTCATTGTGCTCTTCTCAATTCGTCATGCCGGACGTGATCCGGCATCCAGACAGGTATGGATTCCGCCCAAACGGGCCATCGGTTGACCAGCATGCACAGGTGTGATTTTGTATAGTATATGCGAGGTATCATAAGCAGCGTCCATGGCTAATGAAGCGATCCTGAGCATCACGAATCTGGTGAAGGAATACAACGGTTTCAGAGCCGTGGATCGCATATCATTTTCTGTGCACCCCGGAGAGATTGTCGGACTCCTGGGGCCAAACGGCGCCGGCAAAACAACCACCATAAATATGATTCTCGGCATTTTGGAACCCACGGAAGGCTCAATCGAGCTTCTTGGCAAGAATTTGAAAGAGTGCACATCCGACATTAAGAAGAACATCAATTTTGCAGCGGTATACGCCCATGTGCCTGCCAACCTGACTGTCTGGCAGAACCTCTACGTTTTTGGACTGCTCTACGAAATCAAGCAGCTGAAAACGCGCCTCACAGCTTTATTGCAGGAATTTGACCTTGAACGTTTTGTCCACACCAAGAGCGGGCTTCTTTCTTCGGGTGAGCTCAGCCGTCTCAATCTTGCCAAGGCGCTGATGAATCGGCCCCGGCTTCTGCTTCTTGACGAGCCCACCGCCTCACTCGATCCAAGCATTGCACAGCTCATACGTGAAAGGATAAAGACGTACACGTTAGAATCGCAGGCTGCAATAGTCTGGACGTCGCACAACATGAACGAGATCGAAGCCGTGTGCGACCGGGCGCTCTTCATGTCGCACGGCAAAATCCTCTTGAGCGGCGATCCGAAGACCCTCCCCGGCGAGCACGGTAAAGCAGACCTCGAGGAGTTATTTATCGCTGTCGCCCGGGAACCGCTTCGTCTCAAGGAATGAGCACATGAGCGCATCCAGAGTCTTCGCAATTTTTGTTCGTCAGCTCTTCTTATTCAAGAGCAATCCGGTACGCCTGGTCAGCATCTTCCTATGGCTCATCATCGATGTGATCCTGTGGGGCTTCATAAGTAAGTATCTCGGCTCTCTGGGACAGGATACGTTCAATTTTGTTACGGTCATCCTCGGCGCAATCATTCTGTGGGAATTTATGACACGGATTCAACAGGGCATTATGATGGCATTTCTGGAAGACATCTGGGCGCAGAACTTCATCAACTTTTTTGCGTCGCCGCTCAAAATCAGGGAATACCTGAGCGGACTCATCTTGACCAGTATATGTTCGGGAGTTGCAGGCTTTCTGGTGATGATCGCGATCGCCGGTCCGCTTTTCGGCTATAACGCCTTCAAGACGGGTTTTCTGATTTTGCCTTTTATACTTATACTCCTCGTCTTCGGGATCGCCATGGGCATCTTCGTCTCGGCCGTAATATTCCGGCTCGGGCCTTCTGCCGAATGGCTCGGATGGCCGATTCCGATGGTGCTCTCGCTTTTCGTGGGTGTCTTCTACCCTGTCTCCACGCTTCCGGCCGCCCTGAGAGTCTTCAGTGCAGCTTTGCCGCCGTCCTATGTGTTCGAGACTATGCGCAGCATGCTGACAACCGGCGCGTACCCGGCCAACCTCGTCTCAAATCTTCTTATCGGCATGTCACTTGCCGTGATCGTATCTCCTGCTGACGTCCCGGTTTTTTGTCCGCATCTATCACAAGAATCTTGTGAGCGGAACTATTGCGCGCTTCAATGCCGAGGCTCTTTGAAGGAGTCACGGATTTCTCTAACCGCCGGATCTATTTCGTTCTCCTTCGCGTAGTGCCGCCGTCATAGGGAGCTACAACTTGCAAGGTCATCACGCGTTCATTATACGTCGGGGTACCGTACGTCACATACTCGGGCGGATTATACTCCCAGTCGAGCTTATATCCTGAAGGCTCCCATGCGTAGTATCGTGCTTTAACCGTATAGGTGCCGCCGGGCAGAACTGACGTATCGAACCTTTCGGGCTCCTGCAGGATCACGCAGTTGTCGGTTGCTTTCGCGGTCAGATGGTTCGCTACAGTCAATCCCCGCTGATCCACAAATTCAAACAGCATCGGCGTACCACGAAGCGCGCGGCCGGACAATTCAAGAATGGCGCCCTGCGCAAGCGACGCGTAGTCGCCAAGCACGACCCTGTTGTAACTTACGAAAGGCCTGGAATCGACATATTTTCCTGTGCAGGCGCTCCAGCGGCGATAGACCGGCGGGTGCGCAGTATTGGGGTTGTCTCCCGTCAACACGTCGTAACCCTTTGTCTGATCGGGGCTGTTAAAAATCGGGAAGGCAACGGTATTCACTGCAAACCAGTAAGTGAAGGCGACCGCCTGGCACATGTAGAACTCGGGATTCAACCAATCGAAGCTGATCTGTGCACTGCACTCGTCACGCATCTCTCCATACCATTGCCAATTTATGGCCAGGAATGAACCGAGTTTCGTGTCTGTAGCCATGGGAGCGAACGTAAAGCCAAGGTCGTGCTGATAGCACGGCCTGCGGAACCAGAAGTCCGGGACGATGTTGCAGTAATTGCCCCAGCGACCGTCCAGGTCCGTCTCGTCATAATCTTTAATATAAAGATCAGGCATGCACCAGTTGTTCTCGCAATTGGGCGTGAAGAGTCCGTAGGGTGGAGGCAATATCGGATTCAGAAAATGGCCTTTGAAGTAAGCCGAGTTGGTCGATCCCTGCGCTGTGCTTTTTGCCGCGTCAGATGCCAAGGCTTGCGGGTCTCTCTTAGGCTCATAGCGCTGCGCGAGTTCGGCTGCTTGACGATCAAACACCGGGCGTACCGGATCGGCTGGCTGGCCCGTTCTAAATTGTGCTGTCGATTCCCCGGGCCGAAGTGCAAGTATTGAACGGTATACGTCCTCATTGCCCTGGCGCACCTCCGGCGGTAGAGCGTCTATGAACGTTTGCGGATTGCCACCGGACTGATCAAATGCCGCCTTCACCTTTGCTAATACGTTCTCAACCTGTTCGCGAGCTTGCTGCACTTCAGCCGCTGTAGTTGATTGCGCTATCGTGCTCTTAAACCCTCCGCAGACCACCAGGATGACAAACAGGACAGCGCAGAACCATCTGACGTTCGTCTTCATGTGCCCCCTCCATGGATGTGAAAAATAGTGTGCAGCTATAGACCTACTAGAGAGTAATTCTTCGTGTAGATCTTACGCAATAGCCCGAATGGCTATTTCTCATTAGTAGCTTTGGGTAGTCTGATATGAATCGAGCCGCAGGGCCTGTAGTCAACGACACTCCTTAAGTCAATCAGTGATTTGAGCGAAAATCCAAACAGGCACAATTCCGCGCTATAAGAGTGACGTACTATCCAGGAGGAGCTGAATGGCTTACGAAGGTGAAGTGCTCAATTTCCCTCCACCGCCGCACATGTTTGACTTCACGCGCACCTATGCAGTGGTCGTAAGCGGCGATGGTCCAAACAAATGGGGTCATATGCTCCTCAACACCGGCGGTGCGGGAGGACTCTATTTCCAGGTTGCAGGCGTCGTCACCAAGCCTCGTTATATGAATGAAGCGGGTTACAAGCGATACCTTAAGGAGACCCGCAAGAAAGAGCTCAAGCGTATCTCTGTGTTCATAACGAAACCGGACGCTGCCCAGGCAAAAATGGAAGAGTTACTTAAGAAGAAGTGGGTCTGGGGCGGCCCTGTCCACAATTGCGAGACCGCGGTAGAGGAGATCATTGTGGCCGGCGGCGGCCCTCGGCTCCAAGAAACCCTTCCCCTCCCAACCCATGCCGGCTGGAGCGCGTGGGACTGCGGAGCGCGCGATTGTCCGGGGCACAGACTAAAGAAGCACCGATGCGCCACCGGTGTCTGGAAATGCAACCGGGTGGCGCCACCCTGTCCCGGCCATTCCCAGCCGGAGCACGTGTGCGACTCCGGTACGGCGTGGACCTGCGGTGCACGATCCTGCCCCACACACAACCAGAGTAGTCACCATTGCGCCTCCGGCATCTGGAGTTGCAGGCGTAAAGTCCCTTCGTGCCAGGGACACAGTAGCCCCGACCACACGTGTTCGCGGACCGGCTGACCTAAGATCTATCGCTGCGTCCGCGTCCGCATCTGCTGAGCATCGCCTTTGGCAGCAGCCTTCGCCTCTTCCTTTTCGGCGATCCTCCTGAAGATCGGTGCGAGGACGACGGAGCCTCCTATAACCATGATCTTGCTGTAAACAATCGAGACGAGCGCCGCCATTGGACCGAAGTGCCTGAAGGCAAGCGTCATCGTAAGCGCGGCGTTGTCCACCCCCACCTCGTAACACGCGGCTATCCGCTGCGGGATCGTAAAACCAAAGATACGGGGAACGAAGAAACCTATCGAATAGCCGACTGTAGCGAAGAGTATGCATCCGGGAAAGAGATAGAGCAGTATATACAACTGTTTGATCAAAACGTCGGAACCTTTCGACATAGTGCCCATCATGATGAGACCGAGGCAGATCACCGCTATTGGGGCGAAGGTAGGCCTCAGATTCTTGCACTGTCTCACGAAGATGGAGCCGACGATACTCCCCGACGCGACCGGAATCACGACCATGTAGAGGAGGTCTTCAAAGAGAGCACTCGCGTGCACCGTGGCCATACTTCCTGCCAGCAAGCGCATTGAAATGGGGAGAAGGAAAGCGGCAAGCAGCGTATTCACTGTGGTGACGGAGACGGATAAAGCCAGGTCGCCCTTGGCGATCATCGTGAGCGCATTCGAGGCCGTCCCTGTCGGCGCGCTTCCAAGGAGAATAAGACCGACGGCAAGCATCTTCCCGACGTTTCCCGGCAAAAGCGTGACAAAGACGAGAGAGCCGACTACGTAGGCGGCTATCGGCATCAACGCCCACCTGGTAAGCGCGCTTAAGCCGATGACTCTTGGGTTCATGACGATTCGCTTCCAGTCTGTAAAGTCGATAGCAAGTCCCATGACGAAAAGAGATATCATCAGAAAATAAGGGTTCCACTGGGCGACATGGCTCACCGAGACCGACGGCCAGAAGAGGTAGCCCGTAAGGATACAGAACGTGAGATACAAAGACGAGTAGGCATTGAAGAAACCGGCAAGCTTGAGCCACAGTGGGGTTCCGGCAGCCGGCGCCTTTTTGCCGTTTATGAAGGCGAAGTAGCCGAGGACAAGGGCACCCACCCAGAGTACGGCAAGCGCCGCCGTCACCCACGGTATCGCACCCGCTGCCATGCCAATGCCGCGCGATGCTATAATCGCTATGCAAAAACCAAGTATCCCGCACCCGTTTAAGAGATACTTAAGGATGCGCTCCTTGCGTGCCTTTCCGTCTTGAATAGTTGGCATGATGCAACCCCCCCTGTTTCTTTAGGCTCTAAACGGCAGCCCAAAATGTAACCAGCATCTAAAAGTAATCTTCCCTCTTTATCTTCCCGAGGTTGATGGGCTGTATGCGCTCAAATTGCAGCCGCGCCTCTGGCTCCGAGATAGGCGGCTTCGTAGCGTCTATTCCCATTTTCGAGCCCATCCTTGACCAGCCCAGCGGGCTTCCCGGCTTGACCACCTCAAGACCCGTCGGGTCCATGGGGTGGATGCGCGTCTCGTCGACGATTAATACGTCCTTCGCCGGGTTGACCCGCGTATTAATCGCCCACAGCACGTCTGCCGGGTTGAAGATATCAACGTCCTCATCGACGGCGATTACCACTTTCGGATGAAGGTACTGCGACGAGAGCGCGCCCATGAGCACATTCTTCGCCTCTCCCCGGAAGCGCTGTTTCATCTGCACGACTGCGGCGAAGATGCCGGGCAGTATGATGACGTTCATGAGGTCCGTGAAGCCTCCCACCGTCTGCAGCCTCTCGTAGATGGCGGTCGACATGGGTACTTTGTGATAGACGCATCCCTCAACCTCGGACCCGTTTTGTATCTCTTTGTAGATCGGGTCTTTTCTCGTCAGGAGCCTGTCAACTCTTATCACAGGGTTCATTCCCGTCCCTGCCACATAATAATCCTGGAACTCGGAAAAAGGACCCTCCTCCTCCCTTACGCCGGAGAGTATCTCACCTTCGAAAGCAACCTCCGCATAAGCGGGTACATGGAGGTCGTTCGTGGCGCTCTTCACGACGTGAACCGGCTCCTCGAGCAGCGCCCCGGCGAGCTCGAGCTCATCGAGGTCCGCCGGTCCCGTGTAGGCGGCCGCGAAGTAAAACATAGGGTGGTTGCCGATCATCACAGTTATCGGCGTCGGCTTGCCCGCCGCTTCGTTCTTCTGATGGATGAGATAGAGATGACGGGGCACGAGAAGGAGTCCCAGCTTGTTAGGCCCCTTTATCTGCATCCTGTGAAAGGACATATTTATGATACCGGTGTCCGGGTCGCGGGCAATGATGAGACCGGACGTTATGAAGCGTCCCCCATCCCTGGTACCCGCTATGTGGGCAGGAAGCTGCGTCATATCGACGGCATCACCTGTCTTCACGACCTCACAGACCGGTCCGTCATCCACGACGATGGGCTTCAGCGGCTTCTTGCCGCGCCTCGAGAACTCCCGTATCATCCCTTCCAGGGGCACGCCAAAGGCCATGGCCGCCTGTCCCAGGTTGGCCGGCGCCATCCCGAGAGCCCTCCAGCCCGGAAAGCCTTTTACCTGTTCAAAAAAGAGAGCCTTGTCCCTCGATCCGTAGAGCAGGGCCCCCATCTCAGTGCTCGGATCAACCGGCTTGGTCAGCGTGAGGATCTGGTCGGCTTTTCTCAACGTCTCGATCCAATCGCGCATGTCCGGATTCTTTTTCATCTGCGCCTCCTCCTGTCTTGTTTGGTATTGTCAAACTCTAGGTCCTTTTCCGCAAGAAACCGCTTTTCATCGCAGATAAAAGCGGATAAAAGCCTTGATGAACGCTGATGAATTATCTTTGACCGCCTGTGTGATAAGACGGCACAGACGGTCAACCCCAGCACCTCCGGTGAGGTGAGAGGGCTGCGCGCAGCGCTGAACTGTGGATAGCATTGACGTCGTATCACAATGCTCTCCACCGGCATACGCATCTGCGTAAATCTCTTCTGGCTTTATCAGCGTTCATCTGCGATAAAATTCTAGCTTTACATTTCTTTCATTGAACTTTTGACACTATCTCTTGTTTATGCTCCACTTCTGCAACTGTGAGTCTTTTCTACTTCCTCGCGATGAGCCGCAGAAGGTTTCCGCTCGCGATCAATTCCTTCTCCGCCTTCGGCAGGTCTATCTGCTCGAGTTGGCGGAGGGCCCCCTCCATCCACTCGACGCCTTCCTTCGGCCCGAAGGCGTAGTCCGTGGCGAAGATGATATGCTCGGGACCGAAGAATTTATAGCCGCACTCCATCGCATGAATGCCGCCGTTGAGGACCGTGTCCCCGTAGAACCTCTTAAAGTAGACGAGGGGATCTTCAGGCGTGAATTTGAAATTGGAGCGGGGAAACATTGATCGGGCATCGTAGAAACCCTTTATCCGCTCGGAGAAATGGGGCACCATGGCCGCCATGTGATGGGTGATGATCCTGAGGTCCGGGTTCTCCTCCATGACACCGGAAAAGACGAGACGGGATAGTGCGAGGCTGGTTTCGAAGAGCCAGCCGAAAATCTTGTCGAGCACATACTCCTGCGACCAGCCACCCTGGAGCTGGGGATGAATCCAGATAGGTGTCTTCGTTGCGTTCGCCTTGGCCCAGAAGGGGCGGAATTCGGGAGCATCCAGCGGTTTGCCGTCTATATTGCTCACTATGTGGACGCCTGCCATACCTAACTTTCCTATGCAGCGGTCGAACTCGGGCAGGAAATCCTCCGTGGGCACGGCTAGGTGGGCAACGGGAATGAACCTGCCGGGGAACTCTGCGGCGGCCTCAGCTATAGCGTCGTTCGCGATCGGCGTCAGTCTTTCCAGTTCGGCCTTCGGCATATTCATCCAGACGGATGGTCTGGCGAGCGTCAGGACCTGTTTGTCGATCTTGTGGTCGTCAAGCACTTTCACCCTGTTCTTCATGTCGCCGAAGTACGTCAGGACTGAAAGCTCCTTCAGTTCCACCGTGGGGTAGGTTTTGATGAGGACGTCCAGGAACCTTTTTGGGAAAACGTGACCAAAGCCGTCGATGATCATTGCCATAACTCCTCCTTATGTTCTTGATCGATTCTTGCGATGCAGTACCGCCGCCTTTCTGTGTTGAAATGCAACACGCTTTGCAGCATCATGCGTGCTGCTGATCAATTACAGAAGCCTAACGCTATTTTTGCGCAATCTACTTTTTGTGTCAATATTTTTTTTCGATAAATGACCTTATCCGGAACGGTTACCATGTGTAACACCACGATATTAAATGATTTAAAAATTAAGAGAAGAAATAGATTGACGATTAATTGATTCAATAATACATTTATCTGTCAGACAGATTATATTACGGTGGTGGCGGAAGCGGCTAAGCAGCTGCCGCACTACGAACAAAGGTGGCCCTGCTATGAAAAAGGCTGCAGTAGTAAACGAACCCGGCATTCCCATTGTTCTTTTTAAACCGCTCAAAACAAGAAGAGCTTTTGAGGAGATCTCCGCTGAGATCAAGCGAATGATGTTTTCGGGGGCGCTGAAACCAGGAGACAAGTTGCCGTCCGAAATCGCCCTGGCAGCGCAGTTCGGCGTAAGTCGCCAAACGGTTCGGGAGGCACTCCGGCGACTGGAGTCTGCAGGCTTCATACTGATGCAAAAAGGCGCATCGGGCGGTCCTTTGGTAGTCGATACCACTCTCAATTCCATCGGCGATCTCTTTCTTGATGCTTTCCTGCTAAAGACGATCAGGACAGAAGAGTTGACGAAGGCGCGGCTCAATATTGAGAAGATAGTACTCAAGACCGTATTCGAGGTGGGGAACAAGGAGGCCATCTCGGCTATCAGGCAGACTGTCACAAATGCCCAAAAAAAGTTGGAACAGGGTAGTCGGCTCTTCGAAGACAATCTCATCTTCCACAAGCGCCTGGCCCAGGCCACGGAGAATACCGTACTTGTGATCGTGGTCGAAGCCATGATGGCCGTGGTTGCTCATTTTCACAGCGTGTTGAAAATCGGGATCGGTACGATCAGGGATGCATGCAGGACCCACGAGCGAATTATCGAGGCGATTGAAAACGGCGATCAACCCGGCGCTGAGACAGCATTGGAGAAGGATATTCTTCAAATCGATGGTGTTTACAATAAGCTACTCAAGCGTTCTCATTTACTCTCTCTGAGAGATTAATGAGGGAGGCAATTAAACGCCCGTCTAATACCGATTTGCATTCAAGATGGAGACCGAGGCGGCAGCGAGGAGCCGACGAAGGCGTACTACTGGTACGTCGAGGAGAGCGACGCAGCGACAACGAAGGTATACACTTGAAGGCAAATCGGTATAAGGATTCTGGGGCTCCGCACCAAGTGCCGAAGGCCAAGCGTAATCGATCTTCCAGCCCCGATCTTGCGCCAGAAGCGCCGAGTTTCTTTCTGCGAGTGCAGAGATGGTGAGGAAAGGATTGACCCCCTGCATGAGCACTTTGAAGCGGCAATCTTGATCGCCTGACCTTAAGAAGAGACCGCAACCCCCTCACGGTTGACTTTATATCTCATCGACACAAACTTATAGAGATAGACGGCTCTTTCCTTTGCAACAGGTGGACAACGGAAGGACATGAACATACCCATCTTGATGAGCACCACGGTAGAGACAACCATCCGCATCAGCAACGGAGCTTAAATCGTGTCAGGTACTTTATTACAAGATGAGTTCAGCTGTACGGAAGTCGGCGCGCCAGGTGCCGCCCGGAAAATTTGCGGCGTCGGCTCGGCCAGACTGCGTTGGAAGAGAGTTATCCTGTCCCTGCTTCTTTGCGCGATAATCATCATGGCCGCTCTTATTGCAATTGGCTTCCGTCACATCTATTCTTACCGAACCAATCTGCCTGACATAGAACCATTGGCCCGCTTTGATTTTCCCACGATCGGCCACGTTTACGATGCCAATGACCGTCCGCTCCTTGAGGTGGCAAACCAGCACCGGCAGATGACCCGGTATGAGGATATCCCGCCCGTTGTTCGTGACGCAATTATCGCCGCCGAGGATAAGAACTTCTTCTCACATAGCGGAGTTGACTATTTCACATTTCCTCGCGTATTGATCAAAGTCAGGATTGGAACTCTGTTGGCACGTCTTGTACGACCGGGCAGGCAGGACGAGGTCGATAGTCCGGCTATTTTTCCCCAGGGAGGCTCGACGATCACCCAACAGCTCGTACGCGGTTGTTTTCTCCAAGACCTGACGGTTTTTCAGAATCTGTCTGCTCAGAAAAACCGTGACCGGCTACGGCAGGGCGCACTGTTGCCTCGCGCGCTGGCGTACCTGATAGGCGCGAAAAATGCTCTCATGCTGGTTCGAAAGGTCGAAGAGATACGGTTGTCGTTGTGGGTCGAGAGGCAGATGCAGGAACGTTTCGGTTCGAAGCGCCGCGCTAAAGAGGAAATACTGGCCCGTTACGCAAGCTTCATTTACATGGGTAATAGTCAGTACGGATTTGCGGCGGCGGCAGAATACTATTTCAACCGGCCTCTTGCCACCCTTACCGCACATGATGCCGACAAAGCCGCGCTGCTGGCAGGCATCGCCAAGTCGCCGCGATACTACGCGCCCGGTGCAAAGGAAGCGGGGAGAGTCTTGCGCCGCAGAGATCAGACCCTGGGACTTATGGCGAGGAACGGTTTCATCTCTCGGGACGAGGCGAGCGAAGCCGAGCAGCGCCCGATCCCGGTAGTAGCGCAGCGCAAAGAGAAGGCGCTCCAGGAGGCCGCGGTTGTTGAAAGCGTCTTTGCGGAACTGGAAAGCAGCCACGCCGGCCTCAGTCCTGAAGACCTCCGTAACGGACGTATCCAGGTTTACTCCACCGTGGATGCCCGGGTGCAGCGGATTGTGAACGAGGCGCTGGAGCACGGCCTTGAGCTTTATCAGAAGCGACACCCGAGTGCTAAAGGTCTAATCCAGGGCTCCGTCGTGGTGCTCAGGAACCGGGATGCGGGCATCCTCGCCGAGACGGGTGGTCGTCAGTTCTACGAAGGCCGCTCAAGCTCGTACAGCGACTTTAACCGTGTCACGAAATCGCTGCGGCAGCCCGGTTCCGCAATGAAACCTGTTGTCTATCTTGCGGCTTTTCAGCACGGAACCTTTGATCTTGACACCATGGTTCCGGACGAGCCTATCAGTGTCCCCGATGGAGAGAAGCAGACTATGAAATCGATCTCAAATTTTGACGGTCAATTCAAAGGCGCTATCCCTCTCCGGCAAGCGCTGGCGGAATCCAGAAACGCCGTAGCGATTTGGATCACAGAGCAAATCGGGATTGAGAGTGTTCTGCATATGGCGCGGAGCCTGGGAATCCGGACGCCGCTGCGGCCGTACGCCACAACAGCGTTAGGCGCGTCTGAAGTAAAGTTACTGGAACTGGCGAACGCGTACCGCACCATGGCATCGGGCATCCTCAGCCGACCGTATGTGATCCGGAGGATCGTCCGCGATTCGGGCGAGGTGACGGCTCATGTCGAACACGGCGGACCTCCGGTCTACGTCGACGACGGCGCGCTTTCGCTCATTCAGGAAGGCCTTCGCGGTGTCGTGCGTATTCCCACGGGCACGGCCCATGCGCTCGACTCCAACGGGTTCCCGATCGCCGTCATAGGAAAGACGGGAACGACAAATGAGTTCAGGGACGCGCTGTTCATAGGCTCGACATACGGGCTCGAGGGCATCACTGTCGCCGTCCGAATAGGCTTTGACGACAACCGTTCTCTCGGACAAAGAGAAACGGGCGGCAGAGTCGCGCTCCCGGTTTTCAGAGAAATCATCCTTCGAGTCTACCGTGACGAGATAGTAGGCCCCGTACCGGAGTTCCCGGCTCGAATGGAACAGAGCATTGACGCTTATCTGCAGGGCGGCTCAGTCGATGAACACGGTCAGGAGACGGAGGACAAACCGGAATGAATTGTACCTCGTTCCCGCCGAAAGTATTCAGCGCTACAGCCGGCACATGAGAAGAATAATCCGCGCGGCGCAGTTCCGCCCTGTTCCTAAAGCGATTAGGCGGATGGCTCAACGCGTGGCCTGAATATACTGACTTTCGTGCAGCGAAATTGCTTAATGCCGATTTGTATTAATGCGGAGACCGAGGCGGCAGTGAGGAGCTTGCCGCAGGCGTACTAAAGTACGTCGAGGAAAAGCGACGTAGCGACAACGAAGGTATACGCTTTAAGACAAATTGGCATTTAGAAGACGACGATGGCCAGACCTATACTCGCAGCAAGAAGGACGCAGGCGACGATCAGGCATGTAGAGCATATGCGGCAAATGCGCCCAAGCTCTTTCATGAACTCCATCAGGTGAGAGATGTCCTTACCCGAAGTGGTGGCTATCAGCTTAAGCGGTACTGCAAGCCGAATCACGGTGATGCTGACATAGATCACGAGGAGGGCAATGAGTACCCACAACATGTAATCTGCCGTCGTAAGAAAGGCGCGGCCGCTCTCATTGACGACCATCAGCTCCCGCGGATCGACAAACGTGAGCACAACGTAGACAGCGGTCAGGATCCCGGCAGAAAGGATGGCCTTTCCAGCGCGTGAAAGATCAGCTGCGACATCTGCAAGCGTCCTGTTCTGTTCAGCTGTGAATTCATAATCCATATACGTCCTCCTGTTCCGTTCTGCGGTTATGTCAAAACCCAAGAACCATTTTGATTCACCACCCGCTTCGCTAGAGGCACGGAGAACACCGAGGAAAGCCTTGTACAAAGTTCTGACCGGATATGGGGAGACGGCCATATCCGGTCACGGACATCCCTCCCGGGATACAAGCACCCCTTCGGAGTACAGGTACTTAGTACACCCACGCGGAGCGTCGGTGTGTGTCCGGAACAGAATCTCCACTGTTCCGGACACCATATTTATCATTTCTCCGTGAGCAATGTCTCTGTGACCTCTGTGCCTCTGTGGTAGAATCGTCATGCCGTTTTTCAAGAAACTTTGGACAGTGCCCGTTCTGCGCTTCTCCACATCACTCTCCTGCGTCACCAGTCCTGAATAGATGCGGCACAAAGCGGCTGAGGTTGTTCGTTATCGGCGTCGTATCTTCCCGTACGCCGATTCCAGCAGCACGATCTCCGATGACCCAGGAACCTATCACAGGATAGTTGCCTCCGAAATCGGGTAGCTCCCTGTACTCCTGATAGACGGCCTTTTTTGCCCTTCGCATAAACCAGGTGCCTGTCCTCACGTTCTCTCCTTCACGAGAGAAGAAGGGTTTCTCCACGAAATTTCTTTCCTGCGTTCGGCGGCTCAAAAAAGGAGGGAAGCAGATTTGCGATGGTCCGGGTACATCTCCCACAAGAGCGGCAGCATGGCTTTATTACTCAATACCATTTTCCATGCAGGCTCAAAAAGGAAAAGGTTAGACTCGAGAAGCTGTTCGGAAAAGGATTCGGTTACGATCCACTCCCAGGGATAGAGCTTGAACATATAGTTAATCGGTCTGTTCTCAAGGTCTACGAATTGTCGTGAAGCAGGGTCCCAGCCCACGTCATCAACGTAGATGTGGCTCGTCTCAATGCCTGCCTGAATCGCCAGATCCCTCAGGTACTCTGTTGTGGTCAAATCCTCGAGGGTATCCTTGACGCAGGAGAAGTAGAGAACGTCCGACCCCACGACTCGTCTGATTCCCGACTGGAGCACGTCGAGAAGCTTCTCATGGATCGAGTTGAACTGATCTTCGGTAGGGGCGTAATCCTGAAGCCAGTAATATTGCACGATGCTCGCCTCGAAGAGGGCTGTTGGTGTGTCGGCGTTGAACTCCAGAAGTTTGGGGTCACTGCGGCCGTCGTATTGGAAATCAAACCGGCCGTATATGGACGGCTCTCTTCGCTCCCACGACTTCTCCACATAGCGCCAGAAAGCGGGCGGGATGGCAAGCCTTTCGTAGAGCTTCTCCCGGACAATCCGATCCACCAGCTCGAGACACATGCGGTAAAGCTCATCGGTCACGGATTCCAGCCGGTCCACCTCATCCGACGTAAACTCATAGAAGGCAGATTCGTCCCAGTACGTCTTACCCTCCATCTCATAGAAATGGAAACCCACGTCTTGCAGCTTCGACTGCCAATTATTTCTGATGTGCGCTACAGGGGATCGTTTCATTGTGCTCTATCCGCCGTGAGATGCGAAAGAGGCGTGAAAACCCCAGCCGCCCCGGACAACACCGACAGCCTTGCTGGTGCGTGCGGAAGGGTTGTAGGCAGGGTCTGCCGAATGGGAGCTGCGATACCACGGACCGTAGTATGAGCTATAGTAGAGGCCTCCCCCAAGGTGCTCCTTTTCCTCTGTGCACTTCGATCGGTCTCCGTAATCCCGCGCGCAATCGTCCCAGCTTGTGTACTGGTTTCTCTGCTGGCAGGCCATAAGCACGCTACCCGTTACAAGCACAAGAGTTATAACCTTAGACTTTTTCATGGCGCAGAATTCCTGATTATTTTCCCTCCTAAAGATATCGGCAATAATCAAAGAAAGAAAAGCAGATAAGAGGTTGACCTTTGTTCACGTATAAGTATGGAGGCACCTTGACAGATGGGGTCTGGGGATTTACATCCAATTACAATCACGAATGGTTCCAAATTGACCATGGTAACTAAAGAATCAATAATAAGACAGCTCAAAGAACGGGGGCTTAAGATTACGCCTCAGCAACTGGCGATTATCGATGTGTTTATCACCACCCGCCTGCTCATTGCACTCCTCCTTGATCTATATCTATATTTGCTGATTGAATGCTACCAGAGAAATGCGACGACAGGAAGAACTCTCAGAAGCCAGGCACATATTTATTTGAAATCACATGAATGATTTAATGAATCTTTGGCTTCGCCGTCTCTTTTCGGTTTCGAATCACGTTCTCTCCTTCCTGGAATTCAATCGATTTGACGAATTTGGCAATCGAACTGAGGTGACAATTTCACCTACGAAGAGTGAAAATGCGGCGAGTGCGTTGTTTGAGGATTACAGCCGAAAATGGTGTAACGAGCCTGTAGAAAAAGTCGGTTTTAAGAGATGTACTTACTTGCGGATTAGCCTATGCGCCGTTTGCTTTCGACAAAGACAAACTCCGCCAGTATTCTTTGAAGAGCTGACCGCAAGTAAGATCATTTCGGATCACGATCTTTTCGCGGCTTGCATTTCCAATTTTCATGAGATCAATTACTAAGACTTCACAGTCACTCTTAGATATCCCCATCGCTGTTCCAAAATAGCTCACTTCGTCAGGCCTCGAATGGTTGTTGTTGGGCGGTCTGATCAATTCGAGGTTTAGGCGGTGAAATGCAAAACCTAAGAATAGAATGATATGAGACTCCATCATTAGATTTCGAATCTCTGTTATGTCGCTAGAGTCTGGATCAGTGCCTTCTGTGAATGTCTTAATTTGGCCTGCGAGCTCAAATAGTTGCTTGGGATTGGGTTCTCCGCCAAACTTAACCGCGTGTGTACCGCTGTACCAATGCCAAGGGAGCGAGCCAACTGTTCCATATGGGTGATAAATTTTAACTCTTTTGACTAGTTCCGCCGCCTGATTCGCGTCGATGCCATAGTAGTTCTGTAAGGAATAATAGAGAAAGTGCTCTATGCAGCGGTCGTAGTTGAATATGATCAAAGCAATAGATGAAAGTCGGTCTTCAAGCTGGCTGATTGTACAGTTCTCAGTGAGCAGCTGCGTAAACAAGTTGAACCAAGTTCCCTCCAGAGATTGATAGTCGATGGTGGCCTCATATTTCTCTGTATCGAGAAAGAGATTACTTGCCCTTTCAGCGTCGAGAATTGATCGCACTATTGCCAGCTTGCCACAGAGTTCGAGCTTTTTGTCTCCTTGATGTGCATCTATGAAATTGTCGATGGAGATCGCTTGAGGCATTGCATCTCGGATTCGCCAGGCAGCGTGAAGATAAGAATTGATGTCGCGAGGGCTCGGATCTTCACATTTGATTGCCTCTCGTAGGGCTTGGCAAACAGAATAGTCTCCGCCTGATTGCTTAAGTCCGTCCTTAAATGTGATGTCGAGGATAGACGCAATTCTTTGCTTTAGCTCATGGCCAGTAGGTAGATTTACTTCTTTGCTGGCACCAGCACCGACTACGATCAAACTTTTTTTCTTGAACAACTTACCGACCCCCTTCTGTATGGTAGTGCGCTAATTCGAAGAGGCTCTCAGCCCAACATCTTTTTTTATGCCTATTCTGTGAGTGTTGCAATTTTACGCTCTGAATACTGGCTGGTCAAGAAATAATCGCCGAAAAAAGGAAGGCTAAAACCCTCTGCTCTTACGCATAATGATAAATACGCCCTACTTATATATTGTCCGTATAATATCGGCGCTCATTATATCGGTTCCAGAATGCCACCCGTAATCGCAACCTTCCTGCCAAAGAGAACCATAAGCTCTTCAAGGAAGGAAGTTTTCGCTAATTAACTTGCTCGCTCTTGACGGGCAGGCCGATCAAACGGATGATTGTTCATCGTCGATCCCTGTTGTCCAACAACCCGCTCGTCCGACTGTTGACACAACCGAAGACGACCTGCAATACTTAGGTCCGAGAAGCATAAAGCATTGCACTATTGTGGAGGAAGACGTATGCCGGAACTTTTCGAAGCAACCGCGATCAACACCATGCAACTGGCCAACCGTTTCGTACGCTCAGCTACCTGGGAAGGGTTGGCAACACCCGAAGGGTACGCGACCGAAGCGCTCACCCGGTTGCTGGTCGATCTGGCACAGGGAAAAGTGGGGCTTATCATTACGAGCCATGCGTGCGTGACTCGAGAGGGTATCGCAGCGCCCGGCCAGCTCGGCATTTACACCGACGGGCATGTACCGCCCCTGAAGACGATGGCCGATAAAGTGCATGCCGCAGGAGGCAAGATCGCCCTTCAGGTATCTCACGGAGGGCGCTATGCGCTGAAATCAGCGGACGGCGTACGCATCGGCCCCTCGACCATCGAGAGCAAAGGAGAGGTCCAGTGCAGGGAGATGACGGAATCAGAAATCGACAGCATGGTCGGCCATTTCGCGCAAGCTGCACGACGTGCAAAGCAAGCCGGATGTGATGCTGTTCAGATCCACGCCGCGCACGGTTATCTTGTGAGCGAATTTCTCTCACCCTATTTCAACAAGAGGACTGATGCGTATGGAGGACCAATAGCCAACAGGGCAAGGTTCCTCCTCGCCATCGTTCGCGCGATGAGACGGGAGGCGGGAGATACATTTCCCCTCCTCGTAAAACTGAACTCTCAGGAATTTCTTGAAGGCGGTTACACAGTCGAGGACATGCTCTCGGTCGCTTCATTCCTTCAGGATGCAGGCGTGGATGCGATAGAGATGAGCGGCGGGCACCACGTAGAGGGTGTATTCGGGAAGTACTTCCCTGCGCGCCCGGTCAAATCCGGCGAGCAAGTAACGCCATATTATCTCGATGAAGCACGCCGCTATAAGGAAAGAACTCGGATACCGCTTATGCTTGTAGGGGGGATACGCTCAATCGAGTGGGCAAAGAAGATCGTCGTGGAAGGTTACGCCGACTATGTCTCCCTCTGCCGGCCGCTCATACGGGAGCCGGGGCTGATCGCGAGATGGCAGTCGGGAGATACGGCGAAAGCGACCTGCATATCAGACAACGGCTGCTTCAAACCGGCCCTCGAAGGGAAAGGAATCTATTGCACAGTCGAGGCTAAGGAAAAGGGGCGCTCATAGCTGCAAGCGTCGACCGTTCCTCGCAGTCTCTAGCTTTTCTTCGTCGTTTTCGCGATAAAGGACGAAAAAGCCTGCTTCACCCTCTTGCTCTTACACTTCGGACACCTGAAGCGCTCTCTATCCTTATCATACTCCCGCATTGACAGGATTAGCGAAAACGCGTTCCCACACTTCTCACAGGTAAATTCGTACGTAGGCATGTAGAGACCGCCTTCATCTATGATTTTGCAGCATTGTAAAACGAAGGACGACGATTTGCAAATGTAATCTCATCGTTGATTGCTTCCGCTACCTGCCAACGGCGAATAGCTCGCATGCCGGATCAGAATATGATCAAAAGCGTACCGATCATCAGCAGGCCATTGCCGATAAGCACCCAGCGACTGAAGCTCTCGTACTGCCGGTTAAACATGAAGGCAAAGAGCAGGATCCAGAGAGGCTGCGTGCGCAACATGAGACTCACGACGATCACCGATCCGAATCCGAAGGAAAGGTATCGCAACAGTTGCGCAAAGCTCGTGGTGAGGCCGCTGAAGAACGCAATCGGTAAAGGCCCTCTGTCTTCGTTGAAAATCTCCCGCCTCCTCTCACTACTGAATAGAAGGGATGGACTTATCACAAACGAAGCTGCTGCGTAGGCGATCAGAGTGCCGACTACCGGGCTTCCTCCTGCGTCGAGGCCGAACTTGATGAAGATCCCGCTGCTTCCCCAGAACACAGCTGCCCCCGCTCCATACAGCACGCCAAGGAACATGTCCCTGCGATTGACTTCTTTCGCCCGGGAGACTGACGAGCTTGTGGACGATGTTTCTTCGGAGGTCTGCTCTTTCAGGAGCATCAGGATAGGACCCGATAACGTGAAGATAATACCGAGGGCTTGAAATGGAGTAACCGTCTCTTTCAGCAAGAGCATTGCCAGGGCAACGGTGGCGATGGGACTTAAGCTGGTAACAATGTTCGAACGATTTGAGCCGAGAAGCTTAAGTGACCGGTAAGCCCACGTACGGCCGAGAGCAAAGTGGATGACGCCCGAGAGTGCCCAGAAGAGATACGACTTCCAGGTGAGTCGCGCGAGTCCGTAAAGGTCGCCGGTAATGCCGGTTGCCACTATGAAAAAGGCCAGACCCGTAAATATCGAGATCGTCGCAATGTAGTCAGAGCTTACCCGAAGCAGACCTCGCCGGGCGATAATCGAGTTGGCGCCGAAGGCCACGGAAGAAGCTAAACTTAATACGATTCCGAGCACAGCGGCATTTTGGCATATCTGTAGGCAAAGTAAAAGAGCTAATTACCGTCATGCTTCGAGCAGGTTTATCTTCCGAATTCCTAAGGAAGCTTGACCGCAAGCACATCTACCGGTTCGATGACAGGCGGACGGGAAAACAGTTCCGCGGCTCTCTCCTTAAGCGCCGCAGCGACTCGTCCCGACAGATGAGCTTGCCTGCCTGCATCGTCGGGAAAAGCATCGAAGATGCCGAAGGTCGAAGCCCCGAGCCGGATCGCAAACCATGCAACAGTCTTCGGCTCCTCCTGTACCAATGGCAACCCCTTGCGGAGAAACTCTTCAACATCCTTTTCCTTACCCGGTTTCGCCTCAAGCCTGACGAGCAGTCCGACAGTGGCCATAATCTTTACCTCCTTCTTTCGCGTATATCCTATTTTCAGCATCAGCGCGACGCGATGCAAGGGGGAAAAGATTCCGTTGTGAACCGCCTATGGTATTGCCTTTTGCGCTTTAATCCATCCCTCGATCTCACGCTCGAGCACGGCCAGAGGCAGCGGGCCTTTATCGAGAAGGGCATTGTGGAACAGGCGAGCATCGAATCGCGGGCCCAATTCGCGCTCCGCATTGGCGCGCAGCTCTTTGATCTTCAGTTCTCCGATCTTATAGGCGAGCGCCTGAGCGGGCCAGACGATATAGCGATCCACCTCAACAACAATATCCTGCTCCGTCTTTGCCGTGTTCTCCTGCATGAAATCTATGGCCTTCTGGCGCGTCCAGCCGAATTGGTGCATGCCGGTATCAACCACCAATCGGCACGCCCGCCACATCTCATACGTAAGCTGCCCGAACCGCGAGTATGGATCTGTATAGAAGCCCATGTCGGAGCCGAGGCTCTCTGCGTAGAGGGCCCAGCCTTCAACGTACGCGGTGTAGGCAGCGTTGCGCCGGAAATCGGGCAGATGGCGTAATTCCTGGGCCCTCGCGATCTGCAGATGATGTCCCGGCACAGCCTCGTGCAGTGTGAGTGCCTCCATTTCGAAGGTTGGCCGCATGTCGAGGCGATACGTGTTGACCATGAAATAGCCGGCGCGCGACCCATCGGCCGCACCCGGGTAGTACTGGGCCGTTGTCTGACTCGGTGCCTCATAGTCGGGAAAGACGCGAACACCGTAGGGCGTCCGGGGCAGTTCGGCAAAAAGCTTCGGTAACTCCGCATCCGCTCGTTTTGCGATGTCGCGATATGCCCTGACCAGGTCATCTGCTTTCGTAAAGTAGAAGCGAGCATCAGAGCGCAGGAAGGAGCCGAATTCCTGGAGAGAGCCTTTGAACTCTGTCTGCCGAAGAACGGAGTTCATCTCTGCACGTATACGGGCCACCTCTTTAAGACCTGTCTGATGAATGTCGGCAGGAGTGAGTTCGCTCGTCGTGTGCTCGTAAACGCATTGCGCATAATAGGCTTCGCCGTCCGGAAGCGACAAGGCGGCGATCGGACGATTCCCCGCCGGCAAATATGTTCCGGTGACAAACTCCAGGAATTTTGTGAGCGCCGGAAAGACGCCATCCGCAATGTATGGCCGGGCAGCGGATCTAAACCGCTCGGCCTCCGGTCCGGGAATGGCTTCGGGCATGCGAAGGAGCGGGGCGAACAGAGCGCTCTGCTCGATATCTGAGACGATCTGACCGCGAATCTGGTCGGCCACTCCTCGAAGCGGCTCTCTCGGCTGCACCCATCCAAGCTGAATCCCGAGTCGAAGGAGGCTCGTCGCCTGTTCCAGATAAATCGGAAATGCGGAGAGTCGCGCAAGATAGTTGCGAAAGTCATCCGCTGTGCGGAAAGGCGTGATTGATACGAGTTGTGGAAACATCAAGTGCGGTCCCCAGATCTGGTTGAGAAGCATGACCGGCGGAAAACGATGTGATCGAACAGCCAGTTCAAGCTCCCAGACAAGAAGCGCATGCGACAATCCGTCTTGAGATGCCAGATGCGATGCATCGATGCTGCGGGCGCGGTTCAGCATGAGCCGCTCGTCATTCTTGCGCCGCTCGATGGCATCGGGAGAAAGATCGGTAAACCGGTCGTTGTATCTGTTATCACCCGTCCACGTGGAGAGCTCCGGAAATTCACGGAGCTGCCTCTCCCAGTACTCACGCTGCAGCTCGTCAAGATCGGCAGCTTCCTTCTTCTGCTCCTCGTTGTTAATCATTTCAATTCCTCCGTAGTACCGCCTTGGTATGGTCAACATCTACTCTGGCTCCAACCATTCCTTCGCTCGCCAGGTGCTCGCAGCGAAGGAAATAGTGTTCCGGCAGGCGCGCTCTGCCGTAATGGCCCTGTTTCTATCTCTGTACACCTATGATAAGATTTATTTGCATCATATTCTATCATGAGGTGACCCATGAGCGTTTCAAGGAGAGACGTTATCAAAGGTGGTGGAGCCCTGATTCTCGGTCTTCTGGGAGCCGGTTCAGTAGCGAAGCCGAAGAGACTGTTCAGCGCGGACGATAGCCAGCAGAAATCGGGGCTCGACCTTCCGTGGCCTTATAAGAAGTTGAATCCCGAGGCGGCTGCCGAAGGCGGTTACTACGGCTATTATGCCGGTGCCTGTTGCTTCGGCGCGTTCGATAGCATCATCGGTCAGCTTCGCATAGAGGTCGGCCATCCCTATACGATGATTCCCACGGCCATGATGGTTTACGGGGAAGGAGGAGCGGCTGGAGCAGGGGCGCTCTGCGGCGCGCTGAATGGTGCTGCGGCAGCGATATTCCTTGTAACCGGCGGCTTTGACAAGAAGTCCAGAGAGCCTGCATTTGCAATCATCCGGGAACTCTATACCTGGTACGAGCAGGAGGCGCTTCCCGATTATGAACCGAAGAAGGCGAAGTTCGAGATAGTCAAATCGATCTCGCACTCTACCCTCTGCCACGCTTCAGTAAGCAGGTGGTGCAAGACGTCTAAGTTCAAATCCTTCTCCGCCCAGAGGTCGGAACGCTGCGGGTGGCTGACGGCGTCAGTTGTCAAACGCACGGTCGAACTGTTGAACAGTTATGCAGAGAAAACCTTCAAGCCGACTCATGCACTGGCTGCCGAAGTACAGGCATGCAGGCAGTGTCACGATCAGGGAGGTGCTCTCGAAAATACTCGCGGGATGATGGATTGCGGGGGCTGTCATTTTACTCCGCGTACCAAGCATCCAAAAATATAGCGTGCGTGCCTCTGCTTTCATCAAGCCGCAATAATGCCGGACCTGCTCGATAACTCCATTGAACTGATGGACAGGCCGGAGATCATCTATCGGCTTTTCTTCCCTCGCCGGGAAGAGCCGGGTGATCCCAGGCCGCACAATGGAACCGCTCATTTTGTCGAGGTTGCTCAGGGTGTCTCCATCGGGTGCATGTTCTACCTCTCAGGGAAAGATTCACCCAATCTTCTTTACTTTCACGGGAACGGCGAGATTGCTTCAGACTATGATTATGTTGCCCCGCTCTATCAGCACCATGGCATAAACCTGTTCGTTACCGATTATCGCGGATATGGCGCAAGCGATGGAAGCCCGAGCTGCAGCGCGATGATCAGGGATGCTCTCCCTCTTTTTCAGGCTTTCGTCGCCTTCATTAATAATGGCGGCTTGAAAGGCGGGCTCTTTGTGATGGGCCGCTCATTGGGAAGCGCTCCCGCTATTGAGGTGGCATACCGATTCCAGCATCTTGTTCGCGGTCTGATCGTGGAGAGTGGCTTTGCGAGTCAGCGCAACCAGCTCGCACGACTGGGTGTCACCCACCTGTTCAAGAACGTTGAAAACGTCACAGGCTTCGGGAATGACGTGAAGATCAGGCAGGTGCAGATTCCGACATTGATTATTCACGGCGAAGAGGATGAGATCATACCGGTGACCGAGGGAAAGGCACTCTATGCTCTTTCGGGGGCTGAACAGAAGCGGGCGCTCTTCGTTACCGGGGCAGGACACAACGATCTATTCGAGCGCGCGGGCACAGAGTACATGCAATCGCTCGTCGCGTTCACAGCAGAAAGTCTGCGTTAAGGATATAGTGGGTATCCGGAGCCTGAATCATGCGTGAAACAGCCAAACCCGCACTTCAAGCGTTTTTTGCTTTCACCTGATCGAATGTGCATTGCCTCGGCGCTTTATCCGGTCTCCATCGTATAAATTTGGTACCATGTCTGAAGCGTCCACCGGTGAAGTGATCGTACTTCACTTCAACTACCAGTTCCGGTTTCAGCGGTTCCCATTCTCCTGACCGCCCTGACGACCACCTGCTTGGTCCTCCCGGTGACCGCCCCGTGAAACCGGGAGGCTGACGCAGTGCTTCCAATCGCCCGGTGAGGCTTTTCCGCTCGTTACCCGAAATAGATGATGTGTAGCCCACGTGATGCAGCAACCCGTCCTCGTAGAGGCCAAGCAGCAACGAGCCGACGAGCTTCTGCCTCTCAAGATAGCGGAACCCTCCAACCACGCAATCCACGCTTCGCACGTCCTTATACTTCACCATCCCGGTGCGGTCTCCGGAGCGATAATCAAGGTCGAGTCGCTTTGCGACAATACCGTCAAGGGCTGACCCCGCAGCTTCAAACCAGGCCCGCGCCTCTTTTGCACCTGTCGTTGCGGGCGACAATTGCAAGCGGTCTATCCCTTGTGCATACGTTTTAAAGAATTGCTCGAGACGTTCGCGGCGAAGCTGCAGCGGTGTGCTAATAAGCGATTCCCCTTTTTCATCTGCGAGAAGATCGAAAAGTATCATCGTAGCGGGATATTCGTTCGCAAGCTTTCGCACGCGACTCTCCGCAGGATGGAGCCTGAGCTGGAGCTGCTCGAATGAAAACTCTCTTTTTACCGCAATCACCAATTCCGAATCAACAATGAAGCGTTCGGCAGAAAGGGCTTTGAGCATCGCCACCACGTCGGGGAAATATCGGGTCAGTGACTTTCCTGACTTGGCCTGTAATTCGATGTCGTCCGCGTCGCGAAATGCCAGGCATCGGAAGCCGTCCCATTTCGGCTCATACTGCCACCCGGCCCCTTCGGGAAGCTCGGCGACAGGCCGGGCGTCCATCACTGGGTAAGGCGGCTTGACAGGCAGATGTCCAAACCTCATCTCATTTCTCTTTCTTTGATGTGATGAGCGCGCTCAGATCAAAACGGCCGGCTGATGACAGGAGGCTCTGCCAGAGGTCCCCGAGCCTTCTTACCCGCCCGGCCATATTGTCCATGCGGAAATCCTCTATGCGTATGCCCTTCTCCACTTCGTCCCATGTTACCGGCGCAGAGACTGTCGCGAGCGGTTTCGGCCGCACCGAGTAAACGGAGGCGAGAGTTCGGCCCCAAGCGTTCTGATTGTAATCTACGAGCACGCGTCCGGGCGGCCGCTTCTCAATACGGTACTCGGCTGTAATGATGTCAGGACGGAGTTGCTCGAGACTCTTTGCCATCCTCTTTGCAAACGTCCAGACCTGCTTCTGCGTCGGACCGCGGACAATAGGTACGTAGACGTGCACACCGTGAGAACCCGTCGTCTTCACCACATTCGGCATCCCGAGCGCATCGAGCCCGTCGTGCACGATCTTCGCGGCCTCCAGCACTTTCTCAAAGCTACTCGGAGGAACCGGATCGAGATCGAAGTGAAGATAGTCGGGCCGGTCCACATCATCACAGCGTGCATACCACGGATTGAGATCGATGCAGCCCAGGTTGATAATCCAGAGTAGCGAAGGAATGTCGCGAACGACCGGAAAATCGATAATGTTACCGGATGCGTGTTCGATCGAGCAGAGTTCGATCCATTCCGGCCTCGGTTTTGGAGACCTCTTTTGAAAGAAGAAATCTCCTGCCGCGCCATTGGGATAACGCTTCATAACCATTGCTCTGTCGACAAGATGCGGAAGAAGTGCAGGCGCGATCTCCAGGTAATAGCGGAGAAGGTCACCTTTGGTGATTCCACGTTCGGGCCAGAATAGCTTTTGTAAGTGCGTCAGCCTGACTCTACGGTCCTCGAATTCGAGCACCGCTTCATTCTTATCCCCGGGTATGGACACACCCTCCATGGCGTTTTTGGGCAGAGCCGCTGTTTTGAGAAATCGCGCCGGGTGACGCTCCCTTGTGGCCCGCATCACGTCGGCTCCTCATCACCGGAGGGGAAGAGAGACTTATAGCGGCGGGGGGTGAGCTTTGGCGGCTTCTTACCGTGGAGCACGGCTCCTTCAAAAGAAAGGTAGCTGAGTTCCCGGCGATCGGCAGCAGAACGAAGCAGTAATCCTCCGCGGCTCATGTCTCCTCGTCCCACAAAATCACGCGGGAAGTGAAGGCGCGTCCCGAAAGAGTCGAGCAAAATGTTGACGTACTTTCCGGTAGCAATACTTCCCAGCAGGATAACGCGGCTTTTTTCACCACTGCGTCGTGCGAGACGCTCGGCATCGCGATAGAAGGGCCGCGTGTAGGCAGCGACGCTCTCTCCTATTTCGCATGCAGCAAAACGGCGAAGGTCGCGAGACGTAATAAGCGTGTCGCGGGTCAGGAGACCTCTGCAGGGCGTGATGACCAGTATTCCCGGGCAGCCCGGCGGAGGATCAGCGAATGCTGAGGCATACGCCAACTTACCACGAAAATAGAGTCCGCTCAGGAACGTAAACAGATCACCCAGGGCGATACCTCTCTCACGGAGTTGCCGCGCGACGTCGAAGCAGGCCTTAGGCTGAAGTACCATCTTCGCCCGACGCCCGCTGCAGTTGGCTGGAGAAATGATAAATATCGTGCTCATCTTGAATCGTAGTTCCCAAAAGCCGGTTGGGCAAGGGGGCCCGCCGAGTGTAGGCCTTCAGCCCTGGCTTCATCTGTAGACGAAAAGTGTCCAAATGAGAAATTGATTTCGTATTTCTGCTTTCGTGCAACAGGAAGATAGGTATATACTAGACGACGTAAAATTTCAAAAGGGATGACGAAACGCGTGACGAGCCCGCATGAGATTATCATAGAGATGTTTCAAGGCACAGTTTTTACCCTCACCTTTGAGAGTGAGGATATTATGGGCTTTCGTTCGAGTTCGGAAGCCGACACACTGCGTGCCTTTTCCATCAATCTGAGACGGCAGACCGTGGAGTACGAGTTGAAAGAAAAAGGAGTACCCGTCAGACGGAGAATTGAGTATTCGCCGAGCCTGGAACTGTTGATAAAAAAACTGCCACTCACATCGCATGCGTTCGATCTGAAGTTTCAGGGCATGAGACTCACCGAGCACGGGGTCTCTGTGGCAGAACGCGTGAGCCTTGCCGAAAATGAAGACCCGTGGGATATGACCAGCTATTTCGAGAGATCTAGCACGGGCAAGCTCAGGGAGAAGACGGACCGCAGCCCTGTCAATAAAAAGCTCAAATAATCCACATCGCTAATCGTTACGCTTAATCCTTTTAACCGATAAGAAATAACCCGCCGACTAATAGCTTTCCCGATTAACATCTACGATATTATTCTACAAATCTACTGTCGGTCAATTCAGGTCCTGTCTTACGTGGAGGAGGAGTCATGACACAAGGCCATTGCAGCAATATGAGGGCAAGGATTTCTCAGGCTATCTCGCTCGTTTTAGTACTCTTTCTGATGATCATTTTCTCAGGCACAAGCTGGAGCGACGGGACGCCAAGAGGAAGTCTGGGGGTGGGCGGGGCCCACTCGTGCGCTATTATGAGTGACAGCACCGTGCAGTGTTGGGGGTGGAATGTCGCTGGTCAGCTCGGCGACGGCACAACGACCGATCACCACAGTCCAGTGGCGGTGCGCAATCTTACAGGCGCCGTCCAGATAACCGGAGGATCGTATCATACCTGTGCACTCAAAAACGACGGATCAGTCTGGTGCTGGGGTAGCAGCCGCTACGGTCAGCTCGGCGATTACAGCGGCGGTGACCCGTATAGCAACACTTATAAGGCGACTCCGGTCCAGGTATGGGGCCTTAACAACATCGTTGAGATCACAGCCGGCGCAGAGCACTCCTGTGCGCGTAGGAATGACGGCACGGTCTGGTGCTGGGGAGACGGAGGCGCGGGCCAGGTAGGTAACGGAGGAACAGGGTACTGGAAGACGCCCTACCAGGTAGTCGATCTGCCTAAACCGGCAACCGCGGTCGTGGCGGGAGAGATCGCGACCTGCGCAATCCTGAACGACGGATCGGTCTGGTGCTGGGGGGACAACCAGTGCCGCGAGCTTGGCCGTGACCCGTACGATAGCTGGTGTGTCGACTGCCAGGACCTCGTTTTCAGCACCCGGCCGCTTCGGGTCCCGGATATTCCTCTGCCCATGAACAAGATCGCCATGGGAGACTACCACGTCTGCGCGACCGATGGCGCCAACACGTGGTGCTGGGGCGGCAACTATGCAGGACAGGTCGGCGACGGCACGAAGGACACAGACACGCACTATCTCTGTCCTAATGCCAGAAAGGCAACCCAGATCACGACCAACGCAAACGATATCGTCGCGCTCAATGCCGCCAACCAGTCCAGCTTTGCGCTGCGCGCCAACGGCACACTCCTCTCGTGGGGAAAGAACGCCGAGGGCGAGTACGGCAACGGGACACAGGATGACGGCAGCACCCGGCCTATCGCTACCGCCCAGAACCTGACAGAGGTTGTTTCTACTTCGACCGGGAACCATGTCTGTGGTCGATTGACTGATGGCCGCGTCATGTGTTGGGGCAAGAATGAGGTGGGCCAGGTCGGCGACGGCACGAATAACAACTTCCGTCCATGGCCCACGCAGGTCATTGGTATTGCACCGTCCAAACAGACGCTGACAGTATCCAAGGCCGGCACGGGAATGGGCAATATTACCTCGAACCCGGGAGGCATCGACTGCGGCGAGACCTGCACGGCTACGTTTGCTAACGGCTCCGCAGTGACGCTGACGGCTTCGCCTGTCTCCGGATCGATGTTTACAGGCTGGTCGGGTGCCTGCTCGGGCGGCGGCAATTGCGTGCTGACTATGGATGCCGCAAAAACGGTCACCGCCACTTTCAACCAGATGCCTGCCAATTATGTGGGCTGCTTCACCGATGACGCCGTTCGCGCCCTGCCTAACTTTCTCTCGAATGGTGATTCGGTCGAGGGTTGCGTGCAGAAGGCAGCTGCAGCGGGCTATGCCTTTGCCGGGCTCCAGTACTACGGTGAATGTTATGCCGGCAACACGGCGGGCTATGTCCAGGTGGCTGATACGGAATGTACTACACCTTGCAGTGCCAACCCTGCTGAGCTTTGTGGCGGGCCATACCGTAACAGCATTTATCGCACGGGTGTCACGCCCTCGAAGACGCTCTCGGTGGCAAAGAGCGGCGCAGGTGCAGGGACAGTGACGTCGAATCCTGCGGGCATCAACTGCGGCGCCACCTGTACGACCAATTTCTCAAACGGCGCAGCAGTAACACTAACAGCATCACCTGCCGGCGGGTCAACGTTTGCGGGTTGGTCGGGCGCCTGTGCGGGAACCGGTAATTGCACGGTGACGATGAGCGCAGCGCAATCGGTATCCGCCACCTTCAATGTTGCTATTGCCGCTCCTACCATCCTGGCCATCGTGGATGGACAGACGTATAGCTACACTATCAGCCCCACGACGACCATCGTTATCTTCGGCTCTGGCTTCTCTGTCGGTGGGAATATGATCCACTTCCAGCGAGCAGGCTATGGCGACGTGTGGCTCTATAACGGCGACGGCCATTATTTCTGGGATGGCAACGGGACGCAGATCAACGCGAGCCTCGACAGCAGGGTAGCCTCCGGTACGTGGAACGTGTCCGTCAAGAATGCATCAGGAGGAGTGTCGAACGCCTACACGTTGAACATTCAAGGAGGATCGGACAATAACGCCTATTATTGCTACAGCAGCTCCTATCCGTCCTACGGCTATCAGAACTGGCTCTGCAATGCAGCCTACCATCCGACGTACTGTTACACATCAACCTGGCAGTGGACGTCGTGCCCTTCGGACAACAACAACAACGCTGCCAAGTGCGGCAACGGCATCTGCGAGGCAGGCGAGAACGGCGCGAACTGCGGGCAGGACTGCTGTGATCAGTCAACCGCCTGTGGTCAGACGAAGCAGAACCAGGGTCTCTATTACTGCCGCAATATGTATCACTACGACAATGGCGTGGCCTCCTGGCACGGCTTTCAATGGGTTACCGCCAACGATACGACGCAGATGTGCAACGAGTCCTGGGAGGCACAGGAAGGCTCCTACTATCAGACGCAGTACCAGTGCGGCGGGTACACCGGGAAGTGTCACTCTATACCAGGGGGATATTACTAGGCTTATCAGTGCCGCAGCCGCTCTCGGCGGCTGCGGCAACGCACGGCTACGACTTAGCCGGAAAGCGGCTCATCGAGCAGAGAGGTCCCAGACGTGCCCCTTCGCATGAGCCGCTTTCTATGAATCGCCCCGGCCTTCAAGCAGCGCGCGCAGTACTTCGGAAACAGCCCCTTTATGCTCCACAATGGCAGCTTTTATCTGGCTCTCCTTGCCTGTAATTGCACTGCCCAGGGCCTTGCTGTCCATATCGAGCATACAGCCGAGGAGCCTTGGGGCATGCAGTTGCAGAAGGTGCTCAACGTGCCGATAAAAACGCTGCGCGCCATCGTTGGATATCAGGATCAGCCTGGAAACTCTATCGCCGGTGGGCAGACTCCTGCGTTCTCGAAGAAGAGCAATTCCCTTTCTTTCTTTTTCCAACGTTCCGGAGATTGCTTCCAGTCCGCACCGGACGTGACCTTTGATGTTGGCGCTCCGGAGAACCTTTTTCAAAGGATCGCTCATGGTGATCATGGGGACAGAAAGATTGCCGCCGGACCAGAGTTGAATTGTGCGGTCCGTCAGGATCCGACGTATGGGTTCGGCGCTGCCGTCAGCTTCCAGCTCTCTGGGCAATCTCATGTCTTCAAGTTTCATCTCATCTCTCTTGCGTCATGAATTTCCTCTCCGACCACCAGCCACAGCATGAAGGCGGAAGGCGCAATCACACCTCCTGATTCAGTATTCAATATGGTTCAGATGCACGTCTTTGCTGGAGAGGCCTAGCTTCCGATAGAGTCCGTCACGGCGTTCAAGGTCATTATGCTTTTGCAGGCCTGCCGTCAGATTAGTTCCGTCAAGACTGAAAATCCGCTCCCACTCCCTGCTGGTCCCCTCACAGTCACGTCCCCACTTACAGGTGTACCAGAACAAAATGTACGATTTGCCCGATTCGGATTTCAAACAGGACCAGTGGGTGACAAACGTGTCTAAAACGGGTCGCCTGCCAACGGATTTCTCTTTAATCGACTTCCCATCATGAGGCAACTGCTTTGAGATCCTATCCTTACTATTTACCAACCGAACAACCTGCTTTGTGCACTGCGTTTCGTGTTCAAGACTCGACCTATACATGCACGTGGAGTCAACAACCACTTCTGTATCGCTACACGTGAACGTGTACCTGACGGTCGAAGGGCTGTTGTCGGACTGAGCTGCGAGGAGCGGTGGCAAAAGTAACAACGCACCGATCACAAGCAGAAGAGGTCTTGTTATCATCGCTTGCTGTACTCCCTTACGTATTTGTCAAAAAGGTTTTTCGCCTCCGGCATCTTTATCGCTGCTGACTGCCTCCTGGCAAGGAAGTCCACGTTCCACGCAAGGCAGTTATTGCCTTTTCGATATCACCCGCTATAACGGAATTCATGGCCCCTTTTGTTTGAATTAACCAGATCGCGACCTTGTCCTGTGACATAGGACTAAAATCTGAAGCAATGCCCCTCTTATTCGCCTCATACCATGTGCCGTTGAGGATCTGATATGCTCCTGCCGCAGTCGACTTGTGTCCCCAGGCTTCTATGGGTTCCTCTAACGGGTGTGTGCTTGTGTCCGTGAATTCTCGTTTCCCACCATATACCTTATAGTAAAGGCGGTCACTCTCACTACCGTGCTCGGCGTAGCGTATCAGCTTCAGGAAAGCCTTGACGTTGACATTGGCTTCGTAGTTTATACTTCGTGCGCCCTGCGGCATACTTGTGCCCCCTACTATTCGGTCGATCAGACCAAAGAACCGGCCTGCTTCGAGCCTCCGGTCTGTGCCAGCAGTTTGATCGCGCCCCAGTCTTTTCCTTTCGGCATGACAAAAAGGCACTTCCCATTGCTTTTCAGTGCCCAGAGCTCCCCGAGTCGTCGCTTCTCTTTTGAGTCATCATTGCTCCACCGGTCGGCGCCTTTGCATTCAACCACCAGGTAGCGACCGTCTTTGAGTTTGCAGACAAAGTCTGGATAAAATTTGTCCGTAGCCGTCTGGAGCCAGAACGAGAGCTTAGGCTGGCGCTCCAGGTTGCGCACCCAGAACTCCACCTCTGTCATCTGGTCGATGAACTGCGCGCAAAAAAATTCTTCCCCCTTATCCTCCAGTTCTCCCACCTTCGGATAATAGTGCTTGGTGAAGCTTTCCGATGCAAGACACTGCCAGCGCATGGGATACTGTTCCGGATGGTACGAGAAGACTTTCTCCGGTGTCACCACGACCTCTTTCTTCAGGCCGTGAAAGAGAATCTCCTGGTGTAGCTTAATCCGCGTCGATTGCCGAAATTCCTTAATCTTCGCTTCCGCGATCTTTCTCAGTTCAAACTTCTTTCGCCGAAGCTGGCTCAAAGCCATTCCGCGATCATCGAGCAGGTCGCCCACCATGGCAGTTAGAAATACTTCTTTCTCTTGCGGGGTTAGTTCGATGAACTCCCTCAAATTGTAATCAAGCCATGCTGCCAACTGCGCAGCCGTCCAATTCTCCACTATCTCTATGAGCTGCATCTGCCTGTTAAGATCAGGTATAAAGCGGGCCTTGACTCTCCCCTCCTGTCCAACATCAATTTCACCATACTGACCCTCTTCAGTCGTCAACAAAGCAAATTCTGCGTCTGTCAAACGTGGGTCAAGATGCGCCAAATCCCAACCTTCCTGAATCAGGTGGTCCTCTTCAAAAACCTCCGGGTTTCCTTCCCACATGATGCACAGCACCGGAACCTCGAAAGGAATACCTCGTTCTGAAGGACTTTTCGCTACCTCCATCGCTTCGTTCCTGTGCTCCCGAGCGGCCCTGGTCCAAGCTTCCCTGGCATCAGCGAGAATCAGCAGGTCCTTTACCTCTCGCTCCTCATCCGTGCTGAGGACGGCCTTGATAGTAATGCTCTTCTCCGTCGGATCAATCGTGATCTTCTCTCTCACGGCAGAAGACAATCTTTCAGGATTGGGAACCTCGGTAAGGGTTACCGTCTTTGCCTCGGGGATACGGGTTACCGTCCTATAGTCAAAGCCTCCAAGCTCCTGTTGCACCGGCCTAATGAAATCCTGAGCCTCCTGCCGCTCAAATCCGTTGTCCACAAGAGCATCCACAAGGCCCCTGGCGGCTTCGGCAAAATTCGGAGACGACACAAAGGCGTAGGCCCGGTTCAGCTCATGGATGCTCTGTTCCTTACAATAGGGCAGACGAAGGACCCGACCGAGTATCTGTTCAACCGCGCCCATTGAACGCTGTTCCGCCACGGAACAGAGCACATACGCGAAGGAACAGTCCCAGCCCTCCCGTAGCGCCTGTATTGTAATGATGAATCGGATGGGGCAGTCCTCAGCCCAGAGGTCAACGCCTTCAAGCCCCTTATCCTCTCCCGTTGCTCTGACGATCTGCTTCTCCGGGATGTGATGATCGTCAATGAGGCTCTTCTCGATAATATCCACCGTCAGTGTTTCGTGGCCTTGTCTTCGCGGCTGGGCCTGGATAAGCATGATGGGCCTGATGTAGGACCCGGTCTTTCGCCTCTCTATCGCGGCCTTTTCTTCAAGGTCAACGCGCTCGGCTATGGCGTCAGCCAGAAGTGCCTGCCAATCCGTGTGGGTCTCCAGGCGGATGGGCAGCTTTATCATATACTCGGCCTTTAACTCCGCCGCCGACACGCTGTGAAGGACATTGCTTGGATTCTTGTCTTTGTCCGGTGTTGCGGTGAACTCAATGATTGCCGATGGCCGGAACCGCGCCAGCGTATCCAAAGACAGGCCCGTCCTCATGTTATGGGCCTCGTCCACAATTACCAAGGGCCGGTGAATGCGCATGACATTCGCGAGAGAGTACTCGATGACCCCATTAACGTCCTTATCCAGCGTGTCCGCTATTTCCGGAGGCAGCTCCTTGAAGTGATGGTCAAGGCTCCCTGAACTCTCATACACTTTCCGGCCCTCTCTGTCTTCCACCCGGAAAGCCTGCATCGTGGCAACGATTATGACGGTGGCGCTGTTCAGGACAGGCTGCCTGACGAAGAGCGCTTCCATCACATCCATAACCACCACACGGCCGAGGCTGCTGTCGAGGGCCTGACGGTAGCCGTGAGTTCGATCCTTGAGGGCATTGAGGGTCTGCTCGCGGATCGTGTTCGAGGGTACCAGCCAGAGGACCAGGGAGTTCTCGCGCTTCAGATATTCTGTGTTCGCAACGGAGATCGTATGGCAGGCGAGAAGCGTCTTGCCGCCGCCCGTGGGAAGACGGAGACACACGTAAGGGATGTCGGCAAGCTCGGATGGCTCTGTAATGGGTCGGTAAGGAATGCCACGTCCCCATAAATCACGGGTCACTTCATAAAATGCCGTATCCGCATCCTTGAGCCGGTCGCACGCGCTCAGGTATGCCCGCAGGGATTCAAGCGTCTGTTCCTGATACGTTTTGAGCTGCAACATCAGCGTGTCCTTATCTCGTACGGAATCTGCCTGAAAACGATGTTCTCTCGCTTGAGACGCTGCGGACTGAACCGGCATGCGGTGCCGTACACTATTTTTGGTCCCTCGTGAGCCGGCAAGCCTGTCAGCACGTTCTGAGTCAACACGTTCCCGCCGTTGGGCCGTTTATCCTTCAGGATGCCGTTGAAAAGCAGATAGATGGCCGTGTCATTGTGGACGCCGATCAGCGGGTGGCTGTCGGCCTGCCCTGCAGGGAGAGGCTCTCCGGTTTCGGTAAAAAATACATGACGGGCAAGGTCGGTGTACGTCACGTCCCGGCTGATTCGGCCAAGTTCATCAAACGCTGGCGCGCCGAGAGCACAGAATCGGAAACCGCCGCCCAGGCCCTCAACCTGTGAGCCATCAGGTTTCTGAAAGCCGTTGCAGACACGCCTCAGCCGCTCCGCCGTCACATTCCGGCAGATGCCGGGCTCCATCTCGACGAGAATGAAGCGGCGATTGCCGCCATCCAGTCTGTTCAGTTGCATCACGGCATGGCCGGTGGGGCCGGAACCCGCAAAAGAATCAATAATGAGGGAGTCTTTGTCGGAAGCGATTTCCAGGATGCGTTTGATCAGTCGCGTTGGCTTTGGTGTGATGAAGACAGATTGCGAATCGGGAAAATCGACCAATTGTATCAGCTCTTTCTTCGCCTCTTGGGTGTGACCCACGTCTTTGTAGAACCATATCGTCTGGGGTACCACGCCCTGCTTCACGTCTGAGAGAAACCTCTTTATCTGTGGAATGGACTTACCATCTTTGCCCCACCAGATCCTCTGATCTGCATCAAGCTCGAGAAACTTCTCTTTAGATACCTGCCAGTACCTTCCTGTTGGCGGATTTGGAATCACCCGTCCTGATGGACAGACGATCTCGTAGGTGCCCGAACTGTACGGGTTGCGGGCTGAAAGATCACTCGTCTTCCATTGGCCCCTCGGGTCATTGTCCCGGTTCTTGTAAGCTGAATCCTGTTCTTCACTGCGAGGAATAAGCTTTGGACGCCATATTTCTGCATTCTTCGCATACACAACGATGTAGTCATGGTCCTCGGAAAAGTGCTTCGCCGTATTCTTCGGCGAGTAGACCTTTTGCCAAAGCACCGTGGCGACGAAATTCTTCTTTCCAAAGATCTCGTCCATCACATCCCGAAGATGTGCAACCTCATTGTCATCAATGCTGATGAATATCGCCCCATCCTCCCGGAGCATCTCCCGTAGCAGGCAGAGCCGCGGATACATCATGCAGAGCCACTTGTCATGGCGGGAGAGGTCTTCCATCTCGCCGCCTACCACCTTTCCAAGCCATTTGCGGATCTCCGGACTGTTTACGTTGTCGTTGTAAACCCAGTTCTCGTTGCCCGTGTTGTAGGGCGGATCGATGTAGATGCACTTCACCTGCCCGGCGTAGTAAGGCAGAAGGGCCTTCAGTGCCAGAAGATTGTCCCCTTCGACGAGAAGATTCCCACTCCCCGGCTCGCCCGCGGACAACTCAGCCTCTTCCCGCAACAAGTGAAAAGGCACCTGATTGTGGTGATTGACAACGGCCTTCTTTCCTATCCAATCAAGCGTCGGCATGTATCTCTTCGGAGTCCCTATTGTACCGTGTTTAATCGAATAATAGCAGGAATGCGCAGCATTGTCATCAGTTGCATGAACCTAATGAGGGAAAGCCGGAGGGAACGTTGGTGCAATGTGAACATATTTTTTTGCAGGCGGAATCAACCTTGGACGCCGCAGTGGGCAGACGTTCGTGACAAATTAACGTTCGCTTTAGCACCGCCCTCACTAAGGTTCTACGTCGTGAAAGATCACCCTGTCATCCGCGACCCAGTTTGGGCCGAGGCGGATTTTGATCGATAACTAGGCGCTCCGAGGTCCGGGCTGCGCAGCCTTCCTGCAGTGGTATTGGGCGGCGAGGAAAAGGTTTCAGGTGCGCGAAGTTCCGAGCCGTGGCGGACGCAGGCGTACCTGGCGGTACGTCGAGGACAGACGCGGCGATGGGCGACAAAGCAGATGGGCCTTTAACTCGCCGGTCTCACGAAGGGCAACGACGTTAGGCGCTCAATACGCCTCGGCCGCCCGGCCCAGGGCCCATGGCGACGATCTACTTCCCTGGCGACCAAATCTCCACATCGGCAATGGCCGTGAAATCTTCGTCGGCTGTTGCTATATGATGAATACCTTTTCTCTTCATTACGGAAAGATGCGTTGCGTCCGCGGTGATCAGCCCCACTGAGTTTGTCACCTCCATTGCTGACGCAATGTCGATGGCTTTGAGATCGACGATGGTCATGCCCGATCCTCTTAGACTTTCTATATACTTCCAGTAGTGAACCAACGGCCCAACGATCTCAGACCTCTTTCTCTTATCTTTCAATGCGGATGCGACTTTGTCGACTGTCACTCTCTGGAGCAGATTTGATGCAGATTGCATCAAGAGTTTAAAAAAGACCTCCTCGAGAACGAGAGCCGAGGTGGCGGCTCTGATATCCTGTGCTTCAACCCTGCTCAAAAACTGTACCGATAGATCGTTCGTATTAAAGGCATGGTGCAGAAAGATATTTGCGTCGAGAAAAATTGGTTCGCGTCCACTAAAGTCCTTAAGGCTTTTCGGCATAGAGCTTCTCCAACTCTTTGAGTGACAGCTTGCCCTTGACTGTCCCTCTGAACGTTTCTGTATATGTTTTTCGGATTGGCGAAATCATAACGTTTTTCCCCGTAGTGGTAATCTCCACTCTGTCACCCGGTTTGATGTTCATCTTTTCTCTGATTTGCTTTGGTATAACAATCTGGCCTTTTGTCAGTACCTTCGCGATAGACATAACATCACCTTCCTTTGATCATGTTGCAAGTATAACCGCTATTGCAGTCATACCGATAATATCGTAATACTACATAATCCTGTTTATGTCAATTTTTAAGGGACGCTCCGTGAGCTCACACACTTCCTGAGCATCATCTCAGCAAATGGGATTTGTGGCGGACACCGGCGTACCTTCCCTCGTACACGGACACATCAAAAACGGAAAGCAATTTAAACCCAGATCGCCGGAGAATCGGCTTGCAGGGACAAAAGAAATGTGGCAAACTTTCAGAACGGGTGCCGGAACGGAGTCAACATTACAAAAGTGTTGGAGTCTCATATTCTATGCATGCGTCGCCGTTTGTTGTATGACACAGACCGCCTCTGAGTCAACGGCCGGAAACGAGCCGGCCGGCGGAGATACCTGGCGGCGTGTCGATGAGACGGTGATTTACAGGAGCAATGCTCCGACAAAAGTCACCGTGATAGGAAACTCCGTAATCGTTCCCGTGACGCTTGTCTATCAAGGCAATCAGCTTGACGTTCAACTTTTGCTCGATACCGGTGCCTCAGGGACTGTCATTAACGCTGATATCGCAGATCGGTTAAACATCAATCTAAGCAGAGCGAGAAAGGCGCGAGGGCAGGTCGTGGGCGGAGCTGTCATAGAGGCTTCCCAGGTTACGTTGAGTCGCATAACGGTTGGTCCTCACACGAAAGAAAATGCAGCTGTTTTTGTGATCGCGCATAAAGGTCCTGCCGCGAAATATGACGGGCTTCTCGGGCTGGATATATTGCGCGGTTTGAAATACAGCATCGATTTCGACAAACAGCTCATAATATGGCAGTAGTCAATCGCCATCCAAACCGCATCCGGTGTGTAGTCAACACAACTCAAGAGGAGGAAGCATGAAACGATTCGTCGTGATCGCCGCATCAATCGCATGGCTAGTGTACCTGAGCATGGCAGCAACACCGGTTCACGCTCAACCCTACCCTAATCACGCCATCCAGTTGATCATTTCTATCCCGGCCGGAGGTGGGGGAGATATAAACGGCCGGATTCTGGCCGATGATCTGGGCAAGATCCTCGGCCAACAGATCGTTGTGACTAATAAGCCAGGTGCTTCAGACACGCTGGGAACCGATGCTCTGGCCAAGAGCAAGAAGGACGGCTACACCCTCGGCTATTCGAGCACCGCAGCCATGGTCTACTCCCGCGTGACAAATCCGGAGAGCGTTCCCTATGACCCCGTGAAGGATTTCGATCCACTGGCTCTTCATACATTCTACCCTCTCTCCGTGGCCGTTCAGGCCAACTCACCATGGAAGACGTTTAAAGAATTAATTGAATATGCGAAGAAAAATCCCGGCAAACTTCGCGTGAGTACAGCCGGTGTGGGAAGCGCGGCGAACTTTGACGTGGAGCTTGTCCAGTCGCTTACAGGCGCACAATTCACCCACGTGCCTTTCAAAGGCGGAGAAGCGGTCGTGACAGCTCTGCTGGGAGGTCACGTGGAAGTTAGTTTCGATATAGTGGGCAAGTTCATGCCGCACATCGATGCCGGCAAGCTCAGACTCCTTCTGGTAAGCAAGAAGACATCTATTTATCCGAACCTCCCCACGCTCATGGAATTAGGCTACAAGCGCGACCTGCTGTCCGGGTGGCATGCAATGTTCGGCCCGGCCGGCATGCCGGAAGACGTAAAAAAAGTTCTTGTACCCGCGATAGAAAAAGCGGTAAATAGCCCGAAGGAAAAGCCAAGATTGAAAAACTAGGCTACGTTGTTCAATACAAGTCTCCTGCCGATCTACGAAAACTGATTATCGATGATTACGAGACAGCCCATGGAATCGCGGTACGGTTAGGCTTACAGGCTAAATAGCTCTTCGCTGCAGCCATTATAGCGATGGGTGCACAGAAGGCGCTGCTGTGGCACATCGAATGGTCTGCTTGGGACGAGAAGGATTTTGATGGATAACGAGGCGCTCCGAGGTCCGGTTCGCACAGGCGTACCTACCCTTGCATCGGGACACATCAAAAACAAAAAATAATTCCAGACCCTACTGGCCGGAGAGTCGGCTTCGGGCGAGACGGATCTTGATGCATAACTAGGCGCTCCGAGGTCCGGGCTGCACAGGCGTACCTAGGGTACGTCGAAGCAGAACGGACCGAAGGGCAACGACGTTAGGCGCAAGATACGCCTCGCCCGAACCGTTACTTCCAATCTTTCATATCCGGCATGCTCCTCTGCACCCTCGCAACCCAATACCGCCACATGCGGTCGATGGGGCTGTCTCCGAAAAGTGCTACCTCCATGGCCGACTTGGCCTCTTCGTAAGATAGATACTTCGGCTCTTTCCCTATCTGGAGCGACTGCCACTGTACGGTCACATTATCCCTGAGATAGATGGCAGAGGCCACAAGCCGCGGAATGTCCTCAGCGGCAATATTGGCCCCGTGGCCGCGGAGCAACTGAACTCTGCGCTGGCCCAGATGTTTCGCCACGCGTTCCCCTTCCTGACTCGTGTTGATCAGCATGCCATGCCCCGGCGTATAATCGTCATATACCAGCACGCCCTGGTAGAGAAAGCTTCCCACATGATTAATGGGTCGTATAGGCACGTCCGTCACCGAGAACGGTATCACGGCGAGAGTATGACCGTGGAACACTGCATTCACATCCGGACGGGCTCTCAAAATGGATGCATGGATAAAGCGTTCGCCATACGGCCTCATCGCTGTCTTCGTGACGACATTCCCGTCGAAGTCGAGTTCGAGAATATCGTCCTTCGTTACTTCAAACGGAGAGGTGGAACGCGCCTGAAAGAACGTCTTCGGATTTTCAGGGTTCCTCACGCTCACATGTCCCAGCGCGTCGAGTATTCCCTCGTTGGCCAGTATCCTGTTAGCCATGACCAGCAGCTGGATTGCCTCTTGAGCAGTCGCAGGGACGAACTTTGTTTCGACTGCGACGCGAGCTTGACCAAAGCCAACTGCGGGAGCGATGAGACAAAATAAGAACACAAGCCCAAAAATCACCATGATCGAACAATGCCTGTTTCTCCCCATCATATTCCTCCTTCTTTTTCTTGATCCGGACATTCATTGACAAGAGATGGTCCGGGTCGCACATCGTTTCGTTTTCGCCCGTGCCCACACCTCGAGCTATGCGGGCCGAGACGGATCTTGATGCATAACTAGGCGCTCCGAGGCACGGGCTGCGCAGGCGTACCTCGAGGTACGTCGAAGCAGAACGGGCCGATGGGCAACGACGTTAGACGCAAGAGACGCATCGGCCCCACGAAATTAAGGGGCAACTTTCCCCGTATATTTCAAGACGCGCAGTCCTGCCGTACCATCAGACAGGTAGAGCAATCCGTCCGGTCCAAAGAGCACATCGTACGTGTCCGAGCCCGCGTATGCCAAGTCGTTCCGAGGTGGCATGTCCCTGTCGATTCTGTACTCATAGTATCCCACCTCCACCGGATGATACGGATCCGCGATACTGATTACCCGTAATCCCATGCCATACCATGCCATGAAGAGCAGATTGTTTTTTCCAACATTCCCGAGGTGGGATGAAGGGCCGCGCTTCGGGAATCGCGTGGGATCGGCTGGTTGACTGCCATTGCACGCCGCGTTCTGATCGGTCAAAAAATGAGAGATGATCTTCGGCTGTTTTTCGTCCTTGAGGTCCACCATCCGAAGATGACCGTACGGGCAGGCGAAGTATTCGTCGGTCACCCAGAGTAACTTCCCTTCGCTGCCCGGCACGAGCCTGGCAGAATGGGTGTTGCCGTACGCCATTTTATCGAGCGGGAACTGCTTCATCACTGCAGGCATTGTGGGATCAACGAACCCGGGGACGAGGTAGTCGAGTCGTGAGATGAACCGGGGCTTCTGTTTATCAGAGATATCAAGAATGATCAGCCCGGCTTGATGGTACGAGAGGTAGGCGCGGTCTCCATAGACCGTGACATAGTGCATCCCTACGTGCTTCGTATACTTCCCCGAAACCAATTGGACAGGGGTGCTGAAATTCGCCTGCTGAACCCAGTCGCGGACACCATCTTCTTCGGGCGTCTTCTGTCCAGGGAGCCACCACTTCCCGGCCTCCTTCGGCTGGCGAGGATCACGCACATCCAGAATCACCAGGATCTTCCCGATGAACCCCTTATACTCTGTTCCGAGAAAGAGATATCGTCCGTCAGCGTCGAAGTTGAAGTGATGCGTCCCGCCCGCGTCGCGATAATGGCCGTTGACCGCATCAGAGACGGGCGCTTCCCAGTAGGAGAGAAACTTGGGATGCGCACGGTCGGAGATATCATAAAATTTGACCCCGTGGTAACCCGCCTGCGTGTCGGTACCGGTGCGCCACCGTTCCTGGTTAACGGCGAGAATGTTCTTGCTATAAGAAACGTAGTGGGTGTGCGTGTTCCAACCACGATCCCAGCACGTAGGAGGCTTGCTTCCATTTAAGACGTCAGGGTCCTTGAAGGTATCACACGGTTCTTTCACCGGAAGCGAGGCAAGCTTCGGATCCTTCCACACCGGGTGACTCAGCGGCGGCTGCGGTGACGCAGCATTGTCAAACGCATAGACCGTGGCGAGACGAACCGGCTTGATGGGATCCTTCAGATCAACGGTCATGAAACATTGGGTTGCGCCCGGGCTCGTGGCAAGCGGAGCAGGGTCATAACAGCCGGAGTAGAGATACGAACCATCTGTATCCGGCCACGGTGCAAGCTTCGAATAGGCGCCAAGGTCAACCTTGCCGTCGCCCGTCATGCCCGTACCGACGCGTTCGATGTTACGACTGCCTTCAGCTGGGCCAGCCGCCGTCATACCCGGCATAACGGCAAGCAATGTCATCGATAGAGCACACGCGAAAAACAAAACTGCACTGACTCTTCTTTTCTTCATGACTGCCCTCCGGTAGTGAACTTGTAAGACCACTCTTGTCGTAATCAACTATACCAAGGCAGACAGTCGTGTGGCAAGAAGATCTCCAAGTGGGCGTTGGCGACGAATGGAAATTAGTTTTGGATAACGCCAGTCAGGTGAATCGCGTTGGGCCGAGGTGGATTTCGATGGATAACTAAACACTCCGACGTCCGAGCCATCAACACCTTCCGCAAAGGATCGGTTGGTCAAGGAAGTAGCGGCCCCCCTGGGCCGAGGCGGATTTTGATGGATAACGCGAAGCCAAGGGGTCGCCGACCGGAGGCGTACCTTGGGGTACGTCGAGGATCGTGCGATCCCCGCGGGCGACAAAGTTAGGCGCGAAATACGCCTCGGTTCGGGCCGAGGCGGATTTTGATGCATAACTAGGCGCTCCGAGGTCCGGGTCGCACAGGCGTACCTTGGGGTACGTCGAAGCGGAACGGGCCGAAGGGCAACGACGTTAGGCGCAAAATACGCCTCGGCCCAACCGCAGGCCTAGGCTATTCGGACACTTTACAGCTTATGGAAATCCCCTCCCCGCTCCCCCGCTCTATTCTCGTCCTGAACTGAGGGTCCTTCTTCACATAGTCGAGGAAATTCTTGATGCCCATGTCGTTGCTCCACGACACATTGTGCGCGGTAAAACATCCGTTGAGCGGTATCTTCTGCCGCACGTCCTTGAAGTACTGGAGATACCAGTCCTTGTCAGCATCGCAGAATATAAAATCGAATGGGCCCTTCAAAACCGGCACAAGATCGTGTGCGTCCGCAAGGCGCGCATCAATGTACGATTCAACACCCGCTTTCTTAAAGTTCTTGCGCGCGATGTCGTGGCGTCCCTTGTCGATCTCAATAGTCGTCACTGTGCCGCCCGTCTTTGAGGCTGCCCAGGCGAGCCATACGGTGGAATGGCCGGTTGACGTGCCTATCTCCAGAATATTCTTGAAGCCCCCTTTCAGAACAAGATCGTGCAGAATCTTTCCGTCTTCGTAAGGGACATTCCAATCGGACCAGGAGCGCTGGCTGCCATTGAGAAATGCCGACACCTGTGCATCGAGACCGGAAGCCCCGTGAGTTCTCTCTTCAGCGGCTATGATAGCAGCGCAACAGAAAATAAACCAAGTGATCATTACCATGAAATACCTGCGGACAGTCATATCCTCAAAGACATCCTATATCCGTCCATCACAAAATTCAATATTGTTGTCGGTCGCCAATTACCAGAAGATCCTTAGCCGTTCTTTCCATCCCTCCGGAAGAAAGCGGCTGAGACTCACGAAAAGGCGGCTCTTGTCCGGGGCAATCACGATCAGGAAAGCCATGACCGCCATGGGAATATCCATGTAGACGGTGACTGAAGCCATTGTTTCGACTATTGCTCCGAAGCATCCGCAGTTGATCTGGCGCCCCTGTGAAAGAACGATGACCTTCGCCACAAAAAAAGCAAGGCTCATGAGGCCCACGCCAAGCGCGGATAATCGTGTGAGCACTCCAAAGAGCAGCCCGAGCGCGCAGGCAAGCTCGATAAAGGGCATCGTCAGCCCGAAGATGCGGGCAACCGGTATGGGGAAAATGCCGAAATTGTAGACGGCATCTACCGAATAAGCTTCGATGTCCACAAGCTTGCCGAACGATGACAGCAGGAATGTACCAGCAAGAAGAAAGCGCAGTACTAAAATGAGATATCGGTTCGCGTGCCACGGGCCTCGCGCGTTCACGTCCGGAGAGGTTTCGAGACGTGTCACAGTTGTAGCCATTATTTTTGTCCCTTTCTATCATGACCCATTCCGTATTCCGATTTCACCCGACCGTTTTACTTTGCCGGCTGCCACTTCGTGGCGGCGTTAAGAATCTTCGGGAAGTCTGTGTCCACCTTCTTCTTTATGCCTTCCGGCTTATGGCCGGCAATGGGATGTTCTGTTACTACCAGCGCTATTCCAGACATGCCCTGATCTTTCAGCGTCGATTTGGCCAGACTCTCGTACGATGATGTGGTGATGGTTACGGTAGGTATGCCTTTCTTTTCTACGTTCAGCTGGTCAACTACCAGCCATGGGGTGCAGTGGCCTCAGTCGGCCTGAGCGGCTATGACGAGAGCAGGCTGAAGCTTCGCAATGTTCGCGGCTGTCTGTTCGCTCACAGCCCCGTTCTTGGAAACATCTGCCGTGGCTTTATCCGTCTCCCACAGCTTGACGATCTTTACATTCTTGAATTGCTGCGTGAGCAGTTCTCCGACCCGGTTCAAATACAGGTCACCGTTGTATTTTCCGTTCCAGCGAAGTACGACAGTCTTTACTTCAAGACTCGCCGGGTGTGCATTGAGCGTAACGGGTCCGACCTTGGGCGGCTTTTCCGCACCCATGGCTGATGAGACAAAACCGTGTAGACCGAAGCTCAGCACCAGTACGACCAGAACACGCATGTTTACTTTGTGTTTCATTCTTTCACTACCTCCATTTCCGATCTATTTGCCAGAAGCGTCATTCATTTCTTCTTTCCCTTTTCAATCGGGTAGCCCAGCTTCTGCCAGCCTGACCAGCCGCCCTCAAGGATCTTGACATCCTTGTAACCGAACTTCGTTGTGAGCTGTTGGGCTGTATCGGTTGAATCCTCTTCGTGGCCACAGTCGCAATAGAGGATGAGAAGTTCGTTCTTCGGAAGCTTCCCCGGATTCTTTATATCAGAATCCCAGGGAAAGTTTATTGCTCCCTTTATATGACCCAGCTCGTACGCGCCTTGCGGCTGCACATCCACCACCACAAAGCCGGGTTGCTTTTTTTCTATCATACTTTTCAGGTCATCGGGCTTGATCTGCGGAATCTCTCCCGCATGCGCGGAGGCCGCCAAAAGACCCAGTACCAGCCCGACTCCTAATCCCGCGATCACTAATCTACACTTCATCGTGCATCCTCCTCATAATGATATCGCCATCTTCGTTGTCCACACGCTGGGATGAGCAATCATCGTGCCTTGTAAAATATCGGTAATGTGAATTATTTAAATCTCTGAGATAGATACCTATCATATCGCGGAACGAACCTCAACATAATGTGGATCGTGCGATAAACCGCAAAATACTTCAGAATTGGAGGCAACGGCGTTAGCCTCAATCTGAGGTTGACTTCGCTGAGAAGCGCGTTACTCTTACCTATAGGTGCCTCTTTGAAGCTAAACCTTGACGAACTGAAGCAGTCAAAACTCTACTCCGAAGAGCTGGACATAGATCTGTCGAGTAGAAGTGATAGCGATATCTTCAAGTGGTTTCTGGCAAGCGTCCTTTTCGGTGCGCGGATCTCTGAAGAGATTGCGATGCGAACGTATCGCAGCTTCGAAAGGCATGGGCTGTTGACGCCCAGGCGAATACTCGATGCCGGATGGGATTTTCTGGTCAACCCTGTGATGCGGGAGGGCGGGTATGTCCGCTATGACGAGAAGACGTCGCGCGAGATTCTGGACAATAGCGATATGCTCCTGCGTCAGTATGGAGGGAGTTTGAACCGGCTCCACGAGCTGGCGAATGATCCTCGCGATCTTGAGCGCCGCATTCTGGAATTCTACGCGGTTGGACCGGTGACCACCAACATCTTCCTGAGGGAGTTGAGGCCTTTCTGGAGTAAGGCCGAGCCTGAACCGCTCGACATTATCAAGGAACTTGCCCGCAAATATCACATCAGTCTTCTCAGACTCGATCGAAAAAGTATCGAGTTTGCAAGGGTAGAGGCAGGTCTCATCAGGCAAAGACGCATGCTGCGGCGTTCAGGTGTATCACAAAAGGAGATGTGAGACCTCAGCCCACACATTGAATAAAGGGCCGTGAATACTATTTGAACAGCAGTTGCGTGGATTGATGATAGCGACTGCACTGTTGTCTTATTGTGCTTGAAGATGTACACGATAACTTTCAGGGAGGCACATCTCAATGATATTCCTTGCCCGGTACGTGCTCGTGGCTCTTGGCTCTATGATCATTATTGTCCTATCCAGTACGGTAAATGCGCAAACATCTCTCAACGTTCTGCTCAAGCCCTACCTATCCCGGTATGAACTGCCGGCGATTGCGGCGGCTGTGGTCAAGGACGGGAAAGTCATTTCGGCGGGCGCTGTTGGTACGCGAAGGTTTGGCGAGACTATTCCGGTAACAATACACGATCGCTTCCATATAGGTTCGGACACAAAAGCAATGACCGCACTGCTGGCTGCGATCTTTGTGGAGGAAGGAAAGCTCCGCTGGAATTCGACACCGGCCGACATCTTTCCCGAACTTTCAGAAAGAATGGACGCTCGCCTGCGCTCAGTAACACTCATGCAGTTACTCTCGCACACGAGCGGGTTGCCGACCGACAACGACACTACTGTCAAGCTCTACGAAGAAGCCATGACCAAGGATGGGAACCTCGACGAACTACGGTATTGGCTGGTTCAGCAATGCAGTATGAAGCCCCTGGAGTCCGATCCGGGCGCACAATTTGCGTATGCAAACATGGGGTACATCACGGTGGGCGCCATGATCGAGCGTATCAGCGGCAAAACATGGGATGAACTGATTACACAAAGAATCTTCAGACCGCTGAAGCTACAGACAGCCGGTCTCGGACCGCAGGCCTCGATCGGCAAGATAGATGCGCCTCTCGGCCATAGTGTCGTAGAGGGCAAGACGAAAGCTTTTCTGGCAGGTCCTAACGGTGATGGGCCCGCCGTGGTCGGACCAGCCGGTATCGTGCACATGTCCATCCTCGATTTCGCGCGTTGGGCAGGATGGAATGCAGGAGAGGGAAAACGCCCTCCTCATCTCGTTACACAGGCAACCATGCGAAAGCTGCATACTTCGGTGATCTCGACGCCTGAGAGAAAGGAAGCCACGCCCGGCACGCCACCCGGCGGAAGATACGCGCTTGGATGGGGTGAGTTGGATATGAAATGGGCTTCTCACCCTCTGCTATATCATGGCGGTTCAAACGGCATGAATCTCGCGCATATCTGGGTCGATACAAGACGAGATCTGGCCATAGTGATCACGACTAACATTGGTGGCGCGAAGGCAAATGAAGCATTATTCGCACTCGCAAGCAAACTCTATCCGCAGTGAGCGAAGAAGCAATGACGAGAGAGGGCCGGACGAATGCTTAATGGTCTTGTGGTACGTCAGAGAGTCAGCGTGGGCTGAGGCGGATTTCGATGGATAACGCGAAGATCAAGAAGGCGAGCACCGGAGGCGTAGCGCGCTACGTTGAGGATGCCTCGCCTTCGCAGTCGACAAAGTTAGCCGCGAAAGACGCCTCAGCCCACTACATGTCGGGCGAGTAGGTTATGATAGCAAACGCCGCTCCCTGCGGGTCCTGCAATACGGCAAACCTTCCCACCTTTGGTATGTCCACCGGAGGGACCAATACCTTGGCCTTGATCTGCTCTGCTTTCTTTACCGTTGCATCGACATTATCAACCGTAATGTAGAGTCCCCAGTGAGGCGGCACGCCGGCGGCGGCAGGCGGTGTCCCCATGATTCCCCCTACTCCTTCTTCGCCCACCTTTGCCACCCAGTAGCTTCCTCCTTCCTCCATTGGAAATTCCTGATACTCCCATCCGAGCAACTCGCTGTAAAACTGTTTCGCACCTCCGACATCTCCCGTCATCAACTCGTGCCAGCTGATCATGCCCTTCTTTTTGAAACGATCTTCCATGATATCCTCCTTTATTGAACCGCAAGAATGCCTAAGGTTCGACGTTCATCACACGATTTTTCATTCCAATCTAAGGCAGAAAATAGAGGATTACCAGAGGTCCTTACACATCAGCTTGCATTATTGAAGAGACTGAACGAGAGCCGGCGAGTACCACGCACTTCTTCTCCAGACCCGGACAGATCGCCGCCAAGTCTGTTTTCGATAGCACAAGAATTCGCTGTCGCCTACATCCTTCTGACGGCCTCATTCGTTGAAGAACTGGACACCAACGTCATCAGATTGGAAACGATCGCCTTGTCCAGTCCACCCGTATGAGCATCCTGCAGGATCATGGAAAGAGCTTTCTCTTTCGGCATTGCTTTTCGATACGCTCGATCCGTGGTAAGCGCGTCGTAGATATCGACAACCGCCATCACCCGAGCGACTATCGGGATTTCTTCACCTTTCATGCGGTTCGGATAGCCCGAACCATCCAATTTTTCATGATGATACCGTATGACGTCAAGAGCGCCTTTCAGAATTGGTTTCAAAGGTTCGGCTACCCGGTAGCCAACATCCGGATGGGTCTTGAGCATGTCCCATTCGCCGGGGTCCAGTGGTCCGGGCTTATTGAGAACTGAATCGGGAACTCCGATCTTACCTATATCGTGGAGAATACCTCCGACGCGCAAAGCCTCAATGTCCCTGGCGGATAAGTCCATCATGCGCCCCAGGTCGACCGCAAGCATGGAGACTCTCTTTACATGCCCATCAGTGTACCTGTCCTTGGCTTCTACTGCGTTCGCGAGAGAGAAAAGTACGCTCTCGGTACTGACGAGACTGTCGTTCAGTTTCTTGGTCCTGATCAGCGCCTTTACACGGGCCAGCAGTTCGGCTTTATTCGGAGGCTTGGTGATAACGTCGTCAGCACCTGCGTCAATGGCACGGACTTTCGAATCACTGTCGCCGCGGGCGGTAATCATGACCACCGGGATCTTGCGTGTGGCATCGTCCGCCTTCAGGCGTCGACAGGCCTCTAAGCCTTGCGTGTCAGACATCATGAGGTCGAGCAGTATGAGATCCACATCAGAGTGCGCTACCACGCGAAGCGCCGCTTCTGCGTCTGCGGCCTTTATCACATCGCAGTTCAAGGGCGAAAGCATGGACTCCAACACCGCAGCATCCCCGGGATTGCCCTCTACTACGAGGAGCTGCATGCGCTCGGCTTCCTCATGGACAGCCCGGCTTTCGGTTTCGGCAATGTGGATACTGTCCCTGCCTTTGGTTTTTGCCGACAGCAGGGCTTCCTTCGTTATCCTCATCAACGTCTCTCGATCGTGAGCATCCCTTGAGGAGCTGCATCCGATGCAAACGGTCAACTCCCGCCGGAAACGTTCCGAAACGGCTGCTTTGATCCTGTTAGCAATCACCTCCGCCTGTCGAACATCCGTATTCGACAGGAGAAGCACGAATGTATCGCCGAGATAGCGGGTCGCAAGATCCGTGTCACGGATACCTTGCTGAATCACTTTCGCAACTTCCTTGAGTGCACGATCCCCGATCATGGTGCCGCGTTGCCGGTTGTAGCGGTCGAATTCGTCGATATCGATCATCACAAGAGAAAACGGAACCGACTTCCTCCTGAAGCGACGCATTTCTCGCTCCAGCAGTTCCAGGAAAAAGCCATGGTTCAGAAGGCCCGTAAGGCTATCCGTATAGGGCGCCTGAATCTCCCTGCTGTAGTCTTCTTCCAGATCTGAATAGATAAGATGCATAGCCCGCTCCTGTGTCCTCTTCGAATGACGCTCGACCTTATTATCGGAGGAAAAGGCCAAAGACCAAAGAGGGGCAAAACGGTAATATGCAAACTATTCTTTGCGACCTGTACTGCGATCCCAAAAAAGGACGCCGGGCTCGCCGCTTATCCAATGGAAGGATTCGCGTCAAGCCCGGCCAAGCCCAATCCCCGCACGCCAGCAGGCGTCGCTGAACTGAGGAGCTAGAAAGTCGTCAGGTTTGCTTCATTCACCCAGCCATCGGGCCCGGCGTCAAAATTGATTTTCCACCACCAGGCGGAGCTATAGTATTTGGGGCCGTCAACAACGGCACCGGCGGCGCCCTTAAGCTGTGCGCCTGTCACCGTTCCTGTTCCCGTTGCGTCGGAGCGCACATTTGCCTTCCTTATCATCTCGACCCGATCACCCATTTTGAACTTTGAGCTCGGCTGCGGCCAGGTACTTTTCGTTACCGATGTCGACTTATTTGACGTGTTTCCCGCCGGATCGAATGCCGCAACATTGTAGGTGTAGGAGGTTGAGGGAGCCAGTCCGGAGTCAAGATAAGAAGCCGCGGTGCTGCTTCCGATCTGTACGTTATTTCTGTAGATACGATAGCCGGCGACGCCCACGTTATCGGTAGACGCCTTCCAGGAAAGACTGATCTGGTACGATGACTGAACGGTGGCGACAAGGCCTGTGGGTGCACTTGGAGCTGTGGTGTCCGGCGCCGATTGCGTCGTTGCAGTAACTTCATTGGAAGCCGGTGAACGGTTACCCGCATTATCAAATGCGACCACAAGATACCGATACGTTGTCGCAGGTTTCAGACCGGTATTCTGATACGAGGTGGTTGTAGCGCTCGCGATTTGGGTACCGTCACGGAAGATAAGATATCCGGTCACACCGACATTATCCGTAGACGGGCTCCAGCGCAAGTCTATCTGCGTTGAAGAACGGACAGTCGCGGAAAGCCCTGCAGGTGCGGTGGGCGGCTGTGAATCCTGTCCCGTTTGCCGTGCCTGACCTGAATTGGGATCAACCATCAGACTCGACTCGTCGACGGCCTCAAAATCAGATCCCCTTACCAGCCGGAAACCACCTACCAGCATATCATTATTCCATCGGTCGTCGGGTGCGCCCGAGATATACCATGCAGAACCGTTGTCAGCCAGAATGATCCCGTATTTCTTCATGGCGCGTAGGATCACCTGCATTTCAGGCGAAAACGTCGTGATGTCAAAAGAAGCCTTCAGCCTGAAGCGCTGCCCCATGGGCGGATAATTACTCCCCGTCAGGCTCGATGCGTAGTGACGGGCCGGCCAGATGAATGCCCGCCGCGTCTGAGGCACAGTGAAACGCAGCGCGTGCTTGATCTCGCCCGAAGCAACCTCGTCGTAGCGGACGAGTCCCGGCAGAACGGGAAGCCCGGCTGCATCAGACGAAGTCCAGCCGCTGGGCCGCAGCCCGTTCGATCGAAGATCGAAGATGGCGCCTGAGCCCGCATGCCAGCTTCCATCCGGCTGAGGATAGGTGGACCACGTCTCGTAGAGTATGCAATTATCCCGATCCAGCACGAGGATATGGCGGTCGCCGGAAGAGGATGGTCCGCCCTCTATAGCAGGGTTCGGCGGTATCGGGTATGGGCCAGGGTCGCATTCGTCAGCATAGTCGAAGCCCATCCTGACTTTCGGCTGACTTCCAGGAACGATGTTATACGGGATGCCAATAGGGCCGCCATCCCAGAGTCCCGCTCCGAAATCAGGATGCAGATTCAGGCTGGCGCCGATGGTGCTGATGTACGCAGACGAATTCAAATCTACGGGTAAATTGTCGATGGGCGTATTCCAGACATTGTCGGCCGGCAGAACAGGACAACCCGCGAGCGTTGGGCCGGTCTGTGCAGAGATATTCGTCATACCAACAGCCAGTAGAACAGCAATCGCAAGAACAGAAAATGCAAAACCTTTCATATGCCCCTCCTTATCTAAGTTGTGGTTATGCCAAACCTGAAGCCATTACCTATGCTCCACCTGTTTCACCGGGAAGACGTAATGACCTTCTCCACGTCCTGGTGCGCAGGTATCGGCCTTATTCGCGTGTAGCCCTGGGCCAAATTCGCTCACCTTGCGGGAAGGAGTGAGCGGTTTCATCCTGCGCTTTCACTCGGAGCAGTTGATCATTGTCTGCAAATCCCTGAAAAAACCGGGGGCGTGGAACGTGAATAACAAAACGTTAAGAACATGGGTAGAAAAGCTGCAAGGGCTGTGCCTTCTGATCAACGTGATGCGGAGAAGTTCCTCGCTCCCGCACAACGATGAAACGATGATCGGGGTCGTCACGAACCCTCAAGAAATGCGAACAGATGGAGCTCATCCAGTGTTACTGCAAGGGGCCTGTGATGCACGCTACGCAAGCGGTGATCACTGACATTGACTCACTGCCGTAGTGGATTACACATACAGAAGCAGAAGGGCTATCCATACACTTTACAGAGGCGAACATGCGTCAGGGTCGGGAACTACGTTGCTTGTCTCTTCTCTTCCTTTTACTTTTCGTTTGACACGCGTGCTGATCTCCGACAGAATGGTGAAGAAGAGATATTTATCCGACAGAGGACATACGGGCTTGAGGCCGGCAGCGCAGGGAGATCATGAACTTCGCAAGCGGCAAAGACAAGTAATGAGCGGGCGCATTCATGGTTGACACACGTATACAAGCCATCTTACATTCGTGATATGAGAACTGGCGACATAGAAAGGGATAATGAGACGTTGAGAAAAAGGGCACCGGCAGAGACCGGATTAACACCAGCACGTTTAAACGCGCATCCATTCTTCACGAAAGTGCGCCTTGCGCAATACCTCAGGCTGCAGCTCGGTGTCTCCATTACGCTTCTCTTGTTAGCGTGCAATCACAGCGCTGCTCCGTCGTCATCGGGACCAGTAACGACGGCAAAGCAAGAGAAGATGAGTGCACGCCATCTCGATGCAGCTCAGGTCCAACGTCTTCAAACAATAATGATTCCTCTCATAAGAAATATGAATAACCCGCTACCGTTGAAGGAGGTAAAGGTGGCGGTTCTTGACGACCAGACTATCAATGCCGCCAACGCAGGCAAGGGCCAGTTCTATGTAACAGCGGGTCTCCTTGAAAAGGCAAGTGACGAACAGTTGCGTGGCGTGCTGGCACACGAAGTAGCCCATGAAGACCTGGGTCACGTTGCGAAAACGAAGGTACTGGGGACAGGGCTCAGCATCGGCGCGCTGATACTTGGTCAGATAGTACCCGGCTCCGGCTTTATAACGCCGACAGTGGCAAAGTGGGCCGTTATGCAACCATTCAGTCGCCAGGAGGAATACCAGGCAGACGAGCACGCGGTCGATATACTGAACCGCACGGGTTACAACGGCAAACAGGTTATGGCCGACACCCTGACATGGCTCCTGCGGGCCTCAGGGAATAGTGGTGGTTTTCTCTCAGACCATCCGGGCACCCAGGAAAGGATCAAAAGGATAGAGCAACTGCCTTATTAGTCGGTCCATAATAGTCATTAGATTCGTCATGCCGGACTTGATCCGGCATCCAGAAAGCAAGCTGGATTCCGGCTTTCGCCGGAATGACGGAGTGTAAATAATTGTGGTCTCATTAATAACTCTCTTCGAGCCGGGTTACGACTTCGGAAAGCGTATCGTGAGGTTGACGTAATTTCCATTCCAGACTTAGACTACCTATGATGAAGATCGCTACATGGAACGTCAACGGTATACGCGCCCGCTACGCGCAGCTTTGCGAATGGATAGCCCGCGACCGTCCTGATTTCCTTTGTCTTCAGGAGATCAAAGCGTTGCCGGGCCAGGTACCCACCATGGCGGGCGAGCTCGATGACTACTGGTGCCACTGGCATGGCGGAAAGGGATACTCGGGCGTCGGTCTGCACGTCAGGAAAGAGATCTGTCCAACTGAACCCGTTTACGCGCATCCCGCATTTGATGTTGAAAACCGGATGGTAACCCTGAAGCTCGGAAATATGACCATTGCCTCGGTCTACGTCCCTAACGGTGGTAAAGATTTTCCTGCAAAGATGAACTTTCTCGAGTCACTTGAACAATGGGCAGCGGACTTTCGCGGGAGCGATTCGATGCTCGTTCTGTGTGGCGACCTGAATGTTGCCAGGGCAGACATCGATGTCCACCCTAAGGAACGGAAACCGAGGGCTATCGGCCAGCTGCCGGAGGAAAGGGCCCTGCTGGAACGGATTATCTCGCAAGGGCTTGTGGATACCGGCAGGGCGCTTGATCCTCTCAACGATCAACTCTTCACGTGGTGGGCCCCATGGCGAAACATGAGGCAACGCAACATTGGTTGGCGGCTCGATTACGTACTTGCCAGCCAATCCCTTTTCGATAAGATAATTTCCTGCAACGTTCTGACCGAGGTTGGTACGAGCGACCATGCGCCTGTGATGGCGACTTTCCGCGGGCTGTAACAGAGGGCCAACCACCGAACTATCAAACGCTTGATCCAGTCAATCAACAACATCCCCGAACTAATTCTCTTGGTACGGTCAAGCGGCCAGCTTCACCAGAACCTTCAAGGCCAGTTTACCGATCTGCACCGCCGCCTGGAGCACAGTAGCCTGGTTCTGACGAGCGGCCGCATCGAGCGTGGCTTGAGCCAGCAGGTTGTGTATCTCATCTATTTCAGGCTGGGTGAAAACGATTATCTTGCTGACCCCATCCGCGACATACGTATTCCCAAGCTGCTGATAGAGCGTGCTGAGTTCGGTCTGGTAGAGCCCCAGCATGGTTGGATCATCTTTGTAGGTCTCAATTTTCGCCTTCGTATTCTCGATGGCGGCCACGAGTTGAGCCTGCTTATTCTTGGTGTCCGGATCCTTGGCAACCTGAAAAGGAACCTGTTGTATGTTCGCTGCGAGTTGTTCAGCCTCTTTTCGACTCGCTTCCACCCGATCCGCAAGAGACGTCAGCGTTGATCCGCCATCCTTGATTTGATTGATAAGATCAGCATTCTGTTTCATGAACTCGCTCACACCTTTAAAGCTCAGTTCGATGTTCATCTTCCGTCTCCTTTATGTCAGGGTTTCTGTCCGCCGGATTGTGGGCTCTTCGCTTTGATCTGCTGCAGCAGGTTCATCTCGTCTTCGATTAAACTTTGAGTCCGTCCTAATTCCGCCCCCTGGGTCAATCCGAAACCGGAGGCCTTCTTCAGCGCATCATTCACCTGGCTGGACCGCGCCAGTACCTGGTCGGTTGCCGCCGTGTCCACTTTAAAATCAACAATGAGCTCGCGTACGACATTCGCATCCACCGTTGCCAGCGAGGACCTCTGTGAGAAGTCATTCACTGCCTTTTGCGTTTTTTGAAGTGCCTTCCATGAGTCTCCAATCTGTTTGGCCAGTTTTGTCAGTGCGTCATAATCTTCATTAAACTGATCCATAACAACCTGCTCCAGGCCCGTCCGTTCTTTGAGGTAAATCTGACCGATCATATACAGGGCAGCATGGGCGTTAACGCCTGCTTCGGTCGCAAGGGTACGATTCGCGGAAAAGATGAGCGAGTTCACGCTTTCGGTTTTTCTCTGGTTTTCAAGAGCAAGGTTCAGCGCGCTCACGCTGTCCGTCCAGCTCTTAATGGCCTGGTCCGTGGGCTTGGTGAACGCCGCCGCGTTCTTGGAAGCCTCGTCGATCTCGCGGGTTTGAATGTCGATCAGAGTGCGCACCGACTGACTGTTGATGGAGGAACAGCCGAAACCGCTGAACAGCAACAGAACAAACAGTATGTAAAATCTCCGCGGAACAGTGCCGCTGCAATATGGTGAGTTCATATAAACCTCCTAATAGCGAAGTTGTCTGATAGAATCTGCAATCTCTGAGACATCCTGAGGCGACACAGTAACGTCGATCTCAAGGTAACGTCGTATCGCCCCATTGACCTGTCTGAGCGCTGAAACGTTCTTCTGATAAGCATCAAATTGGCTCGTGTCTAAGTTGACTACCTTCGCGTAATCCTTATCTACCTTCTCGACTACTCTGTTCACGATCTCAGGAAGGCGCTCCGCAACCTTATCGGCGGTGTTGCCCTGTTTGCCCGCCGCGAACGTTACGGTACCGTTGGAACCTTTCGCGGCCGAAAGCCCGGCAAGTCTCAGCTCATTAACGAGGCCCAGGAGGTTGTTGCCCAAGAGGGTTGCGATGTCGTCAACCTTCACCGGGTCATTGCCCCAGTAATCCTGTGTCATTGATCTCAAGGTAAGGTCCAGGAGCAAACGCTGTGTCGTGTATCGGTACCAGTAATGAAACCTCTCGTTGACGTTTTCTACAAGGGTGCGGTACTGCTGCATCATTTTTGCATTTTCGGCGTAGCCCTTATCCATATCGACAAGGGCTTGCTTAACCGGCGGTGGGGTGGCACATCCGGCAAACGCAAGCAAGCAAACTGCGAGCAATATAGTGCCTTTTCCAGTCATGCGGGTCTCCTCTCTATTTTAGTGGAGCTAACAAAGTCTGCCACACTCTGCAATCCTGTACAACAGCATTTGTCGCACGCTCCTGTGATGGTGATTTCTAATTATTCACTATGAAGCGTCAATGCGTACTCGCATTTTGAAACAATGACCTCATCAATGTCGCTCTTTTTGCATTTGTGACAGGGCACGAATAGTTGATAACCCCCGCATAGCTTGAAGTGGACGAGCGTTCGCGACGATCTCGTGCCCTCCGAGCTATGAGAACTATTTGTCTGCAAGAACATTTTGTCAAGTTGGAGACAACGACGTTAGAGACAACGACGGTCGTCGATGATTGGCACGCAAAGTCATCGTGAAGTTCCGGCTGATTACTTCTGGCTCAACCCCTTCCTCAACTCGCGTTTGAGAATCTTGCCTTGAGGACTCTTGGGCAAATCCTTCACGATCATATATTCCTTGGGCACCTTAAAAGAGGAGAGCTTGCCTTTCAGAAATGATTTGAACGTCTCGGGCGCCACGGTCCGCCCGGCTTTGGGGACGATGAAAGCGGCCACTCTCTCTCCCCACTCCTTATCGGGAAGTCCGATCACAGCGCACTCCTCCACGTCGGGCGATGTATAGAGTTGTTCTTCCACCTCCCTGGGATAAACATTTTCACCGCCTGTAATAATCAGATCTTTAAGACGGTCCACAATGTAAACATAGCCGTCGCGGTCGAATACACCTATATCCCCGGAACGGAGCCATTCACCCCAGAAGGCATCCCGAGTACCTTCGGGATTATTCAGATATGCTTTCATCACGTTGCGTCCCCGCATACAGATCTCCCCTTCCTGGCCCTGTTTCACCGGATTTCCCGACTGGTCCCTGATCTGAACCTCCATGCCATGCACCGGCTGACCCACGGAGCCCACAACGTGCTTCTCCGGATGATAATGGTTGAACGTAATCGGCATGCATTCTGTCTGGCCAAATGATTCGGCTATGGTGATACCCGTACGTTCCTTCCACTGCCTTACGATCTCCGTCGCCATCGAGGCCGCGGCCGAGAAACAGTAGCGCAGCTTACCTATCCTTTTTTCGAGGTCAGGGAGGGAAAGAAATCGGATATAAACCGTGGGCACCGCGAAGAACTTGGTTACCCGCCCATTCTCGATCAGATCCAACGCCTTCTCCATGTCGAAAGCAGGCAACAGCTCGAGGCACCCTGCACTGAGAATCGTCCCGTTCAAAATATGCATCTGACCGAACACGTGATTGAATGGAAGAAAGCAGAGGCCGACATCATGCTCGGTTGAGTGTTCGTAGTACGCTATGCTCCAACTTGAAAAATTCATGCCTTCATGGGTCAGCATCGCACCCTTGGGGACCCCTGTCGTGCCTCCGGTGAAGAGTATGGCACCTGTATCAGCACGATCCCGGTCGATTATTTCGAATGCTCCTGAGCCAAGCGAGATAAGGTGCTCAAGGTCCATGTCGCCGCCGGGACAGATTATTTTCTCAAGCCCGGCCTGCCCTTTCAGTCGCTCCATCTCCCCAAGCTTATTTTCAGAGGTGAACATAATCCGAGGCCTGGCGTGCGAAACCAGAAGCTTCAACTCATCACCTGTAAGAAGACCGGAAAGCGTGACCGCTACAGCCCCTGCTTTAAGGGCGCCGAAGTAGAATGCAACCCAATCTGCCGAGTTTAACGAGCAGAGACCAACATGTTCGCCGGGCTTTATGCCCAGAGTCATCAAGCCCGTTGCTATCCGGTTCGCCTTGTCGTTCAGCTCAGCGTACGTAAGCTCAAGGTCTCCCTGGCGGATCGCAGGGCGAGTGGGAAAGAAAAAAGCTGATCGTTCCAGATTTTGCGCGACATTCATAGGGACCCCCTAAAGATGTTTCAAAGACCATCAGTACAGCATCTGTTTCAAATGGTCTAATATTTACATGGGTATATTATATTTGTCAATCAAATCTTTTTAGAAACTTCTTGCCAAACTATTCCGCTTCAGATAGACTAAGTTAACCGCAAATGCAGACATTCAAACCAATAAAACAATCCCGCATCTCCGCAGCAGTCACTGACCAGCTGAAGCGCTCGATTCTCCTCCGGCGTTTCAAGTCAGGGGACAGGCTGCCGCCCGAGCGGGAACTGGCGGAACAGTTTGAGGTCAGCCGTGTTGCAATCAGGGAGGCCATTCGCGTGCTGGAAACTTCAGGCTTCATCACCACGCGCCAGGGAGTCTCCGGCGGCACGTTCGTAACGGATTTGACCTTTCAACAGCTGAGCAACGCCTTCCTTGATCTTTTCTTGGCCGACAAAATCTCAATCCCTGAAGTATACCAGGTGAGACTTCTCGTCGAGCCCGAGGTAGCCAAGCTTGCCGCGCGGAACATTACAGCCGAATATGCTGAGCGGTTACAGTCATGCCTTAAAGTTGAGGAGCAACCGTCTCTCTTGCTCCCTGAGGATCTGGACAGAAAGACAGCGGTTCACTTCATGCTGGCCGAGATGTCCGGTAACCGCTTTCTCGAAGGACTGGTCAGGTCTGTAATGCAAATGACTCGGAGAATCATTGAAGCAGTGCATCCGGACCAGCCTCCTTTCCTACATCCCGCCGGAATGCACAGACCTATCATAAAGGCGGTGCTGGCCGGCAACGCCTCTGCGGCCGAAGCCGCAATGAGAAAACATGCCGCGCAATTCGGCAAGATACTGATGCAAATGGAACTCACGTTTCGAAAAAAACAGAGTTCAGCGGCATGAAGGAGATTTTTGAAAGACGCTCTTCGTTCGGAAAAATGTACACGATTTCGAGTAAGAGTGGTAATATACTAAGGAAGAAAGTCGATGATCTATCGATTTATTATCTCAAACAGGAGGTAACATCATGAAGAAGAAGTTGTTCTGTCTGTTGCTGGTGATCGGCTTCCTCGGCGTTGCGTTGGTTCCGCTGGCCGCTCAGGCGCAGGAAAAGGCCATGAAGCTCAGGCTGTCCGTTATGTGGCCGCCGCAGCATCCATTTACTAAGCTGTTCGACAGCTGGGGGAAGGATGTTGAGAAGGCAACCAACGGGAGGATAACCGTGACTGTATTCGCAGCCAACACGCTTTCCCCGCCTATGCAGGTGTACGACAACACCGTGAAGGGCGTGGTGGATGTCGGCACGAATCTGTTGGCCTATTCACCGGGCAGGCTGCCGCTTTCCGAAGTGCTGCAGCAGCCGTTGGGATATAAGAGCGGCTACCAGGGCACCAAACTGGCCAATGCCTACTATCAGAAGTTCAAACCGAAAGAATTCGATGACGTGCACGTTCTTGTTTCTCCACGGTGCAGCGCCGGGTTTCATATTCACGAAGAACCCGACGAAATCAGTTGCCGACCTGAAAGGACTCAGGATCAAGGCTAACGCAGAAAATGCGGACATCGTAAAAAATCTCGGCGCCTCCCCTGTCACCATGCCGGTCACGGAGACCTATGATGCGCTTTCACGAGGTGTCGTCGATGGATGCCTTTTCCCGTTGGAAGCACTTACAGGGATTCAAAATCGGCGAGGTTGTCAAGACCGTACTTGAAGACTATCCCATGTCGTATCTGACGTCCATGTATGCGATCATGAATAAAGCCAAATGGAATTCAATATCACCTGCGGACCAAAAGGCGATAGATAAGCTCAATGAAGAATACATCGAAAAGGCAGGCAAGCTGTGGGTTGAACTCGATGAGAAAGCCGTGCAGTTTTCGAAAGGAAAAGGCGTGAACTTCCTCAAGGTCTCCAAGGAAGATGAGGCGTTCACCGCGAAACAGATGAAGCCCATTCTGGATGATTATGTGAAGATGGCGAAGGGCAAGGGACTCCCCGGCGACGAAGCATTGAAATTCGCCGAAGAATTCTTGAAGAAAAACCCGTAACAGTACTGGTGCTCATTATGGGGGCTGTGGTGTGCAGCCCCCATTGCATCACGTAACGCTATAGGTCAAGAGATTCTAATTTCGTTCTTTCCAAAGGTGGAGGCAGCTATGAAGCGTTTCATGGCAGGGATCTTTGCTGTTGACAAGGGATTATACGTCGTTGCCGGTGTTGTACTGGCGTTTATGATCGCGTTGACCTTCTGTGATGTCATCTTGAGAAATTTCCACCATCCTATTACGGGATCCATGGAATTGATACAGTACGGAGGCTCTATCGTATTCGGATTCTCGATTCCTTTTGGTACCCTGCTGGGCGCCCAGATAATTGTAGACATTGCAACGGATAAGCTGACCCCGGATGCGAAACGCATCGTAAACATAATCACCAGGATCGTAGGAATTCTCCTCTTTCTGTTTATTGCCTATAATTTCTACCTGTATGGTATTGACGTGAGGCATTCAGGTGAACGTACGGCCAGCTTTAAAGTGCCGTACTACCCATTCAGCTTCGCTCTCTGCTTCAGCTTTATCTTACAGAGTTTTACAATATTTTGTGACCTCGTAACAAAAATAAGGGGAACAGACAATGAGTGATGTCTCTGCGGGAATATACGGAATCATATTGCTGCTGACGCTCTTCCTGACAGGTCTCGAAATGGCCTATTGCATGATACTGGTTGGATTTCTCGGATTCACGTTTCTTATGACGTTTTCAGCGGCCTCCAGCCTGGTCATCAAGGATTTTTTTGATAATTTCACAACCTACAGTTACACCGTGATTCCGCTCTTTATGGTGATGGGAGAGTTTGCCGCAAATTCGAATATCGCGAAACGGCTCTACATGGGGGCGCACCGGTGGTTCGGTCACATCCCGGGCGGCCTGGCAATGACAACCGTCGTAGGGGCGACCCTCTTCAAGGCCATGTGCGGCTCAAGCCTCGCCACCGTGGGGACCTTTTCAACGCTCGCGATGCCCGAGATGGATCGTTACGGGTACAGCAAGGAACTTTCTGCAGGTACGATAGCCTCCGTCAGCACCATGGGCATGATCCTGCCTCCCTGCACCGTGCTTATCATCTATGGGCTTCAGGTCGAGCAGTCTATCGGCAGATTATTCCTCGCCGGTATTGTGCCCGCGCTCATGATTGCTTTTTTCTTTATGGCAGTTATTGCGGGCTGGGTAACCCTGAGGCCTGAGATAGCCCCCAGGGCGGAAAAAGCAGGCTGGAAAGACCGATTCGCGGTAATCCCCGAAGCATTTGTTGTTGCCATCATTTTCGGAATCGTCATCGGGGGAATGATAACCGGGTTCTTCAGCCCCACAGAGTCAGGCACCATAGGCACCGTTGCCATTTTTTTCCTTGCTCTTGTCCGGGGAGAAGTTAACTGGGGTATGATCACAAGATCTTTTAAGGGCGCGTTGAAGACGTCTATCATGACGCTTATGCTTATCGCCGGATCTGCTATTTTCGGCCATTTCCTTGCCATAACCGAGATACCGATGATTGCCGCAAAATGGGCCGGGGCGCTTCCTGTGCCGGGCTTCATTGTCATGATGCTGATTATTGCGATCTACCTGATAGGCGGCTCCATCATGGATGACCTGGCGTTCATGGTACTCGCCACGCCCATCTTCTTCCCGACGGCAATGCAACTCGGGTATGACCCCATCTGGTTCGGCATCCTGATCTGCGTGACGCTGATGATAGGCGGCCTCATCCCCCCGGTGGCGATTTATGTTTTTATTTTAGGGAATATCACAGGAATTCCTTTCAAGACGATCTACAAGGGAGTCGTGCCTTTCCTTTCGGCACTTATCCTGGCCCTGATCATACTCTTTGTATTTCCGCAGATTGCATTATGGCTTCCGAATCTTATGATGGGCAAGGGCTAAACGTATAGTGCGAGATCATGGAATGGGCCTGCTGAGCATAATTCCGGCAGGCCCATTTGCTTATGGTGATACACTGAAGATATGAATTCAAACAACAGCAAATCGACCGGGGCTGAAACAATCATCTATCATACGAGATGCCATTGGGCTCTTTTTCTCGGTCCGCTGATTGTAATAATCATTGGCGGGCTTGCTATCCGCGCACAGGGCATGCACGCACTGGCGCTGATGGTTTTTGGTCTGATCTGGTTTGGCTTCGCCTATGTGAGTTTCAATAGATCCGATCTGGCCTTAACGTCCAGGAGAGTAATCATACATGGTGGATTTCCGTTGCCCAAGTCGTACGATATTCCATTCAGTAAGATCACTGCCATAGATTTCTATCAGCCCTCTCTCGGTTCAATGCTGAATTTCGGGAAGATCATCATAGTCTATAATCAGAGGATGAGATGCGTCGTGAGGTTTGTTTCTTCGCCGGCTGAGTTTGTGACTAAGGTTCGTCAGGAAGTAATCTCAACTAATCCAGCGTAGCAGTCTCCCCACTCCTATCCAGCTTCTAGAAAAGGCGCCCGAACAGCAGATGCGGTCGGGCGCCTCTATCTTCCTTCGCGGAAGGTGGGTATTACATCGTTTACTTCGCTCGCTTATTGAAGGTGGCTGTCACCGAAAGATTGCGGCTCATTGTCACCGTGCAGGTGCTCAATTTTCCGGAACATGCGCCCGACCAGCCGCCAAAAGTAGAAGTTGCGTCAGGCGTGGCAGTCAAGGTCACGGACGTGCCGGCGTTAAGGGTTGTGCCTGTCGGGTTGCTTGTCACAGTGCCGCCTCCCAGGCCGCTCTTGGAGATGGTCAGCGTGTACGTCACAGGAGCGAAGCTTGCGCTGATGGTGTGATTCGCCGCCACACCGGGGAAGGTGTAACTGCTCACCGCCCCAACTGAAAGGCTGTCCACGAGCACAGTCGCTATTTTATAACCGGTAGTCGGTGCAATTTTGAAAGTCTGGCTCGTGCCGGCCGTCACGTTTACAGAACCACTGGGAGAGATTGTTCCATTGGCCCCGGCGCTGGCGCTGATGATGTAACCGGGCGCGCCCGACTGGCTGATTGTAAACGTTTTTCCGGCGATGTTGAGGTTGGCTGTGCGCGACGCGGTAGTCGTGTTAGCGGCTACGGTGTAGGAGACAGTGCCATTGCCGGTGCCCGACTTACCCGCCGTAATCGTGATCCACGCGGCAGAACTGGAAGCCGTCCAGGCACAGCCGCTGCCGGCCGTGACGGAAGAGCTGCCTTTGCCGCCTGTATAGGTATACGGATTCGTCGGCTGCGATACTGCGTAAGTGCAGGTAGGCGGAGGCGGCGCAGGATTCATCTGGTATGCGATGGTGTAATATCCAAACTGGGTAACGGAGTTCAGTTCGGAGTAGGCAACATGGAAAAAGCCTTGGTCCCCCCAAGTAACATCCCAGCTGTTCTTACAGATAAAACTCTGAGTGCTATCATCGTAACCGACAATCAGAATTGCATGCGCACCCTGGTAGGTACCCGTGGTATAGGAGTAAACGCCCGACCTGTAGGCGAAGAAGTCTGAATAGACCTCCATGGTCGTGTTCACCGGCCCATAGGTGCTCAAGGCGTTCTTGATCGCATCAACCGTAGGGTTGCTCGTTGCTACATACGACCACGAGGCGATCTTGTAATAGGGCTGCGTGCATGTGGCAGGGCACGTGCCGTTCGTCGCGGTGTAGGGGTCACATGATTCAGGGGGCAAGCCCGTGCTCTTTATATAATTGGAGGCCGAGCCCGGGCGAACCACCGGAACAGCTTCCGGCACCGCCGCAGGAAACCAGCATTTGTTCGGAAAGATTAAAGTCGGCTCCCGTGCGAGAGGTACACCTGCCTTTATCAGAGCTACCGACTCGAGGTTGGCCGTAGCTGCGAATGCCCAGCAACTACCACAACTACCCTGGTTCCGCACCTTCGTGACCCAGTTCCCGTTGTTATTCCTCCAGTCGAGAGTGGCGGGAAGGGCCGCAACGCTGGACGGCGCCGGTGCGGTGAGCAGCGGCGCATCAGGCATGTGGGCCTTGACCAGACCCAGCTTCATCCTTCTTTCTTCGTGAGAGAGCTTCCATATAGTTGTCTCGTCCGCATGCCATTTCGCGCCTTTAGCGGCAATCGCCTGTTTGACCAACTCGAGTTCCTGGTCTGCCTTGACATATGAACCCGCGAGCAGGATCATGCACAATCCACACAGGCATGCACGCATTATCTTGATCATTTGTCTCTCCTTTTTTATTGGCTGGGGCGGCAAGGTTTGCCTCGGTGCATTATCGGCCGCGTCGGCTCAAAAAAATAGGGGGAACCTATCTTTTCCCTGGGCGGAAATAGCGGCGTGCTCTTCAGATTTTAAACGTCATGTTATGGGGCGCTATCTTGGACAGTCGCGTATGGAGAGCAGAAGATGGTTATCTAAGCGTGCTGACTCGTCAGAACATTCCTTCACCCGCCTCTAAGCGGCACGAAATGTCTCTACGAATTTATCAAATAACTCCAAGTATTGGTCAAAGTAAGAAGGCAGTTCCCTCGGCGAAGGGGCATTCGAAATATTTGTCATACGCATGCATTTCCAGACTTACAGCTGGCTCCGGCACCTGTGTTGCAATCGTAGCAGGACCATCCGGCTGTGCAATGCTGACCGATATTGGCTCCGGTCCCGAAAAAGCACGAGCCGGCTACACCGGCACCTGTGCTGTAGCAGTCGGCAATGCCCGGAGCAAGACCATTGGCATTGCACCCTTGGGTATCGTGTGATCCGCCCGAGCAAGTTCCGTGCGCTGCCCGCTGCTGACTGAGGTAGACTAACTGTGGAAGTTCGTACGTGAATTTGACCGGTTCGCACTCGTCATGATTGCAACCAGAGGGCGCGCGTAACCCTGTTTCGGCTCCATCCGCAGTCTCCTGATTCACCGGCCTTTCGAGATCGAACGACACGAGTCCCTCTGCGGCCAGCGCATCAACAAACGAACTCACATGATCGCCGACATCGGCAGGCAAGTACTTGGCGATTTCACGAAGCATGTTACATAGGTCGTCGATCGAGCGCGACCCGTCGAGCATTTTCCATACATAAACGCCGGTCGGGTTGAGTCCAAAGCCGTAACCCGGTCTGGGGATCGAAGAGAATCGCCCAGTCGTCGAACTCCTCCCTCAGGAGGACGAACGGATTGGCAGTGGGTCTTACGTGGCGATTCATGTTTCTGCCCGGAGCTGATGCACAGGATTCACACTGGAACGCGACATGTGATTTGAGCCTGCAATAGATATGCCAACGTGTGGTCAGGTCATAGAGCGGTAATTAGCCGGCATAGCTGATCAATCATACCGACGGTGCGCCAGATCAGTCACCGAGCCGAAATGCCTCAGACCGTCAATTGAAACAATAAGACCTCTTCAACTCACCTCTCACTGTAACCGGCCTTCGACAAAATCTATCAGTACGTGGTTGAATTTGGCAGGTTCTTCAAGCTGAGGCATGTGAGCGCTCTCGGTGAACGTGATGAGGCGCGCACCGGGGATACTCTTCACGAGATGCTCCACTCCGCTGTAGCGTTGTTTCCGGTCGTGCTCGCCGTGAAGCACAAGGGTCGGCACGGTGATAGTGCTCAAGACCGATGCCAGATCGACCTTTTCGAGACTGCGCGAGAGAAGTTTCCAGGCGTATATCGGCCACTTCAGCATCGTTTGGAGTATGGCCTGCTTTGTCGCAAGTCCTGGATCCGAGTGAAAGAATGTCCTTTCGATCAGGTTCCATGTCGCTTCCGCCTTGTTTAGAGCCATCTCGCTCTTATGATTGTCCCAGACAGCCGTTGAAAACCCTCCCCGTTCCTGGTCCTCCCCTTTGAAGCGGGCTCCCGTGCCGATCAGTACCAGTTTACTCACGAGGTCAGGGCGGCGCACGGCAAAGAAGACTCCCATATAGCCACCGATGCCGTGGCAGACGATCGCGATGTCCACAAGTTTCAGACCTGAAATGAGCGCCTCGAGATCGTCCGTAAACCGCTCGACACTGTGACCGGCGGCAGGCTTATCGCTATCGCCATGACCGCGCAGATCGTACGTGACCGTGCGGTAGTTATCGGCCAACTCGTAGACCTGTTGCTCCCACATTTGGTGGCTCTGGGCGCCGCCGTGCACAAAGACGAAAGGCTTTCCGCTTCCGAAGTCCTCATAGTACAGCTTAACGCCCGGCTCAACTTCAATTAATGGCATAACGTCCTCCTGGAAGATGTACGTTGACTCGAATGGCCTGCTGTTCCTCATTCTTAAATTATTACGACGACAATTCGTCAGTCAATAAAATATCAAAGCAAGCAGGCGACAGCAGGGCTGCACCCAACTGGCAGTTAAACTACGTAAGGATGTCAGTGAGCCAATACCGAAAGTATCGGTATCTATGCGCAAAGAAACATGGTATACTAAGGCCTACTCGCCTGATGCCCCGAAATTTGCTAGGGCTTGAATGCTAGCCGGGAGAATCTGCCCGGCAGGTTAATAGCACCTGAAACTGGTCAGAAAGGAGAGAATATGACGTCATCGCCGAGGAACCTGTTTGTGGAGGGGGACATTTCTGCAGCCGTTCTGCGGGAATGGTGGAAAGGACTTGAAACCGTCCCGACGGAGCGGAACCGGATAAGCGGCTGTGGAGACCCGTCGAGGGTCATGCTCTCTCCCGAGTATCAGCGCCTGGTAGATCTCTTGAAAAACGCGGGTTACGATCTCGATGCGGGAAATTCTTATGCTGTCGCAGCAGTGGCAGGTGTTGTGGCGCAGGTCACGTCAGATACAGGTCCGGGAGCCAGCTTCGCCACTCAGATGGCCAAGCCGGAGCCGGGCGGCAGAAGAGCAAGAATCAGCGGCATCAGGCTTGATCGCCTCGTGGGACAACAGCAGCGGGAAATGGCATGTTTGCTCCTTTCGCCGGTTATGGAAATGCTGGGAGGAACGGTCAACCTCGCTGATATGGCCAATGGCCTGTATAGATGGGATGCCAATGCGCGCAAACGCTGGGCAGACGACTATTACCGGGCTGCGCCGCCAAGTAAAAAATAATCGCCCAAAAGCACTCTTCCCGTACGGCATCAACGCATGCGGGATTCAGGCAGGTTCGTTTTTGCTGGTCCATTGCGACGAGAGGTGCAGGCGACCGGCTCTCCTCTCAGCTTTTTACCCCTGTATCGTGACCGCTGAGTTTTTCGGGTCCGGTCTTTAGAAATTCACATTCATCGTCAGGCGTTCAAATTCCCTAAACTGAAAAACTGAAGGGCTTTTCAAAATTTACACGGCGAGTAGCGGCGCATCAGGCATGTGTGCGCCTCAACCACCTGGCTTCATCCTTCTTTCTTCGTGAGAGAGTTATAGTTATTTACTTACTTATGAATGTTTACCAGACAGGTTTTTATGCTAAAATATCAGTCAGCGTTCATCAAAGAAGTCAGGAGGAAATAGTGAAGGAAAAGAGCATCAAGAAAGACGAGAAGAAGAAGCCACAGAAAACGTTAAAAGAGAAACGGAAGGCAAAGAGAGAAAAAGAGAACAAGTAAGCGTACCTTAACGCTTAGCTCACGATCACAAGACTCACAGTAGTCGACAGCGTCGCCCGTAATAGTCGCAGGCACGCCTGCCGTACGTCGAGAGCAGACGCGGTAGGACAAAGCGATAGGTCTTTGCTTCGTCGCAGCTGACAAAGGACGATGAACCAACCCGCTGAGAGTTCTCGGTCTTCATCTCAGCATCACTCCGTACTGTTTAGCAGCCTCAACCAGCCCGTGGAAGATCAGCCCCATTCCCATGGCCGACACGAAAAAGCCGACAATGCGGGTCACGGCGTCTATCCCTAAAGGACCGATTCGGCCTACAATTTTATCCGCGTAGGCCAGCGCCAGATAGGTGATGAACATTGTTGTCGAAATGGCCACGCAGATGGCTCCCATAGAGACCATTCCGGATTCGGATAGCTTCACGGTCGAAGACATGCCGATAACCGTCGCCAGCACGCCCGGTCCGAACATCAGCGGCATTGCGAGAGGCACAAAGGCGACATCTCCGGCTTTCTGAGCGGAGCGGCTATCGGCTCCGTAACTTGACCCGCCTGAAGACGGCAGAAAAAGATTAAAGCCGATGCGCATGAGAATAATGCCGCCGACGATACGGACCATGCTAAGTGGCACCTCAAAAACCCGCAGCACAAGGTTGCCAAACAGCAGAAAGAAAAACATCATGATGGCGGCGTAAAGACAGGATCGGAAGGCGACCGAGCGGTGCGCCTGCTCGCCCTGGCCCTCCAGGAGCTTGAGGAAGACCGGGAGAGCCTCGAGCGGATTAATAACCGCCAAAAGCGTCGTGAAAGTTCCGATAAACAGGGTCAGTTCTTGACTCAACGAACTTCCTCCTGGACGATCACATGCCTCGTCCCTCGTTCCGCTTCAGTGATGATTGAAGTATATCAGATTCGGCAACTCCTGAATATCGTTGTCTGAGATCGACGACGCTTTTACGGGCCATATCCCGATGATAGCCAGGGAAACTCAAAAACTAGACGGATGCCCAATGAGCCCTCAACCGCGCTTGTTTTGTCCAGAGTGTGATTATATCCCTGACATTTCGCTCAAGAGAGCGTATAATAATAGACGGGGTTACTTTATTCTCTTTTTCCAGGAATACCTGAGAGATCGGCGGATACGGACCGGAATCGCCGCTCGGTTCCTAAGCATACCACCAACTAACTTCTTAAAAGGACGTGAACAATGAGCAACGTGGCGGAGTTTATTGAGACCAGGCTGCAAATTGAATCGCTCGTTCAACAAATCGCTCTGTCAACAGAACGGAAAGCCGTCCCTCAGTCAAAAAAGGGGCTCGATGAAGCGGCTCAATTGTTGGAGACACTCAAGGCTATGGCAGACAACGATGTGCAGGAGAACGCTGTTATGCGCTTGACGAGAGCACTTGCCGGCCTCGGAGCAAAGGTTGAAACGCTGTCGCGCAAGATGCCGGTCAGAAAAAAACCAGTGGCCGTTTGAAAATCTTCGCGCAGCACTCGTATACTTTCTAAGGACGTCCCCCGCAGTTTTTCCAGCAGTCTTTTCTACTGCCCGACCGTGAGGAGGATCGGCCCGGCCCACTTCGTCCCCGGCTTGACAGACTGAGCGATCACTCGGCCTTTGCTTTGCGGCGGAGCGCTTGCATAGTTGGTTTTGACCTGCACCCCGAGGCCGATCAAAAAGGAAACGGCATCCTTCTCCGGCTTGCCGGTCATATCCGACATGAGCAGCATGGGGGTTGGTCTGGGCGGAAGCGGAGGCGGAGGTGTGTATACGTAGGCGGTGAAACTGACCTGGGAGCCCACCTTGAGAATCACGCCCGGCGCAGGCGACTGTTCGTAAATCTTCTGGTCATCCTGCGGTACCGTCGTTGCCTTGCCTTTGGTGAAGGATGATTTCAGGCTCAGCTTTTTGATGTTGTTCAGTGCATCAATGACCTGTTTCGCTCCCTCGACGCGATTCCCGACAAGATCGGGCATTGCACCGGCGGGTGTTGCAACCTTCAGCGTGACCGTTCCCCCTTTGGCGAGATTGCGATAGGGTAACGGATCGCACGTTTGGACCCTTCCTTGCAACGCCTGCATTTGCTCGGAGTAGTACTCGACTTTCGGAATGTAGCCGGCCTTTTTCACCGCATCGACCGCCGCGGCTTCCGCCAGGTTAATGACCATGGGAACGAAGGCTCCATTCGCGGCAATAGACAGGGTGATGGTCATGCTCTTCTGTTTTTCGGCGAAGATGTACATGTCCGGCGCGGGTACTTGCTTCATTATCTTTCCGACCTGCGAATAGTCCTGTGCCTCCACTTCGACAAACTTGAGGATGATTTCGACGTTCTTCGACGTGAGCGCGGCCTGAGCCTGCTCTTTCGTCTTCCACCTCACGTCGGGGATGGTGTAGGAGTACATGACGGCTTCGCACAATGAAGCCGACAAACTGACAAGCACAGCCACTGCGACGAAGAGCAGAAGCATCTTCTTGAACATGACCGCCTCCCTTGCACTGCAAACATGCAATGCAGTTTCCAGCTGGAGACCGGTATTATTGCCATGCCCCAGCCGAATTATTCTCTAAATAGCTACCTGGTTCTTTTCATCGGCAGGAATGACTGAATACATAAGCAACAGACGCATGTTAGGGATGTTTGTTGTTTGGGGACGTTCCTTAAGCTTTCCCGTAATGCAGCTCTATTCCGGGGTCCAGAAGGGACCTGTCTTTCCCAACTTCTGCAACGCTGCGAAGAGGTGGGATGCATATTCCTTTTGTCGGGAGAGATAGTCCGCTTCCAGGCGATTCCTGTGCAGGGGTCCACTGAAGGCCAGCGCCCAGTTGGATAACGACATGATAGACTCTGCTGAAACGGAGTCATAAAGGGGCCAATTTTTCACATGCTCTTCCGACCGGAAGAGATTCATACGGCTTCAGGCCTGGCCCCAGGATATTTCACCTTTCAAAACTTTAGCAAACGGGATATTCATGTGTCCCACGGTCGTCGGAGGATTGACTTCCAGGATATCCTCGTCCCGCATGCGGACAAGGATGGGTTCTCCACAATCCAGACAACGGGTATCGATACGAATCTCAGTTCCAGGGAAAAGCCAGCGCACGGCCAGCACCTCGATCCCTCACTGGCCGTACCACTTTTGCTGCCCCTTTATGGTCACCAGATGATGAGTCGGTACATTGGAAAACGGCGCCCAGGACTCGACGTAATCTCCCTCTTTAACAAACCAGCAGGCTATGGCGGAGTCAGCTGCTTTGTGTTGTATCTGCCTGGCCTCTTCGGGTGGCAATCCGAGGGTTGCAGCAAGTTCCGTATAATGTGGCGCACGGCCGGTCTTAATAAAGTGCTCTAAAACAGCAGTGTATGCTCGTTGCACCAATGCGGTTTCTTCCATGTCGTCGCCCCCTTCTGTCTGGCGGTGTAACGCTCACTCTCTTCGTCGACACGCATCTTCGTACTGCACGCGCCCTATGCCACTTCCAGTATAATTCTGTGTCCGTCAGTCTTCCGCGTCAAGCATCTCAGCGTGTACCGCTCGCCGTTGCGACTTGAAATCGGGTGTGGAGGAGTTAATGGAAGCTCTTTAGATTTTTGGTTTTATCGTATCGAACCGCTCCCCGATACGTCCCTCTATTTTATGCTTCTTCAGGAGAGCATAAAGGTCTGCCTGGGAAAGTCCGGAGATTTCACACGCGGCGCTGATATCCCCTTTTGTGCCGTTCATCACTCCCTGCAGGTACTGCGACTCTATCTGATTAAGGTATTCCTTGAGAGGTTGGTCGGGAAGCGAAGGTCTCTTTTCCTCCCTTTCCCGAAGGGCACGGAGCAGGGCGAGTGTAATCTCCTTTATGGATGACGACTTCTGAATGTAATCCCGGGCACCGTTCGCGAATGCTATCGCCGGGTCATCCAGGGCTCCGGCCCCGGTGATAATAATGACTTCAGGGGCCGATGGCGTCTGCTTGAACTTTTGAATCCAATCCAGCCCGTTGCCATCGGGCATATTGATGTCTAGAAACAGCACGTCGCAGGGTCCTGACGAAGCTTTATTGAGTGCTGCCGTGAGCGTGTACGCACAGTTTACCTGGTGCCCTAGCATCTCGATGACATGGGTGAGCAAACCACATATCACTTGATCGTCGTCGGCGACAAGCACATCAGCCATTTGTTTAACCCTCCTGGCGATATTGCCCCGCCTTCCAAAGGGGCGAGTGATTCACATTATACCTTAATATTCCTGTCTCGGGACTATGGCATCTATTATTCTCTAAAGGAGATCGGGATGCGGTTGAAGTGTTGAAATGTCAATTCACTTGAGCCAACCATGGAATTACGAAACGCCCTTCAGATCTTCAGTTTCATCGCCGAAAACCCAAGGATGTAAAGATCGTCCCTACGCCCCGCCCTGCGCCCGCCGAAATCTTGCCTCCTTCGTCCCTCTACCTGCACCTGTTCATTGATTTACCTGGATTGATATGCTGTCACTTCTGTTCTGGCTTGGCCAGGTGGCGGTGATATTGTGCGACCCGGGAGCCAGCGTGTTTGTCGTGAAGGTCTTACCGTCCCCTATGTGACCGTTGATGCTGGATGCCCAGGACAACTCGTTCGAGCGGTCTTCCCCGCCCGTCTCGCTGGATCGTGTGACCTGACCTTCAAACGCGACGGCATCTCCTCTGTTGAATGTGGAGCCATTAGAAGGCCGCAGTATTTGTACCTTGCTGCAGCCGGCAAGCAGGAGTGACATCGCCAGCATAAAGAACAAGAAGTAGTTCGCCTTGATTTTGGTGTACCAGACCTTCCGAGCTTTTATCATCTCGTCGCCTCCTTTTTAGGTATCAAGATTTCACACAAGATTCAGCCTATCAGAAAGCTTAATACCGCTTTGTTCGTGTTGCAACGCTCTCTTCTGCTGGGAATACATTCCTCGCTCTCGTCCAGCCTTAAGCATTTCGGCGTATAAGGAGTTTATACTGATGAAACGCTCGCGTGTCAACGGACTCATCGCGCCCATATCCTCCTTTTGTAATGCACGTCAGAAGTCTTCTGTAGGAAATCTTGCTGATATATTCCATTACCATTCGCGGTGACATCTATTGACAAGTGAGTGGGTGAGGGTGATAGAACATTCACAGCGAAAAGGAAGAAATGAGTGACGACCACATCGCTCGAATTGCTGGCGCCGGCTGGCAACGCTGACATAGGTATTGCTGCGATCGATCACGGAGCCGATGCCGTGTATATCGGTGCTCCTAAATTCAGCGCCAGGGCTGATGCGGACTCCGGTGTCGCCGACATTGCACGTCTTGTCCGGCACGCGCATCTCTTTAATGCCAAGATCTATGTGGCGCTCAATACTATTCTCACGGACCGCGAACTGCCCGAGGCACTTGAGATCATCAGGGAGGTTTTTCAGGCAGGAGCCGATGCGTTGATCATTCAGGATGTGGGTCTGCTTGAGCTCGATCTCCCCCCGATCCCGCTGATCGCCAGCACCCAGATGCACAATAACAGTGTCGAGAAAGTTCAGTTCCTCGAAGCTGTCGGTTTCAAGCGAGTCATCCTGGCACGAGAGCTCTCTCTCGACGAGATTGCATCCATCCGCGAGAAGAGCCGCATCGAGCTGGAAGCTTTTGTGTATGGAGCACTCTGTGTGTCATACAGCGGCCAATGCTACATGAGCCAGGCGGCAACAGGACGGAGCGGCAATCGCGGCGTGTGTGCTCAGCCCTGCCGATCTCCTTATACGTTGACCGATGCGGACGGTAAGATTATCAAGGACCGGAAATTTCTCCTCTCGCTCAAAGATCTGAACCTGATAGATGCCATTCCCGATCTCGTTGCAGCAGGCGTTACCTCGTTTAAAATAGAGGGACGATACAAGGGCATCGATTATGTTAAGAACGTTACCGCCGCGTTCAGCCAGGCCATCGATCGTTTCATCAGCGGGAATTCGGACTATTGCCGCAGCAGTTCCGGAGTGAGTACGTTCACGTTTTCACCGGAGCTTTCCAGAACCTTCAATCGCGGACACACTCGCTATTTCATTTCCGGCAGAAGAGAAAAGATGGCATCAATAGACACGCAAAAATCGATCGGGCAATTCATGGGGACCGTCACCGGCGTTGGAAAGGATTTCTTCCGAATCGACCGCCATGACCTTCAGAACGGCGACGGGCTTTGCTTCTTCACGAAGCAGAATGAATTGGCCGGATTCCGTGTCGATCGTGTGGATAAGGAGAAGATATACCCCAACAGCATGGAAGGTGTGCACGCAGGCATCGTCCTGTATCGCAACTATGATGCGGCCTTTACCCGGATCCTGAAAAGAACCTCAGCCATCCGCCGAATAGCGGTGGAAATGGATTTCGTGCAAGAGGGTGACACAATCCGTCTCACGGTAAGAGACGAAGATGGCAATCGCGCAGAAACCGTCAAGGAGGTCTCGTTTGATCCTTCACGGGACCCGTCCCGTGCACGCGAACAAATCGAGATGCACCTTGCCAAGACCGGCAACACCCCCTATCTGGTGAGAGCGCTCGCCATGCATCCCCCGCACCCGGGTTTCCTTCCTCTCAGCACGTTGAATGCTCTACGGAGGGATGTTCTGGAGAGGCTCACCCGAATCAGGCTGGAAAACTACTGCCGTGAAACTATCCGACTGACACCGAACGACACTCTCTATCCCGAACAACGGCTCGATTTTCGCGCCAACGTCCTGAACCGGTATGCGCGACGATTCTATGAACGTCATGGTGTCGCATTCGTAGAGCCGGCCTTTGAAACTCTTTCTGACACGGCGGGGAAGAGAGTCATGACCACGCGCTATTGCCTGCGTCACGAATTAGACTTGTGCCATGGGCAGAGCCAACCAGGTCATGCACCCAATAAGCCACTCAGGATCAGCGATCAGCATCATACCTACCGACTCGAATTTGACTGCCAACAGTGTCGAATGCTCGTAATTCTCGAACGAACATAAAAGAGAAACACTGACAGACATCACGCCTCGCGCACCATGCAAAAAGGGGCTCTGGGTGGACCTGCTTCAACATTACAAATTTGTAACAATCCCGTCATCTTCCCGTTAGGTACGATCTGTATAATAGAATAGATTGAAAGGCTGGGCCCAGTCGACAATCCAAATAATCTATGAAGAGAAGGAGATATGAGTGATGAAGAAAAGTCTAGTTGTTTTGGTTGCGATGTTTACCATGGTTGTCTTTGCCAGCGTGAGCATGGCTCAAGCGCCAGCGAAGCCGTCTGACAAGCCGGCTGCGGCTGCGCCTGACAAACCGGCAGCCCCGACGGCTGAGAAAGCCAAGAAGGAAGCGCCGAAAGCCGAGAAGAAGACTGAGGAGAAAAAGACCGACGAGAAGAAACCGGAAGAGAAGAAATCGGCGCCTGCCGAGAAGAAGGGCTAATAACTTGCTCAGTTCGTGGCAAGAGGGCATGACCTGAGCGGATGGGGGAAGTCCCCGGACATACTCGCTGATTCCTGGCCGGGTGTACCGGGGACCTCCCATACCGTCCTGAGCTTCGCTGCAAGCTTTCAAGACACAGGAGAACAGCTCATTAGCTGAAGTTACATGAAGGAGGATAGTATGAGTCTACAATCGACAGAGAAACAGCGCATACGCACGACTCTGATCTGCGGCAAATGCGGATCGAAGGCAATCATAAGCGAGAACGGCAATAATGATTCGATGCCACAGAGAATCCGTGCTTTGAAATGTCTGATCTGCGGAAACCGTCAGGAGCAGGGAGCGCCGTGCCGCTGGCCTTTTTTTCAGGAAGAGACCGGCAATTCCTCCGTGGAAAGAAATACCCGGCACAAAGTTTCGGATAAGGGGTCGGGTCTTGACATCGCCAAAGCTAAACAGGCCCGCAGGAGAGGAAAAGTAAAGCCTCAAGCTGTTGAAGGGGAGCTTTCGCTCTCCCTTTAATAGTATGGCGGGTACGCACGTTGACAGACACTGTTCGACTCAGGGGCGTTTGAACATTCAGATGAGTCGCTAACACCTGCGACGCGGTGTCAGGGCTTGACCGTAAAGCCCATCCTGCCCGCGACCTCGCTGATCTGCTTATACTCGTCGTCCCTCAGCTTTTTCTGGTCCGCGGGAGATTTGTATTCACAAATGCTCCCGATCGCTTCTACCTTCGGTTTTGTTATCCGGACAGCCTTCTCGATCGCGGGTATGAGGACCTTTCGTGCCTCCTCAGGAATTCCCGCAGGAGCCCAAAAAGCAAACCAGCTGGCAGGCAGCCCCTGTTTGTACCCCAGTTCTGTCAGCGTCGGGATTTCGGGATGGTCGGGCTTCTTGGGATCGATAAGAAGGATCCGCATCCGTCCGCCATCGACATGGGGTTTTAATTTGCCGTATCCATCGAGGGTTGCCTCGACATGACCGCCCATCACAGCAGTCACGACAGATTCGCCTCCTTCGAAAGGCACGTGGGTCAGTTTGATGCCCGTAATCATCTGGAGCATCTCGATGTGAAAGTGCGGCGAGGAACCGGTACCGATTGAGCTGATGCGAATTTTGCCGGGATTTTTCTTTGCGTAGTCGACGAACTGAGCAAAGGTCTTCCAGGGGGCGTCCGCTCTGACCCCGACTACGGTGGGAAAGAAATAGTGAAATCCTAATGGCTCCATGTCCTTCGTCGGATTATAATGAATCGACTCAGGATTGGAAATAGGCGCGTAAACCGTCCACGAAGCGCCTCCGTAAAACAGCGTATATCCGTCCCTCTTTGCCCTGATCGCCGCGTCAGCGCCGAGTACGGTTCCGGCTCCCGGCTTGTTATTGGGGATAATCTTCTGGCCGAGTATCTGACCCAGTTCGTCCGCCATCAATCTTCCCGTGATGTCACCCGTTGCCCCGGGAACATACGGGATAATCAACTGGATTGTGTGATCAGGGTAGACTGCAAAAGAGACACCGGGGGCGAATAGAGCAAGCCCCAGCGTCGCGAGTGCCGCAAAGAGAAGTGTTTGTGCCTGCAAATGCTTCGTTCTCATGATTCTTGTACCTCCAAGTGTCTTGGCCCTTCATTAGTATGATATCACAGAGAGAATGACGGTTCACTCTCCTATGGTTGGAGGTGGCGCAGGACACAAACTGTATCGAGACGGGTTTGTTCTCTCGACCTATTCGATGAGGGTTCCTTTCTCGGACTTCCGGTACTCGAGCTCGACATGGTTGACGAACGCCACTCTGCCCTGAGAATTGGCTTCAAATCCGCGCATCTTGCACCAATCGCTAAATGTTTCCGGATCGATGTCTGCGCGAATAGCGATATTGCCACCACGCTTAATCTCTTCGCATTGCCTTCCGACAAGAGATCGCCAGTCTTCATACGTGGCGGGCATATTCTCGGAGTCGATAAAGATCGCAAGCGCCCTGCGGTAAGTGAGCTCATCCTTGAACCAGGCAATTCCTATGATATCGTTCATTCTGACTCCTCCTTTCGTTTATCGGTGAACCGTAAAAGTTTTAAGTTTATAATCGTTATCCTCAACCGCGTCAGGGACATGTCTGACTACAGAACTGGGGAACAGGGAGGACCGTGTTATTGCACGTACCAGCGATATCGAAATGCTGGTTGGTCACGGTAACATTCCATGGTGATGGTGTAGGTGGCTGCCCCTGCGTCTGTGGGTAGCAGCATGCACCCGGCTGATGATTCCCGTCATCGGCAGCGAATTGCCCCGTGCTCCCGAGTGTTACCTTGAATCCCACGCATCCTGGCAGTTTCAGGTTCGGCACGTTTGGCGGCGGTATTGGCACGCTGGCAAACTGAAAGAGCGGGCAATCAACATCCTTTCCTGCTATGGTTTCGCAAATGCGCTGCGATTCATTGTACAAAGGATCGCTCGCGTCCAGAGAGGAGACGCACGTTCCATTCGACAGCTTGCAGAAGTCCTTGGGCTTGCAGTAATCCGCAACGGTTTCGTCAAAAGCAGGTTTGAACTCTGTGAAGTCTGTGTTCACGGTCAGGATGCCGGTGACCTGATCGTACGATGGTGTCAATCCATTCCACGTGACGCCCTCCTGGAACTGCAGGCCGGTGCCCCTGATATCGACGCGCACCGGCGTTATGTAGTGACTCTTGTTCGTAGTAAAGTCGGTAATTCCCTTGCCTATATACATCTGGTACTTTTGCTTGGTGGACTCGCTGGCGCTCGCGCGCGCGTAAACGAAAAAGACGTAATAGCTTTGCGAGGGCTGAAAAACATTGAGCGATGTTATAGGAACGGGCCCTCCCGTACTATTCTTTTGTGCTGTTTCACTGACCGCCGTATTCAGGTAATACGTGCCGTTGTTCACCGTGAGCATGCTGCGCTGAAAAAAACTCATCCCCATCATGGGAATCGTGCGGTTGGTGTCAGTGGTTGTTGAGGTGATCAGTTGCCGGGACAGGGGAACACCGTAACAACCTGGGTTTGTGCAGTCCTCACCCCACTTCGAACCGAGGCACGTCTGGAGTGGCTGGCCTGGGATCACAGGACAGTCCAGATCTCTCGCACAGGGACTGTTGTCTCTCGAGCAATGCCCGCCGCAGTCTTTTGCCAGCGCGCAGGCCGGGTAGACCGCCGTCGAAAGATACGAATACGGGCTGGTTTTCGCGGTGCCACCTGTCCTGCTCGGGGGCGTTAGTTTGAGATCAAATGAAGCACACTCAGGGGCTTCGACAGGCGCGTTGAAAAAGGAATCCAGATTGACCGATATGGTTTCCCCTTCGGTAGGGATGGTAGGGCTCAAAAGACCGGTAAGTGAGCCGTCGTCGTCATTGAGCACCGTCTGCCGATCAACTGCCGTAAATCCATTGAACATCTTATTTGAAGTCGTTGTCGAATCGTACGTGCAGTAGTTGTTCTTAATCTGAGTCAGATCCGACTGAAACGTATTGCGTAGCCACAGCGGTTCAATCACGAGATGGCGAATATCGACGTTGTTGAAGTAGAGGTTGGCCGAATGGAAGGCAGGCGGATAGTAGAAACCATTGGGCTGTTTCCAGCCGATCGCCGCATTCGGGAGAACACAACCACCGGTGGCCTGATCGATCGGAACGCCGTTGGCTGCCGTGTACATCCACCCGCTCGTGGTAGTCGGGCAATTTCCCGGCACGCACTGCGGGCCCAGCGGCGTTTTCTTGATATCGAGGTAGGCATTCGAATCCTGATAATTGGGACCGTCATACACATTATAGAGCCGCTGCTGCATCGAGAAATTGGAAACGGGCATGGTAATTCCCTCTCTCTTCGAGAGACAGTGAGAAGGCCTCGTCGTGGCGGGGTTGTCGCACGTGAGACCTAAAACAGTCCCTACCCTCAACGGGTTGAAAGGTCCTGCATTCGATGCAAGCGGGTTATTCGTCTGGGTGTTGCCGATAAAGACGCTTCTCATTGCGGTCTGCCAGTTTCCGGGGACGACACTCGACAGGGTGTAGTCGCCGCCGGTGACCAGGCCAAGTCCGCCATTCTGAGAGTCGCTGAGCACGCTGTTGCTGAGGAGCATCCATTTTCCGCGCAACCATATTGCCGCAAAATTCTTCTCAGGCCAGTGGAAGGACGAGGTGTAATGATCGAGCACGGTGACGGGGCAAAAGTCGCGGTTGTCAAAGATAGCCCCTGGGCTCTGCACGCCGCATGGCGGAGCAATGTTGCAATTCTGCGTGCAGGTATTTCCCGTACCGCATTGAGCATCCGTCTCACAGGGTTGCCCTGGATTATTGGAGCAGGTTCCCGTGCACAGGGTGGGGTTACGCAGCCCGCCTACCCGTGGATAATAGGCTATGCAGGTATTTCCTGCACCGCATTGTTGATCATTCACGCAAAATTGTCCTGGATTGTTGGAGCAGGTTCCCGTGTTCGGAGCGGGCGCCAGGGTGTTATTTATCGGGCCCAGTTCATCAAGACCGTTACAGGCATCAGTCGCCTGCACGGTATTGAATGACAATTGTGCCGACGAACAGTAGTTCCCCACGAAGTTTTTGAGCGGCGACCCTCCATCAATCAAGTTCTGAATCGATGCATATGATTCCCACCTCATGTAACGTGAATGCGTGCTGATACGCGCAGGCAACAACCAGTAACAGGCACCGCAGGAACCGGCGCCCGCAGCCATGTTGTATTCAAAATCGTTCCATCCATTCATGATCCAGAAGACCGCAGGATTGGCAAAGTCGGAATTGAATGGCACGTCTGATTGCACCTTGCTGCTCCCCGCCAGAATGCCCGGCACATTACGGGGATTCTGGACGTTGCCGATCGCCGCACGCGCAAATATCCCGATGTTCGAATAAAAGTTATTATCCGTTTCAGTACCATCTTCAAGATAATAGCCATGGCCGATGGATAAATAGCCGACGTTCCGCGCCATCGTCACGCCCTGAGTCCCGTGAATCGTGTACCAGCGGGTCATGGAGTCATGGACAGAGCAATCTTTCACGAACGTGTTCGTCGGTGTTTTGCGCGCCAGGTGGAAGTGCACCGGATAACGTGCTTTCCTTCCACCCTGACCCATTTGATAGAACTCAACCCCCTGGACCTGATACGTTTTGAAGCCCTGCCGTACCATTGTATGAGCCCCGTAATAGCCGTCCGACACCGGAAAGCAGTCGTACCTGCAGGTCCTTCCTGCTTGCGTCGCCGGGATCGCGTTACCCCCCGACACGATGCGGATGTCGCGCGTGAGAAGGGCCACCGCAGCCCGAGTCTCCGCGGCAGCCTGTCCATTATGTACACCACCATTCCGTAAGCCCATATCCATGTTCAAACGCGCCGGCAGATTATTCAGAGGGTAAAGATCGCCGTTATGCGCGTACCTGGTTCCGCAATTGGCTCCCCGTCCGATGAGAGGAATGTTCGGGCAGCCGGCCTGGGGCTGATCCGTTGCAGGGTCAATCCTCCTTACCGATATATTTCGCTGGCCCACCTTTACAATGATATCAAGCTCCTCGGAATGGCCGGGTAGATAGTCTGTTGTGGTGATCACGACCCGATCGTTCCGTTCCCAATCAACAGGTCGATCCAGGTTCAGAATCTCCTGACCGGGCCTTGCATTGGGATTATCGAAGCGAACCCAGCTTGTACCGGAATCCCAGTTCTCGACGTTGCTCGCATAGGTCGCGCCTTTCTTACCGAACAGTTGCAGGGTTCCGCCGTAGGATACTGCGAGCACTTTACGGCCGAATAATCCAGTTTCACCAGTTACATTACCCATCGGCATATACTGGTAGAAACAATCGTCGACTCCGCCGGGAAGATTCGTTGTCTTCGTGCAGGCCTGGGGATCCAGGGTCATTGGGGGTGGGTTGGAGTTCCACACAGCTTCAGGGATACCGCATGGAATGCCGTTCACAACAGGGGACTGGCATTGGATGCCCGCTTTATCGGTATCGCTGCCGTAAAGGTGTATGGTTAACGTTCCATTGCGGGTCCCTATGGGTGCCGTTGGTGTGCCTGCGATCAGGTTCCCGTCCCGCTCCACCAGGATCGACCTGGCCCAGAAGTGCGTGTCGGCGCCAGGACTTTCTACGAAGTCGAGAGTGCCGCCCGCTATGATGTTGACGTTACCGTATCTATAGACGCCGGCGTGCACGGTACACGTCCCGGTCACAAGGAGGTCCTCACCTCCACCATGGTCGAGTGGTCCGCCCGTACAGTTGGCAGCCCCTGCGTGATTCACGTATCCCAAGCATGATATCGCGATGAAAAAAAGAAGAGCCGAAAAGATTAAGGACGTCTCACCTTTCATGGCACACCTCCAATTTTGCATTGGATGAAGCAGCTACTCGAGGCGACAATGACGAACGCTTTGCCATGATAAAAAAGCGCCATAGCGAACCCATGCCTTCATGATGCTTCTTTCCTGCTCACACAACCGGTAATCTTTAATTTGGAGTTAACTGATCAGAAGAGCATCTATACATCACTACTATACGTTGGTGCTCACCTATCTCCTTGTCAAGTCAGCCGCGAGTTTTAAATCCAAAGCATTGTTGAGCGAAGAGACGTTTGCGAAGTCGGGACCTTTGGATGCTGATGCTCGCCTAAAACAGAATCAAATGCTATACTCTGTCCATCCAAAATGGACCTCGGATTAACTGACAAGACGGCGATTGTCACGGGCGCGAGTCGTGGTATCGGCCGCGCCATCGCGAGCCAGCTTGCAGCTGAAGGCATGCGGCTCGTGGTGGTGGCCCGTACCCGGGAACAACTCGATGAACTTGCCGAAAAGTGTCCTAACGAGTGTCTCGTGCAGTCAATCGACCTGCGTGAGCCAGGCGCCGCCGCTATCGTGGTAGATGCGGCTTTGGCGAGGTTCGACAGGATCGATCTCCTCGTCAATAATGCGGGCGCAACGAAGCGTGGCGATTTCCTCACGCTGTCGGACGCAGATTGGAGCGACGGATTTGCCCTCAAGTTCTTCGGAGCCATGCATCTGTGCCGCGCTGCCTGGCCGTATCTCCAGTCAAGCAGGGGCTCCATCGTCAATATTGCAGGGACAGGCGGCCGGACCGCAAGCGCAGAGTTCACTATCGGCGGTGCCGTTAATGCCGCAGTACTCAATCTTACCAAAGCCCTCGCCGACCGCGGAATGAAAGACGGCGTGCGCGTCAACGCGATCAACCCGGGCCTCGTTACGACCGATCGCTTGCGAATCAGGATAAGAGATTATGCTCGTCGACTCGGAATCGACGAGAGTGAAGCTGCCAGTCGCATGGCTGCGGAAAGGGGCATAGAGCGCTTCGGAACCCCGGAAGAGATTGCGCGTCTGGTGGCATTCCTCGCCTCACCCGCAGCAGGCTATTGTCAGGGCAGCATAGTTGATGCCGACGGCGGCGAAACCCACACCTTGTAGACTAACAAACGACAGGGGCGCCAGGCACGTTCCCATTGCCTTTTCCGTCCCCATTGCCTTTTCTTAAATTGTCGGATTCCAAGGGACAGGATTTTCCCGATAGCCGCCTCCGGTTTTTTCCACATGTGCGAGTGACGGGAACGGATAGTGAAAGGCCTGCACCAACATCCTCTCAGCTACCAGCATATCGTATGCCTTGCGGCGTTGGGCTTCCGCCTTAACCGGATCGTGATCAAAGAAGGCATGCCAGCCCGGATTGCGCACAAACAGAAAAGGCGTATTAGTGAGGTCACCCTGGACATATACCTTGCTCGTGCCTGATGCAATGACGTGGCAGGTGTGACCCGGCGAATGGCCTGGTGTGCCGATTGCCGTGACGCCGGGGATGACCTCCTGGCCCCACTCATATGTACGTAGGTGCTTGAGCACCTCACCCTGCATCACTCGGCGAGCATTCTTGAACAGGCCCTGAATGCGAGGCGTAGAGGCCCTGCTCATTTCGACGTCATCCATCCAGTATTTATGTTCAGGCGCCGGCACCAAAATTTCCGCATTTGGGAAGGCGAGCGAATTGTCAGCTTTAAGCACGCCATTGAGGTGGTCGCTGTGATAGTGCGAGATGATCACGACATCGACTGCCTTAGCGTCGATGCCCGCCGCAGCGAGATTAATCAGGAGCTGGCCATTGGCGCCCTTACTGGTCCCGTAGGCAGCTTCGCCATTCCCTGTGTCAATAATTGCAAGCTTCGCGCCGGTATTGACGATAACCGGATTGTATGGACCGACGAATATGTCCTTTTCCAAAAACGCGGAGATGAGGGCGGCGTTGATCTCGTCCCTGGTGGCATTGAGGACAAAGCCGTCGGGGATGGGCATCCGGTTGAGGCCGTCGGTGACGACGGTCACCTCGATGCTACCGACCTTGTAGCGGTAGAAACCGGCTGCCTGCTTGCCTGTGGCCGGTACGGAAGCGCCTGCGGCTCTTGGTGCGACGAACGACATAACCGAGGCACTCGCGGCAGCAGCAGTGCCGATCAGCATCTGACGACGGGTGAGTTGGGTCATCGGTGACCTCCTTGGTGCGTTGTTAAGTTCAGGATAGCAGAAGTGACCTTTTTGTCAACATCAAAAAGGAATTATCACAAAGGAATTCAGGTCAAGGCTTCACCCGCGTGGCGAAAGGCAGATGAGGGTCCGGCATCGGTACAATGAACGAGAGGTGCACTGTCGGCTCCTTGCTGCTATTCCAGTTGCGGTGCGCCACTCCAGCAGGGAAGATGACCAGCGTTCCAGGACCGGCCTCATATTCGTTGCCGTTGATCTCAACGGTCATGGTGCCTTTGAGGATATAAAAGATTTGATCGACCCGATGAGTGTGAAGGCCTTCGGGAGAGCCACCTCCTGCGGGTGTCTTGATGCACTCAATTCTGCAGGTCTTCGCACCCGAGCTGCGATCGAACAGCACCTGCGTGAGGCGATCGCCAGGTGCACTTTTCTCGATTGCGGCGAAATCAACCTTACGCACGTAATTCATAACATCGGTGCTGCCCTGTGCTTCTTTCGTTTTTTCTGTTCCACTCTTCTCTCCCTGGCCGAATAGGACCGGGCAGAGAACAAACATTGCCAGGAAAGCGCACAGGAAGGACATTCTTTTCATCAGCCTCTCCTTTCATCTCTGACACGTGTTCCGTTGGGTCTCGGCTACTATTTCTTCATATGCGCGTCCAGAAAATCGAGGACTATCTTGAGGTTTTCCGGAGAATGAAAAGATTTCACGTCAGGCGGCACATGGTTTGCGCCTTCAACCGGGACAAAGGTCACTCTGTCCTCGCCGATAACTCTTTTCAGTTTCGCAGCAAAATCTACTGATTGTTCAAAGGGAACGACCATGTCCTTGGTGCCGTGCTGAATCAGGAAATAGGGGTTCTTGCCCGGCGCGATGTAGGAGGCCGGACTGGCTGCCTTGGCCAGGAACGGGGCGTCGGTAATTTTCGCCCGGAGATATTGCGATTCAGGCGAGTTTAGTTCACCGTGATCTGGTTTGCCCAGCCCGCTTTTCCTGAATTGGTCATCCATGGCCAAAAAGTCGATAGGACCAAACCAGTCCACTACTGCATACACGCTGCTGTCCTGGTCGGCGTTGCCCAGGGTCATATCCTCCAGGAGAGGCACTCCATGAGAAGTAGTTCCAATCATCGCCGCCAAATGTGCTCCGGACGAATCACCCCATACAGCGATTCTGTTTGGATTGAAGCCATACTGTCGGGCGTTGGCTTTTATCCAACGGATAGCCGCCTTCACATCATAGATCGACGTAGGGAATTCCGCTTCGTAGCTTAAACGATAGTTGACCGATACCACGGCATATCCTCTGGTCAATGCGGGCGCCTGTGCATTGAGCTTGAAGTCGGCCTTATCACCACGGAAGAAGGCTCCACCGTGAATATTGACGACCACCGGATAGGGCGCCTGCCCTTTTGCCGGCAAATAGATATCTAATTTGTTGGCAGGGGAAACGTTCGCATAGGGAACATCTTTAAACACTTTACTCACGGTAGACATATCAACGTTGGCTGGAGCGGGCTGTGGAGCATTCTGGGGGAACAGAGTAGGAACATAGACGGGAACCATTTTCACTTGCTGCTGGTCTGACGACGGTTGTTTTTGATCCGCGGCAAACGCCACGTTGGCCGCACAAAACAATACAATCAAGCAAGAAGTAGCTCTGCAGATGAAACGTGTGCTTTTCAATATCGAACGCATTTGAAATACCCCCTCAACCTATAAGATTTGAATTGATAAGAGCTCCTTTTTTTACCAGGCAAAAAATTATACTACCGGACTTTCAAGTTGTCTGTAGGAAATGTTGAACACTTCTGTGAGACTATTTCGACAGGTCGCTGGAGACTCCTAAGCCAGATCTGAGGTCAGTCTCGTCAGGCTCCTGCCCGCGCCTGAGCTATTCCATCTATCGGGTGAACAATTTGAAGTAAGCCACACCCATAATACCCATCTTAAATACCACGCTCCAAAATGCCAGCGAGAGGGCAGTTGAGGGAACAGTAATCCCAAGGAAATTTCTTAAAGTGCTTGTCCTGTCCCTCCTCAAAAGGAGTGTCACCCCGTCCGGATTAATTTGAGCGACACTGCCAATCCAAAAAATAGAATATCTTCTTCTCATAACTGTCCGGAGGAATCGCTTGAAAAACTTCTTCTTCTCCAGGGTTCCCCTTTGCATATTCCGCAAATATTCCAGCCCTACAAAATCGTAACCCTTCCCAAGAAAATAATCATAGGCCATAACAATTCCCATGCAATAACAGGAGTAAAGAGGAACGACGATGAGATATTCTGCGATAATTCCTAGTTTGATTATCAGGAAGATCACGAGAACATCGAGAAGTTTCTCGCCTATACCCATAACCCTTCCTATCAGAAGGAACCTGCTCAGTTTTGCTATTACTTTGACTAGATTCCGAATGCCGGCCATCAATCGCCCTTCACTCATTCTACCATTACCAGCACGAAAGTGCCTTGATGGTATCGGGCAGTCTATCAAAAAGTTACTCGCTGGCTTAACACGGCCGCCTACCGATGGTATACTACACTCGCACTCGCACTTTTTACGGCAAGACGACTCACTCACACTTTCTTTTGGAGCGTTGAAATGATAGACGAAAAGCACATTCTCAAGATCGCCCGCGATCTCGGGCTCAAAACAAACCAGGTAAAAGCCACCGCATCTCTTCTTGATGAAGGAGCGACCATACCCTTCATCGCCAGGTATAGAAAGGAGGCCACAGGATCACTCGATGAAGTAGCAGTGGCCAACATCCGCGACACTCTCGAAAAGCTGCGGGACCTGGACAAACGGAGGGAGAGCATCCTCAAGAGCCTTGAGGAGAGCGGCAAGCTGACCGATGAGCTGAAAGAGAAGATACTTGCTGCCGAAACCCTCGCGATCCTCGAAGACATATACCTACCCTACAGGCCCAAGCGCCGGACGAGGGCTGCGATAGCGAAAGAGAAAGGCCTGGAGCCGCTTGCTGAGAAACTTTTCACGCAGGCAAACATCGACATTGCAACTGAAGCGGCGCCATTCGTGAACGAGGAAAAAGGTGTCGCTTCCGTGGAAGAGGCGCTGGCAGGCGCCCGTGACATCATCGCCGAGTGGGTGAACGAGGACGAGAAAGCGCGGACAGCAATGCGCTCCTTTTATGCTTCAAAGGCAACGTTTCGCTCGAAGGTCGTGGTCGGCAAAGAAGAGGAAGGGGCCAAGTTCAGAGATTACTTCGACTGGGAAGAAGCAGTGACAAAGGCGCCTTCCCACAGGGTTCTGGCGTTGCGCCGGGGCGAGCACGAGGAGATTCTGAGCTTGCGCGTCATTCCACCGGAAGATGAAGCCATTGCCCTGCTGGAAACTCTGTTCGTAAAAGGGGACGGGGACGCCTCTGGCCAGGTGAAGATGGCCGTACATGATGCGTACAAGCGGCTGCTTTCTCTTTCCATGGAAACAGAGATACGGCTGGAAACCAAGAAACGGGCCGACGAAGAGGCGGTCAGAGTTTTCAATGAGAACCTGCGGCAGCTCCTCCTTGCACCACCTCTCGGCCAGAAAAATGTTATGGCTATCGATCCCGGATTCCGCACAGGGTGTAAGGTGGTATGTCTGGATGGCCAGGGGAAGCTCCTCCACACCGAAACTATTTACCCCCACCAGGTATCGGAGGAAAAGGCGAAGACTGCCGGGGAAACCATCATCCGTCTTTGCCGTGAATTTCACGTAGAGGCCATTGCCATCGGCAACGGCACCGCGGGAAGGGAGACGGAAGCGTTTATCAGGAAGCTCGCACTGCCCCGCGAGATACAGGTGGTGATGGTGAATGAAAGCGGAGCATCCATCTATTCCGCTTCGGAGGTAGCGCGCGAAGAGTTTCCTGATCAGGATGTGACCGTGCGCGGGTCTGTGTCGATAGGCAGGCGTCTCATTGATCCCCTCGCAGAGCTGGTCAAGATTGACCCGAAATCGATAGGGGTGGGACAGTACCAGCATGACGTCGATCAGAGGATGCTCAAGCGAAGCCTCGATGATGCGGTGGAGAGCTGTGTTAACCGTGTCGGCGTGGAAGTGAACACAGCGAGCAAAGAGCTCCTCACCTATGTCTCAGGCCTTGGTCCGCAGCTCGCCGGCAACATCGTGAAGTACAGGAATGAACATGGTCCGTTCAAAAAAAGAGCGGAGTTCAGGGAAGTGTCGAAGCTCGGCCCCAAGGCATTTGAGCAGGCTGCCGGCTTCCTGAGGATCAGGGACGGCGAAAACGTCCTTGACCGGACGGCCGTGCATCCGGAAAGCTATCACGTCGTGCAGGCCATGGCAGGCGATCTGCAGTGCTCCGTCGATGGTCTGATCCGCGACGCAGCGCTCCGTTCGCGGATCGACTTGAATAGATACATCACCGACAAGATCGGATTGCCGACGTTGAAAGACATCCTCTCCGAACTGGAGAAACCGGGCCGGGACCCGCGGGAGACCTTCGAAGCGATCAGCTTCACCGAAGGCGTGGAGAAAATCGAAGACGTGAGGCCGGGTATGCAACTGCCCGGTATCGTAACAAACGTGACAGCATTCGGCGCATTCGTCGATATCGGGGTGCACCAGGACGGGCTTGTCCACGTCAGCGAGCTATCCGACCGCTACGTGAAGAACCCGGCCGACGTGGTCAAGGTACATCAGAAAGTGACAGTGACTGTTCTGAACGTGGATGTGCAACGGAAGAGAATCTCCCTTTCCATGAAACAAAGGAGAGAAAACTAATACGAGTGGGGACATCCTTCAATTGGGCGTCCCCAAACCTACTTATAATTCTATCGGGGCGGCTTCGCCAGGCCTACGAAGATCACTATGCCGTCGCCACCAGGGTTCGAGGTGACGTCGATGCTGAAGTCCGGCTTCCAGTTGTTGACAGTCCACACATTGCCCGCCCGATCGATGGCGAGCCCGGTGGTCCGCATCGTGGGAATGAACGAGGGGGCGGCACCCGGACCGTAGAGTGGGTCGCCGTTGTGAAGCAGGACCTGGCTTCCGGCCGTGGGTAGGGTATAGCCTGTGGCCGGCGAAATCGTGTCCCCCATGCTAAGGCCGAAGGGCCGGGCTGCAGGATTCGCGCCGGCCAATGCTGAAAGGCGCCCGGTGAAGACGTTGTCTGCCTGCATGGGACCGAAGTCCGCCACCCAGATGTTGTCGTCACCGTCAACGGCCAAACCCCAGGGACCGCTCATCCCACCGCCCCCGAACGCGCCGATCTGCCTCCCGTCGTCGGCGAAGACGTACACTGTATCGTCGCCTCCCGAAGCGACCCACGCGTTCCGGTGCGAATCCACTACCACGCCCTTGAGCTCTAGGCCGACAAAATTCTCGAATTGCCTGACAAGCGATCCGTTGGCCAACTCGAACCTGCCGATACTGCTTGCCGCCGGATCCGTATTGGTGACCCAGGCCGTGCCGTCATGCGCGATGGCAATGCCGAAGGGCGAGAAGCCCGTGATCCCCTGGAAGATGATGGAATGGAGGGGGTTCCCACGCGGATAGACCACAACGCGGTTGTTTCCAAAGCTTGCGAGCCAGATGTTGTTGGCCCTGTCTGAGACGATCCCCTGGACTCTGAAGACGCCGCTCTGGAAGCCATTCTTCGGCGAAAGCGGTTTCCCCGACAAGGAAAATAACGAGGCGCTCCCACTCGGGGTGGGATTGACTCCTCCCCATCCGAAGTTACCTATCCAGATCAGTCCATGCGTGTCCTCGCAGATGCCGAAACCGGGTCCCAAGAGGCCCCCACCCGTGATCGGCGACAGAGGCGTATCGTGCCTGCCGTCTGACGGACTCCCGTCCGGCTTGAGAACGATCGAGCGATCCGTGGATACGGTGGTACCCTGGATCGTATTGTTTGTAATCCATGCGTATCCCCGGTAGTCAAAGACGAGATTGCCGGGACCCCCGAAAGGGAATTCATCGTTCCCTGAGTTGTTGACCTTGACCGCCAGCGTCCAGGCATCAGGTGGATTCTCAAGAGAAGGCGTGTAGACTTCCAGGACTTTCGACTGGTTGTAGATTTTCCCGACGTTGTGAGCTGGGTGATGGGCAATGTCGAGTAATGCCTGCACCGTGTCTTTTGGCCGTAAGCCACCGGAAGGAGTAGCCAGGTCAAAAAGCGTATCGCAATCCGTCGTCCCATTTCGGACGCACGCCGCTGTGAGGTTCGCCAAGGCACGGGTGGAGCGCAGGGCGTTCGTCTCGTCGGCATTGGGTGACGACAACAGTACCGGGGAGGACTCGCCTGTGTTTACCTCAACCAGGTTGTTATTCATCCCTGCGGCGATCCGCAGGCCGAAGTCGTCTCCGGCCAGGGCCCCGTTCTTCAGGAATTGCGCCATAGAGTAAGAGAATGCCACGGTGGTCAGTTCGTTGATTGTAGCTCGCCGAGGAAGCGAGCCTCCAAGCACAGCCGCGAGCACTCTACCCCTGCCCAGGTCGGCGGTAACGTAAAATACGCTATCCGGGGTGTCCGCGAGACCATCAATTGCAAAGTACCCCACCTTGTTTGAGATAGCCCTACCGATCACCTTCGGGTGTCCCTCCATCACTTGCAGGAGTACGATCTGTGCGCCTCTCACAGGCTGGATATCATTGGTTCCACCGGATTGGACGACACCTTGAAGGACAAGCCTATCGCAATGATGAGACATGTTACACTCGCGGCTACCGTGGGAATCTTTTTCGATCATGAGTTCCGCACGGCCCGATTGCACAATAACGAGACTTATTGCAGCAACGAAAACCAGCGACAGGATCAATACGGGTAATCTGGATGATTTCATAGCACTCCTCCTGATTGCAGTGGCTTTCTCAAAAACTTCCGGAACAGGCTGATCGGTGTAGATGGTTCCGATCTTCTCACGGAACCGTCAGGTTACGCCTTGCGGTTCCGCCAAACGCTGCCATGCAAAAGACTCTTGTGTATTATGTATTATCGCTGAAGCGCTTTAGCGCTTTGGCGTCCGGGCGTCCGTTTCTAAAAAGCTAATGCCGGTTCATTTTATTTTCAACCAGCGGGAGAGGAAAGGTGAGTCAATGCCAGTGGGGATATCCTTCTATTTCAAAAACAGAGTTACTTCTCAGGGATCACATTTCACCAACGTCCCCCACCTCCCAACCACTAAAGGATGTCCCTAAACATACGGTCGGGCAGTAGCATTCTTGTCGCCGAATATGCGCTTGGGTACGCATTTTGCAAAGCATCTGAGTCATGCTCCAGCGGCATTTTCTCTACCGATTTATAGCAACACCTACGAGGAGGTATTCATGAAGAAGACAATGATCTTGCTTTCGGCTGTAATCTTGGCAGTTCTCTTTCTGTTGCCAGTTCCCGGGATTGTTTCGGCCGAGGTGCCGCAGGACGTGATGACGGGCTACTGGCATCTTAAATTCGACGACGGCCGGACAGGCTGGGCCGATCTGGTATCGGACAATTACCCCAAGACGGGATTTTCATCGAAGGGTAAAGTAGAGGTGCCGGGCTTCAAGGCGGTCGACATTGCCTCCGGCGTGATTCCGGAGTACTACAAGGTCGGCCAAGTGATCCTGTACAACCCCCAATCAACACAGAACCCTTTTCACTTCGTGCGCTTCATCATCGAAGGCAACAAGGTCATGTCGGGCTACGTCGCGACATTCGACGGCAAGCAATACTCGTTTAAGGCCAACAGACGATAGGAGCCCACCAGGTTCTTCCGCCGCAGCGTTGGCGATAGATATCCTTGCCGCGGCGGAAGTGTGGCAGACTTGTACAAAGGGGAGTACAACGGGTTGCCTGACAGGGACGTAAGGACCATAAGGGACCTGATCTATTACCAGTACGCCAAGACAATAGCGCGCAGCGCCTTTATGGGTGCCCTTCTGGCCTTACAAACGTCCCCACTTCCCCGCCATAACGGGCACCAAATGTCAACATTTGATTCCTCTGTTTTTTGAAATATTAGAGGTTTGCATAACAAATTGATGCAGTATTTACATGGCGTTGGATACAGCATACTGTGACGATCTACTTCAGAGGGGAGTTACTTCTCAGGGATCACTTTATTGACTTACTGCGGGACACCCTCTTTCTTCAGCATCTCTCGGACTTCTTTTCGGAAAAGGGGTATTTTCTTCCGCACAACATCCCAGGACGTTGAGGGGGGTATTCTTATGTTTCCGGCTTGCTATTGTGATTGAAAGACAGGGTCCACCCAGTAGTTAGAGCCATTCCACGCACTATTAGGAAAATTGGACGTAGAACCGTAACTATAGACTCCCCCATCAGCCAGTGCATGCAGCGGCGGCGCGTCCACACCAGTGCCGGTGAAGTAATTCAGGTCATAGCTGTAGTGGCCGGTAGTGGTATGGTATGAAGCCACATAGACCGTGTTTGCCGTGATAGCCACCGGTGTGGTGAAGTTCACCTGCTGCCACCCTGAAGCAGTCTCATTGGCGAACGTGGCCGTGGCAAGGAGCGCGCCGGTACTCGACGAGAGATTCCCGACGTGTGTGCCGGTGTTGGTGCTCGCCTTGTAGAACCTGATGCCGGTGATATACCCGTTTACATCGGATCGGAACTTCACGCCCAGCTCCACAGCACTATCCGGCCCTGCGTCAACCACGCCCGGCACAGTCGTTGCAGCCCAGATCGTGTAGCTCGTCTGTTGCGCAGAAACGGTAATACTTAAAGCCTTCGTGGCAGTCTGCCCGGGACTGCTGTTATCGGTAACCTGCACCGTAAAGCTGAAAGTACCGGTAGCGGTCGGCGTACCCGAGATCACCCCTGTGCCGCTGTTGAGCGTGAGCCCGCCAGGAAGTGAACCGCTCACGATCGACCAGGTATACGGCAGTGTGCCGCCACTCGCTGCAAGCGTTGCCGAGTAGGCGACATTCACTGCCCCGCCGGCTAGAGACGTGGTCGTGATGGACAAGGCGGCTGCCTGCACGTTGAGCGTTGTACTGCCGGTGATACCACCCTGCGTTGCCGATATTGTGGTGCTGCCGGAAGCGACTGCCGTGGCGATACCAGCCGCGGTAATCGTAGCCACGTTCGTATTCGATGAGGCCCAGGTGACCGAGCTGGTGATGTTCTGCGTGCTGCTGTCGGAATAGGTGCCCGTAGCAGTGAATGACTGCGTGCTTCCCAACGGGATCGTCTGGTTAACCGGCGTCACGGCAATAGATGTTAACGTCGGTGCCGGTCCGGAGGGAGTGAACACTACATCCACCCAGTAGTTGGAGCTATTCCATCCCTGACTCGGAAAAACGGAACTGGAGCCGTAGGCATAGACACCATTATTTCCGGATACGCCATTGGCCAATAGGTGCAGAGGCGGAGCATCCACGCCCGTGCTTGCAAAATAATTCTGATCGCAGCTGTAATGGCCTGAGTTGGCGTGGTAAGAAGCCACATACACCGTGTTTGCGGCGATCGCGACCGGCGTGGCGAAGTTCACCTGCTGCCACCCTGAAGCAGTCTCGTTCGTGAAAGTCGCAGTAGCAAGGAGCGTTCCGGTGCTTGTCCACAGGTTCCCGACATGGGTCCCGGTGTTGGTACTAGCCTTATAGAACCGGATGCCGCTGATGTTGCCGGCCGTGTCAGAACGGAACTTCACACCCAGTTCTACTGCGCCGTCCGGGCCTGAATCCGCAGTCACGGGCGCGGTTGTGTTCGGCCAGATGTCGTTGCCCGCTTTAGGGTTGAACGTTGCTGTCGCGGTCACGTTGCTGTTCATGGTGACGGTAGCGGTCGTCGTGTTACCCGAGCATCCTCCCGACCATCCGGCGAACGTAGAATTTGCATCAGGTGCGGCCGTGAGCGTCACGACAGTCCCCGCAGCGAAGCTTGTCCCGGATGGGCTGTTCGTGACTGTTCCGCCGCCGGTACCCGCCTTAGTCATGGTGAGAGTGTAGCTCGTGTTCGTCGCGGCGAAGGCAGCGCTGATTGTGTGATTGGCGGTCACGTTCGTAAAGGTGTAAGAGGTAACCGCGCCCACCGACGCGCCATCAACGGTTACCGCAGAGACACGGTATCCGCCCGACGGACTGATGGTGAAGCTCTGGCTTCCCCCTGCGCTAACACCGACGCCGCCGGACGGAGATATCGAGCCGCCGCTTCCGGCGCTGGCACTGATTGTGTACGTACTAGAAGAGCCTCCTGTTTGCGTGATGGAGAATCCAGCACCTGCTATGGTGAGGCTTGCTGTTCTCGTGGATGATCCCGTGTTGCTTGAGACCGTAGTACTGGACGGTTCCTGGTCCTGTGCCGCTCGTGCCTGAGGTGATGGTCACCCAGGAGTTACTGTTTGATGTTGTCCAGCTGCAGCCGGCTGATGTATTGACTGAGATGCTGCCCGTACCGCCTGTACTGGTGAACGATGCAGTCGCAGGAGAGATCGCGTAGCTGCAGGAAGCAGGCACGGTATAGGCCACTTCACTGGAGAAGGAACTCTCGTTGCCCGCTGTATCATAGGCCGTAACGGCAAAGTAATAGGTTACGCCCGCCGCGAGACCGGTCACCGTTGTGGACGTCTGGTTCCCTCCATCAACAGCAAGTGGGTAATAATTCCTGCTTACCGTTCCATAGTAAACCCTGTATCGAAGGCCGGGCACATTCTCGGGGGCCCAACCTATGGTTGCCTGGCCGCAAAAGGCTTCTTTGTAAAAGGGAAGTATTGACAAGGCAAGCGCGAAGAGGGAGAGGATGAGGAGAAGGGAACGAGAGGCCGACGCTGACTCAGCTCTTAACTTACCACAGCTGACTGGTATAGTAGCACCCCCGCGGTTGATTCTTCATGAAGCCCCACTAAAACTAACCTATGCCGTGCTACTTTCCTTGTCAACCCTGATTCCGCCCCACGGACCCACAGCAACAATCTTAGGCATACTTGCCAATTGGTCGGTAATATCAGGGTACCGAGGGGCACCGTAGGTTCATAGTTACATATTAATCAACATGATTCTGACCAACGTTATGGCTAGAAAGCTTCAGCAGTCTCGGAAGATGATGCAGCATCCCTTTCAGGAAGAAGGGGATATGGCTATAACGGCGGGGTGGGTCAAAAACAACGCCTCTGCCGGACTTTTTTATCGGGGCTCACGCTCTTGTTGCAAGGATACCCCTTCTGACACGTGATAGGAAGCGGTATCGCCGCTATTTTCCGAACCTGCATCTTATCGCGCCCTGAAGGCGATTGCCCACTATTTTAAACGATTACTCCGGCGAACTTCTTGAGAGAAGCTCGCATGGTTTAAGCGCGTCTGAAAGTTAAGGTTGATGTTCTTGTTAAAATGGGATAAGTGTTAAGCATGCTCTCAAATAAAAGGGAAAGGATCGCACCATGGACGCAAAAAAATCGGACCCCAAAAAGCTTAGCATGAACAGCACCAAGCAAGAGATGCTCGACTCCTACAACGCGGTGTTAAAGGAAATGAAAGAAAAGGAAGAAGCCGAGCTCAGACCGGAAAAGAAGCTCGAGGAAAAGAAGAAGGTAGAAGTTATGAAAGTAGCCGACTCTGTCTCCTCCTTGTCCGTCGACGGCATTGCCAAAGAAATCGCCGGCTTGAGAGCGGATGTCGCCAAGACTCTTGGCCAGATATCGGATAACCTCGAGCGGGAAGCGGACAAGTTTAGAAAGACCACAGAGGCCGTGCAGCTTAAAGAAGGAGAGCTTCAGGAATTGTACGCCATTGAGAAAGAGACAGTCACGCTCGCAGCGCTCGTCGAGGCGCAGCAGAGGAAACGCCAGGAGTTTGACGCTAAAATGGCGGAGGATAAAGAGGATGCCCAGAGGGAGATGGAAAGCACGCGGCGCCAGTGGGAGAGCGACAGGAAGGCGCGTGACATTGAGGCCAAAGAGTGGGACGCAGCTGAAAAGAAAAGGCGCGATCGCGAAAAGGAAGAATATGAATACGCCTTCAAGCGCGAGCAAAGACTTGCGAAGGAAGCGCTTCAGGATGAAAAGGCCAAGCTCGAACGAGACATAAGTGTGAGAAAAGCCGAACTGGAGACGGACATGGCTTCGAGAGAAGTGGCGGTAGCTGCAAAGGAGCAGGAGCTGGCTGAATTGCAGAAGAAGGCGAGCATGGCTCCAAAGGAGATGGAGATTGCTGTAAGCAAGGCCGTGAAGGACGTGACCGAACGTCTGGCGGCCGAAGCAAAAAACCGGGAAGAGTTAACAAAGAAAGAATTTGAAGGAGAGCGTAACGTCTTGAAGAGCAGGATTGAATCGCTCGAGGCAACGGTCAAAGAACAACGTGATCAGATCACAAGGCTGTCACAGCAACTCGATAAAGTCTTATCAAAAGATGGAAGAGATGGCCGTCAAAGCGCTTGAGACTTCCTCTACGGCGCAGTCTGTTGCGGGTCTTCAGCAGATGATAACTGAGCAAGGAAGGAGACAGCCGCAAGATAAGTAAGTATAATCGCTTCCCTGCACGCGACTTGAGGTGCGCTGTGAAGGCGCCTCCACTAATAAATTCGCTTGACAAATTTTATTAGTGTGGCATAGAGTCCAAGAGTATACCTACCTGTTTTCACACAGGTGCTCGACTTTGCGAAGTTTTGAACCCGGCTCGCTCGAATGTGATAGACTGAGATAAGTTCTTGCCTTCACCAAGGCACACGTCGTTATGTCATGAGCGAGGAAAATTCATCGTAAGACCACAAGGAGGCTTGTTATGAAGAGGTCTATGTTGTGTCTGTTTAGCATCATCTGTGCAATCGTTTTGCTCCATACGTCTTTTTCTCTCGCCGCAGACACCATCAAGATAGGCGTCGTTGATGCCTACACCGGCGGTGCCGCCCCTATGTGCCTCGACAATCTCAACGGATTCAAGATGGCGGTCGATGCGGTTAATGCAAAGGGAGGGGTGCTCGGCAAGAAGATCGTGTACGTGGTGAGGGATGATAAGTTCAAGCCTGACATCTCTTTGGCAATGGCGAAGGAACTTGTGATGAAGGAGAAGGTGGATATACTGGTGGGCACCATCAGTAGTGCCGCCGCCCTCGCGGTGTCCGACTTTGCCAAGAAGGAGAAGATTCCCTTCATCTGTACGGGTGCCAAGAGTGAAAAAATCACAGGCGAGAAAGGCCACCGGTATGTTTTTCAGACGGACGAAAATACCGCAATGCCGGGCAAGGCTATGGCGCAGGTATTGGCAAAAAAACCATACATCAAGTACTGGATTGCAGGCGACGATATGGAGTACGGCCATGCCATCACCGATGCGGTCTGGAACAATCTGAAGGCCCTTAATCCTAAGGTGCAACTGCTCGGTCAGTCCTGGTGGAAGGTGGGGGAAACGGACTTCGGCCCTTACATTACCGCGATCATGTCTGCCAAGCCGGACTTCCTCGTCTTGGGCAACAGCGGCGCCAGTGTGATCGGCTTTCAGAAGGCAGCGAAGGCGACCGGATTGAGCCAGGCGATACCGCTGTATCAGCACACCGCAATCGACCTCACCATTCTTCTAGGCAACGGCCTTGAGGGTCCGGAGGGGGTCTACGGAACGGCGGGCTATCTCTTCTACTACCCGCAAACTCCGGAAAACAAGGCCTTTATTGCTGAATACCGGAAGGTCTACAACAAGTATCCGACACAGCCTTCATTCTACGGCTACGTGACCGGACAGTTTATCGCGAAGGCGTATCAAAAAGCGGGCAGCACTGACAGAGAGAAGTTCATCGATGCCCTCGAGGGCATGGTCCTGGAGAACACTGCTGTAGGGAGGCTCGAGCTGCGAAAATGCGATCACCAGATCATGCTCCCCACCTTTGTCGGGGTCACCAAGAAGGTACCTGAGTACAACGAGTTCCTTATAGCTACCGACATCGTCACTGTTTCGGCCCAGGATGGCATACCCTCCTGTGAGCAGGTCCTTAAGACGAGGGCTGCTGCGAAATAAACCAAGGATCTCGCCATTAGTCGGGCAATTGGTCATTTGCGCCCCTGCGTGGAATGCCTCTATACCTCGATCACTACAGAAACTTTAGAGGCTATTCCTCTGCACGGTTCCGGCGATGTATAAGTAGATATCCTTAATCTTTTGTTCATATTCTTTTTTCTGCTTCACTATGTTCAATGATCCCAATACTGGATTAGTTTCTTGCAGATCCCACCAACCAACTTCATTCAGATGATCCGCAGGAATCGGAAAGCGAAATTGTTCTATTGTTTTTTGCCTTCCATCGCTTCCAATTAATCTCTCATCCCACTGTTGAGACTTTACTGATACTAATCCGTCATTTTCACCTTCATTGTGATTGATTAAGAACCAGGAGGCCTGCAATGGAAGAAACACAAGATCTCGTTCTTCGGAACTCGCGTAGGTTCTGTAGACGACTGCGTTACTCGCTTCACTGTTCATTGCGCGCCTATTGAAATTCCGGCACGATTCTGTTGTGAGATCCTCAAATCCTTCTAAATTAATAATGGGTTTAAGGATTTCAATAATACGACGTCCGCCCTCGCTTATCCCGAAATCGGCAAGCGAAGTTCCTGAATGAGGTGTTCCGATAGTGGTGAGAGAAGCGACTTTTTCCGCCATGCCCTCTATATCGACGATCATGTGACGTGCATCCAGGCCGCCCATGCTATGAGCAATGATATGAACCTTACCAAGCGGTTTTCCATCCAGTATCTGGTTGATTTGATCAGCCAATTGTTGTGCTCTCAGGTCTACCGACCCGGCAAAAGACACGTTTGTATGGTGCACTTCAAGCCCGTTCTTTTCGAGATAACTTTTGATTCCCTTAAAGTAATCCAATGCATCGCCGACATCATCCTCCCGTAGCGAGAGTTTGTTGAGCAAGATCTCTCGCAGAATATCAAATCTCGCGATGCCGTGTGCCAATATGATCGGGAATGTCTCATGCGACATAGCTTCTCTCCGCAGGCCAAGCATATTCCTGGCCAGCTTTTCGATGTAAGGCTCCTCTGGGGCAATGCCTCTCAGAAAGTGCCTTCCGTTGGCTTCCGGTCAGCTGGAAGCATCCGTTTTGGAGAATTGCTCTTTTGCAACCATGATGGCGTTCATTGAGTTGGGCCAACCTGAATAAAACGCCAGATGCGTGATTACCTCTATCAGTTCATCCTTTTTGACCCCATTGTCCAGCGCCTTGTCAAGGTGAAACCGCAACTGTTCCGGACGATTCAGAGCAATGAGCGCAGCCACCGTTATGAGACTACGATCACGCTTTGATAGTTCCTGGCGTTCCCAGACATCGCCAAAAAGCACGCGGTCAGTTAATTCAACCAGCTTGGGCGCGAAGTCACCGATCATCTTCTCGGCTGCTGAAGGTTCTCTATTCATGGTTACTCCTCCTTCACCTATGGTTGTGTAGTTGGACACTATTTGCCCCTGTATTGCTCGTCGTGAGAACACCTGCCAATGCAGTATCCAGGGATAACCAATGAGACTGCGCATTACGCGCCACAAGGGCCGCAATAATCAGCTTTTTCTTCATCCCGACTTTTCCTTCATTCGATCTATCGTATCATGGCGCACCGACGACCCCGGCAGCCTTTTCATAATGATGCACCACGACGAATTTACCCCTTGCGCTGGATGCTTTGCCGATCGAGAATCTCCTGCACTTCGGGGATGATCGCCGTATTTCCGCCCAGACCGCAGCCCCCGGTTGCGTTGAAGCTCAGTGGGCGTCCCGGGCGAAGATTGCTGCCGGCATTTTCGAGTAGAGGGGCTATGCTGTAGCCCTGGCATGCTGATACAGGCCGGCCGCATTCCGTAGCGGCGAGCCAGAAGAACCTTGCGCCGGCAGGAGCGATACGCTTCAGGTTGGCCTCCAGGTGCAAGAGGAATTGCCTGTCGGGATCGAGCGACTTCGGGCGCAGCGGGTCCCTTCCCATGATAGCCCCGTTTGTAGCTTTGCCCACATGATAATAGACGGCCCTGCCCTCATCACGCGCCTCCAGCGACCATACGGGAACTATGTGTATGGTCCCACCCTCGCCCATTCCCGTGGGATGGATCCTGTATCTATCGTTTTCAGTAACGATCACAAAAAGCGTGCTCACCCCGTCGATGGTTATTATATCTTTACCGTATTCACCAAGGGCCACAAGCAGGACGTCCGCAATCATCGTCTTTTCTCTGCCTTCGGCGAGCCTGATCGTCACAGCATGTTTTTCAGCTTCAGGATCAACCACTATTCTTGTAACGATTGCATTATCATAGACCAGCACGTTTTTCTCGCGCGCAGCATTAAGAGCGTTTTCCCGATGACCGACCAGAAAATGACCGCCGGGATAGCTCACAGCGCTCATAGTGCCGGCTTTAAGATCATCCGCGACGCCGATAGTTGCGCCGTACACCTCTTCCGCTTCCGGTGAAGTAAGACGCCTTCCGACAATTCCGAACTGCTCTTTCAATCTCTTCTTCCATCCGATTCTGGTTTCACCCTCGACTTCAAAGACCACCCTGCCGCACAGGTTCGCGACGTGCCGGCCCGCGTCATCGCCAATCAAGCCCATCTCATCAAGGGCCCGGAGCGTCGCGCTATTTCTCTGCAGGTTCATTTTTGCATACCGCTTATCAGTGTCGGTCAATTCCAGCAAAGAGTAGCGCAGGGCGACCTTCATATTCTTGATCAGCTCCCGGGGGTTTTCTTCCGCCATCGCTGCCATGCTGCGGTAGTCAATCTTAAAAGACTTGTAGCGAACCGACTGAGGTCCATCCGCGGATCCGAGAATACGTCTCACCTCATTGGCAACGAGCGACTTTGTGCGGAACATATCGATCAGCCGCTGATCCATGTCTTCTTCGGGATGTACGGTCCATCCGGAGAAGCTGAATATGTCGCGAGGATTGGTGACTACAGCGTGGCGCCCTCCATGTTTGTGCGCCTGGTAGAGCAGATTCAGATAGGCGAACATGCCTCCGATTCCCATGATGTCTACAGTTTCGTCTGCATCATTGGGTACTTTCCCCCTCACGATCTCAGGGGGTGCCGGTTTTTGAGCCAACCAGTCGGAACTGAGGTCTTGATTCATGGCGGAGCGATACTGCTCTATCAACGTCGCAAGATTGCCATTTCCCGCACCCTGCAACAACCGCAGTGCCGCCTCCCTCTCTGTTTCGGAGACACCGTTTGCCCTGTTGAGCTGGCTTACGCAGTCTTTATTAAGCATGCGATCGGTCTTCAAGCTCCCTTGTAATGATAGACACAGAGCGCGAGCTGGTCAATCGAAATGCACACAGAGATACCCGATCATTCTGCAGATCGGGCTTGGCCTCTGCAAAAGTTATTTGTGCGACCTATATTATCTATAATCCAAAACATAAGGAGCTTCCATGAAGAGTAAACAGTTAAAGTGCAACGATTGCGGCTGCCGGTTCGAAATTAAGGACCCGAAAGAACCTGCTCCTGCCGCTCCCGGCCCGGATAAAGCCGGCGCGAGCAAAACCAAGCCGGCATCCGTATCGTGCCCGGAGTGCCAGAGCTACAACATAACCACGGCTTGATGAGCTGACCGAGGCCGTGAGGTCACTTACCCAGCAGCACGATTGTGCTTCTGGGATTGGCGATGTAATACCCGGGCGGGTCAATAAGCACTTCAGCGCCTTCGGCCAGGAAGTCCTCTCCCGCGTCCAGGCTCGTATCTACCACCCTGTACCAGCGCTTCTGATCGGCGAAGGGCGGAAGTTTTACACCCTGGCCTTTCCAGTCTCCATTCAAGATGAGAAATATATGATACTCGCCGCCTTTCAAGCTGGTCTCGCAGTTTTCAAGCCGGTAACAGAGTGTGCGGAGATCAGGATCATCCCAGGCAGGCGTATCGAGATTAAATCCGTACCACGTCAGATCCGGCACAGCATCTGCGTCCAGGTCCTCACCCAGCACAAACTTGCGCCTTCTCAGAACATCGAATTTTTTTTCGAGGGCAATCACTTTTCTGACGAACTCAACGACATCTGCATGTTCGTCAACCAGGCGCCAGTCGAACCAGCTCGTCTCATTGTCCTGACAATACGCATTGTTGTTGCCTTTTTGCGATCTCATACATTCATCCCCTGCAAGCATCATGGGTATACCCGATGAAAAAATGAGATAGCAGATATAGTTCTTTATGAGTTGCTTTCTCAGTCTCTGGATATCCGGATCGTTCGTCTCCCCCTCGTAACCGCAATTCCACGAATTGTTGTCGTTCGTCCCGTCGTTGTTGCCTTCCTGGTTGGCCTCATTATGTTTGTAATTGTACGAGACCAGGTCGTTGAGCGTGAAACCGTCGTGACAGGTAACAAAATTGATGCTGTTGTAAGCAGATCTTCCATCATCCCCGTAAAGGTCGGCAGAACCTGTGATCCGCCACCCCAGGTCTTTCACCTGTCCCGCATCGCCCTTTCCGAATATACGGATCGTGTCTCTGAATTTCCCGTTCCACTCCGACCAGTCGATCGGAAAGTTGCCCACCTGATACGTGCCGATGTCCCACGGCTCCGCGATGAGTTTCACCCTGCTGAGCGCAGGGTCCTGAGCGAGGGCCTCAAAGAAGGGGGCCGACGCACGGAAGAAACCATCTTCCCGTCCCAGGACTGACGCGAGATCGAACCTGAAACCGTCAACGTGCATTACCTGAACCCAATACCTCAGGGAATCCATGACAAACCGTATGACATGAGGGTTAGACAGGTTCAGGCTGTTTCCGCAGCCCGTGTAGTTCATGTAGTAACGGAACGGCTCACTGCCCGTGCCCGCCAGGGCGTAATACGTGCCGTTGTCCACGCCTTTGAAACAGATGGTCGGACCCAGTTCATTACCTTCGCCGCTGTGGTTATAGACGACGTCAAGGATCACTTCGATGCCGGTTTTATGAAGCTCCCGGACCAGAGTCTTGAATTCACGGACCTCACAGCCCGGCTGTGCACCGGTCCCATACGAGCTTTCCGGAGCAAAAAAGCCGATGGTGTTGTAACCCCAGTAATTGGTCAAGCCTTTTGCAAGCAGAAAATCGTCGATATAGAATTCCTGAACAGGCTGTAGCTCCACCGCATTGATGCCCAGGTCCTTGAGATACGGGATCTTTTCGACGAATCCCGGGTACGTACCGGGTTTACTTACTCCAGATGAGGGATGTGCCGTAAATCCTTTAACGTGTACTTCATATACAATCAGGTCTTCGGTCGCAATTTCAGGTGGCGCGTCGCCTTGCCAGTCAAAGCTGTCATCGACGACTATCGATTTGGGAACGATTCGGGTGTTGTCCCGGCCATCCCTGGTAAGGTCCTTGCCTGGCGAAAAAGCATCATAGCCAAGCAGCAGGTTGTCGACGTTCCTGAACTTGCCGGTAAGCGCCTTGCTATACGGGTCGATCAGGAGTTTCTGCTCATTGAACCTCATTCCGGATGCGGGATTATAATCACCTCTGAACTTATATCCATAGAGTTGCCCCGGCCCTATGCCGTGAACGAACGTGTGCCAGCAATACCGTGCACGGCTGGCGAGCTGAATAACATCCGTAGGCTCTCCGTCAGGCGCATCAAAAAGCAGGAGGAAGACTTCCCGGGCATACCGCGAATAGATGGCGAAATTCACACCATCACCGGTCAGCGTTGCACCGAGTGGATAAAACTTTCCAGCCGAGAGCTGCTTTGTCGTCTTATGGACAAGTTCGTACGCCATGGTCTCTCCTCTAAGCTAGGTTTTAATGCACAACCTCATTGCTGTCAAGCAACTCCGTTCAAAGGTGAGCAGTAAGCAGCGAGCAGTGAGCTACAAGGTGCCGGGAGTGGCAAAACAGGTGAGCAATAGCCAGCAAGCACAAGTACACAATGCATCAGTGTTCCGTCGGTTGGGGGTTCTCACTGCTTCACTGCTCACTGCCTACTGTCCGTTGCGCCTGTCCCTTACGCCTTGCCTGGAGGCCCGTTTTTATGCTATTTTTATGGGCCCGCCTGCTGCTACGAGCAGTCGCGAACGAGGACAAAGGACAACTATGGATTACAAGCAGACACTCAACCTACCCCGCACACCATTTCCCATGAAGGGGAACCTGCCTGTAAAAGAAAAGCAGATTCTCCAGTTCTGGAATGAGATCAATGTATACGAAAAGCTTCTCACAGCACGCAAAGATGCACACTCATTTATCCTGCACGACGGTCCGCCTTACGCAAATGGGCACATCCACCTTGGAACCGCGCTAAACAAGATACTGAAGGACATCATCGTCAAATCAAAATTCATGGCAGGCTTTCGCGCCGACTACGTGCCGGGATGGGATTGCCACGGCCTGCCCATAGAAAACCAGGTGGAAAAAGAACTCAAGGAAAAGCGGGGGGCCGGGCCGGCTATGGCAAAGGCCGAGTTTAGGCGCTATTGCAGGAAGTACGCAGAACGCTTCATCGATATCCAGAGAGCAGAATTTAAAAGGCTCGGAGGGATAGGCGACTGGGAACGGCCTTACATCACCATGGATTTCGCGTACCAGGCGACGATCATCAATGAGGTTGCACAATTCTTCGACCGTGGAGAGGTCTATAGAAAAAAGAAACCGGTCCATTGGTGCGTGAACTGCAGGACCGCGCTCGCTGAGGCAGAGATCGAATACGAGATGAAGACTTCGCCGTCGATCTACGTGAAATTTCCTCTGCGCTCAACGCATGAATTTTTCAAAGAGTATCCGAAAAAGCCGATATTCATGCTTATCTGGACGACCACGCCCTGGACTCTGCCTGCAAACCTGGCGATTGCCATCCATCCCGATTTTAAGTACGTCGCGGTCGAGACAAAAGAGCAGATTTACCTGATGGTCGAAGAGCTGGTAGCGGCAACGATGGCAAAGGCCGGTATCACCGACTTTCGCGTCATCGGAGAGGTTCCGGTCGAGATACTCAGGAAACTCACTTTTCAGCATCCGTTCATCGATCGCCAGTCTGTCGTTGTTTTCGCCGAGTACGTAACCAAGGATGTGGGCACCGGCGCTGTTCATATCGCACCCGGCCACGGCGAGGAAGACTACGAAACCGGACTCGAGTACGGTCTCGACGTCTATTCTCCTGTTAATGAGAAGGGGGAATTTACTAAAGAGGTTGAAGAGTTCAAAGGCATGAATGTCTTCGAGAGTAATGGCCCCATCATAGAAAAGCTTAAGAGCCTGGGCCTGCTTCTCTTTACGGAACCGATCGAGCATTCGTATCCCCATTGCTGGCGGTGCAAAAAGCCCGTCATCTTCAGGGCCACGGAACAGTGGTTTATATCGATGGATGCAAAGGAGCTCAGGAAGCGCGCGCTCGATGCCATCGATCAGCAGGTGACATGGATCCCGGTATGGGGAAGGGATCGCATCTACAACATGCTCTCTTCGCGGCCCGACTGGTGTATCTCACGCCAAAGAAGCTGGGGCGTGCCGATCACGATCTTTTACTGCGAGCAGTGCAGGGAACCCTACTGGAGCCGGGAATCCTTCCGTATCATCAGAGATGCCGTAATGAAAGAAGGGGCCGATGTCTGGTTCGAGCGTGAGGCTTCCGCTTTCCTTCCCGAAGGTGCAACGTGCGGATGCGGCAATACGACGTTTGTAAAAGAGGAAGATATCCTCGACGTCTGGTTCGACTCCGGTTCCAGTTTCGCGGCCGTTCTCAAGGTGCGGGAGGGGCTGAAATTTCCCTGTGACATGTACCTGGAAGGGAGTGATCAGCACAGGGGCTGGTTCCATAGCTCGCTCCTTGTCTCTATCGGCAACAATGGTCTGGCCCCGTACAAATCGGTGCTTACCCACGGATTCGTCGTTGACGGAAAAGGCAGGAAGATGTCCAAATCCCTGGGCAACATCATTGCACCCGAAGAGATCATCGAAAAATACGGCGCAGAGATCCTACGCCTATGGGTAACATACGAGGATTACCGGGACGACATCAAGATTTCCAAAGAGATGGTCGACAGGATCGTGGAGACATACAGGAGGATACGAAATACGTTCCGCTTTCTCCATGCAAATCTCCATGAGGATTTTGACCCGGCAAAGCACAAGGTATCCCACGACCAGTACTCGTATCTCGACCGCTGGCTGCTCTCGCGCCTTCAGGGGCTCATCGGAAGAGTGAGGGAGGCCTATCAAACCTATGCCTTTCACGCGATCTACCACGCGGTGCACAACTTCTGCGCCATAGATCTCTCTGCGCTCTATCTCGATATCATCAAGGACAGGATGTACGTCGAGAAGAAAGATGCGGTCAAAAGAAGGGCTTCGCAGAGTGTAGTCTTTGAGGCTCTTACCACGCTTGTAAGGCTCGCTGCCCCTGTTCTCTCGTTCACTACGGAGGAAATGTGGTCGTACCTGAAGCCATTCGTCAAAGAAGAATCGGTGTTGCTCAGCGCTATGCCCGAGGTAAACAGCACATTCGTCGATGAGAAGCTTGAGAAAGAATGGGATCGCATCTGGGAACTCAGGGAAGCGGTCAACAAGAAGATCGAGGAAAAGAGGACAGAGAAAATCATCGGCCATCCCCTGGACGCAAAAGTCCGGCTGGAACTTCCTTCCGACGAGTACGCGCTCATGAGCAATCTTGGCGACGAACTGAAGGACCTCCTGATTGTTTCTCAGGTTGAGCTCGCCCGCGGAGAGGAACTCAACGTCAACGTCGAACGGGCTGACGGAGACAAGTGTCAGCGCTGCTGGCAATATTCGACCGATATACAGACCGTAGGGGAATTCCCCAACCTGTGTACACGATGCCGGGCGTCGCTTACTTCGTAGTTCTTGCACTCATAGTTGTTGCTGACAGATGGTCCAAAGTCCTGGTCATCGATCATCTGGCCTATCTTCATTCTATAGATGTCGCGCCATATCTTGCGATTGTTCATGCACGGAATTACGGAGGGGTTTTCGGTTTTCTGTCGCAACACGGAGAAGCGGCCTACATATTTCTTTTCTTACCCGTCATTATCATAGCGTGCTTGATCTACTACCTCGTGCGATATACGCATACCGACACGGTGAAATTCGCTCTCACGTGCGTGCTTGCAGGCGCTCTGGGCAACATGTACGACCGCTTTCGCTACGGATACGTAACCGACTTCATCGATGTATATTACCAGCAGTACCATTGGCCTGCCTTTAATATAGCGGATATGGCGATAACGTTCGGAATCGGCCTCTGGATGCTTACGCAGCTGTTTGCAAAGAAAAAAGATGAGGACGATTGAAACTGGGTCATGGGTCACGGGGCATGGGTCATGAAAAACCAAACTAAGAACCCAACCTGTTGAAATGATATGCACGGTACGATTGTTAAGAATTGAAAGTCACCTGGGGACCGAGAATGTTTGTTTTTGTTTACCCATGACCCATGACCCGTGCCCCATGACCCAGAAGTTATGGCCCATGACCCCGGGGAATACGCTATGACTGATGAGGAGCTGAAGCAGGCCACCAGCGAAGAAAACAAAAAAGTTCGGCGTCTGCGATTTATTGTCGATTTTGCACTCCAGTATATCCGCACGCAGAACATAACTCACGATCAAGCTATCCGTGTTGTGGAAGGCGTCAAGAAGCATGCTCTTCTCCTCTTCCCTGATAAAGAGGAGACCTTTGATATCATCTATGCTCCACGATTCAAGAGGGTACTGAACGAAAAGTACAAGAGATCGTGAGATTAATGGAAAGGAGTTAATCGGCCATGCCGGAAATCGACGAATCTGAAAAGGAAAAGAAATTCTATACGGACGTTCCTGCCAAGTGCGAAGCGTTCTTTCTGAAAGGTTGCAACTCCTTCGACTGGGGGATGAAGAATCGTCTCTCGAGAATATTCGACCCCAAGTCGGGCAAGACGGTTATGCTGGCCATTGACCACGGGTATTTTCAGGGACCGACCACCGGGCTCGAGCGCGTGGATGTGACTATCCTCCCGCTTCTACCTTACGCCGATACCCTGATGCTTACCCGCGGCATACTCCGTACGATCGTGCCTCCCACGTTTGATAGAGGAATCGTGCTGAGGGCGAGCGGCGGGCCCAGCATCTTGAGCGATCTGTCGAACGAGCAGATTGCCATCGATATTGACGAAGCCATTCGCTTGAATGTGGCAGCTATGGCGGTTCAGGTTTTTATCGGCGGCACAATGGAAACCCAGTCGGTACACAATATGACTCGCCTCGTGGATATGGGTCACCGCTATGGCATTCCCACCCTCGGTGTCACCGCCGTCGGCAAAGATATGGCACGCGACGCCAAGTACATGAGACTGGCCTCACGAATCATTGCCGAGCTTGGCGTCACCTACGTTAAGACCTATTATACGCCCAAGGGATTCGATACGGTTGTCGCATCCTGCCCGGTGCCGATCGTCATTGCCGGAGGGAAGAAGCTTCCGGAGCTCGAGGCTCTGACCATGGCGTACAACGCTATCCAGGAAGGAGCGGCGGGTGTGGACATGGGCCGTAACATTTTCCAGTCTGATTCGCCGGTCGCGATGATCAAGGCGTTAAGGAAGGTTGTCCACGAAGGAGAAAAGCCAAAAGCGGCTTACGATTCCTTCCTGACCGAGAAGAATGAAACCAGCAGAGGAAAGAAGAAAAGGTAAAACCTCGTGCACGTCGGGATGTACTATAACAACAGCAGAGTGGACGTGGAAGAGATGCCGATTCCAAAAATCGGTAAGCGTGATATCCTCGTCAAAGTCATGGCAAGCGGCATCTGCGGGAGCGATGTCCTCGAATGGTATCGTATCAAGAAAGCGCCTCTGGTTCTCGGTCATGAGCTTACCGGCGAAATCGTCGAGGTCGGAGAGGAGATCGCGAAATTTAAAAAAGGCGACCGCGTCTTTACCACGCATCATGTTCCTTGCGACGAATGCCACTGGTGTTTGACGGGCCACGAGACCGCCTGCGTCACGTTCCAGACAAAAACCAATTTCGATCCGGGTGGTTTCTCCGAATATTTGCGGGTCTCCGGAAGAAGTATCGATACCGGTACTTTCGTGCTGCCCGATGGAGTCTCCTTCGAAGAGGGATCATTCATCGAACCATTGGGGACTGTAGTCAGAGGATTGAGAGCAGTTGCTCTGAAACCGGGGGACAGCCTGCTGGTACTTGGCTGCGGCATCGCAGGGTTACTCATGATCAAGCTCGCTCGCGCTCTGGGCGCCGGAAGAATCATCGCAACGGACATCAATGAGTACCGGCTGCAGGCAGCGAAACAATTCGGCGCGGAAGCAGTCGTTCCGGCAGATGCAGACGTACCCGCTGCCGTAAGAGCGTTGAACGATGGTCGTCCGGCTGACAAGGTCCTGGTTTGCGCCGGAGTATTGTCTGCAGCGCAACAGGCCCTCGATTCTGTTGATCGCGGAGGAACTGTTTTATTCTTTGCAGTGCCCAATCCCGGCCAGACCCTTGCGATCGATTTCAATCCTTTCTGGAGAAATGATATAAGCCTCAAAACCTGTTACGGAGCTGCCCCGCTCGACAACAGACAGGCAGTTGAACTCATCAGGGCTGGAAACGTTATCGTCCGTGATCTGATCACGCACAGGTTCAGCCTGGATGAGATTGCGAAAGGATTCAAGGCTGCGAGCGATGGCAAAGAGTGTCTGAAAGTCATCATAAAGCCGCACGGAGGATAAGTAACGCCCTTGCCCTTTACAACTATAAACGATCTCAAGGTCTATTACGAAGTGCATGGTGAAGGTGAACCCATTCTGCTGCTTCATCACGGCTTCGGTTCAGCCAAGATATTTGCGGACATTTATTCCCAATTTGTCGCTCATGGTTTCAAGGTAGTGCTGTATGACCGGCGTGGTTTTGGACGATCGGACGCGGGTGACGATTTCCAGCATTTTTACGAAACTGACCGCTACCGCCCGGAGAGTCTGCAGGAACTGCGGGCCTTGAAAGAACTCCTCGACATCGGGAAAAGCCACATAGTAGGGCAATGCGAAGGCGGTGTGATCGGTGTGGACTATGCCGTCAAATATCCTGACGAAGTAATAACGCTTACCGCAGCGAGCACCCAATGTTACAGCGAGGTACCGATGGCCGAGCTGAACACTGCAAAGTTGGTAAATAACTTCATGTCTCTGGAGCCCCAACTACAAGCAAAGGTGGTCAACTGGCACGGAAAGGATGCGGAAAGCCGTTACAATCAGTTTACAAAGTACGGCGGTGCGTACGGCTCAGGCTTCTTTGACCTGCGACCGCTTCTGCCTGGCGTCCCCTGCCCCACTCTTGTGCTCTATCCTGATCGCAGCTCTATCTTCGACGTCGAACAATCAGTGGCATTCTACCGGCACCTTAAGCAGGGCGAACTCGCGGTTTTCCCCAGGTGCGGCCACAACACATATGAGCAAAGGCCTGAAGACTACGCCCGCACCATACTCGATTTCATCAGGAGGAGTGCCGGCCGCGAAATATCAAAGGCCCAGCCTGCCATGACGTGCCTGGCCTGAATTACAGAAACGTGACACTGACGCGGTTGAAACATCTATCGACCTTCCCCTCCGGCATGAGGTCTGTGACAAAACTCTTGACATTGATCCTGGCGCGTCTTACGGTGAAGGGCGAAACAGATCCATCGCCGGCCTATGACAGCCTGAAACTGCCTGACGTAGAGGCTATCTGCAAGATCATTCATTCTCTCCGTCGCGGAAAGAGTGGCCGGCCGCCGATCGTATGTGCTGAAACTCGTGTAGCGACATGATTCTTCGTTTCGACGTCCATTCCGGAAAGACCCAATAGTGGCCGATTCTTTCAAATCCAGAACACTTCGCGCGCTTTCCTGGAGTTTTCTCGAATCTACAGGGGTGCAATCTATACAAGTCATCGTGGGGATTGTACTGGCGCGGCTTTTACTGCCCGAGCAGTTCGGCTTGATCGGAATGCTTACCATATTCATGGCCGTGGCCCAGTCATTTCTCGACAGCGGTTTTGGTGCTGCCTTGATCCAAAAGCGTGAGGTTACGCCGAGAGACACCTGTTCCATATTCTATTTTAATGTTGTCGTCGGCGCAGCAGTCGCTGCTCTGCTGTGGTTAGTTGCGCCGTACATCGCCGCATTCTACAATCAGCCGGTCCTGACGCCTTTGACTCGCGTGTTGTCACTCACGATCGTGATCAATTCTTTTGGTCTCGTCCAGGTCGCCATGCTCTCCAAACAAATCAATTTCAAGATCATCTCCGCGGTAGGTCTGATCGCAAGTGGTCTCTCCGGCATTATCGCTGTCTGCCTTGCAGCGTGGGGTTTTGGGGTGTGGAGCCTCGCTGTCCAGATGATAGCCAACAGTCTTTTTCGAACCGCCTTGCTCTGGATCTTGTATAGCTGGCGACCGGCCCTGCTATTCAGCTTTCACTCTCTTCGACAGATGTTTGGCTTCGGCTCGCGTGTGCTGGCCTCCGGATTGCTTGATCAAATATTCAGCAACCTGTATCTGCTGGTCATAGGCAAACTCTTTACGCCGGCTGATCTTGGTTTTTTCACCCGCGCCGACGGGTTCGCCGGCATCCCGTCACGACTGCTGTCGAGGGTGATAGGAAATGTCTCGTTCCCCGTATTTGCCTCTATCCAGGACGATCCTGTTCGTTTGAAAAAGACAATGAAGCGGGCGCTGACCAGTCTGGTACTGGTTAACTTTCCCGCCATGATCGGCCTTATCTTAATCTCTCGCCCTCTGGTGCTCTTCTTATTGACCGAGAAGTGGGCTGAATCGATACCGTACATTCGATTGCTTGGCTTTCTGGGGTTGCTCTATCCTCTGCACGTGATCAACTTGCACATGCTGCAGGCGTTGGGACGGTCTAAACTCTTTCTACGTCTGGAAGTGATCAAGAAAATCCTCATCGTAATAAACATTGCCGTAACCTGGCGATGGGGCATATCGGCAATGATTTACGGCATGATAATCACCAGTCTTTTCTCCTACTATCTGAACAGTTACTACACCGGGACTCTGATCGGCTACCCGATTCGGGAACAGTTGCGGGACCTGTTTCCTTACATGACCCTGGCAGCGCTTATGGGTAGTCTATTGTACGGAACAACTTTTCTGCCGTTTCCGAATAATTGGTCGGTGCTCCTGGTGCAAATCCCTCTTGGGATCTTCGTATACGGAAGTCTTTGCCGATTTTTCCGCCTTCCTGCATTTCTGGAACTATGGCAGGAGATCTGGAGCAGGATGTCACCCTTGAGGACAGGATGATGCAACGTTTGCAGATGGAACGCCTTGCGCCCGGGCGGGATTCTTTTTCCGCAGTAGCTCTCAGCCACGAACGTACATTCAGCCATACTCAAGCGTCTTGATTTATGTGCAGACAGACTTTAGGTTAAAAGTGCACCGATCTCTGATATACTATATTCCGCCGGGGCGTATTGTCCCGCCGGCCCACGGGCTTGAGAGAAACCTATGACTATACTCGCACTGATGCTTGCCGGCGGCCGTGTAGACGAGTTGGATGTCCTCACCTATTTCAGGCCGAAATCGGTCCTGCCATTCGGCGCATTCTACCGCATCATAGATTTCCCTATGAGCAATCTGATGAATTCCGGCATAGAGAAGGTCGGCATTCTTTCTCAGTACCGTCCGCTTCGCCTGATCGGTCACATCGCAAACGGGCAGCCATGGGACATGGTGGGCAGGAACCGATTTGCGACTATCCTCCCGCCCTTCAAAGGCCGGGGTTTCTCCGACTGGTACAAAGGCACCTCTGACGCTGTCTATCAGAACCTTGATTTCATCAAGATGAACAGACCGGACCTGATAATGATACTCTCGGGCGATCATATCTACAAGATGGATTACAGGGCGATCATTAATTTTCACCTGGAGAAGAAGGCAGATCTCACGATCGGTTTTACCCCTCTGCCCAAAGAAGGCGCCGATCGTTTCGGACAGGCGAGCATAGCAGGCTGGAGCCGCAGAGGCGGAATAGTCACGAAGTATGCGGAAAAACCGAAGAAGCATATGTTGGATTGGGCATCGCTGACTATATACGTCTTCAGGCCGCAGGTCTTGTACGAAGCCTTAGAGATCAACGCCACAAAAGATTCTCATGAATTCGGGAGAGACATCATTCCTGCCCTCGTTGAGAATGCCAAGGTCTTCGGCTTCAAGCATAATGGCTACTGGGGATACACGCGAACCCTGGATGAGTACTGGCAGACGAACATGGACCTTCTCGGCAAACGACCGCGGATCGACCTCGCCTCGTGGCAGGTGATGACCAATATGGCCGACCGCAACATCCGCGACTGCCCGCCAACCGTCGTAGGGCCCTCCGCCGTCATTGAAGATGCCCTCTTCTATTCAGGATGTTCCATAAAAGGAACTGTCACCAGGTCAGTGCTCTTTCCCGGAGTGGTCGTAGAAGAGGGTGCAGTAGTCGAAGATTCGATTCTCTTCTTTGATACGGTGGTCAGGAGAGAAGCGCGGGTCATACGCACCATAACCGATATCGATGTAGCCGTGGGAGAAAGAGCCAGGATAGGCGATGATTCGCTTGGAGCGCTTTCGGTGGTGGGGACGCGAACCTCCATTCCGGAGGGAACGATCATCCATTCCGGTGTGACCATCCATCCGAATATTGCTGCAAGCCTTTTCTCAAAGAATGAATACGCGTCCGGCGAGGTCGTGAAATGAGGGACGTGATTGCACTCCTCATGGCAGGCGGTGTCGGAAGCAGGCTCAATATACTGGTGCGCCACAGAGCAAAACCTGCCGTACCCTTTGGCGGGACCTATCGGATCATAGATTTCAGCCTGAGCAATGTAACAAACTGCGGTCTCTCGCGGGTTGCCATTCTCACACAGTATAAGCCTCTGTCCCTGATGGATCACGTTGGAGACGGCTCTGCATGGGACCTCTCCGGCCGCACGCGCGCGGTTAAGATCCTTCCGCCTAAGACAGGGGAAAAGGATTGGGACTGGTATAAAGGAACAGCCGATGCTGTGCGACAGAACCTGGATTTTGTGACCGACGGTACTTACAAAGAGGTGCTTATCCTTTCCGGGGATCACATCTATTGCATGGACTATCTGCCTCTTGTTAAGTTTCACCGGGACCACAAGGCCCATGTGACTATCGGCATGCTGCCCGTGCCGTGGGAAGAGACGCAGAACTTCGGGGTGGGTATCACAGACGAGCACGACAGGATCATCGATTGGCAGGAAAAGCCTGACAAGGCGCGCTCAAACCTTGCATCAATGGGCATTTACGTCTTTGACAGAAAGTATCTCGTCCAGGCGCTGCAGGAAACCAAAGAGGAGGATTTTGGCCACCACATTATACCAAAGGCGCTGAAGGAAGCGAAAGTGTACGGCTACCTCTTTCGCTCTTACTGGCGTGACGCCGGAACTATACAGGCTTACTGGGATGCCAATATGGACCTGCTCGACCCGCAATCAGCCTTACGGCCTCACCTTCCCCACATCAAAACAAATCACACAACCGAAAAAATGTTCTATGACCGTCCTCCGACGAGAATAGTCAAAGGCGCAACAGTTGTGAACTCTTTTCTCTCCCCGAATTGCACGATCATGGGAAAGGTAGAGAACTCGGTTCTTTCTCCCGGAGTGGTTGTGGAATACGGCGCACTGGTTAAAGACTCAGTCATAATGCACGACTCCATCGTCAGGTCAGGAGCACACGTGGAACGGTGCATCATTGATAAACAGGCGACCATCGGTAAAAAGGCAATTGTCGGGCTGGGTGATCCGTCAGTGCACAATACGAAGTATCCAAGCCACGTTTACTCCGGTCTCACCGTCGTGGGCAAACAGGCAATAGTTCCTGACACTGTCCGCGTAGGAACCAACTGCATCATAAGCTCCGAGGCGCAAGAACAGCACTTCCACAGCGGCGTCTTGAGTGACGGTCAAACGATAGAAAAATAGCCTGGCCATTTGCTTGTAGCGGTTAGCTATTAGCCTCTAGCAATTTGACACACTTGCAAAGCTGACAAAGGAGGTGTCTATCCCATGAAGAAGGTAATGACATCCACGCGGCTCCTTTTTCTCCTCTTCTTTTTCCTTATCCCATGTTTTGCATCGGCTGAAGAGGCCCGGGTCATTCTGTTCACGCCGCAGGGAGACGTTAAGGGCGTCAGGCAGGTACAGGCGAGATTCTCGGAGCAGATGGTTCCTTTCGGGGCAATGGCGCAGCTGGATCCGTTCGACGTAAACTGCCCGGAAAAAGGCAGCGGCCGATGGGCCGACGGAAAAAACTGGGTCTACGACTTCGACCGTGATCTTCCGGCCGGTGTCGTCTGCCGGTTCACCCTGAAAAAAGATCTGAAAACAGTTGACGGAGGAAGTCTTGCCGGAACGCAAACATTCTCCTTTTCAACGGGTGGCCCGGCCGTCAAGACTGTTCGGCCGTATGAGGGCTCCGAACAAATTGCGGAAGATCAGATTTTCTTACTCACGCTGGATGCTGAAGCAACGCGGGAGTCTATCCTGCGGCACGTCTCCTGCGCCGTGGAAGGCCTCATCGAGCCTATTTCTGTACGTGTCATTGAAGGCGAAGAGAAGGAAGCAATACTGAGGACGTTCAAACGGCCTTCCGATGGGCATCCGCTTGTTCTGCTCCAGTCTACACGCATCTTTCCGGCCAACAGAAAGGTGAGTTTAGTCTGGGGCAAAGGTGTCACCTCAATGAGCGGCGTTGCTACAACCCGGAACCAGGTTTTCGATTTCAAGTCCAGAAGCGCGTTCACTGCACTATTCCGCTGTACCAGGGAAAACGCAAAGTCCGGCTGCATACCGATGCTGCCCATGTCGATCAACTTCTCGGCGCCTGTTGCGCGTGAGGCCGCACGGAATGTCACGATGAGGAGCGGCAATAAAATATATCGCGCCGAGATAGAAAACGGTCAGGAAGATACCGTTATGTATCTTGCGTTCAAGGGACCTTTCCCTGAGAATACATCCTTCTCCGTTGAAATGCCTGCTGAGATTCTTGACGATTCCGGGAGAACGCTTGAAAACAGGGCGCGATTCCCTCTCGCTGTCCGGACCGGCCCCTATCCGCCTCTGGCGAAATTCGCCGGCCGTTTTGGTATCATCGAGAGAAAGGATGCACTGCTGCCGCTGACCGTCAGAAACATAGAGCCTCTGCTCCGAGGCAGACGAGTCGGTCTGCTCGATGAGAGGAGCCTTATTGACAAAACATCGGACGAGCTTCCGCAAAGCACAGAAAAGGCAGTCGATGGAACGGGCAGTGTTTCTCAAAAAGCCAACGAGAAGATGGATGGTCTCCAGGGCAGGCTTCGCCGGCCTGAAACAGATGAAGAGATCATCGGCTGGTTGAGAAAGCTGGCTCTTGCGCAACGGGAGGAGAGCCTGCTGAAAGCGGACGCAAGAGCAAGCGGTTTCAGTATTCCCCGGCCGCACGGCCAGAAGTCGTTCGAGGTCATTGGCATACCGCTCCCCAAAGCGGGCCTCTATGTTATTGAGATGGAGAGCGATATCCTCGGTGCGTCGCTCCTTGGTAAATCTAAACCCATGTATGTTCAGACGTCCGCGCTCGTCACCAATATGACCGCGCATGTTAAATGGGGACGCGAATCATCTCTGGTCTGGGTCACTTCACTCGATGGTGCACAGCCGGTCAGAGGCGCGCACGTCACCGTACGTGACTGCAACGGAATGAGCATCTGGCAGGGGAACACAGATGAAAATGGGGCGGCTCACATCGAAAGTGCTTTGCCTGAAGAGGGGCGTCTTCCTCATTGCCAATGGCCAAGACGGAACGCACAGGAAGGGGAGTATTCTGAGCCTGGCCCTCTCTACGTTCTGTCAGGGGGTCTTTTTGTCTTCGTACGGACTCAGGATGATATGACGTTCGTTCATTCCGGGTGGGATCAGGGCATCGAGCCCTACCGGTTCAACCTTCGCATGGGCCGTTATGGGGGCCCGGTTGCTGCCCATACCATCTTCGATCGCACGCTGCTTCGGGCCGGGGACACGGTACACATGAAGCACCTCATCAGAAAGAATGTCTCCGCCGGATTTGCTCTGCTCAAAAGAGAGGAGTTGCCCGATACAGTCAAGATCACGCACATGGGCAGCGACCAGGCCTATGAATTCCCTCTCGCATGGGATATGGGGCAACAGGTCGCGGAAACAGAGTGGCCGATCCCGAAGGATGCAAAGCTGGGAACCTATTCCGTGGCGCTTATCAAGAAAGGGGCGACACAGAAAAAGGGTCGCGCTGAAAAAAATCACTGGGAGTCGGGCACTATTCGAGTGGAGGAGTTCAGGGTGCCGCTCTTCAAAGCGGCTCTATCGCCTCCCAAAGAAGCGCTCGTGGCAGCGGCAGAGATTCCGCTCGATCTCTTCGTGCAGTACCTCTCGGGCGGAGGCGCGGGAGGTTTGCCTGTGAAGCTTCGCGGGCAGATACAGCCCAAAGTCATCCGCTTTGAAGAGTACGAGGGCTTTCAATGGAATAATGGTCCCGTGCGTGAAGGTGTAACAAGAGAGGAGGATAAGGAGGAACTCTTTGATGAAGAGGAGACAGCCTCCGAGGAACAAATAGAGCCTGCAAAACCTGCCAGACGTAAGGACGAAAAGCTCCAGACAGTCGAGATGACATTGGGTCCCGAGGGGAGCGCGCGGGCCGTGTTCAAGGGAGACCCGCGGATTACCGCACCCGCGGAGATGCTCGCCGAAATGGAATTCCGCGACCCGAATGGAGAGGTCCAGACAGTGTCACGCAGGATAGCCCTCTGGCCTGCAGCTTTGATCGTCGGGCTTGAGCCGGACTCGTGGGCCTTTTCAAAGGAGAGAATCAGGTTCAAGACTCTGACACTGGATCTCACGGGAAAACCAGTTGCAGGAACAGCGGTCAAAGTCGACCTCTTTCAGAGGAACGTTTACACGCACAGGAAAAGGCTCGTCGGCGGCTTCTATGCATATGATCACGTCACAGAGGTCAAACGGCTTGCATCCTCAGTCTGTGAAGGAAAAACAGATACGCAGGGCTTCCTGACGTGTGAAGTCCCGTCCCCGGCCTCCGGTAGCGTGATCCTGCAGGCCACAGCGCAGGATTCCGCGGGCAGGGCCTCGGTAGTGAATCGTGAAGTGTGGGTTGCCGAGAAAGAAGAATGGTGGTTTAACGTCAGAGATACGGATCGCATAGATCTCCTTCCTGAGAAGAAAAGATATGAACCCGGTGACGTTGCAAAATTTCAAGTGCGCATGCCTTTTCGGGAGGCGACCGTGCTCGTCACCGTGGAACGCGAGGGCATACTTGAGACATTCGTCAAACATCTGGCCGGTTCGAGTCCTGTAATCGAATTGCCGATAAAGGAAAACTACTCTCCCAATGTGTATGTCTCCGCATTGTGCGTCAGAGGGCGTGTGCAAGGCGTGAAGCCGACAGCTCTTATTGATCTCGGCAAGCCTGCCTACAAACTTGGTATTGCCGAGATTGCCGTCGGCTGGCAGGCGCATGAGCTGAAGGTAAAGGTCCAGCCTGAACGCGAGCAGTACAGGATTCGGGAAAAGGTACGCGCGTCGATCGCAGTCCGGACAGTAGACGGCAAGCCCCTGCCCCGGCAAGGAGAAGTGGCGGTGGCCGTTGTCGATGAAGGCCTCCTCGAATTGATGCCAAACGGAAGCTGGCAGCTTCTCGAAGAGATGATGAAGCGCAGACCTTACGAAGTCAGAACAGCCACCAACCAGATGCACGTGGTAGGAAAAAGACACTACGGTCTCAAAGCTTTGCCACGCGGCGGAGGAGGCGGGAGACAGATAACCAGAGAGCTTTTCGACACCCTTGTCTTCTGGAAAGGGCGCTTATTCCTTGATGAGAAGGGGGAGGCATCCTTAGAGTTTTCATTACCCGATTCCCTGACCAGCTTCAGGATAGTAGCCGTCGCTTCCTGCGGAGCAGGCCTTTTCGGCACCGGGCAGACGTCTATTCGCAGCACCCAGGAACTGATGTTGCTGTCGGGTCTCCCGCCGATGGTACGACAAGGAGACAGGTTTAAAGCCATGTTCACAGCGAGGAATGCATCAACCCGTGACATGGAGATCGAAGTCACAGCCCGACTCGAAGACGCAAAAGGGATACAGGAACTGAAGGGGGTCAAGCAGCAACTGAAAGCAGGTGAGGCGCGTCCCATCGGGTGGGAGATCAGGGTTCCTCAGGGAATAGAGACGCAGAAGTGGGAAGTAACAGCCCGTGCACAAAACGATGCTGCCTATGACGCTCTCAAAGTTTCGCAGAAGGTCGCTGCCGTGATCCCTGTGAGGACTATTCAGGGAACAATCCTCCAGGTCGATGGAAAGGCCGAGATGAGAGTCGAGCAGCCGAAAGATGCGGTGCTCTGGAGCAGGCGGCGTGCGCGTCTCACTCCGGCCGGCGCTCTCCGAGAATCGCTGCCGTGCTTGACTACATGCGCCAATACCCGTACGGGTGTCTGGAACAGAAGGTGTCAAAGGCCATTGCCTTGAGGGACGAAGGGATGTGGAAGCAGATCATGGCGGAGCTTCCCTCTTTTCTGGATGAAGACAAGCTTCTCAAGTATTTTCCCACAATGCAGCGAGGCAGCGACGTACTCACATCGTATGTACTATCCATTGCCCATGAGGCCGGATGGGAGATCCCGGAGCATCTCCGCGAAAACATGCAGAAAGCCCTCATCTCCTTCGTTGAAGGCAGGATCATCCGTAATTCACCATTGCCATTCGCCGATCTTACCATCCGCAAAATAGCCGCGCTGGAAGCGCTTTCCCGATACACGGCAGTGCGGCCCGAGCAGCTCGGCTCATTCAGCATCGATCCCAATCTATGGCCGACCTCTGCTGTTATCGACTGGTTCAACCTTCTCATGCGCAGTAGCGCAATCCCCCAGAGAGAACAAAGAATGCGAGAGGCGGAACAGATACTTCGCTCAAGGCTCAACTTCCAGGGTACTACCATGGGATTCTCGACAGAAAGAAGAGACGATCTCTGGTGGTTGATGGTATCCATCGACATCAACGCTGTGAAGATGGTGCTGGCAACGCTATCACTTCCGTCCTGGAAGGAAGATATGCCGAGGCTCATGCGCGGCGCTCTTGGCAGGCAATTCAAAGGCAGATGGGATACGACCGGTGCCAATGCCTGGGGCGTGCTCCTGATCGAGAAGTTCCGCAAGGCTTTTGAGGCTGTAGCGGTCACGGGCAAGACGGAAGCGACCCTGCAGCGGGAACAAGAGGTGATCGATTGGTCACAGGCGAAGGAAGGCGGAAGCGCGTTACTCAAGTGGCCGCGCGGAAGCACGACACTTTCTGTACAGCACGAAGGGACCGGCAAACCCTGGCTCACTGTGCAGAGCCTGGCAGCCATCCCGCTGAAAGAGCCCGTATCAAGCGGCTATAAAATATCGAAGACTTATGGCGCTATCGAGCGGAAGAAGCCTGGCGTCTGGACCATTGGAGACGTGGTAAGGGTTAAGCTCGAACTTGAAGCGCAGACGGACATGACCTGGGTCGTTGTCAGCGATCCGATACCTGCAGGCTCGACCCTGCTCGGAAGCGGCTTGAGCAGGGATTCATCTCTCCTCAGTCGGGATGAGACGTCCCGGGGATGGACCTGGCCAATATTTCAGGAACGTTCGTTCGAGGCGTTGCGCTCCTATTACGAGTTCGTGCCGAAAGGGAAATGGACACTCGAGTATACGGTACGCCTCAACAATGAAGGGGTTTTCCAGCTTCCGCCAACGCGTGTCGAGGCGCTCTACGCACCGGAGCTGTTTGGAGAAATACCCAATCAAACCATGACGGTGAGGGAGTGATAGGGTCACGGGTCATGGATCAACTGACCGACCGCTTCGCTCGGACGACCGTCACACAGAGCGTGACTAGGAAGATCGTCGCACCGGGTACCCGCTCTGCGGGTGGATGCGACTAGGAAGAGGGAAGACAAGGGACAAAAGGTTTGCATCACTTTATGCTGTCAAGTAGGATGACATGAAACCAATTATGCGTTATCTATCACGCGTCACGCTCGTTTTGCTTGCGTGCGCGATGATTGGAAGCGGTGTCATCGCCTATTGGGCCTTGCGTGAACCCGCGCCTCACATTCCTCCATCTGATAAGGTTCGGCTCGCTTACGAAAAATCGGATGCAGTGCTTCTCGATCGCCACGGCGTTGCTATTCATGAACTCAGGACCGATTTCGAAGGTCGAAAGTTGGACTGGACGCCGCTCAATGAGATTTCCCCGGCTCTCATAAGCGCAGTGGTTCACTCGGAAGACAAGAGATTCTATACGCATGGAGGAGCCGATCCGAAGGCATTGGGCCGGGCATTTGTTCGCAACTTTTTAGGAAGCGAAAAAAGCGGCGCCAGCACTATTACCATGCAACTCGCCGCTATCCTCGACAAGAGCGTGCGGCCCGGCTCTGCGCGCAGGTCGGTGACACAGAAATGGAAGCAGGTGCGCGCTGCGTGGCAGATCGAACGAGTCTGGTCGAAACAGCAGATCCTTGAAGCCTACCTCAACCTGGTGAGCTTCAGGGGCGAACTGCAGGGAATTGCCGCAGCTTCACGAGGCCTCTTCCGCAAGGAACCGAGCGGCCTCAACCAATGCGAATCGGTTATTCTCGCTGCCCTGATCCGTTCCCCCAACGCATCACCAGAGCGTGTGGAAAAACGCGCTCAACACCTTGCCTCTTCTGTCCAATTCCAAGCCGATCCTACGGAACTCAAGAACCTCGTATCGGCAACTCTTGCTGCGCCTTACTTTCTGAGGCCCGCAATCTCGCTTGCGCCTCACGTTGCGCTGTACCTGCTGAAGCCGGGGATGAAGCAGGCTGCATCCACACTGGATGGCGATCTTCAAGGTTTCGCCCGGGCACTATTACGGCAGTCATTAACCGATCTCAAAGCGCAAAACGTGAATGACGCGGCCGTGCTCGTCCTGGGGAATAAGACTGGCGAGGTCCTGGCTTACGTGGCGAACGCGGGTCTGAACCCGCATGCAACTCACGTAGACGGCATTCGCGCAAAGCGACAGGCCGGTTCGACGCTTAAACCATTTCTCTATGCGATGGCAATCGATAGACGGCTGATCACCGCTGCAACACTTCTGGAAGATGCGCCAATCGATCTCCCCACGGAAAGGGGAATCTACAGACCGGAAAATTACGATAACGTGTACCGGGGACAGGTGCCGGCGCGCATTGCGCTTGCCTCCTCTCTCAACGTGCCTGCAGTGCGGCTGCTGCTCCTCGCAGGTACCGAAGCTTTTGTCCAGAAACTCGAAGCACTCGGCTTCGGACCTTTGAAAGACGGGGATCATTACGGCCATTCTCTCGCACTGGGCACCGTCGATGTAAGCCTGTGGGAATTGACAAACGCGTATAGAACGCTTGCAAACCGCGGGTGGTGGAGCGAGGCGACACTGCAATCGCACGCCGGAAAATCGGACAAAAGGTGCGTCTTTTCACGTGAAGCAGCCTACATCGTGAGCGACATCCTCGCAGACCGTGAGGCTAGAAGCGGAACATTCGGACTGGAGAACCCCCTGTCAACGAACTTCTGGACAGCGTCAAAGACCGGCACAAGTAAAGACATGCGGGACAACTGGTGCATCGGCTTCTCGAGCGACTACACGGTAGGCGTATGGGTCGGTAACTTTTCTGGGGAGGCCATGTGGAATGTGAGCGGTATCTCCGGAGCAGCGCCCATCTGGCTTGATCTGATGAAATATCTGCACAAGGCGTATCCTTCGCGCGCTCCGTCCCGCCCTGACACCGTTCTCATTATGGCATCATCCGGCCCTCACGCTGGCTCCGGTGAAGAGCTGTTCATGAAAGGTACGGAGCCCCGAAGGGCGGAATATGTCAAGGCATGGCCCCTTCCCAGGATCACCTATCCGCCTGCCGGGGCTTTGATTGCCCTCGATCCTGATATACCAACCCCTCATCAGAAAATATTTTTTCAGGCGTCAAGTTCACCTGACCAGGTGAAATGGCTTCTGGATGGCTATCTGGTTGGGGAAGAGATGATGCAGCCATGGATACCCGTAAGTGGACATCACCGGCTCTCACTGCTCGGCGCTGACGACGGCACCCTCGATACAGTCACCTTCACCGTGAGAGACTGAAGTCTCCTCGCTTTCTTTCTCCCTCTTGTTCGTTGCCGCTATTTCTTTTTTACCGCCTATCTGATATTGTATAAAGAATGATAGGAAAAGGAGATGCTGCGCATGCCCATTTATGAATACCGATGCAGAAAGTGTAAGGAAACGTTCGAAGTTATGCAGAAGGTGAATGAGGGCAATGCAGCTCTTCGGTGCCCCAAGTGCGAGACCGAGGAACCGGAGCGTCTTCTTTCCGCATTCTGTTCGGGAAGCTCAAAAAGTAACGCCGCAACAGGGGGATCCGCCCACTCATCACCGGGACACAGCTGAAGCAGCTGCTAAAGGGAGTCGTGAACTCCCTGCTGGTGTTCAACCCGTACGAGAAAGGAAGAAGAGTCAATGGATAGAAAAGCCCTGCAACAGTGCAGCTACGGTGTCTACATCATTTCCGCCCGTGATGCGGAAAGATTGAACGGTCAGATCGCTAACACGGTCTGCCAGGTCACATCCGATCCGGCTACGGTGTCGGTCTGCATCAATAAAGAGAACCTAACCCACGACTTCATCTCAAGGAGCCGCGCATTCAGTGTGTCCGTACTTTCGGAAGGGACACCCATGCAGTTCATCGGCCGGTTCGGCTTCAAGTCTGGAAGGGACATAGAGAAGTTTGAGGGCGTCAACCACAAGGTTGGCCAGACGCGCTCGCCGATCGTGCTCGATCACACCACCAGCTACATGGATTGTGAGCTGGTGACCAGCATGGATGCGGGAAGCCACACTATTTTTCTGGGCCGGGTCGTCGATGCGGAAGTGGTGAGCGATCACCGCCCCATGACGTACGAGTACTATCACCAGGTAAAAGGCGGGAAGTCTCCGAAGACCGCGCCGACGTACGCTGGACCGGTTACAAAGGAAGAGAAGTCACAGAAGGAGAGTGAACCTATGTCGAAATACAGATGCAAGATCTGCGGCTACATCTATGATCCTTCAGAAGGCGATCCCGATGCGGACGTAGCGGCGGGCACGCCGTTCGCGGACCTGCCTGATTCATGGGTCTGCCCGATGTGCGGGGCTGCCAAAACGGAGTTTGAAAAATCAGCCTAGCGCTCTGAGACGCCCTTTTTTGAACTTTTCAGTACACTCTCAAGAGCCTCCTCAAGCTGCTCTTTCTGCACAGGCTTGATCAGCGTTGCACGGACACCGCTTTTACGTACGCGCTCCACAGGGATCATATCGCCATAACCGGTCATAAGGATGATGGGGATATCGTCCTTTACCCGAAGCAGTTGCATCGCGAGCTGTGTACCCGTCAAGCCCGGCATCATCTCGTCCAGGATAACCGCATCAAACCTTTCGGGTGTTTCCGAAAAGAGAGCAAGCGCATCGAGGGGTTTGCTGCATACCATTGTGGAATAGCCCATAAGACGAAGCATCTGCCCGGTCATGTCGGCCAGAGTCTCGTCATCGTCCACGACAAAAATTCTGTATCTTGTTCGTGCTTCGTTGATCACGTATAAACTACTCCGTTACTTTTATCTACAAGTTGCGTGCCACATTCTTCTCCTGGCGTTAATCTGCATAATCTCCATATGTAACAAGCTTTTTAGGAAGATCCGTGAGGCTCAGGCGAGTACTGACGTTGACCTACGGTACAGGACCTTGTCCTTATTGCAGGATTCTTTCGGACCGTGAAGCCAGAGTCTCAGCACCGATTGTTTCCATCACCGTTCTCGATGTTATTCTGCTCTATTGTGCTATTATTGTATTACAAATGCATTATATTTATCACTACTGTATCAACGTTAATTGAATACTCGCTTATATTTATTATCACTCTGTCACGCGTCACGTGTCATCCCGCCTGAAGCCCTTGCCGTGTGCCGCGCACCTCGCGCCGTAGGCCGTCTTATTCTTCTATCAGATCTGCTTCTGCATCGATGGTCAAATAGGCATGCTTGCCGACCATAAATCCACCGTGCTCCAATTCCAGATTCTTCAGCATGTTGAAATCTCCACGATTGACCCTGGTGGTGGCCCGAAAGCCGAAGGTGGTATACATCTTGTCCTCATCCTGAAAATGAGAAGGCCCGGCATACCGCACATCCAGAGTGGTCGGCCGCGTCACGCCGTGAACGCAGAGGTCCCCGTGCACCAGGCAGTGGTCAAGGCCCGCCCATTCAACACGGGTGCTCTTGAATGTAATCTTCGGATATTTCTCCGCATCGAAGTAGTTGGGACTCCTGAGATCGTTGTCACGCTTCTGGACGCCCGTGCAAATGCTGGCAACGTCTATCTCGGCCTCCACAGAGGATTCCTCTACTTTCAGCGCATCGAAATGAAGGGTCCCTGCTACTTTAGAAAAATGGCCGCTTACCCACGTAACCATCATATGACGAACCGTAAACTGAGCCGTAGTGTGATCCGCATCGAGATTAAATTTAGCCATACATCCTCCTTTGATAGAAATCCAGCAAGACAAGGTTAAGGTTAAGGTTAAGGCTTTTTCTCAACCTCAACCTTTGGTTCAGTCTTTACCTTAACCTGTCTTTTTCTCCCTCGCCGGCGTGCTCAGCCACTGCGTCGCCACATAGAAGACTGGTACAAAGGGAATAGCCAGGAGCGTCGAGGCAATCATGCCTCCGAAGACCACGGTGCCGATCGCCCGCTGGCCGGCAGCGCCGGCACCACTGGCGAGCAGCAGAGGCGCTACTCCCAGGACAAAGGCAAGGGAAGTCATGAGGATTGGGCGAAAGCGGCGGCTTGTGGCTTCAACGGCCGCCTCGGTCACGGACATGCCTTCCCGTTGGAGATCGCGTGCAAACTCCACTATCAGGATGGCATTCTTGCTGGCCAGGGCAATCATCAGTACCAGGCCTATCTCTGTGTAGAGGTTGGTGTCGATAGCCCCGGATGAGAAGACCCAGAAGAACTCCCACCAGCGCCATGGGCACCACAAGAATGACTGCCGCAGGAGAGGTCCAACTCTCGTAGAGCGCTGCCAGCACCATGAAGACCAGGATGATAGACATGGCGTGGATGAAGTATGCCTGGTTGCCAACCCGGCTTTCCTGATAGCTCGTAGCTGTCCAGTCGTAGCCCATCCCCTGAGGCAAGCCAGCCGCTGCCAGCCTATCCATCAGCTCAAGGGCCTGGCCGGAGCTGAATCCTGGAGCGGCCGAGCCGAAGATCGCGGCAGCCGGGTAGAGATTATAACGCGTGATCAGCTCAGAGCCCTGAGTGCGCCTTACCTCAACGAGACTGCCGAGAGGCACCATTTCCCCCTTGGTATTTCTGGTATAGAGATTTTTGATGTCCTCGGGCTTCACGCGGTCACGGTCGCTTGCCTGGATGTATACCTGGTACACCTGGTTGAACTTGTTGAACAGGTTGGCGAAAGAGGAGCCGAGGTAACCCCGGAGCGTCTCAAAGATGTTATTCAGCGGTACCTGAAAGGACTGAGCCTTCGTCCTGTCTATATCCAGGTAGAGTTGTGGGCTGTTTGCGTTGAAGGTGCTTGCCAGCCCCCCGAGGCTCGGCTCTGAATTGCCCGCGCGGACAAGCTCATTTGCAACCTTCTGGAGTTCTTGCAGGCCGTGGCCTTTCCGGTCTTCAACCATCATCTGAAAACCGCCCGACTGGCCTAATCCCCTGATGGCCGGCGGGATCACGACAAAGATGGTAGCTTCCTGAATGGCTGAAAGCTTTCGGTTGAGGCCGGATACAATCTTTTCCTGACTCAGAGCGCCGCCACGCTTGCTCCAGTCGTCGTAGACGATGAATGTGCTGTTAATCGTGGAGACATTGGCTCCATCCAGAAAGGAAAAACCGCCGATGGTTACCCAAGTGGCGATGCCCGGGGTCTTCTTGAGGATAGCGCCGATCTTTTCCGATACTTCCCGTGCACGCGGCTGCGCTGCGCCGTCCGGAAGACGCGCGAACAGCACGGCAAAGCCCTGATCCTCGATGGGAAGGAAGCCCGTAGGCCGGCTCACAAACTGCCAGCCCGCCAGCGCGATGATGACGAAAAAGAGGACGACCATAAGCCACGAACGATTCACCATCCTTCGCACGAGCCCCATGTAAGGGTTCTTCACGGCCTCGTAAGCTTTATTGAAACCGCGATAGAACCAGTTCGGGGGCTTTTCCTGCCGTGGTCTCAGCCAGATGGCGCACTGCGCCGGCTTCAGAGTCATCGCGTTGATAGCGCTGATGACGGCTGTTGCGGCAATGACCAGAGCAAACTGCCGGAATATCTGTCCGGTAATGCCGGGCAGAAAGGCTGCCGGAAGGAATACCGCGACGAGGGCCATAGTGATGCCGATAATCGGCCCGGTCAGCTCTTCCATGGCCTTTATTGCGGCGTCCTTGGGCGAGAGCCCCTTCTCTATGTAATAGGCGCTGTTTTCCACGATAACTATGGCATCGTCCACCACAATGCCGATGGCAAGGACCAAAGCAAACAGTGTCATGAGATTGATGGTAAAACCGAGCGCTATCATCGCCATAAAAGCGCCGATGATCGTTACCGGGACGGTAGTGGCGGGAACGAGCAAAGCCCTGAAACTCTGCAGGAACACCATGATGACGATCAGGACCAGAATGCCCGCTTCGAACAGGGTCTCGTAAACCTTGGACACAGCCCCCCGGACAAACTTTGTGGTATCGTAGCGGATCGCGTACTTCAGACCTTCGGGAAACTCCTTGCTCATCTCCTCCACGGCCCCGTAGACCCTGTTAGCGACGGCGATGGCGTTGGCCTCGGGAAGGGCAAAGACGACGATCTGGGCTGACCTGATTCCCCCTATGTTGGCAAAGTTTGAGTAATACTGCTGGCTCAGCTCGACACGGGCAACATCTCTAATGCGTACTATCTGGGCGCTCTGGCCGGGGTCGCTTTTGACAATGATGTTTTCGAACTGACCGACGTCTGAAAGCCGGCCGAGACTGTTAATGGTGAACTGGAAGACCTGGTCCGTGGGCACCGGAGGTGCGCCCAGTTGGCCGGCTATGACCTGCACGTTCTGGTCCCGGATGACGCTGAGAACGTCCGTGGTCGTGAGATTGAATGTTTTGAGCCGATTAGGATCCAGCCAAACCCGCATGCTGTATGGGCCGGCCCCGAAGACCCTTGTCTGACCGACGCCCGGCAGCCTTGCCAGCGGATTCAGCATATTGATAACGCCGTAATTGGAAAGGAAGGCCTCATCGAACCGATTGTCCTCGGAGTAAAGACTGACCACCATCAGAATGTTAGTGGAGATCTTCTTCACCGTAATCCCTTGCTGGGTAACATCACCCGGGAGCTGGGCAAGCGCGCTGTTGACCTGGTTCTGGACGAGAGTGAGCGATTTGTCAAGGTCTGTCCCCACATCGAAAGTAATGGTCAGGGTATACGAGCCGTCGCTTGAGCTCGTTGACGACATGTAGATAGAATTTTCAACGCCGTTGACGGCCTGCTCGATGGGCACGCCTATCGTGTCGGCAATCACCGACGCACTCGCACCCGGATACCTGGTGCTTACCTGAATAGTCGGCGGAGTGATCGGAGGAAACTGCTCCACCGGCAGACGGTAGTAGCTGACCAGCCCGACAATGACGGTCACGACAGCGAGGACATTCGCCAGGATGGGTCGCTCGATAAAGAACTTAGAGATCATCCCTGTGCCCCCTTTGCCGGTTCCTGTCTTTCCGGGGTCACCTTCCGTCCGGGGAATGCCTTCTGAAAGCCATTTACAACAACCCACTCCTTTCCCTTCAGGCCTTCTTCGATGACTCGCATACCGGCTGCCAGAGTGCCGGTCTTAACATTGGTGCGTTGCACGATATTCTCTTGGTTGGTTACCAACACGTACGAGCCGGCCTGATCATCTCCGACGGCCTCTTGCGGAACCAGGAAGGCGACCTTCTCCTGGATAGGTACGCGCACCCGGGCATAGAGTCCCGGCAGGATCTTCCCGTCGGGGTTTGAGAAGATCCCCCGCAATAGCAAGGTACCAGTAGTGGAGGTGAGACTTATGGATGCAAAGTCGAGCTGACCCTGGTACGGATAAGCTGTCTCGCCGGGTAGGCCCACGAAGACAGGCCATGCCTTGGCGCGAGCCTTTCCCGGCACCCAATAGGCCTCTTTCATGAGACGGGCGAGGTCGAGATCGCTGATAGTGAAATAAACGTAGATTGGATCGATCCGGTTAATCAACGCAAGAACAGTGGCTTGACCTGAACCGACGTAATTCCCGGGGTCCACGAGCCTCCTGTCGATGCGTCCGTCAAAAGGGGCCCTGACCTCAGTATAGCTCAGGTCGAGCAGGGCCAGATCACGTTTCGCTCTCGCGGCCACGAGATTGGCGTTGGCTGAATCTCTCTGGTATTGCCAGTTGTCCACATCGGTTTGAGAGGCGGCCTTCTGCGTCAACAAGTTGGAATAACGCACCAACTCTGTCTGCGCGTATTCCAGTTGAGCCTTTTGCAGCAGGATTGCAGCCTCGGCCTGTCGAAGGTTCTCCTCGTAGGTGTTTTGCTGAATAAGAAAAAGCAGATCATTCTTCTTGACGACCTGCCCGTCCTTGAAGAGAACCTTATCCAGGTATCCTGCTACCCGCGCCACCAGTTGCACGGTCATGATGGCCTGCGTGTTGCCCGTTAACTCCAGATAGTCCGTCACCGTGCGCTGCACGGGCTGTGCGACCGTGACCGCGGGCGGAGGCGGTGGAGGCGGCGGCTGCTTGCGGCACGCGCCAGAGAAATAGTGGAGAGCACGAGCAGAACGATAGTGCGTATGATTGGTCCAGGGTCCTTTTAGGGTCCTGGGTCCTGGGTCCTGGGTCCCGAAAAGAGCAAACCCAGACGAACACAAAGGCCGTCGCGAATAGTATGCAACATTATTTTAGATCCGAATAATTTCACTCTTCCCATGCTCCGTTGTCTTCAGTTCAGTGTCTATTCTGGACCCAGGACCCGGGACCCGTTTTTGGCCCCTGTGACCCTGCATTCATCTACCAGTCCGGCCATCGGATCGAAGATTGAGGTTCTGCCTCTGGCGCCGGTATATAGGCTGCCGGCTTGAGCAGATCACCCCAGTTGGTGCGTTTCGCCATGATCTCTTTGACATCCGGAGGGACCAGGTCCATTCCCTCGCGGATCTCCCATCCGCCGCCCAGAGCCTTGTACACCCCTACGAGATTCTGGGCGATAGCTCCAAGGGTAGTGGCCAGATTATCCTGCTCGGTGAGAAGGGCTTGTTGAGCCGTCAGTACGGTCGTGAAATCGACAACTCCCTCTCGATACTGCATGACCGAGAGATCAACCGATCGCATCGCAGCTCCGGCGCTGCGCGCGAGGAAATCGGCTCGTTCCTGAGCCCTCAAGAAAGCCACCAGATTATCTTCAACCTCCTGCTGCGCCGTAAGCACAGCATTCTGGTACCCTATAAGCAGTTGCTGAAACCGTGCGTCCTGAACCCTGACATTACCGGTGAGCACGCCGTAATTAAGAATGGACCACTGCGCCGCAGGTCCTGCCGTGTAGGTGCGGCTTCCCCACCGAAACATGTCAGCCAGGCGGGATCCACCAAAGTTTGTTGAGAGCAAGCCGAAGGTGCCATTGAGCGAGAAGGCCGGAAAGAGCTGCGCCCGGGCTACACCGATCTGCGCACCCTGGGCAATCGCCACGTATTCGGCACTGCGAATGTCGGGACGGCGCCGGAGCAGGTCAGCAGGGATGCCTATGGCTATTTGCCGCGGCGGAACCGGTATGCCCTGTACGGCGTCAGTCAGTATCTCCGGTAAATCACCGGGTGGGAGCCCGAGCAAGACGCAGAGCCCGTTCTTGGCCTGTCGCAGCTGGCTTTGAAGCGTGGGGATGGACGCCTGAGTATCATTGAGCGATGTTGTAGCCTGTTCAACGTCCCTTTGCGACGTCGTTCCTTCGCGAAAGCGGGCCTCAGCGATCTTCAAGCTCTCGGTTTGAGTCGCTACATTCTGCGTCGCGATGTCGATCCGTCTTTCAAGCGTCCTGATGAGGATGTAGGACGTTGCCACGTTGGCCGTGAGGCTCACCAGAACATTGTCGTAATCTGCAACGGTCGCCATCCAGTTTGCATCCGCTGACTCAATTGCACGCCTGAATTTTCCCCAGAAGTCGATCTCCCAGCTCGCCGACAGTCCTATCTCTGACTGCGCGTACGTCAGATCATTTCTGACGCCAAGCGCCTGACTAGCAGCAAGAGTAGAATGCGCACTGTTGCGGTTATATTGAAGTGAACCAAAGGCCAGTTGGCTCTGTGGGAAAAGTCCGCCGATCGCTATGCCGAGTTGCGCCCGGGCCTCGAGCACCCTGACGCCGGCTATCCTGAGAGAGAGGTTCTGCCGGTAGGCCGTATCGATAAGTTTATCCAGGACGGCATCATCAAAAACACGCCACCACGCACCACGGTCAGCCGGCTCTCCGTTGATCCGGCGATCACCCGATTCCATCCAATCGGGTATCACATTCGTATTCGGCCGGACGTAGTCGGGACCCACCTTGGTGCACCCGAATAGCAACAGCACAACGATGGACAGCCGATAGAGGGATAGAAGTTTCATGCATGTAATCTCGTGCCGGTCCGCTAAATGAGATGAACCTGTCAAGATACTATTCACATATGTAGTGTCGATACTGGTGAGTGTCAAGCAGCACCTCAAGACTGAACCAGCGACAAAAAAAGGCGTGAGAAGCATCACCTCCCTTGTGCGCGCTTCGCCGATGCACGTTTCGCCGGCGAGCAAACGTCAGCGGAAAATGGTAGAATATAGCCTCATGCGGCGAGCGCCACGGCTCGCCGCGCATCGATAGATCTCATTTCGAGGTATAGCAATGGCCGCAAAAAGCAAAACAAGAGAATACATAGAGGCGCTTCTTATAGCGCTCTGTCTCGCCTTATTCGTCAGAAGCTTCGTGGTAGAGGCATTCACAATCCCTTCGGGTTCCATGGAACCGACCCTGCTGATAGGTGATTATCTCCTGGTCAACAGGCTGAGCTATGTGATGAAAGTGCCTTTCGGTGACACCGTGCTTCTCAACCTGGGGGCACCGCAGTACGGCGACACCATCGTCTTTCGTTATCCTGCAGATCACTCAAAGGATTTCATAAAGAGGCTGATCGGAAAGGAAGGCGACACGATTGAAATACGTGACAAGATCGTCTACGTCAACGGCTCGAAGATAAGAGACAGTAATGCCCGATTTGCCGACCACGACATCATCCCCGGCCAATCTTCGGAAAGAGACAATTTCGGTCCGGTTACCGTACCCAAAGACTCCTTTTTTGTCATGGGCGACAACAGGGACAACAGTCTGGACAGCCGGTTCTGGGGTTTTGTGAAGAGAGACGAGCTTGTCGGTAAGGCGTTTATTCTCTATTTTTCCTGGGATGACAGGTCAGGGGATTGGGTTCACCGCGTCAGGTGGGAGAGAATCGCGCACCTCATCCGCTAATACCGATTTGTCTTCAAGCGGATACCTTCGTTGTCGCTGCGTCGCTCTCCTCGACGTACTTGTAGTACGCCTTCGTCGGCTCCTCGCTGCCGCCCGGGGTACCCGGCCGAAGGCTGGGTCGTCCATCTTGAATGCAAGATCGATATGAGTTCAGGACTAACCTAGGGGCTCGCTTGAATCGTAACTCTCAAACCGGACGAACTCTTTAAATGAACGGCGGAAGGCTCGCGGCAACAGCTGGGCGTCACGTCTCAAATATCCTATTGCAATAAGCATCACAACCAGCTTATCATCAGGAACGGCAAACTCCTTCTTCATCGGCGTCTCATCGAATCCGTCAATCGCGTGCGTTTCAAGACCCATCCCCTTTGCGGCCAGCATAAGGCTCATGGCAAAGAGCGCCGCGTTCTTGGCCGCGAATATTTTTCTGTCGCAACTCCCCTCTTTCCCGTACCGCCTTCTCACCATGGCGGTTATTGTCTCTCTGCTCGCCTTCTTGATGTATCCGAGTTCTTCCCAGCCGTCGAGCATGACATTAAGATTCACCTCAACGTCAGGGTCTGCAACGATGATCAGAACCGCAGATGCTTCTTCAACCTTGGATTGATCGAGTGCATGTTTCCGGAGCACTTTCTTTCTTTCCGGATCGCGTACGACAACAACCTCCCACGGTTGGAGGTTGAAGGATGACGGGGCAAGGTTGGCAAGGTCAATAAGTTCCTGCAATGTGTCATCCGGAATCGTGCGACCCGCATCGAAAAAGGTAACCGATCTTCTTTCCCTCAACGCATCAAGCACGTCCATGGTTTTCAGTCTCTCCTTTCATTCCTGCCTGCAAGCCTGCAGATCGCTTTCAGTATACTATGTCCTCAAACTGCGTCAAAACAAAAAATAGACAACCGCCGGTTGTTAGTCTTTACCGGGTCGCTGCGCCGAGGTTGAGCATCAAAATAACATTATCTTGACACACAACAGAGCTGGCCTTACGTTGATTCAACGGAAGAAGGTGTTAATACCTTATTCCTAATTCCTACATAATTGTCGGGGCAGCGAGACAGCTTTTCAGAATCGGTCATGCAAGAATCTACTAACAATGGAGTGACCCATGCCTAAGAAGAAAATGTCCGACCAAGAACGGGAAGTATTTAACCTTCTTGCTGATCTGTCCGGCCATCTGGAGGTTTCTTCCCGCCAGGATGAACGCGCTGTCCGATCACTCCAGGAGACCCTGGCCCTTACGCTTCCCGATGAAACAATCAGCGCGATAAAGAACAGTTCCTTCTCCGTTGAGCAGTCGGATCTCTTCTTCACCGATGCTATCCCGGAACATGAAAAGAGCCACCTGAAGATTCTTGCTACGAAAGCTGTGAAAGAGGCCGGTAAAGAGAAGCTGCGGGTATTCGTCCGAGACGTGCCGGTCCGGAGCACGCAAATCCCGGGCTCTGTGCCTCTGTGGGCGGGCGGCGCCGGGGTCGAGAAGACCTTCGGTCCCTTCATCAACAAGGACGGGAGGAAACTCTGGTTCGACTTCTACAGGATCGAGGCACTGGTCGCCCTCTATATTTCAGGAGTGACCAATCCGGTGATCCTTTTCAATGTCTCCCTGCGCAAGAAGATCATCGATAAGACACTACCACCGGTTGTCGGCGCAGCAGTGAAATACAAGCTGAAGGCCGACAGCGTCTGGATCAATTCCCAGGTGATTGCATCGGGTGCACCGGCCGGCTTTTTCACCGGTTTAAAAATCAAGGGCGGCGAGATCACGCTGAGCGCTCCGCCGAAGTTGGTCAACGGCAAGTTGACGATTTCTCCGACGACCGTGGTGACGGTAAACCTGCAGCTTTCCCAGCCTGCAGTGACCGGGGCTGACCCCACGAGCCCGTACGGCCCCGATGCCCGGAGCAAGACCCTGAACCTGCCAAAGCAGCTTGCTTTTCATTTCTCGGGAGGTAAAGGCACAGTAGATGCAATTACAGGCGACCCGCACTGGAACGTCTACGGCCAGGCTGCCGATTTCAAATGGAACAAGAAGGGCATGAGCGCGTACGACCCGATGCTCAACCGCGTTCTTCTTCCTTTCACCTGCTCAAAGAAAACGTTCGCCGTCAGGGATTGCGAATCGCCGTTTATGACCTTTGCAGAAGAAGCCGACATCCAGTGGGCCGCATGGGCGCTGCCGACCGCACAGATCGACGTGACCAGGCCATCGCCTGCGGCTGGCATAGGCGGCATGGTCGCTCGATGCGCAAAGGGACTCACCGCGCAATGGACGGGGCTCCAGGGCGGCGACATCAATCTGGGGAATCCTTATATACTGGCCGACCCGGGTAGGATAAACATAACCGACCTCGCGCCCGGGAACCCTTTCTGCACCCAGGAATATAAGCTCTGGAAAGATGACCTGAACCCGTTCGGTTCCACCATCGACCTGCAGTACACGAATCTCTTCCCCTTCATCTACAACACCTTTGCAAATGGCAATGAGGCGCTGCTGGCGCTCGTCAACGCGAATCCTCTGCTGGACAGGCCCGTAACCGTCACCGGGCACCCTTTCGACATCCACTCGAAGAACTCCGTGTTGATCCTCGCCGTCAATAAGGCATTCAAGCTGATCTATCTCTATGACGACAACATACTCTTCGATAATTACGATCCGAACAAACCGAAGGAGACATTGCCGCAACCTGTCGCGGTGGCGCTGCAGAACGCGCTCTTCAAGGTAAGCCCCGTCAACGGCTGCATTCTGTTCGGCCTGCTGGCCGATGACATGGTGAAGGTGGAGAGCGGCCTTCTCTTCCTCACCTTCGGCATGTACGCGTATCTTCCGACGCTACCCGACCCGTATGCTGCAAATCTCAACAGGTTGAAATATCAGTTCGGCAGAGGCGCAGTTTTCGGGAACACGGTCCTTTCCGCACAGACCATCTGGCTCTGGCTGGTCTGTGAGACCGCGTGGCAACCGGTTTCAGCCGACACGGATACCGTGGACGTATCATTCCACTTTGCTCCTCTACAGAATCAATTCCAGGTGGCGCCTCTTAGCAACCATCCATTCGTAAGACTGTTCAGCGCCCAGGCTGCCGGAACGCCAACGGCAACAGTAACGAGCTCGTCGCAGGCTGCTGCGTCCCAGAAGGAAATGAAGCCGATGATGGCGGTTCAGCCCGGCCTGCCCGATTATCAGGCACTATGGGATCAACAGTTCTCCTTTTTCGAAGGTGATGTGTTTGCTCTTCTGGACGTGAGCAGCAACGCCAACCAGATGGGCGTCAGTTTCGCATGGTTCGGCGATCAACGGATGGCCATGCTGCAGACGTTCGCCGTGGTGACGAACGAGGCGGCCCGGGCAGCGCCCGCGGACCAGTTCCCCGTGCAAGTGCAAGGTCTTGATGTGGTGGCGCGGGGCTACTTCGTGCGGGCATTCACGGTGCCTTTGATCTCATGGGAACCGGTGCTCAACCTGACGCCTCCGGAAAGGGCGGGCGATCCGCCCGTGCCGCTCAACTACTACCCGGATGATGGCGGGCCGACAAAGATCATGAACAACAGCACGCAGTTCGTGCCCATTGCTCCCATCCCTGTCTCCGACTTCCTGATCCAGGCCTACAAAAAGGAACCGAACAATATTACCGCTGCCTACACTACCCTGCCCTTCGGACTGAGGTCGCTCGCTTATCTTTACAAGACCAATAAGAGCCAGACGCAAAAACCTGACATTCAACCTGCAAGCCCGTCGTTCGCGGACGATCTCAAGGGCGGTATTCAGTTGCGGCTGACCGCAGGCTCCGGTTTTAACAAAGACGAAGACAACATGTTCCGCGGCTACACCCTGCAGATCAACAACGTACTCAACCTGAACGGTCAGAAGACGGACGCAAGCACGCTCGGCCACGATGTCTCCGTGATATTCAACGGAGATTTCTTCGAGCCTGTCCAGGCGACGCTCGACAATCAGCAGGGCGTGCCGGTGACCAGGATGGACGTGAGCGGTTACGGCGGCAGCATCTTCAGCGACTGGGTCAACGCCAAGGCGCAGTTTGCCAGCACGAGCCAGGCAAAGTTCGACGTCTTCGTGGGCAGATGCGCCCACGAGGTGATCCAGGTAAAGAGCATCCTCTACCCATGGGGCATCAAAGTCGTACGCACGATCACCCTGTTCCGCGTGGGCAGCGGTTACGTCTACCGCTACGACAGCGGCTGGAAGGCCGAAAGCGACGGGAAGTTCGACTTCACGTTTCAATATTATGTGAACCCGGGCAACCCCAACGACACTCCGAAGACAGCCGTGCCGTACAGCATACATCCGGGAGTCGTACAGGGACTTTTCAACGTGCGGAACATACGCTCCGCGGTGAAAGATATCGCGCCCTATTTGACCAGCATGGATATTACCGGCTTTTACCAGGTGGATGCGGCGACCAAGAGGATCACACCCTATGTCAACGCGTCCACGCCTGTGGCGGTCGACCTGGAACCCGTCTATTTCGATGCTGATCTGCAGATAGAAAATGTGATGCAGGGACAACTTGGCGGCCTGGTGCCCGGCAAGAAGCTTGTGGGATTTGTGCAGCTGGCACCCGGTGGCATACCGCTCACTCCTGCGGGCTTCCGGGCGCTGCTGGCGCGGCAGCTCGGTTCCATCGGGGGACCGCTCGACTGCATCGTTGACATCGGCAAGAGTGGACAGAAGATGCGCATCAACTGGGTCGATGTGAATAATTCGACGGATGCAACCAACACTCAGCCCGTGTTTGTCGCTGCAACCCGTGGTAACGTGATTCTTCCGAAGGACGGCTCGTGGAGCATGGTGACGCATGCGCAAGCCACGGGGGACGTCACACCGCTGCCGGACGCGGTGACCGTGCCGCTCATCCGAATCGGGGAGCTGGCCGCGGACCTGACCTACCCCGTTACGGACCTGCTGCGCATTGCCAACCCGACCGAACTGCTGCGCGCACCTGTACCTGAGACCGTCAACTTCGGCTTCCTGCAGAGCACCAACACCCAGAAGGTTCTCTTCCTCACGCCTTCTTTCGCGAAACAGGCGACGGACACTCATCCGGGCAAGCTCTTGAGCAAGACACCGCCGTTGTTTGCCGACGCCTACCGGATCATCAGCTCGAAAGGAATCTTCCCCAACATCGGGGATGCGATAACCGGTTTCGGCGATGCGATCGCACTGACCAAGGACTTCGTCAAGAATCCTCTTATCGACGGAGGCAAACAGGTGCTGGAGCTGATGGGCATCAACACCGCCGACGGCATCAACAGGCTGAAGGAAGACGGTTATAAGCTGCTCAACGCCACGAAAGATTTCGACCTGCCCGGCACGGCATGGTATCTCATCAACGAGGATTACCTGAAGGTTTACGTGGAATACGCAGCGGAGACAAAGAACAGAAACGGCTCGACGCAGAACAGGACCGGCAGTCTTAATTACGACGTCGATTCCTTTGCCGGCAACGTCGCGGACCGGTGGAAGAGCCGCCTGAACAATCTGGCGATGGTGGTCGACCTCGGGCCGTTCAGCCGTCTCATGCTCATCAAGGGGAACTTCAATGCCAATGCCGGCGCGGAGGCCAGCTACGCGGGAGACGACGCCGATCCCGATTTCCCCGCGCCTCAGCTGTCATTCAGCAAGGACCTGCAGCCGGTCATCGATATCCTGCAGATACTGGAGGATCTGCAGGGGGAAAAATATGGCGATGCAATAAAGAAGGGGTTGAAGATCGCCATGAGCAACGACGCCAATAGCTGGGAATATAAGTTCGAAGCGTCAAAAGAGATCCCGGTGGTCAAATTCCCGGTTCCCGATATCGTCTACAACGATCCCAACACCCCGTTCAAGCTTGAAGCATCGCTCAAGGTAAGCGTTTACTTCAACGCGGCGCTCTCTACCGCTGCCCTCGGAGACCCCAAGAAACTGCTGCCCACCGCGGGCGCCTCTCTCGATTTTTACGGCCGACTCTCGGTCATGTGCGTGTCGATCAGCATCGCGACTGTTTATGCGGTCGGGCAGGTCAACCTGACCATTGCCGCTGATACGAAAGTGGGTCCTTCGCTGGCCATGAAATTCGGATTCGGCGCGCAGGTCGTGGTGGGCCTGCCGGTGGTCGGCAACGTGAGCGTGCTCTACATGGTGGGCGTGGAGATCTATGCCGACTCGACCAAGCTGAATGTCTCCGCATTCCTCCTCTTCCAGGGACAGGCAGAGCTGCTCGGCGGTCTCGTAGGCGTGACCATAACGATCGAGGCGAAAGGAATGATATCAAGAGATACAGTCGCCAAGAGAACCGATTGCGCGGCACAGGTAACCTTCGCATTGGACATCAGCATATTCCTGGTGATCGACATCAGCTTCAGCAAATCGTGGCAGGAGCAGAGGCAGATAGCGTGACCACTTGAATCGGTCCCCGGGTACATTCGCGAATGCCGTCATTCCGGCTCGAACAAGCCTGCTCCCGTACCTCGATACGAGGGAATCCGAGAAAGAGCGACTGGATCGCGGATTTCAAGTCCGGCATGACGCAAGCAATGCCCCGCTGCTTGCGTTCGGGCCGTGGTTTCATCCCAATTTGAAGGAGCGTTCAGCATATGGAACCGAATAGAAGATTTACCATTCTCACCTTCCCGCAGTTCTATGATGGAAATGTGTTGAACGTAAATATCGTGTTCCTGCCCCGCAACCAGAACCCGCTCACTGACGGCCATCACCGGGGCGCCTCCCATCCCGGACGCGCCGGCGTTTGCCGACGCGAAGCTCTCCTTCGTGGCGCAGATCATCACCGGGCTTTCAGGCCTGCCCGGCACTGCGCCGAGCGTGCCTCCCGTATCGTTGACAACCGCACAGCCGACGCAGGCACGGTCCATATTCGAAGCTCTCGCCGATCAGTTTCAGATCAGCAACCTGGGCGTGCAGAATACCAACCTCAATATTAATTCGTTCCCTGACAAAGCGCCCGATCCCGTTGACCAGGAACATTCCGTAAAAAAATATCTGCCGCTCTCCTACCGGCAGTCCTTCAACTTCGTCGCTCCCAGGACGCGCAACGCTGTCATCGATGACACCTACCATTGCGCCGTGCGCGGCGCAGGGCCGAACCCGGGTTTTACGCAGTCACCGGACGCAATAAGCTGGGGCCAGGTCTTCGCGCATGCCATACGCCAGCCGCTCCTGGCGGAATCGGTCGGCATGATCTATCATGCGCAGCTCACCATAGACGCCTCCTATTTCCCGAAAGGCGGATGGCTCTATATCGACCTTGCCGACGCGAGCGATTACAAAGCACAGCGGAAGGCAGACGATACATTCATCAGGAAATATGCGGCGCGGATCCCGGCGCTGAAGCCGGGGACGAGCGGAGCGTCTTCGCCGCCGTGCTCTTCCCGGTGGTGCCGGTTGCGCCTCCGGGTAATTACGATGACCTGTTCATCGAAGCCGCCGAATACGATGACGGCTTCGCTCATATCGTCCACGGCTTTCAGCCGGTGAGCGACAATCTACTGCTTGAGCAGAGCGACGGTTTTCATCCAACCAGGGAAATCGGCATACGTCTCGGCTGGGATGACGAGCAGATCCTGATATGGTACATGCGTCAGCTCATGGAAGATGCGAGCGTCGGGCCGAAGCAGCGCATCGACGCCCCGATCGGCGCGTCCGGCTACAGGATCGACGTGAGGGAAAAACCCGTGCCACCTGCGCCTCCCGGGCCATGGCAGTCGTTGAACGGGGTGAGCAGCAAAGCCCCGCTCGCAGTCGTTGACCCGGTGACCGAACAAAGTGATCACACTCGGGGACTTCACCGACAAGGAGCTCAATTACCAGGTCTATCCCATCCAGCTGGATGGCGACGCAACGAAGAACTACTGGCTTCCCATGTACTTTGCGAGCTGGGGCGGCAAATCGATGGTGCTGCCCGATGACGAAGGGGCTGCCATTTACCAGAACCAGGACGTGAAAGCGAATCCATTGACCAACGTGAAAGGCGCGCCCGCCAATAACCTGAACAAGACATATGCGGCTGCTCCCATCACGACCCCGCTGCAGTACGGAACCATTTACCAGTTCCGCGTGCGTCTCGGCGATATGAGCGGCGGCGGGCCTGAGGCAGACAGGGAGCCGGTCAACCAAACGGTATCCCAGGTTTCGACCGTTCATTTCAAGCGATTCATAGCCCCGGACACGGCACGGATCGACGGGCTCCCCGCGAATACCGACCAGCAGTTTTTCTCCGGTGCGAACCTCACCATTAAACGGCCGCTCCTCGGCTATCCCGCTGTCGTCTTCACCGGCCAGTACGCCGACCCTGTCGCCTTGCTGAAGCAGGCATCCATCGACATGGCGGGTAAGGAAGCCTTCGGCATTGCCGACCCCGATGTGGAGAGCGTTGAGATCACCGTGGAACTGCAGACCCTGAAGATGGATAATCTGATGAGCGTATCGGGCAAAGAGGCCTACATAAAATTCTACACGACCTTCAGGAAATTTCCTACCGCGTCAGCCGTCTTCGATGATCAGCTGATCGTTCCGCTGGATTACAAAGATTGTCACGTGCTCAATTTTGGCGACCCGAGCGATCTGGGCGATCTCGGACTGACCCAGGCGCAAATAGATGCGATGGATGCGTTGCCGCTTCCCACCGCAAGGACCATTCGGCTGACGATACGCGCGGTCTGCAAAGACAAGGCCGGTTACTACGGATTGGAAGAGCCTGACCCGGACTTCAATACCCGCTACGGCAGAACGGTCCAGTTCCAGCTCTACCAGGAATCGACCGATGAAACGGCACTGTTCCTCGCTACCGGCCCCACAAAGCAGACGCAGGCCATCTACCTGCAGCCCGATCCGCCTTTTGTCTTTGACGGCAATCCGGCAAGCATCCTCTTCGGGAATGAAGTGGCAAAGCCGCCGGACATGATCCAGCGATTGGCGCAGCAGCTGGGACTTGAAAACAACGGATTGACGCTTGTCGGCAAGAAAGGTACGCGCGTGCAGTTCGGCTGCTCGCAGCGGATCCGTCACACGCTCTCACCTGACAATTCTTCCATCACGTTTGCGAGCAAGGGTGATCTGATGAATCACTGGATCTCGTGCGTCATTCTGCAGATCGACAGGGATTGGACCTGGGATGCACTCGAGGACCGAAGTCTCGTAATAGAGAGAAAGAAACGGTTCAGGGACGATGCGTTGGCTGAGACCGAAACTGCCGCAGTGGGCGACGTAGAGATCAAAAGGACCGCCTCGCTCAACGCGCTGCAGGCACCGGACCGCAGTTACACCACCATAGTTTTCATCGATGCCGTGGAACCGAAGGCGACGTTCATGCAGCCCGCGCCCCATGGTAGCGATCCGCGCTTCCCGGACCTGATCGAGCTGGAATACACGGTGCAGGTTCGCATCAAGCAAAACCACGGTGCGCAGAATGATGGCGACCCGGTATTGCCGCTCGAATTGCCCATCACCGTACCGCCGGCACAGGTACCCAAGATTGTTTCCGCCGGCATTGCACTCTCTCCGTACACACGTAACCAGAAATATTCCACGACCCAACCGCGAAGGCGATTCCTCTGGATCGAGTTCGATCAGCCGGTGAACGATCCCAAAGATACGTACTATGCGCGGGTGCTTGCCTATGCGCCGGATCAGCTGATCAGCGACAACAACCCTTCGCTGCTCGTAGTGCCGGATGAGCCTGCCCTGCCGATAGACCCGGAATATATCCGTGTGATCACTCTTGGACAGTCAAACGATGATGCGGGGCTGGATGCGATGCAGCCGATGCAGAAGGCGACCGATTCGGACACCTATTATCTGCTGCCGCTGCCGCCGGGCCTGAATGCGGAATCGCCGGAGATGTTCGGCTTCTTCACCTATGAACTGAGGGTGGGCCACTATCAATACACGGATACGAGCGGCCAGCATACGGATGGTGAAAGTGTCTGGACTACCGCGCAGGGGCGCTTCGGAAGGGCGCTGAAGGCGACCGGCATTCAGCATCCGGCGCCGACGCTCACCTGCACCGTGAACCGGGACGAAGAGAAGGTGTATGCGACCGCACCTTACGCCATCGCAGTACAGAACGGGAAGAACGTGACTGCGGACCCGCCGAGGACCGAGCTCTGGGGCCTTCTCTATGCACAGGTGAAGCAGGCCGACAACAAGGATTTCCGCAACATTTTGCTGGATGACAGGAAGCTCCATCCCAATCTGCGGGTCGAGTATAAGAAGAATATAAACTGGCTCTCCGCATACAGTGACACCCAGCTTGCAGCTCTGAAGCGAACGGTGATCGAGGATTGGAAAACGGCAACGGACATCGGCGGGCTGGCGCATATGTATAAGCTCGCTGATACTACCGGCGTCAACGCGGATGCAACAAAATACGGAACCGTGATCTGGACCAACACAGAGGTTGGCCAGCTACTGGCCTTATACGGCCTCCCGCCCGATTCGCCGTTAAGCGTACTGGTCGTGGAGACATTGCCACAGATCACGAATATATATGAACAGGTGAGCGGACTCGACCGGCAGGATGTACGGAACAATCTGAGAAGCATGGTGTCGAGCGCAAATTTTCCCCCTGACGACATGCTCCAGGAAGGCCTGACAGCGCGCACCATGGCCGCGCAATCGGTCAGCTTCAACGAGGCAAGACCTCTAAGTGACCGGCTCGGTGACTACCGCATCCTACGAACGTCTCCCCTTGCGGAGGTGCCGTTCGTCTGCGTGACATAATACCAATTCGCCTTCAAGCGTATACCTTCGTTGCCCGTCGGCCTGTTCTTACTCAACGTACCGCCAGGTACGCCTGCGTAGCCCAGGCCTCGGCGCGCCTCGGTCTTCATCTTGAATGCAAATTGGTATAAGATTAGTGCCCCTTTCCGGCCTGGTGACCGGAAAGGGGCACTAACTACTCCCGCTCCCCTATCATTCACTCAATCAATGTTACATGCCCAGCTTCCTCGAGTACTGCCGCCAATTCCTGAAGCAACTGTATTGACTCCTCCTTCTGAAGGATCTCAGCAAGCTGCCTGAAATGGGCCGGTTCTCTGATTCCGGGAGAGAGGGTTGCTGCGGAGCGGGCCTGGACTATCTCCTCCAGCAGCTGCCTGAAATGGGCCGGTTCGCGCACACCTGGCATGCGAAGACGTGTCTCCAGGCGGCTTGCGCCAATTCGATCAGCGAGCTTCAGCTCCGGATAGACTTCATCGATGGCCGAAATCAGCACCTCTTCCTCTTTCCCAAGGGCAATGCCCGCATCAAACCAGTGCGCAGGTTCCTGCACCTCCGGAGGCACGCGCGTGGTCAGCTGTTGAAGAATGTCAGACCTGATGCCTGCACCCGGGAAGTGCGCAGGTTCCATCCAGTGAAAGTGCGCAGGTTCCATGAAGTCAGTCTTCAGTTTGAGCTTCAGCGCCTCAAACCAGAGAAGCTGCAGATTGTAATCGCCGGCTTTCACTTTGCCTGTTGACCTGCCTGCCATCTCCTTGAAGACGGGCGCAAATTCGCGCTCGAACAGCGTGCCTTCGAGATTCTTCGCAGTAAAAGCCATTTTGGTGATCTTGCCTCCTGTGCCGATCTGTACCGTGATCGGAAGCGTGGTCGTCACCACAAAACCGATATGACGCGAGGCGGCGTCAAACGTTGCGTCGATCCGCTCCTGGAACGCCTCACGAATAGCACGGTAAATATTGACGAGGTCATCGAACTGTTCAACAATAACCGGATGGGCCGGTTCAACCCAGTCTCTGTTCTTGATTGCCATAGCACCCTCCTTTTTATTTGTGAGTGAGATAACTCCGGAAGAGAAATCCTCTGCGTTCCTTCCGGTGCGTTTTCTCCTTGCTACCGGTTGCTATCCAATTGTCTTCGGAATTCCTCATAGGGTATGGGCCGCTTAAGCATCCCGAAGATGCTGTGACGGCCTGCGGACGCCGCATCTGCCCAACTCTGTACCCCTTCGTATGGCGCAAGCGCGTTTTCAAAGAACGATGAGGCTGATGCATCCCTCCGGGAGACAACATCTTTACTTCCCGTCTCACGTTCCGCGTATGCGCGCCGCAGCCGCTGCAGGATCCATTCGCCTCTCGAACGAAGTTCCGCGCTCCCCTGATCCACCCGCTGTCGCATACTCGCCATCGCTCCTCTGATTGCATTTTCATCTCCAGGTTGAATGGCAGTGACAATATCGTAAATACGGCAGAGGCAGCGATACGTATCGATGTTCGTTTCCTTTATGAAAGAACGAACTTCGCCCCGCAGCTCCTGGCTTAAGATCTCAGGATAGAAGCGTCTGAGCAGCTGAAAGGAAAAGTCGACCTCCATGTTGAAGTAGTGGAGACCAAAGTCGCTGAAGTTCCTGTTGAAGAAGGCGTAGTTCGCTATCCTGTGGAAGGTCTCCACTTTCGGGTCTTTCAGGCGGTAATCGAAGCCGAAGTAATCTCCGATCAATATCCCCTCGTCGCGGAGCTTTCTTTCGAGCCCTGTGTTTGCATATGCTTCGGCTCTGCAGAAGTTGAACGGATTGTCGATGTGCCGTTCCATGAAACGCAGGTTGATAAGGATGTCCTCAAGTGAAGTATCCGGCTCAAACATAAGCAGGTTATAGGCGATATGCACATCAAAATCATTCAGGATGGTGAGAGCGTTCTCGATTTCGGCACGGGTGCACTTGCGGTTGAGATTTGCCAGGGCCCGCTCTGATGCGTTCTCGACGCCGAGGAAGACACGAAAGATGCCGAGATCATCCAGTACGGTCACCGCCGCACGGTTGATGCTGTCAGGACGCGCCTTAACCGCAATGGCGATATCCTTCACCCCGGCCGCGAAGAGCTGATCGCGCAATTCCGTGAAGCGGGCGAGAGCCTGGTCGGGCTTAGGGAGAAAGAAGTTGTCATCCTGGAAGTTGAATATCCGCACGCCATATTTGAAATAGAGCTCTTTCATCTCCGTTACGATATTCTCGATGCTTCGGACGCGAAATTTGGGTCCGCCTCCACTCCGATACCAGGCATCGATGCTGCAGAATGCGCAGCTGCGCCAGCAACCGCGGCTCGACAAGATGCTGGCGATCGGCTGACCGAAGTACGCATGGAACGTGCCGCGCCGCGGGAAAGGGATCAGGTCCAGATTCGCCGGATTTCCCGGAGAAGGATTCAGACGCGGGGTACCGTTTGCAGGCCGGTAGCAGAAGCCTGCGACGCTTGAGGGGTCGTCAAGATGCTCAGCCAGATTGCAGATAAGATCCTCTCCTTCTCCGAGCGCCACCGAGTCGAAAGCAGGAAAATCATTCAGAAGCTGTGTGCAGTTCAAAGCGGCGAAGTGGCCGCCCGCTGTCACGTGCCCGGTAAATCCCGCCTTCCGGAGCTCTCCGGCGAGGCGACAGAACTCCCTGGCCCGTCCGGTAAAGACCATTGACAGACCCGCGATGTCCGGCGCTAATTTAATCACCTGACTTACCACATTCGGGGTCTCTGCTTCCTCGCCGAAAGGTACAATGGTCGCGGCGTGGCCCCTTTGTTCCAAAGCGGACGCCATATACCGAAGTCCAAGGTTCTCTTCCAGTTCAGCACCGATCAATACGACGTGCATACACCCTCCTGTCCGTTGAAACCATCTTGCCGGCCCCTTTAGAGTCAGGAATCGGCGCACCATGGAACTATATCGAGCTGTAGGTGCCTATCCAATCCGTCATGAGCATCCGAAGACCATTTCCCCTTCCACTTCACGTTCCGATGCCAGACCTTCGAAAAACTAAGGATCGTTGTGGACGTCGTAATAGGGCCAAGAGCATTAATACCAGCTTACTAGAGCGTAAGGTCGAGTCTAGCACTTGTCAAGGCGGCCAGGCATTTCTGTCATCATTAAATTGGACCGCCTGATGCAGCAAAGACACTTGCCATCGGTGATGCTCACAAGAGAGAAAATGGATACTCGATAGTACTCGTTAATGCAGTTCAGGGCGCCTGGATGTCGGCTTTCAATTCTCCATCAAAGCTTGCAATCAAAATGGCATCGCTGCTTTTTACATCTTCCCTTGCTTCCAGAATTATCTGGCTCTTGTCCTTTTTATCAGGAATCACGATCGCTGGTTTGCCCGCAACAGTGCCCTGTATATCGTCGGGGTAAAAACCTTTCAATGTCAGCTTGACCTGCTTTACGTTCGGAAGACGTTCTACTTTCTCAATCCTGGCGTCCACGACTTCAACTACATCCCTGAGGACAAGACTGCCTCCCCCGGCAGGGGGAACGAGCACTATATCCTTCGACCCTGCCTGACCAAATTTCAACGGCTTCAAGGACAAATAGTTTTCGTTGTGGCGTTCCGGGTCCAAGAGCTCCGGATAATCCTGGACCAGGATTTTAGTTTTATCATCAAAGCCGGCGCCGATGATGCTCAACTCGACATCCTTGTTTATCAGGAAGCGTCTGGGCAAAATATAGTTAACCGACATGCGGCCGCTAACCAATTTGCCGCCAAGATATCCTCCTTGACTGATTCCCAACAATCCAAGCAATGTGGGCGGTATATCCGGCAGCCCCTTCGATAAGAAGTCCGCACCTGACAAGTTGTAAAGATAGATTATGATGGCGGTAATGGTAAAGCCCACAAGCTGAAGCCGGGGGAGGCTTATCTCGCCTCCTTCTGAGATCAAGTTAATTAAACGAGGTGGGGGCGGAGTCAGGTCCTTCTTGGGAAAGAAACGATTTATTTGTTCAGCGGCTAATGACCCCCCGTAACTGATTCCCATCAATACGAGCAATGACGGGTTGAAATCCGGGATTGCCCCTTTGCCGAAAATTAATGACTTGCCCACCGCAAGATAAAAATAGCTTCCGATTAAAACAAAAGTCCATACGAATGCCTGGCACTTAGACAGGCTGTACGTATTAGTTCTATGATCTAGAATTACTGATTCCAGAAAATTTATTTTTTTGATTGCAAAAGCTTGGAATATCAAAAGCACTATAAGCAGAAGTATAGTAAAAAATGCGATTTTATATTCCCAGTTCACGGTGACAAGGGTAAACGTCATATAGTTTGATGGTTGATCGTTGACAATGATGTTGATCGGTACCGACCTTTTCAACCAGTAGTTGTCCAGCAGCCGCCGATCTTCTGTCATAAATCTTAGTACATATTCCTGTTTGTCCGGAACTTTAGCCAGGAAAACAGGTTCTATTGGTTTTATCTCCTTTTGTTTATTGGTTTCAGGGTCAATAAACTGAATCTTTATTTTTTTCCTATCACCTCCAAAATTTTTGCCGTATATCGTAATAGTGTCTCCTACTTTACCTCCAAGAGGCTCGATTCTTGTAATTTCAGGCTGTTCACCGTGCTCGGACGCCGGGGGCGAAATTGTTACCAATGCGGTTTCGCCGTACGCTCTCGGGCTCCACAACACGATCGTCAGTGATAACAGACACCAAAATATACGCGATGCCATATCGAGCCTCCCGTCTGTTCCAACGCACTCAGGGCTGCCTGCCGCGCGAAACGCGGTCAGGCAGCCCTGCCAATCCGGTTTTCTCGCCAATCCGGATTTCTCGTCGATCGAAGGTCACGTCAGTTTACATCTGTTTTCCTGCACGGACAGTCCAGAAGTCATCAGCAAGGTTCTTGTTCCCTACATAGTCGTAGGGAATCGTGAAGTAACCCTTCATACCCCAGCCGTCGCCCCAGGAATTTCTCACGATGAACCGTTTCTGAGAATCGTCATAGCCAACCCCCAGGACTGCGTGGCCGCCCATTACCTGCTCTTTCGGGCCTCGGCATGGGGACAACGCCGGTCTTTGCGACGTCCTGCGATTCAAAGCTCTCGTAAACCGTAAACCCGAAAACGAAAGGAAATCCGTCCGCAAGGCAGGAACGCATCTCGTCAACCGTGTCGATCCTCTGATACGTGGTGATCTGGTAGTTCAGAGCCTCCTTGTAGCAGTCCGGGGTCGGCTTCTTCGTAAATTGCTTGATGTCGTAAGGCAAAAGCTTTTCCGTGCATGCCCCCTGCTTGGCAAGCGTCTTGATGCCGTCACGGATCATGGCCCCGGAATCCTGGTTCACCGAGTGCTCGACGACCCGCTCGTTGTAATAGATAAAGAGCCGGCTCATGTCCGCATACGGCTTCTTATCCTTGATCAGCAGGAACTCCAGCGCTCCGGCCAACGCGTTCGCCGTGCAGCTGCCTAGCTGCCCCTGGTCCTCCACCGGCGAGCACTGTGGCCGCAAATCGACCGAGGAGAGGCAACGTTGCAGGAATTTTGTAAACCTTCCTGAACATGATATCGCGGTTATCGGGAATATCAGGCATCCACCCATAACGTTCTATCTTCCGTGTACTCACTACCGGTTCATCTGCCATATCAACCTCCTCTTGTAATGAATTTGTACTTGTACGCCAATGGGATTAATCCCTAAGCACTAACATAAACATCCATTCGAGATATGCAAGGGGTAAAGCGGAGGGCCTGCCGGGACCGGTCCTGCGCCGGTCATGAGCAAACTATATCCGAGTGCCCCGGCGCCGGAAAGCCCCAGGGTCGTTGGGTCTCGCCTGAGTTGTCGTTTCAGGCCAAGGCTTTTTCTTTGAGAATGGACAGGAGGGTTTCGTTTATTTCGTTTGTCAGTGTAATCCCGTTCTGCTGCTGAAAGTTATTCAGCGCCGTATAGGTGAGTTTTCCGGGAGTGCCATCAATGGAACCCGGTTGATAACCGAGATAGGTAAGATACATCTGTGCGGCACGTACGTTAATATCAGGCAGCGGGCCGAGCGCATATTCTTGGTATGCGGCAGCAAGTCGCGTATCATATTTGTTTTTTGCGTACTCCGCTCCATTGTACCCGCGGGCAAAAGCAGGCCAGTTATGTGCGCTCAGCGCTTTGTGAAGGCCGTTGTGCATAATTCCTCCCGCCATAGCGCGCAGTTGCTCGTTTTCAGAAACAGTCATCGCGTTGACTAGCGCTTCCACGTCGTCGTATCCGGCGATTCCTGCGTTGAAGCCCATTACTTGCCCTATACCCCAGGAGGTACTTTTGAGGGCCGCTATGCGGTCGAGAGCCAGCGCTTGTTCCAGACGATCGTATTGATTAGCTCCGTCCGCTCCGTATCCACCGGGCGTCCTATCGCTTATGTCCGGATTAGACGCGTCGAACCGGCTTCCAGTTTCACGGCTGAATATGTGGCGTTCGTAAAGGATCTTCGGGCGACGGTCCGAAAGAAATCCACAACCACTCGTCTCAACAGTAAGTACTGTCCATAATTCGGCAGCCCTTATGCCCATCCGATCGGTTACTTCAGATATGCCTTCCTGGTCTAGAGGCAGAGCAGTTCCCTTAAACTCGGTTGCCATGAGAATTCTCTCCTTGTCGTGTAAGTTTAGCTAGCACTCTTTTACAAATATAAGTCCTTGTCCGCGCCGCGCCCTTGATCCCTTCATTGACAGTATGGCTTCCAGTTACTTTCAAAGACGCACGGGGCTTCCACACTGCCCTCCCAAGACAGGATTTCAACACGATTCAGGTGGCAGCTGAGATCTTCCATGATCTTTCTATTTGTCTGAGGATCACAAAGCATCGCCGAATAGCCGCCATCAAGGGGACGCACCGACACCTTGTAGTTGCTCTGTACAAAACTCACACGGGACTGGTCGGGATATATCTGCCTCAGTAGCGCGAAGAATTGTCTCGCGTCGAAGTCGGCCGGTATCGGAAGGTTCTTGGACTGGTAGTATGCCACGATCTTCATTGAGAAATCGGAAAGAGAGATCGCGGTTGCGGAATATTCCTTCACATTCCCTTCGCTTGGAGTAGGAGTAGCGCCGTTGTGCGCACAGCCGAAAAGAGTGACGATCAGTATAATTACCGCGAATCGCTTCATGGTGGTATTCTCCTCTTATGTCCAGAAGTCGGCCTTGTCTTCGTTAACACCTGTATCGAGATTCCAGTTCTTGATATAGAGAGCCGGCCCATCCGGATTCTTATTCTTGATATCGTCAAAGAGACGGCCCCATGTCGCGACAACGGTGTCAACAGCTTTGCTGAAGGCATCCTTCTTGAATTCACCCGTTCTGTTGCCCGGTAGCCTTACCTGGTCGATGAACCGCTGTCTCTCTTCCGGGGTTATTTCATCCGTTGGTTTGTAAGCAAGATCTTTCTCTTCCTCAAAGTGTCGGAAGACCGGTATAGGGTCGGCGGCAGAACTGATCCTGGATAAGAAGTTCTTGTGCCAGGCGTCGGGGTCGACCTTATCAAACCATGGAGAGGCTGTCGGATGGGTCGTTTTCATCGTTTGAGCCCAGAACCCACTGAGATAAGAATTGATCCTCGTGGCGTCTTGCGGGTCAGAACACATCTTGAAGAGCCCCACATATTCGGCATATCCGAGTTCGACCGCCTTTATCTCGTGGAAGATGTAACTGTCCTGGGTCAGTTCGCAGTGACGGTGCTCTGTCTTGTTGAAGATGTACGGTCCGACGATGGCCTGGACAACCGGGTGAATCACCGAGTCCGTGACGAGGTGAGTTACAAAACCGCTCAGCCAGGCAAGGCATGTATTGAAGGCATCTCCATTGAGGGTGAGGAGATTTCTAATCCCCTGACGGACAAATTCACCGGTGTTTTCGTAGTGCATCCTGTCTGCCCAGCTGTGGATTTTCAGGTAGTTCCCCAAGAGCTCCGTCAGGTACGGGTAGTCAGGTCCTACCGCACCGAGGCAGACGAAATGGTTGAGTCCGAGAATGGTGGAGAAATACGGGCTCTTTTGTGGAAGATCATTGTATTTGTCCAGGGCTTCTTCCACGACCATCCAATGGGTAAAGGTTCCTGCCATACTATCCTCCTTTCTCTACAAGCCGATGGCTTGCTCGTCTTACCTCTCCAATATGGTTCAGCAGTAACGCGTCCCTTCCGAGCCTGACCGGGAGCTGAGCCTTCCGCTTCTGGTGAATTATTGTGATGATAGCTCATTTTGTCAAGCAGGGAAATGTAAAGACGTCGGAGCGTCGGGTAGAGATCGGGACCACGGGCTCACAAGACCGCGGGTCAACTTGACACGAATTATGGCGGGTCTTACGTTTCACTGGACCAGGGGCTAATGCCTCTGTGCAGCGCTATCGGCAACGTAGGGAGGCATCATGGGAACAGTTCCTGAAAAAAATCAGATTGCGGGGGTTCTTAAGCATATCTTTGTGCTTATGATGGAAAATCGCTCATTCGACCATATGCTGGGATTCGCCGGCCTGACGGGCATCGACGCGGTGACGGGTCAAGCCACGCGCGCGGACGATCTCGTCAATAACTCACACTTCAATGTTGATCCGACCGATCCTGGCAATCAGGTGTTGGCGGCACCTCCGGCAGAATTAAAAATCAACCCGCCTGATCCAGACCCCGGCCACGAATTTAAAAATGCTCTCATGCAGTTGTGCGGAATAAGCGCCACGTATCCTGACCTGACCACAAAGAAGTATCCCGCGATCAATAACAGCGGGTTCATTGCCAGTTATCGTGCCAGCGGTGCACCCAACCCATCTAAGATTATGAAATGCTTTTCTCCTGAGCAGGTGCCTGTTCTCACGACGCTGGCGCGTGAATTCGCACTCTGTGATCGGTGGTTTGCATCAATGCCGGGACCAACCTGGCCTAACCGTTTTTTCATACACGCTGCCTCATCCGGCGGACTCGACGACAGTCCGTCGAGTTTTTCAGATGTGACGCACACGATGCTCTATGGTTACAGTTTTGAGAACGGCACGATCTACGACCGTCTCGATGCCAAGGGTTTGAAATGGACCGTCTTCATGGGTGACCAGTTGCCGCAAGTCTGCGCTATCCATGGTATGCATGAGGCGAGAGTGGAGGGGCACTTCAAGACATTTGATCATTTCGAGAAAACGGTAAACGACCCGCACTTCTCCGCGTCTTACGTTTTCATCGAACCGAGCTACGGAAACGTTCTTCCCCTGACTCCGGGTGATTACACGTGCGGTAGTTCACAACATCCGCTCGATGATGTCACGCGCGGGGAGAAACTCATCAAGAAAGTATACGAAACTATCAGGAATTCGCCACACTGGAACGACAGCGTGCTCTTGGTTACCTATGACGAACACGGTGGTTTTTACGATCATGTCGCACCGCCGGCAACCGTCAGCCCCGGTGATCCGATCACTGACGACGATAGCAACCATCATAACTTCGACTTTACCCAGTTGGGAATCCGGGTGCCCGCTGTTGTCATCTCGCCCTTAATCCCGCGCGGAACGATCGACCATACGATTTACGACCACTCTTCTCTGCTGGCCACCTTGCAAAACATGTTTACCATTGATCCTCTGACGGATCGGGACAGGCAGGCCAATACCTTCAGTCATCTTCTTTCCGTTACGACTCCGAGAACCGACGCGCCCACTCAGCTTCCCGACCCACCCGATTCCGGATTTCGCTGTGAGGACGACACCGGGGACACATTAGCCGTCAGCAGCTCTGCCTTACAGGCCGGTCGCGGCCAGGCGCAGCCGGGTCCCATCGATCCAGCGTTACGCGGATGGTTCCACATTGCATTTCTGAGGCACCGTCAGCTAACCGCCCTACCTGATAGGGAAGCGCTCGCGCGGGACTTCCTGAAAATCAAGGACCGGCGCGATGCCCTGAATTACATGAAAGGGGTGAACGTCCGGATACAAAGCTTAAAAAGGGAAACGAGTAAGTGAGGATACAGTCCTCACGCTGCAGAGCAGATTGCGATGGCGAACCGGGAGCTTCACCTGAAGTGATCGGCTCGGTGGGATTATGAAAAGCGATCGTTCTATTCCTGTCTGCCACCCACGACGATCTCGGGGATGCGCAGTGTGGGCTGAGCATCAGCCACGGGCACACCCTGACCGTCCTTGCCGCACGTGCCGATGCCGAAACCAAGGTCAGTCCCGATCATGTCGATGTCACGGAGCACTTTCGGTCCGTTGCCCATCATGGTAGCATTCCTGATCATAGGGCCGAGGCTTCCTTTCTCGATCAAATATCCTTCCTGTATCTCAAAGACAAAGTCGCCTCTTACCGTGTCGACCTGTCCGCCACCCATCTTCTTCACCAGAACGCCCTGATCCACAGAGGCAATTATCTTTTCAGGATCGGTTGTGCCCGGTAAAATCATTGTATTGCTCATGCGCGGTATAGGCTTGAACCTGAAGGATTCGCGTCTTCCGTTGGCTGTCGTCTTCATGTTGTATTTGAGCGCGTGGAATCGATCAAAAAGATAATTCTTGAGAATGCCGTTCTCGACGAGGAGTGTCCTCTCCGAAGGTATTGCTTCATCGTCATAAGCGTATGTGCCCCGCATGTGCGGAATGGTCTTATCATCTACGATGCTGATCAGCTCACTCGCCATCTGAGTACCCAGCATGCCCTTGTAACAGGAAAGGCCTTCCATCGCAAGGTCAGCCTCCAGGCCGTGACCTATGGCCTCGTGAATCATGGTGCCGCCCGCCTGCGATGCAAGAACCACGGTCCTGGTACCCATAGGAGCTTCAATCGCATCGAGAAGACCGGCAAGTCTTCTCACTGTGCCGGTAACGAACGTCTCGACGCGCTCGTCGCTGAAGAATTCGAATCCATAAAAGCCGCCAATAGCTTCGTACGCGGTCTGCATCTGATTATGTGCCTCACCGATGACCAGCAGTGTCATGACCAGCTGAGTTCTCTCATCAACAACGGGCGAACCCTCGCTGGGCGTGATCGTTACGTGTTGCCGTGTGTCACGGTACATCACCTTCACCTGCTTTATCCGTTTCTCCATCTTTCTGGCGGCGGCTTCTATCCTGCGCACTATCGCCACCTTCTTTTCGGTCTCAACGTCTTTCGGATCAAGCGCGATTGAGAACGGGTACTGAGCTGTGACTGATAATGCATCTTCGATCTTGCGCGCAGCCTTTTCCCCTGAGGTACGGCCGAGATCGCGGGCAAGATCAAGAAGATGATTTTCATCCTGCGAAGTGGTGGATGCAAGAAACATTTTCCAAGGCGTGATCACACGCAGGCCCACGCCCTGATCTAAACCTTTTTCGAGTTTCTCGATCTTTTGCGATTCCACCTCGATGTGCGTGTAAGTCCTTTTCTCCGCAAAAATGTCCGCATAGACTGCGCTGCCTTTGAGCATAGCATCGAGTATTCGTGATTCCTTCCTAATAGTCTGCCGCATCATGTACCTCCTGGAACAGGATACCATACCGCGCCATGTCTTCCATGATTTGCTTCAGGGTCTCCTCGCTACTCGCCGGGTAGATAATTTCTGCTTCGCCTTTTCCTCCATCCACAACGGTGAGCAATGCTACCTCTTCATATGACTCCAATACAGCTTTGAAGAAGCCCAGCGCATCCCTGCGCATCCGAATCCTTTTCACCTTCTCCAGCATCTCACCTAACATAAGCACTCATTAAACGTACACAAAGATTGCTGGACCCCGGTTTCCACCGGGGTGACAACATAGGTATGCGTGTCACTCGTTACGTATCACTCGTCGCCGCCACTTGTTTTCCGTGACCCGTGACCCATGACCCTGTTGTCACATAATCGTACATCTGTTGAAATATTTCCGGCCGCAATTCCTCTGCCCTGGTCGAAACTTGAAATCCCATGATTTGATACAGGTCATGCAGCCGATCCTTGCCGAGCAGAGGCTCCAGGCAATGGCGCAGATATTTTCTCTTAAAGCGAAAGCAGGCTTTGATGAAATCGATCAAACCCTCATCCATTTTCATTGTGCCCTTATTGAACATGATCGCAACGAATGCGCTTTCCACTTCTGGTGGAGGAATAAAGAGAGATGGCTTCAGTCTCAGGAGCAGCTTCACCGTTGCATATAGTTGGAATATCACAGATAATGCACCATAGCTCCGGGAAAAGGGCGCGCTCACCAGCCGTTCACCCACCTCCTTCTGCATCGTCAGATGGGCACTCTCGACAACATCCATCTCGGAGAGCAACTTGAAAAGGATATTCCCGGTGATGTTATAGGGTATGTTTCCCATTACTTTTACTCTCCCCTCTGCAACTAAAGAGCGTAGGGGCAGATTCAGAATACTGTTGAAGGTTATTCTGACATTGGGAAAGAGCTGCTCCAGAGGATCGAGTGATTCCTTGAACTGCCTGTCCAGTTCAATAGCGTGGACAAAGCGGGCTTGCGGGATGAGCGCGCGCGTCAGGTCACCCTGGCCCGCGCCGATCTCAATGACGACGTCATCGGGACCGATACCCGCCAGCTTCACCAATTTGTTGAGCAGATTCTTATCTTTCAGAAGATGCTGCGAAAGACTCTTCCTGAGAGTCACGCTAGCCCCGCGCCATGCGTGAGAAACCCGTTACCGTTTCAGGCGAATAAAGATTCCTCTGGGCGTACAAGGATCCAGTGATTGCCACCATGGCGGCGTTATCAGTACAAAGCTCGCGCGAAGGAAAGAGTACATGACGCTTCTCGCGCTCTGCCTTCTCCTCGAATACCTTTCTCAAACGACCGTTTGCTGCCACGCCCCCGCCAACAATGATGGTATTGACACCATAAGCCGTCGAAGCACTGAACGTCTTTCGACAGAGGACATCGCAGATCGCTTCCTGGAATGAGGCGACGAGATCGGCACGGCTGCTCTCAGTAACTCCATGCTTTTTGACATAGTTGATAAACGCCGTCTTCAGCCCGCTGAAGGAAAAATCATGGTTGTTCTCATCGAGCCATCGGTCGCGGAAAGGCAACCGCATCCGGACGGCCGGCTGCTGCAAGCTCTTCTATGGCTCTGCCGCCCGGATAGCCAAGGCCGAGATATTTGGCAATTTTGTCAAAAGCCTCCCCCGCTGCGTCGTCACGCGTGCTCCCGATAAATCTATAGCGGCAAGGTTCTTCAAAAAGGAGAAGCACCGTGTGACCACCGGAAACGATGAGCGCCATAAACGGAAACCGGACCTCCCGCTCCAGTAAAATGGCCATCGCGTGCGCTTCGACGTGATTGACTGCCACCATGGGCTTTGATGCTGCAAGACAGAGGCCCTTCGCAAACATCAGGCCTGCCAGCACCGATCCGATCAACCCCGGGCCATTGGTCACAGCCACGCAATCTATATCGTCAATCGAACGCTGCGCATCAGCAAGAGCCTGCTCATAGATGCGATCTATATGCTCCACATGTTTTCGCGACGCGAGCTCGGGCACGACCCCGCCGAACTGTCCGTGTAAGTGAACCTGGCTGGAAATGACGTTTGAAAGAAGCTCTGTGCCGTCCTTGAGGAGAGCTATCGAAGTATCATCACACGATGTATCTATGCCGAGAATGAGCATGGAGAAAGTGTCGAGTGTCGAGTGTCGAGTGTCGAGTGTCGAGTATGGGATGAAGAGTGATGAGTGCAGAAGGTCGAGAACTGCGTGATGTCAAAAGCATGGCAATCGTACCTGGAGACGCTTTGACAGATCTTTCCCTCGATGCTTATTTGCCGTTATCCTCGTCACTGGACACTCGACACTGGACTACTCCATCTCTCGGCGCGTCAGAACGCCTCTTCGACCCTTTTGATCTTGACCTGTTTTTTCATCTCATTCTTTAAGGACTCGAGAAATTCAGACCTCTTCCTGGCCAGGTAGGCCTGTTTGAAGCCCTCCTTCTCTTTCTCCCACTGAGCCTCATCAGGCTGTTTTTCCCCTGCGAATGAGAAGACATAGTACCGGCCGCCAAAATCGACCGGCTTCTCATACATTTTTTTCTCAGGCGAAAGCGCAAGAAGGCCTGTATCATCCTTCGGTATCGGGCCCAGACCTGGGATTTCCTGGCTCTGGCGCGGTATCAGGCCTGTCTCCTTTGTGAAGCTTGTCGACTTATCTTTGATAGCTTCTTCAGCCTTTGCTTTCGCAAGCGTTCTGGCGCGTTCGGCCACTAACTTAGCCCTCACCAGCTTCAGCGCTTCCTCCTTGCCGAGCGGCTTCCCTTCCGTTTTCTCGACCACCTGAAAAATGTAAGACTTGCCGCTATCCCTTACGGGCAGCGAAACATCGCCCGGGTTCATCCCCTTCAGCCAGGTATCTGCCCTCAGGCGGGACAGCCTTGCCATCACATCGCTTTCCTTCATGCTCCCCAGGTCGACGACCTCGAGCCCTTTCGATTTCGCATAAGCCGTCAAGTCCTTGGACTTCAGAAGATCCATGTAAGCCTGATCGTCTTTTACAGGGCCCTTATTGTCGATGACCATATAGATGAGATGGTAGGAATTCTCTGTCCTGTAATTTCCTTTTTCCTTTTCGTACGTGTCCTCTATCTCCTTATCCTGCACCTTCACCTGATCAGCGTACTGTGCCGGATCAAAAACCGCATAGCCGAGACGCACCTGGCCCCGTTCCTTGATGTAGCTATCCCGTATATCCCGCTCGCTGAAAGCGACGCCGTTGTCCTGGAGAATAGCCAGCATTTTTCTCACAAGGAGTGACTGTTTCTGGCTCTCTTCAAATATTTTGGGATCGGTATTGTTCCTCTTGAGGAGCTCCATGTAAACGGCCTTGTCGAATTTGCCGTCCCTCTTAAACTCCTCCATGCCGGCAATAGAGTCCGTCAACTCTTTGTCCGACACTCGCACACCCAGCTCGTCTGCTTTCACCAGCATCAGATACTTGTCGACGAGCTGATTCATAGCAGCATCTTTCAACTTGAGTTGAGCCATCATCTTCTCGTCGAGCTGCTCCCTGTAAATCATCCTGTAAAAATTGAGAAGGTTCTGATAGGCCTGCTGATACTCAGTCGCGGTTATTTTGTAAGGGCCGACTTCCTCAAGGGTCTTATCTCCTTCCCTGAAAGATCCAACGCCCCACAGGATGAAGACCGCGATGATCGCCATAAACATCGCTTTGATCATGTAGCCAGTAGCGTGCCTTCGCATGAATCGTAACATTTTCGCTCCGGTTGTATTGATTTTAACCTCTTAACATAGTATATTAGGGCGGTTTTTTCAATAGCCGTATTGTAAGGTTATTAAAAGGGGTTACGAATGTTCAATTCGATTTTCGGATGGCTCTCAAAGGATCTGGCGATAGATTTGGGGACTGCCAACACACTCGTCTACCTCAAGGGTAAAGGAATAGTTACCAACGAACCTTCAGTGGTAGCTGTTCATCGGGACCCGCGAGGCGTGAAGCGTGTTATTGCCGTTGGCGAGGAAGCAAAAAGGATGCTCGGTAAAACGCCCGGGAGCATTGTGGCTATAAGGCCGCTCAAAGACGGCGTCATAGCCGATTTCGAAATTACCGAGGCGATGCTGAAATACTTCATCCAGAAGATCCACAACAAAAAATCGTACGCCCGGCCGAGAATAGTGATCTCCATTCCATCGGGCATTACACCGGTGGAGAAAAGGGCAGTCAAAGAGTCTGCAGAATCTGCCGGTGCGCGTGAAGTCTACCTTGTGGAAGAACCTATGGCGGCGGCAATCGGCGTGGGCCTTCCCATCACAGAGCCGAGCGGCAACATGATTGTCGACATAGGCGGCGGCACCACGGAAGTGGCAGTCATCAGCCTCGCAGGCATCGTCTACTGTAATTCGGTGCGTATAGCCGGTGACAAAATCGATGAGGCGATCATCCAGTACATCAAACGCAAGTACAATCTGTTGATAGGAGAGCGCACGGGCGAAATGATCAAGATAGAGATCGGCTCTGCCTATCCATTTCCAAATGAACAAGAGATGACCATGGAGATAAAGGGACGTGACCTGGTCGGCGGCATACCCAAGACTTTGGAGATCTCTTCCAAAGACATCCGGGAAGCCATCGCTGAACCCGTAAACGCGATCGTTGACTCAGTGCGCATTGCCCTGGAACGGACCCCTCCTGAGCTGGCAGCAGACATCGTCGACAAAGGTATCGTTCTCTCCGGCGGTGGCGCCCAGCTTCGGAATCTCGACCTGCTTATCAGGGAAGTGACAAGGCTGCCCGTGATCGTTGCTGAAAATCCTACCACTGCCGTGGTCGAAGGTGCGGGACGGGTTCTTGACGAAGTGACTCTCCTCAAAGAGATAGCAGCAAAGTTTTAAAGGAGAGGATTGAAGGGCACTTTAGTCGTTATAACAGCGGTTGTAATCCTCGCTGTATCATTTCTGCTGTTCACTGACATTGGACCTGTTGCCAAGAGGTACTCAACAGTAAAGGTCCATGTTGCCAATGCAGTCGGTCCGGCGTTAAGAGGGATAAGTACGCCGTTTCGACTGACTCAGTCCATCTTTGACGGATACGTAAACCTTGTCAACGCCAAGAAGAAGAACGGCGAACTTCAGAAGAAGCTCGAAACGCTGCAGTTCCAGAACCAGAAACTCTCCGAACTGGAGAAAGAGAATGAGCGGCTGCGGCGGCTGCTCCATTTTATGGACCAACGCCCGGGCACGCTCATTGCGGCGCGCGTCATCGGAGAGGATGTCACCAACTGGTTCAAGTGTATCATCATCGATAAAGGTCGCGGGAACGGCTTGAGCGAGAAGATGCCTATCGTAACACCCGAAGGGGTCGTGGGACAGGCCGTAGAGGTAAACCAGTGGCACACCAAGGTGATGATCCTGATCGACACAAATTCCGCGATAGACGTCTATGTCACCGGAAAGCAGGCTCGAGGCATTCTCTCGGGCACGGGCAGAACCACGCTCAAGATGAAGTACGTGCTGAAAAATGATGACATTGAGGCAGGCGACAGGCTGATCACCTCAGGGAAAGACGGCGTTTATCCAAAGGGATTACCGGTTGGCGTTGTCATCAGCGTCAACAAGAACGTGGTAGGACTTTTTGCCGAAGTAGAGGTCATGCCATTCAACAATTTCAGAAAGCTTGATGAAGTGCTGGTGGTGCGGAGATGATGAGGAAACTCTTCGCGCTTGCCTTTGCAGTCTTCTTGATGATCTTTCAGTCATCGCTCTTTTCTTTTCTTCCGATCGAATTTTCAAAGCCTGATATCGGTGTCCCCTGTGTAATCTATGCAACATTTTTCCTGAGCCCCGTGGAAGGCCTTCTCACAGCTCTCTTCGTTGGCTTTGCCCAGGAGATACTCTCTGTGGGACCTCCCGGCGCTTTGATCTTCACCAAGGTCTTCCTCTTTCTCTCCTGCATCTTTTTGAGAAGCCGGCTCTACATCGAATCTCAATTCCTCTTTGCGTCCATATCTTCATCCTTTGTGCTGCTCGAGTCCGTCCTTTTCATCGCTCTTGCCTTCTTCGGAAAGGGTGAAGCAGGGGCTATTATGACGGTCCTTAAATTTTCTTTACCGAATGCAGTGCTGACGGGCATCCTGGCGCTCTTCTTCTTTCCCATGTTCGAGCGGCTTAAGCTCCGGCCGTATGGTGTAGCATGACTACGGAACCGGCAAGCGATAGCAAATACAAATGGAGCAGGCGGATAGTCCTGCTCGCACTCATTGTCCTCTGCATGAGACTGTTCGATCTACAAATTCTCAAAGGCGATGAGATGCGGAAACTGTCGGAGCAGAACAGGGTCCGCATCAAGAAAATAATCGCGCCGAGAGGCATGGTTTACGACCGAAAAGGCAAGGTGGTTGCGGACACACGGCCATCCTTCAACCTCTATCTGATACGAGAGGACATACGCGATTTCAACCAAACGGTCGACGGCCTGGCAAAACTTCTCGAACTCGACCGGGAGGAAATCATCACAAGGCTCAAGGAGGCCAGAGATTATCCTACCTCTTTCCCGGTGAAGATCGAGTCTGACCTCAATAAGGATCAGGTCGCAAAAGTCGAAGCCAACAAGTTTTATCTTCCGGGTGTAACCATACAGATCGAGCCGAAGAGAAATTATCCTTACGGCGTCATGCTGGCCCACGTGCTCGGTTATGTCTCCGAAATAAGCGGTGAAGAGCTCGCGGTGGCCAAGAATAACAAGAAGTACACACCGGGAGATTATATAGGCAAATTCGGTCTGGAGAAGGCGTACGAGTCGTTCCTTAAAGGTATTGACGGGGAACAGCGCGTGGAGGTGGATGCGACAGGGCGCGAGGTGCGGGTGCTCGACACAGTCGAGCCCATTGCCGGGAACAGCCTCCATTTGAACATCGATATGGATATGCAAATGGCCGTCGAGAAAGCATTTGAAGGCAAGAAAGGCGGCTGTATAGTAACCAATCCGAGAAATGGCGGTGTACTGGTGCTCGTGAGCCGCCCGGCGTTCGACCCGAATCAGCTCTCTTCAGGCGCTACAAAAGATTACTGGGCTAAAATAGCAACAGACAAGACACACCCGTTGCAGAACAGGGTGACGCAGGGCAGGTTCCCACCGGGCTCCACGTTCAAGCCGGTGCTTGCGCTGAAAGGATTGGAAAAAGGGATCATCAACGAGAACACTTCGTTCTCCTGCCGCGGTGGTTTTTTTTACGGGAACAGAACCTTCAAGTGCTGGCGAAAGGAAGGGCACGGATCGATTGCAGTGCACAGGGGCATAGTCGAATCGTGCGACGTCTTCTTCTATAATCTGGGCTTGAAACTCGGTATAGACAACATACATGAAATGGCTGAAACCATTGGTCTCACAAAAGTCACCGGGATAGATCTTCCGGGTGAGAAGGCCGGGCGTGGTGCCGTCAACCGCGTGGAAGCTGAAGACGTACGGCGAGAAGTGGTACGAGGGTGAGACGGTTTCCGTTTCCATAGGTCAGGGAGCCGTATGGCTCACTCCTATGCAGCTTCAGCAGCTTACATCGTTTATAGCTAATGAAGGCGTGACCTTTAAACCGCAGATCGTCAACAAGATCGTCTCCCCGCAGGGAAAGGTGCTTAAAGTTTTTGAACCGGCAATGCTGACCAATGCAAAGGTAAACAAACAGGCGATGGCAATCGTCAAAGAGGGTATGAAGGGCGTGGTGAACGAACCGAGAGGTACTGCATACGCATCGCGTTTGGCGAGCGTGAGCATAAGCGGCAAGACAGGAACAGCCCAGTCGGCATCCCTCGGGAGCGGCAAGGGCGATCACGCCTGGTTCGTAGCTTTTGCCCCGAGTGATGATCCGGTCCTTTCAATGGCCATTCTCATTGAGTTTGGCGGTCATGGAGCCTCGATGTCCGCTCCTATTGCAAAGGTTGTAACCGAGAGCTACTTCAAAGAACAGAAAGAGATTAAATCGGCACAAGCCAATGTATATCGATAAGCGACGACTCTACCATCTGGACTGGTATCTTATCTGCAACGGGCTCGCCCTCATTGCCGTAGGACTCTTCAACCTCATCAGCGCGGCGCGCTCGATGGACAGCGGTCCTTATAATCTACTGATGAAGCAGGTCTTCGCTATGGGTATCGGCGTGGTCGGGGTCGCCATCATCGTCTCCTACGATTACAGAGTGATAGCGAGCTATTCCAAGTATTTTTACGGTATCACTCTTTTTCTGATCCTCGTGGTATTGATTCTCGGCACGATAGCAGGCGGGGCCAAGAGATGGCTCAATATAGCAGGTGTGGCCTTCCAACCATCCGAGTTGATGAAACCCGTGATTGTAGTTCTGCTTGCAACCATACTCCACCATGAGAAGAAGGATGAGGAGCCTCTCGGATTGCGCGATATTCTTCTTCCCCTCGCGTTCATACTCATCCCCTGTATTCTCATTCTCAAGCAACCCGACCTCGGGACAGCCGTCGTGATACTCCTCTCCTGCTTCTGCGTCCTCTGGTTTGTCGGCTTAAAAAAGTCCACCTATGTTTTCATTCTCGCTGTTGTCGGTGCCGCTTTGCCTATTTTCTGGAAGTACCTGATGAAACCCTACCAGAAGATGCGCATCTTGAGCCTCCTTAATCCCGACCTTGATCCTTCAGGGTTTGGTTATCACTCCATACAGGCAAAAATTGCGGTCGGTTCAGGAGGGTTTCTTGGAAGGGGCTATCTCAACGGCACGCAGCACAAGCTCCACTTCATACCGGAACATCACACTGATTTCATATTCACCGTCTTCGGAGAAGAATGGGGCTTTGTCGGGTCTGTCGTGCTTTTTCTTCTGTTTGTCTCCTTTATTTTCAGGTGCCTCAAGATTTCCCAGAGCGCATCCGACGGTCTCGGAGCCACAATCGCCTTCGGCATCACATCCATTGTCTTTATCCAATTCACCATCAACATCCTCATGGCTATAAATCTCGCACCTGTCGTGGGCATACCCCTGCCGTTCATCAGTTACGGCGGATCGTCGCTTATTTCAAGCTTGATAGGCATAGGGTTGGTGCTGAACGTCAACATGCGCCGCTACATGTTCTAACGCCGATTCGGATTCAAGCGTATACCTTCGTTGCCCTTCACCCTGGTCTTCCTCGACGTACCTCAAGGTACGCCTTCGGAGCCCAGGGTTCGGCGCGCCTCGGTCTCCATCTTGAATCCGAATCGGCGTAGTCAAGTCGTTACAGAAAAGTAGGACTGCCAGCAGTGCGCCGGTACCCGCACGGAACGACACGATCTATTCGCCGGAGGACATGGTTTCTGGAAATCGCCGAAATGAAAGGCACCGCAAAAAGTCTAGAAACCCTGGATTCCGGCGCCTGCCCCCGTTGGGTTGTATAGGGGGTGCGCCGGAATGACGCGCAACCTTTTTCGTCACCCCGGCAGAAGCCGGGGTCCAGGCTCCACAAGAATTCTAAATTGGAATTTGAGGGCTGAACGGCGTTGTTTGATAGCTGACGGCTGATTGCTGATAGCTATGTGGTGGCTGCGGGCTGTTCGATGGTCGGTACTGACTCTTCCGGAGGCTGCGACGAGACCATTTGTACGAAGGCAGTGACAAGTTGGGGATCGAATTGCGAGCCTGCGCATTGCTGTAATTCACGGAGCGCCTCATCCCTGCTGACTGCCACACGATAAGGCCTGTCATGCGTCATAACATCATAGGCATCGGCAATCGCCAGAATACGCGAGATCAGGGGTATCTGCTCCCCATGCAGCTTCCTGGGATAGCCTGTACCATCCCACCACTCATGATGAGCAAGCAATGCCTCTCCGATGTGGGCCAGTTCCGGGGTCGATTCCACTATGCGGTAGCCGATCTCCAGGTGGCTTTGCATCGCTTCCCACTCCTCAGGCAATAGCCTGCCCGGTTTACCCAGTATCTGGTCCGATATTGCCAGCTTTCCAATATCGTGCAGCATAGCAAGAAGAGAAAGCTCGTCGAGCTTATCGTCCGGAAGCCCGACTGCGCGTCCCACTTCCAGCGCCATGCCCTTCAGACGCACCGCGTGCTCTCCCATTTCCATACTTTTCTCCTGCACTGTTCTTTGCAGGGAATAGATGATAGCGCTGCGCGTGCTCTTGCGATCTGTCAGCTTATTCCTGTACATCCTGTCTTCAGCGATCTTCAGCAATTCCGAGAGGCGTTGGTCCGGTGTCTCCTTTGTCACGATACCTAGAGCGATTGAAGGCTGTATCGGCGTGCCGTTGGTCTCGCCGCAGAGCTGCCTCACCCGCTTTGCGAATTCAAGGGCAAGGGGTTCCGTTGTCTTGGGCAGAAGAACCACAAACTCGTCCCCTCCCCACCGGGCGACCATATCTTCCTTGCGGCACGATGCTTTGAGGGCTTCCGCAATCTTGCGCAGAAGGGTATCGCCCTCAACGTGACCGAACACGTCATTGACAAGCTTCAGACCGTTAACATCTCCCATGACCAGACTGAGCGGGAGCTCCCGCGGTGTGTCGATGCGCCGGAGTTCCTCTTCAAAATAGTCGCGACTGTACAGGTCCGTCAGCTTGTCGTGAAAACTCAAGTATTTGATGCGCTCTTCGGCTGCCTTACGCTCTGAAATGTCACGCAGGACAAATACCATACCCGTCGTTTCGCTCTTGTAATTCTTGATCGGCGAAGCATTGTAATCGACCGGGATCTCTTTGCCTTCCTTGTTGATCAGAATGTCCTCACATACTGAACCGGAAGGAATGAATCGGCCGTCCATCAACCCGGCTTCCTGAATTATATTACATATGTCGGCCGCCTTCTTGCCTATTACATCTCGCGAACTCCACCCTAAAAGCACCTGAGCCGCAGCATTCACAAAAGTGACACGCGCCTGGCTGTCGACGGTAATAACCGCATCCCCTATACTGGTTAACGTGGCGCTGAGCCACTCTTCCCGCTCGCGGGCGACCTTCTCTTTCTGGTGTTTGTAAAGGGCCATCTCGATTGAGACCTGCAGTTCCCTCTCGTTGAAAGGTTTGAGGATGTATCCGAAGGGCTGCGTCGCTTTGGCCCGCTGAAGCGTGCGCTCGTCAGCGTGTGCAGTCAAAAAAATAACAGGTATGTCAAGACTGTTCTTGATGATCTCGCTAGCCTCGATGCCGTCCATCTGACCCGCGAGTATGATATCCATGAGCACGACATCCGGCAGCAGCTCCCGCGTCTTGTCGATAGCTTCCTGCCCGCTGGGCACCGGACCTATGATCTCGTAGCCCATGTCGCTGAGCCTGTCCTTAAGCTCCAGCGCAATAACGCCTTCGTCCTCAACGATCAGTATTCTTGTTTTGCCCGGCATCAACAAGCGCAGCCTCTTCTTGGAGTATAGGCTCCAATGGTAAAGGATTCCCGCCCGTGGTTCATATGTAGTTGTCGGAAGATATCCCGAAATAGTTTAGTTGCAAAAAAGATGCCAGCGGAAAAGACAGGAAAAAGCAGAAAAAGGTAGAGGTAAGGACAAGAGCAAAGGTTGAGAGAGAAAAAGTCTTCACCCTTTGTGTTTTCTTCTGTCTTGACCTTCGCTTCAGTATTTACCTCTACCTGCCCTATCTCTTTCCTGTCGTCAGTACTTACCTCTGCTTGTTCCATCCGTTCCCTGTCTTATTCTAGCCCTTACTCTGCCTGCTTCATCCTTTACCTGTCTTACCCTGTCCCCTACGTGTACCCTGCCATGAGGGCAACGCGATAGGCTACCAGGCCGACTAGGAAAGATATGAGGAGCATGAACAGCATGGAGCCCAAAAACCAGCCCCAGCTTCCCATTTCCTGTTTCATCACGGTCACCGTGGCAGCGCAGGGAATAAAAAGCATGAGAACGACGACGAACGTAAGGGCCGATGCCTGGCCCATGACCCTCGGCAATACCGCCTGCAGCCCTTCCCTGCCCACCCCATACAGAACACCAAGCGTTGCTATGGAGTTCTCCTTTGCCAGCAAGCTTGAGACAACTGCCACCATCTCCTGCCAGCTGAGCCCCAAGGGCCTTCCCACGGGCGCGATAGCCTTGCCGACGTAGCCGAGGATACTTGTTTCTATGCTGCCTCCCGGCAGAGTCGATAAAGCCCAGATTACAATAGAGACCAGAAGAATCACGCTCCCTGCCTTCTTTACAAAGGCCACCATTCTGCTCCAGATGACGAGACCGATGGTATGACCGTCGGGCTTGTGGTAAAGGGGAAGCTCCATGATAAAAGGCGTCGGCTCACCCTTAAGAAAAAGCCTGCTTATGACCATGCCGGAGATGCCCAGCACCATGATATTGACCGATATAACAAGCCATGCCACTATGTAAGCGTGCATTCCGAATATGGCGCCCGAAACAAAAGTAAGAACGCCCAATCTTGCCGTACACGGCACAAAAGGTGTAAGAAAAATCGTGAGCAGACGAGCCTTGCGCGACTCGACGATCCTTGCTCCCATGATGGCAGGCACGTTGCAGCCGAACCCCAGGCACATGGGGAGAAAGCTCTTTCCATGAAGACCCACGATGTGCATGAACCGGTCCATAACAAAAGCAGCCCTCGCCATGTAGCCGACGTCTTCGAGAAACGAAAGACACGCAAAAAAAATCAGGAGGATAGGCAAGAAGGTAAGCACCGAACCGGCCCCCCCGATCACTCCATTGATCAGCATGCCTCTGACCCAATCCGGAGCCCCGATAAGGAAAGGCTCAAGAAAATCGGCAAGAAAGGCCATCAACTTTTGCAACTGATTTTGCACGGGGAAACCGACTTTATACGTCAGGACGAAGATTAGGGCGAGAATCGCCAGAAGAATGGGTATGCCGAAGAGGGGACGCGTCAGCACGTGGTCGATGCGGTCGGTCATCAAGACCTGCCCCCTTTTGAACCGGGAAATGGCTGCGCGCGTTACATCTTCAATCCAGTCGTAGCGGCCGCCAACCACGGCCCGCAGGGCGTCCTCGTGCTCGATCAACAGGTCTTGAATCTCGGTCCACAGGGTTTCAGGGACCAGCTGCTTAAGCAGTTCGCCAACTTCAGAATCGCCTTCCATAAGCTTGGTCGCGACCCATCGTGCAGTATACAGCGGAGGAATGTGTCCCTTGACCAGATCAAGTAACTTTGAATAGATCAGCGCATGGTCCGGCGATACGGCCGGCATATGCGGATGATACTCCAACATACCATCAGACAACTGCAGGATAAGTGATCTGAGTTCTTTGACACCCTTGTTCTTAGTAGCTACTATAGCAATTACCGGTATTCCCAGGGCTCGCTGGAGTGCCTCGACGTCTATGTGCACGCCCTGGCCCTCGGCAACATCGATCATGTTGACGGCGAGTATGACCGGCGGATCCAGAAGGAGAAGCTCAGCCAGCACATAGAGGCTGCGCTCAAGTGCGGCGCCGTTTACAACCAGGACGATCACATCGGGGTGTTCATGGATCACGTAGTCCCGCGCTACGCGTTCCTCTTCTGAAAACGCGGTGAGACTATAGGTGCCGGGGAGATCCACGAGGTGCATCTCTACATCTCCGGCTACGTGCACACCTTCTTTCTTCTCTACGGTCTTTCCCGGCCAGTTCCCTACGTGCTGCGACAGGCCTGTCAGAATGTTGAATACCGTGGATTTGCCTACGTTGGGCTGTCCTGCGAGGCCAACAAGAAGCTTGCGCATCTCGGGGGCTGCTTTCGTCCTTCTGACGGATATGGTTGATGCTTCTCCGCGCCCGAGCGCCATCCTGGTTTCAGACGCAAGAAGAATAAGAGAACCGCCTTTATTGCGGAGGACCTTAACCTTTATACCGGCAAGGAGTCCCATGCTGGCAAGTCGTGATGCCAGCCGTTCGCTGCCGGAGATAGACTCGACTACGCCCTCCTCACCTTCCCTCATCGTGATAATGGGCACGACTTCGTAATCCAACTATTCGGATACCTTTCGGGGGAACTCTCGAAGCACTGACTCAGTTTATAACCACATTCACCTGAAATGTCAACGCAACAAAGCGTAGGGAGTCCCATCGCTTTTCGCGAAATCAGGATGCGTGAAGCATTTTTCTCTCATCGCACTCGCGAAAACTGTAGTTCAGACCCCTGACATGCCTGCATTTGGCTTAATGAAAGGACATGTCAACTGGTTGACGAATTCTTCCACAGGTTCAGATGGATTAGATGCTGTGAAAAGGTATTCGGGCCGGATCGCCGTTTTACTCAACCGGCAAGAACCTTCTGTATCATTCCCCCGAGCGCCTCACATGTTGAAGGTTTGACAATGAACCGTCCGACGCCCGCAGCCAGAAGCTTATCAGCCGAAGGTCTGTCCCTGTACCCGGCGTAGAGGAGGATTGGGAATCCTGGCTTGATGCGCCTGAAACGCTGGGCAAGCTCCAATCCCGTCAGATCCGGCATTATCTGGTCAAGAATTGCAAGATCAAAACGATCGGGCTCTTCAGAAAACCGTCTCAAGGCGTTAAAGCTCTGCGTTTCTCCCCTGACAGTGTGCCCGAGGCGTTCGATCATCGAGCACGTAGCATCAACAATAAATTCATCGTCATCCACCAGCAATATGTGAAGACGATGTCTTGAATCCATGCGGACACCTTTTCCTCGCAACTCGGCGAGTCTCCCTGCCAAAAACCCTGAGATAATTTTCTTTCTCCCGATGACCGCCATGATTCGATTTCCCCCTTGCCCCTTCCTCATTTCCTGATCAGTTTCATAGTTTCAGCACAGTGATCATGAGAACGTTCATAACGCCGGTGAACGGGTCATGGGTCACGGGTCACGGGAAAGACCCTAAGGGCACCTACTGCCGGTTCAGCGGGTTCTTTTATCTTGGTATTTCTTGACCCCTGCCCCCTGACCCGTGACCCTGCTTTATTTCAGTCGTGCTTCCACTGCTGACCAGTTGATGTTCTTGAAGAATGCCGCAATGTAATCGGCCCTCTTCAGTCCGTAATCGGTGATGAACGCATGCTCGAAGACGTCGCAGATCAGCAGAGGATTGCATCCTGCCGGATGGCCTACGTCATGCTCATTGATCCAGAAGTTGATCAGTTCACCGTTCAGTCAGATCCTGGTAGAGAACTGCCCATCCGATGCCTCTCATACTGGCCACGCCCCTGAACTCTTTTTCGAATGCTTCGTAGCTGCCGCAATCATGGGCGATCTTCTTGCCCAGTTTCCCATCCTTGTTGATGGGTCCCTTGCCGCCGAGGTTCTCGAAGTAGTATTCGTGAAGCCGCATGCCGTTGAACTCCCATCCCAGCCTGCGCCTGAGCTCAGAGGCTTCCGGGGCAGCCAGCTTATCTGCTTTGACCATCGCGTCCAGGGTTTCCAGGACCTTGTTGGTGTTGGTAACGTAGCCTTGATAGAGTGTGAAATGATTCTTCAAGAGCGTTTCACTGAAACCTTCCATTCCAACGAGCTTTCCATAATCCTTCGCACTGTACATGACTTTTCCTCCCTTTTCGATAGCTTGTGCCCTTGCGCGCATGCCGCACGACGTAACCATCAGGCCCGCGCTGCACAACTCTATGAATTGCCGCCTGCTAAGCACTGGCGTGCTCTTCGTCCCTTCTATTTCAATTATCAGCTGATTAGTTTTCGCGCCTCCGCAAGCGCTTTATCATAATCCGGGTGATGGGTTACCTCGGGCACAATCTGTTGATACCTGATCACATTGGCGCTATCGATCACGAAAATCGAACGTGCAAGCAGCCTCAACCCTTTGATAAGAACGCCGTAAGACGTGCCGAACGCGGCCTCCCTGTGGTCAGAGAGCGCCTTCACGCGGTCCACGCCGGCGTCGGCACAAAACCGTGCGATAGCAAAGGGAAGGTCCATGCTGATATTCAGAATCACTACCGCGTCGGATAAGGCCTTAGCCTCATCGTTGAACCTGCGCGCCTGTAAATCGCACACCGGCGTATCGAGCGAGGGCGTGACGCTGATAATCTTTACTTTTCCCGCAAATTCGGAGAGCGAAACATCTTTCAGATCTTTATCAACTGCCGTGAAGTCCGGAGCTTTATCACCAACCTTTGTCGGATTGCCGAGAAGAGTTAAAGGATTCCCGGCAAACGTCACAATTCCCGTTCGTTCCATGACTACCTCTCTTTAACAGGTTTGTCTTAGGTTTGTCCTTAAACTTGATCATTGAAAGGGGGAATGTCAAGGAGTCGAGGCCGCGATTGACTGGCAGCCGTTAGCATTTAGCAATTAGCCGTTAGCTCAGATCAAGACAAGGCAGGCTGTTAGCTAATAGCTAACAGCCTATGGGCTGTCTTTCCTGTTGTCATGCAAAGCGCTTTCGCAGCAGCAGGGATAAGAAGGCGCCTGTAAGCGAAACGGCGGCAGAAAGCAGGAAGGCGTGCGTGAATGTGCCGGTCGTATCTTTGATCCAGCCTCCAAGCGCCGGCCCGAGTGCCTGACCTACCCCAAAGAAGAGGGTGATAAATCCGAGGCCCGCGGGAGCGAGTCTTCCTCCTACCGCATCACCGGATGCCGCAGCCATGATCGTAGGGATAGACCAGGCAGTGATGCCGAATATCACACCGGACAGATAGAAGCCGACGCTATTCTGCCAGAAAGCAAAAATGATGTAGGAAGCTGCAAGGGTAAGGTACGCGAGCAGAGAGCCGTACCTGCGGCCGAGGATATCCGAGATACCGCCCCACACGACACCGCAGAAGATGCTGAACAGGCCGAGTAGAGCAAAGATTCTGCCCGCCTCGCTGGGTCGCAGACTGCACTCTTTGCAGAGATATGCGACGAAAAAGGTGAGGTAGATGATATAGGAAAACCCGTACATGAAGTAGACGCACCCCAGTTTCCAGATCTCCGGCTCTTTTACAACATCCTTCCAGGCCGAAAACAGCGTCACCCTGGGCCCCTGCGGGCTCTCTTCTCCTTCCGCGCCGTACGGGGCACAACCTTTTTCTCTCGGGCTGTTGCGCAGGAACAGATAGCATACAAAAGATAAGACGAACACGGTGATACCCATGAAGTACCACGCATATCTCCAACCGGCCGGGCCGAAATAGGCAATGAGTCCCGGCAGAATCACTCCTGACAGGAAAAGTCCGACGCCTATGCCTCCGGAAACAATCCCTGTGCCGAGCCCGCGCTTGCGAGCCACGAACCAGGCGGCAGGCAAGGCCATGATAGGCACGTAGGCGCTGCCGTTCCCGAGACCCGTAATCAAGCGCATGAGAAAAGCGAAGAGAAAAGAGTTCGAAAGCCCAGTCAGAATGAGACTGATGCCTATAACCAGAAGGGAAATGAAAACCACTCTTCTGACGCCGAAGCGGGCGGCTAGAAAACCTCCAACAATAGCAAGACAGAGATACCCGATGAAATTACCGGTCCCGATGAGACCGACCTGGGTGTAACTGAGTGAAAGGCCTTCGCGCATGGACGGCAGGATGACAGAGTAAGACATCCTGCCGAATCCATGAGCGAGAATCGTCACCAGTGTGCCCGTGAAAGCAATGACCCACGCATAATGCATCGTCCCCACCCCCTTTTTTCGATTGTAGAAGAGGTATGCAAGCGTGTCAAGAAATTATGAAGGGCTGGTACCGGATAATGAGCTGATAATCACGCCTTGGCGTAGTTGACCATGCCCGAGATATCAATCAGCACAACGGGCTCGTTACCGACCACCCATCCGTCGTGTCCCGGAGGGAGAAGGGAGACATCGCCCGGCCCGAATTCGCCTTCGGTACCGTCATCCATAACGACATGCAGACGCCCGGAGACATGATACTGCAAATGGGGAGCCTCACAACTCTTAGTCTTCGCTATAGGCTTGACACACGTTGACCATTTCCAGCCCGGCTGCAGCGTTGCGCGGCCGAAGGTCACGCCACCGATCGTGACAAGCTCCAGCTTGCCTTTATCGAATGTACGCGTTTCATCCGGTTGCGAAAGATTCTTTTTCTGCATCTTTTCACTCATAGCTTGCCCCCTTTGTTTTGTTTGGAGTGGTCTCGTTATAATCTGGGGCTGTGGCAGCCCACTGTCAACGGGCAATGCCAAAGAAGTAGCAGCGCTGTCAACCCTGAACGGCAGGGGGTTCCTGCTTCTCCCGCAGCGGGAGCCAGCGAAGGAGCACATAAAGAATGACGAAAGGCAGGATGAGAAAGCCCAGCGAAACGAGAAGGCCTTCCACGCCGCCCACTGCCATCTTATAGGCAGTGAGCCCCCTGAAGCTCTTTGAGAAAAGCTGCCCGCCGATGACAACATTCCACCTTGTGCTGAAAATTCCAAACTGAACAAGCAGGCCGACAATAAAGTAGCTGAGCCTCCTGATCTCGGCAGGCCACTTGAACATTTTGATAAGGGCTATCGCTATGAGCGGCACGATCATACCGAGGATAAGCTGAATGACGATCAGGCTGGTAAAAAGTCTCTCGGATATCAATTGCCCGAGAATATGGATCGACTCTTCCGACTGGTAAATCCGGTGTACGAAGTCGAGAAACTCAAGAGAGAAATCGACGATCATCATGTAAAAGAGAAAACTGCCAAGCTTGTCAATGCAGGCCATATCCGGCTCTTCTCCTCTCACAAGCACAACGACCATGTAGATCAGAAGAACCAGCGCAATACCGGAGACTATTGCTGAAAAAAGAAAGACGATCGGCATGAGCACGCTCGACCACCAGGGGTTGGCTTTGACGGAACCGAATATGAAACCGACGTAACCATGGAGCAGAAACGCCGAAGGGATACCGACGACGGTTATTGCATAAACCGCTTTCTTGTCAAATGCGAAAGCCTCCGGCGAACGGTCTTTTGTAAAAAGCGAAAGCACCTTGTAGACAATTCGCTTGTATCCTGTTGCCTGATCTGCCAACTCCAGGAAATCTTTTCGATAGTCAAACCAGATTTCCATGAGCAGGACTGCCATGAGGTACCATACGTACACGAAGCCAAACATTGCCATGGCTGATGTCGGACTCGGGGTCATGAACATCTCGAATCCTCGTTCCGGGTGGGTGAGGTGGACCACAAGAGGTAGAGGGGCCACGAGCAGAAATGAGAGGGCCGTGAGAAGAGCAAGCCGGTACGTAGGCTGCACTTCTTTTACCTTGAACACCTTTACCAGCGAGGCGAGGATAAACGCCCCTGCGACAAGCCCCGTGATATACGGGTATACCACGATCAAAAGGTTCCATCCCAGTTCAATTTCGTTGGGGTAAATGAACCCGATTACCAGCTTCAGTGTTTCGTAGAGACGCGCAATTTCGTGCTCCAAGATTAACGCACCTCCAAGTCAATATCGGCGTAGTAGACTTTAGGCTCCGTGTTGAGGCCGGGCTTCAGAACAAAGGTCTTGTTGAATCGCATGAACTGGATGATAGGACTGGCCTTGCTTTTGAGATCACCAAAGACCCTTGCCTTTGTAGGACAGACCTCGACGCATGCGGGCAACAGGCCTTTTACGATGCGATGGTAACAGAAAGTACACTTGTCTGCAACACGTCTTGTAGGATGAATGTAACGCATACCGTAAGGGCATGCCTGGATACAGTAACGGCAGCCTATGCAGTATTTCGAATCGACCAGGACTACGCCATCCTCTGTTCTGTACGTCGCCCCGACGGGACAGACCTGAACACATGGAGGCTTTTCGCATTGGTTGCATATTTTCGGAACAAAGAAGGTCTTGAAGATTCTTTTGTCCGAAGAAGGGGCCTTGAAACCATCCTTGCCGCCGTTGGGGCTGTCGACGATGGTCTGGCCATCTTCGGTTTCTATGTAGCGCTCCACCCATGTGCGGAAGAAGAACGGATAATCCGGTACGTTGTTCTCTTTTTTGCAGCCATCCACACAACGACCACAGCCTATACAGCGATCGACCTTGATACCCATCGCGTAGAGGTGTTCCGCAGGCTTGTACTTGGTGCCGTACCAGTCGCTAATTCCCCGCTTTTCAGTGGCCGCAAGGATAGAACCCGGCGCTGCCAGCGACACGGCTCCCAGAATGATCATTTTGCAGAAATCCCTTTTTGTTTTATCCGGGCTCTCAGCCCTATCTTTTTTCATCTATCGTGCTCCGGGCATATGCGGATAATGACATTCCCAGCAGAGGTACTTGCCGCCATGGGTTGCCATGTCAATCCGCGGGACTTCCTTTTCCGCCGCGGAATCCTGGGCGTGACACTTGCCGCACGCGTCCCTCGTCTGCGGTTTCTTTGCCATATTGGCCCGGGGCGATTGTTTATGATTAGCCGGCACCTCGTGGCACGTCGTGCATGCAAGACTCCCGTGACGGGAAACGGAGATAGTGCGCTGAATGGTGGCGTGACAAGCGTCGCAGCCTTTAGGAGGATGCGGCGGTTTTGGATCGTGTGGCTGGTGGCAGGCTGTGCAGAGCTTCAATGGGTTGTGCGACTCGGAAACAACCTGCGGAAAGCCCGTCGGCCGCGACGGCTGATATTCATGACAGAGCAGACAGTTCGCGCGTGTACGTGGAATCTGGGGTTTCTGTTTCTCCTGGTCCTGCGTGTGGATGTATGCGGCGCCGTGGCACGTCTCGCAGGCAACACCGCGATGGTACCCTTCCTTCTTGGTCGAGGAGATCTCACTGTGGCAGTCGGCGCAAGCCTCGCTTCCCGCATACCTTAACGGCATCTCGGCATTCTCTACCGCAGAGAGGGCTCTGTAATGTCCCCAGAGGCCGAATGTCGCGGGTATGAGAAAATGTCTGGCAACAAAATAGATCACCAGCAGCGCCACAATCGGCACGACGAGATGACGTATCTGCTCAGGTATCCGTTTCCACATGTGATCTAATCCAACACGTGCCGGTTAAAGTAATACAATCAATGAAGTACTGTCAATAGCTAAAAACCTTAACTCATCCGTTGCCGATAAAAGCGCACAATTACCGGGGCTCAATCTTCGGAACAGCTTTCACATACTTCGAGTGGACAAAATCTCCGCGCACTATGGGAATAGCCACTTTCATGAACAAGGTGAATACAAGAAGTCCGCAGGCCCATACCCCGAGCGAAATGGCCAGTTCTGCGAAATTAGGAAAATATTCATAAATCTCTCCAAGCGGATCGGGGATAAATCCCGGCGCCACAAAGCCGGGCCCTTTTTCGATCCAGACGCCCACGATGATCAAGAAGGCACCCAGATTAAGCGTGGGAAGGCTTCTCCTGGTCTTCGGCAACAGGAAAAGAATAAATCCGGTTATGTTGAATGTCAGAGAGAGCCACATCCAGGGTACCAGCGCCCGGTGGCCGTGCAATCCCTCGTACAGATAACGAAGAGGCGCGAGGTGAATCGTGTTGGAATAGTACTCCTTGAATACTTCCGCACCCAGAAAGAAGAGATTCAAAAACATGGCATAGGCTATCAATTCGGCAATCTTGAACAGGGCTTCATTTGAAAACTTTATCTGGGAGACTTTCCTGATGGCTTGAAAGATGATTATAACCATTGCAGGGCCCGAACAGAACGCGCTTGCCAGGAACCTGGGCGCCAGAATAGAGGCGTTCCAGAAGGGACGCGCCGCGAGGCCGTTGTACAAGAAAGCGGTGACCGTGTGAATTCCGACCGCCCATGGAATGGAAAGCAGGATCAGCGGTACCACAAAGGCACGGACCGGCTCTCTTTCGTAGTACGAATTCACGAGAATGTAAACAGGGACGATCACATTCAGCGCAAAATAGCCGTTGAGAACTATCACATCCCAGGCGAGGAGCGAATTCGGGAATGCAAGCCAGCCGATGCCGGGGATCAGGTGCCAGAATCTGTCGGGTCTCCCGAGGTCGACGGTCACAAAGAGAAGCGCCATCACGATAGCCGAAGCCGCAAAGAGTTCCCCAAGAACAACAATCTCTTTGATCGGGTCAAAGTGGTAGACATAAGCCGGAATGACGAGAAGAACGGCGGCAGCGGCAACACCGACGAGATACGTAAAATTGGCAATGTAGAGGCCCCAGGAGACCTGATCCCGCATGCTGGTGAGGATGAGCCCTGTTTCCATCTGCTTCGAATAAAACCACAATCCCACAGCCATGACAAAAAGCAGAAGGGCGCACCAAAGGTAATAAACCGGCCTTCCCTTTGCAACAAGGATAAGCGTCTGTTTGAAAAATTTCCAAGCTTCCATATCAGCCCATCACAATCCGAAGAAGTAATAAAACTTCGGCTCTGTATTCAGATCCTCTTTTAGCCTGAAGACCCTCTTGTGATCAATCAGGTAGCGGATCTCGCTATCCGGATCAAGCAGGTTCCCGAATTTGCGCGTGCCCGTGGGACAAGCTTCCACACAGGCAGGATATCTCCCCTGACGCACCCTCTGTACGCAAAACGTACATTTATCGACGACGTTCTTGTATCGCGGCCGATTGCCCAGGTAATGCACGGCTGTGTTCAGTTCATCTGCTGGTATGTTCGGCTCTGCCCAGTTAAAGACCCTGCCTTTGTATGGGCAGGCAGCGATACAGTACCTGCAGCCGATGCACCAGTTGTAATCGACAACGACGAGCCCATCAGGCTCTTTCCAGGTAGCATGCACCGGACAGACCTTTACGCACGGGGGGTTCTCGCAGTGCTGACACTGCACCGGCATATAGACATAACCCGGCTCAGGCACCTCGCGCGGATTGTAGTAGTGCTCGGCATTCTCAAGATTAATAAGACTGCCTTCAGGAAGCCGTATAACCCTGATCCATTGTTCCTGCGTGTTGTACCTCGAATTGTTATTCTCTTTTACGCAGCCGTAGACACACCGTCTGCACCCGATACACCTCGACAAATCGAGCCCATATCCCCAAAGGGTGCCGGGCTTTGCCCCTTTTGTACTTATCGTGAACTGCTTGCCATACTTCTTGAGATACGTCTCTTCAAGTCGTGCTATGGTCCTTTTCTTATCTTCTTCGGTCATCTCCAGGTAGTGCTTCTGGAGGAACTCCTCAAGATCGGCTTTCTTGCAGGAAACACCTGACAGGCCGAGTCCCGAAAGCGTGGCAACCGATGCTATCTTGATGAAGTCTCTGCGTGAGTAACGTTTACCTGCCATGCTTATCGTCCTGCTTGTCCCGTTTGTCCTGGCGTTGCCGCCGGACTGTATCTGTAGAGCGGCTTGAATGGCGGCGGCTCAGGCTTTATCGGTTTAAACTTCGGATCGTGTGGATTGTGGCAATTCACACAGAGGAAGTACGTTCTTTGTCCCCCGTCGAAATAACCGATTCTCTTGCCGTGGACTCCCACTTTCCAATCCCTGTAGGTTGGGCCATGACACTGGCCGCAGAGTTCATAACTGTGACTGAAGTCGATCTGATCGCCGTTGACCAGTCTCAGCATATCCCGGTTAGCTGCATCGTGACAATCAAGGCACCAGCGGGATATCGAGCCATGCTTCAGCTGAATGTTTGTATGCTCCTCTTTCAACTCCCGCCTCTTCGTGTTGACCTGCATGCCCTCGTGGCAGTTGGAACAGGGGAAGATGCCTTCGCTGAAGGGAGGGCGCGGCACAGGAAAATCTTCCTCCTTGGCCCTTCCATCGGGGCTCCAGCAGAACGCAAAAAAACCGAGCATGGCAAGTACAAGACCGATTCGGCGCATAGGCTTAGGTTACAAAACAGATAAATAAACTATAAGCATCCGGAATGCAAAATGCAATATTCTTTAGTTTTTTTCTCAACTATCTTTAATACAACCTGTTGTGGTATATATGTCGGCCATGGATATTCCTGCCGAATACCCCAAAATAAGATGGGTTGAAGTGCTGCCCGTATCTCAGGACGGCCGGGAGATGTTCTATCTTAAGGACCCCGAAGGGCTGACGGAAAAATCTCTTGTTGTCTCCAGGGACGTGCTCTTTCTCATCTCGCTTATGGATGGCAAGAGGTCTCCCAGGGATCTTCAGGAAGAATACGTAAGAGCTTCGGGAACGATTGTCCACCTTGAGCAGATCCAATCCGTCATCGAAGCAATGGATGACAGTCTTCTTCTTGACAATGAACGCTACCAGAACTGCCTGCGAGAGTTGAAAGAGCAGTATGAAGCTGCGCCGTACCGGCAGCCCTGTTGCTCAGGGAGGAGTTATTCCGACAACAAAGAAGAGCTGGTGGCCTATTTCGATGACCTGTTCGCAGAAACCGAATCCCCGAAGATGACGGGAGAGATGCAGGGCATTCTGGCTCCCCACATCGACTACACGCGGGGGTATAAAGTCTACCGCGATATATATAAATATCTGCCCCTTACTGACAAAGAGCTTATGGTTGTTTTCGGCACATGTCACGGCATGACCCCACATCTATGGAACATTTCCCTCAAGGATTTTTCGACTCCGTTTGGAACCCTGCCGTGTGCCGGCGAACTGGCATCACTCGTCAGGGCAAATCCTGTTCTCAACAAACATCTCGATGAATGGTGTCACAGATCCGAGCACTCGATTGAACTGCAGCTTCCTCTCATTCAGCATCAGCTTCACGACAGGAATGTGGAGATCCTCTGTATCCTTACCGGATCGATGCATGAGCACATGAGTCCCAAAGGGCAGGCGGATAAGAAAGCCTTGCAGGACCTCTGTGACAGCCTCAAGCAGACACTTGAGAAGTACGGCAAACCCTATCTGCTCATTGCCGGGGCTGATCTTGCTCATATAGGGGCCCAATTCGGAGACACGTACGCACTCGATCGCGTGACCCTGCTCGATTCCAAAACGAAAGACGAAAAAATCCTGGAGGCGGTGAGACAGGTCGACGGCCAGCGTTTTCTCGCGACAATCGGCGAGGAAGAGGACAGAAGAAGGATCTGCGGCCTCGCGCCCATCTATTTCCAGCTTTCAATGCTTGAGGGCTCCGCGTGCAATGTTGTAAGTTACGACCAGTGGACGGATGGCAAATCGTCAGTGAGCTTCGCCGGAGCAGTCTTTTACAGATAATACCGATTCGCCTTCACGCGTATACCTTCGTTGTCGCTACGTCGCTCTCCTCGACGTACCCCAGGTACGCCTCGTCGGCTCCTCGCTGCCGCCTCGGTCTCCATCGTGAATTCAAATCGGTATAGGTCAAAGGCAAAGGTCACGGGTCCCGTCAAACTTCAATACGTTATTCCAAAATCATTCGATCCAATGTTCGTATGCCACGTTGAATTTTGATGCATATCGAGGCGCTTCGAGGACTGGGCTGCGAAGGCGTACCTTGTGGTACGTCGATGCAGAACAGGCCGAAGAGCAACGAAGAGAGGCGCAAAAGGCAACGCGGCATCGCTCACTCGCCGATGATGTGGACTATTATTGTGCGCTCGCGTGGACGGTTGTCAAATTCTGCCAGCACGACCTGCTGCCATGTACCGAGCAACAGCCTTCCCTGCTCGAACGGTACGGTTAGCGAAGGCCCCGTAAATGCAGCGCGTACGTGGCTGAAGCCGTTGGCGTCTCCCCACGTTGCATCGTGGTGATAGGCTTTTTTCTCAGGCGCAAGCTTATCGTAAAATTCAAGCATGTCCTTACTCAGCCCCGGTTCATATTCAAACGTGGTGATAGCTGCCGTGGAACCAACGACAAAGACGGTTACATTGCCGGTCTTAAGCTTTGACCGCTCAAGCCGCTCCGCGATTTGATCGCTGATATTGACGAGTGTTCCGTTGCCTTTGGTGCTGAGCTTGATTCTGTCACTGACGATTTTCACGATCTGCCCGAACTTTGGTATGAGATAGAACGGCAAGAACAGAAATAAAAAAATCGGGAAGACAGGATTTGAACCTGCGGCCCCAGCGTCCCGAACGCTGTGCTCCACCAAGCTGAGCTACTTCCCGTGCCAATACCATACCAGAATTGGACTAAAATTGAAACCCCTTTATGCGCGCCTGCGGCCTGCCGCAAGATCGCTATATCGCTTGTATTCAAAAAAATGCACCAAAGACCGTACCCGTGTTCAAACACCAGCCATGAATGAAGGCGAACCGGTATTACTGTTGCAAAAGCGGAGGCTGAATAGTACTATTAAGCACTATGAGAGAGATCATCATTGCGATCGGTTCGAAGGATAGTCTCGCCGAGGATATTTCGCTCCTTGCCAGGAAGTGGCTGGAAAGCCCTAAAATAGCTGCACTCTCAGGGCCCACCATGAGAGCGGGTATTCTCGAGAAAGCGTCGGCTCTTTTTGTCGACACAACCACCGTCCTTGTTCTCATCGATCCAGACCGCGCTGTTCTCGAATCCGTGAAAGATCAGCTCCTCGACCTGAAGGAAAAGAGCAACTGTATCGTCTACTATACCGGGTTGAAACCCGATGTGCCCTCTTTCCTTGGAAGCAAGCCGCTCCACATGGAACAGGACAGAGAGGCTCGCGTACGGGAGCGGGTGCTCTCATCAGTGCGCGGCCGTGGTAAGAAGATGACAGATAAAGCGTTTGCCCTGTTGAAGGAGAGGATCAAGGATGAGGCCTCGCTGGAACAGGAACTGGGCAAACTCCTCGGTTACGTCGGCGACAGGGAGACGATTGGCCAGCGCGACGTAGCAGCGGTCATCACCCAGACGCATGAGGACAGCCTGTTCACGCTTTTTGAAGCGATGGCTGAGAGGAATCATAAGGAATTGATCGGCACACTTGAAAATTTGCTTGCTCACGGGGTGCATATTCTTGCGGTCCAGAGTTTTCTGGTCAGACAGATACGTCTCCTGCTGCAGTCAAAAGACATGGAAGATCTGCATACAAACCAGATGGATTATAAGTTATTCTCAAAGATCTTCGCGAGTTTTAAGGAAAGTCTCGATTTCACACCGCATGAAAGAAAACACTATTTCCCCTACCAGAAACCGTACTATGCATTCAAGCTCTCAAAGACAGGTGCGAAGTTTTCAAAAAAAGAACTCGTTTATCTCCTCGGGATGCTGGCGCGTCTTGATGCGCGTATCAAGAAGGGCACCAAGTACGACCGCGTTCGCCTGGAGACGGGGCTTCTAGAGGTCTAGGTGGCAAAGCATATCGTACTGTTCGTGCTTACCGCTATCTCAACCTACTTCGTTGCGGCCAGGTACTCCTTTGATCCAAAATATTTTGTTGAAGGGATATCTTACAGCGCCTCTATCATGACCATCCTGCTCGCGCACGAGATGGGCCACTATACCATGAGCAGGAGATACGGAGTGCCCGCGACCCTGCCGTACTTTATTCCCTTCCCTTTCTCACCTTTCGGCACGTTCGGGGCTATTATCAAAATGAAAGGCATCATCATCAACAAGAAAGCGCTCTTTGATATCGGAGTGGCCGGTCCGCTCATGAGTTTCATTCTCTCTGTGCCGTGCCTCTTTTTCGGTATGAAGCTTTCGCACATCGTCCCCGTCAATAAGAGTTTGCATGAGTTAAGATTGGGCGAGCCTCTGCTGTTGAAGCTTATTCAAAAAATTACGATAGGCCAGCTTCCACCCAATTCCGATGTCCTGCTCCATCCCCTGGGTTACGCGGGATGGGTGGGGCTCTTCGTGACGGCGCTCAACCTGCTGCCGGTGGGACAGCTGGATGGAGGACATGTTATATACGCCGTATTCGGACAGAAGAGCAAGTGGGCGTTTGCCGGATCTATGGCTGCACTTATTCTGCTTGCCCTGTTATACAACCCGGGATGGCTTGCCCTCATTATTCTGCTTTTGATATTCGGGATGCGTCACCCTCAACCCTTCGACTCCGAGACCCCGCTGGACAGGCCTCGAAAGATTCTCGCCTGCGTCATGCTGATAATCTTTGTGCTCTCTTTTACCCCGGCTCCGTTCCCGGGCTTCAGCCTGTTCGGAAAGTAAAGAAAGACAGGTAAGGTCAAGAAAGACAGGACAGAGGTATGAAACATTGAAAAACCAGGAAAAGACTGCGCCGAAGGTAGTGGTAAGGACAAGAAGAAGGCTACAGACAAGAAGGCGGGTGCTTGGCTAAGACCACCGCTTTGAGTCTAGGCTCGGGAGTAGCCTTTACCTCTCTCCTCAACCTTAACCTCAACCTTATCCTGCTCTTACTGTTCTACCCTATTTCATCTTTACGGGCGTCGCTGGCTGAGAATCGAGGCTTGCGATCACTTCCTCATTGGCCAGGACGCTCTTGAGAGTCTTAGTCCCATCGAGGACCGCATAAAAGTCGTTCCTATCCATATAGGCGACGACATATTCCACAAAACCACCGTACTTGTCGCACTGGTAGAAATCCCGAACAGCCCAGGCGACCCCGAAGGCGAGACCGCTGACGTCGCTAGGTAAATCATTTTTAGTCAACACCTTGAGCTCCGGTTCGAAATACTTTTGCATCACAGTCTGCAGTCTCTCCTGACTGGTTGAACTGTTCTTATCGAAGTTGCACTCCTCATGGTGGGTCTCAACAAAAAGATAAGCGACCTTTGCTCCCTTACTGTCCCTCACCGTGACGAATCCAAGGCCCTCCTTGGCGATTCCCATCCCTTTGGCGTTATACCTCGCGTAGATCTCTTTGAGCAAACCATCATACTTCTGGTTAAGTGCTGTCAATTGGGGATCGGTGTACGAGGCCTTCAGACTCTCTGGCTGCGTTTTGGCCAGGTTCACATAGCCGGTACAGCCTGCAAGAAAACCGCTCAACAAAAAAACACTACATAGAACTACGATTCTTTTCATTTTCATCTCCTTTTCATCTCCCCTTCTCAAGGAGTTCTATGATCTCCTTGAGCTCCCCCTTAATCTCGTCCATAAGTCGTCGCTGCCTGCCGAGGTACATCCTTGCGCCGTCGATAGTAAATTTCCTTTCGTACAATAAACCTTTTATAGTAAAAATCGCTTCCAGGTCTTTTCTCCGGTACAGTCTTTGTCCCTTGGAACTCTTTATCGGCTTTATATCCTTGAATTCCTGTTCCCAATAGCGCAGTATGTGGGCCTTGAGACCCGTGAGAGAGCATACTTCCTTTATTCGGTAATAGACTCTATCGGGAACATCAGGGATCATTTCCCTCGTCTGTCGTTCAGCTCATCTTTCAATACCTGGCTGAGCCGAAAACTCAAAACTGTCCTGGGCGCGATTTCGATTTCATCTCCTGTCTGCGGGTTTCTTCCCTTCCTGGCCTTTTTTCGCCTTACGGTAAAGTTTCCGAGCCCCGAAATCTTCACGTTTTCACCGTTAGTGAGACAACCTTTGACAATGTCGAAGAAGTTCTCAACGGTATTTGAGGATTCCCTTTTGGAAAAACCGAGCTTCTCGTACACCTGCGTTATAATATCTGCTTTAGTCATACTTACCCCCTACGCTCTAAGCTTTACGCCTTCTATTTGCGTTAGTCCCTCGATGATCACCGCCTGCAACTCATTGACCGTTTCATCACGTAGTGTATCCTCAAGGGATTGAAAAGTCACGCGGAAAGCAACGCTCGTTTTCTCCCGCTTGAAAAGATCGAACACGCCAACAGAGACGATGAGCGCAGAGACGCCCTTGATTTTGTCCATCAAGCTTCCGACCGAAATTCCAGGCTCAATGATAAAAGAGAAATCCCGAACCACGCTCGGATAGCGAGGAATGGGCTGATACCTCTTCTCCTTCAGCCCGCGCTCGGCTACGATGGTGAGATTAACTTCAGCCGCGTAGACTTTTTGCTCAATTCCGTACGCTGCAAGCACTTCCCGCTTCAACTCACCCGTCCAACCCAGTTTAATTCCGTCGACGAACAGGTCCGCAGCATTGTGCCTGTTCAGGAAAGGTTCAACGCTCTGTCGCACCTCAAGTGAGACACCGAAAGAGTCGAGCATTCCCTCAAGCACCCCCTTGACGTCAAAGAAATCGAATTCAGGAGAGGCACCCTTCCAGAAATATTCTCTTTCTCTGCCGGTGAGCACGAGACCCGCGAAGACCGGCTCCTCCGGCAGAGGCTCAGACCAATTCGCCTTCCTTTGTATACCTTCGTTGTCGCTGCGTTCGCCGCTATTTGTGAGCGGTCGCTCTCCTCGACGTACTTCTGAGTACGCCTCGGGTACCCGCGATTGCGGGTGTGGCTCCTCGCTGCCGCCTCGGTCTACTTTGGAATCCGGATTGGTCATCTGCGCTTTGTAAAAGACCTTCCCTACCTCAAACATTCTTAGATTCTTTATACCACGGTTGATATTATACGCTAGACTTTCAAGAAGCCCCGGCGCGAGCAGGGTTCTCATCACTCCGAGCTCCTGAGAAATAGGGTTGAGGATGGAGACGCATTGGCTTCGCGCATCCCCTTCAGGAATCATGAAGTTAGTAATATCTCTCTCGCTGAAGAATCCGTAAGTGATCGCCTCATAAAATCCAGAGGAGATAAGATACTCTTTCACAAGATCGATGCAGAGCCGGACATTCTGCTGCCTCACCGGCATGAGCCTGCTCACCGGCACCGTTGCAGGCACGTTCTCGTACCCGATAATACGAGCGACTTCCTCTACGATATCCATATACTGGCTGATGTCATGGCGGAAGAAAGGAATGGACACCACCACCTCATCCTTCTCACGTTTTATCACGGGTATATCTATTGACTGGAGCGCTTTGACAATATTCTCTCGCTCGATCGTCATACCGATCAGCTCATTCATTTTCTTTATACTGACATGGATGCTAAGCGGTTCCTTCTTCTCGTAGAACTCTTTCGATCCCTTAACGATGGTGCCGCCCGCAACCTGGTGCATCAGCCAGACAGCTCTTTGCGCGGCAAAATCAACATTCGCCAGATCTATGCCCTTTTCGAATCTCAACGATGCTTCCGATCTCAGTTCGAGCCTCCGTGCTGTTCTTCTTATAAAGTACGGATTGAAGTAAGCGCTTTCAAGGGCCACGTGTTTTGTGGACGAGGTAATCTCTGAATTTTCACCGCCCATGATGCCCGCCAGGGCAACCGGCCTTTCTCCATCACAGATCAAGAGATCGTCCTCTTCGAGCTTTCTGTCGACGCCGTCGAGAGAGCGGAAGACAGATTTTTCTCCGGCCAGACGTACTTCAATGTGCGCTTTTGCGATCTTCTGATAGTCGAACGCATGGAGCGGCTGGCCCAGTTCGAGCATCACATAGTTCGTCACGTCCACGATTGAGCTGATAGGTCTCATCCCGCACTTTGCGATCCTGTTCCTCATCCAGAAAGGGGATGGAACAATTGCAACGTCCTTGATTATTCTCAAAACGTAGCGGGCACAGCCCTCCGGATTGAGCACGGCAAGAGTCACGCGAGTCTCAGGATCTTCCTTTTCCGCAAGGGTGAAAGCAGGCAGCGTTACCTTCTTATTCAGGATGCTTGCAACTTCACGGGCAATGCCGAGGATTGACTGACAGTCGCCCCGGTTCGGGGGAACATTCACATCGAGGACCGTGTCGGCAAGTCCGAGCGCATCGGCAAGACCATCGCCCAGACGAAGCTCATCCGGCAGGATGAATATGCCGCCATGCTCGTCCGAAAGGCCGAGTTCGCGTTCGGAACAGAGCATGCCGTAAGATTCGAAGCCTTTTATTTTTCGTTTTTCGATCAATGTGCCGTCGGCGAGTCGCGTATTCGGGAGTGCGACAGGTACTTTGTTGCCGACGGCTATATTTGAGGCGCCGCAGACAATCGGCAGCACATCCCTTCCGACGTTCACTTTGCAGAGGAGGAGTTTTTCCGATCCCGAAGCCGGCTCTATTTCCAGGATCTCACCCACGATGACGTCGCTGAACGAAGGCTCGATTTTCTCTTCGGCCTCAACTTCGAGGCCTCTCATAGTGAGCCGCTTCGCAAGGTCTGAAGCGTCTACATCAACCGGAACAAACTCTTTCAACCATTCAAGGGGAACCCGCATCACCAGACCTCAGAACTGAGCGAGAAAACGGACGTCGTTGTTGTAAAACTGCTTAATATCATCAATGCCATATTTGATCATGGCAATTCGTTCCACGCCCATGCCGAAGGCAAAACCGGATATCTCCTCCGGATCATATCCTACATTGCGGAAAACGTCGGGATGCACCAGTCCTGAGCCGAGGATCTCCAGCCACCCGGTCGCTTTGCACACCCTGCAGCCTTTGCCGCAACAGATCACGCAACCTATGTCGACTTCCGCGGAAGGCTCGGTGAACGGAAAATAACTTGGCCTGAACCGTATAGGTACATCCGGTCCGAACATCTCGTGCAGAAAAACCGTGAGAATGCCTTTAAGATCGCTGAACCGCACGTTGCGGTCTACCATCAGGCCTTCCACCTGATGGAACATGGGTGTGTGAGAAATATCCTGATCGTGGCGGTAGACTGCCCCGGGCGCGATGATCCTGATAGGAGGAAGCCTTTGTTCCATCACCCGTATCTGCACGGGCGACGTGTGCGTCCGCAGTACAACCCCCGGGGCTACATAGAACGTGTCCTGCATATCGCGCGCAGGATGGTCCTTCGGAAGATTGAGCGCTTCAAAATTATAATAATCGAGCTCCACATTCGGGCCCTCGGCCACTTCGAAACCAAGGGAGGTGAATATCCTTTCCATCTCGCGAAAGGTAAGCGTTATAGGATGAGCCTTACCCAGGAGCGGCCTGTTGCCGGGCATGGTAATGTCGACCTGCGACTCCCGCTCTTTCCGCTCCTCGTCTTCCTGCCTGTAGTGCGCTTCCAGTTCGCCAAGCTTCGACTCAGCCCAACTCTTCAGCTCGTTGATGGCCTGACCGAAACTCTTTCTCTGTTCCTGCTCTACAGTCTTGAGCTGCTGAAGATATTCCGAGAAGAGACCCTTTCTGCCGAGCAGAATGGTTCCCACGCGCTTGAGATCTTCAACGGATTTTATGGAGGAGATTTCGGCTACGGCCTTTTCTTTGAGTGTCTTAACGTCCAAGCCTGCTTCACCCTTACTGCAGCTCCGCCCCTTTCATCTTTTCAACCAAGCCCTGAAAGCCTGAAGGATCATCGACAGCCATGGTAGCCAGCGACTTCCTGTCAAGCGTTATATTGGCGACTTTCAAGGAGTGGATAAACCTGTTGTAAGGCATGCCGTACATTCTGCATGCAGCGTTGATCCGCGTGATCCATAAAGACCTGAAGTCCCTTTTCCTCTGTTTCCGTCCCGCATACGCGTACTTCAACGACCTGGCCACAGCACGCTGGGCAGCCGCATACTGCCTGTGCCGGCCCGAGTACATGCCTCGCGCAAGCTTCATTATCTTTTTTCTTCTCGCTCGTGCTTTCGTTCCTCTTTTTACCCTAGGCATTTCCCATATCCTCCACTACATTTTTTCTCACTAACGTAATTCGCGGTATCTTTTCTACCAGCAGAGCAGTTGTCGTACGTCTTTCGGTCATCTCTTCCATCTTCCAAGCCCGCAGGGCGATCTTCCTAGTCCGCCGCGGCGGACGATCTTCCATCTTCTGTCGGGACCCCGGAACACCCGCAAGCGGGTACCCGCCCCTGGACCCGTTTTTACAGGTACGGCACCAGGCTTTTCATGGTCTTTTGCTGCGTAGAATGGACCACGAGAGTCTTTGACAGGTTTCTTTTTCTCTTAGGAGACTTCGAAGAGAGCAGGTGGCTGTGAAATGCTCTGCCCCTCTTGACCTTACCTCGGGCCGTTATCTTCACTCTCTTGGCCAGGCCCCTATGGGTTTTTAATTTCGGCATTGATTCCTCCTCACATTAATGGGGCTCGCGTCGCCCCCTCCACCAGCCGAGCTGTCGGAGCCTCCCCCTCTCGCTCGCCGTGCTCGCTGGATAGATTTCGTTACCGAAATCTATACTGGTGAAAATATCATGATGATATTTCGTCCGTCGAATCTCGGCTTCTGTTCCAGTTCGCCGACACCTTTCAACTCTTCTATTATCTTGAAAGCCAGGCTCTCTCCCTTGTCCTTATGCAGGATCTCGCGCCCTCTGAACATGATAGTCAGTTTGCATTTGTCCCCGTCGGCCAAGAATTCTTTTATGTGTCTCATCTTGACCTGAAGGTCATGTTCTTCTATCTTGAGACCCAGCTTCATCTCCTTTACCTGTATGACCGTCTGTTTCTTCCTGGCTTCGTGAGCCTTCTTCGCGAGCTGGTATTTAAATTTCCCGTAATCCATGATCTTACATACGGGGGGCGTTGCCTTTGGGGAGATTTCAACGAGATCCAGTTCCTTCTCTCGCGCTAACCTGAGGGCTTCAGAGGTGGGAACAATGCCTAGCTGCTTTCCCTCCTCGTCAATTAACCTCACCTCCCTCGCTCTAACCTTTTCATTGAAATTTACCTGGTCTTTGTCGTCTCTTTCTCTGGGCGGTAGTATGGGCGTCACCTCCTGCTTGAAGTCTCTTCCTTGAGTTTATGTATGAAATCGGCCAGTGTCACATTTTTCTGCTCGCCGCCGTCGCGGCTGCGAACGGACAACGTCTTTTCCTCGACTTCCTTCTTGCCCACAATCACAAGGTACGGGATTTTTTTAAGGATTGCCTCGCGTATCTTCATATTCAGTTTTTCATTACGCGTATCAAGTTGGGCTCGTATCTCTTCGGCTATCATAGCATCATGTACGCTCTTTGCATAGGCATTCTGGTCATCGGTAATCGTCATAATGACAACCTGCTGAGGCGAAAGCCATAAGGGAAACTTGCCTGCATAGTGCTCGATCAGAACCCCTATGAACCGCTCGATAGCCCCGAGAATCACGCGGTGCAGCATCACCGGTCTTTTCCTCTGACCGTCACTGTCCACGTACGTCAGTTCAAACCGTTCCGGCAGGGCGAAGTCAACCTGGATCGTGGCACACTGCCATCTTCTGCCGAGCGCATCCTTAAGTTTCACATCGATTTTCGGTCCGTAGAATGCGCCATCACCCTCGTTAATATCATACGGTAAACCTTCTTTGTCGAGTACTTCCTTTAATGCCTTTTCCGCCCTGTCCCAGGTTTCGAGCGTCCCGATAAATTTCTCTTCGGGCCTTGTGCTGATCTCAAGTTCAAACTCAAAACCGAAGAGAGCCATCACATCTTTGATAAAGGCGATGATGTTCGATATCTCCTCGTGCAGCTGATCAGGCCTCAAGAATATGTGCGCATCGTCCTGGGTAAACTCCCTCACCCTGAGCAAACCGTGCAGCACTCCTGATTTCTCGTGCCTGCACACGGTTCCAAGCTCGAAGTAACGCAGAGGCAAGTCCCTGTAACTCCGGATGTCCGACTTGTAGACCATGATATGGGCGACGCAGTTCATCGGCTTTATGCCGTACTCTACTTCATCCACCTTCGTGAAGTACATGTTCTCCCGGTAATTCTCGTAGTGACCGGACTTCTTCCACATGTCCAGCTTCAATATCTGCGGCCCTACAACAAACTGATATCCCCTCTTCAGGTGTTCCTTTCTCTCGAAATCTTCAAGGAGGTAGCGCAGGAGCGCACCGTTCGGGTGGTAAATCACGAGACCGGCGCCCACCTCGTCCGAAATGCTGAAGAGATCAAGCTCCTTGCCTATGCGCCGATGGTCCCTTTTTTTCACTTCTTCCAGAAATGTTATGTGACTCTGCAGCGCCTCTTCGCTCGCGAATGCTGTCCCGTAGATCCGGGTCAGCATCTTGTTTTTCTCATCGCCTCTCCAGTAGGCTCCCGCAAGGCTGAGCAGTTTGAATGCCGGGATCTTGCCTGTGGACGGAAGATGCGGCCCTCTGCACAGATCGGTGAAACCGTTCTGCGAGTAAAGGCTGACATTGTCATCGGCGATATCGTTGATCAGTTCTACCTTGAAATTTTCCCCGCTTTTCCCGAAAAGCTCGATCGCCTCGGCTTTAGCAACAACTCTGCGCCGCATGGGGAGATCCTTTTTGATGATCTCATGCATCTGCTTCTCTATTTTCGGAAGATCTTCGTCGGTGAAACCGGGTGCATAGTCAAAGTCATAATAGAAGCCCGTTTCGATGGCCGGACCGATCGTTACCTTCGCATCGGGGAAAAGTTCTTTGACGGCTTGCGCCATGACGTGGGCCGTGCTGTGGCGGATTATGGATACACCTTCGTCGGAGTCGATGAAAATAGGGGTGATCTCTCCTTCTTCAACAGGCGCCGACAGGTCACGGCTCTCACCGTTCACTTTAACGGCTACGATCTCACGATTCCCGGCGACATGCGTTCCCCGTAAAAAATCGAGAAACGTTGTACCGGCTTCGACCTGAAATTCTTTATCCATAAAACGTATAGTCAACAAACCCAACCTCTACAGCCGTAAGAAATGAAAAGGCATCCCACGATGCCTCATACCGCTCTGTCTACGCTTAAACCGCTTTTTTGCGCAAGGCTCTCTTTTGTCCCAGACGCCGTATTTTACTTTTTTTTCCTTGAGCTTGTCAATGTTTATTATGGCTTATTATGCGAGATAAAAGGGGAATGTGCCGATAAACCGTGGCGTGAGACAACGGCGTGAGTCTTGACAAAGAAGAGTAAATGACAGTATGTTGCAGAATTTCAACGATACGAGGTGGAACATGGCTGATACGAAGGCAACCCTCTATGCTGCGCGTGAGAAACGGGTGACAGACGCTGTGCAACTGAAAGTACCGGACAGAATACCCATTGTCGTACGGTACGGCTTCTTCCCTGCACGCTATGCGGGCATCACCATGCAGGAGTTCATGTACGACGAAGAAAAACTCTGGGAATCACAGTGGAAGACTATCGCAGACTTTCCGTCAGACATGGTACAGAATCCCTACCCTGCCCGGCTTCTCGGCCCGCTGCTCGAGACGCTCGATTCAAAGCAGGTCAAGTGGCCCGGCGCTAATCTGCCGCCCGATATTTCCTTCCAGTTTGTGGAAGAGGAATACGTGAAGGCCGAAGAGTATCCCGCACTCTTATCCGATCCGTCCGACTTCATCGTGAGGCGCTACTGGCCGAGGGTATTCGGAGCGCTCAAGGGCCTCGAGAACCTCACGCCTCTCCACGGTATGCTGAGCTACGGCAGCCTTGTGGCAGATACCCTGCCTTTCGGGATGCCGGAGGTGTTGAGCGCCCTCGATGCTTTGAAAAAAGCGAGCGAGCAATCCAGGAAGGTGGTAGCTTACTCCCGGAAATTTGTGCAACATGCAAAAGAGGAAGGCTTCCCCATTGAGATGGGAGCCCAGGCCCAGGCGCCATTTGACACGATCGGTGATTTCTTCAGGGGCACAAAAGGAATTATGCTCGACATGTACCGGCGACCGGAAATGGTCATCAAAGCCTGCGAAACCTTCCTTCCTTTCATGATCGACAGAGCAGTTGCCGGTTCCCGCGCAACGGGAAACCCACGTGTCTTCATTCCGCTCCACAAGGGCGCTGACGGATTCATGTCACGCGAGCAGTTCCTGAAGTTTTACTGGCCCACCCTGCAAGGGCTCATGAATGCACTTATAGAAAAAGACCTTACGCCGTGCCCTTTCATCGAGGGCGATTACACATCCCGTCTCGACATTATTAAAGACATGCCGGCAGGCAAGGCGATGTACACCTTCGAGGCTACGGACATGTTCCAGGCCAAAAAGGTTCTGGGTGATAAAATCTGCATCAGGGGAAACGTGCCGGGTTCAATCCTTGCTACCGGCACGCCGGATGATGTGAAGAGTTACTGCCGAAAGCTGATGGAGACTGTCGGGCGGAATGGAGGCTTCATACTTGACACCGCTACGAGTCTTGATGACGCAAAGCCCGAGAATGTGCGCGCCATGTTCGATATTGCAGGAGCGTATAGTACCTAGTTCCTCGTGCTTCGTTCTTCGTTCTTCGTTTTTCGAACCAAGAACCAGGAACGAAGAACGAGGCACGGTCTCTCAACTATCGCTCCAGCACACTCTCGATTCCGGTTACGCCGCATTCACACGGATCTTTATGTACCGTGAGTGTGACTGATGAAACTGAGGTAATTTTCCACCCGTCTTTCAGCCGTTGCTGCAACTCACACGGGTACTCCTGGTAGGCGTTCTCGCACACTTCGCCGCAGTTAACCGCAAAGACCATCAAGTTTACCTGAGCAGCCGAGCTCTCAGCGCAGAAGACCTTTCCAAACTCTTTCGGTTTTGATCTCTCTTCTTTGGGGGGTGCTTGACCCTGTTCGTTTCCCGGTCCCTCGGCCGGCGCCTGAGCTTTCAGGCCCGAAGCAAGCAAAACAACAGCGAGGAAAATGATAAGACAGGTACATTTCAGAATGCGGCTGATCATGTTCCCTCCTCGTGCGCGTCAGGTTGCAATACTTATGACACAGTTTGCCGCCGGTAGCAAACAGGAAATTGGCAAGCCATGAGAGGATGGGTCACGGGTCAAGGGAACACCCGCAAGCGGGTACCCGGCCAAAGAGAAGATACCCTGAACAAAGTTGAGGAAGAACCAAATAGTGCTGAGCCATCAGAATTGGAACGGGCAGGCTTCCCGCTTGACAACAGCCGCTGACCTTCATAGATTTCCTTCAACAACGCTTTCGCGGAAAGCGTGAATAATGCAGTTTTTCAATCTTGCCGTTTCTCTTGGGAGATACGTTTTGAGAGTTCTTGCAGCACTGATCGGCACAGCTCTTATCATAATCATACTCTGGGACGCATTCGAAACGATAATCCTGCCCCGACGTGTCACCAGACGGTTCCGCCTGACACGCCTTTTCTATCATTACACCTGGCTTCCCGTCACGAGGATTCTCTATGCGATAACCTCTGAAACCCGCGCAGAGAACCTTCTCAGCTTCTACGGGCCGATATCTCTTCTCCTTCTTCTGTTCATCTGGGCCGGAGGACTCATTTTCGGTTTCGGGCTCCTTCAATACGCAGCGGGTTCCGCTACACACCTCTCACAACCGGAAATCCCGGGTCTCACGAGCGACCTTTACTTCAGCGCCAGCAACTTTTTTACCCTCGGCCTGGGAGACGTTTACCCGACCTCCAGGCCGGCGCGCATGCTGACGGTGCTTGAGGCTGGAATGGGGCTGGGCTTTCTCGCGCTGATCATCGGTTACCTGCCGGCGCTCAACCAGTCTTTTTCGCGCCGCGAAACGAGTATTTCAATGCTGGATGAGCGCGCGGGCTCACCCGCCACTGCCACAGAGATGATACGGAGGAACCTGGTAGACGGCAGCACAGACGAGCTTCAACGCCTCCTCGCCGAGTGGGAGAAGTGGTCGGCTGAGCTGCTCGAAAACCATCTCTCCTATCCGTTTCTCGCCTACTTCCGGTCGCACCACGAAAACCAGTCCTGGTTGAGTGCCTTGACGACAATTCTTGACACGAGCAGCCTGGTCTGGAGTTTTGTCGAGGGCAGCTTGCAACGACAGGCATGGATGACCTTTGCCATTGCGCGTCATGCCATCGTTGATCTGGCTATTGTGTTCGGCATTTCACCTGCCCAACGCTGGGCTGAGCGGCTCTCACCTGCGGATATGACCAAGCTGGATGATGTGCTCTCCGCAAGCGGCGTTGAACTCAGGGAGGCACGCGATGCTCATGAGCAGCTCTTACAGTTACGGCGTATGTATGAACCCTATGCTTTTTCTTTGACCAGCTATTTTTGTCTCGACTTGCCGCCCTGGGTCGGCCAGGAGGATGAGCGCGACAATTGGGAGATTAGCGCCTTTGAAAAGGGTCATACTCACGGACCTCCCCATCCCGGCCGCCACTTTTAGTCCGGCTCTTTTCAGTTACTATTCAAATCAGCAGACACATGTCACCCTTTGCGTCATTCCGGTGTCTGCGGCTCAGGAAAGTCAATGACAATACGCGTCTCCGTTCTTATATTATGACGAACATGACAACAGTCGAACAATTCGACCGTCGAGTTGACCGCTGGAAGACGGAGGAGAACGATGAAAAGAATCATTCTCGGAATGCTCCTGCTGATAATGCCGGTATCACAAGCATGATATATAATTTACGAGGATCAATACAGGGGCGAAAAACATGAGGGAGGCGAAGGCCATGAACACGATGAACGCCACGAAGAGCATAGGTAAGATCTTCATTCTTTTTTCTTCTTTCCTGGTATACGGATTTCTTGTCGCCTGTTCCGGACCGGTTCAGGTCGCCAGGAATGAGACAGAGGGACTCAAATCGGGGTATCAGGACCCTGAACTGGCGGCGCTCGCCCGCAAGCACTCTTCTTTGCTGAGCGGCATCTATGCGAAATATCGACTCAACAAGACGAGCTTCGCAAAGGAAGGGCTCGGCTTCACATATTTGACCGACGCAAGCGGTAAGAAGCTCCGCTATCTCCTTGTTGAGATACGGCCTGATGACATCAATTTTGACAAGAACAAAACAACCGGACAGCAGAGACTACAGATTATCCTTCAGCGTTATTTCGAACGCAACCTGAGGGTCCTCAACAAGGAAGATGTGGCGCTTGATGATATCGACGGGCTTGCGTTTGGTGTGTCGTGGCCTGTCAGAGACTTCTATCAGTGCGATACGGCCGGCGGGTTTGTGGAGTACATAATCGCCTATATCAGTAAGGAGGACTTCTTCTCGATCCTGGATGGGAGCGAAACCGTTTCCAGGGTCCTTGGCAAATCCGAAGTCGTCGTAAGCCTCGATCTCGCTCCGCCAAAGAGTATAAGACTGGAGTACCAATGAGACAGCCGGGGTCCGGGCTTTTCGTTCACGGACAAGGCTCCAGGTAGGGCGGTAGCTGCGAGGACCGATTAACGCGCCAGCTATAGATTCATGCCGTACTTCAGCGCATTCGGTAAAAGACTCATTCTCATCTTTTCCTGAACAAACTCATACCCGGTAAAGGAAAAAGGAATAAAGCACAGTTGCGCATCGTCCGGGCTGGCGGTCATGCGCTCAAAGAGAGGTCGCGCCGCTTCAGGTCTGCCTACGAGGAGAGCTATCATGACCTTCACGAGCTTTACCGCCTCCGCTGCCGGTATGGTAACAGGATAGATGCCATCTCCTGTCTCTCCTGTTGTGTCGTTGACCGACGGCTGCGCCACTGTGGCTCGCTCGGCAAGCGTCAGGAAGATTAATGCGTTGACTTTGAAGGCAGGCAGCCAGAATCGAAACCCCGGATCATCGAGATAGATACGGCCGTGACCCGGACCACCGGTTTTTGCTGGATCGATAAAGAGCCGCTCCTCCAGACCTTCAAGATCGGGCTGCACGCACCAAAAGGGAAGATATCGTGCGCCTTTCGGCCCGGCAAGAAAAGAAGCACTGACACTCTGCAGCGCGCAGCCTGCCACTTTCCACGCCTGTTGGCAGTTTGAACAGAAAAGCAGGATGCTCTCTTTCTCGCCCACAAGGTCAGCGCCGCAATTGGGACAGAGCGTCGGAATGAAGGAGACCTCTCCCTGCTCGCCGCCGCAAGAAGATAGCTCTGACGTCATCTCGTCCATCCGTCTTCCCAGGTTCTTCCCGTCGATTGCGTCGCAAAGCTCATTCCCCTGAAAGCCGACCGGACTGAAGATGAGACTCTGCACTTCGCGCAGGGCCACCCTGAAGAGTACCGAGTCCGGAATGAGAGAGCGCTCAGGAAGCACACCGGGCGCGGCTGCGTCGTCGTGTCCATCCCGCAGATCGGCGCTAGGTTGAAGAAGCGCTTTTTGAAGAGCGCGACCCGCGAACCGCAGCTTAAAGACCTGGGGCCGCACCCCGAGCGAATAGGGAAAGCACGAGGAATTGCGGGCGAGAGACGTTCGGTCTATGACGCCCGTGGTGATGCCGCTCGCTCTGCACGTGAAATCGATTCCCTTGGTGCGCCAGTAGGGCACGTAGGCAATCTGCTCCTCGAGCTGCAGCGGAGGCAGGTAGTAGCGCAGTATGCCCTCGGATGCTATAAAGAGTCGAACCTTGCAGTACGGGCAGGCAAAGAGTCGCTCTGTTTCCTCCAGGATGACCGGCGCGCCACACTGCGGACACTGGTGTTCTATCTGCCACATACGAGGCTACAGCTTTTCACCGCAGCTGTTGCAGTAAACCGATCCCGGCAGGTTCTGAGCGTGGCAGTGCGTGCACACCTTCGGCTCGGGATTTACGGCGGCAGCCTTTCCACAGCGCGGGCAGAACCTGGAATGAGGCGGAAGGTTTTTACCACAGGCGGAGCACCGGTCGAGGATAACAACCTGGTGGCCGCACTGGGGGCAGAACCTGGAATCACCGGGAATCTCCTGCTTGCAATCAGGACAGGTCTGCGAGGTGGGCGATTGCGTTGGCGCATCGTCTTTCAGTGCCTCTCTGAAGATGCCGGGCATCATGAATGCCATGCCCATGCCAACGCCTGCCCCAGCCTGGCCGCCTGATTCGGCAGCCTTCTCCATGGCCATAGCCGCTTTCATTTTAAGCAGACGATTCAGATCATCGAATACTCCCAGCTTGCTCTTGTCATCGATCGCCTTCTGCACCTCCAGGGGCGGTGTGATGGAGGTGACATAGAGCGCGGACAAGGTGAGCCCGTAGTTGGAAAAGTCCTGTTCAAGCTGCTTTGTCAGACCATCTGCGATGCTGTCATACTTTCCCGGAAGGTTAAGAACCGTGTCGAGGTGCTCTCCCAGATAGTCGTTGAGTCGCGACACGATCACTCTGCTCAGGTAATCCTCCAGTCCTTCAACGGTGTAGACTGGAACCGTGCCCACCAATGTGTTGACCATCAGAACGGGTTGCGTGACCTTGATATTAAAGACACCGAATGCCCTGAGGCGTATCAGACCGAGTTGGGAATCTTTGAAGGCCACCGGATCCCGCGTGCCCCACTTGAGATTCGGGAATATCCGGGTGTTGACGAAGTAGACCTCCGCCCGCAGCGGGCTTGTCATTCCCCACGGTATACTCAGGATCTTTGTCAGGATCGGGATGTTGGCCGTTGTCAGTGTATGGCGGCCCGGACCAAAGGCATCGTAAGCTTTTCCATTGTAGAAAAAGACCGCAGCCTGACTCTCCCTGACGATGAGCTGTGCACCGAACTTTATTTCGCCCGAGCCCTCGGCGGGAACCCTGTGGACCACCTCTTGACCGGTCTGATCAAGCCATTCAAGAACTTCGAGAAACATGGCGCTATCTGTGCTCATTCTTCCCCCTTGCTGTTAGATGTCCTGTCAGTCTCCTGCGACCCATTGCAGACGGCTGGTGGCAGGTTTTCCCCGGCGTGGCCCCAAAACAGTTGCCGGTATCGTTCATTCGCCTGGGTCCGGCACTGTGACATAAATGTATTCAAGTTACATGCCACACTTCTCTAAGCGTACGGTTCGCACAGCCGGATGGCGAAATGCCACGGCTACTGGCAGGTGAAATCAGTTCTGCCCTTGCGCGTGAATAGTGCCGCCTGAGAAAACCCGTGCTATACGTTGAGGAAAGAAGATCGGGCGAAGTGATTACATGGCTCAATCTTTTTTTGATTGATATAAACAAAACCGAAATATCTCTTCGCAGCACACGCTTGACCGTGGCGCGGGCTGCTCCACGTGCCGGAGGGACACGTGGCACGCTTCAGATAGCGGTGGAGATGAGGGTTGCATGCGCTCCCAAGAGTGACTTTTAAAACGGTAGAGGCGAAGGGTGATGGCCCTGCGACCTCTACCGCATGTTTCTTGACTGCTCGCGACAGGTTGTTGCCCGTCTATTCACCCGTGCCGGACCGGGTCACCTACTGTGGAATCCCCACCGGCCCACCACCCGGGCACTGGCAGATGCCGGGGCCGCTGGTGCCGCTCTGCTTCACAATAGCGGTGCACTGCCTCTGCAGTGTTACATATTCAAAGCCGCTCAGCCCTGAAGCAGGCACCGGAGTTACGGCCGACGGTACCGAAGAGGCATACAGGCTTCTCTGGTACATCTTTAGACCCGGCAGGTTAACCAAAGGGTAAGCGGGGTCGCAATACATTGACCCGAGCATCTTGATCACGCCTGTAGTCTGGGGCGCGCCGCTCACGGGATTCTTCGTGAGATCATTGACCGACATCGTCAAGAGGCCGTTCTGCTTCACCGGGCAAGCGCAGCATCCAGTCATCGTTCCGTCAGTGGTGAACAAATAAAAATTCGCGCACATGTTGCCAGTTTCACCCGTATTCGTGATGAGCAGGGACGTGTCACCATTGCCCGTGTGTGCATCTACGAAAGGAACGACCACGAACCAGGGATCATTTTGCGCCTGACCCCATGCGCTACCCGCAGAAAAAAAACCGACCAACACAAGAGCTGCCAGAACCATTGCCAAACCCTTTTCCCGTTTCTGCATAACCTTCCTCCTTTTTTGATCCGCGGGGACATTGCGACGAAGCCCCGCGTGGTTTTAGGCCCTTGCTCCGCATCCGTGCCAACCAGAGCTTTTATTCTTTCAGTTTATCAGCAACTCAGCCCGCGTCTATCAGCCGTGGGTTTAAAAAATGTTAATCGAAAGTTTTAAGACTCTTGGTGGTAAAGCATTTCGCAGATGCAAGTCTCTGCTTGTCTCAAGTCATGCGAAAAAATAGGCTCATCGCACTTTATTATACCGGTCATGTGCCGATAAAAGTGATAGGGAGGGCCAACAACTATGATATCTATCCTGCTCGGGCTCATACCTTTTTTCATCTTTTTTGGTAGTCTCGTAATTCTCTCAGCACTCGTTTATTGGCATAGTTCAAGAAGAAGAGGCTTTCGATGCCCATTGACACGCGATCTTATGCGCGGGCCGGGGCATTCGCTTCTCAGGCGAATCGAGGATCTTAACCTCGATATCGACTGCTATGTGATGATGATGGTTGCGATGCCTCTCCTCCTCTTTGCATCGTACCTTTCAACACATTATTTCGGTGTCGCGAAAGCGGGCGAGCAGAGTGGCATCATCTATGCTCTGGTATGGCTGGCCTACACACTCTATTTCGGAAAGAAGCTCTGCAGATTGCTTGCAGATAGACACGCGTACCGTCTGGGTCTGGACTGCGAGATGGCCGTGGGACAGGAACTGAACAATCTCATGAGTGACGGCTATCGCGTATTCCATGACGTTCCCGCTGAGGGGTTTAACATCGATCATGTGGTTGTCGGACGCAACGGTGTGTTTGCCGTAGAGACTAAAGGCAGGTCAAAGCCCGCCAGGGGAGGCGTTAAAGTCGTCTACGATGGCCGCACCTTAAGGTTCCCTGATCGCATAAAAACGGATTTCCTCGACCAGGCGAAGAGGCAGGCTGAATGGCTTTCACGCTCTCTAAGCGATGCGGTGGGCATGCATTTGCCCGTGCAGCCGGTTCTCGTTCTTCCCGGATGGTATATAGAGAGGGTGAGACGCGGTAATGTCCTCGTGCTCAACGGCAAGGACGACTATCGGTTCATCACTACCCAGTGGACTCACAGCACGTTATCGCGAGATGTCATTCATCGAGCAGGAGACATACTGGAGCAGGCATGCAGAGACGCAGAGCCGATATCATATCGACAGAAAGAGACGGAAAGAGCGAAGCCAGGTAAAGTCTTCGGCCGCATCGCGCCCCTACACCATATGGACAGGGCATCCGGTCACTGACCTCGCCGATCACTATCTCTGCGCGCCGTTCACTCACCTATTTACAGTTTTCATGCAGAAGGAATTCTTCGTTGCTGTTTTCGTGGATTTTTACCCAGCGCGTAGCCTCGTTGGATCTACCGGTGGTGCCGTCTGAGTATGTCACATGAAGCTCGAGAGTGCGATATCGTGCTTTACTGCAATCTATTTCTTCGAGAGTCACAATCGCCCTTTGAGAGGCTCCAGGCGGAAACTCTCTTTTTGTCCATATCTGGACCATACCGGCCGATTTTGCAATCGCTCCTTCGTCGCAGAAATACCTTACATCCTCGTCATCGGTCATGTACTTGTTCCACTTTCTTCCGCTGTCACCCGCGACAGGAAGAGCCCTGGAAGAAGAAGACAAAGACTGGTCTTCCGGCTGCCCGGGCGCTGTTTGGGTTCTGGCAGGCGCCTTCTGAGGAATTTCGGAGGCTTTATTTTCCCAGGGCGAGTCAAAACTCATGCTACACGACACGAGAGACAGGATCGCAAAAGTAATGGTTAGTTGAGTCAGGGCTCGGCTGACCCGCGAAGGGAGAATGCCTGAGATGCATTTTGAGGTCATGCGTCGTGCCTCCTTACAACTTACAAAGCCGGATCGCAACTGCTGCGCTCTGGCTTCGTTCAACATTTCAATCCTGACTGCTCTCATAGTATACACAGAAGTGCGAAAAAAGACTCTCTATTTCACGGCCGGATCAGCATCGACCTGTGACAGCATTGTGCTTGCAAAACAACGGGCACTACCTTTGTTTCCCGGCTATTATAATCGGCAATGTATTTCCGATAATCAATAGAAGGGCCGGTGTAGCCCGAAGAAGCACACGTATAGCATGTCACGACATCTTATTTCTCCACAATCCCCCAGCCGCTCCAGGCTCTGGGGACCGCCGAAGGAGCGTAGTACACACGCTCGCAGACCGGCATGTGCAACAATCCTTATTTCTCTCCTATTTCTGGGGATGGTGCTTCTCTCCCATTCCGGGTCGTGCTTTGCAGATCCTCTCGACAATTGGCACTGGAGAAACCCTCTGCCTCAGGGGAACGACCTGTATGCGGTGGTATACGGGAACGGCACCTTCGTGGCCGTGAGCGTCGACGGCACTATCCTCACCTCTCCCGACGGGGTGACGTGGACGCAGAGGGACTCGGGGGTGACACGCGCTCCTCTCTACGGAGTCACGTACGGCAATAATACCTTCGTCGCGGTGGGCCAATACTACGCTTCAAACACCTACACTGCTGTCATCCTCACCTCTCCCGACGGGGTGACGTGGACGCAGCGGAATTCGGGGGTGTCCGCCGGGGCTTGTTGCAGTGACGTACGGCGACGGTACTTTTGTGGCAGTGGGCTATTCCACTCATCCTCACCTCCCCAGATGGGGGGACGTGGACACAGCGGACCTCCGGGGTGACAGGCACCCTTAGCGGAGTTACGTATGGCTACAGTACTTTTCTGGCGGTGGGCTATGCTTCAAATATTCCCACCGCTGTCATGTTCACCTCTCCCGACGGGGTGATCTGGACGCAGCGGAGCTCTGGGTTGAAAGGCGCGCCTCTCACCGGAGTTACGTACGGCAACAATACCTTCATCGCGTTGTCGTCAGGTATCCTCCAATCCGACCCCGTTGGGCCTCTCGCCCCGGTCAACGGCCAGTGCGGTCCGTCCAATGGCGAGACCTTTACCACGGCACCCAGCACCAACCTCTGTAACGCGGGAACGGCCACTGCGGTGACGGGTACCGGTCCCTGGAGCTGGACCTGCGCTGGTTCAGATGGAGGGTCCGCCGCAAGCTGCTCGGCGTTTCTCCGATTTGTCCCCGACTTTAACGCGGACGGTAAACCCGACCTCGTCTGGAGAAACACCGCAACCGGTCAGAACGCGGTCTGGTACATGAACGGGGTGACGTTCAGCCAGGGCGTCTGTGCTTCAATACCGTCACCGATCTGAACTGGAACATTGTGGGGGTGGGCGACTTCAACGGTGATGGCAAGCCCGACCTCCTCTGGAGAAACACCGCAACCGGTCAGAACGCGGTCTGGTACATGAACGGCGTGACGTTCAACCGGCGCTGTCTTGCTCACTGCCATCACCGATCTGAACTGGAACATCGTGGGGGCTGGGCGACTTCAACGCTGACGGCAAACCCGACCTCGTCTGGAGAAACAGTGCAACCGGTCAGAACGCGGTCTGGTACATGAACGGGGTGACGTTCGAGCCAGGGCGTCATGCTTACTACCATCACCGATCTGAACTGGACGATAGTGGGGCGGTAAGCGAGATCACTATCCCGCGCCGGAGTTAGTAAATAAGGCGTACCGCAACTCTCCCGCAGTTCCCCTTTTTTCTTCGCATCAGTCGGTAGAGCGGTTGCAAGTCTTACGCGGTAGTCTCAAAAATAGCACCCTCCCTACATCTTATTCGTTTACCGGCCATCCCACGCAGCCGAGGTAGATGACGGTCTCGTTAATGCCGTCTACGTCGATGAGGCTATTTACGTCCTCGTCGAAAAAAGCCCCGATCGTACACGATCCCAGCCCCAACGCTTCCGCCGCTAAATAAAGGTTCTGACCGATGTGCCCGGCATCGATATAGATGTAGCGATAGGCTCTTTCCCGATACTTCCATGTGCTCCGTTCCAGGACGGCAGACCAAATGAAGGTGACCTGAGCATCAGCAACCATTTGCTGACCCAATGCGGCATTAGCCAGGGCCCTGGAGTAATCGCCTCTTTTCAAAAACTCAAGGTCAGCGTTGAGCGGCCTGAAGTGATATATGCCTGATTCCAGCCCTTCGACGGCCCGGACCGACAAATAGGTTTCTACGGGATAGAGCCCTCCTGCCGAAGGGGCTGTTCTGAAATACATGTTCCCCTGTTTTGCGGTCAGGCCCTGGGTAGCCCAGAGCAGCGCGGAGAGACGTGGCTGAGTGAGGGGCTGATCCGGCTCGTAGGCCCGTTTCGATCTTCGCCTCTGCAGGAGCTGCCATACATTTGCGTCTCCGCTAATCTCCGGCTGAGGAAGAACGAACCTCGCGAGAGGAGCGTCGTAGCTCTTGTACGTCGCGGGCAATTTGTTCCAGTCAAGCGTGTGCCCCTGTAACTTCTGCGCGGTGTACCTGGTCTCTTCCTGGAAGACGGCTCCTGCACCTTTTTTCATCGACTGCTCTCCTTTATCCTCCATATCATCCTCCGTAGACTATCCAAACACGCATAGCGCAGGAATTCCTCCTTCTCTGCAATGCGGTCGCAAAAATCGTGCTTTTCATCTGCTGCTCCTATGTTACATGGACTCTCCAAAGATCCCTCCTCTTATCTCGATAGCATTATTCATAATGCATTATGCAATTAGGGTATCACAAAAAACTTGTAAGGCAATTGTCAGTAAGGGGGAGGTCTGATCCCGAAAAAGGATATAGGCCTTGGCTCAGCGTGTCAGAGACGAGCACTTCACAAGGACCCGTGCTGACGCCGTGCGGGTTTCATCCCTTTCTCCAGGCCGACCACCGCGCGTAGTGCAGTTTCCCACGCCCGCGCCATCTTGTCGTAGCCGCTCGCATTCGGATGAAGGCCATCCGCGTAATCGCTCATGGAGAGAATGTTCTGCATGTCGATTACAGAGACGCGCGGACCTTTGGAGGCGACGATGCCGGGAATTGCGCCGTTATATGATCGATGGCCCTGGTCGGCACCCACGCGAAAAGGAATAATCTGCGCCACGATGATACGCACCTTTGGAAGACGCACAAGGATATCATCGAGAAGAGCCAAGAGATTGCCGGGCGCAGAGGCTGCATTGCCACGGCTGATGTCATTCGTGCCGATGTGGAGCAGAATGATGTCCGGTTTGTACGTCTCAAGCCAGCCGTCAACGTCAATACCGCTTTTAATCTGCGCAATGGTCCAGCCGGGATGGCCCTCATTGTCCGGATCGGGCGTGGTCCTGTTGCCGCTCCGTTGCGATCCCACGAAGTCAACGATATAGCCGTCTTTTGCGAGGAGGATCCCGAGCATGTGGCGATAACCACCGTAGCCTCGATCGGGAGTGCCCAAGGTGATTGAATCACCGAGCGGCATGATCTTAAGCGAGACCTTCTGTGAGGATCCTGCTGTAAGGGCCGGGATTGTTTCGGCAGAGACAGGCGTGAGAAAGCAGAGCAAGAGGCTTGCCAGCAGGAGAAGAAGGCACGCACGTTTGGCAATCCCATAGCGTAATGAATCAACGCCGCACAGACCAAGCTCGATGACCATACTCATGGCTCCATGCGCTGAGCGTTCCAGCATGGCTCCGCGCCCTTAGCAAAAGCCGGTTGAAGCTGGAATTAGGCTTTCTGAATTCCAGTTTCAACCGGCTTTGTCTTGCTGAGGATATGGTAGGCGCGGAGGGTGTTGAACCCTCGACCTCTACCGCGTCGAGGTAGCGCTCTACCGTTGAGCTACGCGCCTACGAAGATGTAATCTTATAGCAGAACAACCTTTGCTGTCAAGAGTAACCGCGTCCGCAGTGCGTCAACTTAACACTACGCATCAATCTGGTCCAGGTAGAGGATGTCCGGCGACGCTTCTAATTCTGCGATGACACCAGCTGCAATATGAAAGGCAATGCGACCTCCCCTTTTCCCTTCCTTTTCACTTTTCGCATCATCGCTTCCTCGCTTCATCGCTTCCTCGCGTTTAGCTGTTATGCCTGCGCTTTGGCTGCTGCCTCGCCTTCCCGTTCGAAAACAACGTCTCCCTTCCGGTTGACCGTCACCTTGATACGCTCACCATCATGCAGCTCTCCCTTCAGCAGGAGCAACGCAAGAGGATCCTGTACCTTCTTCTGGATCAGCCGTTTAAGCGGCCGGGCCCCATAGGCCGGATCATAGCTTTCTTTGGCCAGAACTTCTTTCACCTTGTCGGTGAACTCCATGTCGATGAATCTCTCTCTCGTGCGTTTCGTCAGGTACACGAGCTGCAGGTCGACGATCCTCTTCAGGTCTTCCATGCTGAGGGCCTTGAATATGATCATCTCATCTATCCTGTTCACAAATTCCGGCTTGAAACCGGCCTTCACCGCTTCCATGACCCGGTTCTTCATCTCTTCGTAATTCTTTCCTGCGAACTCGATAATCCACTGGCTACCCATGTTTGAGGTCATGATGATCACCGTGTTCTTGAAATCAACGGTTCTGCCTTGACCATCGGTAAGCCGGCCATCGTCGAGTACCTGAAGCAGCACATCGAAGACTTCCGGATGCGCCTTCTCCACCTCGTCGAGCAGCACAATGGAATACGGCCGTCTACGCACAGCCTCGGTCAGTTGGCCGCCTTCTTCGTAGCCAACGTAGCCGGGAGGCGCGCCGATCATGCGCGCAACCGTGTGGCGCTCCTGGTACTCGCTCATGTCGAGACGAACGATGGCCTGCTCATCGTCAAAGAGAAATTCGGCCAATGCTTTAGCAAGCTCAGTCTTACCCACGCCCGTCGGGCCCAGAAAAAGAAAGGAACCAAGCGGCCTGTTCGGGTCCTGAAGGCCGGCCCGGGCCCTGCGCACCGTGTTTGATACTGCCTCGATAGCCTCATCCTGTCCGACGACGCGGCGATGAAGCCGCTCTTCCATGTGCACGAGTTTATCCATTTCGCCTTCGAGCATCCTTGAAACCGGAATACCAGTCCATTTGGAAACGATCCTTGCAATGTCCTCTTCTTCGACCTCTTCAGTGAGCATCTTCTGGGTTTTCTGCAGTTCGGCGAGTTCTTTGTTCTTCTGCTCCAGCTCCTTCTCCAGGGCGACCACCGTGCCATAGCGCAGCTCCGCCACCTTGCCGAGCTCGCCTTTGCGCTCCATCTCATCGGCTTCAAGTTTCGTCTGCTCGATCCGTTCCTTGATCTTTTTTATCTGCATGATGAGAGACTTTTCCTGCTCCCAATGTTTCTTCTTCTCGGCCACATCCTTATTGAGCGCCTCGACTTCGCTTTCCAATTTCTTCCTGCGCTCGAGCGATGCTTCATCGCGCTCTTTCTTGAGCGCCTCTATCTCAATCTGCATCTGCATCACCCGCCGTTGTACCTCGTCTATTTCCGTTGGCACACTGTCGATCTCCATCTTGAGGCGCGATGCAGCCTCATCAATCAAATCGATCGCCTTGTCCGGCAGAAACCTGTCCGTGATATACCGGTGAGATAACGTTGCTGCTGCAATGATCGCAGCATCTGCTATCCGCACTCCGTGATGGATCTCATACTTTCCTTTGAGGCCGCGAAGAATCGCGATGGTATCTTCAACTGAGGGCTCCTCAAGGTAGATGGGCTGAAACCGGCGCTCCAGCGCTTTATCCTTTTCCACGTGCTTCCTGTACTCATCCAGTGTGGTGGCGCCGATCGTGTGAAGCTCCCCTCGCGCGAGCTTCGGTTTGAGCATGTTCGATGCATCCATTGCTCCCTGGGCGGCTCCTGCCCCCACAATGGTATGGAGCTCATCTATGAAAAGGATCACGGTTCCGGCTGCTTCGTCAATCTCATTGAGAACGGCTTTTAGCCTGTCCTCAAATTCTCCTCTGTATTTCGCACCTGCCAGCATCGCCCCGAGATCGAGCGCAAGCACTCTCTTGTTCTTCAACGTCTCGGGAACGTCACCGCTCACGATCCTCTGAGCAAGCCCTTCTACAACGGCAGTTTTACCTACACCGGGATCCCCGATGATGACAGGGTTATTCTTCGTCCTGCGCGAGAGCACCTGCATTACCCGCCTGATCTCCTCGTCCCGCCCGATGACCGGGTCGAGCTTTCCCTTGCGCGCCTCTTCCGTGAGGTCACGGGTATACCTCTGAAGCGCCTGGTACTTCTCCTCCGGCGACTGGTCCGTGATTCGCTGCGAGCCTCGTATATCCTTGAGCACCGTATAGATCCGGTCTTTTGTCACGCCCTGACCCTTCAGGATGCGCGCTGCCGCGCTTTGACTCGAGGTCGGCAATCCCGATGAGCAGATGCTCGAGGCTCACATACTCATCCTTAAGCCGTTCCGCCTCGGAGAATGCTGTCTCTATAGCCTTATTGAGCCCCGGGCCGAGATACACCTGACCCGCTCCCGACACCTTGGGCATCTTGGTGAATTCTTTCTCCAGCTCGGCTTTGATGGCTTGCGGGCTGGCGCCCAGTTTTTCAAGCGCCGATACAACTATTCCTTCTCTATCGCTCACAAGGGCATAGAGCAGATGCTCAGCCTCGATCTGCTGATGGCCGAGCTCTTCCGCCTTCTTCTTGGCTTCGTCTATCGCCTCCTGCCCCTTAATGGTAAACTTTTCCCATCTCATGCGTGTCTCCTTTTCGGTTATCCCGCGATAATGACCCTTGTATACAAAATAATCATCAACTCGCCATTCTTTCAAGTGGGCTTTGTGCGCGTAAATTATTGACTTCGCGCCCTGAAATATGGAAGAATGCCGCGTGGAAGAGATACTCAATAAGCTCCGGGGCGACGAAGATCTTGGCGCTGCCGTCGAAGCCTACGCCAAACTGACCACGCAGGAAAGAGGCGCGCTTCTTGAGAAGATTCGCAGCGTGAGAACCGAGCGCGCCGCCGTGTTCCTCAACAAGATTCTCGATCTGACACCTGAACGAGACATGCAGAAAGCCATCAAGAAGCTCATCTTCGTGCTGAAGACCCAGGGCATTCGCCTGGAAGAACCAAAGATTTCCGGTGAGTCTGTCCTCAAGAAGGTCGAGACCGTGCGCGAACAGATGGCCTTCCTGTCTAATTACGATCCGGAAGATACGAGGGTGGTGCTCCTCGCTTTCGAGGTAAAGAAAAAGCAGTTCGCTTTCATGCACGCTGCCTCACACTTTTCAAAAGGTCTTCTGGAGCTGGCTGCGATGCCCATTCCGAGAGATGAGCTGAACGCGATTCTCAACGAATATCGCGCGAGGACCGAGCGCCCGATGGTGCTGGCCCCGATAGCGCCCAAATACGCCAGCTTTCTTCTGGAAGAGGCATCTGCCATTTCCGGCGCGCACGCTGACGAATTGCGGAATCTCAAACCTGTCATGGCCGGGCTCAAGGGTCCGGTGCACAAACCGGATGATATAGCCGCGCTACCTGTACCTCGAGCAGACAAGGCCGAAGAGCCGTCAATTGATACTCTCCGAGCCGATGTTTGAGCCCTTTATGCTCACGTGGGATAGCATTGATGCCGATAAGAAAGAGCTTGAGAACGTGCTGCAACCCGTCTATTGTGCTCCCGCCCCATATCGTCGAAGAGAGGCGTCAGGCGTTCATGAGTGAGCTCGTCCAATCGGACAAGCTCAAGTCTGCCGCGCGCGCATTCAAGAGGATGCTGCAAGACTATGCGTACCTGTTTCACGCCGCGGAAGAGTTTGATACCTTCAAAGGTATTACGGAAGGGCTTCGTGATGAGCAGTTCTTACGGGATGGCCTGCTCTTTTTTATCAAGAAGTCATTGGAAAAGAAAGAAGAAGAGAAGGAACAGCAAGGCATCCTCGTCGATCCATTCAAACAGAAACCGCCTAACCCATCGCAGCCACGCTGACAGCAAATACAGTGATCAGTGATCGTTGCTGCTGATCGTTTGTTTATGTTTTCCGATGTATAATACCAAGTTGCATTCAAGATGGAGACCGAGGCGGCAGCGAGGAGCCGACGCAGGCGTACTACTAGTACGTCGAGGAGAGCGACGCAGCGACAACGAAGGTATACACTTGAAGGCAACTTGGTATAAAAGCGCAGGCATCCGGACGGATCAGGGTTGGGGGGGTTCCTGGTCAGCCGGACGCCTGCGTCGGAGGATGCTCGGCGTCTATTTAGGCGTTACAGCCGCAAACATTCTGTTACCTCCCCTCTGCACGAGCAGGAGGATGCTCTCGTTATCCTTTGTCTTGGCTATCTGATCCATCAGGCCACGAACGTCCTTAACCGGTTTTCGATCGACTTCGTGTATCACGTCGCCTCTCTGTATACCTGCGTTCTCTGCCGGACTTCCGGGCTCAACCTGAGTGACAACGACGCCGGCTGTCTCTTTCAAGCCGAGTTGCCGGGCTATGTCAGGGGTGACGTTTTGAACCCCGATGCCTAACTTCTTGCCGGTGGGAGCCTTCGCGACTTCGGTAGTCTTCTCCTCCATCTCGGCGACTTTCACATCTTTACTGACCATCTTGCCGTTTCTGGAGACCTTGACGGAAACACTCTTTCCGATGGGGGTGGCCGCAACCAGGTGCGGCAAATCCTTTGATTCCTTGATCTGCTTACCGTCGAACTCGACAATGATATCGCCCTGCTCGATCCCTGCTTTCTCGGCGGGGCTGCCTTTGAATACCTCTCCCACGAGAGCCCCTTGCTTATCCTTCATGTTGAACGACTGCGCCAGTTCAGGCGTCACTTCCTGAATACCCACCCCTAGCCATCCGCGGGCGACTTTTCCTTTGTCCTTGAGTTGCGGAACCACATTCTTCGCCATATTAACGGGAATCGCAAAGCCGATGCCCTGTCCTGATGCGATGATCGCGGTGTTGATGCCCACCACTTCGCCTCTGGTATTGATGAGCGGACCGCCTGAATTTCCCGGATTGATCGATGCGTCAGTCTGGATGAAGTTGTCGTAGGGCCCTGCGCCGATTGTTCTACCCTTGGCGCTCACAATACCCGCGGTGACGGTCTGCTCAAGCCCGAAAGGACTGCCGACCGCAACGACCCAGTTTCCAACCTTCAGATCATCCGAATTCCCCATGGTGAGAGGATGCAGATCCGACGAGCCCTGAATCTTGATGACCGCGAGGTCCGTCTTTGGATCGCGACCCACAACCTTGGCATCGAATTCCTTGCCATTGGCGAGTTTAACCTTGATCTCGTCGGCATTCTCGACCACGTGATTATTCGTCACTATGTAACCTTCACGGTCGGTAATGAATCCTGATCCGAGGCTCTTCTGCTGAAAACCTTCCGAAGGACCCTCGCCGCCGGATTCCGGCCCGAAAAAATCTTCAAAGGGATTCTGTTTTCCGGATGGGCCTCCGAAGAAATGGCGGAATACACGACCGCCGCCTTTTATCGTTTTCGAGGTCTGGATGTTTACAACGCCATCACGCACCTTCTCCGCGAGCTCCGAGAAGTTCCCGGGAACCATAATCGGCGCCGACGACGCATCAGCGCTTTTTGCGGCCGCAGCGGGCGCAGGATCTGTCGCCTTGACAGCCCTTGACACTCCATACCCGAATCCCATCATGAGCCCTGCCATAATCACTGCTACAAATAGCTTTCCGAACCTGTTGACCTTCTCCATGTGGCTCTCTCCTTTTTATCTCTCGGCCGGGCCGGCAGCTGACGTGAATCACGAGCGCCGGTACCCGGCCTTTTCCTTTACGAACATTCTAAACGATGAAGTTAACGGGAAGATTACGCGAAGATTACAAACTGGTAATGTTTAAACTGGTTACTAGCTACTGGTTACTGGTTACTGTCTACTGTCTTTGTGTTCCGTGGGCAGGGTCACGGAGAACGTGCTTCCCTCGCCGGGCGCGCTTGTCACCGTAATATCCCCGCCGTGAGCGCGTGCGATGGCTCTGGCGAGGCTCAACCCCAGCCCGGTGCCTGTTTGGGACCGGCTTCGATCGCCGCGGTAAAAACGCTCAAAGATGCGCGGCAGTTCGGATGCGTTGATGCCGATGCCCGTGTCCAAGATCGAAATCACGACGTGACCCTTTTCCTTCTCTGCAACCGATATGGTGACGTTGCCGCCGGGCGGAGTATATTTGATCGCGTTATCCAGAAGATTGGAGAGCATCCGCTGAATCATCGGCATGTCCCCTGAAACCGAAAGCATCTCGGGAGTCTCACAGACGAGAGTCAGCCCCTTATCCTCCGCGCTCGGGCGGAAGAGATCGCACGCGTCACGAATAATCCCCGCAATATCGATCTCCTCGAACCTGGGCTTGTCCACACCTGCCTCTGTCTTCGAAATCTGAAGCATAGTATTGATCATGCCGAGCAGCCGGTCGCACTCCTCAACGGTGCTCGCTGCCATAGACTCATATTCTCCGAGCGATTTGCCGGTAGTCAGCGTCACTTCAGCAGCGCCGCGCATCCTGGTAATCGGGCTCTTCAGGTCATGGGCGATGTTGTCGGTCATCTGCTTCAGCTCGGTGAGCAGTTTCTGCACGCGGTCCAGCATCTGGTTAAACGTGATGGCGAGCTGATCGACCTCGTCACCCCTCGTTTTCACGGGAACCCTTTCCTCTATCGCGCCTGCTGAAATCATTCTCGCCGTACGAGTGACAGCTTCCACGCCCGATACTGCCTGTCTTGCCATGAACCATCCGACTCCCGCAGCAAGAACAATCAGGAAAGCCATAGTCGTGATGAAATTCCCCTTGAATGCATCAAGGAAGCGCGAATAGGTTTCCATGGCCTCCCCCACCTGCAGAATAATCGTGGGGCTGAGGATCGCATACAGGATGCGCACTTCGTCTTTTCGGCCCGGAATTACAACGGTCTCGAAGACAGGGCGTCTCGCGCGCAACAATTGCTGGATCGCGGTTCGGTTGATGGCGATGTCCTGCCAATAGTCCATGTTGGACGACGAGTACGCAACACCGTTAGCATAGAGCAGGCGAAAGAATACCTTCCTCACACCTGCTGCCTGTGACTCTATGGTTGCAGCCTTCGCAACTTCATCGATGCCTTCGGAGAGAAGCACTGCTGCAAACCGTCGCACCTGCCCTGCCAGCTCACCATCGGTCCGCTCCCGGATGACCGACGTGATGGCCGTATAAAACAGGAAAAACGCGATGCAGAAGGAAAAGGTAAAGATCGCTGCGTACCAGAGTGTCAGCCGGAAGGCAAGTGTATTGCGAAGCCTAGGAGTCTCTGAGGACATACCCGACTCCCCGGATGGTCTGAATCAGTTTTTTCTCGAAATCCCGGTCAACCTTGTCCCTCAGCCTGCAAATACGGGCTTCGACCACGTTGGTCTGGGGATCAAAATTGTAATTCCATACGTGCTCCATGATCATCGTTTTCGAGACCACGCGTCCCGCATTGCGCACCAGGTATTCAAGCAGGGCGAACTCAGCGGGCTGAAGATCGAGTTTCTTTCCCTCCCTCGTTACTTCTCGGTTAAGCAGGTTTATGGAGAGATTTCCAAAGACGAGACGCGTCGGCTCCGATACACCGCCTGCCCTGCGGATCAGGGCCTGAACGCGTGCAAGAAGCTCGGAAAACGAAAACGGCTTGGTGAGGTAATCATCACCCCCGGTCTCGAGGCCTTTTACCCTGTCGTCGACGGAACCCCTGGCGCTCAGAATAATGACCGGCGTGGCTACCTTCTTCCTACGCATCTCTTGAATAAGAGATAAGCCGTCAAGCTTCGGCAGCATGATATCGATGATGGCCGCGTCGTACGGCTCCGTGAGGGCGAAGTGAAGACCATCCTCGCCGTCCGAGGCGTGATCGATCGCATAGCCTGCTGCTTTGAGCCCTTTAACGATGAAAGATGCAATCTTCGCATCATCTTCTACAAGCAGTATACGCATGAGTTACGCTCCCATACATTATGGCGCGATGCAAAGCAATAAGCAACAAAGACGGAAGGAAAAAAGGGGGCAGGCCGGGAGGACCTTTTTCTCTGCTCTCTAGACGCTCCAGGTCTGACCCGCGGGACGTTCCGGCGAGTTCGATGCTTTTTGACTGCGAACCTCGGGCGTATCGTTCTTCAATTCTGGCAGTTCGCAAAGTCCGCATTCTCTTGATGTGCCAAGCCTCGGAGCCGGATGCATCGTGCCGCACCATCAGATGTGCGGCAGCACTCGCCTTCACTTACGGGTCCCCAGCCCTTCCGCGATGTTCGCTACGAAGAAAGTCCGCCCGGCCTGCACACTTATTTAAAAGCGTGTAGAATATAGAAATGATACACCCGCTCTGAGGAGAGGCGCTCGTGGGTAGATTTGTTGTCAAGGACACATTTTACAAGAAAGCGAAGCAGGACGGATTCAGGGCAAGAAGCGCATATAAGCTGCAGGAGATCCAACAGAAGTACCGTGTCGTAAAGCACGGCGACAAGGTGCTCGACCTGGGATGCGCGCCGGGTAGTTGGCTGCAGGTGTTGTCGGGACTCGTCGGCGAGAACGGGTTTGTAACGGGTATCGATCTTCTGCCGGTGGCCCCCCTATCAATGAAGAATGTGGCGGCTAAGGTCGCCGATATACGAGATCTGAATGTGGAGGATCTGCTGGCCAGGCTATCGATCCCATTCTTCGACGTTATTACCTGCGACATAGCACCTAATCTCTCCGGGATACGGGACGTGGACAGCGCCAACATCGCGGAACTCTATACATCGGTGAGGGCTGTTGTGAACAGAGCGCTCAAGAAGGGCGGAGCCTTTATCTTCAAATCCTTTTTCAGCGAGGAGCTGAAACCTACGATCAAAGATCTAGAGGCGCTCTTTTCGCGCGTCTCAATCTACAAGCCCACCGCGTCCCGGGGCGTCAGCTCCGAAGTGTATCTGGTCTGCCAAGGAAAGAAATAGTGATCAGTGATCAGGGATCAGTTACCAGTAGCCGGTAATCAGTTATCAGCGACCAGTTGACAAATGCCACTAATCGGTAGTTGGCGATTAGCTTGGAGATCGAATCTGAGGGACCCAGGGCAAGGTTCGGCGGTCGGTATTTTCACTGGTCACTGATCACTGATCACCCATGATCTTATCTATGGACATATGGCCGGGAAAATAGTAGACTATGTCGTCGAAAGTTCCTGCTGTTCCTTGTGACTTTCGGTAGAATCTGCAAAACAAGCCTCGATATACGTTCCGCACGTGGGCACATGGAGAGGTAGTCTATTATGGAGAAGGACACTATGGAAACAATCGCAGTCGAAGTAACAGCACCCGAGAGTGGGAGCGAGCCCGAAGAAAGCTTTGCTGAGCTGTTTACGAAAGAAACCAATCTGCCCGGAAGGCTTGAACCTGGCCAGAAGGTGAAGACACGGGTTATCAGCATTCGAAATGACACTGTCTACGTTGATCTCGGAGGAAAAAGCGAGGGAGTTATCGACCTCGCCGAACTCACGACTGATGATGGCACATGTACCGTCAAAGAAGGTGACGAGATCGAAGCTTTTTTTGTCTCAGTGCAACACGGTGCGAGGAAGCTCACTACCAAGATCCGCGGCTACTCCACACTCACACTTGCGGAGATCAGGGATGCTCACGCTGCCGGCCTGCCGGTCAGCGGTAAGGTAAAGTCTGAAATCAAAGGCGGCTTTGAAGTTTTGGTCGGAGGTGTACGCTGCTTCTGCCCGCTTTCCCAGATAGACCTGAGAGGCACACGCGACATCGATTCATACGTGGGCAAGACCTTTCCTTTTAGAGTCCTTGAGTACGAAGAAGACGGCCAGAATATCATCCTTTCCAGGCGCGCACTTCTGGAAGAGCAACGCAATGCAGAGATTGAACAACTGAAGGCCAGCCTCAGTGTAGGAGCAGAGCTGACCGGCAAGGTGCGTTCCGTGCAAAGCTTCGGAGCATTCGTTGATCTGGGCGGTATCGACGGCCTCATACCGATTAGCGAGATGGCCTGGGGACGCGTCGAAAAAACGGAAGATCTGCTCTCGGCGGGAGATGAAGTACAGGTCAAGATCATCGGCATCGACTGGACGAAAAATCGTCTCACTTTGAGCCTTAAGGCGCTGCAGGCCGATCCGTGGGAGAACATAGCCGATCGCTTTCACGTGGACGACCAGGTGCGCGGCGTTATCGTACGTCTAACCCAATTCGGAGCTTTTGTAAATCTGGAGCAGGGAATCGATGGACTCATTCACATATCAGCGCTTGGCGGCGGCAGGCGCATCCGTCATCCTAAAGACGTTGTCGAGGTGGGCCAGTTGGTTGAGACGTATGTCACCGCTGTTGACCCTGCGAATAAGAGGATTTCGCTTTCATTGCAGCCGAGGGTTTCCAAAGAACCGGTAGCCCTTCCGGAGGTAGGCGACGTGCTTGAAGGCGCTGTAGACAGAGTGATGTCGTTCGGCATCTTCATCAAGATGGATAGCGGTCTCAGCGGCCTCCTGCCGAATCCCGAGATAGGTACGCCGAAGGGCACAAACCACAGCCGCATGTTCCCTGAAGGCACCAGGATGCAGGTGCTGGTTAAAGCAGTCGATACGGAAAAAGGAAAGATCTCTCTGAGCCGTGTAGGCCTTGAAGAAAAAGCCAACCAGGAAGAATTTAAACAGTACCAGGATTCGGTGAAGAGCCAGGAAAGGGCTTCAGGCAGCCTGGGAAATCTCGGCGACCTGCTGAGAGCAAAGTTTAACCAGGATAAAAACTAAGAAAAGATCGGGCGATACTAATCTATCCACCTTACGAATCTATCGAGTGGATCGCGCGTGGATTTGAAACGATTCACGGGGGCATCCCAATCCGGCACGCCTAGTGCCGCGCCGATGACCACGCTCTTGTTATCAGGTATGCCAAGCTCCTCTTTGATCTCTTCACTGTAGGCTGTGATAAGGCCGATCGGACACGTCGACAGACCGATACTGTGGGCGGACAGCACAAGATAACCCAGCGTGATACCGATATCGACGTAATTATTCTGCGAGAAGGCTTTATCGATACAGAGGAGTATTACCACGGGAGCACCGTAGAAATTACAGCTCCCTTCGTTGACGAAACGATCAAATTGCATGCCCGTCTCGCCGAGATGCGGCTTCATGCCTTCGGCTGCCTGTACACCCCGCGCGATGACCTCTGACGAAAGTGGCCTGACATTCCCCGGTGCACACGCGATCTTTTTTTCTTTGTACGCTTTCAAGAGCCTGCGGCTCAGCCGTTCACGCTCTTCGCCTACCACAACCGTGAACTCCCACGGCTGCAGGTTGATTGCCGAAGGTGCGAGCGTTGCCATTCTCAGCACCTCTTCGACTTTATCCCGCGGAACTGGATCAGGTTTGAATGCCCGGATACTTCTTCTTTCCTTGATGGCCTGCAGAACGTCCATGCTGTCTACTCCCTTAACGTCTTAACTTTTCTTATTAACAGCTTCTATATCAACCTCGCCGTGAAAAGCCTCACTGAGAGCCTGTTGTAGACTATCAAAGCTTTCAGGCTGCTCCATTTCAATTACCAGTTCCCTCTCATCGAGTACTCTCAGCCTTCCATACCTTTTCACTACATCGATAACCTGCACGGGATCGGTCGTGACCCATCCCTTCATGCGCTTTACCAGTTCCTCGCCGCTGAAGGCACGCTCTATAGTAAGATCCACGCGTCGCTTTTTTGCTTCCCAACCGATAAGCCCGGGTTGAACAACCATCGGTGTCACCGGGTCGTGCATCGCAGCGCACCGAAACCATAATTTCGCTCTGAGCATAAAAATACCTCGTTACAGTAGTTGAATCAGTTGCATTAGCCCGATTGCTTCCTAAACACGTTCAACAAAGGACATAACAGGATCGCCTGCGGACTTTCTAAACTAAGCCCATTGCGCGCGTGAAGTCAAGCGACCGCACCTACAGTCTCTTTTTTTGGTTCCAGTTTTCTGGACCCCGGACCCCGGCCCCTGGCCCCGGTCCTCTTCACTTTCCCTTAAATACGGGTTTGCGTTTCTCCAGAAAGGAGCGCGCAGCCTCCTCGTGATCTTTTGTCTCGGAAAGCAGGGCCAGCTGTGATGACACATAGTCGAGATGGGCACGTAGACTACTGGTCAGACCCTGATAGACAGCCCGCTTCATCATACGGATGGCCAGAGGCGGTCGGCTCGCGATCTGACGCGCGAGTTCCAAGGTCTCCTGCATCAGCCGCTCATGGGGCACGATCCTGTTGACAAGGCCTATCCTTAACGCCTCGTCAGCGCTTATTGCATCGCCCGTAAACAGGAGTTCCAGCGCCCTGGGAAGACCCACCACGCGAGGCAGAAAATAAGCGCCTCCGTCACCGGGCACGAGTCCCATCATAATGTAGGATTCAGCGAGCTTTGCTTTTTGGGAACAAACCCTGAGATCGCACATGAGCGCCATGTCCAGTCCAGCGCCCATAGCAGCTCCATTAATCGCCGCAATCACAGGCTTGTCCATGTCCTCCATGGTGAGGACAATGCGATGAACACCCTCCCAGAGAAAATTTTTCATCTCCCACGACTTGAGCTTTCCCTCGGCCATATCCTTGATATCGCCGCCGGAGCAGAAGGTATCGCCCTTGCCGGTGATGATGATCACCTGCACCTCGTCATCAGCCTTAGCCTTTTCGAGATACTGCCGCCACAGAGTGATCATGGCAGCGTCGAAGGCATTCCGGACCTCCGGCCGGTTGAGGGTGATTGTTGCGATGCCGCCTTCAACGGCGTACAGTACATGTAGTTCATCCATTGCTTCTCCTCCCTGGACCGTGCGATTCTTCGTATAAGAATCATCTCATACGTTCTTCTGTCAAGGGAAATCAGGCGTGCCCTCTTGCCCGATGCGACGACCCGCGTTATACTATTCCCATCAGTATTGGTACTTTCCGCATTGTAATTATTTCAAATGGAGGAAGACAGTATGAGTCCGGAAACGCTGGAATTCAAAGCTGAGGCGAAACAGTTACTCAACCTGGTCATCCATTCTCTCTACTCGCACAAAGAAGTTTTTCTGAGGGAATTGATCTCGAATGCATCTGATGCCATTGACCGGGCCCGTTACGAAGCCCTCACCAACAAGGATGTGCAGGAGGATGACGGTGAATGGAAGATCGTGATATCGGTCGACAAGAACGCAGGCACCCTCACCGTGAGCGACAACGGCATAGGCATGACGAAGGACGAAGCTGTCGAAGCATTGGGCACCATCGCCCGCTCCGGCACGCGTGAGTTCCTCAAGACGCTCCAGGAAAAAAATCTGAAGGATAATCCTGACCTCATAGGCCAGTTCGGCGTCGGCTTCTACGCATCATTCATGGTTGCGGACAGGATTGTTGTGACGTCCAGGCGCGCAGGCCAGAAGGGCAAACCCGGCGTGAAATGGGAATCGAGCCGGTGAAGGTTCTTACAATGTTGAAGACGTCGAAAAGGCAACGAAAGGAACCGATGTCACGCTCTACCTCAGAGATGAAGACAAGACGCTATCTCGCGAGTGGGAGATCAGGGACGTAGTCGCCAAGTATTCCGACTTCATCGAGCATCCGATCGTGATGGAGGTGGAACGCGAGACAACCGAGGCACCGTCGACAAGACCAAGACGGTGAAAGTCAAGGAAGAGCAAACGCTCAATTCACGTAAAGCCCTGTGGCTGCGCGACAAATCGGAGATCTCAAAAGAGGAGTACAACGAATTCTACCGCCATGTCTCCCACGATTTCGCGAACCGCTCACCGTGATCCACTACAGGGCCGAAGGAACATCCGAATTCAGCGCGCTTCTCTATATACCTGCACACGCTCCCGTCAACATTCTCTACCGCGATTACAAGATCGGGCCCATGCTCTACGTTAACAGAGTCCAGATCATGGAGAACAGCGAGGCCCTTATTCCGGTCTACCTGCGGTTCATAAGGGGCGTTGTCGATTCATCGGACCTGCCGCTCAACGTGTCACGGGAGATTCTGCAGCAGAATCGCCAGGTGGAGATCATCAAGAACAACGTGACCAAAAAAGTGCTCGATACGCTCGCCGAGATGAAAGAGGGCGACTACGAAACGTATCTCAAGTTTTACAAGGAATTCGGCAGAATCCTGAAAGAAGGCGTCTATTTCGACTTGCAAAGAAAGAAACCATAGCAGACCTGCTTCTCCTGCCGTCAACAAAGACCGAAAAAGATGGCTTCACGACCCTTCGCGAAATACGTGGAGTCCATGAAGGAAGATCAAAAGGAAATCTACTATATAACCGGCACCTCTCTCGAAGATACGCCGAAAGAGCCCCTACCTTGAGGCCTTCAGCGACAAGGATTATGAAGTGCTCATCATGCTCGACGAGATCGATGACGTTGTGATGAGCGGCTGGAATACAAAGGAAAACATCTGAAATCGGTAAGCCGCGGCGACATCGATCTGAAAGGCGAAAAAGACAAAAAAGAAAAGGCGACGCAGAAGTATACAAAGCTCATCGATCTCATCAAGGACAAGCTGAAAGACGACGTGAAAGACGTACGCCTCTCGGGAAGGCTTAAAGATTCTCCCTGCTGCCTGGTGACGGATACGGGTGATCTCGATCCGCAAACGGAAAAGATTTTACGGGCCATGGGGCAGGAGGTTCCGGGCGGTAAGAGAATTCTGGAGATAAATCCGGATCACCCGCTCTTCGAGATGATGAATGGTATCTTTGAAAAAGATAAGAAAAGTCCGCTCCTTGATGAATACATCGGGCTGCTTTACGATCAGGCCCTTCTCCTGGAAGGCTCGAAGCCGAAGGACCCGGTGGCGCTGGCCAGAACAGTGGCGCAGCTCATGCTGAAGGGAGCGGAGTAAGAGAACAGGGTCACGAGGGCCGGGGTCCTGGGTCCAGAAGAAAGGCAAGCCAGAAACAAAAGACTCACGGACGACCGTCCGCCGCAGCGGGCTAGGACGAAACGGCTACCAGATCGCGCAAGTGGATGTGGCATCTCTTGTATATGCTCCTCAAGTCCTCCGTGACTCGGACCCGCGGACCCTGGACCCTATCTTTTATTTGTAAGCAGCACCAGGGATCGGTCGGGACCCATATCCTGCCGACGGAGAACCATGAGCCTGCCGGTTGAAAGCAGCTCCTTTTCCAGACGGCCGTGGCTGTCCCTGATCGCAACGAAGATTCTATTCCCGCTCGCGATGAGATTCTCCAGATCCTTGAGATCCTCTATCTCTTTCGGATGATATCCTGTGTAGAACGGCAAAGCTCCCCGTAGCGTCTCGTCAGGCTGATACGCATAGAGCGTGTCATCAGTCGCGACTGCGCTCTTTACCTGCCTGCAGAAAGGCACAAGACTCTTGTACCGGTCGATTAACGGCACAACGATAACGAGTGCGAATATCAACAACGCGTAGATTGCTGCGCTCGAATACATCCAGAAGCGCGCTACCTGACGGCCTGATGGCAAGAAAGCGGAGCGCCAGAAGAGAGAAGCAGCACTGCCAGGACTGAAACAGAAACAACGGCTGCAAGAAAGGTCGAGGATAAACCTATCGCATACAGCCTTGCTGCATAAAGATACAGCGGCGTGCAGTGGATTCCGACCAATAGAGCGACGCAGCCGAAAACCCAAAGGAAAATCTTTTCCACTTTGCGAAGATCGCGTGATTCCATGGTAGAGTCGATCCACAAAGCGGTCAGCATCGCAGCCGGAGCGAAAATCGGCATCAGATAGAGGACTCTTTTGGTCGACGCGAAACTGAGAAAAACAAATTCCGGCAAGAAACCAACATTCCGAAAACAGGATGCCTCTTTCTGTTTCCGCCGACTGTCCTGTAGGTACGCTTGACACAAAAATAGATGACCGGAACGATCAACAGACTCCAGGGCAGAAAGCCGATCGGAAATTCGCGTCAGATAGTAATAGAACGGCTGGTGATGACCCGATGCTCCGCCGGGCAGAAATCGCTGAAGGTGATTATAGACGACGTAAACTCTCAGGTGTTCTGCTCCGCCGTAATGCCAGAGCGCGACCAACCACGGTAACGCCATTAGCTACAAATACGAGTACCCCGAGCCAGATCCGCATCCTGAGCAGTTCTCTCGAGGTTTCTCTCAAAGATGATGAACACGAGCACTGCGAGGCCCGGAATGACAATGCCTATGAAGCCCTTGGTGTAGAAAGCGAGCGTGCAGGAGACGTAGCAGAGAAGATAAAACAGAATTGTTCTTCGCGGGTCTCGGTCAGAACGGTATCCTGCCATGAAATAGGCCATGGCCGTGATCACAAAACAGGTGAGCGCACTGTCCACCACGAGCCAGTGGGCTACCCGGAAATATTCGCCGCACCGTTGCCAGGATGAAACCGGAGATAAAACCAACCCGCGCACCGAAGAGCATAGACGCGAGAAAAAAGAGCGCGACAACGCCTCCGAAGGCGAACAGCGCGGATGGTATTCTTGCCACCCTGTCGGATGCACCCCCGAACGCTCTGAACGTCACAGCGAGCGACGCATAATAAAGCGGAGGCTCTTCCAGAAAAGGCTTCTTGTTCAGGGTCGGCACAGCCCAGTTTCCCGAGATCGCCATCTCCCTGCCGATTTCCGCGACCCGCGGCTCATCGGCAGTCCATAGACCGTGATTAGAAAGACCGAACGCAAAGAGAGGCACGACTGTGACGATCAGCAGAAGCAGGTAAGGCACCGTTCGGTTTATCTGGTTTATCTGGTTTATCTGGTTTATCTGGTCCGTTCGAATCGCCACCTTCACGCTTTAGTCCATCGCACTTCCGCGTGAATTATATACCACATCAAGGGCGACGCGTGTTCCTGAGTTTGCGTAAATACCAAGAGGATCGCGGATGAAACAAGATGAAGCGAGACTAAACAGACCTGACGGACTAAATGGACTAGATGAAAGAAACTAGATAAACTAAATGGACGAGGACTCTACGGCTGCGTCAGGCGGGCTCTTTTTCTTCCAGAACCCGGTGTATCACATCCGCGAATTCTTTTCTGGAGACAGGCTTCATCAAGAGCTCCCGTATACCTTTTGCCTTGACCTTATGTTCAGAGACAAGGTCGCTGTAACCGGTACAAAGAATGATCGGAATTTCAGGCCGTATCTGGAGAAGTTTCTCGGCCAAAGCCATCCCGGTCATTTTAGGCATTGTCTGGTCCGTAATCACCAGGTCGAATTCGTCAGGATGTTCGGCAAAGTTCCTCAAGGCCTGCGTGCTGTCCGTCTGCACCGAGACTCTATATCCAAGGCGTTCCAACATCGTGCGTCCCATCTCGCCCAGTATCTCCTCGTCATCCACGAACAAGATTCTCTGGCTTCCGCTTTGAACGGGGCCTGAGTCTGCCTCTTGAACGGCATCGGCCACATCAGCCCTCGGAAAAAACACCCTGAAGACTGAACCCTTACCCGGCTCACTCAGTACCATGATGCTCCCCTTGTGGCTTTTCACGATACCATAGACAACGGAAAGACCGAGGCCTGAGGCCTGTTTGCGCGGCTTTGTTGTAAAGAAGGGCTCAAATATGTGCTCTTTGACCGCCTCATCCATGCCAACGCCGGTATCCCTCACCGAGATCACCACATAGTCTCCGGGGGGTGTGTCGGCTTCGGGCAGAGGATCATTCGGACCCAGCGTCACGCGTCCGAGCGAGATCTCCAGTTTTCCGCCGGCTTCACGCATCGCATACGCTGCATTCGTGCAGAGGTTCATCAGCACCTGCTGAATCTGCGACGAGTCCGCGTAAACAGCCTCCTGGTCTGCTTCCAGGTTGAGGCTCATGCTGATACTCGTCGGCAGCGATGCCCTGAGCAGCCTGAAGGTTTCCCTGATCAGCGGGCCCAGGGGCACCACTCTGAACTCCGCCGGGGTTTTGCGGCTGAAGGTGAGAATCTGTCTCACGAGCTCCCTTCCCCTCAGGCCCGCCTTAAGTACCTGCTCCATCTTCTCTTGCACGTCTTTCTTATCAGACACGTCATCTACCACCATCTCGGTGAATCCGATGATCGCCGCAAGAATGTTATTGAAATCGTGGGCAATGCCGCCGGCCAGCGTGCCTACGGCTTCCATCTTCTGAGACTCCCGCAACTGCTGCTCGACGCGTTGCCGTTCCTCCATCTCAGCTCTAAGAACCTCATAGGCCGTGCTTAACTGGGCAGTGCGCTCCTTCACCCGTAGTTCCAGTCCGTCGCGGGCCTCGCGAAGCGCCGCCTCCATGAGCTTGCGTTCGGTCATATCGCTGCCGACGCCGACCATCCGCAGCGGTTTGCCTTTCTCGTCGTAAAATACGCGGCCCTTTGCCGTCAGCCAGTGGAGAGCACCGTCAGGCCAGACAACTCTTATCTCACCATCGTACTCCTCTCCTTTGTTCGAGAGCCTTCAAAACCCCTTTCCGCAAAGGTTCGCGGTCGTCGGGCTGCACCCGTTCGAGAAACTGATCGTAGGTGACCTCGGCGTCCGGCGGAAAACCAAAGAGCGTCTTAGCCCTTTCCGACCACTCAACAACGCCTGTTGTAAGATTCCAGTCCCAGACCGCCTGTCCTGATGCTTCCAGCGCCAGTTTTAACCGTTCTTCACTTTTTGCGAGTGCCCGTTCCATCTCCTTGTGCTCGGTCACATCGATGATCGCTGATCTGCACTCGACGACGGTTCCGCCGGCATTCCGCACGGGAGCGCTGGCCATTGAGGCAAAAAACGTGCTCCCGTTTTTCCTCGTAAGTTCCAGTTCACCGACCCGATTGACACCGTTCTGAACACATTTTCCAGATCGAGCCGGAATGTCTCTAGCGTAAGGGCGCGTGATGAGCTCCTCAAACGGTTTGGCAATCAGAAAATCTACGTCATACCCGAGCAGAGCGGCAGCGGTGAGGTTTGCCTGTTTGACGAGCCCGCTTCGGTCAAAGGTAAAGTAACCTACAGGAGCAAAATCGTATAGATCGACGTATCTGGCCTGGGCTTCGCGTATGGTCTTATCCGCCACACGCAATGCTTCATGCTGTAATTTGAGTTCGATTCGGTAGGCGTCAAAGTCCTCGGTGAACTGATCGTCATCTATCAGCGGCTTTGCAGGCTCATTTGAGAGCAACTGGCGGACTCGCTCGGCCAGCGGGTCTCTCTTCTGACCTCGCTTCAACTTGTCGCGCGTTTGAGTGTCGGTAGTCTGTAACCTGGCCTTCTTCACCTGTCACCTTTGTCCGGCTGCATTACCATCGGACTGCCTGCTAATCGAATACGTGCAGGATAAAGCCATAATCCCCACAGAACATGCGCCCTCGTAATCTCTTATCATAAGACACGTGCACTGTCGTGTAAACAGCGCCGAGAAAAAGAGTCGAGGAGCGCAATCTGAGTCTAAATTAGTGGAATAAACGGTTACCCTGCCTTATTATAGAAAGAGAGCCGGTTGCCGTTTGATGTGAATGTGCGGCAGAACCGGCAAGAAGGGAGGGGGTATCGCATGATGGGTCAGGGTGTGAAGCGTGGGCGGCATGGCTGCCGATGGCACGGTTGTATAGGTTTCGTCGTTTTCTTGCTGCTGCTGGTCGCGACGGTATCTGCATCGGCCCAGAACGGGCAGATTCAAGCCGTCTATGACCTCAACTGGCAATTACAATATTATTTGAAGGATAACGTCCTCTATAATAAGGACTGGCAGGTCCAATATTACGTCAGGGACGATTCAGTTTTCGACAAGGGGTGGATAAAAAGGTATTACATCAAAGACGGCGACCTCTATGATTGGGACTGGCATCGCCGGTATTACGTCCGTGAGTTGAAAACTCCGGAGAAATAAGCGGCATAGAAAGCTTCAAGCCGTCATTCCGACGAAAGTCGGAATCCACTTGAAAGGACTGGATTCCCCCGGCATACCACATGCCGGGACAGGCGGGTCAAGCCCGGAATGACGAACTAAGTAAAGAGACTTCTGACGCACTACACTAGCAGATTGCAGATTCCACTTAATTTATCTGGACGTCGCGAAACGCTATCCCTTCCATCTGACACGGCGTCCTCAGGATTCGCAGAACCATATAACAAAGCGCGCATTCCATAGTCCGGTCGATCATGCGCCCGATACATTCTTCAGCCGTCTTTCCGCACCGCATCATGCCGCATGCCCGCAGCACGTCTCTTTCATCAAAGATGATCCGAAGATTTTCCTGGGTCAGAATAGGTACTTTTCTCACAGCCGCTCCTCGCGCCTGCATTCCCCGCGGGCTTGAAAGTCTCAATCTGATTATCGGACGAGACTCTGACTTCCAACACTGCCTTCGTTCAACACCCGCATAGCAAGATCGAATATCGGCATACAGACAGACACCACCCCGAACATGCTCTCCAGCATAGCTCTACAATTCCGGCCCTCAACCGAGTCTGAGGATGCATCTTGCAAAATAGCCGGCAGAATCTTTTCTATAGTCATCTCCATTTTTCTTCCCCCCCGGTCGTATCCGTGATTTGACGGCGAGATGTCGTTTCAGAGGATATCAGCCGCCTTCCCAAATGACTTCTGGATGTGGTCGAACGCAGTACAAAAAACATGCCAGCGCATCACGACAGGCCGTCGTCTGGTCTATATGGGCGATATCTCTGGTCTGGCAAAGACTTATGCATCCATAAAAGGATTCGACCCCTATTTTGAGATTCGGGTATTCCGGCACGAGTGTAGGATTCTGTCCTGTAGCGCAGGACTTGGTTACCATCAGTGAAGATGCGACCAAACAGAACTACGCCGTGGCCGGGACCCTGATTCTGGACAATATAAGGATAGGCAATTATTCATTGTGAACCGGGTGGATTAAGATCACGGTGATAGAACGTCGAAGCTATCAATGTAACTACACGACATTATGTGTTCCTGTATGATATAATTTGATACACTTAAAATTAAAGTTTCCCCCTAACTATCTCTCTGTGTCATATCAACTCAGTAGTTCGTCTATGAACCTTCGCTCATCGCAACTGTCTATCATCACAATACGCAATAATATTGATACAATAGGAATTATTGCTCATGTAGAATCTACTAAAATAAACCCATACTCTCTGCATCGCATCATCGGGTGGATCCTCGTCCAGTGAATAGGTAGCCGGCTCTTACCTTCTCGTTGACACCAACATCGCCTTGAACTATGTTTGAACGAACGAGGGAAGGAGACACCACAACATGTCGATAGAGGAGATGATTGCCCGATATGGATACTTCGCTCTCTTCGCAGGCGTCATTATTGAAGGCGAAACGGTCCTGATCGCAGCCTCGTTTGCAGCCCACCAGGGTTATCTCCAGGTGCCCTGGGTTATAGTTGTGGCGTTCATGGGAGCAATGGCCGGCGATCAGTTCTATTTTTTTCTGGGTCGTGAGAAGGGAAGGAACTTTCTTAAAGACAAGCCAATCTGGCAAATGAGGCTGGACAAGATGGAGTCTCTTCTGCAGCGACATCATCGTCCTGTCATAGTCGGTTTCAGGTTTATTTATGGACTCAGATCGATTGCGCCTTTCGCTATCGGGGTGAGCGAGGTCCGAACCGTGACCTTCATCCTTTTTGACGCCATCAGCGCGCTCGCCTGGTCGCTGGTGACGGGTGGATTCGGCTTTCTCCTGGGTACGATTCTCCAAGCGCTTCTTGTGGACGTCAAAAGGTATGAACGGCAGGTGCTGCTGGCTGTGCTGGTTGCCGGCGCACTCATCTGGATGACGTGGTATTTGCGAAAAAGGGGCGCGGAGCGAAACGCCGCTAAAGTTTCACGCACCACACATGAAGAATGACCTCTTCAGCCATTGAGGATCGCTGCAAGCCGTTGTTTAATTTCCGGACTCTCTCTTTGCAGGAGCCTTTTCAGGTCTCTGGTTCTGCTCTGATTTCTTCTTTTCCATTTCAGCCTTAATCTCTTGTGCGAACTCCTCCGAGATCTGTTTCACCTTTTCGAGAAACTGCGGCATGTTCTTTTGCTGTATTTCCATTGTTCTTTGCATGGCAATCGGCATTTTATTGATAACAGCCTGGCCAAGCGGACTTCTGTAGAATGTGACCATGCCCCTCAACTCATCCTCTGAAAATGTTTGTATATAGACAGAGATAATGTTTTCCTTCATAGCCTGCGAGTTGAGCCTTTCTTCTATTACACCGAAGAGTCGATCGGTATATTTCTTGAGTATAGGCCTCATATCATCGGTCGCGCCCATTTGCACGAATTGTTGTTCCAGCGCTGTCCGCACCTGATTGAGAAGCGGCTTCCTCATCTGGTCAGCTTTCATGACTTCCAGTAATTCTTCCGCGGTTGCTCTCTGCGAAGCCTCATCTGCTCTCGCAGCAAAGCTCACGAAAGACAGCGCGATAATCAGAATTGCGGTCAAAGCCTTCATAAATTGCTCCTTAGCCCATGACTGCAATATATTCTGCACTGGCACGTGACTTTGGAATAGGTAGATGATCTTCTTTCAAGCCCCTGACGTGTAATTCAATGGCCTCATGCATATTCCTTGCGGCCTGCTCCCTGTTTTTTCCGGTTGCGACACAACCGGCAACGTCAGGGGAATAAGCTGAATAGTTTCCGTCTGCCTTTTCAATGACTATCAAGAACCTTCGCATCGTATTTACTCCTTATCTCTGTTTCGGTTTCTTTATTCCGGCCTGTTTGAACACGCTGTCGAGCGTCCTCGGACCGAGGTCATCGCCCGGATGCCCAGCGATCGTAACTCGGCCCTTCTTCTCCGGGTGCTTATACTGCCTGTGGCTTCCTTTCTGGTATATCTTGTGCCAGCCGTCCTTTTCGATTATCTCATTACGTCTCTAATCTTCATAATCCCTTACTTCCGTTTACCTATATATTATCGCACACTTTCAGTGCGTTGCATATGTGCGGGCTAACGGAAAGCTCAGCGGGAGGTGGGGGCCTTTTCCACCGAACCGCTGCAGCGCCTTGTTGGCAGGTCACTTTGTCGTACAATGTTTCTGGAGCTACGTCCGCGCCGTTCGGCCAGGAAATGGTTCCACCCTCTATTCTTGCTTTCTTGAAAAAAGACGTATCGCGTAAAGGCTCAAAGACCGGTCCTCTTCCAATATACTCTGCGAAATCTACATCCCCGCTTTTGCCGTCGTCAAACACAATACGAAAGACAAATCCACCTCTGTACTCTATCTTTACCACGTCATTCATGTTCCACATGGCGCACCTCACTCCAAAGGAGCAATCTTCTTTACTTCTTTTCCAGCTCTCGCGAGTTCCCAATCCTCTCTTAGCGCATCTAAGCTTAGATCTATCCACTCCCTCACGAGCTTGGTTGCCGTCTTAGAATTCAAAGTTCCTTTCATGACATTGCCGTTGAAATCAAAAACCGCCTTATTACCCTGATACTCAGCATGAAAGTGAGGCGGATCATGTTCGTCAAAGAACATTCTAATTATAATCCCAAAGAATCTGCAAATCTCTGGCATAATTCACTCCTTCTTTGCGTACTGCCAACATGGGCTTCAGCGGAGGCGGTGCGTGATGCGTGATCCGCTGCAAGCCATAGTTGGGCGATCTTTTTCTTTCAACCCCAAGGTCTTAGCCTTAGTCCCTGTTGTGAATTTGATAATTTAATGGGCGTCCCTCACTCCCACACTAGGCGTCAGCGGGAGGTGGGCGCCTTTCCCCACCGATCCGCTGCGCGCACTGGTTACGCAATGATCTCGTTTAGACCCTCAACTATTCGAATCATTTCTTCTTGAGTAGCCTTGCCCAAGAGCTTTCCGATTCTCTCCACAGAGAGAGTCCGAATTTGACTGATCTTAATCCAGGACTGTTTTGGCAGTTTGCCGGTTTTGAGCTCAAGTGTTAAAGGGAATCCCGCTCTTTGAGGCTGGCTTGTGATTGCGACAGCTATGACCGTTCCGGACCGCTCATCAAAAATGTCGTGACTCAGGATCAAAACGGGACGAAGGCCCGCTTGCTTCCTGCCCCGCGTGGGGTTCAAATCAGCCCACCGAACCTCCCCTCTCAGTATTCGGGTCATTGGCTCACGTCCTCGCTCAGTCCCTCCTCAGCCATAGCTTTCTCAGCTACGCGGTCGAGCTTGGCGCATTCAATCGCTAACCGGCTTCGTTTCAGGCGTAGTAGCTTTTCACTAACCGCTTCTTGGATGACCTGACTGCGGTTTTGATAAACGTGCCTTCTGACCAACCCATCTAATTCGCCAATGAATTCCTTATCCAATGTAATTGCTATTTTTTCCTTAGCCATCTTCTCGCCCTCCTGACAATAGTATGACATTATATCATACCATCGTCATACGAACAACCTCTGGATTCCATGAGTAACGCCGAGTTTCACCGGGAGGTGGGCGCCTTTCTCCGCCGATCCGGTGGAACGCCTTTGGTCATTGCTTTGTACTTCCAAGGATTTTCAATCCTATCCCGCTTTAGATATTCTCGGTAATCGGAGTAGATTTTGTTGATGAGTTCCTCAAATGTCGACGTGCCGATGAAGATTTCACCATGCGTCTTCTCCTTCTCCGCCCGCTCTTCTTCAAGTTCTTTGTCATACGCTTCTTCATCAAAGGGACCGCATTTCGCCTCCAAGTCCCTTCTCACTTCCTCCCATGGAATTCCCTTAACATTACCGGCTTCCATTTCCTTGAGCCTTTCATCGAGCACCGATGCTATCGGGTCTTCTTTCCTTTCGTATCCTGGTTCTGGAATGTTGTCGTGATCGAGGATTGGCAAGCCAAATGCCTCTGCCATCACTACCCAGGCATGCCGTAGCTCTTCTATGTTTTCTCCAAAGGGCTGTACCGGGTCTTGGGTAATTGCCCCGACGTGTCCGTTGCGGTCGTAATACGCTTCATGTATAGCGTAGGTGTAGCTTACGCTCTCCTTCTTGCGTACAGCGCCGGTGCTAACATTTTTCTTCCGGACTACTCTATAGTTCCACATGTTTTCACCCCTGCACTACATGAGGCCCCGATGACTTAGTTCTCTTGATGCCGAACGACGAGTTGAGCTGCCGAGGTACGAGGCCGGCTGGAACGTTTTGTTGGGCTACGCTTCTCGCTTTTTGCCTTGTCGACTGTAAGGGCTGACCCCGGCTCTCGTAGGGTTAGGCTTTTGTGGTCAACTTCGCTCGGATTCGCAGGCTCAGCCCAGCTTATGAGTCGGGACATTCATCAGTCCAATGGTAAACACGCATGTCTTCTATTCTCTCGCCTTGTGTAAAGAGCCGAAGACATTTATTCTGTTTTCTGTAATTAAACTGGCAGATCGCTTTATCGATGGCACAATTTTCAACCTCCTCGATATGTGCCTTAATAAGTTCGTTTTCTACGCCTATGAAGGTGTAATCCTTGCCTTTATGAACATTAACTGGTTGCCATTTTGATTTTATAAGCGATTTGCGGGCGGTAAGAAATCTCATCCCCTTTCTTAGCTCTTGAGAATAGCTCACGGCAGGGAAAGCTATCAAAACCAAAATGAGGAGACAGATCGCTTTCTTTGTCGATCCGCTCATTTGACACTACCTCCGTTGGCCTTATAGGTTCTGATAAAGTCATCGTATTTCATATAAGGCTGACCAGGGTAACGGTTAGGTTTATCTTTTCCTTGTGGCAACGCAGCCCACCTGTGAGAAGCCAAAGCTAGAGCGCCATCTATGTCGCCGTGCTTTATGCTGTCTATCGCTTTCATGGTTCTTAGTATCTCTATGCCCAATAAGTCTTGGGTTTCGGCGGTAAAATCCGTTAAGCCCATCTTATCTCCCATTTCTTTCCACGTTGCCCTATTTATCTGATACATACCCGCAGCAGTTGTTTTGCCATCACTGCCTGGTCCTGGATGAGTAGTAAAGTCGGTGAACTGCCATTTGTCATCCTTTTTTCCTTTCACTCCGCCAAATTTCAAATTGTAGTCGCCACCTTCAGCAGTCCCTATAGTACCCAGGAAAGCCTTCACATTAGCGTCTTTTAGATAGGCTCGATTTTCACCAATCCTCGTCTTCTTAACGTCAGATTTCGTTGACGTCGATTTGGCTGCATTCAACGCTATGGTTATGTCTTGCGGAGTAATCCCCATAGCGGCTGGCGAATCAGGCGTGTGGCAGCCTTGAGAATACTGCATTGCCTGCTCCTAGTGGCCCTACTTGTCTAAACACACCCGGGCCGCCACCTCCATTCGGTGAATCGGGATGAGCATAGTTGCCTCCCCAGCCAAGATAGAGTCTTTCCACGTCATCATCAAAGAAACCCATGATCGCCCCCGTGATTGAATTCAACTCTATCAGGTCTCGTTGAAAGACACAAACGACATAGACGCGCCTGTAAAAAACTCCCCTCGCTGTGTTCTGGCGCGATTATGGGGTGGTTTTCCGGGGTCATCTGACCCTCCTCTCAGGCGCAAGGTCCCGATTGTAGCCCATTCTCTGAGACCACTTTCTTGCGCATCTGGCCAAAGAATCCTTCCGGAGGCCACTTATACAGGCCCTAACAAAAAGCTCAGCCAGAGGCCGCTCTATGGCCGATTGGCTGTAGCGGCTGGTTCGGTCACTCATCGGGAAACGCCTCATAATAGTCATCGCAGAGCATGTCGTGATAGCCCCATCCAATGTTTGAAGATGAAGTCATGATTGCTTCCAGCCTGCCTTGGAATTCGCCCTGTTGCTCTTCCGGAAGGCTGAGGACTTTGCCTATGGCTCGCCGATACATTCGGTTGAGGGCGTCGTAGAAGGCCGCATCTATGTCACCAAGATCCAGAGTGTAGTTGTTGCCGCACTCTACAAAAAAGATCATCAATTCCGCTTCGCCGTGAGAGTCTCCTATTGCTTTCGAGTAAGCACTTATGGCTTTCTTAGCTTTCGAGATCTGGACTGGTTTGTTCGTATAGATGTTCGGATACATACAGGCATTAATCGTTGTCTTGTAAGGGCGGAGCGCATCATCGCCGACACCAAACCTAGCGTGGAGAAACGCCTGGTTCTCTTTGGATAACCGGTAAAGATCCGAGATTAAGCCTACCAACCCCTTCTCGTCAATGTCGGCTCAGTGCCGCCTTCACATCCGACCATGTATGATGACTCGATTTCCGATTAGTCTTCAGTGCCATCCTCTTTTGCCTTCACCGAACATGATGAGCCGCGACTGTAAGGAGTTGGCTCCATCAAGTTATGCGTCCTTTTGCTTCTCCTTTGAGTACTGCCATAGCGCTCGGTCCAACCTTCTGATATCTACACGAGTGCCTTTCGACAAACGCCGACAAAACTCAACGTAGGGCCACCAGAAATCAAAAGAGTACTGAACTGGTACGTCGAGAGACACGGACCATAGTGCCCGGAAGTCCATGATAGGATAAGGTTCCTTGTGGAAGAAATGCAAAATCACAGACGCCGTGGGCCAACGGACACCGTCGAGGGGGTCAGGACTTCGATACGAGCCCGCTCGGTTGTGGCGCCAAGAGCAAACGCCGTAATCTCTTTGACGTACTCTTCCGAGTTGTTTTCCACATGTCCGGCACTGCGAGGCGCTTTCCATTGCGCAACTATCCTCATTTCATCCTTCGTCATCCATCCGCGTTTTATGATGCTTTCCCTGAGACCCAGGACAGTCGTCTCCTGATGAGGTTACTGGTAGTTGAGGCACTTCCTGGGTCTAGTATTGAGCTTTTTGACCACTAATGCAACTTCTTTTTCGGGGATGTTGCGGAAATCAGTTCCTTTCGGGAAGTAGTACCGAAGCAGACCGTTGGTATTCTCATTGGTGCCACGCTGCCAGGCAGCATAAGGATCGGCAAAGTAAACCGCAAGTCCCGTATTCGCTTCGATCTCTTTGAATTGCGAGAACTCTTTGCCGTTATCAACCGTCAGGGTATGGCGCAGTCTGCGCGGTATGTTCCGGAAGCACTGTATACTCCGTGCGGTCATGGTTGCGGCTTTTTTGTCGGTGAGCTTTGCTACGAGCAGATAGCGGGACTTGCGTTCCACGTGGGTGGCCACTGCACCTTGTCCTTTCCCGCCTTCCAGGGTATCGCCTTCCCGGTCCCCGAAGCGCTCCCGTGTAGCGACAAGAGCGGGACGAAGATCAATAGAGACACGGTCTGGAATAAAGCGCCTGCCGGATCCATAGCGCTTCTGTCGCCTGCGATACTTATGACGTCGGCGGAGATGGCGGTGGAGATTGCCCTTGTTACGAGAATCCCGATAGATCCAATGGTAGATGGTTTCGTGGCTGACACGCATCTGGTCATCATCGGGATAGGCCACCCGCAGGCGACCTGCTATGGTTTCAGGCGACCAATCGATCATGAGCTTCGAGGTCACGTAGGCAACAAGTCGCCCATGTTGTCTCTTTTTGTGTCTGGCCTTATGGCGTCTTTCTTTCTCGAAATACTCGGCAGCATCGTACCAGTAGACGGCATCATCCGCATAGGTCGGCCGGTTGCGCCTGATCTCCCGGCTGATGCTCACATGGTGTCTGCCGAGTCGGCGGCCGATCTCCCTGAGGGAAAACTCCGCGATATGCATATGAGCAATGAGGTAACGCTCTTCTGTGGTAAAATGATGATAGGGCATGGTGGGCTCCTTTCCGGAACGAGCGTTGGTGGTACTTCACTCTACCAGAAAATCCCGTCATGTCCTTTGCTTTATTGATCACCTATGGTGCACTTTGATGTTGAATTCGCCCCTCTCACATATCGCTTAACGAAGAATTGAGCCAGAGGCGGGCGCCCTTTCCCGCCAATTGCCTCCAATGACTGGTTGGGGAATCATTTCTTTTATTTATATCGCATGTGCCTCTATTTCTTTCGTTCATGGCTTAGGTTCTAGTCCGAAGAAAACTCCAATTACGTCTTGCGGAAGTCCTTCATCCGCTACTCTTGTCGTCTTTATTCCGACGCCGGCAAATGCCTTTTCTACTGTCTGTAGACTCTTAGAATACTGCACCCACTTCCCTTGGTCAGGATCTTGAGGGTCAAATTTATCAGCGTGGCCGTATTTGAAAAGGACGACTCCGGCTATGGGCTTGCCTGGTATAATACGATCTACTCTATCGTTTTCTACCACAAAGTGTCCGCGTTTGAAGAATGCAATAAAAGGGGTGGTTGATACACAAATCTCCTCATTCCCCAAAGGACAACCAATCCTGATTCGTTCACGTGTCTCGGTCTGTGACGCCAGCACCGCAATAAACCCACGTTTTTGGTCATCCGTAAAAGCAAGCCATGGAGGGCGCGGCGGCGGGGGATTATCCATCCACGATTGCCAGATGAAACCCGAGACAACAACCACTGCCGAAAGCGCGACAAATGCGATTCGCGGCTTCCTTCGTTCTTTCTTCTCACGCCAGATATACCACTCCGTTAAGAACAAAACAAAAAGGAGGAACGCAACAACGGCACCAACACCAGCCCAGAGAGCGAAGACTTTATAAATAGCGTACGAGATACTGATAAAGGTCGAGACAAGGCCAATAGCTAAAGGGATTACGAAGAGCAGAACATCTTTCCAACCCTTTTCTTCTTGCTGATTGTTCACGTCTCTGGCGTGGGTCTCCCTTCCAGCCTTCCGTCTGGTTGCGCTCTTATGTCTAGATGACCGTGACATAGTTCTTCATGAAATAGTCAGCTTTATCGCAAAAGCACTGGCGTTAGAAAGGCTAGTGGCCCCCAACAATTAAGTATACGCCTCTGCTGCTGTATATCCCAATATTTCTTCTGTGGTGGCGTATATCCCCCGATATAGCCGGGATATACGACGCGCCACTATGGCTCATTCTACCCTCCAGAGGGCTTCTCACGCCCATCCCCGATCTATTCAGGACGCGGCTGTAGATCATGTTCTTTCACCATTATACGAGCCATGGTTGCGCTGTCAATTAACAGGTGTTGTTTGTTGTACGATCCCCTCACTTCTCTGCCGGGTTGAATTTCGATGGATACCGAGGCGATCCGAGGGCTGGGCTACGCAGGCGTATCTTGGGGTACGTTGAGGAGGTCAGTAAGTGGATGGACCTCGTGCGACCCACAGCAGCATCCAACTCCGGATAGCTCGGCGACGAGGAAAAGGCTCCAGGGGCGCGAAGGTCCGAGCCGTGGCGGACGAAGGCGTACCTTGGGGTACGTTGAGGACGGACGCGGCGATGGCCGACAAAGCAGATGGATTTAACTCGCCGCAGCTTTGGGCATCAAGTAGGGAGGCTCAGCTACGCGAAGCTCAAGGCATGTGGAGCGGAGGCGTACCTAGGGTACGTTGGAGCGACGCAGGCCGCAGGCGACAAAGTAGATGACCTCTATACTCGATGCCCTAGGCCGACCGGAGAGCCTCCACTATATTCATCCGTGCCGCCCGCAACGCCGGCAAGAAACCCCCGACAAACCCCATTATCACCGCGAATCCTATCGCGCTCAGCGCGATCCTCAGCGTCAGCGTAAATCTAAAGGCCAGCTCTGAGAATGTCTGGAAGTTTACCGTGGAGACCGTAATGAACTGCATCAGCGAAGCAAAGGCGAGGCCGGATACTCCACCGAGCAGCCCGAGCAACAGCGCTTCAAAAAGAAACGCACCCAGTATGCTCCGCCGCGGGAAGCCCAGAGCGCGCATGGTCCCGATCTCCGTTGTGCGCGTGGCTACCGCAGCATACATGGTGATCATAGCGCCGATGATGGCGCCAAGCGAAAATATTACCGTGAGAGAGATGCCGAGGATGCGCAGGAACTTGGCCATCATCTCAGACTGGTCGAGGTAGTATCTGTTCTCGCGCTTCACTTCCACGGTGAGCCGCGGATCCTTTTCGAGGCGCGCTTTGACCTGATCGAAAAGAGAGGCATCATACAATTTGAAAAGCACTGATGAATAGACCGGCCTGCGGAATGCCTGCATGAGCTGGTCCACGTCTCCCCACAACTCTGAGCTGTATCCGGTATTACCCGCATCGAAGATGCCGACAACGGTCCAATCGCGCATGCCGAAGCGGATCGTTTCGCCTATGCTACCCGCTTTGAACCGCTTTGTCATACTCTGCCCTGCTATGATCTCCGACGAGCCGGGTCGCGGCATGCGTCCCTCTATGATCCGCACCTGAGGCCTCAAAGCCAGCGAGGCTGCGCTCACACCGCGTATCGTGACATTCGAGGGCTTGTCGCTTCCTCTCTTGGGAAGCGTTATCAGCACCACAACCTCTTTTGCGACAAGTTTCTGCCCGTCCGGTCCTGTCGCTATCTCCGGCACTGTCTCAAGGATCGATGCCTGCGAGCGGTCGATGCCACTCTGCACCTCAGTGCCCGAGCCCTTGCGAATGGCGATCGCATTGTCATAGGAGCCTGTTTCTACGAGCGTAGTCTGCAGGCCCTGGGCAAGCATGAGGATCGATGCGAAAACAAAGACGACCAGCGCCATGCCTGAGACTGTGAGTACGGTAGTGAGGCGCCTCGTCCACAGGTTACGGACGCTGTATGACATTGGCACGGCCATTTAGCCGATCCTCCTCAGGCCATCCGCGATCGGTGTTTTCACGGCTCGAAACGTGGGAATTATCGCGGCGACAAGACCGACAATAAGAGACGCCCCGATGTCGAGATAGATCGTCTTTGCAGTTACGTTGAAGGCGGGAAAATACTGTTCCAGGGCCTTGCCGAACGCACTCGCGGCCGGGAAGCTGAGAATTATTCCGAGAAAAGCGCCGGACAGCGTAATCACAAGTGACTCACCGAAAATGAGCGTAGCGATGCGCCATCCACCGAAGCCAAGCGTCTTCAAGACAGCATACTCTCCGATTCTTTCCCGCGCCGTCATTGCCATGGTATTACCCACAACGGCGAGTATGATGGCGATCACGACCAGTGAGATAAGCTGGATGGCTGTAATGATGGTCTCGCTCATGGAGATGAAGCCGAGCACGAAGGATTTCTCCGTCTCGGTGAGCGTCTCGGCAAGAGAGTTCTTGAACATGGCGTCAATGCGGGCGGCCACATCTGCTGCGGCATTGGGATCTTTCACCACCTCTATGAACGCTCCCACCTGGTCGGCCCTCGCTGGCGCTACCTTCCTGAGTGTCTCGTTGAGATAATCCCAGTGAAAGAAGAATACCGTCTCGTCAGCATCTCTGCGCGTGCCGCGATAGATACCGCGAAGCACAAATTCCCAGTTTCCCGGATAGATGGTGCCTTTAAGAATGATCGGCTCTCCGATCTTCCATCCGTAGCGGTTGGCCAGTTTTCTTCCTGCCACAGCGCCCTTGCGGTCACGCAGGAATGCGGCGCGCTCGTCCGGCGGAAAGTTATACTCGGGCATAGCATCCATGTAGGTTCGCGGGTCTACCGCGAAATTGGCAAAGAAATTCTTCTCGTCAATGTAAAGGCCTCCGAACCAGGTGAAGTGGGAAACGAACTTTACTCCTTCTACCTGGCGGATCTTTTCCTCGTACGAAATGGGAAGGGGGAAGATCAGCGAGATTGCGTTTCTGGTCCAGAGCCTGTTTGCCGACGATGCTTCAACACCCATGTACCATGTGGTGATGACAGTCCGCAGAAGTCCGAAAGCGAGAACCGCGATAGTGATGCCGAGAATCGTCAGGCCCGTACGCAGCTTGTGACGAAAAGCATTTTTAAGGAGCAGCTTGAGGATGAACATCGCTCAAAAAACCTTTTTCCAGCCGCCGTATGATATGCGCGCGCTCTGCTGCCTTCGGATCGTGCGTGACCATGATGATGGTCTTGCCTGACTCGCGACTGAGCCTGTCCATGAGGGTAAGCACTTCCTCAGCAGACGCGCGGTCAAGATCGCCCGTGGGCTCGTCGGCTACGAGTATCTCGGGGTCTGTCACGACGGCCCTCGCAATGGCCACGCGCTGCTGCTCACCACCCGAAAGCTGGGAAGGCCGGTGCTCCATGCGGTCGGCAAGGTTGACGATTCCGAGCGCCAGTTCTGCATGTTCCCTTCGCTCTTTGCGGGAGAGATTCGTCAGCAGCAACGGAAGCTCCACGTTCTCGAACGCTGTGAGCACCGGTATGAGGTTGTAGAACTGGAAAATAAATCCCACATGCATCGCTCTCCAGGAGGCAAGCTCTGTTTCCGAGAGCTTCGTGATATCGACACCTCCCACGAGGATGCTGCCGCTGTCTGCTTTATCGATGCCGGCGATGAGATTTAGAAGCGTGCTCTTGCCTGAGCCGGAAGGGCCCATGAGCGCGAGAAATTCTCCTTCGTCGATGTCAAACGTTATGTCCACGAGCACCGGCACTCTGCGGCTGCCTCTCGCATATGCCTTGGTCACATGGTTGATTTCAACGATAGGCTGGTTGCGTTGCAAGCTACTTTTCCGCGATCTTAACGGTCATGCCGTTGTGCAGCGAGGCAGGCGGGTTGAGCACGACCCTCTCCCCCACGTTCGCGCCTTCGAGCACTTCCGCCATGTCGCCGATGGTCCCACCAAGACGCACCGGCCTTTCCGAGACTTTGTTGTTATTAACCACATACAGAACGTCTCCACCGTGCTTCCGGACAATGGCCGACTTGCTCACTGCTGTGCGCGGCCTCTCCTCGCTCTTGGTGACAGGCCTTGACAAGAAGGCGACCTTGGCGCTCATCTCGGGCAGGACGCGCTCATCCTTATCGAGGAAACGCACCTTTACGAGCACGGTCGCCTTCGAGCGATCTGCGGTCGGCACGATCATGTGCACCTCTCCGCGGAAGCGTGTCTCCGGCAAGGCATCCATCTGTATTTCGCAGGGCTGACCGGGCTTTACCTTTTCCAGGTTCGATTCGGACACATCTGCCTCCACGAGTAACGAATCCATATCTGCAATGGTGACAACGGCAGATTTGGCGTTGGCAGCAGCACCAATAGGGGTCACTATGTCGCCCACGTCGGCGTTCTTCGTCAGGACTACGGCGTCGAAAGGCGCGCGGATCTGCGTATATGCGATCGAAACGCGTGTCGCTTCCAGCGCGGCGCTCACTGCCTTTTCTGCCGCCTCTCCAGCGGCGACACCTGCGAGAGCCTTCTGGTATCGGGCGAAAACAGTGTCGTAATCGGCTTGGGCGATGAGACCTTTCGCTACGAGCTCCTTGTTGCGCTTCAATGCCAGAGTCGCGTCGCTCAGTTCTGCCTTGGCGGAATCGAGATTCGCCCGGGCATTATTGAGATTCCCACGGGCCTGTCGCTCCGCCGCCTCGACATCCTCGCTTTCAAGCCGCGCAATCACATCGCCTTTTTTTATCCTGCTGCCCTCCTCCACGCCGAGCCAGACGAGACGGCCCGTCACCTTCGATGCAAGCGCCGATTTACGCTGCGCCACAACATAGCCGCTGGCATTCAGCAGTGTGAGTCCCGCAGATGGGTAGAGCTGCACTACGCTGCCGAGGCGCACTTCAGTCGCGGGTCGGAGTAGACCTGTTGCATAGAGCAGGATCAAAAGAAGCAGAACGAAAACTCCCGCAACATAGCGCCACACCTTGCGCTTCCTTGCGGGAGAAGAAGTGCCTTTGGATTTCTCTATTCTTAGACGGGAAAGGTCCTCGTCAGCCACAGATTGACTCCGCGCTTTGCGCTCAGTTCCTTGGGAACGAAGAACCAAGCACGGTTCTGACCATTATTTTACGGACACCAGCTCTATTTCGAAAATTAAGGTGGCGTTCGGACCGATGGGCCCGGCACCCTGTTCTCCGTAAGCAAGCTCCGGCGGCACAACGATCTGCCACTTGGAGCCTTCTTTCATGAGCTGCAGGGCTTCTGTCCAGCCTTTTATGACCCCGTTAACGGGGAATGTGGCGGGTTCGTTTCTTTTGTATGAGCTGTCGAACTCCGTACCATTGACAAGCGTACCCTTGTACTGGGTAACCACCGTGTCGGTTGCCTTCGGTGTCTTGCCGGTGCCTTCCTTGATCACTTTGTACTGCAAGCCGCTGGGCAGCGTTTTTACGCCTTGCTTCTTCTTGTTCTCAGCGAGAAACGCGGCTCCCTCTTTTTTATTTTTTTCACCGGCCGTTTTCTTCTCTTCGGCAATCTTTGCGGCTCTCTCCTTTTGAAACCCTGCTATGATATCTTTGGCTTCCTGATCGCCGATCAGAAGCTTTTTCCCGGTCATTGCATCCTGCAGACCCTTATTCACAATCGTAGGATCGACGTCGATCGCCTGGCTCTTCAGATCATTGCCGATCTGAACGCCGATAATGTAGCTCAGCTTATCTTTCTGGGTTTTCAGGGTCGTCTCTTCTGCGGCGTAGGCACTCGATGCCAGGAAGAACAAGGCCACAGCCAGTGTAACTGATCGTATGTTCATACACGCTCCTTTGGATTTTATTCAGGCTCATATTCTATGTCGTGACGACCGAGAATGCAAGCCTACGTTACGAAAACAGGTTAAGGTTGAGGTTGAGGAAAACCTGTCACCCTTCTTAACCTTAACCTTGACCTGCTATATTCTTTCCTGTTTCCTGTAGCGATCTGCATTCAAGATGGAGACCGAGGCGTGCCGAGGCCTGGACTACGGAGGCGTACCCAGGGTACGTCGAGTAAGAACAGGCCGAAGGACAACGAAGGTATACGCTTGAAGGCAGATCGCCATCATGCGCGGGTGCGGATGAAGCCCACCACCGATACGAATATCGCCACCACCAGAGGGCCAAAGACAAGACCGAGAAGGCCGAACACCTGGATCCCGCCGAATACGCTGAAGAAGACAAGCACAAGGGGCATACTCACCCTGCCCCTGATGATGATGGGTCTCAGGACATTGTCTACCACGCTTATAGCGAAGACACCGATTGCAGCGAGGATGATTGACTGAGTGACGAGTCCCTTGACGAACAGATAGAAGGTGGCGGGTACCCATACCATTGCGCAACCGACAATCGGAATAAAAGAGGTGATCGACATTGCCATTCCCCAGAGTACAGGGGCTCTGATGCCGACCAGAGCGAATGCTATCACACCGATAAGCTCCCTGGGCTAAGGCAACCACCACACCGCCGTAAATAGTCGATACGATAACATCTTGCATCTGTTGGGTGAGCTGCTTCTTTTCGTGTTCCGGAAACGGCATGTAGTCGCGAATTTTTTCGATGAACTTCGGCCCGTCCTTGAGGAGGAAAAAGAGGGTGAAGGCCATCAGAACAAAATCGAACGCACCGGTGATGACATCTCCTATCCTGCCCCCCGCGAGGCTGAGAAGATCCTTTCCGAGTTTCGTGAGATTGGCAACGATAGAGACCCTGAACTCCGCCTCTGTTATGCTGAAAACAGAAAGTATCCGTTCCAGCGGCGGCTGGATCATCGGGTGCCTGGAAAGACCGACAATCTCCTCTGTCGCGTGTTCAAAGGGGACGTTCTGGAGTTCCATGGCGAGTTGATACGACACGTAGGAGAGCGGGCCGAGCGTTATGATGAGGATCAGAACGAGTATGAGAACAGCCGAGAGGCTCCCCACCTTGAGATACCGCAGGAAGAAATTGTGAATCGGGTAAAGGACAATCGCAAACACGATGGCCCATCCGATAGGCACAAAGAAGGGCCGGAATATCAGATACGTGACGTATCCAAGCAGCAGGACAAGTGCTGAAAGTGTCACGAGCTGAAATTTACTTTCTTGCATGGCCTCCCATCACATCCTGATCTGCAACGGCGACAGCAACAGCTTGCCTCTTCAGGCCTTCCCCTTTGCCTGGGAAGCGGTTCGTTCTATGACAGGAATGGAGATGTTCTCCTGCTTGAGCCGCTTGAAAATCCTCTTTCTCAGTTCATGCTGAACCAAGAACTGTTCACCAAATGATCCCACCTGGCAGATGACGGTAAATTCAAGTCCCCAGTCCCCGAAGCCCGGAGCCAACCGGACAATAGGCCCAGGCTCTGCCAACAAACCGGGAACCTGTCCCACTGCCTTTTTTGCCTCATCGAGGAGCACATCCTCCACCTTATCGGGATCCGATTCGTAGCCCACGCGGACTACGATGGAAACAGATATATTTTTGTCGGGCTGAGAATAGTTCGTCACGGCGCTCTTTGCCATCTTGCTGTTGGGAATGATAATTATATTGTCAGGAGCAAGCCTCAGCCTGGTGCTTCTCCAGGTTATATCCTCCACATATCCCTGTTCGCCTGTCTCCACTTTTATATAGTCGCCGACTCGTACCGATTTCTCCAACAGCATCTGTATCCCGGAGAAAAGATTTGCCAGAGTGTCCTGCAGGGCCAGAGCCACGGCCAGCCCGCCGATACCGAGGGTGGTGACAAGGGGCAGAATAGATATGCCAAGTGTATGAAGCATGACAAGCACGCCCATCAGAAAGATCAATCCCTTCAACACGCCGTAAATCAGACCCGTGGGAGGGACTGGAATATGGGTCGCCTGGATATAACTCTTGAGGAGGTTGCCGCAGACATTGGCTGCGGCCAGAGTGATAGAGAAAATAACGATGATGTCTATAGCGTTATTGAAAAACAGGGCGTACTTGTCCGGGAGATCCGAAACCGAGACTCCCACATGAAGACCGATGGCAATGCACCAGAAGAAGGAAGGCGAACTCAGCGGCTCGATGAGAAGGTGATCTATTCTTATCACCGCACCGGACCGCTGTGCATACTTCCTCAAAACCTTGAATGCGATCCCTCGAAAAAGAAAAAGGGCCAGCACAGTCAGGATGGCTACAGCGAGCGGAATCCCAACGGGGTGAAGATATCTCGTTATCAACGTTGTGAGCTCCCTACTTTTTCTCCGGGCCAGGCGGCAGCGCTGCCGTTAGTTTCTCTTTCAGTGCAGCAGTCTGGGACTTCATAAGTTTCACGTCATCATACCCCTGACGAATCTTTCCCGTTTCAAGCCGTACTTTCACATTGATGGCGTCAACCTCATTTTTCCCGATTAAGTTCTGGGCCTCTTCACGGTCTATCGGAAGCTTTTTCTTGACGGCATCGGCAACTATTGCTTTCAATTCATTTGTCTGCTGCTTCACCTCCTGGAGAATCTGCTCCGCATCAGCCTTCATCTTCGCCTTCGCTGCATCCACCTGCGAAGAAAGGAGTTGCGCCCCCGATGAAGCCTCCTCAGCCGCAGTCTTGGCGCTCTTATATTCTTTCTGCGCCAGCAGATCTTTTGCCTTCCTGAGCGCTGCTTCGGCCTTCTTGAATCCATCTTCCATGTAAATATCGGCTTCCTTTGTCCTGGCATCCTCCAGGGTCTTCTCAGCCTTCGCGATCTCCTCTGTAGGCGGTTTTGCACAGCCCCACAAAAGAAAAATAGAGAACAGCGCTATAATAGAGAGTGCATACCATACGCGACCTTCACGCCTCATTTTCTGCCTCCGTATAGGTTCCGATCGATCCTTCGCTGCTATCAGATTATATCAATAACCCCGTGCAATCAACAGATTCCGCCTTGCGGCCTTAATAGAGAAAGCTTACAATTGACTACCTAGACAAAACAGCCAGGAGACCTTTATGACAAAGGAAGCAACTCTTGCGCGGGAAATTTTTCTCGCAGCCATCGCCGCGGCCGACCCCTTCCAGGCCGTTCAGTCCGAACTGGAAGAGGTGCGCACCTTTTTCAGAATTGGAGATTTCACGAAACTTCTGGTTATTGGCTTCGGCAAGGCCTCATCGCGTATGGCAGAGGCTTCAGAACAGCTTCTTCATGATGTGATCAGGGCCGGTATTATCGTCACAAAGTACGGTCACGCAGGAACGCCAGCCAGAGTGGCGAAGATCGTCTCGTTTGAGGCGGCCCATCCCGTGCCGGACGATAACGGCGTGGCGGCTACACGAAAGATCGTTGAACTCGTGCGAGACGCCGACGAAACAACGCTCATACTCTGTCTGATATCAGGTGGCGGGTCGGCTTTATTTGTCGCCCCGGCCGAAGGTATCACGCTGCGGGAGAAACAGGTCGTGACGGACCTTCTTCTCCGGTCGGGAGCGACTATCAACGAATTGAATGCCGTGAGAAAGCATCTCTCCATGGTGAAAGGAGGTCGGCTCGCCGAGATCGCTCATCCGGCATCCATCACGTCTCTCATCGTTTCCGACGTGGTGGGAGATCCCCTCGATGTGATCGCTTCCGGCCCCACAGCGCCGGACACCTCCACGTACAACGACGCGCTCGAGGTCCTTGAAAAGCACGGGCTCACCGATAAAACGCCGAAGTCAGTATTGTCATTGCTTGAAAGAGGAGTTCGCGGCGAGATCCCGGAGACCCCGGACGCGGAGAATGAGATCTTCAGCAACGTGTCTAACATTGTTGTCGCGAGCAACAGCATGGCGCTGAGCGCTGCAAAGGAGAAGGCCGAGGAGTTGGGGTTTCCAACTTCCATACTCTCTTCCACTTTGCAGGGTGAAGCACGAGAGGTGGCTCGCAAGCTCGCACATCACGCGCGCACGGCAAACCTGGCGCGGCCCTTTTGTCTGCTCTCGGGAGGTGAAACAACAGTCTCCGTAAGAGGCGCCGGAAAGGGCGGCAGGAACACGGAGCTTGCCCTCGCCTTTGCTCTGGAGATTGAAGGCACGAGCGGAATTACGTTGCTATCGGCAGGGACCGACGGAACTGACGGGCCGACGGACGCTGCCGGGGCGATTGTTGACGGAGAGACGATCGGTCGCGCAAAACGTATGAACATTGACCCCGTAAAACATTTGGCCGATAATGATTCCTACACCTTCTTCCACAAGACGAACGATCTTCTGATAACAGGCCCGACAGGGACGAATGTCATGGACATCCAAATCATCCTCGTGGAATAACGCCAATTTACCTTCAAGTGTATACCTTCCGGGTACCCGCCGCAGGTGGGTGTGCTGCCAGTCGCTCTCCTCGACGTACCCCAGGTACGCCTCGTCGGCTCCTCGCTGCCGCCTCGGTCTCCATCTTGAAGGTAAATTGGCGTGATGGCACAGTCAAGACGACATCAATAATCCATATCAAGAAAGGACAGATGCAGTAGGCCTGAGTTGCAGCGAGACGAGCCAGAACATTGACGGCAACGGTTTGCGCCACTATAATAATTGAGCATGGACGAAACGGCCAAAGTACTGGTTACCGACGATGATCCTCAAATCCTTGAGCTGACAGCCGCGGTCCTCAAGAGAGCGGGGTTCGAAGTGTTGAAGACTTCGACAGGAAAGGAGTGTCTGGAAGCTGTAGAAGCAAATCATCCGGACATAGTCGTGCTGGATGTCGTGCTTCCTGACCTGTCCGGGATCGAAGTCTGCAAGCAGATCAAGGCAAATAAGTCTTTACCGGGTATTTTCGTAATCCTCGTATCAGGAGTCCAGATATCGTCTGAATTCCAGGCTGAAGGGCTCGACGTCGGGGCCGACGGCTATATCATCAAACCGATCACCAACAAGGAACTTGTTGCGCGCGTCCAATCCATGGTCCGGATTAAACGGGCCGAGGATGCGCTACGGCAGAAAGAAAAAGAGCAGCAACAGCTGATCTCAGAGCTTCAAGAAGCACTCGCAGAAATCAAGACCCTGAAAGGGCTCATACCCATTTGTGCATCTTGCAAGAAAATCAGGGACGACGAAGGCTTCTGGAACCAATTGGAAGCTTATATCAGTAAGCATACTGATGCAGTCTTCAGCCATGGCCTCTGCCCGGACTGTGCAGAAAAATACAAAGAAGAATATAAGGAATTTACAAAGAAGTCTCGGCCGTGATTTCAGTCCCGGCAACCTTCCGGCCGAAGATAAGATATCCGGTGTGTGCTACCATCCGATCATCCGGCCGCAGGCGATCTGCCACAGTCTTATATTTTCTGAGCAAGATCTCCAGTACCTCCACGTCGCCGAATAATGACTGAAGTGCCCGCAATGCATCCGATACCTGATTTGTCGTCGGCACTATGATGCCAACGCTTCCGCTTTCCTTGAGCGATCCCCAGACTTTCTCAATAACGGACGCCGGTTCGCGTACATCTATGAAAGCAGCGTCCACTTCTGCGTCGTTACACTCAGCCACATCGGCGAGTCGCAGATCAATATTGGGAAAGCTTGCAAAGCGTTCTATATTCTTGCATCCATTCTTGTAATGCCTTTCCTCCTTTTCAAAAGAGAGGACTCTGCCCGTTGGCCCGACAGCGCGGGAGAAAAGAATGGAGAGCGCGGCGCTGCCCCCACCAACCTCCAGCACTCTGTCACCGTGGTTCAGATTGAGCTTGAAGCAGATATAGCAGGCGTCTTTCGGATAGACAATCTGAGTCTCCCGGCGCAGACCATACATGATAATGTCCTCGATCGTAGGTTCAAAAACGTCATACATCCCGCGACTGATCCCGAATGGAAGACCGATGAGGGACGAGTAATCGAGAGTGCCTCTCTTGCTATGAAAAATCTTCTTCGGCTCCAGCTTCTTCAGGTACCGGTTGCCCTGGTGTACGATGAGAATAAGATCATTTTCCTGCATGAGAGCCATGGTAAAATCCCCGGGGAGAATACTTTACGTTACTCTAGTATACGTCGGCCGGATTGTCAAAGTGACACGCGGCCTGGCCGCGGAACGGCTCTAACGAGCCTTAAGGACCGCTGCCTTTGGCATGATGGTCCTCCTGCACGCAGCGTCGGTTGCGTGGCAGCGGTTGACGGTTTAAACTTAGTCATATGGAAAATGAGGATTCTATTTACAGGCTGCTCGAGGACCTTTCGGATTTCGTGAAGGATCAGCATATAGCACTCAGAGAGAAACTGGTGCGAGTCTCCAGGGAACAGCCCGGGAACGAACGCCTTGTCTTTGACGAAGCAATGAGAGACATTCAGAAAATAGAGCACGTAAAGATGCGGGTCGGTCAGGTCAAGTCAGAGCAGCGTACTAACACGACCGGGTACGATGCACAGAGAGCACTCGCAGAAGCTTTAGATGAACAATACCGGCTCAATGTTACCAACCTGCCCGAGTATATGGAAGGTTGCGTCGAAGGCACCAATCCTGTCACCATGGAAAAACTGAGAGGAGGCGAATACTCGATCCAGAAGGTGCTCGACCTTCACGGGCTCCGGACAGAAGAGGCATACGAGATGTTCCAGAGCTTCATCAAAGACGCCGTCCACTCAAACATCCGATGCATCAAGATCATTCACGGCCGCGGACTTAAGTCGAGATCTGAGCCTGTCCTCAAGGGGAAGCTCAAACAATGGATACTCAGGGCTATGCACCGCAGGTGGGTCATTGCATTCGCGAGCTCACACATGCGCGAAGGAGGCCCGGGAGCCACCGTCATTTTACTGCGCCAACAACCCAAGAAGCAGAAACTCAACATCATCGGATGAAGAGGCTTAACGTTCGTTTACTTTTACCGGCCTATTTGTTATAAGATGAGGAAGGAGGAGACTATGGCGCGACTGGGTATACTGGGTTTGGGCAACATGGGCGAAGCAATCGTGGCTGCGCTCCTGAAGACGGGATTCAATCGTAAAGATCTTCTAGGTTTCGAAATTAAAAAAGAGCGCGCTGACGCGGTTGCGAAGCGCTATGGTATCAGCGTCGCCGCCAATGCCAAAGAGCTTGCACAAAAGGTGAAGTGCGTGCTCATCGCCGTGAAACCTCAAGATGCAAAGCTGCTCCTCGGTGCAATCGCTCCTGCCCTCGATAAAGATAAATTACTGATCTCCATCATGGCCGGCGTCACCACATCCACCATCCTCTCGATGGTACAAAGACCGGTAAGGGTCATCAGGGTTATGCCTAACCTTGCCGTCAAAGTCGGCGAAGGGGCCCTTGGCATAACCTCGAATGAACTGGTGCCTGAAGAAGTGCTGAATGAAACGAAAAAGCTGCTCGCCCCGATCGGCCGGATTGTCGATGTCCGGGAGGACTTGATGGATGCGGTCACCGCGTTGAGCGGCAGTGGGCCCGCCTTTCTGCTGGCCTTCCTCGAAGCCATGATTGACGCGGGTGTAAACATAGGGTTGCCCAGAGACAAGGCAAGCATCCTTGCCATACAGACTATTAAAGGCACCATCGCGACCCTGGAGGCCGACAAACTCCATCCTACCCTGATGAAAGAGATGGTGACTTCGCCGGGAGGAACAACTATTGCGGGTCTTTCGTCTCTCGAAGAAAAAGGATTCAAGGGTATTCTCATAAGAGCTATAGAGGAAGCCAGGAACCGCGCCAGGGAGTTATCGGCTTAATGCGTGACGAGTACGACAGCCGGCGGCTGCACATGGTTGAGTCGCAGATAAAAGGGCGCGATGTGCAGGACCGCAGGGTGCTTGAGGCATTCCGCAAAGTTCCGCGCCACCTCTTCCTTGATGAAGCACTCTGGCCTCAAGCGTATGAAGATCATCCATTGCCTATCGGTGAGAAGCAGACCATCTCTCAGCCCTACATTGTGGCGCTCATGACAGAGGCTCTCCATCTGACAGGTCACGAGAATGTCTTGGAAATAGGAACAGGCTCGGGCTACCAGACGGCTATACTCGCAGAGATAGCTGAGCACGTCTACTCGATAGAGCGGATTCCGTCACTCGCAAAAAGAGCACGCAAACTCCTCGACGACCTGAAATATAGCAACGTGATTATAAATATAGGTGATGGAACACAAGGATGGAAGGAATACAGTCCCTACGGCGGCATCATAGTCACGGCTGCCGCACCGGAAGCGCCCGATCCCCTGCTCAAGCAGCTGGAGACAGGCGGGCGGCTGGTTATCCCTATTGGCGACGAATTTCAACAGGACCTGGTGGTGTACGTTAAGGAAGGGGAGGACAGGTACCGGGAAGAGAACTATGGGGGCGTGCGGTTCGTGAAACTGATAGGGGCGCACGGGTGGAAAGATTGATCGAAGAAAGGGAGCCGGAGGAATGGTTCGACTCTGACGAGTTTGAAGCCGAAAAACTCTACCTTCGAGATTTGCGTAAACTATCCACGATGACTGAGGAGCAGGAGAAAGAACTGGCGCAAAGCATCTCGCAGGGAAACCTCGATGCTCGCCGGAAGATGATCGAAGCGAATCTCAGGCTGGTGGTCAAGATTGCCAGAAAATACGTAACGGTGGGCGTCTCCATGCTCGATCTTATAGAGGAAGGAAACATAGGCCTGATCCGCGCTGTGGAGAAATTTGACCTCTCCAAGAACTGCCGGTTCTCAACCTACGCAACGTGGTGGATTAAAGAATCAATCGAACGAGCCATTCTCAATTATTCGCGCACAGTCAGACTGCCGGTGCATGTTTCCACCCGCATGCGCAAGTTATCCAGACTGATCCACGACTATATTGAGAAAGAAGGCAGAGAGCCGACCGAGGAAGAGCTTCACCGTGGTACGGACATACCTGTGGCCTTCATAAGAAACGTTATGTTTATTGTTACAAAAACAGATTCAATCGAGGCTCTCGCTGATGAGCAAGAGAGCATTACCATGGAACAGGTTCCGCCTTACCTCGGCGCTTATGAGCCGCTCTCTGCGCTGGAACAGACAAAGAGGATCGAGTATATAGCCTCATGGCTCGACAGGTTGCGCGACGACGAGAAGAGAGTGATCGTCTTGAGATACGGCCTCGACGGAGCAGAACCGCAAACGCTCGAAGCGATAGGCAAACTTTTTGGCGTCACTCGCGAGCGCATTCGCCAGATTGAGCGCAAGACAATCGAGAAGCTTAAGCGAGTTGTCAGAAGAGACAATATCGGCAGAGAAACGATTTAAGCGTGAACCGTACGCAGTGAGCCGTGAGCAGTGAATAGTGATCAGTAAGTGAACAGTGAACCGCGAGCCTTATGCCGTAAGCCGTACGCCGTCGAATGGTTGACCTTATACACTCCCGGAAAGTGCGCTATTGACGAAGTCTTCGACTGACTACCTCATCCGTAAAGGTTCTGTTATTACGGGAATCACGTTGGTGAGCAGGCCGCTCGGTTATGTCAGAGAGGCGGTTCAGGCGTATCTCTTCGGAGCGACGCTCCTTGTCGATGCATTTGTTATCTCCTTTAACTTCCCGGAAATGATACAGACGCTCTTCTTCTCCGGAGCTACAAGCGCCTTTCTCATACCTGTCTGCTCCAGATACCTCGAGGATCGGGACGAGTTCTCGAAGGTTTACTCCCTTTTCATGAACGTTTCCATCATCATCACGGTGCTGGTTTCTATCATTCTTTTCGCCGCCAGCGGTCCGGTTATGCAGCTCATCGCTCCGGGATTTACACCGCAAGGCAAAAGTGTCGCACGTTACCTCTTTGTCATCATGATTCCGGTTATCCCGCTTCATGCAATGCTTTCCGTGATGAAGGCGTTTCTGAATGCGAAGGAGAACTTTGCGGCACCCGAACTCTCGGGTATCATCTGGAACCTTATCTTTATTCTTGCCGCACTCGCGATGCATGGCACAATCGGCATTTACTGTCTTGCCGTAGGAGTTTCGCTGGGGGCTGTCGCGCAGGTGCTCCTTCAGATACCTTACTTGCGTGCTCTCGGCATCCGCTACGAGATGAAGCTCCCGCTTGACCATCCGTCGCTGAATCAGGCAAAGAAGCTCTTTACCGGCGCGTTGATCGCGACGTCCGTTGTCCCGATCAATAGCTTCATCGGCAGGATCGTAGCCTCTTATTTGCCGGCCGGCGAAGTCGCATCCCTCGCTTATGCGTTCCGCATCTTTATTCTTCCTTTCAGTCTCTTTGCAGTCCCAACATACACGGTGCTCTTCTCGAAGCTTTCGAGGCTCTATCACGAGGAGGACTGGCAGGGGATCAACACGCACGTGGACAGTTCCCTGGTGCTCATCTGCATTACGCTGATTCCTTCGACAATTTTTCTTTGCTTTGCGGGTGACGTGCTGGTCAAGCTGCTCTACCAACGGGGTGCTTTTGCGACTAAAGATACAATGATGACGTATCGGGCCCTTTCAGGATACAGCGTCGGGCTCATCTTTTATGCTCTGTCAATCTCCTTTGCGCGCATCTTCAATGCGCGCCACGACATGAAAACCCCGGCTGTCATAGGCCTCACGTCCATAGGCCTCAATGCGGTTCTGGCTTACGTTCTCATGGTACCTCTCGGGAATCTTGGCGTCGCACTCGCAACTTCTATCGTCTCTTTCTATAATTTCTTCATGCTCTTCCTGCTCTACAGAAGGAAGACATCTTATAAGCCTGCACAAAAAACAAGAGAAGAAATTCTGCGCTCGCTCATTGCCGGAGGTGTTCTCGCGCTTGCGCTTCTGGGGCTTCGAAAAGTAATGCCGGGAAGACCGTATGCATTCTTCACGCTGGGAATCTTAGTCACAATTGCCGTGTACGGGCTGTTTTTTAAGAGTTATTATCTGACATTCCTGAGAAGGGGACGGCAAAGGCAGATAGAGACTTAGTTATCAAGCATACCCCCAAACAACCATCACCTTCCTGATCGTCTTTGTCTTGGCGGTCTCCTGCTCTCCGCGAGCGGCATAATCGTAAAGGCATTGATACCTAATATTGATACCTAATTCCGATCAACCTCGCGAATATGGGTGACAGGGCGGGCACAGAAGTCAAGATATGGCCTTTTGAAATGCTGCCAACTCCTCAATAAGGGCCGACAAAGCACGTTGCGATGTTGACAAAGGCCGGCGGAGTGTATTAAGAAAAGGTCTTTCGTTACAAGAGCATTCTTCTATTCCTCCGGCTTGGACGAAGAAGTGGAAAAATTGGGGACTGCGATGAGATTTTTTGTTAACGGAAAGCAGGTGACCACGGATGCGGACCGGGAAGCGACTCTTCTCGATTTCCTGCGAGATACGTTACATCTGATGGGGACCAAGAATGGATGCGGCACAGGTCACTGCGGGGTCTGCACGGTCATAATTGATGGAAAGGCGCGCCGGGCTTGCCGGGTACGCCTCGTGAAAATGGACGGGAAAAGAATTGAGACTATCGAGGGTCTCGCCTCGGAGGGTCAACTTCATCCGGTTCAGTCTGCCTTTATCAAAACCGGGGCAATCCAGTGTGGTTTTTGTACGCCCGGAATGATTATGGCAACAAAAGCCCTTTTAGATCAAAATCTGAATCCGAATGACGAGGAGATTCAGAAGGCATTGGAACATAACCTGTGTCGCTGCACGGGCTATGTAAAGATCATCGATGCCGTGAAGCTGGCAGCGAAAGAGCTACAGATCAATAAAGCTCCCGTGTCTCAGGAGCCCGTTACAATACACGCCGGAATAGGCCAGTCGATTCCTGATTACGATTCCTTGGCGAAGGTGCTTGGAGAACCGATATTTGCGGCGGACCTCCTGAAAGAGAAGATGGTCTTCGGAAAAGTGTTGTGGAGCAAATTCCCTCACGCCCGAATCAGGAAGATAGACGGAAAGAAGGCCAAAGAAATTCCCGGGGTGAGAGCGGTTCTGACGTCCGAAGATATTCCGGGGAGTAAATGTTTCGGGCGCATCAAGGCTGATAATCCTATTCTCTGCAGCGATCGTGTCCGCTTTCTTGGAGATGCGGTCGCCCTTGTCTTTGCCGAGAACATGGACGTGGCGAGGCAGGCGGCCGATCTGATCGACGTCGAGTATGAAGAGCTGCCCGGGGTATTTTCCGTAACCGACGCGTTAGCCGAAGGCGCCCCCGCGCTCCACAAAGATGGAAACCTGTGCAAGCAGATCGTTCACGAGATAGGAAATATTGGAGAGGCAAGAAAGAAGTGCAGCCACATTGTGAGCGGCCATTTTGAAACGGGCGCGATTGATCCGGGTTACCTGGAGCCGGATGCGGGGATCGCCCTGTTTGAGGACGGCATCCTCACAGTCTATCTTCCAACCCAGGGGCCCTTCCACGCCCGCCAGCAGATCGCTGAGAGCCTGAATCTGCCCGTGGAGAAGGTGAGAGTGGTCGTGACGCCTCTGGGAGGGGGCCACGGCGGTAGGACCGATTCGGGCTTCGGGTGCCTTCTGGGCTTGGGAGCCTTCAAGTTGGGAGTGCCGGTCAAGATTGTCCTGGACAGGGAAGAGACGTTTCTGGTGGGCACAAAGAAACATCCCTTCCAAATGGATTATGAAGTCGGCGCGGACGACGAAGGCAAGCTCCTTTTCGTGAAGGGGAATTTTCTGGCGGACGCTGGCCCGTATACCTCTCTTACCATCCGGGTCCTCGATCAGTCAGTCATTTTCGCAGTCGGTCCCTACGAGGTGCCCAATGCATGCGTCGAGGCGTGTGCCGTATATACAAACAATGCCAACACCAGCGCCATGCGTGGATTCGGCATCAACCAAGTGGCAATGGCCTTGGAATCCCTATTGGACGAACTTTCCCGCAAACTGGGGATGGATCCTTTTGAACTTCGCCGGAGAAACGTCCTGACCGTAGGGAAGAAGACCTTCGCGGGTCAGATTCTTACCTCCAGCGTCGGCATAAAAGAAACGCTCGACCGATGTGAAGAGGCCTTGGCCCGGGAGATCGGCCGCTTCCGTTCAGCCTACGCGAACGATTCCGGTAAACGTCTTGGGATCGGTATTGCGAGCGCCTTCAAGAACGTAGGAGCGGGAAAGGGCAGACAGGAAGACGCAGGCGCCATCTTCTCACTTGAACAGGATGGGACGGTGCTGGCCAGAGTTTCCGGCGTTGACATGGGCCAGGGTTTCCGAACGGCTATTCTGCAGATAGCGGTGGAAACGACCGGGCTGGCGCCCCGGGTGATAAAACTGATTACAGGCGATACCCTTTTGACTCCGAAGCACAATTGCGCAATCGGGGAACGACAGACCCTGATATGCGGAAAGGCAGCTCAACTGGCGGCCTTGGAATTCAAAGCCAACCTGCTGTCCCGGGCTGCGGAAAAATCCGGTTGCATTCCCGAGACCCTGGAACTCCACGGGGACTGGATCGCTGATAAAGCCAGCGGCCGGCCCATTCTCTCTCTCAAGAGTCTGGCCACGGAATTGCGGCCGGAAGAGGCCATCAGGGGCGAGTGTGCATACCTGGCTCCTCCCACCTATGCATTGTACGATGTTGAGGCACGCAAGAGGGTACCCCCCGAAGAATACCGCAACTATCCCTCCTATGCATACACGACGCATGTGGCCTTCGTAGAAGTCGATATCGTCTCAGGAAAGGTTAAGGTCCTCAAGATCATCGCGGCCCACGATGTGGGGGTGGCCATCAACCCGCAGAAGGTCGAAGGCCAGATTGAGGGAAGCGCCCTGATGGGCTTGGGGTATGCGTTGAAAGAAGAATTTGTTGTTGATAAGGGCATGTTCAAGACCACGACTTACAAGGCCTGCGGCATCCCGACGATACGTGACATGCCTTCGATAGAGGTGATCATCGTCGAAGACCCGGAGCCCATGGGTCCTTACGGGGCCAAAGGCATTTCGGAGATAGCCACTGTTCCCGCGACTCCGGCCATTCTGAATGCGATCTACGACGCTATCGGCAAAAGAGTTTATTCCATACCGGCCAAGCCGGGAAAAATCCTGGAGTTGCTGAATACGTAATACGTTCGCAAGCGGCCGCCCCGCTCCAAATCTTTATAAAGCATTGGGACCAGTTTGGCAGAAAAGGTATCACCGATGAGTAGGCACATGACAGAGCCTTTTATACCAATTTGCATTCAAGATGGAGACCGAGGCGGCAGCGAGGAGCTACACCCGCAAGCGGGTACCCGAGGCGTACTATAAGTACATCGAGGAGAGCGACTGGCAGCACACCCACCTGCGGCGGGTACCCGGAAGGTATACACTTGAAGGCGAATTGGTATTATATGAGGGAGGAAGTTCTGATTTGACAAAAGATACACTCATCGGAAAAGGATTACTCCGGGTGGATGCAGCGGAGAAAGTCACGGGTATGGCAGAATATACCGATGACCTTGATCTGTTCGGAGCACTGGAAGCTGAAATTTTGACCAGCCCGCACGCCTATGCCAGGATCCGCTCCATAGACGTTTCCAGGGCCCTGTCACTGGATGGCGTGATCGCGGTTGTGACAGGCAACGATGTGAAGGGTCTCTACGGATCTGCTGTAAAAGACAGGCCGGTGCTGGCTCAGGGCGTTGTTCGTTTTGCGGGTGAACCTGTTGCGGCTGTTGCTGCAACAAGCAAGCAAATAGCGAAGCGCGCCGCGGAACTGATCGACGTCCAGTACGAACAACTGAAACCGGTCTTGACTCACGAGGAGGCGCTGTCGCCAACCGCACCCTTACTACATGAAGGTTTGATGGATTATGAAAAAGAGATCACCGCCAACGTAATAGCCGGCACGAACGTCTGCAACCATTTTAAGATCCGCAAAGGCGACGTGGAAAAGGGTTTTGCCGAGTCCGATTACGTGCTTGAGGAGACCTATGAGGTCCCCCGCAATCACCATGTTTGCCTGGAGACGTATTCCGTCATTGCCCAGTTTGAGAAAGAGGGCACCTTACACCTGTGGGCCTGCAATCAGTCGCCCTATGTGCTGCAAAGAGCGCTGGCGGACTTGTTCAACATGCCCTGGAATAAAGTCAGGATTACCATCCCTGCTCTGGGAGGAGGTTTTGGCTCAAAGATTTATCCCAGTATAGAGCCTGTTATTGTAGCTCTAGCCCAAAAATGCGGTCATAAGCCCGTACGTCTCACCCTGGACAGAGGACAGGACTTCTACAGAATTACCAATCACGACTGCACGGTTACAATCAAGACAGGGGTAAGAAAAGACGGAACCATCATGGCTCGCCAACTTGTCGCGTACTGGGATACGGGAGCATACGCCGATTGCGGACCTCTTGTTGCCAGGAATTCCGGCTTTACGTCTGCCGGCCCTTATCGTATAGAAAATGTCAAAATTGACGCCTACTGCGTTTATACAAACCGTCCCGTGGCAACGGCTTTCCGTGGGTACGGAATCCCCCACGTCACCTGGGCTTATGAATGCCATCTCAACCGCATTGCCCATGAAGTGGGGCTTGATCCCCTGGAGATCAGACTGAGAAACGTCATCCGGGATGGAGACAGAAGCCATACAGGGGAGAAGATGGTTGCCGTGGGTATGAAAGATTGTCTTGAGCAGGTGGCAAAGGCGGCCAACTGGAAGCCGGGAAACAAGCCCGCGGCCATAGACCTGGGTGATGGCCGGTATCGCAGCCTCGGTCTGGCCTGCTCGTGGAAGGGCACCATGCGTCACTATGTGACGTCGTCCACGGTTCGGCTCCTGGAAGAAGGGTCGGTCGAAGTAAACTGCAGCAATGTGGATATGGGCCAGGGTTCCTCTACCATCTATGCCCAGATTGCGGCGGAGGAATTGGGAATACCCATAGAGCAGGTGATAGTGCGTCATCCCGATACGTTTATTACCCCCTATGACCGTACAACCAGCGCCAGCCGCGGCACGTTCCACGGGGGCACCGCCGTGATGAAGGCGGCCAGAGATGCCTGGCAGCAGGTAGCCGTTTATGCCGCGAAAGTATTCCGATGCCATCCTGACGATGTAAAGGCGGAGAAGGGTCTCATAATCGATCCGGAAACCGGCCATACATATACTTTCGGTGATATCCTTAACAAGGCGGTACTCGGAGGCGTCGACGTGATCGGCCGGGGTAATTCCTTCATCGAAGGGGGAACAGGGCTTGACAGAGAGACAGGACAGGGCGCCAATCCCACCAGTTTCTGGATGTACGCTGCCCAGATCGTTGATCTTGAGGTGGACACCCGCACCGGGCAAACCACGGTCCACAAAATTTTTGCCGCCAGCGATGTAGGCCGCGCGATCAACGAGACAAACTGCGTGCAGCAGATCCACGGTGGCGTAACCATGGGCTTAGGCATCGCCCTCTCGGAAGAACTCAAGTTTGACGACAAGGGCCGGATTGTCAATAACAACCTCCATGACTACAAAATCCAGACCTGCGCGGATGTTCCCCCTATCGAAGCGATTCTGGTAGAAGTTCCCCATCCTCTTGGTCCCTACGGAGCGAAGGGATTGGGAGAAGCTCCCGTGGGACCCGTGGCTCCCGCCGTGGCTGATGCAGTGGCCAATGCCACAGGAATATGGATAAGAAGATTGCCGATGAATCCCGAGCGGCTCCTTGAGGCTTTCAGAAAGGACGGTGAATAAGATGCCGGCTCTGAAACCATTTCTCTATGAACGGCCTTCTTCACTGGAACAATTAAGCACACTCCTGGCTGACCATGCCGGAACGGTTCCCGATTACCTGTCCGGCGGCACGGACCTTCTGGTGGCGATGCGCACGCGGAAACAGAGTCCTGAACTGGTTGTGGATTTGAAGGGTCTACCGAACCTGCGCGGGATCAATCGGTGCGAAGATGAGAAGTTGTGGATAGGCGCTCTAACCACGATTCACAGTCTGGAGGTCAACGAAACGATTCGCAGCCATATCACTCTACTTTTTGAGGCGGCCCAAAGCCTCGGTTCGTGGCAGGTGCGGAACCGGGGCACTATTGGCGGTAATCTGGCCAATGGCGCGCCCACAGCCGACACGGCTGCTCCTCTATTGGCTCTGGATGCGGAAATTCTGACCTGGAGCCCGGTCGGGAAACGGAGAATTCCTGTTGCCTCCTTCTGGCTGGGAGCCCGTAAAACAGCCCTGCGCCCAGGAGAGATTATCACGGGAGTGGAGATAGCTCTCAAACAGGGGAGTTCCTCCGCTTATACCAAACTAGGACCGCGCAAGGCCATGGATATTGCGATTGCCAGCGCTGCAGTGGTCCTCAGACTTGACCGGGGAATCATTCAGGAGGTGCGGATTGCCATGGGCGGCGCAGGTCCGACGCCCCTGCGGGCCCGCTCCGCGGAAGACTATTTGACAGGACGCCCGGCCCTTGCCGAGAATCTCATTCAGGCCGGAAAGCTGGCAGCGAGTGATAGCAACCCCCGCACCAGTACCAGGGCCACGCGGGAATACCGTCTTTCAGTAATCCCCGTTCTGGTGGAACGGTCCATCAGATCCGCCCTGAAAAGGCAGGAAGGTTTGACAGAGGAGAACGGGGGTGAAAGCCAATGAAGAAGCCAGTTGCTCTCACTGTAAACGATGTGAAGCACCGGGAAACCCTGCCCCACAACCTGACCCTTCTGGAGTACCTGCGCGAGAGCCTGGGTTTAAAAGGAGTCAAGGAAGGATGCGGTGTGGGCGACTGCGGAGCCTGTACCGTGCTGCTGGACGGAACGCCCGTCAACGCCTGCTTGACGCTCGCCGTAGAGGCCGATGGCTGCCAGGTAACCACCATTGAAGGGTTGTGCAAGGATGGCAAGATGTCTGAGCTACAGCAGGCCTTCATCGCACATGGCGCGGTTCAGTGCGGCTATTGTTCTCCCGGCATGATTCTTACTTCCCAGGGCCTGTTGTCGGAGAACCCAGACCCCACTGAGCCGGACGTCAGGAGAGCATTGGCGGGAAATTTGTGCCGCTGTACTGGTTACAATAGCATTGTGGCTGCTGTTTTGGATGTAGCCGGAAAACGAAGAGATAAACGGGAGAAACAGGATGAAGAAGCTTCAATTAATGGCTGATCAGTTCACCCGACCCTACTTCTCCTTCTTCAGGAGAGGAAGCACCTTCTCGATGCTCTTGTAATCCTCCAGGGTGATTTTATAAAATTCTTCCGGGCCCAAGGGCTCGAGCATGGTCGAGCTCTTCTCGGCCCATTTGATGAATTCCGGATCTTTGCAGGACGTCATGATAGCGTCCGAGAGGATCTTCACTCTGTCCTTCGGGGTACGAGGCGGGGCCCAGGCTCCCACGCCATAAGGGATGACGACTCCATCGAACCCGAGTTCTTTCATGGTCGGGATTTCAGGAATTTCCTTGATGCGTTTCGGCGCATGGACAGCCAGGATCCGGATCTCTCCCGATTTGTAGTTTCGGATCGCTCCCGAGAGAGGACCCGTGCCGATATCGACATGCTTCCCGAGGACAGCGGCTGTCACTTCCGCATCGCTGTCAAAGGGCACAAAATTAAGGTTCAGTTTGACAAGCTCCTTCAGATAGACGATCTGAAGCTGGGATGTCGACCCAAGGCCGCCGCCGCCTCCCACATTGATCTTCCGTTTTTTCGATTCATCGATCACCTGCTTGAAATCTTTGAAGGCAGAGTCTCTGGCAACGAAAATTGTTCGGTAATCCCCTCCGACCCAGCTTCCCAGGTGGACGTACTCCTTCATCTTATACTTGGACTCATACACGAGCTCTCCGATCAGCCGCGAGGGGAATGCACTGGCCACGATCGTATACCCGTCGGGCTTTGCAGCGAAGACATACTCCATCGCTTTGCGGCCGCCCCCTCCCAGCATGTTATCGCACTGGACAGAGACCTTGAGATATTTCTGCATGTATTGCGCCATCGCTCTCGCAGGAAGGTCCACGCTTCCGCCGGCGGCGTGGGTGACAACCATCTTGATAGGTCTGCTCGGAAATTTCTCATCGGCCGCAGCAACCCGCGCGAGAGAGAAAAAAATCGGCACGACCACTAAGAGAACGCATAATTTTTTCACGCAATGCATGTCTGAAACCTCCGTATCGTTATGCCCGAATGTAACCGCTCTTTCAACTGCCTCGCATCTTCCACCTTCTTCGAAGAGGTGAAAGATACGGATAGATCAACGAAAAAAAGGTCAGTGCCACCAGAACGAGACTGATGCCGGAGGATGCGAAGATCGAATAGGAGCCGTCGCTCATGATGAGGGCCCTCTGAAAATTCTTCTCCAACATGGGCCCCAGGACCAGTGCCAGCACGAGAGGAATAGGCGAATACCCGTGTTTATTCATGAAATAGCCAAGAGCCCCGAAGACCGCGGTAATCAAGAGATCGAAAAAGGAGTTCTGGATCGCATAGCTTCCGAGCAGCGAAAAGACGAGGATGATAGGAACGATGAGATCGTTCCGGACAAGAGCGATCTTGGCGAAGTATTTGGCATAGGTCAGTCCCAAAGCAAGAATGAGAAGGCTTTCAATAAAGAACGCGGTAAAAAGACCGTAGATGGTCTGCCCCTGTTCGATAAAAACCTTGTGACCCGGAATGACGCCAAAGATGATCATGATACCCAGGAAGACCGCGGCGCCGACACTTCCGGGTATGCCCAGCGCGAGGGTGGGAATGAGGTCTCCCATGGCGCAGGCGTTATTCCCCATCTCACTCGCGATCACTCCTACGGGGTTTCCCTTTCCGAATTGGGATTTATCCTTTGCAACCCTGATCTCTTCCGCATAGGCCATAAACGAAGCCGTGCTCCTTCCCGCTGCAGGAAGCGCGCCTATCCAGAGCCCTATTATGAAAGAGCGCAGCAGCGTGAGCGGATGTTTGAACGTCGTCTTGAACCCCGTGAGGAACCCAGAGCCGGCGAGCTCTACGCTGCTGATGGTCCGATTCTGCTCGGACAAGGTGAGAACCTGAGAAATCGCAAAGAGACCGATCATGGTCTGAACGAACGGCACCCCGTCCTCAAGGGCCTCCAATCCGAAGGTGAAACGGATGCTGTTGCTGACCTGATCCGCTCCGACCGTTGCGAGAACAAGCCCCAGGCAGGCGGAGATCAATCCTTTGATGGGATTGCGCTTGACGATCGCGGAAATAACCGAAAGGGCAAAAAGCGCAAGTAAGCAATTCTCCGCCGGGCCGAAGCGCAGGGCGAGAGACGCCAGAAGCGGAGCGGTGAAAGCCAGGACAAAAACCCCAAAAACAGCACCAAGGCAGCCGGCCGTCGCGGAAATGCCCAGCGCCTCCGCGCCGCGCCCCCGTTGCGTCATCGGATATCCGTCGAGGAGTGTTGCTGCGCTCGCGGATTCACCCGGGGTATTGACGAGGATGGCCGCAACCGAGCCGCCGTAACTTGAGGCGAGATAGACGCCGCTCATGAGGATCAGGGCGCTGGTTGCCTGCAGGCCCACGCTGAAAGGCAGAACAAGGACCATGCCCGCGGCGGGCCCGATCCCCGGCAAAATTCCCACCACCACTCCCACAATCAAACCCAACAGGAGCAGCAATAGATTCTGCACTGTGAAGGTCGCGGCTATCCCTTGAAAGATAACATCAAAAGGCGGCATACGCGACTAACCTATCTCTGCCATTCGGTTGCAACCTCTCTCAGGGGATATTCAGAAACAAGCCCGTCAGTACCGGAATATGCAGGATGCGATAAAAAACGACGTAAAAGCAAAGCGTCAGGGCCAGCATGACGGTCATCATGGAAATCCATTTCCCTCTTTCGCCAAGGATGAGACCATAACTCAGGAAGGCCGCGGGGACCACGAACATGAACCCGAAAAGATAGCCGACCAGAATGGAGGCAACAATACAGAACCATGCCCGGTAATAGCGGGAAGGGTTTTCTGCCCCGTCGTCTTCCTTCTCTGCTTGCTCCTCCGTGAATTTGAGGAGGGCAGGAAAGATGAAATACGCTACCATCCAAAACGTGAGCGTAAGGACGCCGATCCCAAGGACGAATTTGGGAAATTTCTGCGCCCTTTCAGGAAAACGGCTCGTCTGGTGATACATGAGGATGAACGCTCCCAGGAGGAACCCATTAAAGAGAAAGACAGGCTCTTTGCACTTTTTAGGAATCGACACTTTTGGACCCTTGCGATGTGATCTTATCCAGCATTTGACAACGTCGAATTCTATTGCAACGTCAGGATCAAGTCAAGACGCTTTTGGTCGTTGACATTTGGTCGTTCCGTGATTGACTTGCAGAGGATAACCCGTTATAGTAGCCGGATGCCAGGCCGGTTGTGCCGCGCTTGAGGCACAGCCACCGGAGAACGGAAGGAGGGGGCAATGAGCAATCAGGTTGACCAGATCAAACAAAAGATCGTGGATGGAATGAAGATCCTTCTTCGCGATGGGCTGATGGAACTCAACACGGGCCACTTGAGCGTCAGAGTGCCGGGCGAGAACCTGATTTGCATGCCCGGGCATTTGCACGACCAGGCGCGCACCCTGGACACCCTCATCTTTGACGACATTATCACCATTGATATGGAAGGCAACAAGGTGGAGGGGGAACTGTCGGCAGTCGGTGAGCGATTCATTCACACGAAAATCTACGCCGCCCGGCCGGATGTCGGGTCGGTAATCCACTGCCATCCGCAGTTGGCCACCTGCTTCAGCATTGCCGGCGTGAAGATTCTCCCGGTTTATCACAGAGCAGCCATATTTCATCCCGGCGTGCCCATCTGGGATTACCCCGGGCAGATCGATAAACCTGAATTAGGGCAGCAGCTGGCGGAAGCCCTGGGACAGGGCCCTGCGATTCTGGTAAGAGGACATGGAGCAGTCACTGTGGGGGAAACTCCGGAGGCATGCGTCGCCATCTGCGCCATACTCGAGAGAACGGCTAAGATGCAATACATCGCCACGACCCTTGGGACACCAAGGCCGATCGAGGCAATGTACCTGGACGGCAATCACATCAAGGGGCAGACCCACAAGAACTGGGTCAAAAATATATGGGGTTACCTGTCCCACACGTACCTGGATTCAGAGTCAGGTCCCAAAGAGTAGCCTTCGTTGGTTACAAACCAAGGTGTTTTGCCGGCGTCGTCTGGAAGACTTTCTTAATTTCCTCTTTTGTGGCGCCGTAGGCCAATAAGAGCTTAATCGTCCATTCCGTTCCCACCAGATGGGTCGGATTATGAATCTGGCCGTAATCCGATCCATAAACAAGATGGTCCGCCCCCACCTCTTTGATGATCCTCACCGCATAAACAGGGCCGGTCTCGTGAAGCGGAAACGTGGTCGTTCCGAGGCCTGAAAGCATGAGCTTGATCCCTTCAGAGGCAGCTTCCTTCATCTCTGAGATGAGGGTCTTACTGTGAATATGGGCCGGGTGGATAATCTCCATTCGCTTTACGCCGACCCGTTTCGCCTCTTCCATCACAACCTTCGTGTCCGAGTAGGGATAATGGCCGGAGGCTAAGACCAGGTCGTGGTCCGCGCAGATTCTTAGAACCTCGGCCAATTGAGGAAATACCTTTCCCTTCTCGTCGAGAAGTTTGATCCCTGCCCCGGACCAATCGTCATAGACGACTCTCCTGTGATGATAAGAATCAACCATCGGCAGCCAGACGTATTTGAATCCGGGAAATCCGAGGCACCTCTTCACGGCGTCCGGGTTGATTCCCCCGACGGAGTAATTGAGCGTGATCCCTCCCAGGATTTCCACCGGTTGAGTCCCGTTCTCCTCAGCCCACTTAGTGAGATACTTTTTGATAATCGGAATTCTGGAGGCCGACGGGGTAAACCAGGTCTTGAACACCACTGCTCTCATCCTGGCACGGCTGTAATCAAAGGCGATCTCGTCTTCGAGGAGGAGTCGGTCAAAAGGGTCGGAGCCTCCATGGGCATGGCAGTCGATAGCTCCTTCAAGAAGCTCTTTCACATCCTGCTCTGTAAATTTGACGCCTGCCATGAAACGGGCATATTGGATGTTGACAAACTGGAGCTGCTGGCTGATCAGGAAGTTCTTCACTTCCTCGCTCAAATCGGGAATATCGAAACGAATCAATTTCTTCACCCTTTCGATCCGTTCCGGATCGACTTTGATGGTCAATGCTTTCTCGAATGACATGTCGTCTTTGAACATGGGAGTCTCCTTAAGTAAAATGGGTTTTAAAAAATCTGTTATTTCGTTATTCTCAGTCCGTCAACCCTACTACAAAACTGATAGTAGCTCTCAGTGCCGGGGCGTCGCGCACTGAGGCGGCGACACGGCGTGGATGGACAATGGCATGGAAGTAAATGCTTCAGATGTGGATGGGCTGCTAGCCTTATAGACCGGAGGCGTACTAAACGTACGTCGGAGGGCGTAAGGCGACGCAGAGCGCGCACGCAGCATGAGCATTTACTTCCATGGCAATGGCAAATCAAAAAGGCGGCCGAACTGGGGCGATCCCTTCACTCGGCACCGTCTGAGGCAGGCCCAGAGGCCCGCCTGGGTGCTGGTTACAACCGGAATCCCCAACTCGTTCTCGAGAGATGCGATGATCTCCATCGTCCGAAGTGCCGCACAACTCAAGAAGAGTCCATCCGTTTCGGCAGTCACCATCTCTCTCGCAAGGCGGTACGTCGTTGCATAGGGAATCAGATTCTTTTCAAACGAGCTGATGACTCCCAGGTGCTTCATGCTGACCACGGTCAGGCCGGGAATCGACCTCTGCAGGAAATCTTTTTCCCTCATGCCCGTCCCTTCGGGATAGGGTGAAATGAGAGTGATCTTCTTCAAGCCCAGCGACTGAATGGCTTCAAGGATGGCAGAGGTCATTGTTATACTCTCTATACCTGTTGTCTTAGTCAATAGGCTGGAAATCTCTGAGTGGCGATTCTCATTCCCCAGGAAACTGCCAACGGTACAAGCAAAGAGGATAACGTTCGGCCGGCTCATGGCAACCTGCTTGCCAGCCTGGAGGATATCTTCCCCCAGCCCAAGAAAGACGCCCTCCTTTTCCCGTTCGTTCTTCGAGGAATCAGGAATGAGACAGCGGCTCACATGAAACGAAACACCCTCAGGAAGCATATGGCAGAATTCGTACTCCACAGTCAAATTTGTCGATAGGGTGATGACACCCAAACGGGCCCGCCACCCAATTCCCTCTTTCCCTTCCGATTCTTCAGATGGATTCTTCATAGCCTTTCCTTCAACCCCTGAGACCCTACCGCCCAAGAACGCCCAGGATCGTGCCAGCACCTCATGCGCTCCTTATCAGCTTCTTCTTAGATCATAACCCTGTCCCTCTTGTCAACTCTCAGGTCTCTACTCACTGCTCAAAAGGATAGAGAAAGAACTCCGATACCTTGACATTCAGGAGGGTTCACTTTTAATATAAGGACCCATGGTTTTGTAAAGACAATCATGGGATGTTGGACAGGAGGAAATCGCCACTTTGAGATCATACAATCTGATCAGCAGTTCATTCTGGTTCCTGATCGGTCTTGGATTTGCGATAGGAGGCCTGCGCTACGGGTTTGGAGCCTGGCGCGAGCCGGGCCCGGGCTTATTGCCTGTCGTCTTTGGGACTCTTCTCGCTGTTTTATCTTTAGTTCTTCTTATCGTCTCTCTTGTAGCGAAAGGAACATCTCAGAAGAAGACTTTTTGGGAGACGAAAGGGAGCTGGAAAACCGTCCTTGCCGTGTCGCTCTCTCTGGTCGGCTACATGGTCCTCTTTAATCAGTTGGGATTTATCCTCATCACTTTCCTGTTCCTCTTTTTCTTGCTCAGATTCATTGGAAAGAAAGGATGGCTCATCTCCATCTCAGTGGCCCTCATTCTTTCATTTTTCTGCCACGGCGTCTTTTCGCTGTTGCTTGGAACGCCTCTGCCGAAAGGTCGGATTTATGGAACCACTTTCAGGACTCCTGCACGGGTTTAGCACGGCTTTAACCCTCAGGAATCTTTTCAACTGCTTCCTTGGCTGCTTTCTTGGAACATTGACCGGGGTTCTCCCGGGGTTTGGTCCGGGGGCTGCCGTCGCCCTTCTTCTTCCTCTGACCCTTTACCTTTCGCCTACAGCCGCCGTGATCATGCTTGCAGGGATCTATTATGGGGCGATGTATGGCGGGTCCACCACGTCTATCCTGGTCAATATCCCCGGAGAAGCGGCATCCGTCGTCACCTGTTTTGACGGTTACCAGATGGCCCGCCAGGGACGGGCCGGGCCGGCTCTTGGAATCGCCGCCTTCGGCTCTTTTATCGCAGGCACCTTGAGCATTATCGGACTGATGTTTGTAGCCCCTCCCCTTGCGAAATTCGCCCTGGAGTTCACTTCGACCGAGTACGTATCGATAATTTTTTTCGGGCTGACGCTGCTGTGCTTCCTGGGCGCCGGTTCGAAGATCAAGGCCTTTATGATGGCCGCGGCAGGCATTCTGATCGGCATAATCGGAACGGATCCGGTAGTCAGCAAGGACCGATTCACCTTTGGCTTCGACTTTTTGATGGACGGAGTCGGGCTCATTCCGGTGGTCATGGGCCTCTTCGGGATTTCTGAAGTTTTACTCAATCTGGAAAACCAGGAGTTCAGTCTCTTCGTTGGAAAGATCAAGAACCTCTTGCCGAATCTCGAGGACTGGAAGTCCTCCACGTGGCCGATCATTCGCGGCACGGTCATCGGATTCTTCTACGGCATCCTGCCGGGCGGGAATGCAATCATTTCCTCCATCATGTCTTATGGGATCGAGAAAAGGATCTCGAAGCATCCGGAGAGGTTTGGCCAGGGCGCAATTGAGGGCGTAGCGGGTCCCGAGGCGGCAAATAATGCAACTGCAACCTCTGCCTTCATTCCCCTTTTGACCCTCGGCATTCCCACCAACGGAGTGATGGCCATTGTTCTGGCCGCACTGATGATGCACGAGGTGGTCCCGGGTCCTCTCTTGATTATGAAGCACCCGGATATCTTCTGGGGAGTGATCGCCAGCATGTACGTGGGAAACGTCATTCTTCTCGCTCTTAACCTTCCCCTGATCGGAATGTGGGTCCGGTTGCTTAAGATTCCCTATGTCTATCTTTTTTCCGCCATCCTCCTCTTCTGTCTGGTCGGAGCGTACACGATCGGGAATCTCGTCTCCGATATCGGGGTCATGATCTTCTTCGGAATCCTTGGATTTCTGATGAAGAAGTTCGAATATGAACCCGCTCCGCTGGTCCTCGCCTATATCCTGGGGCCTCTTTTCGAGGACAACCTCCGGAGATCCCTCAATATCTCCGGCGGAAGTTTTTCGATCTTCTTCACGAGGCCCATTTCTTTCACCTTCATGATACTCGGCATCCTCGTATTGGTCTTGCCTTTTAGCTTAAAGATCGTTAAGAATTCACTGAAAAGATGAGAAAAGGAGAGAACGGATGAAAAAGAACCTACTCTATCTGGCGCTCCTGCCTGCAATGACATGCCTCTGCATCTGTCTGACCGCGACCGCGGGCCTTGCTGCCGAAGACTATCCGAGCAAACCCCTGTCCTACACCGTCTTTTTCCCTCCGGGAGGCCGGTCGGACATTGTCGCACGGATGCTTGGCTCTTATATTGAAAAATACCTGGGCACCCCTGTTATGGTGGTGAACAATGTCGGCGGAGTCGGCGTCATCGGTCACAAGGCCGTTCGAGAAGCCAAGCCTGACGGATATACCGTGGCCCAGAGTGGAACGACGGTTATGTTCCAGTACACGAAACCCGGAATCAGTCTCTCGGACTATACCTGGATCGCAAACGTCTATTCTGCGCCGTTCATGATTGCCGTTCCAACAAACTCCCCTTATAAAACCTTAAAGGAATTGGTCGATTATGGAAAGGCGAACCCCAAGAAACTGAAGCACGGCAATACGGGAACGGGGAACACCACTCATTTTGGAAGCGCGGCCTTTGGTTCGAAGTTCGGCTGCGAATTTACGCAAATCGCTTACAAAGGTGAAGCAGGGTCTGTAGTCGGACTTGCCGCGGGCGAGGTGGATGTCGCCTTCTCACCCATGGTTGCTTTTAACCAGATGTTCGAGGCTGGAAAGCTGCGAATCCTTGCGATTTGTTCTCCTCAACGATCCAAACAGCATCCCCAGATCCCCACGGCCAAGGAGTTGGGATACGATTTCTCGTGGGACGCGTGGGAGGCTATCTTTGGCCCCAAAGGACTCCAGCAGAACAAACCTGTCTATCAAAAGCTCTCCGAGGCCATTCGTAAGGCGATTCTAGACCCGGATTTGGGCCACAAACTTCTCAATATTGGACTTGCTGTCAACTACAAGCCGGCCGACGAACTGGAGAGATGGCTGAGAGAGGATGACAAACGGGTCAAAAAGATCGTTTACGAACTGGGCCTTGAATACAAGTGAGCCCTGATACCCGGGTGCCACGCCAGCGAAGAGCAGGCGGAACTTGACCGGCACAATATAAGTGAGAGCATCTCACCGGGAAGCCCCACCCGTTCGGGTGGAGAGCTTTACCTATTTCTTAGCCTTCATCTCGTTCCTACTCCTTGCCTCTTCGTTTTCCGGACGCGTCCAGAACAGCCGGCACAATGCTGTCATAACCGGTGCTGCGGCACAGATTTCCCGCCAAGGCCCTTCTCACATCCGCCTCTTTGGAATTGGGGTTTTCCTCCAAAAGACCCTCGGAAGTGAGGATCATTCCGGGGGAACAGCAGCCGCACCGAACCGCACCATTGTCGATGAAGGCCTGCCGCAATTCGGATAACCTCCCGTCCTTGCGCAGCCGTTCAATCGTGATGACTCGGCGTCCATCGGCCTCTGCTGTTTGATATGAACAGTAAGAAATACTGGTCTATGGGCGGTGAAATCGCTAAGTGTTGGAATATCGGCAAGCAGCTCATAAACGGGAAAGCCTCACTACGACCATGAAACTGGAGGGGAGTATAACCTGTGAGCTTAAGAGACCAGAAAGTCGTCAAGCAGCCAGCAGGGGAGCAGCCTCGCCGTGGGTAGCGAGATTCATGACGCGGCCAAGAATGGTGACGTGAAAAAGGTCAAGGCGCTGCTCAAAGGCAATCCCGGTCTGGTTTCCAGCAAGGGCAGCAACGGAGGGACGCCTTTACACTTTGCGGCGTCAGAGGGCCGTCAGGATGTGGCGAAATTGCTGCTGGCGAACAAGGCTGATGTCAATGCCAAGGCCAACCACGGCTTCACGCCATTGCACTTTGCGGTTAGCAAGAGCCACAAGGAGATGGCGAAATTGCTGCTGGCCAATAAAGCCGATGTCAATGCCAAGAACGACACCGGCCTAACGCCTTTGTACGTGGCGACGGAGAAAGACCGCAGGGAAGTAGCTAAATTGCTGCTGGCGAACAAGGCCAACGTCAATGCTATTCTTTTACACGGTAATGGCGAACCATCGTAATGCGAGCCGAATGCAGAATTAGGTAGGTGTACTAAATACTCATCCCCACACTTTCCGTAAGGTCAAGTTCAAGTTTTTGCACCAGTGAGTTTTTCTTAACCTCAACCTTAACCTGCTTCATCTTTTGCCTGCTTTACACTTTTCTGAGGCGTCGTCGCACCCAGCACGTCAGGAAGAATAGCAATGTGGCCCCCCTGCCCTCTTTCATGATGCGCACCGCCATACGGCGCATCTTCTCTTGCCGGTCTACCTTGGGGTCTGCAAGGTAGATAGCAAGGAGACCATGACAAACCATGCGATGAAAGGCAGGGTGAGGCAGTTCTGCCGCAGCAGCATCTGCTTCTTTGAAGATATGCACGAGCCGATCAACCATAATGTCGCTGCTTTCATAAAAGGAGCAGAAATTAAGGTCACCGCCCAACCGATCCTCTTCCTGATCAACAAAATAATCAAGAAGGATGTGTAGTCCCTGCACCCAGGGAAAATAGGCATAGCGTATGGCGCGCGCCTGCTCAGCGGAAAACGAGGAATCAAATGCGCGAGCGACAAGGCAGAAGATCCCGAGCGTCGAGCCGCAGGCAGCAGCAAATTCATACCACCTCATCTCCGGAAGACTTTCCTTGTGTTGGTCATACCAGCCCTGGAGTCGAACCAGACGTTCGTCTGACGTTACATGCTTATGCACCTGCAACTCGGCATACAATCCTTGCAGTTCGTGAAGCAGGCTAGCGATGATGTCGTAACGCGGCAGCGCTGAAAGTACTTCCTGACACGTCCGTACAAGATCTCTCAAATAGTTATTGTCGTCCTGCTCAGGTCCGAATCGATAGTAGTTGATTGTACCCGCTTCCGGCGTGAGCGCATGGAGCATCGATTCATGGAGTGCGGCGAAATGGACCGAATCCAGGCTCGTACTGCGGTCGCACAGATTATCGAGATAGTCGGAAATGGTCTGGTAAGCGACTATGAACCGGATCGCATCGTCGAGGTGCACGCCGGCAAGAAGCGCGTACAGACCACCGCCTTCGCAGTGAAAGGTCTTCGTCTCAATGCTTGCAAGGGCCTGTCTTTGCAGTTCAGGATCAGGGATGGAAGCGGCTCTCTTTTTCCAGTAGTCGAGATGCAGGCGTACCCTCGGAATCACTTTGAAGAGAATCTTCGCCGTCATGGTCCAGGGGACCCGGGGCACTGACATCAGGTTCGCGATCTCCAGCGTCTATTATGCACAACCGAAGGCAATGCAGTCAACAAACGGCGTGGCCGGAACCCGAATGGTCTGGTACTTTTTAATGTTATAGTTATTAATGTTAGTTGGGTGCGCTGAAGTGCGCGAATTTGTATCGCCCTGTGAGGGCGTGCATTGTGTAGGATTACAAAATGAAAAGGGGACCTTGGATCCCCTTGAGAGGTGCCCTGTTACATCAGGGCCCGGTTGAACCTAAACCTTCTGAACGTTTGCCGCAGCAGGTCCCTTTTTGCCATCCACGATGTCGAATTTGACAGCCTGGCCCTCAGCCAGCGACTTAAAACCCGCTTCCTGAATAGCAGAGTAATGAACAAAAACGTCTCCGCCGTCTTCGCTCTGGATGAATCCAAAACCTTTGGACTCGTTGAACCATTTTACAGTTCCTTTTGGCATGCTTATACTACCTCCAACTTTTTCATATTTAGTAATTTAAGGAATACGGAATTGTGTCTACAGAACCTGCAAAGTCCAAGGCTTTTGCGGCGGTCATCAACAGGTACTTCCGAAACCTCTGTAGTATTATCGCACAATTATTCTTTTAAGTCAAGAGAATAATTGCATAAGCAGCTGATATTTTTTATGGCACAGCCCATATCCCGCCGGCCGATCTTGAGAATCACGAGACGATATGTTAGGACATTCTTGAACTGCCTGGACCGCGCTTGCGTGTTTTTCGCTCTGCACGCGGTTCGCCGGCGGTTATTCTCAGAAAAGAGCTCAGGGCCGATATATGACAGTTCCCCGCCTGGATTTGCGTGACGTGAGTTTTGCTGTAAACGGCAAAAAAATCCTCAACTCTGTTTCATGGACTGTTGCACCGGAGGAGCACTGGGCTATCCTCGGTCCAAATGGAGCAGGGAAAACGACACTGCTCAACATTGTGTGCGGCTACATCTGGCCGAATGCCGGCGGAACGGTCTTAAGAAACGGAGAGAACGATCTCGACCTCGGTGATTTGAGAAGGGGGATCGGCTGGGTCACTTCCACACTCGTTGATCAGATCCCGAAACGGGAAAGGGTTTTAGACACTGTCATCTCGGGAAAGTACGCGCAGGTAGGCTTGTGGGCCTTTTCCTGGGAACCGCCGACTGAGGCCGATACCGAAAGGGCGCTGCGGTATCTGAGACAAATGCGAAGCGAGAGCCTCGCCGGGAGAGCCTTTGGGACGCTTTCTCAGGGTGAACAGCAGAAGGTCATGATCTGCCGCGCCAGAATGACAGAACCATATTTGACCATTCTCGATGAACCGTGCGCCGGAATGGATCCGGGAGCCAGGGAAGTTTTTCTTTCTTCTCTCCAATCACTCGGAGGGAACGCGCACGATCCGAGCCTGATCTACGTGACGCATCACGTAGAGGAGATTCTGCCTATCTTTACGAAAACCCTGATCCTCAAGAACGGCAGAGTGATGAAGAACGGGAATACCAGGGACGTGCTTTCCGATCGCAACATCAGTGAGCTTTATGGTATCTCCGTGCGGCTCATCAAGAAGAAGGGGAGGTATTGGCCCATCCCCGCATAATATACCAAGTCGCCTTCTTAAAAAGTCTATTCTTTCAGGCCGCGGCACTCCTTCCAGAAGTTGTGCTCGAAAGGCCATTCCTCTTTGCGCCAGGCGATTAAAGACCGCATACGATCTCTGAATTGGGAAGCAATCGGTTCATACGCATGAGCCTTCTCTTTGTTCTTCCAGGCGATAACCAGTCTCTCCCCCAGCGCAAGCGCCTTCTTTCTCGTATCTTCAGAGAAATTGTGCCCTTCTACCGTGCTCATGGTACTCCACACTGAACCCACGGGGATGCAACCCGTTACCGCGAGGAACTGGCTCAGATATTCGGTGATCGGTTTCTCATCGCCTCCTCCTGACGTGACAACCGAAGCGCCATATTTTCCCTCAAACCCTATGCAGTGAACCACGCCGCAGCACCGATCGAGAAAGGCTTTTAGTTGCGCGCTCACATGCGAGATGTAATTCGGAGTCGCCAGCACCAGTGCATCAGCCTCCATCACCTTCTTTTTGAACTCGTTGAACGTGTCGTTCTGCGGGCAGACCCCCGTCTTATGGCATGTGTCGCACGCCTTGCACGGTTTGACTTCCGATCCTTTGATAACAAGCGTCTCAGTCTTTGCTCCGCTGCTCTCGGCCCCCTCGAGAACGATCTTGAGCAGCGCAGCCGTGCTTCCTGCAGTTCCCTTCGCACTCCCAAGAATCCCTATGATTTTCATCAACACCTCCTCATCTCTTAAACTTTGGTTTGCCTCGGTTGGCTACTTGCAACGCTAAGTATAAACATGGTCAGAATTATTTTCCATTCGGCTTTCCACTTTTGCATTCCAACCGGAATCTGGTAGAATCTCCCGATGTCCAGGACGTAGTATGCTTTGACAGCCATGCAGGGTGAGGAGGCAACCGGTGCGCCCTGAGAATACTGCTGCCGATGATGGTATGCTACAAGTAGTTATCCGGAATTTTTGCGAGGCAATTCTGTTCCTTTGCTGAGATAGCCTTATGATTGAGGAGGAGACGATGACGACATTTCGGACAAATGTAATCTCACTCGTTACGCTATTTTTTCTTATCTGCACAAGCCATTACGCTCTGGGAGGAACTATGGAAGCAGTAGCAGTCAAAGGTATAACACCAATCGGCCATCTGGATATCGAAGGTGGAGGCATGGTGGATGTCCAGGGGAAGCTCGCGGTTATCGGCCATATGGAGCCGCCCTTTGCCACAAGCATCCTGGACGTTTCCGATCCTGCTAATCCGCGGGTTTTATCCCGGATCAAGACGTATGCGGGCACGCATTCACACAAGGCGCGCCTCTGCGGCAATGTCCTCGTGATCAACGTGGAAGCATATAAGGGCTGGAAGCAGGGCGACAAAGCAGGGCTCGCCTTTTTTGATATATCGAACCCGACCCAGCCCAAAGAGGTTGCCTTCATGGAGATGGGCGGATTGGACACCGGCGGCACCGGCGTGCATCGCTTCAGCCTTGACCGCGACAAGAAGCTGGTGTACGCCAGCGCAAGCGCCAAAGGGTACCAAGGTAACATCACGATGATCATCGATTTCTCCGATCCAACAAAACCAAAAGAGGTGGGAAGATGGTGGGCGCCAGGACAATGGATCGCCGGCGGGGAGAAGCCCGCCTGGCAAGGGGCTGAGGTGAGGACTCATCATCCGAACCGCTGGGCTAACCGCCTCTATGTGCCTCTGTGGGGCGGAGGCTTTTCAATCGTCGACATCACGGACCTGGCAAAACCGCGGACGGTAAGCCATTTCGACTATCATCCGACGTACTCGTATCCGACGCATACAGCGTTGCCTGTGGGTCATAAGATTGCAGGACGCGACTGGCTCGTCGTCTTCGACGAGGCTGTGGGGCCCGAGACGAACCCTCCTGCTTTCATGTGGGTATTCGATATCACAGCAGAGACAAACCCGGTGCCGGTTGCCACGTTCCAGGTACCGGAACAGGAGAGAAAGGCTCTTTCCGCAGGCAGGTTCGGCGCGCATCAACCGCACGAATATATCGGCGCGGATAACCTGGTCTACAGTGCGTGGTTCTCCGGCGGTCTTCGGGTGATCGACATCTCAAATCCATATCAGCCGAAAGAAGTTGCGCATTACGTACCGAAGCCGGCGCCTGGCTTTCGCTCGGCACAGTCAAACGATCTCTTTGTCGACCCTGACGGTCTCATATACGTCATCGACCGTGATCGCGGGCTGGACGTTGTCAAACTGACGGAGAGGCCCAAAGGTGCGCAATAAATTTCCAAATCTGATCAATACAAGGAGCTGCTTTCGTTATCAGGGTGAGAAACGCTACAGCGAACGCAGCTTCATGCGTGCATCACAGATCTCGATTCCAGCGGCTGACACAAACACAGGGTTCAGGTCCATTTCCTGAATCTCCCTGTGCTCTTCGATCAGCCGCGAAACCCGCAGCAGAAAATCTTCGATAACGGCGAGATCGAAATGCTCTCCGCGCGGGTTAGTTAAAACTCTAGAGCCGCGCAAGTCAATGATCATCTCTTTAGCGTCGCGACGCTCAATCGGTATCAGCCTGAATGTCGTATCTTTCATTGCCTCCGCAAAAATGCCACCCAGGCCGAACATAAGCACCGGCCCGAACTGGCTGTCGAGGAGGCTCCCCACGATCAACTCAAGCCCTGACCCCATGCGCTGCACCATAACCCCTTCAACTCTTTTGCCGGGGCTTCGAGAGGCAAAGCCGTCGACAAGGCTTCGAAATGCGTCCTTCACATCATCGTGACTATCGAGAAAAAGTCTCACGCCCCGCTCCTCGGTCTTATGAATGACATCCGGAGATGATATCTTGAGAGCCACGGGAAAACCAAAGCCCGATGCGATGCGCGCCGCATCCTCTGCATTATTGGCGAGCGCTGTTTTGAGTATCGGGAACCCTTCCTTCTCCAGAAACTGTAGCGCTTCAACTCCGAGCAGCAATTTTTCCATACTCACCTCTTCCCGCCCCAAAGCAGTCGGGCCTTCCACAGGTTGCTCATGGCCCGTGCAGCCCTTTCCGGCGTGCGAAGAACGACCATGCCTTTCTTACCGTCCATACTCCTTATCGGATCGTCCCATATGCCGGGCGGCGCGGTGAAACAGGCGATCACCGGCTTAGTGAACGGCTGAAGCATCCTCAAATATTTTTCCAGCTCTTCTGCGAGCTTCAGATTGGCCGAGGCATACATGGCGAGAAAGATAATGGCGTCCGTGGACTCATCTTCAACTGCAGCCTGAAGGATCTTGAGCATGGTTTCAGGATCATACCAGGCGGGCCCCATATCCACGGGATTCGTGCGTATTGCGATTGGCGGCAGAAGGTTATTGATCTTCTCCTGAGTTGAAGGCTCGAATCGGGAAAGTTCGAGTCCCGTGAGTACCAGTGCATCGGAGGCGATCATGCCCGGCCCTGCCTGGCCTGAGAGTACGGCAACGCGAGGTCCGCGTGGAAGCACACATGCATCCAGCGCCTTTGCCGTGTCCAGAAGCTCATCCGCGGACTCGACCTGAAGTATGCCCGCCTGCTTGAGAGCGCCGGTCCAGATAGCGTGGTCTCCTGCAAGCGAACCGGTGTGAAACCGGCTTGCACTGTCGCCCTTCTCACTCCTCCCCGCTTTATATGCGATTATCGGTTTCCTGCCTCGCAAGGCTGCGGCCGCCTGCATCAACTCCCTGGGTTTGTCCAATCCCTCTATGTAAAGCGCTATCACGCTGGTGGACTCGTCTGCCTCCACGAGATACCTGAGCATATCGGGGAAATCGACATTACAGCGGTTTCCAAGGCTCATCAGCTTCGACATGGCCACGCGCTCGTCGATAGCCAGAAAGCCGCACAGATGGCACACGCCGCCACTCTGCGCTATCAGGGAGACGCCGCCTTTCTCTATGCGCAGGAATTCGGAGGTGAAGGATGCATTGATTCCGAGCGACAGATTGACATAGCCGAACGTGTTGGGACCGATGATCGGCAGCCCGTACCCGTCGGCAATCGCGCGCAGTTCATCCTCCAGTGCGCCTCCTTTTGTATCCTCAATCTCCTTGAAGCCGGCGGTGATCAACACCACACCCTTCACCCCTTTTCGCCCGCATTCGTGGAGTGTTTGCGCGACACGTGCGGCCGGCACCACAATTACCGCTACATCGATAGGCTCAGGAATCTCTTTGATCGAAGCATGCGATTCAATGGACCAGATCTTTTCTCCTTTCGGGTTTACCGGAAATAGCTTGCCCGTGTAATTACCCGCAAGACTTTTCATGACATGGTATCCGAGCTTATCGAAGCTGTTTGATGCACCGATAACGGCAATAGACGCCGGAGAAAAGAGGTCCTTCAGTTGTTGGTTTGTCATCTTTTCCTCCCCTTTAAACAATTTGTATCACAGGTGAGGAGCGGTAGAAAAGAATTATGATGTACCCGGAGGTCATAAAGCGGGAGGCGGCCCGGCCACACAGAAGCATTCTTGAATCCAGCATGGCAGGCAGTGGCCTGGCATACATAAAAAACGTCCGGTAGCGTGCTTTCCGCCACCGGACGTATTACCGGATTACTCGATTTTGTCCCCCCCCTACAGCCCCTTTGCCACCACTTCCGATATATCCAGCGCCTTCATGGTCTCCGACTGTGCCTTGTCCTTGATGGCATCTTCCATCATGATGAGGCAGTAGGGACAGGCAGTGATGACCGTGTTGGCCGATGCGGCTATGGCCTCATCCAGGCGGGCATGGTTGATGCGCTTATGGTGCTCTTCCATCCAGATCCTGCCGCCCCCGCCACCGCAGCAGAAGCCCTCGTCCTTATTGCGGCCAAGCTCGACAAAGCTCCCTTTGGCAAGCTTGGTTGCGATGCTCCTCGGTGCGTCGAATTCACGGTTGACCCTGCCGAGATAGCAGGGGTCATGGTAGGTGGTGACACCGTCAAGGGAAGGCGTGATCTGTATCTTGCCTTCCCGGGCAAGCTTCGCTATGAGCTGGGTGTGATGCACGACCTCAAAGGTGCCACCCAGCTGGGGATAGTCGTTCTTCAGCGTATTGAAGCAGTGGGGACAGGCGGTGACGATCTTCTTGACGTTGAGCTCTTTGAGCAGCTCCACATTACCCTGCGGCCAGTTCCTGGTACTGGTACTCGTTACCGGTCCTGCGCAGGGGGTCCCCGCAGCACTTCTCCTCGGGTCCTAAGACGGAGAAGGAGACATTGGCTTTCGCAAGGATGGTGGCGACGGCTTTGGCGATCTTACGGTTCCGATCATCGAGGGAAGCCACACAGCCCACCCAGTAGAGGTACTCGGTCTCTTCTTCGCCTGCTTTCTTGATGTTCAACCCTTCCGTCCATTCGAGCCGCTGGGACTTACCCATGCCGTAGGGGTCGAAGCGGGTCTGGAGGTTCTTGTACAGGAGCTTCATCTCGGAGGAGACCTTGGATAAGGTCATGGTGAGGTAGCGGCGCATCTCCAGGTTCTTATCATAGGTGGGGATAGAGACCGGGCAGTTCACCTGGCAGGAAAGGCAGGCGGTGCAGGACCAGAGCGTCTCTTCCTGGATGACGGTATCGATAATGCCTTCCTCGTTCTTCACCCCCCGGGATGCGCCGCAGCCATTCCCCCTTGAGGTCCTGGATGAGCTTCTTGGGGGAGAGGGGCTTCTCGGTAAGGTGGGCAGGGCAGCGATCCTGGCAGCGGCCGCAGCGGGTACAGGCATCGAGATCGAATACCTGCCGCCAGGTGAAGCCGGTGATCTGGTTGACCCCGAACTCCTCTGCGTTCTCGAAGTCCTCGATAGGCGCAACCGCACCGCGGGGGGTGGTCTCCACGCCCCGGAAGAGCATGTTCGACGATGAGGTGATGATGTGCAGGAGCCTGCCGAAGACGATATAGGCTAAAAGACCGAAAGAGAGGACACCGTGGGTGTACCAGAGCACGGCATGGGTGAAGGTGATACTGTCCTTGGAGGCACCGGAGAAGAAAGATGAGAGGGCATAGCCGACGAAGCTTACCTGTTCATAGTCGGGTTTGTCATAGGCAATGCGGGCAGCCTCCACGAGAAAGCCGGTAAGAAGGACGACGAAGATCCAGGCCAAGGCCAGGTGATCCTCCGGTTTCGTATCGAGGCGTTCGGGCTTGAGGAGGTATCGGCGGATTGCTGCCATGATGATGCCGATGATGGCGGCGAGTCCTGCCAGATCGAGCATGAAGGAGAAGATGAGGTAGAAGTTCCCGTGGAGGTAGGTGATGCCGGCGAGAGGACGCAGGAGGTCATCTTCCAGGGCGACCAGTGCGGTGCCCACAGCAAGGATGAGAAAGCCCCAGAAGATGAGAAGATGCATCATGCCGGGGTAGCCTTCGCGGGGTTTTAAGATACTGCCGTGGAAGATGGCGTTCTTGATATAATAGGCAATCCGCTCCCCCAGGCGCTCCTTGATGTCAAACGGGGTGGCTTTACCGATTTTCCACATGGCGTAGCGCTGTTTGAGGCCGTAGATGACCACGATGAACATCACCACCATCAGGCCGTAGGTGATCCAGCGCGCACTCTGACCGACGTTCCAGAAGATCTCCCTGCCGATTTCCATACACTGCCTCCTTACCCGGGGGTCTGCGAGGAGCACCGTCGTGCGAGAGGTGCCCCGCTGCTGCGTAGAGCCTGCAGAGCTCGTACAGAACTGACGAGCTGCAGCTTATCAGAATTTATATGTGAAAATAGACACAAAATCAAGGGAATTCATCGAAAATGTTTCATGAGCATATTTTTTTCTAAACGGCTTCTGTATACAAGTTTTCTCTTGACAACTCCCTCATCGTTTGATATGTTAAACGTACGTTCTCCATATGGAACATATGGGTCTGACTATGAATCCCGGCTTCAGAAGAGTCCCTGCTATTGAAAAGTGTTTTGCTATCCTGGAGCTACTTGCCCAATCGAAGACACCCATGGGCATCAGCGACATTTCCGGGAAGCTCGATTTGAATAAGAGCACGGTCTTCAACACTGTCCATACCCTCAGGGACCTCAAGGTTCTTGAGAATCACCGGGACGGGAAATTCGTCTTCGGCACGCGCTTTTATATTCTGGGGAACATAGCTGGGAAGCGCTCAGCCCTCATACAAACCGCACATCCTTATCTGGAGAAAATAAACGAGAAGACCAAGCTTTCGGCCTTCCTAGGGCTCCGTTCCGACCGCCAGGCCATTCTCATCGATAAAGTCGATTCAGCCTACGGGCTTAAGGTGTCGTCTGAAATAGGCAGGCAGATGCCGATCCTGGCAGGTGCCGGCATCAAAGCAATGCTTTCACAGCTGTCCGATCGACGAGATCGATGAGATCCTCGCCCGAACCGAGCTGAAGCAGTATACGCCTTACTCCATTACCGATAAGGCGGTCTATAAAGAAGAGATTCTTAACGTGCGCAAGCAGGGCATCGCCTATGACAGAGAAGAATACATCGAGGGGATGGTTGCCTTTGCTGTACCGATTAAAGCATACGGCAGGGATGTTCAGGCCGCCATCTGGGCTGTCGGTCTGGCACGGCAGGTGTCCGACTCATCCATTCCGGAGTTGACGGATCTTGCTGAAAGGGATTTCCGAAGAGATTAACCATCGTTTACGTGTAAGTGCACAAAGATATGGGCAACCTGGACAACCGAACAATAATTACGGGACAGGATTTAGAGGAGGGTACGACATGTTTTTCAGGGTTTATTGTAACACAAAGGAGATCGAGGCCCCGGATATAGAAACTGCCGAGCAGATGGTCAGGGATTCGCTGCGAGATGTTATCTGGTTGCTTCCGGTCACAGAGACTCCTGTAGCGCCTGCCGCAAGAGAACCCAAGAAGATTGAAGTGAAGGAGAAGAAAGGCGGACATGGTTCGATGACGGCGCGCCATTAGGCGTCCGTGGAAGCATGCGCACTATGAATGACCTGTCCAGCCAGACATCAGGCTGTAAAAGAGACTCGAGGGGTGTAAGACATGAGGTACGCTGAAACAGGATTTCAATTGGAAGTTGATTTATCACGGGGAAGCATCGACAAGGTAGAGACCGACCCGAAAGACACGGCATTGTTCCTGGGCGGCAACGGTATGGATGCGAAGCTGCTCTTTGATCGCGTTCCTCCGGGCACCGATCCATGGTCTCCCGACAACCTGCTCATCTTCGGTAACGGTCTTTTGAATGGCACCTGCGTTCCCGGCGCAAACCGCGTGTCGGTCAATACCATTGCTCCGGTAAATGGATTGTTTGGCCATTCACTGATGGGCGGATTTTTCGGAGCGGAAATGAAGATGGCCGGCTACGACAGAATAATCATTAAAGGCGAGGCGCCCGATTTGGTGTACCTGGCTATACATAACGACAAAGTCGAGATCCGTGATGCCAGGCACCTCCGCGGAAAAGGCATGTATGACACGCAGCGCCTGATCAAGGACGAGTTGAACGACCAAAGGGCCTGGGTGGCTGCTATTGGCCCGGCAGGTGAAAACAGAGTTATGACGTCCTCGATTGATTGTGGCAACTCGAGCGCCGCTCGAACGCCCGGTCCGGTCATGGGAGCCAAAAAGTTGAAGGCGATTGCCGTCCGGGGGACAAAAGACGTTAATCTTGCCCACCCTGCTGAACTCTGGGAGATGTGCTCACGCCTGAGGAAGGAGCTTGCTGCCAACCCGAATGTGGGGGACTGGATGGCCGTCGATGAAGATGACAGCTTCCATCACAACAATTTCTCCTGGGGCAATGCCCGTGTACGCCGCAAGACCTTCTGGAGTGCTTCTCTGGAAGAGCGGTGGCGGAACATCAAGTACGACCACATGAGCCGCCAGACAGGCTGCTGGAACTGCCCGAAGGCATGCCACAACGTCATCAAGTGGCCGAACCGTCAAAGATTTTCCTATAAGTGCTACGGCAAAGATACCTATCACATGGCCTCCTTCCAGGAGCTGGACTTCACCTATGAGATACTCGGTATCTCTCAAGACCTGGGGTTTGACTCCTATTCAACGCCGCAGCTCGTCGCCTTCGCCCTCGAGCTTCTGGATGCCGGGATCCTGACAGATTCAGATTTTCCGGGGATGCCCGCTGACGTGAGGGGAAGGTTCTACTATCTCCTTCATAAAATAGCATTTAGAGAGGGCATCGGCGATGTTCTCGCCCATGGCATCTCCGGGGCTGCTGCCATCATTGGCAACGGCGCCGAAAAATTCGATCACAATACCGTCAAGAAATTCGAGCAGCTCCCCATCAAGCTGGGCAAACTCAATCCGGCCTATTTCCTCATGATAGCCACCGGTGAGGATATGGCTATCACCCAGATCGAAGGCTCCTTCCCGCAAGACCCGATCCTTGATCCGGAACTGAAGGAAGAGTTCATCAGAAAGTGGGACGCGGTCCCGGATCAGAAGTTTGTCGAGTGGTTCCGGCAGTGGGAAAAGCGTGATAAGTTACCTGATGACGCTATGGTCGCTATTACCGATTGGAATGAGTGCATGCACTACCTGGATGACTCGTTAGGCTTCTGTGGATTTGTCTCGTCATTCCGGGGCCAGTTTGGCGGCACTACAGGGTATCACGTATGGAACATGCCGCAGGTCATCACCCACGCGACGGGGATTGAGTTCGACAAAGACAGACTCTGGGAATGCTTCCAGAGGAACCGGAATATGATCAGGGCCCTCAATGCGAGAAGAGGCCTGACGCGAGCCATGGAGCGGCCGCCGGAGGATCACTGGGCGGTGCGGAATGAAAAGTATGAGCAGCAGCTTTTGACCAAGTATTACGACTTTAAAGGGTGGACGTTTGATGGGATTCCCACCAAAGAGACCCTGGAGAAATTGAGCCTGGGTTACGTGGCGGAGGATCTTATCAAGAGGGGTGTTCTGACCGGGAATGAAAGTACCGCCCTCAACGATGCGCGGGCCAAGGAACAGTTCAAGAACGAGAAGGAATAAGGAAGGGGACCTCACGTGGATAACAATGGGAAAAAAACACGCATAGTCAAAGAAATAAAGGTTGACACCAAAAAGTGCGCGGGCTGCCGGGCGTGTGAGATAGCGTGCTCCGGCTTTCACGCAATACCGAAATACAGCTCGGTGAATACCGCACGCTCCCGCATCATGGTAACCATGGACGAAGTGCAAGATATATTTGTGCCCGTACGCGCCGGTGACTACGCTCAGGCGGAATGCAACGGGAGAAATAAATACGTGATCGACGGCAAGGAGTACAGCGAGTGCACCTTCTGCCCGGCGTCCTGCCCGTCGAGAGATGCCTTCAAGGAACCTGATTCAGGGTTACCTCTCAAATGCGATATGTGTGAAAGTGACCCGCCCCTGGAAAAACCCATGTGCGTCGACGCATGCACCTTTGGCGCGCTGACGTACGAAGAACGGGAAGAGGTAATCCCGGTAGCGGCGGTCGAAGAAAAACAGGAGAAGCGGGCGGAGATGAAGATAGGTCTGGAGTCACTCATAAAGAAACATGGGCACAAGAATGTCATGGATGCTGTTGCCAGAATGGGAAAGAAGTGAAGACTCTATAGGGATCGGGGACACACCTCTTCGAGGAATGTCCCGCGAGCAGTTGAATGGGGACGCACCTCTGTGAGGGAATGTCCCGCGAGCAGTTAGTATAAACCAAGAGGAACTATACCGTGGAAACCGTAGCCCCGTTTAAAGAAGTCATCGATGAGGTACAGGAGAAAGGCGGCGACGCCGTCAAGTTCTGCTACCAGTGCGGCAAGTGCGATACCGTCTGCCCCTGGAATAGAGTACGGAAGTTCAGCATGCGCAAGCTCATCCGTGAAGCCACCTTCGGCCTCTCCGAGATCGAGAAGGAAGAGTTATGGCGCTGCACCACCTGCGGCAAGTGCCCGCAGAAATGCCCGCGTGATGTGAAACAGATCGACGACATGGTGGCGCTGCGCAGGATGGCAACGGGCTATGGCGTCTTCCCCGCTGCCGTCAAACCCTACCGCACGATAAGCTCAGGCTTAAGTGCCCAGGGGAATCCCTTTAACGAAGATCGTAAGGCCAGAGCAGACTGGGCAGAGGGCCTCGGTGTTAAACCTTTTGCCGAAGGCATGGATGTCCTCTATTTCCCCTGCTGCTACACCGCCTATGACCCGAGACTGAAGAAGGTAGCGCAGGCAACGGCCAGAATCCTCAACAAGGCAGGGGTAACCTACGGGACACTGGGTACGAAAGACAGCTGCTGCGGTGAGAGCATTCGTAAGACCGGGAATGAAGACCTCTTCCGTAAACTGGCCAGAGAGAATATCAAGAACTTTATCGATGCCGGTGTGAGTAAGATCCTGGTCTCTTCTCCCCACTGCTACCATACCTTCAAGAATGAGTATCCTCAGTTCAAGGTGAACTTCGAGGTGGTCCATATATCCCAGTATCTTGCCGAGCTGTTGCAGAACGGGAAGCTCACGATCACCAAAGAGTACGGGAAGAAGCTCACCTACCATGACCCCTGTTACCTGGGAAGACACAACGGTGTCTACGATGAGCCGCGCTCAGTCTTACAGCAGATACCCGGTGTCACACTGACCGAGCTGCCTGAAGCGAAGGTGGAGAGCCTCTGCTGCGGCATGGGTGGCGGCAGAGTGTGGGCTGAAACGGAAAAGCATGAGCGCTTCTCCAACCTGAGGATAGAACAGGCTATCGCCGAGGGCGCCGAAGAGCTGGTTACATCCTGCCCTTACTGCATCACTGCGCTTGAGGATAGCAGGCTGGTCATGAATCATGCTGACGATATACAGGTGAAGGATATAACGGAGATAGTTCAGGACGTGATATAAGACTGACAAACCTTACGAGGGAATAGAGAAGTGGAAAAACAACTGGCAGAAGAAGAACAAATTGAGCAGCCTCCGGAGAGTCTCCCAGAGAGCCGTACCGGCGACGTAATGGTTGTCGGCGCAGGGATCAGCGGCATCCAGGCCGCGCTTGATCTCGCCGAGACAGGACTTAAGGTCTATCTGGTTGAGAAATCACCCGCGCTTGGCGGCCATATGGCTCAACTCGACAAGACCTTCCCGACCAACGACTGTTCCATGTGCATTGAATCTCCAAAGTTCATCGAATGCAGCAGACATCCGAACATAGAGATCCTGACCTACACCGAAGTTGAAAGGGTGGAAGGAGAAGCGGGTGAATTCAACGTCACATTGGTTGAGAAGCCCCGATACATCCGGAGCGGAGGAATGCACCGGTTGCGGTGTCTGCGTGGAGTACTGTCCGGTCAAGGTCGAGGATGAGTATAATCAAAATTTGTCTTTGAATAAAGCTGTCCACATATATTTTTCTCAGGCGGTTCCGCTTGTCACTTACATAGACCGCGAAAAATGCTCTTTCCTCAAAGAGGAGAGATGCCAGATCTGCGCGGGTGTGTGTAAGAACAAGGCTATAGACCTTTACCAGAAGCCGCGCAGAATGGAAATAGAGGTAGGAGCGATAGTTCTCTCTCCCGGCTTCGAGGTATTCGACCCGAAGCTTCGGAACGACTATGGCTACGGAATCATGGAAAACGTCGTGACCTGCCTCGATTACGAACGAATACTCTGTGCCACCGGTCCTTACGAGGGTGAGATTCTACGCACGTCCGACAAGAAGCATCCGCACAAGATAGCCTGGATCCAGTGTGTCGGTTCCAGGCAGGTGATCGAAGGCGGCAATAGCTATTGCTCGGCGGTATGCTGTGCTTATACGCAGAAGCAGGTGATCCTGACGAAAGATCACGATGCTGAGGCCGAATGCACGATATTCCATAACGACATCCGCGCGTTCGGCAAGGATTTTGAGCGATTCTATCAGAGGGCGGAGAACCTTCCCGGTGTGCGGTTTATAAGAAGCTATGTATCGATCGGTCATGAGATCCCTGAAAGCAAGAATGTAACCATTCGATACTCGACGTATGAAGATGGTGTTAAGGAAGAGGAGTTCGATCTCGTCGTCTTGTCCGTTGGCTTGAACCCTCCTGTGGATGCGAAGAAGATGGCTGATACGTTCGGCGTCGAGCTGACCCCTCAGGGATTCTGTAAGACCAATCCTGTCAATCCTATCGAGACGTCGCGCCTGGAGTTTTCATAAGCGGCGCTTTCCAGGGACCCATAGACATTCCCGAATCGGTCATGAGCGCCAGCGGCGCCGAAGCGCTGTGCGGTCAGCTGCTTGCCTACGGCGAGGGGAGCTGGCATTGGCGCGGGAATATCCCGAGGAACGGGATGTCACGGGAGAGGAACCCACGGGTGGGCGTCTTCGTCTGCCATTGCGGCGCCAACATCGGAAGAGTGGTAAACGTTCCGTCGGTAGTTGAATATGCTAACGGGCTTGAAGAATGTGGTCCACGCACAGGAGGCACTCTTTGCGTGTTCGACCGACACTGCCAAGAAAATAGCCGACACCAATCCGCGAGAAGGGACTTAATCGGGTGGTGGTCGCCGCCTGTACGCCACGGACGCATGAGCCCCTGTTCCGCGACACGCTTCGCGAAGGCGGAATCAACCCGTACTTCTTCGACATGGCAAATATCAGGGAGCATTGCTCCTGGGTGCATTCGCGGGAACCGGCCCTTGCTACCGAAAAAGCAAAGGATATTGTCCGGATGACCGTGGCTCGCTCTTCGCTTTCAAAGCCGCTGAAAGAACTTCAAGTCTCTGTGGACAAGAGGGCCTTGGTTATAGGCGGAGGGGTGGCCGGCATGACTGGCGCCTTGAGTTTGGCGGATCAGGGATTCGAGGTCTACCTGTTGGAAAAGGAAACAGAACTTGGAGGAATGGCCAGAAGAATCCATTATACGCTGGAAGGTCTGGATGTTCAGACATATCTTCATGATCTTGTGCGTAAGGTCTATCAGCACCCGGCGATTCATGTGAGTACTGATGCAACCATCATCGATGTCTCCGGCTACGTGGGAAACTTTACGACCACAGTGAAGGCCGAATTGATGACGAAAGAGATCCACCACGGAATAGCAATTATCGCGGTAGGCGCCGATGAATTTAAACCGACCGAGTACCTTTACGGAAAAGATGACAGGGTAATGACCCAGCTGGAATTGGAGGAAAAGATCGCCAATGGGGACGAAAAGGCGATTAACCCTCAGAGCCTGGTGATGATCCAATGTGTCGGCTGCAGAGACGAAGAGAGAAACTATTGCAGCCGGATTTGCTGCGGCCATGCGATCAAGAACGCGTTGAAGCTGAAAGAGAAGAACCCGGAGATGGATATCTACGTTCTCTTCCGCGATATGAGGACCTACGGCCTTAAAGAGGACTATTACCGGGAAGCGGCAAACAAAGGTGTAAGGTTCATCCGCTACGAGCCGCAAGATAAACCCAAGGTAGAGGCCGGCAAGGCCGAAGACGGTCGTCCCGTTCTCAAAGTTACCGTGAGCGATCCTATTCTTGGCAAACGGCTCGAACTGGATGCCGATGTGCTGGCCCTGTCAGCCGCTACGATTCCTTCAGCGACAATCCAGGAACTATCCAAACTGTTCAAGGCACCCCTTAACCCCGACGGCTTCTTCCAGGAGGCACACGCAAAATTAAGACCTGTTGACTTTGCATCAAGCGGGGTCTTTCTCTGCGGCACAGCGCACTATCCCAAGCATATATCGGAAGCTGTCAGCCAGGCCTACGGAGCAGCAGGCCGAGCCGCAACGATTCTGTCCAAAGATAAGCTTGCGACTGACGCGACAATCGCCACTATCATCGAGGATCGTTGTGCGGGCTGTCAGGGCTGCATAGAGGTATGCCCTTACGGTGCTATCTCGTACGATGCGGCAAAAGGGACGTGTTCGGTTAATCCGATCCTGTGTAAGGGTTGCGGAGGATGTGCGGCAACGTGCCCTTCGAGCAGCATACGGTTGGACGGGTTCCGCAATGATCAGATATATGCTCAGCTGGATGAGGCGTTTGCATAGATAGATATCTCGAGAGAGGAAAGCAATGGGGAATCAAGCGACAAACCAAGCCATGAGCCTGGAGAAATTCGAACCCAAGATCATAGCCTTCTTGTGTAACTGGTGCAGCTACGCTGGAGCCGATCTGGCCGGCGTCAGCAGGATGCAATACCCCCCAAGTACACGGACAGTAAGAGTGATGTGCACGGGCACCATATCGCCCCACCATATTCTGAAAGCCTTCCAGAAAGGCGCGGACGGGGTAATCGTTGCCGGTTGTCATATCGGGGATTGCCATTACCTGAAGGGAAATTACATGACCATCAAGCGGGTGGCCATATTGCAGGAACTTTTAAAATTCACCGGTCTTCAAGAGGAACGGTTATTTTTGAACTGGGTTTCAGCAGCGGAAGGGGTGCGGTTTGCGGAGATGGTTCGCACCTTCACGCAGAAGATAAAGGAGTTGGGACCATCACACTTGAGGACGTCTTACTAGCGGACAGTTACCAAATGGACCGGGTACACACCTCTTCGAGGACTGTCCCCAGGCGAACAATCAGATATCAGCACTGAGGGAAAAGAACAATGAAGCAAATGTCGGAGAAAGTTAAAAAGCTACTCAATGAAGGCAAGATTAAGGGATTTGTCGGGCTCAAACAGCAGCATGGTCAACCAGGCCCCCATCTCTTCACCAAAGAGAATATAGCGGACTTAGAATCTCTGGTTGTAGGAGATGTTCGGTATGCCTTGAATAAAGTGCTCCTCAAGCTGGCCCGTCGATACCCCGAGGATCACTTCGGCGTCATGGTCAGGGGATGCGATGAGAGAGGATTGAACGAGCTTTTCAAATGGAAGCAGCTCAGTCGTGACCGGGTTATCCCCGTGGGCATTGCCTGCTCTCCTGCATTGGCTGAAGCGTGCGAGTGCTACAAGCCTTATCCCACGGAATGGGTGGTAGGAGAGAAGACCGAGGGGATCATCCGAAGCAAACGGCTCGACAAGAACGCTACTATGAGCCAGGATGAACGGCTGCGTTACTGGATGGAGCAGTTCAACAAGTGTATCAAGTGTTACGGGTGCAGGGATGCGTGTCCCATGTGTTTCTGCAAGGTCTGCAGCATCCAGGACAGGAATTTTATTCTGACCGGTAAACTCCCGCCTGAAAATCCGACGTTTCACCTTAGTCGTGCCATCCACATGGTGGGCCGCTGCATTGACTGCGGTCTCTGCGAAGAGGCGTGCCCTTCGGACATACCCGTTCGGACGCTTTACAAAGAAGTCGGGAAGATTGTCGAAGATATATTCGATTACAAGACCGGAGACGATCCGGAAGGAAAATCCCCTTTGAACCTTCTGGGGGAGCCGACACTGGATATCTCGGATGTTAATAAATAGAAAGTAAGAGGTAGCACATGGACTACAAATCGGTTCTGACGACCTGCGGCTATTGTGGCTGCGGCTGCGGATTATACCTGGAGGTTTTAGATGGGCAGGTGATTGGAACTATGCCCTGCAAGACTGACCCGGTCAGTAAAGGCGCTCTGTGCGTGAAAGGATGGAATATCAACGAATTCATCCACAGTAGCGAACGTCTTTCCAAACCGCTCATGAAGAATAAAGGTCAGTTCGAAGAGGTGACGTGGGACAAGGCGTTACAGGTCACTGCGGATACCCTGAAGAAGATAAAAGATGAGCATGGGCCGGATAGCATCGCCTTCTTGTGTTCGGCCAAGTGTACCAACGAGGAGAACTACCTCTTCCAGAAAATGGCACGGGCGGTCTTCGGCACCAACAACGTCGATCACTGCGCACGTCTCTGACACTCTTCCACGGTGGCCGGTCTGGCCGCCGCATTTGGAAGCGGGGCGATGACCAATACGATCGATGAAATCGAAAAAGCTAAATGCATTTTCGTCATCGGGTCGAACACGACAGAAGCCCATCCTCTCATCGGCTCGCGGATTCTCAAAGCCAAAGAGAAAGGCGCGAAGTTGATCGTTGCGGATCCGATGAAGATTCACCTTTCATCTTTCGCTGATATTTTCGTTCGTCAGAATCTGGGAACGGATGTTGCTCTCATCAACGGGATCATGAACGTCATCCTCAAAGAAGGGTGGCATAACCCCACATTTGTAAAGGAACGAACAGAGGGTTTCGAGGACCTTCAGAAAGCAGTTGAGGCATACACACCGGAAAAAGTCGAAGAGATTACCGGTATCAGCGGAGAGGATATTAAGCGGATTGCCGAAACCTATGCCCGTTCCGAATCTTCGATGATCTTTTATGCGATGGGGATTACCCAGCATACAACGGGCGTGGACAATGTTAAATCCCTGGCCAACCTGGCTATGCTCTGCGGCCAGATCGGCCGCGAAAGCACCGGCGTAAATCCGCTTCGGGGTCAGAACAACGTTCAGGGAGCCTGCGATGTGGGGGGCCTTCCCAATGTGTATACCGGCTATCAACCGGTTACCGATAAGAAGAATGCTGAGAAATTCGGGAAAGCATGGAATGCCAAACTCTCGACTGAGAACGGTCTGACCCTCACCGAGATGATGAAAGCAGCCATCGACGGAAAAATCAAAGCCATGTTCATTCTCGGTGAAAATCCGATGGTAAGCGACCCTGACGTTCAACATGTAAAGAAAGCTTTGGAGTCTCTGGATTTCCTGGTCCTCCAGGATATCTTTATGACAGAGAGCTCTCGGTTAGCTCATGTAGTGCTTCCCGGCGTGAGCTTTGCCGAGAAAGACGGTACGTTCACTAATACCGAGCGAAAGGTCAAACGTGTCAGGAAAGCAATCGAACCATTAGGCGACTCCCGGCAGGACTGGCAGATTATTTGTGAGTTGTCGACCCGCATGGGTTATGAGATGAAGTATGCCGACCCTTCCGAGATCATGGAGGAGATTGCACAGCTTACTCCGAGCTACGGCGGTATACACTACGATCGGATAGAGACTGATGGACTGCACTGGCCATGCGCGAATCGCGAAGACCCGGGAACACCATGCCTGCACAGGACTCAATTTACACGAGGCAAAGGCCTGTTTCATGCAGTTGCGTACTTGCCGCCGGCGGAGCTGCCCGATAAAGAATATCCTTACATGCTGACAACCGGAAGGACGTATGTCCATTATCATACCGGTACCATGACCCGCAAGTCCCCTTCGCTCAACAAAGAGATGGAGGAGGGATATGTGGAGATCAACCTGCAAGAGGCCCGGAGTTTGAAGATTGCACAGGGCGAGCGTATTAAGGTTCGCTCCAGGCGGGGAGAGATCGAGATTAAAGCGGACCTCAGCGAGCGCGTCGAGAGGACCATGGTATATATACCCTTCCATTTTGCTGAGAGCGCTGCCAATGTATTGACAAACCCGGCTCTGGACCCTATCGCGAAGATTCCCGAATACAAGGTCTGCGCCGTGCGAATTGAAAAGGTGGCGTGATCAACAGATGGTTGGTGTTCAACGACTAAAAAGATAAGAAGAAGGGGGCTCGCCGAGCCCCCTTCTGTGCTTTCTGTTCCGGAGTGGTTACAACATTACATTGAGCCGTTTGAACCTACTGATTTTGGGCCTGTTCACTTGTCCCGGGCCGGGCTCATGCCGTTGACAATGTCCTTATTGTTTGATATATTAAACAGATGTTTTATATACTGAACAGAGCATGCGCTCCTAAGGCCACCACACTGTTCAAATAGAGTAACAGTCATGGATACACCGCTGCATCCTAGGATACTTCCCAAGCCATTGAAAAGCTCATATTATGAACTCGATCGATTGGGGACCATTACCGCACAATGGACGACTTCAGGACCGCCGGGAAGCTCCGGATGCCAAGTTTTCCTCTTGACAGGAACATTGCAATCTTGGTATACAAAACCTAGCACGTGAAAATATGAACAACCGGCAGCTGCACCAGCTGCGAACATACCGAGAAGGGGTCAAAAATGAGGTACGCAGAGACAGGGTACAACCTAGAGATTGATCTCACCAGGGGAAGCATCGAGAGGGTGGAAACAGACCCGAAACTGACCGAACTTCACCTCGGAGGACTGGGCACAGCCACCAAGCTGTTATGGGACAGGGTTCCGCCTGAAATGGAGCCTTTTTCACCCGACAATCCGCTCATATTCAGCACCGGGCTCTTGTGCGGCACACCTGCCACCGGCGCTAATCGCACCATTGTTTCCAGTGTTTCTCCGCAGACATTATTGATGGGATACTCAATGATGGGTGGGTTCTGGGCCCCTGAATTGAAGTATGCCGGTTACGACAAAGTGATCTTCCGCGGCAAGTCCCCTAAGCTGGTCTATCTCTGGATACACAACGACAAGGTGGAAATTCGCGATGCTTCTCATTTGAAAGGTAAAGGCGCTGTTGAAACTGCAGAGCTCATAAAGCAGGAATTAAAGGACCCGAATATCCAGGTGGCTGCCATCGGCCTGGCCGGTGAAAACAGGGTATTTACGGCTTCCATCGAGCAGGGCCGCTCCAGCGCCAGCCGGCTCGGCTTAGGCGCTGTTATGGGAGACAAGGGGATAAAGGCAATAGCTGTTCGTGGAACAAAAGACGTCAACCTCGCCCGGCCTGCTGAATACATGCAGCTTTGCAATGACGTGCTGAAGTATATAAAGTTCCGCAACGAGAATCCCGTCCCGAACGTCATGACCATTCTGCAGGGCCTCGGCTCACCGCAGGAGATGCTGCACGTTGATGAGAAGTGGCACACTGAAAATTTTATGTGGGGAAACGCCCGCACGAGGAGAAAAGATTTTTGGAACAAGGAAGTGGAGCTGAAGTGGAAAGAAACCCAGGAGCTGGTGCGAACGAGGCTGATAAGCTGCTATAACTGCCCGATGAAATGCGGGGCTATAATCTCCGTGCCCGGAATTTCAACCTACATGATGAAGTGCTTCTCCAAACTAACGTATACCATGGCAGCCTATTCCGATCTGGATTTCGGTTTTAAAATCGCTCAGCGTGCAACCGAATACGGAGTAGACGGATTCTCAACCCCGCAAGTTATGGCCTTCGCCTTCGAACTTAAAGAAGCCGGCATTCTGACTGATGCGGACTTTGAAGGATGCCCGTCTGACAATGAGGGGAAATTCTACTGGCTGCTTGACAGAATCGTTCGTCGCGAAGGCATAGGAGATATTCTGGCTGATGGCACTCATTGGGCAGCCCAAAAGATAGGAAAGGGCGCAGAAGAATATGCTCACAATAACATAAAGAAACATGAGCAGCTTCCCCTTAAGCTGGGCATGCTCAATCCTGTCTATTTCCTCATGTATGCTACCGGCGAGAAGATAAACATCACCCAGATTGAAGGCCAGTTTCCCCAGGCGCCTTTTGCGACCATGGAGGAAAAGCAAGAGTTTATAAGCGACTGGATCCAGGTTCCTGATGAAAAGTTTAAGCAAATTGTTCTGGACTGGGAACTGCGCGGAGAACGCTCCAACCCCTATTACCCGACTGTTGATATGTCCGTTGACATTGTTGACTGGCAGGAGATGATGCACTACATCGATGACGCACTCGGCGTGTGCGCCGGTCTGTCATCATTTCCCCTTAAGCCTCCCTATCACATTCACAATTATCCCAAGTTGATCTCTGCAGCCACAGGTATCGATATGGATGAGGAGGGCCTCAGGCAGGTATATAAGAGGAACCGGACTTTCCTGAGAGCCTTCAATGCAAGAAGGGGCCTGAGGAGAGCCGACGAGAAGCCGCCTGAAGATCATTGGAAGAAGAGATTTCCCGAACTCGAAGAAAAGCTTTTGGACGCATACTACAAGTTTAAGGGATGGAATAATGAGGGCATCCCTACCAAAGAGACATTGCAGGAGTTGGATCTGGGCTACGTTGCTGAAGATCTTGAAAAGAGAGGGATCATAAAAAATGGCCAAGATTAAGAAAATAATCAAAACCATCAAGGTCGATCTTGACAAGTGCAATGGCTGCAGGGCATGTGAGGTCATCTGCTCTGCCTTCCATGCGAATCCAAAATACAGCAGCAATAATCCCGAGAGATCGCGTATCCGCATGATTCGTCATCCCATCAGGGATGTATACGTTCCTGTCTACGCCGGTGAGTACACGCCTGCCGAATGCATGGGCAGAGACAAATATGTGATCGACGGCAAGGAGTACGACGAGTGCGGCTTCTGCAGGGCTGCCTGTCCATCACGGACAATCTTTCACGAACCCGACTCCGGTCTTCCTCTCAAATGCGATATGTGCGAAGACAATGAGCCGGGAGAGAAACCGATGTGTGTTCAGTGGTGCCTTAATGATGCCCTGATTTACGAAGAACGGGAAGAGGAAGTTGAAGAAGAAGAGAAGCAGGATGACATCGACATAGCCTTTGAATCGTTGATCGACAAATATGGCGCGCAGAAGGTAATGGACACCGTTACCCGCAGGTCACAGAAGGCTGAAACGTCAAGCTGAAGACTCTTATATGGATCGGGGACACACCTCTTCGAGGAATGTCCCGCGAGCAGTTGAATGGGGACGCACCTCTGTGAGGGATGTCCCCGGGCAGTTAGTATAAACCAAGAGGAACTATATCGTGGAAACCGTAGCCCCGTTTAAAGAAGTCATCGATGAGGTACAGGAGAAAGGCGGCGATGCCGTCAAGTTCTGCTACCAGTGCGGCAAGTGCGATACCGTCTGCCCCTGGAATAGAGTACGGAAGTTCAGCATGCGCAAGCTGATCCGTGAAGCCACCTTCGGCCTCTCCGAAATAGAAAAGGAAGAGTTATGGCGCTGCACCACCTGCGGCAAGTGCCCGCAGAAATGTCCGCGTGATGTGAAACAGATCGACGACATGGTGGCGCTGCGCAGGATGGCAACGGGCTATGGCGTTTTCCCCGCTGCGGTCAAACCCTACCGCACGATAAGCTCAGGCTTAAGTGCCCAGGGGAATCCCTTTAACGAAGACCGTAAGACCAGAGCAGACTGGGCAGAGGGCCTCGGTGTTAAACCTTTTGCCGAAGGCATGGATGTCCTCTATTTCCCCTGCTGCTACACCGCCTATGACCCGAGACTCAAGAAGGTGGCACAGGCAACGGCCAGAATCCTCAACAAGGCAGGGGTAACCTACGGGACACTGGGCACGAAAGACAGCTGCTGCGGTGAGAGCATTCGTAAGACCGGGAATGAAGACCTCTTCCGTAAACTGGCCAGAGAGAATATCAAGAACTTTATCGATGCCGGTGTCAGTAAGATCCTGGTCTCTTCTCCCCACTGCTACCATACCTTCAAGAATGAGTATCCTCAGTTCAAGGTGAACTTCGAGGTGGTCCATATATCCCAGTATCTTGCCGAGCTGTTGCAGAACGGGAAGCTCACGATCACCAAAGAGTACGGGAAGAAGCTCACCTACCATGACCCCTGTTACCTGGGAAGACACAACGGTGTCTACGATGAGCCGCGCTCAGTCTTACAGCAGATACCCGGTGTCACACTGACCGAGCTGCCTGAAGCGAAGGTGGAGAGCCTCTGCTGCGGCATGGGTGGCGGCAGGGTGTGGGCTGAAACGGAAAAGCATGAGCGCTTCTCCAACCTGAGGATAGAACAGGCTATCGCCGAGGGCGCCGAAGAGCTGGTTACATCCTGCCCTTACTGCATCACTGCGCTTGAGGATAGCAGGCTGGTCATGAATCATGCTGACGATATACAGGTGAAGGATATAACGGAGATAGTGCAGGACGTGATATAGAGGACGAGGGAGCGTGCGGGCAGTCGATCGTTCGGACATAGCAGGCGTCGCAGCAGACATAGTGTGCGACCGGTTTTCGGACGAGACATGGGTAAGGACTCCTGTTCACGTTCCTGTCGAGAGAGAGCTCACGATTTATGTTAATCTCCACGAACTGGTCACAATATTATGTACTCCGACCAAACAGAATTTTCTCGTACTCGGATTCCTGTACTCGGAGGGGATCATCTCCGGCATGAATGATGTGATGATGATGCGCGTATGCGATGAGGAATCAGAGGTTGACGTGAGACTGAGTAATCCCGAATTTGAATTGCCTGTGAAGCGCAGGCTCACTTCCGGCTGCGGTGGTGGCGCGAGCTTCACGACAGACGCGCAGAAGGTGGATTCTGATATGATCGTTGCGCCCACGGAAATACTTTCTTTGATGAAGCAGCTTCAAGAGCGGATGGATCTCTACCAGCTCAGCGGCGGCGTACATACCTCCGCTCTTTCCGATACAAAAGATTTGCTGGTAGTGACCGAGGACATCGGCCGGCATAACACGCTGGATAAGATCCAGGGGGAATGTCTGACAATGAACATCGCAACGAAGGATCGGCTGGTTCTGACAACGGGTCGTGTTTCTTCTGAGATGTTGCTCAAAGCGGCGCGGATGAAGACGCCGATTGTCGTTTCGAGGCACACGCCCACAGGCACAGCGGTTTCGCTTGCTCGTGACTTGGGCGTTGCCCTGGTCGGCCGTGCGGCTGGGAACCGCCTGACGGTTTATTCCCATCCTGAGCGGCTTGGCTGTTCGGTGAATTAAGTAGGCCCGGCCGGGAGTACCCGACCTGACAGGCAGTATAAGGAAAGGGGACACACCTCTTCGAGGAATTTCCGATCAATGGATCGGGGACACACCTCTTCGAGGAATTTCCCCAAGCAATCACATTGAGGTGTAGCAGTGGAAGACAACGTAATAGCTCTCAAAGACAACATCCAGCAGCTCTGTAAGAACCTTGGAGATCAAAACATCGGCGATGTCATGATTGTCGGTGGAGGCATCAGCGGTATTCAGGCCTCACTCGATCTGGCGACCGCCGGCTTCAAGGTGTATCTGGTTGAGAAGGAGCCGTCGATCGGCGGTCACATGGCCCAGCTCGACAAGACCTTCCCGACCAACGACTGCTCCATGTGAATACTCGCACCCAAGCTGGTCGAGGTCGGCCGGCATCCGAACGTTGAGGTACTCACCTATACTGAGGTAAACAGTATAGAGGGGGCTGTTGGCAACTTCACGGTAACGCTTACCAGAAAACCGCGCTACATCCTTGAGGACAAATGCACGGGCTGCACGAGCTGCGTGGAGTACTGCCCGGTTAAATACCCGGATCAGTTCAACCAGGACATCTCCCAGAACAAAGCAGTCCATATCTACTTCCCCCAGGCCATCCCGCTCGTCGCCTATATCGACGAGAGCTGTCTTTACCTCAAGGAGAAGAAGTGCCGCATCTGTGAAGCGGTCTGCAAGAACAAGGCTATCGATCTCAAACAGGAGCCCGAGAAGAAGGAGATCAAGGTAGGGGCTGTGATCTTGTCAGCCGGCCTTGAACCCTTCGATCCCAAAGTACAGGAAGAATATCACTACGGCGAGTTTCAGAACGTGGTGACCAGTATGGATTTCGAGCGGCTCTTATCCTCCACCGGCGCATACGGCGGTGAGATACTGCGCGCATCCGACTTAAAGCACCCCATGAAACTGGCCTGGATCCAGTGCGTCGGCTCCCGGCAGGTCCTGGAGGGCGGCAACAGCTACTGTTCGGCTGTCTGCTGCACCTATACCCAGAAACAGGTTATCTTGACCAAGGATCATCACCCGGAGTCAGAGTGCACCATCTTCCATAACGATGTGCGCTCCTACGGTAAGGATTTTGAGCGCTACTACCAGAGGACTGAAAACCTGCCCGGTGTCCGCTTCTTCAGAAGCTACACGTCGATAGTGCGAGAGGACCCCGTCACCAAGAATGTCTTCGTGCGGTACTCGACCACCGACGAAGGGGTAAAAGAAGAAGAGTTCGATATGGTGGTCTTATCCATCGGCCTCAATCCCCCGGTAGGTGTCAAAGAGTCTGGCCCGTCAGTACGGCATTACCCTCACCGATCACGGCTTTTGCAAAATCGATGAGACCAATCCCACGGCCACGACCAAGCCCGGGATCTTTGTCACCGGCGGCTTCCAGGGACCGGTCGATATTCCGGAGTCGGTCTTCTCGCGCAAGCGGTGCAAGCTCCCAGATCGGCGAACTCCTGGATCGCAGGCGGGGTAACCTCACCAAAGAACGGATATACCCTGAGGAAAGAGATGTCTCCGGAGAGGAGCCCCGGATAGGCGTCTTCGTCTGTCACTGCGGCGCGAATATCTCAAGCGTCGTAGGTATCCCCGATACGGTTGAATATTGCAAAACCTTACCCAATGTTGTCCACGCTCAGAACCAGGTATTCTCCTGCGCCACCAACTCGGCCAGAGAGATCACGGACATCACCCGTGAAAAGGGGCTCAACCGGGTGGTTGTTGCTGCCTGCTCCCCCAGGACCCTTGAACCGCTCTTCCGAGACACACTCCGGGAGGCGGGAATAAATCAGTACTACTACGAAATGGCCAATATCCGGGAACATTGCTCCTGGGTCCACTCAAAGGAAAAGGAAGAAGCCACACAGAAGGCAAAGGATATCATCCGGATGTCGGTCGCACGGGCGTGCCGCCTGACGCCTTTGCAGGAGTTTGATCTGCCCGTCGACAAGCGCGCCTTGGTGGTGGGCGGCGGCGTCGCCGGCATGACATGCGCGCTCTCCATTGCCAACCAGGGGCACGAAGTCTTCCTGATCGAAAAGGAACACGATCTTGGCGGCATCGCACGAAAGATACACACGACCCTCGAAGGTCTCGATGTCCAGACGCTATCTCGCATGATCTCACCCAGAAGGTCTATACACACCCGCTTATTCATGTTTATACCGATGCGACCATTACTGGATGCGACAGGCTACATCGGGAACTTTGTGACCACCGTCACAGTCGGACAGAGGCACAACCGCAGATCAAGCACGGTGCAGCCGTCATTGCGATCGGCGCCGAGGTCTATACGCCGACCGAGTACCTCTACGGCCAGGACGACCGGGTCATGACCCATCTCGAACTGGAGGCAGAAGATCGCACAAGGCGACGAGAAGGTGACAAGGCGCTCAGAGCGTCGTCATGATCCAGTGCGTGGGCTGCAGGAACGAAGAGAGAAACTACTGCAGCCGAGACTCTGCTGCAGCGAGTCGGTAAAGAACGCATTGCTCCTCAAAGAGCAGAACCCTGCCATGGATATCTACATCCTCTTCAGGGACGTGAGAACCTATGGCTTCAGAGAAGATTTTTACCGGGAAGCATCCGGCAAAGGCGTGCGCTTCATCCGCTACGAGCCGACGGATCCACCGACCGTGGAACCCGGTGAGGCAGAGGACGGGCGCTCCGTGCTGAAAGTTACTGCCACCGATTATATCCTGGGCAAGAAGCTGGAACTGGATGCCGACATCCTAGCACTGGCTGCCGCGGTCATTCCCTCTGCCGCAACCAAAGAGATCGCCAGCTTCTTCAAGGTAACCTTGAGCCCGGATGGCTTCTTCAAGGAAGCCCATGTCAAACTACGGCCGGTTGAGTTCGCGACCGACGGCGTCTATCTGTGCGGCCTGGCCCACTATCCCAAGTTCATGCAGGAGACGATCAACCAGTCCTATGGAGCCGCGGGCCGGGTCTTGACGCTTCTCTCCCACGATACGGTCGTCGCCTCCGGTTCCGTCTGCGAGGTGGATGAGGATAAGTGTGTTTCCTGCGGGGCATGCATCACCGCCTGTACGTATGGCGCCATAGAGTTTTATGAGACGCCCACAGGGCAGAAAGGCGCAGGGTCAATCCTGTCCTCTGCAAAGGAGACGGCCTCTGCAACACCAAGTGTGCGACCAATGCTATCCAGCTCAAGCACTTTACCGATGAAGAGATCCTGAGCGAGATCGATGCGGCGGTTTCTGATGAAGAGATCATGCAGGGCAGCATCGATGCAAGGCAGTGGGACAATGGAATGAGAACAAGGAGGTGAGAACGCATGAGTGCAGACTTAAATTTAAACCGAAAATACTCGGTTTTGTCTGCCACTGGTGAGCGTACGGCGCTGCTGACCTGGCTGGAGTTTCCAGACTGCAATATACAACCGAAATGAGGCTTATCCGCGTCATGTGTTCCGGCAGGGTCGACCTGGTCATTTATCCTCCGGGCTTTCTCGAAGGGAGCGGATGGGGTCTTTATCGGCGCCTGCCATTTAAGTGAATGCAACTATATCACCCATGGCAACTACCATGCGCTGAACATGGTGCTACTCATGCAAGAAGATCCTGGAACATATAGGGATCAATCCGGAAAGGTTGAGGATGGCCAATTTATGTCCGGCGCCGAGGCAAACCTCTTTGTCGAATCACGTCAATGATTTTGTCAAAACGGTGAAGGAGCTCGGACCCCTGGGCAAAGCGGAAGGGCTCGACGAGAAGGCCTTGAAGTTCAAGCTCGAGGCGGTGACGGAGCTCATCCCCTACATCAGGCTGGTGGAAAGGGAGACGGCTGAGGGCCCCGGTTATGAGTCGGAAGAAGAGTACTACACGTTCTTTGCCAGCGACGAGCTCAACCAGGCTCTTTAATGAGACCATTGTCGAGAAGCTGGCCATAAGCCAGATCATGTCGCTCCTGCGGGAAAAACCCCTCTCAACCGGGGAGATTGCGCAAGTCGTTGGGCTTGACCCCGTCGGAAGTATCAAAGCACCTGAACACGTCATCGCGACAACGGCTGGTACGGTACGACGAACGAAGCAGAAGCTGCTACGCCAGCATCGTGCAGTAAGAAGAGAGATCAGGACGACTATGGATAACGAGAGAATCGACGAGATCATTGACAAACACAACGGCGAAGCCAGTTCGCTCATCCAGGTGCTGCTGGACATTCAGAGCGAGAATCACTGGCTCCCCAAGGAGGCCCTTGAGAGGGTCGCGGAAAGCCTCGCAGGTGCCGTTGACCAGGATACAGCATATCGCCACCTTCTATAAGGCCTTCAGCCTGGTCCCGAAAGGACGTCACGAAATCCACATCTGCATGGGTACCGCCTGTCACGTGCGCGGTGCGCCGCGTGTCCTCGATACGGTGCAGGACATGACCGGCATCAAACCCGGCGAGACGGACCTCGATTTGAAGTTCAGCCTCGCAGACCGTCAACTGCCTCGGCTGCTGTGCTCTGGGACCGGTGATGGAAATCGACGGGAAGACCCACGGCAAGATGGCGCCGGCCCAGACAGCAGACGTACTTAAAAAACTATGAGTAAGGAAACATTATGTCGCGGATAAATTCACCCGCTGAATTGGAAGAATTCAGAAAAGAAATTCTCTCGAAGAGAGACCCGAATAAACCCTGCATCACCCTCTGTTCCGGATCCGCCTGCCATGCTTCCGGCAGCCGGGAAGTCGCAGCAAGCACTTGAAGAAGAGATCGAAAAACAAGGCTCTGCGTGACGCGGTCGATATCAGGAAGACCGGCTGCCACGGGTTCTGCGAGCGGGGTCCGATCATCGTCATCCGCCCGGAGGAGATCTGCTATTTCCAGATAAAGCCTGAGGATGTTCCCGAGATCGTCTCCCAGACCATAAAGGAGAAGAAGGTCATCGAGCGTCTGCTCTATACCGACCCTGCCACCAACGAAAAGATCGTCCACGAATCGGAGATCCCCTTCTACAAGAACCAGGAGCGCATCGTCTTCGGCTCCAACAGCAGTATCGATCCGAAGAGCATCGACGACTACCTGGCCATCGGCGGCTATGCCGCGCTTGCCAAGGCCCTTACCGGGATGACTCCGGAGGAGGTACTGCAGGAAGTCAAGAAAGCCAACCTGCGAGGAAGGGGCGGCGGCGGCTTTCCCGCCGGCGCCAAGTGGGAAGGCATCCCGCAATGCCCCCGGCGATATCAAATATGTGATCGTCAATGCCGACGAGGGCGACCCCGGGGCCTACATGGACCGGAGCCTGCTCGAAGGCAACCCTCACGCCGTCCTCGAAGGGCTTGACCATCGGCGCCTATGCCGTCGGCGCCCACGAGGGCTATATCTACGTGCGCCAGGAATACCCCCTGGCGGTTGAGAATGTGATCACCGCCATCAAGACAGGCTGAGGAGTATGGCCTTCTGGGTAAAAACATCCTCGGCTCAGGCTTTGATTTCATGGTCAAAGTGCACCAGGGAGCCGGCGCCTTTGTCTGCGGTGAATCGACTGCGCTGATGACCGCGCTCGAAGGCAGGGCCGGAGAGCCCCGGCCCAAGTATATCCGCTCCAACGTCGTCGGCCTCTGGGGTAAACCGAGCGTCCTCAATAACGTCGAGACCTGGGCCAACGTGCCCCTGATCATCAATAAAGGCGCCGACTGGTTCACCAGATACGGTACCGAGACCAGCAAGGGCACGAAGATCTTCTCCCTGGTCGGCAAGATCACCAATACCGGCCTCGTGGAAGTGCCCATGGGCACGCCGCTGAGGGACATCATCTTCAAGATAGGCGGCGGCATCCCCGGAGGCAAGAAGTTCAAGGCCGTCCAGACCGGCGGACCGTCCGGCGGCTGCATCCCTGAGGACCTGCTCGATCTGCCGGTCGGCTTTGACGAACTCACCAAGGCCGGCTCCATGATGGGCTCCGGCGGCATGATCGTCATGGACGAAGATACCTGCATGGTGGACGTTGCCCGGTACTTCCTCGACTTCCTCACCGATGAATCCTGCGGCAAATGCGTGCCCTGCCGTGAAGGCATGAGGCAGATGCTGAAGATTCTCACCAATATCACCAAGGGAAAGGGAAAAGAGGGTGACATCGAGCTTCTGGAGCAGTTATCCGAGACAGCCATCGAAGCCGCCCTCTGTGCCCTCGGCAAGAGCTCCCCCAACCCGTTCCTAAGCACCCTCAAATACTTCAGAGATGAGTACGAGGCGCACATCAAGGAGAAGAGATGCCCGGCCTTATCCTGTAAAGAGCTGATCGCCTACTACATCGATCCGGCCAAGTGCCAGGCCTGCACGACCTGCGCGCAGGAAGTGCCCGTCGGAGGCGATTGAAGGGGGCAAGAACCTGATCCATATCGTCGACCAGGAGAAATGCACCAAGTGCGGCACCTGCTTCGAGGTCTGTCCTCCCAAGTTCCGCGCGGTGACAAAGATCTCCGGCGAGCCTGTTCCGCCCCCTATTCCCGAAGAAGCGAGAACGATAGTCAGGGAGAGTAAACAAAAATGAGTGAAATCCTTTTGCAGATTGACGGAAAAGAAGTCAAAGCGCAAGCAGGGATGACCGTTTTGGAGGCAGCCAAAAGTGCAGGCATATCGATACCCACCCTCTGCCACCACGAGAAACTGGAACCCTTCGGGGGCTGCCGGCTCTGCATCGTGGAAGTAGAGAGCCGCGGCTCGACACGACTCGTTGTCTCCTGCGTCTACCCGGTGGAGAAGAATCTGGTCGTAAGAACCCGCTCCGAGAAGGTAGACAGAATCCGCAAGATGATCCTGGAGCTCCTGCTGGCCCATGCTCCCGATGCCTTTGATCCTGCAGGATCTTGGCCAAAGAATACGGAGCAGATAAGAACCGTTTTGAAAAGGAGCCCTCCTTCTGCATCCATTGCGGCCTATGCGTGCGCTACTGTGCCGAGGTCAAGAAGAAGAACGCCGTAGGCTTTGTCGATCGAGGCATCCGCAAGGAGATCAGCTTCATCCCGGAGATCGCCTCCAAAGAGTGCTGGAACTGCAAAGAATGTTTCCCGCTCTGCCCCACGGAAGCTTTGCAGGCGGCCTACGTGTTGGTCGAAGCATTGGCTTTCCCGGGAGGATCTTCCAAAACCGCGTCAGAGAAATAGGCAATACCGATCAGCCTTCACGTGTATCAACTGCTATAACCCCCCTCCAGGGCGGGAAGATGGGCTAGCGTCACTCCGCCCATCTGTACCTCACCGTAGCGACATAGCATCCCGCTCTAATACATTCCATCCAGTCTGCCGATAACTACGATTGTAGAGATAAGGCGCTTGCAAACTGTGCCGACGCCGGGACTCAAGCAAAGGGCAGTATGCGCCGATAAAGAACATGATGGAAAAACTTTGCATTGTCAGGCGGAGAAAGTCGGATTCCCGGATAGATTTCGGGGTTGATGAAAGTCTGGATTACTCCCCGTCAGGCAGGCTGCGAAACAGGGCGACCAAGACATCGAACAGGGTCTCCCTGGAATGGGAGTATCCTTTGCGCGGCGATGCGGCGGGGCCGGACGATCAGAAGCTTTCGATAGAGCTGACCCCGGTGCAGGCAAATGTGGTTAAGTCACACGACTACTTCAAACTTCTTCTCGGTGCCGAAGCCGACGGATCAAATGTCGGCGTTCAGCGTATGGAGAACGGTGAAATAATATTCAATTTCTATTTTAAGCAGGTGTACCTTTCAAAGATGCTCACCACATCAGACGTATGCAACATGCTGCAGGTGAGCAAAGCTTTTCTGAGCAAGCTGATCAGAACCGGCACGCTGAGAAGCTATAAAATCGGCAGACTGAGAAGGTTTTCTCTGGAAGACATTCTTGCGCATCTCGCTGAGAGCGTGGAAGTCTGGCCGAAAGGGGGAAACAATGTATTATGAATATTGGGGTTTAAGAAAGCCACCGTTCGACAATGTCCCTGACCCTTCAATGTACGTCGAGTCGCATGCCTCTGTTGAGAACACCATAGCGGAGACGCTTTTTGCCATAGAAGAAGGCAACGAATGCATAGCAGTCATCGTCGGAGACGTTGGATTGGGCAAGACCCTGTCCCTCAGGCTGATCCTGGACAATTTATCCCAGGACAAATTCAAGGTTGCCTTCATTACCAACCCCGATATGTCGTTCGTACAACTCATGAGGGAAATAGTAGGCCAGCTCACCGGTCAGCCATGTGAGATCCAGAAGCGCATCGACCTGCTGGAGGCGTTTAATAAGATTATCTTTCAGACAGCGGATGAAGGAAAGAAGGTCCTGCTGTTTATAGACGAAGCGAATGCCCTCCCCCCGGCTAACCTCGAGAGCCTGAGGCTTCTTACGAACATGCAGGAGGATCACAGAAACCTCTTTACAATAGTTCTTGCCGGACAGATCGAACTGGCGCGGAGACTGGAGCATCCACGTCGCGCAAATCTTTTCCAGCGAATCGGTACGTATTGCAGGATCGACAAAATTCAATCGCCTGATCTGATAAAAGATTACGTTGAGACCCGCTTACGGCTTGCAGGCTGTTCAAAGACGGTCTTCACCGATGACGCTATCGACGTGCTGTGGGAGTACTCGGATCACGGGGTGCCGCGTCTCATTAACAAAATCTGCAAACTCTGTCTTAAGGCTGGAGAGACGAACGGCTTTGATCTTATCAACGGTCCTACAGCGAAGCAGATAGCAGAGCGATTCCAGAAACTCACCGGTCCTGCGTTGCAGAAGAGAAAGCCCCGCAAGCGTCTTTCCGGCAGCACTGCCCGACAGAGCGCTGAAACAGAGAGAAACGAAGAAGAGCTTGAGCCGCTATCTCTGCATGATATGCCCGGCATACCTTCGGACGTTCAATCCGATGTTCAACCCGATCTTCAACCAGATGTTCAACCCGACGTTCAACCCGATCGGGAATCTGTCGAGGCAGAAACTGCGTTTACAGAAGAAGCTCCGGAAGCAGCGGCAACCTCAGAGACATACGACGTGCTGCCCGAAGCCACTTCTGACGCAGATGAGGAAGAGATAAGCCAGGTAGTCGAGGAAACGCGTTCTGAGCTCTATGAAGAGGCTGTACTCGGTAAGTATAGGATCAAAGTTGGCATCCCGCTGCAACTGCTGAAGATGGCTGCTTCGTCAACCCGGGAGAACAGGGCCAAATTGGCCGGCAGCCTGGCCGCACAGACTCTTGACAAATATCCGCAGCTGACCGGTGAGAGTGCTGTTGATCCTGTTGCACTCTGGAGCGAAATACGGAGTCTCATTCTCAACGCCTTTGAAAGGGAAATAAGCCACACCGAAACCGCAGAGGTAGTAGCCGCAGGCCAATAAATCTGCGCGACTGACGCTTCTTACTGATTCAGGCTTTTCGAGGCTTCTATTCTTTCGAGGATCTGCCGGGCTTTCACATTCTTCGGATTTACGGACATGACAAACTGAAGTCTGTCGATAATCGGCTGCAGCTTTTTCTCTCCCGATTCCTCTTTGTTCAGACGATATTCGAGACTGGCCAGGTTGCAATGGGCCTCTTCCTGAAAGGACTTGAAGGAAATCGACTTCCTGTACATTTCGATGGCATCATCGTAGCGTCCAAGCCCCTCGTACACTGACCCAAGGTTATTGTACGTTTCAGCGTTGGTACCATTGAGATTGAGCACCCACTTAAAGCAGGCGATAGCTTCCTCGTGCTGCCCATGCTGTGCGTGCAGATTTCCAAGATTAAAGAGCGCTTTGATATGGCGGGAATCGAGGTTGAGAACCTCCTGGTACTCTGCCATGGCTTCTTCAAATACATCGTGACGGTCATGAAGCAGAGCCAGACAGAAGTGCGCGGAAACAGACTCCGGGTTCACCTCAATTGCCTTTTTGTATTCCTTCATGGCCCCTTCATAGTCAGCGTGCAGGTCGGCGATATGCGCAAGATTTATATATGCCTCCACATCATTCGGATCAGCCTCCCGCGCCCGCTCGTACATCTGCCTCGCGCTTCCCAGTCGATCCATCTTCTCATAAACGTAGCCGAGGTCGTTGAAAGCGTCCGGGTTATGAGGCTCCAGTTCCGTGACCCGTTTAAAGCAGCTCAAAGCCTGCTCGTACTCCTCTTTCTCCAGATAAATGAAACCAACATTCACGTAGGCATCGACGTACGTGCCGTCAAGACGGAGGCACTCCTCATAGGCTTCGATCGCTCGTTCGGACAAGCCCTCGCTCTGGTCGAGCTGACAGGCTTCCATGAACCATTCTTGAGCGGTCTTTTTTCCAGCCATACTGAAATGCTCCCTAATCTAAATGATCGTCCAATTGCAAAAAAAGATGAGGGGGGAAGGAAAGGCAGTTGAGAACAGGTAAGAACGAAAGAAGGTAGAGGTAAAGGCAAGAGCAGGTAAGAACGAAGGAAGGTAGAGGTAAGGGAAGAAGCAGGTTGAGGAAAAAGCAGAACCAGGTCAGCGGATTCTCATCCCCTGCCTGGTCCTTTATCTCTTACCTGATTGCTTTACCTTAACCTTTGTTTTAGTCCTTACCTCTACCTGCTTTACCTGTCACCTGTTTTACTCACTTGCTCTTTGACAGCAGTTTTTTTAGTTCAGGGCCGGACTGAGGATTCTTCTGGATTACATCCTTCCAACCCTCATCGTAGGCTATCTTCAGAAATTTCTCTTTTTCTGCCGGCGGCAAATCTATAACCTGAATGCCCTCTGCCACCAGTGCCGGCCGTTCTTTCTTGGCCATTTCTTCAAACTCGGCAACCACTTTCTTTTCACCTTCTACGGTCGCGTCCCTGAGCAAGTCTTTCAGCTTCTGAGGCAGCTTATTCCATGTATTCAGGTTCATGATAAGCGGATTCGGCACCGTGTAAAACCCTGGCTCCACAACATATTTCAGCTGCTTCTGCCATCCCCATTCACGAAGCCCGACGCCCGGCGAGCAGGCCCCATCAACCACATTTCTTTCAAGGGCAAGATATGTATCTCCGAGAGGCATTACGACAGGGTTCCCGCCAAGCCCTTTGATTGCCTGCAGGTACAGAGGCGATACGCGAATATTAAGACCGGTAAAATCGGCGCTCTTTACCGGTTTTTTCAAATAGACAAAAAACTTCACATTCAATCCCAGCCTTCCCAGATAGTGGGCGTCCAGCTTCTTCTCATGCAAGTCGTTAAGAAATGCGGCAGCTCCATTCGCCCGCTCTTCAGAGGGAGTATAATTTGAAAGCTTCAGGGCATCGATCTCGGGAAGTACGTTCGTGTAGTAAGCACCCGAGGTATAAAGTATGTCTACCTGCCCCCGTTGCAGCGCAGACGCCTGGTCCGGAGTCTTGACAGCCTCCGGTCCGCCGAGATACTGAATTTTCAGCTCTCCCGGATATTTCTTTGCTACCATCTGGTTCACCAGATCGACCCACGTCGTCCAGGCCTTATACTCAACCGCTGACATAGGCCATGCTGAGATCGCCTTCAGCGTGTAGGTCTCGGCTGCCGACACTGGTCCATTTAGAACTGCAACCGTCAACAGAACTGCAAAACAGAAAAACAGCAATGCCTTTTTCATCCGACCCCTCCTTATTATAGTGAGCGTTCAGCCTTCAGCTTTCAGCAATCGGCTGAGCAGAGCAGTCGCTCGCTCGCCCGGCTTGCCGAGGCGCCCGGTTGGTTTACCTTCTCAGGCTTGCTTTTCGTCCTCTTCCCGCTCCATCATCGTAAGCGCTTTGATGCGGTTAAAACGTTTATTAACTATCTTCTGCAGCTCATCCAGCTCCTGCCCGTCCAGATGTGCAAACTTCTTAAGCAGTTTTGTATATTCGGTAATCGGCTTCGGCTTATCCACCGCATGCGTTAACCGATACTCTCCCCGCTCGTATTCCCAGAGCGGGTAATAGTTTGTCTCGACAGCCGCACGCATGACATCCAGGGATTCCGATATCCCATACCCCCATCCGAGAATGCAGGGGCTCAGGATATGGATATAGGACATGCCGTCCTTCACGGCCATGGCCTTTTTCAATTTCATGAGAAAATCCTCAGGGTGCCCGATAACCGCGGTGGCCACGTAGGGGATGTCGTGCGCTGCCATAATGAGCGGAACATTCTTAGATGTTACCTGTTTCCCTTTTCTTTTTCCTATGGCCGGAGTGGTCGTTGTCCATCCTCCGTACGGTGTTGTACTGCTTCTCTGGATACCCGTGTTCATGTAACCTTCGTTATCGTACGTGATGAAAATGATGTTCTCGTTTCGTTCCGCCGCGCCCGACAAAGGCTGGAAACCCACGTCTGTAGCACAACCGTCACCTACGAATGCGACGCACCGCACGTCCCTTCCCATTTTCCTGTGATATCTCTTTACGCCGGTCATGGTAGAGGGCACGGTTGTCATGTTCGACATATGACTCGGGATCCGGACCATAGTCTTAGTCCCCATGCCGTTGATCACATTGGTGGCGCAGCCCGGAGCACCGAAAAGATAGGTATCTTTCCCCATAACCCTGAGCACGAACCGTAGCGTTGTCTCGGCCGGACAACCCACGCAGAGGGAGGAACCCATCAGTAACGGGTCTTCATGAAACTCCTGGATGATAGGACGCGCCTTCATAAAGGAAATGGCGTGAGCCGGACATGCCTTGGTACACTGCGGATCACCGTCGCAGAGGTCGCACTTTGATGCTTTCCTGGAACCGGCATTGAAATCGATTCCTCCATAAAGGCAGGCGCAATCGCAAAGGCCGCACCCGAGGCATTTTGTCTCCTGTATCCGGACGATTCCATCGGTTTCGCTTTTGGTGATGGCGCCCGTGGGACAGACATCGATACACGCAGGCTCAGAACATTGGTTACAGGTGTTGGCCAGATGAATATTAATGCCGGGAATATGGGCCTCACGTATCCCGGTCCCTTCCGAGCCCTTGCCCTGCTTCACTTCTGCGCACCGTGTGCGACACGCCGCGCAATCAGGTGGGCAGAGATTCTCTTCGACGCTCAACGTATCATAAAAACTCTTCATATCCGTTGCCTCTCTTCGGGAAATACAGGAGAAAGATTAAACAGGTTAAGGTAAGGATAAACGAAGGTAAGAGCAACAGCAACTACAGGATCTTCTTCCGCTTCGTTCTTGTCATTTTCTCAACCTTATCCTCGTCTCTGCCTGTGCTCTATCTCAACCTTTATTTGGTTCTTTCCTCAACCTTAGCTCTTGTCCTTACCTGCTCTTCTAGTCTTCGATGGAGATTGTCTCTTTCTTCTCGGCCTCACGCATGAGCCACAGGCTGGTTTCACGCGGTGTACGAATGAGCTGCTCCTTAAACGAGCCGACCTCTACTCTACGTCGTATCAGATACTGGAAGAGACCGGCCTCTACATCCGTATCGAGGAAGGCAGCACCCAGGAGCCTGCCGTCTCTGTGGACCAATTTCTTGTACGTATGCGTACGGTCATCTTTTTCCACAATTACTTCGTCTCCTTTGACGGGAGTCGCTTTGCCGACGGAGACGGCCCTGTGTCCGAAGAAAGTGAACGTGTTCATCGGAAGCCAGCCTTCATATTCCTTTTTCTCGCCGACCATGGCGCTGCCGGCAATCTTCCCCTGCTCTGCAGCATTCGGAAGAATAGGGTTCAGTCCTCGCTCACCGGTCAGAAAACCTTTTGCCGAGGCAACATCTCCGGCGGCAAATATGTTCGCAACATTTGTCCTCATCTCGCCATCGACGTGTATGCCTCCGTTTATCTTTACACCGCTGCCCTGCAGGAAATCGGTGCGGGCCCTCACGCCGGTGGCCACAAGGAGAAGATCGGCCTGTAGCCGCTCTCCATTTTCCAGGAGCAGTTCAGCTGTGCGTCCCTTCCAGGAGGCTTGCGTCGCGCGGCGACCGGTGAAGAAGCTCACCCCGTGTTTCTCCAGTATCTCCTGGATCATACATGAAGCGTCTTCATCAAAGTAGGCCGGGAGAATATGGGGAAGCATCTCTACGACCTGCACCCGCAGGCCATGGCCCGCAAGGCACTCTGCGACATGCATGCCTATCAACCCGGCGCCTAGGATAATGGCCGTCTTACTTCCCTTCATTCTTGTCATCAGCTCCCTGGCGTGGTCCAGGGTTCTCAACTGCAGAACATGTTCGCTGTTCAGGCCCGGGATCGAAGGCAAAAGTGGCTCGCTGCCCGTTGCAACAAGAAGTGAATCGTAGTGCTCCCGCTCTTGAGAACCATAGACGACCTCCTGCTTCTGGGCATCGACGCTTTCGACTCGCTTGCTTCTGACCAGAACCGCTTTCATTCGATCCAGGAAATCATCCGTCACCATCGAGATCTCAGTTTCCTTTATCTTTCCCGAAATAAGATAAGGGAGCGACGTTGGAGAATAAGGAAGGTGGGGCTCCATCGTGACGAGCTTAATCTCATCGTTGGTATTCACCTTTCTCATCTGCTTTAAAGCCGCGAGGGCTGCTGTGCCGCATCCGATTATGACATGTTTTTTCTTTTCCAAATCGTCTCTCCTTCTCTATTACTACTCAGCCAAGAACAAATACCTTCATTCGCGCTGTCGGCTATGAGCTATTCCAATGATAGCCAGGTCACGGGCTGCTGTTCTTCTCCCTTTGCTGCTGCCAAGGTTCTGTCGATCACGCGCTCCACCTGAACGGCGGTAATATCGGCTCCTCCCAGACCTGCAATAAAATCGAACAACTGGGGGGCCGGCGTCTCCAGATCGCTCAAGAGCGTTTTCAGCTCCACGTAATTGTGACCGCAGTTCCAGGCATAACAGACGTTCCGGTCGATCACGCCTATGGCTTTTTTTCCGTTGAGGGCTTTGATCAGTCGTTCTCTTGGGCTCGGGCGGAACATCCGAATCTTGATCAACCCGACCTTGTGCCCTTCTTCACGCTTCTTGTCTATCACTACTTTAGCGGTTCCCGTGGCGCAGCCCATAGAGACGATGACCACTTCGGCGTCCTCGGTCCTGTATTCCTCGATCTGACCGCCGTAACTGCGGCCGAAGCGACGACCGAACTCCTTGTCGATCTCGTCAAACTTTGCTTTTGCTCGCTGGTGGGCCGCGCACGCCTTGTACCTGTATTCGGTAAAAAGCTCTGCAGGGACGGTATAGCTCGAAAAAACCATGGGATCGTCGAGCGTCCATATGAGTCTCTTCATCTTCTTTAACGGCGCGAGGAACTCATCCACCTCTTCCTGCCTGGGAATCTCCACCCGTTGAGAATGATGCGAAAGGAAAAATCCTTCGTAGCAGACGTTGACGGGTAGCAGAATGTCAGAATCTTCGGCCAGCCGGTAGGCCATGATCATCGAATCGAGAATCTCCTGGCACGACTCCATGTAAAGCTGGATCCATCCGTGATCCTTCACCAGAACAGCATCCTGCTGCCCTGCCACCACACCGTGAGGACTCACCTGCTCCCTCATGCCAATGGCCATCACAATGGGAAATCTGTTACCCGCGGCAAGGAGATAGGCATCGTTCATGAAGGATAATCCCTGGGAAGAGCTCGCCGTGAACGTCCGTCCGCCGGCTGCGCATGCACCAAGGAGAACACCCATCGCCGAATTTTCTCCTTCGGGTTCAACCATTTCAGCATTGAGCAAACCTTCAGCTTCGAACTTGTAAATAGTCTCCAGCAAAGGCGTCTGAGGTGTGATGGGATAGGAGGCGATAACGTCGGGCTTCGACAGAAGTACTCCATAAGCCCCCGCCCTGTTTCCATCGAGCACTCTCGTTTTACCCCTCAAATCCATTGTCGACATCAGATCTCCTCTCTTGCCAGCATGATCGCGTTGGCCGGGCAGACTCTGGCACAGACGCCACATCCCTTGCAGTAATCGAGGTCAGCAGAAAAATAGTGACCTGTTTCCTTCCTGCAGCCCGAAGGGCAATAAATAAAGCACCAGCCGCACTGGCGGCATTTTTCGCTTCTGGTTACCGGCCTCTGCGACCGCCATTCGCCGGTCTTGACGTCAAGCGGCTCATTCGGCGTTGACCAGGGTCCTTCAAATTTGCTCATGAATTTCATTTAGCACCCCTTCACTGATATAGCGACAGCGTCAAAGCCGCGCTTCACCAGGTCCTGATTTTTCTTCAACAGATTTCCTTCGAAATTCATATCCAGGCTCGCGAGCACCGATTCGAGCTTAACCCAACCCGTGACCCGTGCGATTACTCCGAGCATGCAGGTATTGACGATCGCCCTTCCGATTTCATGCAGAGCCAGGGCAGTAGCATCCACAAGACCGAGAACCTTGAGCGCATCAGGCCAGGTCTCCAGCTTCGGCTTCGGTGTGTTTATGATTGCTATGCCATCGCCTTTCAACCCTTTGAAAGATCTCCAGCGATCTTCCTATGAAAGGATCCAGGCACATGATGCAATCCGGATCATATATCTGATGGGTCTCTCTGATCGGCTTGTCATCGCAGCGCAGGAAGCCGGCCACGGGCGCGCCCCGCCGCTCAGCGCCGAACGTCGGAAACGAAGAGGCATACTTACCTTCAAGAACAAAAGCGTATGCGAGCATTTCAGCGCCCATCACCACGCCCTGCCCTCCCCTGCCGTGTAGTCGTATCTCTTTCATCGTTCTCTCAATCCTCCCGCAAACTCCTTCTGAGTCTTTCTCTTTGCGTGCTCGATATGGTCGTTAAGCGCTTTCTTGGCGTTCCTATAATCCTTCATTTTCAAAAAGGCCACTATCTTCCGGTGATACATGAGAGATTCGGCCGCCAGATCGTGATCCAGTTTTGTGCGGCTTCTGAATCGTTGCATCTCTTTGCGAAGCCCATCTGCCATCCTCATCAAGCGCTCACTCTGGCTCAAAGCACAGAGCATCTGATGAAACTCGGCATCCAGTTGAATGAACTGATCCGACCCGTGATCCTTCAACGATTTTTCGGAACGTTTCAGATTTGCTTCCAGTCTGTTTATTTCAGATTTTCCCACACGATCGATAGCTTTTTTTAACGCCAGGGCCTCGACTGTCTTTCTGATCGTTGATATCTCTTCAAGATCCTCAAGGTCGGTATCGACAATCAGGTATCCTACTTTATCAATGGCGGCTATCAGCAACTCTCTCTCGAGCGCGTGAAGCGCTTCTCTCACCGGAGTCCGGCTAATCCCTGTCTCCTCAGCTATTTTCGATTCGTACAATCTTGTTCCCCTGGGAATAGCGCCGCTGAGAATCGCATCTTTCAATCTCTCATAAACGATTTTTCTCAGATGGGGTTGCTTTTCGATCTTCAGTCCGAGCATGTTATCTTTCATAGTAGGTAGAGTGCTGAATCTAGGGTACCGTATTTTTGTGATGCTGTCAAAAGCTCCGGTAAGAGGACCGGCCTTCGGCCCTTGAGGCGGTTACCTCAAATCGCCGGAGGCGATGCTCCTCGAGGGAGCGTAGCTCCCGGTCCCTGAGTCCCGCCACGGGCGGGGGATCCTCGAACGAAGTGGTCGCATTGTCCTTGACAGCTTTTTTTTGTTGGGGTACAGTATCCTAAGTCAGCCTTCTTCATCATTCAAAAGCGAGGTACGAAATTCAGATGATTGAAATCAAATTCTATGGCAGAGGGGGGCAGGGAGCGGTTATCGCTTCCCAGATCCTGGCAAGAGTTTTTTTTGAAATGGGCAAGTACCCGCAGTGCTTCTCTGTTTTCGGCGGTGAGAGACGCGGTGCGCCTGTCGCCAGTTTTCTCAGGGTGGATGACAAAAAAATCCTTCTTAAATGCGAGATTACAGCCCCGGACGAAATGATTTACCTCGCGCCCGACCTCGTTGACGAAAAGGAGATCCTATCCATTCTGAAACCCGGGGGCCTCATCCTCATCAATAATGCATTGACCGATAACGATTTTCAATCCTTGAAAAAATTCCGCCTCGCCCTCGTGGACGCTCTGGCGATTTCTGAGGAGATGGGCATGGGCGCCACGATCAACACGGCGATACTGGGAGCATACGCCAGGGCAAGCAAGGCCGTGCCCATGGACCTTCTCGAGAAGGTGATCAAGGAGTCAGTTCCGGCAAAGGTTTCGGCCAATGTTGCCGCGGCAAAAAAGGCTTACGAAACAACGGAACTGTTCTACTGATCGGCGATCAGACATGCGATTATACACGACAGATAAGGAGAACAGATGAGCCATCGCACCATACGCATCGAAGATATAGAACCGATTGTCCCTTTCTCCAGAGGCACCACCGAGGTCTTTTTTACCGGCCACTGGAGCAGCAAAAAGCCTGTCTATACGGAGAAGACATCGCCATGCCGCCCAGGCTGCCCTATCGGAAACGACATCGCGCGGGCATTCCACCAGGCAGCGCTCGGCAATTACGATGCTGCTCTGCGCATCTATCGGCAGGATAATCCTCTGCCCGGCGTCTGCGGCAGGGTCTGCTATCATCCTTGCGAATCGGAGTGCAACCGGAAAGAGTTCGATGAGGCCATTAACATCCGCGGCTTTGAACGCTTTCTGGCGGATCACGGCAAGGTGGAGACGAAGCGTGATGTTCCAGCGCGGGCGAGGAAAGAGAAAGTCGCGGTGATCGGTTCGGGTCCGGCGGGCTTGAGCGCTGCGTATCATCTGGCACGCCTCGGCTACCCGGTGACTGTTTTCGAAGCTCTTCCTGAAGCAGGGGGCATGCTGCGCTATGGCATTCCGACATACCGTCTTCCCAGAGAGATAGTGCGGCAGGAAATAGGCTACATACAAGAGCTGGGCGTAGAGATAAAGACAGGAGTGCAGGTGGGTAAAGACATCTCTCTCGGTGAGATCAGGGGCACTCATCAGGCCGTCTTCATTGCCGCGGGCGCCCATAAAGGCATGCGCCTGGGTGTCGAGGGAGAGGATCTTCCGGATGTGATGGAAGGAATAGGCTTCCTTCGCAGCATCAACCTTGGAAAAAAAATAAAAGTAGGCAAGAAAGTGGCTGTGATCGGAGGCGGAAATACGGCTATCGATTGTGCCCGGGTCGCACGACGTCTCGGCGCAAAAGAAGTGACTATCGTGTACCGCCGTTCGCAGAAAGAGATGCCGGCGCTCACCGAGGACGTAGCAGCCGTGGAGCGTGAAGGGATAAAGATCGAATTCCTTACCGCGCCGAAACGGATCGTTTCGGATGACGGTCGCCTTTCGGGAATCGAATGTCTCCGCATGGCGCTCGGCGGGCTGGATGATAGCGGCAGAGCCCAGCCGGTTCCCGTTCAGGGTTCCGAGTTCATCGTATCTGTTGATACAGTCATTGCAGCAATCGGGCAGGCGCCTGACACGCAGTTCGCAAAAGACTTCGGACTCAATGTCAGCAGAAACGGTGTGATTGAAATTTCGCCTGAGACTACAGAAACAAACATCGAGGGCGTTTTTGCCGGCGGTGACGGCGCCGGAATAAAAGCCTTTGTAGCAGACGCTATCGCCAGTGGAAAGATGGGCGCCCTGGCCGTGCACTGTTATCTCGAACACAGAAATGTCAAAGAAGAGTTTCAGCGCCATCAAATAGGTACCAAGCCACGCTTCTCATTCCAGAGTTTCATGAATCCGGATGATTATCAGGTTGACCTGAAACAGGTCGTTCCCTACGAAAAGATCAACACCCTCTGTTTTTCTCATGGCACACGTAAGGAGAATCCCGAAGCGCTAACGCCCAAACAAGGCGTGCGGAGCTTTAAGGAGGTCACCGGATCCATTGACCCGCAGCAGATGACAGCCGAGATAGAGCGCTGCTTTAAGTGCGGCACCTGCACCGAGTGCGATCTGTGCTTCCTGCTCTGTCCTGACATCTCGCTCGTGAAGTCAGGCAAAAAGGGATATACGGTGAAGATGGACTACTGCAAAGGCTGCAGCATCTGCGCCACGAGCTGCCCGAGGAATGTGATTGAAATAGGAGCTACAGCAGCAACAGGAGCGAACAAATGAAACAACTTCTTCAAGGTAATTACGCAGTGGCTGAAGCAGTCCGCCTCGCACGGGTGCAAGTCGTAGCCGCTTACCCTATCACCCCCCAAACACCCATCTACGAAAAGCTTTCCGATATGGAGCTGGAGGGAAAGCTGACGGGCGTTATGATGCGCACGGAATCGGAACATTCGGCTATGGCAGCCTGCATCGCCGCATCTCTCACCGGCGTCCGCACTTTCACGGCCACCGCTTCACAAGGCCTCGCCCTCATGCACGAGATGCTTCACTTTGCTTCCGGAAACAGGGTGCCCATCGTCATGTGCAACGTGAACCGTGTAATAGCAGTTCCCTGGGCCTTCGGCAGCGATCAATCGGACAGTCTTTCCCAGCGGGATACGGGCTGGCTGCAGTTCTACTGCGAGGACGCACAGGAGGCACTCGACACGGTCATACAGGCTTATAAGATCGCGGAGCAATCGCTCTTTCCCGTGATGGTCGCGATCGACGGCTTCTTCACATCCCACTTCATGGAACCCATCGAGATCCCGGACCAGGCGACTGTCGACGCCTTTCTGCCGCCCTTCAGCGTGCCCACAAGGTTCAACATCGAAGATCCGGCGTTCGTTTCGAACGTGGTGAATCCCGAGCAGTACATGGTTTACCGTGAGAGAAGTTTTACGGACATGGAAAAGACGCGGCCGATCATAAGGGAGGTGAACAGGGAATATCGAGAGATTGTCGGCAGGGGTTACGAGGCACTGGAAAGCGTTCGTACAGACGACGCGGAAATCGTGCTTGTCACGAGCGGAGCCATGACCAGCACGGCCCGTGTGGCAATAGACTCCCTGCGGAGCAAAGGTTACAAGGCCGGACTTCTCAAGATAAAAGCCTTCAGGCCCTTTCCGACAGAGGAAGTGCAGGAGGCTTTGAAGAACATTCCCAAGGTCGCGGTCCTTGACCGGAATATATCTCTGGGTAAAGAGGGCATATTCTGCCATGAGCTGAAGTCAGCGCTCTACCCGCTTGCGCGCAGGCCTTCCGTAACAGGTTACATTGCGGGTATCTGCGGCGCGGACGTGTCACCGGAGATGATCGAAGATATGGTAATCGAGGCACTGAAACAGGACAGACCCACTGATTTACCCGTATGGGTGAGGAGAGAAACCTGGCTACAGAATCGTCGAGCATGACCATTGGATCCGAACCCACAGTAGCGAGCACGGCGAGCGAGAGGGGAGGCTCCAGCGGCTTTGCCGGTGGAGGGGGCGACGCGAGCCCCAATGATCGATAAGGAGAGAAACATGGCTGCAGAAGAAGTAGGAGCGGAGAGGGAATATATGCGGTCGGGCCACATGGCCTGCCCGGGCTGCGGACTGGCAAGCACCATACGGCTCGTCATGAAAGTAATGGGAAAAAATACAATCGTGGTCATGATCCCCTCATGCGTGGGACCTATAAGCGCTAACTACCCGAACAGCGTCTTCGAAGTGCCCTGCTTCCATTCCGCATTCGAGATCGCGGCGCCTACAGCGGCGGGCATAGCCAACGCGCTGAAAGTACAGGGCCGCGACGATATCATCCCGATCGCGTTTGCCGGCGATGGCGGCACGTTCGACATAGGTCTTCAGTCCTTATCGGGCGCTGCGGACCGGGACGACAACTTCATCTATATCTGCCTCGACAACGAGGCCTACATGAATACAGGCATCCAGTCGAGCTCCTCGACGCCTCAGAACGTCTGGACCATGACCACACCTGGCGGCAGGCAAGGCAAGAAGAAAAAATTCATGCAGATCATCGCAGCCCACAGGATGCCTTATGCGGCAACCGCCTCTTTCGGCCACCCGCACGATCTCATGGCCAAGGTAGAAAAGGCCAAGAAGATCAAGGGCACACGTTTCATCCACACGCTGACGCCCTGCCCTACTGGCTGGAGAATGTCCGAAGATCTCTCCGCCAAATCAGCCATGCTGGCCGTTGAGACGAAGCTGTTTCCGCTCTATGAGATTGTTAACGGGACAGAGTACCGGATCACCCATGAGCCTCAGGGCTTGCCGGTCAGCGAATATACCAAGATACAGGGGAGATATCGTCATTTCAAGGACGAGGATGTAGCAAGGCTTCAGAAACAGGTAGATGAAGAGTGGGATCACCTGGTAGCGCAGACGAAGGGCATCTGTTAGAGAATACAGGTAAGAACAAGAACAGGTTGAGGTAAAGACTAAAGCAAAGGTTAAGGTTGAGGAAAAGAAGCAGAGAACAAGAGCAGACTGAGGTTGAGAATTAGGTAAAAACAAAAGCAGGTAGAGGAAAGTGCAAGAACAAAGGTTGAGAGAAGGCCTGAGGCGGTTCATTCCCTTATACCTATACCTTTGTTTTAGTTTTTACCTCTACCTGCTTCATTCTTTTCCTGATCTTTGGTTATGAAGAAACTCGTCATCACTGATACGACTACCATACGCAGAAAGGTGCACGCGTATCTGCGGGAGCAGATCCTCAGCGGTGAGATCAGGCCCGACGCACGACTCATAGAAACAAAACTTGCAAGAGAGATTGGCACTTCGAGGACGCCTGTGAGAGAGGCCCTTCATACTCTCGAAATGGAAGGCCTTCTCGAATCAATACCACGGGTCGGTTACAAGGTAAACACCATAAGCGACAGTGAGGTGGCTGAAATCTGCGAGATCAGAACGGCGATTGAAACCCTTGCCGTCGGTTGGGCAATGAAGAAAGCGCAGGAGAAGCTCGTCAAGGAGCTCAAGAAAAATATTTCAATGACCGAGCAACGTGTCTCGCAGGGTGAAGTGAGAGCATACGTAGATCTCGATGCACAATTTCATGAAATTATAGCCGGCTTGAGCGGGAGCAAGAGACTTCTGGAGCTGGCCCAAAGCCTCAGAAGGCACATGGTCCGTTACAGGGTCCAGAGCATCTATTCACGCGACAACGTTGTCCGGGGAATAGACGGCCATAAGGCAATACTGAAAGCGATAGAGACAGGCGATATAGAGACGGCTGCAAAGGCTATCAGAAACCACCTGGAACAATCGAAGAAGGATATACTTCTCTACGCATTTCATGAGCGTACGGATGAACAGGATGGCGGCTACACGAGTAAGCGCAAGGATAATGATGTCCCGAGCACACTACGACGACACAGGAGGTAGAGTCTATGGAGGGCTTCTGGAAGGTCTTCGACAGGTTGTTAGAAATAATGGCTGCTCTGGCAGGCGTGATACTTGTTTTCATATGTGCCGCCGTCTGCTATACGATCGGCATGCGCTTCCTGTTCACACGCACGACCATATGGATCATGCAGACAACAGAGTATGCTCTCCTGTGGATAGTCTTCCTCGGGACGACATGGCTGCTGAAAGAAGGAGGACACATCACCACGGATATTATTTACTCTCATCTCGATGATAAGACTAAACGGTATCTCGACTGTATCATGTTCGTCATTGCCGGCATTGCCTGTCTGATCATGGTCTACTTCGGCATTGCCTACATGATCGAGTGCATCCAGCGAGGGGTAACCGACGTACGCGCGGTAACCATTCCGAAATGGACCATCTTCATCATTATTCCGTTCGGCAGCATCCTCCTTACCATGCAGTTCTTCAGGATGGCATGGGGCAAGATTGCCGGAATCAAGGCTGGGAGGTAGCCCATGGAATGGTATACGACAATATGCTTACTTTTCGGCGGCATGGTGTTCCTGCTCCTTACGGGCATACCGATAGCCTTTGCTTTTCTCATCGTCAACATGGTCGCCGCCTATTTCTTCCTGGGCGGGATACCCGGCCTCGTGGGAGTAGTGACCGGCGTTTTCACCTCCATCACGACCTTCACGCTTCTTCCCGTGCCCTTTTTCATCCTCATGGGTGAGCTCATTTTCCATTCGGGCCTCGGACTCGATGCAGTGAATGTGCTCGACAAATGGCTGGGCCAGCTCAAAGGGCGGCTCTCTATTCTTGCAGTCATCATGGGCGTGATCATAGGGGCGCTGTCCGGCTCCACCATTGCAACCTGCGCGCTCCTTGGAACGATCCTGCTTCCTGACATGCTGAAGAGAGGCTACAGCAAGAGTATGAGCCTCGGGCCGCTCATGGGCGTAGGAACTGTTGATGCACTTATACCGCCCAACGCACTCACCGTGGTGCTCGCAAGCCTCGCAAACATCGATGTGGGGCAGCTCCTCATCGCCGGCATACTACCGGGAATCATCATGTCAAGCCTCTATTTCGTCTACGTTCTCGTATGGTGCCACATTTTTCCTGATGAAGCGCCTGCGTACGATGTAGCCCGCGTGCCGCTGAAAGAAAAGATACGGGTGACCGTTGTGTACCTGCTGCCTCTCGGCTTCATTATCTTCATGGTTATAGGCCTCATATTTCTTGGCGTGGCAACCCCCACGGAAGCAGCGGCTACGGGGACGCTGGGCTCCTTCATCCTGGCGGTTATATACAGGCGTCTGACATGGGAGATAATGAAAAAGTCGGTCATGGGTACGGTAAAAGTCACGGCCATGATATTCATGATCATCATCGTCTCCAGCACCTATGGCGAGATACTTGCCTTCACCGGGGCCGCCGCTGGCATGACGGGCTATATCACGGGCCTGTCCATTCACCCGCTAATAATACTGATCGGCATGCTCGTTGTCGTACTCATCATGGGCTGTTTCATGGAAACGGTTGCGATCATGATGATCACCATACCCATCTATATGCCCGTCGTCAATGCCTTCGGGTTTAACCCGGTCTGGTTCGGCGTGATGATGCTGATTGCCCTTGAGACAGGCTTGATAACCCCTCCCTTCGGTGTTACGCTCTTCGTGATGAAAGGCGTCGCCCCTCCCGAGGTAACCATGGGTGACATCTGGAGGGCGGTCACTCCCTATGTCATCATCGACATGCTCTGCATTGCCATTGTGTTGGCGATGCCATCCATAGCGACAATAGTTCCGGCCCTCATGGGAATGGTGAAGTAGAAGAAAAAACCGATGACTGAGATCGGACAAGTGGTATAGAATAGGAAAGCTGAACAGAGAAAGGCACCAAAGCTTGAAATTCATCTCGCGAGGAGGCTGCCGTGAAAAACATAGTTGCCATGCTAACGTGTGCCGCCATTGTGTCTCTCGTCTCTCTGTCGTTCCTGATCCCCGTTACCCAGGCCCAGACCACGCTCAAGGTGGTCACTGCGTGGCCGAAGAATACCACCGATAACAAGTCGCTCTTCTATTTCATGGAAAGCGTCGAACAGCAGGTGGCAAAGAAATATCCCGGTGAACTGAAGCTGAACCTGGTCGGCGGTCCCGAGGCCGTCAAGATCCAGGACCAGGTGCACGCTGCGCAGACCGGCATGGTCGACATTGTCCATACGACAAACGCCTACTACGTCTCCGAGGTTCCCGAGGTCGATGCCATGAAGCTCTCAGACTTCAAGCCCTGGGAGGAGCGAGCAAACGGAGCCATGGCCTACTTCAACGATCTGCACGAGAAGAAGGGTCTCTACCTACTCGGCAGACTCGGCATAGACGCGCCTTTTTACCTTTACCTGACGCGGCCTATAAAAACAGCAGATCTCAAGGGATTAAACATTCGGGTTTCTCCCATGTACCTCCAGGTCATCAAAGGCCTCGGCGGCAATCCCGTAGTTATGCCGCCCTCAGACGTCTACCAGGCCCTCGAAAGAAAGGTGGTGGACGGCTATTGCTTTGTCCTCGTCAGCATCAGGGAATGGGGATGGGAAAAGCAGACCAAGTACATTGTCGAGCCGGGATTTTATTCGGGACCGCATCCCCTGGTCATGAATCTCAAAGCATGGAACGCGCTGCCAAAGAAATTCAAGGACGTTTTGACAGAGGCTGCCATGGAGTCGGAGAGAAAGACGGTCGCCTACTACGAGGAGGAAGGCAAGAAGGAGATTCCTCTTCTGAAGAAGGCCGGTCTTCAGGTTATTGACCTTCCGCCTGCTGAAAAAGAGAAGTTCCTCAAGGTCGCATACGATGAAGGATGGAAGGATGTCATAAAGAACAACCCCAAAACAGGACCCGAGCTGCAAAAGTTGTTGACCAAGAAGAAATAAGGGTTGAATGCCTTACAAAGAATTATAAGAAGGAGGCAGGAATGAAAAGAAGGTTGTCATTTATTTTTCTCACGGTCGCTCTCTCGTTTTTCGTGATGTCGTTTTTTGACGGAATAGCGCAGGCGCAAACAATAACATTAAAGGCGGTTACGGCGTGGCCGAAAAATGCATCGGACAACAAATCTCTCGATTTCTTCCTCGAGAGCGTGGCTCGACAGGTCGCAGAAAAATATCCCGGACAGTTGAAGATCAATCTTGTCGGCGGTCCGGAAGCTGTCAAGATCCAAGACCAGGTGCACGCTGCGCAGACCGGCATGGTCGACATCGTTCACACCACGAACGCTTACTATGTCTCGGAGTTGCCGGAAGTCGACGCCATGAAGCTTTCGGAATTCACGCCATGGGAAGAGAGGGCAAACGGGGCCTGGGCATTTTACAATGATTTGCATGAAAAAAGACTCGGCCTTTATTACCTGGGAAGAATAGGCACCGACTTGCCTTTTCTGCTCTATCTGACCAAGCCGATTAAGAGTGCAGACCTGAAAGGATTCAATATTCGCGTCTCCCCTATGTACCTCCAGATGGTGAAGGGTCTCGGGGGTAACCCTGTAGTTATTCCGCCCACCGACGTTTACAACGCCCTCGAACGGCACGTGGTCGACGGCTATTGCTGGCCGGCAATCGGTATTCGTGAGTGGGGATGGGAGAAGCAGACCAAATATTTTGTGACGAGCGGTTTTTACTCCGGACCTCATCCCATGGTCATGAACCTGAAGACCTACAACGGTCTGCCCAAGAAATTCCAGGATGTGCTGAACGAAGCATCGAAAGAAGCCGAGAGGAAAATCGTGGCGTACTATCAGGAAGAGGAGAAGAAGGAGTTTCCCCTCTTGAAGCAGGCCGGCCTTCAGGCGATCGACCTGCCGCAAGCCGAAAAAGAGAAGTTTCTCAAGATCGCTTACGATGAAGGATGGAAAGACGTAATAGAAAAATGTCCCAAGACAGGGCCTGAACTGAAGAAGCTGCTGACAAAGAAAACAGGGAAGTAAGATAAGATTATAGCAGGTGCGAACGGCAGTCAGTGTGGCGTAGCCAGCTCGGCCTGCATAAAAACATTGAGGGGGTTCATCCATGAAAAGAGGATTGCTCTTTGTTCTCTTCGCGGTCCTATCCACTGCCTTTGCGCTTTGTATCCAGATTGCTCCTGTAGGGGCAGCAGAATCTTATACGCTTAAAGCCGTAACAGCCTGGCCAAAAACAGCGACAGACAATCAGGCATTCTTCATCTTCACTGATCTCGTCGAGCAGCTTGTAGCAAAGAAAGCACCCGGAGAGCTGAAGATTCAGTATATCGGCGGGCCCGAAGCGGTCAAGACAAACGAACAGGTGGCGGCTGCGCAACGCGGTATGGTGGATATGGTCTTCACCACAAACGCCTATTACCTTTCGGTGCTCCCGGAGGCTGATGCGATGAAGCTTTCCACCATGACGCCGATGGAGGAGAGGGCAAGCGGGGCATGGGCATATTTCAATACGCTGCACGAACAGAGACTCGGTCTGCGTTACCAGGCGAGGCTGGGGCTCGATCTCAGATTTCATCTTTATTTGCTCAAGCCGATCAAGAGCGCTGACCTGAAAGGGCTGAATATCAGGGTGTCGGCCAACCAGCTGCAGGCGATAAAGACGCTGGGCGGAAATCCAGTAGTCATACCGCCGACCGAAGTGTACGCGGCTCTCGAACGGCACGTGGTCGACGGCTATTGCTGGCCCTCTGTCGGGATCCGTGACTGGGGATGGGACAAGGTAACGAAATATGTAGTCGAACCCGGTTTTTATAACGTGCCCAATCCTGTGCTCATCAACCAGAAAACATTCAACAGCTTGCCAAAGAAGCTTCAGGATATTCTGAACGAGGCTGCAGTGGAAGGTGAGAAGAAAGCGGTCGCCCTATTTGACGATCTGAAGAAGAAGGAGCGTCCTATATTGCAGAAGGAAGGCATCGAGGTAATCCAGCTATCGCCTGCTGAAAGCGAAAAATTCTTGAAAACTGCCTACGACGCGGGCTGGGCGGAGTTGGCGGAAAAAGCGCCGAAGACCACGCCGGAGCTGAAAAAATTACTTTCCAAAACGAGGTGATAGATGGCAGAAGCAGCGCATGAACGGTATGTCATTTGTGAAGGCAAGCAGATGTGCTTCTCCTTGCCGGAAGGATGGAACGTGCTTTCCGATCAGGATAAGCCGACCGTCCCCGGCGTTGCCGATCCGATTGCGGAGATCAGAAGAGCGCTCGACAACCCGATAGGTGGCCCGAAGCTCGAAGAATTGGCGAAGCCCGGTATGGATGTCGTGCTGTTGTTTGACGATCTACAGCGACCGACACCGGCGCATCTGGCGCTGCCGGAGCTGATGAACCGGCTCAACCGCGCCGGAGTTCCCGATTCTCGCATGAAGGCCGTTTGCGCTCTTGGTACACACCCGGTCCTCCCTTACGAACAGCTGAAGAAAAAAGCCGGTGAAGAAGTGGCAAAACGGCTCGGTGATCGGCTCATCTCGCATGATCCTTATTCGACGCAAAATGTGGTCATCGGAAAAACGCACAGGGGTAACCTGATCGAGATCAATCCGCATGTGGCATTTGCCGACCTGATCATAGGAGTCGGCGAATGCATGCCTCATCCAACGGCCGGTTTCGGTGGCGGGAATAAAATCATCATGCCCGGCGTCTGCTCCTACCGGGCAGTGGCTGATCACCATTTCTCCTGGATCCGACACCGCTACGCCAAGGTGAACGTGATGGAAGGCAATCCCTTTTATGAAGAGATCACCGACGCCGGAAAGGTGGCTCGCCTCGCCTTTAAGCTCGACCTCGTTATCAACGAAAGGAAAGAGATCATCCGCGCTTTCGCGGGTGCAGCCACGGCCGAGCACAAAGAGGCCGCTCAGTTTGCGGCTTCGCTTTACTGGGTGGCTCTTCCCAAAGTCGCTGATGTGACGATCACCTCGGCATACCCTCTGGAAATTGCGGTGCAGGCCACCAAGGCATTAACCATGGCCGGATACTGCACTCGCTCGGGTGGCATCATCATCTGGGTCGCTCCGCAGAAGGAGGCAGGACCTATCATGCCGCTCGTTAAGGAGATGGCCAGTTCTGAGACCGCGACCGATTTTCACCGGAGATTGATCGCAGGGAACATTCCTGACCAGCTCACCTCGTTCGGCATCTCGTATATTATGCAAGTGGTTTTCTTCAAGGAGCTCGCGGAAAAGTTCGACGTCATCCACGTCACCGAAGGATTGTCTACGGAAACAGTGCGCATGATGAAGTTCACCCATGCGCGAAGCCTCATAGAGGCCGTCGATATGGCGGCCAATAAGATGCCGAAGGCTGATGTCGCGATCTTTCCTTCAGGCGGCAACATTATACCAGGGGTGGCGGACAGGATATAACTGACAGCGAGCAGTAGCCAGTGATGAGTACCGCGTATTGCAGCCGGGGTCCAGGGTCCAGATGAAACAGGACAGATTCCGGAAAGAGGAGTGGATATGAACTTCAAAAAACTTCTTTTGACCTTAGTAGCTTTTCTTTGTCTTGCGCTCGCCGGTGCGCACACAACAAGCGCTGCGGAGTTGGCGCCGTTATACACGCCACCGTCCGGGGGCACTGTCTATATCCTCGGCGCCGGCGTGGCTGCCGTGACGAACAAATACATGCCGGATGCCAGTTTTGTCCATGAGGCAGCCACAGGCACCATGGAGATGGTCCGGCGCATGATGCAAAGAGAGGCCGCCAAGAAGCCCGCCTTCGCTCTTTTCGGCACGCCCGACGGCTTTCGCGCGTATAAAGGTCTCGGTGAGTATGCCGGCAAGCCGTTCTCGACGCTTCGGGCAATCTGCTTCATCAACGGTTCGGATCAGTATTTCGCGGTGCCGGCAAAAGGCCCTATCAAGTCCTTTGCTGATGCCAAAGGCAAGCGCATCGGGATCGGAGGCCCTGGCAGTACGGTCTCCACAAGCGCTCTGCTTTTCTTTGAGGCGCACGGCGTGACAAAGAATGATTTCAAGCCTTATTACTACGTGTTCAAAGAAGTGGTTGAGGGAATACAGAACGACAGCCTGGACGGCGGTTTTCTCGGAGGGGCTTATCCGATGCCGTCATACTTGGAACTTTCTCAGCTCACGCCCGCGCGCATCGTGCCTGTCGCTGAACAGGCTTTCAATAAAGTGCTGCCGGAGCATCCGTACTATTACAAGAGAATCATCAAAGCAAAGTCATACAAAGGCATGGACCAGGATACGCCCGTTTATGGATTTGCGACCAGCATCTTTACCCACGCCGATGTGAGTGAGGATTTCGTTTACCGGTTCCTGAAAAACCTCTGGGAACATCGTCAGGACTACTATGCGATTCATGCTTCGACACCAGGCGATTTTACAATTGAGAATATGACGAAGGCCACGCCTGTTCCTTTTCATCCGGGAGCAGAAAAGTATCTGAAAGAGATTGGGGCATGGAAGAAGCGGTAGCCTCACGAGACTTGCACTAATTGAGGAGGGCTTAATGACGAAAGACCTGAGAACGTTCATGGCAGACTGCGAACAAAAGTTGCCGCAGGAGTTTGTGCGGGTCACGCGAGAGGTCGATCCCAAATACGAGATCACCGCAATAATTAAGAAGTTGGACCTGATGCAAAAATATCCCATGGTGCTCTTTGAGAAAGTAAAAGGGTACAGCACGCCTGTCGTCTGCAATACCGAGACGAGCGTGACAAAGTACGGCTTGGCCCTTGGCATCTCTCCTGACAGGGTTGAAGATTTTTATACGGAAAAAGAAGACGAGGCAATCAGACTCAATAAGTATCCCGCACAGGAGATCGGAAAGAAAGAGGCTCCCTGCAGGGACGTTGTCCTTACCGGGAAAAAGGCCGATATGACCCGCTTTCCTTTTATCACTCATCACAAGGGCGAGGCACCTTATCTGACCAGGGCCGTGGGCATCGTGATGGACAGGAAGATAAATGCGCCTCACTGTGCCCATTATCGCTTCATGGTGAAAAAACCGCATCTCGGGGTCACCCACATCACACCCGGACGCCATTTCTGGTATATCTACAATGAATACATGGAGCGAAATGAGCCTATGCCCATCGCCTTTGCCGTGGGGCTTCATCCCGTATGGGCCGCCGCTTTTCAGAGTCGCGCCCATCATCCACCTTCAGAATTTGATATTGCAGGTACCCTTATGGGCGAGTCATTGGAGATGGTCAGGTGTGAGACAAGCGATGTGCTGGTTCCCGCGCGCGCTGAGATCATAATAGAGGGTGTAATCCCGCCCGGCGCCCGGGAACAGGAAGGCCCCTGGGGCGATTTCACCAAGTATCACCAGGTCGCAATGCGCCACCCGGTAAAGATAACGGCAATAACTCACAGGAAAAATCCGATCGTACACGACATGGGGGCCTGGCCGAGCAAAGGCATGCTCATGGGACGCCTCGCGCAGCATGCACACATGAACCGTAAAATAAAAGAGGCTGTTCCGGACGTGAAGAAGTTCAAATTTGTAGCGGCAGCAGGCTGGTGGTACGGCTTCATACAGATCGACAAGAAACACCCGGGCCAGCCCAAACAGGCAATCCTCGCTGCCTTCGCAAACGATCTTTACCTTAAGTACGTTGTCTGTTTCGATACGGACATCGACCTTGATAATGGCAATCAAATGACGTGGGCGCTTGCCACGCGCGTGCAGGCTGACAGGGATCTAATGATACTTCCGGGAGTGCTTGGGACTGATCTTGATCTGTCTGCGGCGCAGGAGGCCGTGGTAACGAAAGTCGGCATAGACGCGACGGCTAAACCATTTCGAAAAGATTTACCGCCGGTCGCTGTTATTCCTGAGGATGTGATGAAGCGGATCGATCTGAAGAAATATATTCCGAATCCGGAGGATCTGGTCTAGGGCAGTAAGCAGGAAAAAGATAAAGCAGGTCAAGGTAAAGACTAAAGCGAAGGTTAAGATAAAAATCAACCACCGATGTACGCTCTGTCTTGACCTTTATTTCGTTCATTCCTCTACCTGCGTTTGATCTTTCCTCGTCTTGTCCATAATCAGTACTTACTTAAGGAGGTACCCATGAAGAAGTTTACTGTTGTGTGCGCTTGTCTTGTTATTCTTGTAGTGCTGGCGTTCGTCGTCCCTTCTCAAGGCAACGCAGCCGAGGAAAAGACGATAAATCTCCGCTATTCGACCATGTTCCCGGCGCCGCACCGCCAGAGCCAGGTAGTTAACGACTGGTGCAAGGAGGTCGAAAAGAGAACCAATGGAAGGATCAAAATTACTGTCTTTGCGAATAACACCTTAACCCCTGCCGTGCAGACGTACGACAGCCTGGTGAAGGGTATTACTGATATCGGATTGGCTGACGCAGCGTACACTAGAGGCAAGTTTCCGCTCACCGAGGTCGTCGGTCTTCCGCTCGGCTATAAGAGCGCCACACAGGCAACACACATGACCAATGCATTCTACAACAAGTTCAAGCCGAAGGAATGGGATGAGTCAAAAGTTCTGTATTTCTACTCTCATGGACCGGGCCTCCTCCACAGCAAGAAGCCGGTTACAAAACTCGAAGATGTGAAAGGTCTCAAGATTCGATCCCAGGGCGTGGCGGCAAACATTGCACAGGCGCTCGGCGGCGCGCCTGTTGGTATGCCCATGGGCGAAGCCTATGATGCCCTCTCTAAAGGCGTGGCTGATGCAATTCTCTGCCCGTTCGAAGCAATGAAAGGATGGAAGCTCGCTGAAGTGGTGAGCAATCACACGCTCGATTATGGAGCAGCGTATACGTCTGCGCATTTTGTGGTCATGAATAAGGCAAAGTGGAACTCCATTTCCCCGGCAGATCAGAAGGTCATCGAGAAGATCAATGAGGAGTTTATCGACAGAGAAGGTAAAGCCTGGGACGAGATCGACAAAGAGGCTATGGACCTGGTGCAGTCGAAAGGCGCTAAGATCATAGCACTCTCAAAGGAGGAAGATGCCCGCTGGGCCAATCAGGTAAAGCCTCTTCTCGATGAGTATGCGGCCAACATGAAGGCAAAGGGGCTACCGGGCGACGAGGTCCTGAAGTTTTGCCTGGACTATCTCAAATCGCACTAGCGCCTGATTGCGTCGGTTCTTGCATTTTTGAAAGTCGTCACCCCGGTGAAAGCCGGGGTCTAGAAATCCTTGTAGAATCTGGATTCCCCCGTATCGAGTACGGGGGAGGCTTGTGCGCCGGAATGACAGCAAGCGCATCAAAGTGTAACCACTAATTTTCGCAAGTTGGTACTAGATGCATCGATGAAGCGATAGCGCAAAGAAGCAAGGAAGCTACTATGTCCAATAGGTCTTATACGACGTATTGGACCTATTAGCCTTATGATCTGTCATTTCTTTATTATAGCGCCTGCAGTTTCTGGAGTAGTTGCTCAACCTTCGCGTTTGTCGGATTCATAGAAAGCACGAACTGAAGGCGCCGGGCGATAGGTTCTTTTTTGTAGGCCGCGGGGTTCGCTTCATACTGATAATACTCGAGTCTGGCCAGGTTAAAATGGGCCTCCTCGTGAAAAGAATTTATTGAGATAGCCTTTTCATAAGCTGTTACCGCCTCGTTGAAGCGTCCCAATTCTTCGTAGATCGCACCTAAATTATTGTGCGCGTCCGCATTTTCTCCCGCGACTTCCAGGACCCGCTGGAGGCAGGCTATGGCCTTACGATACTGCCCCTGTTTCGTCTGAAGGCTCCCAAGGTTAAGAAGTGCCTTAACGTGAGCAGGGTCCAGTTTCACGACCACCTGATACTCTTCCGCGGCTTCGTCAAACATATCGTGGCGATCGTACAGGGTGGCAAGACAAAAATGCGGCGATACAGCATCAGGAGCTATATCGATAGCCAGCCGATACCGCTCGAGAGAACCCTGATAATCTCCCTGCAGATCTGCAATGTGAGCCAAATTAACGAGAGCTTCAACATCATCGTGACGCATTTGAAGCGCTTTCTCGTACATCTGTCTCGCTGCGCCCAGCCTATCCATTTTCTCATATACATAACCGATGTTGTTGTACGCTTCGGGATTGTCGCGTTCCAGCTCAGCAACCTTGATAAAACATTTTAGAGCTTCTTCGTATTCTTCTTTTTCCAGGTAAGCGAACCCGAGGTTCACGTGGGCATCAGAAAAATTCTCATCCAGGCGAATGGTCTGCTGATAAGCTTGAATCGCCTTGTCCGATGATCCCTTGGCGCCGTCACAGGCTCGACCTTCCTCAAACCATTGCCGCGCTGTCTTCTTTTGCACCGGCTCTTTCGCGACGACCCTGTCGACGGGAGCCTGCTCAGGCGTGACCTGTTTCCTTCTTCTTACGAGGGAGATTTTCTCCATGACCGATTCCTCATTCCGGAGAAGTCCTGCGCCAAACGGCGGTTCTGAATCTTGATCAGTATAAGGATTATCGGTTGGATGTCCCTTTTAAGTTAGCACGTTTCCGCGGATAAGACGGAGGAAATTTCCTGCAGTTTGTCGGATCGATTTTCAGAGAAAGCGTTGAAAGTGCTCAAGCCGAGCCTACTGCTCGGCAGTTGGATCTTAAGGATAAGCAAAGAAAGACGCCTACTTAGAAGAGTTTTCCACAACTTTTGTGGAAAACTTGTAGATAATTTGTAGAAACAGACAGGTAACTGGCTTACAATAAAGGCGTTTTCTTAATTTGCCTCTCGATGTGACAATTGAAAAAACTGAGTAGTTTCACATAATATTCGGGAAACAAGATATTTCAATATGGCTCACTGTCAAAAAAATGGATAAGCTTAATTGACTGTAATTTCAATGAGTTATCGACAGGTATTTTTGGCCCGTCCAGTTGCCTGAAAAATGGGCGTCTACGGACGGGCAGTGCGCCATCCGCCAAAAGGCTTAGTAAGAGTATGGGTAGAGCGATCGCATCTACGTCAATCGTTGAAGATACCGGTAAGCCTGGAGGGCTGCTTTAGCTCCTTCTCCTGCTGCAACGACGATCTGCTTTTCAGGCACATCCGTGACATCGCCAGCTGCGAAGAGGCCTGGAACGAGCGTCTCACCCGCGCATGTCACCTCAATTTCACCAATCTGATTCAGTTTGACCATCTCTTTCGCAAGATCGGAATTAGGGACGAGCCCTATTTCGACAAAAACTCCGCTTACCTGCAGAGTCCTCTCTTCACCACTCTTGAGGTCTCTTATTCTAATTCCCGTGACGGAAGGATCCCCCAGCACTTCCAGTGTTTCGTGTTCGGTGAAGATGGTAAGGTTGGGATTTGCCATGGCCCTGTCGGAGAGAAGGCGATCACAGGTCAAGGGCGTCAGTGAGACCATGTACACGTGTTCGGCAATCTTCAGCATGTCTATGACCGCTTCTATGGCCGAGTTGCCGCCGCCGATCACTACCACTCTCAATCCCTCAAACAATGGTCCATCGCAGGTAGAGCAATATGTCAACCCACGGCCGCGCAACCGCTCTTCGCCCGGCACGCCTAATGCTCGGGGCCGTTTACCGCTGGCTATTATCACGGCCTTAGCCTGGTATGTTACCCCACTGGCAGTGCGCACTTCGAAGCCGCCTTCCGCCTTGGTAACTCCGACAACGTCCTCTTCTATTTTCAGATCAATGGGAAACTGACGTACCTGCTGCTCGAATTTTTCGACCAGTTCCGGCCCTTCGATGAACTGATATCCCATGTAATTTTCTATGTCGTTCGTCCAGAGGGTTTGGCCGCCAACATCTTTGCTGAGAAGGAGCGTACTCAGCTTCTTTCTCGCGCTGTATACTGCTGCGGTCATGCCCGCAGGGCCAGCGCCGATTATCGCTACATCGTACATTGAGACTCCGCAAGTAATGTAAACTAAAGTCCGAGAGCTTCTTTCAGCTTGCTTTCGGCAAAGCCCACGATGATCGTTCCGTTAATATCAAAGACAGGTACCGCCATCTGCTTAGCTTTTTGCATCATCTCTTCACGGGCGGCTTTGTCTGCTGCAACGTCGATATCTTGAAAGGAGATACCATTCTCCTCGAGGAACTTTTTCGCCCTCTTGCAATGCGGTCAGGTAGGTGTTGAGTAAAGCAAAACTTTCTTATCGCTATCCATGCGCACCTCCGAGTCGTTTTCTTGTCTTGCCTTGAGCTATGTTCGCCAAGCCTATCTTCGGTAGATTCCTGCGATACTATTTTCTCTCTTTAAATATTGCGCCTTGATTTCCTATTGTCAACCGGGCCAGAGGGAACGATGGCCCCTTTCGTATTGACACTCTTCCGCCTGATGCTATAATTGCACAAACTTTACTCAAAGGAGAACACAATGATCGTTGTGAATGTAGAAAGCCCGGAAGCTGAAAGAACAACATACGTGGCGCATCGCGGCGGAATAGCCCGCATGCTGCTGACGTCTCACTTTATGAAAGCGATGGAATTCTTCGCCTGGGCGGTTGTGCCACCCGGCAACGTCATGGAAGAGCATACCGATGCTGTTGAGGAGGTCTATTTCATGCTCGCGGGCGAGGGTTCGATGAAAGTGGGCGATGAAGAACGGACCGTGAAGACGTGGGATGCCATATGGCTCCCCGCAGGCATACCTCATGCCTTTACAAACACCGGAAAGGAAAATGCCTTCATAGCCGTGGTCGCCGCATACCCGAGGTAGGCGGGACCGGGTTGCACATTTGAGAGATTTCAATTAGATTATTGGGTGCCTCTCCAGCTTATTCTTTTCGACCTTGACGGCACCCTTGTCGACTCGGCCACAGATATCACCAACGCTTTTAATTACTCTATAGGCCTGCATGGTATTCCGCCGGTCTCACGCGCTGAGATCGAGGCCATGCTCGGTGAAGGCATGGCACTCATCGTGAAAAAATTTGACGAGTGGAAGGATTTGGGTGTCGACCCCGCCGTAATTCGGAAACATTTCAGGGAGTACTACCTGGGACATATTACAGTCTATTCTGCACCCTATCCCGGGGTGGAAGACACTCTTCAGAGGCTGAAAGACTTCAAGAAAGCCGTGGTATCGAACAAGCTCGAAGTATTCACTTTGAAGACGCTGAAGCAGCTCCGTCTTCTGCACTACTTTGATCTCGTGGCCGGTGGAGATTCAGGACCTGAGCGAAAGCCAAGTCCTCAAGCGATACTGTCCGTGCTTTCCAAACTGGGTGTTCCACCGGAAGAAACGTTAATGGTCGGCGACACCATATTTGATATCGAAGCAGGACGGGGTGCGGGCGTGAAAACTGCGGCGGTCACCTACGGCTACGGTCTATCGGGCTTTGCGGATGGAGCAGACTTTACGATGGAGACGTTTCCGGAACTGATCGATATAGTCACGAGCCTTTGGTGAAACCGAAGAGGACGGGTCACGGGGCAAGGGTCACGGGTCATGTAAACACCGCGCCTCTGGCCGTGAATCCGTATTGTAGTGTACCCATACTCAATAGTAGTCTGAAGTGCGCTCTGAAGAAAACACTAGGACCTGAGCATCAGGTACTGCCGTGGGTTCACCGTAATCATTTTAGTGATTAAGCCCTCGTCGAAACCCAGCTCGACGAGTCTGCGCGCAGATTCAGCGATGGTCATGCTGCCGCCCTGCAGTCTCCCGGAAGCATCAGTTATTCTTCCTTGCCCTCCAGCTTTGGTAGCTCTTACCGAATCAGAAACGATGATAATCCTGTCGGGCCGTTTCATTTTAAAGATAAGCTTAAGCGTTTCAAGGCGAAGGTGGAATGGATCGGCTATGACTTCGACGTAAACGTTACTGTCCGAGAGTGCGAAGCCTGCGAGCCCCGGCTCCCTGTGATGGAAAGCCCGCATGCCGTTGAAGAGATGGGTGATACCGCGAGCACCCGCATTGAAACCCGCCTCTGCTTCGGCAAACGTGGCGTCCGAGTGGCCCATACTGACGACGATGCCACGTTCAGTCGCCTTATATATAAACGCAGGCGCCCCTCTTCTTTCCGGCGCAACTGTTATCGTCCTGATTACATTTTCAAACCCGTCCACAAGCTCGCGAAACGCGTCCTGTTCCGGATCAATGAAGAATGCGGGATCAAGCGCACCGCAATAAGCAGGGTTCAGAAACGGTCCTTCGAGATGAGCACCCAGAATGCGGGCTGCGCCCGCATCGGGGCACGGGGCATGGGGCATGGGGCATGGGTGATCTACCACTTCCCCATTCGCTTCTGTGTCAGATGTCCTCGTTTCACTGCTTACTCGTTCGCTCTTGCTGTTGGCCTTTCCATGACCCGTGACCCATGACCCGTGACCCTGTCGTCGCATCGCTTTTGCGACCAGCTCCACCTGCTGCCGCATTGTCTGTATCGAAGCCGGATAGATTGAGAGCACGATTTCCGCAACCCCGGATGCACCATGTATCTGCGCTATCTTCAAGAGATCATCGACCGTGCTGCTTCTCGTATCAAATCCGCCGATGCCATGAGTATGAATATCGATGCTTCTCATTGCGGCTGTCCCGTCTACTTTTTCTCACAACCGTTCAGAGGATGCAACAAAATTGTCTGTAGTAACGTAAATGCCCTGGCATGGTATACTGGGGACGGCTGGTGGATATATGAAAATAGAGCGATGTGGATACGGCGAAAAAGTGAAGCTCGGCAGGTGGAACGAACAGGACCTTGACCGCATGCTCGCTGCTGCTGCGAGAATTCCAGCTATTGGCAAACGTATAGCATTTCTCTCGGAGCAGTTCCTCGGTGTTGCATATAGAGAGTCCACCTTGATCGGGGATACGAATGCGCGGGAAATTCTTGTCATAAATCTGGAAGCCCTCGACTGCTTCACCTTTCTGGACTACGTTGAAGCCATGCGCATCTCTGATAGCTTCGCTTCATTCAAAGAAATGCTAAGGAGAGTAAGGTACCGTAATGGCGATGTTGGCTATGCCACACGGAATCATTTCTTTACCGATTGGATAGAGCGCAACTCCCTGGTCAAAGACGTGACCGCCAATGTTGGCGGCACCAATGCGAAGGAGATTCATAAGAGGCTCAATGATCGCGGAGAGGGAAAATATCTCGTAGACGGCATAGAGCCTGTCCAGCGAGCCATAACCTTTATTCCGGGCAAGGCAGTCGACAATGAAGTCATCCGACAGCTCAGAACCGGCGATTACATCGGCATCTACTCCAGGGAAAAGAGTCTCGATGTGTCACACGTCGGAATTGTAATCAAGAGAAACCGTACAAGTTACTTTCGCCACGCATCTTCTGCCGAATCCCAAAGAAAAGTGATCGATCAGGATTTCAGGAGGTACACAGTCTCTAAACCTGGCATCGTCATACTGAGGCCTATAAACCAGTTGATCAGTGATCAGTAAGCAGTGAGCAGTAACAGCCACGACCCGTTGCGCCTGTTGAGTCAGCACCGCTCACTTCTATTGTTTTACATTTTTAACTGCTTACTGATCACTGATCACTGTTAACTTTTTATTGGTACCGTTCACTTTCTATTGCTTTCTATTTTTAACTACTCACCGCTTACTGCTCACTGTTAACTTTTTATTGATTTTGCCGTTCCAGAAGAGCTACGGGGAATCTGGCAAATGCTTCTCGCAGGAATAATTTTCTTTTTCCATTCTGTTGGATATCGGCAAGGGTCTCTCCCGTAAAAATGTTCCGGTATGTGCCGTTCGCTATTTCTTCCGGAATGAGAATACAGGTATCTTTCCACACCTGTCCGAGAATGTGCGTTCCTTCAACTCCCTTCATGAGACGAGTCAAGAATCTGGGGACCAGAATAAGTGCAGATCTGTCATCCTTTATTCTCGCAAACGCGCAGACACTTTCCTTGAAGGCGCCGTCGGCGGCCAGCGGTACATAGCCTCCCTCCCTGAAGAGAAGCCTATTCTCACGCCTATAGCTGAGCGAGATAAACGTCACATATAATTTAATAGCGCCGTCCCTCCAGGTGCGGACAAGCTCCTTCGCCAGCGCCACACGGTTCGGGCCACTTTCTGTGATTCTTTTTTTCAGCTTCTGAAGCATCCGCTTCCTGACAGCAAAGTTGACGGGCCTTCGGTTATCCGGATCCACAAGGCTCAGGTCCCACAGCTCCGCACCCTGGTAAAAATCGGGCACCCCCGGCGACGTTATCTTAAGCAGGACCTGAGAAAGAGAGTTGATTATTCCGAAATAAGAGATTTTTTTCTGGAATGCCAAAAAATCTTTCATGAAACTATTTGACACTGATCGAGTGAGAATCGAATCCACAAACTTCAGGATCGCCTCTTCGTAGACTGTATCGGGATTCAACCAACTGCTGTTTATTTTAGCTTCCCTGACCGCTTTCAAGATGTACTCCCGTATTCTTGCTGCAAAGCCTCGATACGCTTCGGCGGCCATACTACTGCAGGGCCAGGCACCCAGCAGCGTCTGATACAGGAAGTACTCCTCGTTTCGATCCGGAACCGGCTGCGCGTCAACAAGAGGCTTCTTCTTTCGATTGGCTTTGGCCCAGCTTGACAGACGGCGCTGCCACTCGCCGGGAATTTCGCTAAGGACATTGAGCCGTGCCCTTACATCCTCGCCCCGCTTGGTGTCATGTGTGGCCGTGGCAAGCAAAGAATGGGGTCTTGAGCCGGCCGTCTCCGCGTTATGCGCATGAAACGCATCAAGGGGTGTGCCGAAGATATCGGGATTTCCACCCACTTCGTTTAGCGAAAGAAGCCGGTTGTAAACATAAAAAACCGTGTCTTCTACGCCTTTGGCCATCACCGGTCCCGTGACCTGCTGAAATCGCATTGCGAAGTCGATCCACTCCATCTTATCCGGTTCTTTGAAGCCATCAGAATATTCGAGGAGCAACACGCTCTTCATAAAATCGAATATGATCCGGCTGAGGGACGGATTTTTTCTTTTTGCCAGTGAGACCGCCTGCTCAACATAGCGCCGATCACTTTCACTCACACCTGCATGGCTGATATATGTTCTGTAGACAGGGAAACTGGCAATGACTTCAGTGATCGCGGTTCTGAGGCTGTTCAGTGTGAAATCCCTTGTATGGCGATTCTTCTCCGATAAAGTGTTCAGGCGATGGGCGAGCATATTGATCTCGCCGGACATGCTGACCAGCATGATCAGCCGCTTCTTTTCGTACACCAGGTCCTGATAATTCATCCGCCAGCCAACGAACCTTTCGTAGATCTTGTCAAATGCCCTGGCGTTTCCCGCGTCTACGAAAATTCCATTCACCGGATTCAGAAATGCGTATCCAATACCGCTGAAAACAGGCCAGTCCTCCGGCAGTTTTTCGTTTTCGGAAAGTATCTTTTCACCCACGATATAAAAAGGTTTGAACTGAGGATCGGTGACGGTGATTTCAGCGTACTCTTTCAGTATTGCGGATTCAAGGTCCGTCTCGTCGGCGACGGCCGGCTTTTCCCGCTCACCTTTTTGCGCCTCCGAAAGACGGACCTGCAGAAAAGCCTCGCGTTGCAGCCTCTTCAAGTACTCGGCCGGGTCATACAAACCGTCAGGATGGTCCACTCTCAATCCCGTAACCTTATTCTCCCGAATCAGTTTAAGTATCAGCTGATGGGTCTTCTGAAACACGACCGGCTCTTCCATCCTGATGGCGGCCAGGCTGTTGATATCAAAAAATCTTCGATAGTTAATCTCTTCTGTTGCAACACGCCAGTAGGAAAGCCGCCAGACCTGTTTGTCGAGCAGATTACAGAGAAGATCAAAACTGTGCGGCTCCTCTTTTGTTCCATTGAAGATGCGAATCTTCTCCGCGATGAAATCACGGATCGCGCGACTCCCTTTCTGGAGTCTGTAGAGACGATTCTTTATGATCTCTTTCTCACGCCTCCGTTCTACAATCCCGGTTTCTTCTTTTTCAGTGTACGATGGCAGACACGTAAGGGCGGTTATGATGCTCAGGAACTCCACGAGAGACGGATCATTGGCGGGAAGCAAGGATTCAAGTTTCTCCATACCATGTCTCAAAATATCAATATAGGTTTCCGGCAGTATCGGCAACCGATGATCATAGTAGCGGACAAAGAAGGCGCCCTTTTCAAAGGTGAGTTTCAGTTCCTGGCGCTCCAGGGTGGTACCGTATTGTTCTCCCAGAATAGGAATCAATACCTTATTTTCCAGTTCTCTCTTGACGGGCTTCCAGTCGATGTCAAAGAAGCTTGCATAAGGAGAGCTCGGACCATTTTCAAGAATGTCCAGCCACCAACCATTATCTTCACTCTCTATTAACATATGGTTTGGCACGATATCGAGAACCTGTCCCATGGACCGCTTTTCCAGTTCTTCGGTAAATAGCCCATATTCTCTGACCGTGCCGATCTCAGGGTTCAGACTGGTGGGGTCGACAATATCATACCCCGCCATGCTCCCTTTTCCGGTCTTAAAATAGGGTGATGCGTAGATATCGGTAATACCCAGTTCATCGAGATACGAAAGAATCCCAGTCGCGTCTGAGAATGTAAACAGATGGTTGAAGTTCAGCCTGTAGGTGGAAACCGGTATTCTCGGCTGGGTTAAGTTTTCAGCTTCCATGTTCTGATTCCTCAGGTTGTAAGCACGTTGGCGCCGGCACCAGCGAAACCGCTGCAATGCTCCTTATGACCGCGAATCGCTTCATGAGCTACCCTCAGTTCATCCCGGCCGGTAAAGGAGAAAGCTGCACGGATTGAGAGTAATCCTGGGTTCATTGCATGGCGAATCGATGCGCTCAGGCGACAGTTCGCCGTTTCCTCCCCATTCCTTTGAGGAAGAATCGATCGCTTTCATCCATGTACCCTCCGGCAGCGTCAAGTCGGCACCTGCGGTTGTTCCGCTGAAATTGCAGAAAAGAAAAGACTCTCTCTCTCCGGCCCATATTCTTACGAAGAGCATCTTTTCATCTTCGAATGCCACAGTTTCTGTTCGCTCTTTCTCGCACGCCTTGAGAATAGGCAGATTTTTCCTGAGATCTATCAGCGCCCGATAGAAGTTGTAGAGATGAGACTGTTCGCCTGATTTAGCGCCCTGTACACTGATCTTTGCACCATGAAACGTTGACTCGGCATGAGGATCAGGCGCTTCCGACGACCAGCCGAATGCCGCAAAGTCTTTTCGCCTGCCCTTCCTCACGGCATCAATAAGGGGAGCGTCCGAGAAACTCACAAAATAAGGAAACGGTGCTTCTTCAGCGTACTCTTCGCCCATGAAAAGGAGAGGTATGAACGGCGAAAGCAGCACAACGCCAGCCTTAAGTTTCAGTTGTTCGAGCGACAGTGTGCTACTCAGCCGATCTACTCTGTTGCCGACCTGATCATGGTTCTGCGAGCAGACTATAAACTGATGAGAGGGCCTGCCCTTTGAAGAATTTCCGTGCTTCCGTTTCCGGTATTTCGAATATTCCCCGGAGTAGACGAAACCATCCGAAAATGCCTTTGCCAGATGGGTCACGTTACCGAAGTCACTATAGTACGTATTGGTCTCACCCGTTACCAGGGCGTGCAGGGCATGGTGAAAATCATCGCTCCACTGGGCGTCCAGCCCGTAACCGCCTATCCCGGGCGGGTTCAGAATCCTGACGTCGTTAAGGTCGCTTTCGGCAATCACATAGACATGTCGCCCGAGAACTTCTCTCAACGAATGCACGGCCAGGGTAAGTTCGTGCAGAAAGTGTTGAGCGCTGAAATCGAATATACCCTGTATGGCATCGAGCCTGAGAGCATCAATACGATATTCCGATATCCAGTAGAGTGCATTGCTGATGAAATAGTGGCGCACTTCATCACTGTAAGGCCCGTCGAAATTGATTGCCTCGCCCCACGGCGTCTTGTACGCGTCCGTGAAGTACGGGGCAAAACTTGCAAGATAATTACCTTCGGGCCCCAGGTGGTTATAAACCACATCGAGTACCACCGCGAAGCCCCGGCTGTGACACGCATTGACCAGGCGTTTCAAACCGGCCGGGCCGCCATAGCTGTTCTGCGGCGCGTAAGGATAGACTCCATCGTACCCCCAGTTTCTAGCCCCGGAAAACTGCGCGACCGGCATCAGTTCAATGGCCGTTATACCGAGCTCTCTGAGATAGTCCAGATGGTCGATGATCGCATCGAACGTACCCTCCCTGGTGAACGTACCGACATGGAGCTCATAAATAATGAAGTCCGCGAGCGGTATTCCCTTCCAGTCGTCGTTCTCCCAGGAGAAAGCGTAAGGGTCGACTATCTCAGAGGGTCCGTGGACGCCCTCCGGTTGCGACCTCGAAGCCGGGTCTGGCAGAGGTGTGTTATCATCAATGAGGTAGAGGTAGCGATCTAGGGGATGCACACCCTCAACCACGCCTTCGAAGTAATCCCGCCATTCCTTTTTCAGCCTTTCATCTCGACGACCGGAAAGGAATCTGACTGCAATATGTTTTGCAAAAGGTGCCCAAACTTTGAAACGAACCCTTCCCTCGCCAAGAACGCATGATCCTATATCCAGTTGCCACATGTTCTGTTTCTGTTCCTCTTATTCGTCGAACGATCACAGCCAATATGAAAGAAGGCGCGAGAACCACTCTCGTACGCGACCAGGCAAGGGCCGGCTTTTCCAGGCTTCCGGAGTGATTTCCTGCGAAGCCTTTATGTCATCAGAGTACATGGCTGTCATCTCCGCGGCGAAGTCAGGGCCCAGAATCACCGTATTCACCTCGTCGTTCCTCGCGAAGCTCCAAAGGTCCAGGTTGCTTGATCCGACCGTTGACCAGACTCCATCGATGACTGCTGTCTTGGCATGAAGCATGCCGCCGCTACGCTCATACAATTTCACACCCGACTCCAAAAGATCTTCGTAGTAAGATCGCCCGGCATAGAAGACAAGGTTGCTGTCGCTCTTACCGGGAATAATCAGCTTTACATCAACGCCGCGTTTGCGCGCATCCATAAGAGCGCGCAATGTCTGCTCGTCGGGCACAAAATAGGCGTTGGTCAAATAGATACTCTTCTCCGCGAACGTAATCGCGGAAACATACATAATAAATGTGTCACGGTTTTTCTCCCCCGGTGTACTTCCGATCACCTGTACGAGGTCCTTGCCCTCTCGCTTTAGCTCCGGAAAGAACTCACACGCCCCGAGTTCCGGCCCTTTCTGCTGAGTCCAGGTCTCCAGAAACAGATTTTGAAACTCGGCTACCGCAGGGCCTTCTATCCGTATATCGGTGTCGCGCCATGGTGCGCCCTTGGATGCCGATCCGGAAGGACTGCTCGAGTAGACCCCGCTTATGTTGACGCCGCCCGTGAAGGCTATCTTTCCATCAATGATCAGTATCTTGCGGTGATCGCGGTGCGTCAGGAAATCCACCTTCTTTGCCTTCAGCGGGTTGACCGGGTTGAACTCCAATGCGTTGACACCATAGTCGCGCAAGCGCTTGAAGAAGGCCGCCGGGGTACTGCTTGTACCTGCACTGTCGTAGATCAGATTCACTTGAACGCCCTGTTGCTGTTTCTGGATGAGAAGGTCGGCAAAGCGTCGCCCAACTTCGTCATCGTCGAAAATGAACGTTTCAAAATTGATATGGTCTTTAGCGTTTTGAATCGCCTTAATCATGGCCTTATATGTCGCCTCGCCATCGATGAGGAGCGTGACCTTATTCCCCACGCTGAGCGGTCTTCCCGTGATTTCCTCAAGTACAACAGTCTGCCGTGTGAGAAGATCGGTTGAGCCGGACTCTCGCCCCAGGCGGTCCAGAATGCGCTTGGCCTGTTCCGGAGAGAGCTCGCCGCGGGGGCCAACCATCGATGGGGAGCGGAAATTTAACGGTCCATAGATGACATCATTCACTTTAGGGAGAGTGCTGCAGCCGCTCAAGATAACGATGAGAACGAGTGTGGCTAGAATCGAGCGAACGCGCGGCATGTCTAAAACATATCCATCGCGAACCTTAATTTCAACGTCTGAAGACTGAAGAATTTCGTAGCCGCCAGAGAAGCCCCAGGCCAGGCAGTGCAGTCAGCGCAGTAAGAAAGAAGAAGTTGGCCCACCCCAGCCATTCCACTGCGTAGCCGGAGGTCGGCGAAATGAAGACACGTCCGAGTACCGCGAGGGAAGAAAGCAAGGCGAATTGCGTTGCGCTGTACCGATGATCGCAGAGTCCCATAAGAAAAGCCACAAAGGCTGAGGTGCCCATACCGCCCGCGAGATTCTCGAAAGCCACGGCGAAAATCAGCATCGGGTAGCTCTTGCCCGCCCAGGCCAGCAGCATGAATGAAAGGTTGGAAACCGCCTGCAGCAGGCCGAAGAAAAGGAGCGACCTGAAAAGCCCGAGCCTGACCAGAAGCGAGCCTCCTATTGTCGCGCCGACAATGAGGGAGACCAGCCCAAGGCCCTTGTTAACCTCTCCGACATCGGTGGGTGAAAATCCCGCGCCCCTGATGAGGAATGCCGTCGTGAGAGTGCCGGCGTAAGCGTCTCCGAGCTTGTAAAGTACGATCAAGAAAAGAATAGTAACCGCGTGATGGCGTGAAAAAAAGTCTTTGAGCGGTCCCCAAACGGCCTCCCGTAACGTTTTCGGCGCTTTCACCTGTATATCAGGCTCGGGCCCACATAGCGTACCGATCATCCCGATAATCATGAAAAGAGCCATCAGCAGGTACGTATTCTTCCAGCCGATACGATCAGACAGGATGAGGGCTCCTCCCCCGGAAACCAGCATCGCAATTCTGTACCCGGTAACGTAGATCGCTGTCCCCGCTCCCCGTTCTTTCTCACGGAGCAGGTCCGTACGATATGCGTCGATCACAATATCTTGCGAGGCAGAAAAAAAAGCGACGCATATCGCCAGGAGCGCTACAACCCACACATCATGTTGAGGAGAACCAAAAGCCATAGCGACAATAGTGAAGAAAAGAAGAACCTGTGCGAAGAGTATCCAACCGCGGCGTCTCCCCAGCCAGGGCAACGCATAGCGGTCCATCAAAGGAGACCAGAGGAACTTGAGCGTGTATGGGAGGCCTACAAGGGAGAAGATGCCGATAGTACGAAGGTTCACGCCGGAGACCGTCATCCAGGCCTGGAGCGTACCTCCCGTGAGCGCAAGGGGCAAGCCGGAGGCAAAGCCGAAGATGAGCATCATGAAGATGCGTGGGCTTCCGTAGACTTCAAGATAAGGTCGCAGATTAATCCTCATCCACGTCCCTTTTTGACCCATGACCCATGACCCATGACCCATGACCCTGCTCCACAGAAGGCATGACGCAGTTTAGCAGATTACAATTTATGGACTCAACTCCTTTGCGACGGGTTCCTATTCGGTTCCTATTCAGCCTACTATAAGCTTTTCTTATATTATATAAAAATAAATTAGTTGACATATTTGCCACGGGGGCTAGAATTGCAAATAATGTTTCTATTTTTGCACAAGTTCGATTGAACCGTGCGGAAGACTGCTGCCCGGGGCGCGCGTGGAGAATAGCTCCCGGCGAAGCACAATGAGATGAGCGAAGGAGGTTTATATGCCCGTTCTGTTTACCATGGCCTGGGACATCATCCAGGGGAAAGAAGAAGAGTATGCTGATTTTATTGCCGGAACATTTTTGCCTGAGACAGCCACGATGGGGCTTGCACACGTCGGCGGCTACTACGTTGAGGTCGGTTTCGGACCAAGAGTAATCGGCGTCAGCCTGGCAAATGATCTCGAGCTGCTTTCACGCATCGTTGCGAATGAGCAGTTCAAACAGCTCTCCGTCAGACTTAAGTCGATGATCTATAACTACCGGACCGCCGTTCTGGAGCCAACCGGCAGGGTCAAACGGGGAACCTATACCATTCAGAAAGGCGTATGGAAATTGAATCAGTACTACGACTTGAGGCCGGGCGTAAAGAAAGAGTACGCGGACTTCATCATCAAAGAATACCTTCCCACCATAGAAAAAATCGACTACATGGAAGTGACGGGAGGTTGGAACGTCATTCTCGGTGGTATGAGCGAGATCATCAGCGAGTTCACTTTTAAAGATCCGGTTGACATTGGTCGTCTGCTGAACAATGAGGAATTTAGAAAACTCAATCTGAAGCTAAAGGGGACCTATGTATTGAACTATGCGAACCGGGTGCTGCGCTGTACGGAGCGGTTTGACGAACCGAAATGGTTCAGGCTCTAAATAGTTTCACAAAAAAGGGGAGGAGGAGTTTATGGCAAAATCATTTACAGACCCACACGATGTACCGATGATTCCCGGAACGGAAGGCTGGGAGAAGCTGTATCCTTATCAATATATCTTCTCCAAGGAAGACCCGGAGAGGGCCAAGTTCGAGAGCAGCCAGATATGGTTCTACGATGGCCTTCACTATCCTGAGCCTCACTATCCTTTCGATCTCATCTGGGATGAAGCCTGGTCTCTGGCGCTCTCGCAGTTCAACACCCGTCACTATATCATTCCGCCTGCCCTCGGTATCGACCACAGGATCGTGAACGGCTATGTATATATCAGTCCCGTGGGCGTTCCGGACCCGGAGGAAGTGGCACGTCGGGTACCGCACTTCATGGAGCGCGCCGGGTACTATTTCCAGAACTGGGACAGGCTTTACGAGAACTGGAAAAAGAAGATGACCGCTACAATCGATAAGCTCGAGGCGATGACGTTCACTGATTTGCCGGAAATGGAGGACATCAGCGTCATAAAGGAGGGAATCGGAACAGGGAGCGGCTATCACCTTTTGAAAAAGTACGACGAACTTGATCGATCTGGGTCTGCTGTGCTGGCAGTACCATTTTGAGTTTCTCAATCTGGCATATGCAGCCCAGGTGACCTTCTTCGGCACAGCGAATCAGATTTTCCCCGGACGTCCCGATATCTACTCTCGTAAAAATGTCAGCGGGTTTTGACCCGATCCTTTTCAAGCCTGACGCAGAGCTCATCAGGCTTGCGAAACTTGCCATCGAGGTCGGCATCGAGGATATATTCGCGAAACCCTTGAAAGCCGATGCGTTGATGAAGGAACTGGAGAAGCATCCCGTTGGGAAAGAGTGGCTCAAAGAACTGGAGAAGTCGCGGTACCCCTGGTTCTACATCTCCACCGGCACAGGCTGGTATCACACGCACATCAGCTGGAACGATAATCTCAACGTGCCCTTCGACAATATCAGGACCAACATCAAGATCCTTAAGTCGGGCAAGGAGATCGGGAGACCAACGGCCCAGATTCTCAAAGAACGTGATCGGATCGCGGATGAATACAGAAAGCTGATAAAGACCGATGCAGACAGGGATGCCTTCGATCAGGGCCTGGCCGTCGCACGGTTGGTGCTGCCTTACGCTGAGGATCATAACTTCTATGTAGAGCATTGGTTTCACACCCTCTTCTGGGCCAAGGTACGTCAGGTCGGTAAGATTCTTGAACACGCCGGCTTCATTAAAAATGCAGATGAAGACATATGGTTCCTGAAGCGAGACGAGATCAAGCAGGCGCTCTGGGATCACGTGACCTCCTGGGCCACGGGGGTGAGGGCGAGAGGCCCTTCCTACTGGCCGAAAGAGATTGCCTGGAGAAAGGGAGTATACGAGAAGTTCAAACAATGGACCCCACCCCCGGCGCTCGGTGTACCCCCTGATGTGGTCACGGAGCCGTTCACGATAGTTCTCTGGGGCGTCACCAACGAGGCACTGCAGAAGTGGCTGGCCGGACCGGCAGAAGGAGAGACGCAGAACGAAATCCAGGGCTCTGCAGGCTCTTCAGGTGTGGTCGAAGGCAAGGCAAGGGTCCTGAAGACCGTGGAACAGCTTGCGGACCTCCAGGAAGGAGAGATACTGGTGGCAACCACCACCTCGCCCAGCTGGGCGCCCGCTTTCGTGAAGATTGCGGGAGCTGTCACTGACGTGGGTGGTCCGATGTGCCACGCCGCCATCGTCTGCAGAGAATACGGATTACCAACTGTTGTCGGGACAGGCAAGGGCACGCAGCTCATAAAGACCGGCGACCTGCTCCGGATCAATGGCGACACCGGATTGGTGCAGATTCTGGAAAGGGCAAAGTAACGAAAACAGGCTAAGGTTGAGGTTAAGGTTGAGCAAAAAACAAAACATCGGAAAATCGTTCGAGCATTTTCTTAACCTCGACCTTAGCCTTAGCCTCAGATTCTGGGGGGTAACAAGATGACCGAGAAAGAAAAGAGGTTCACGATCTGGTACGACGAGATGGACGGTAACGACTTTCCTCTCGTCGGTAAGAAAAATGCCAATCTCGGGGAAATGATCAAGGCGGGCATACCGGTTGCTCCGGGATTCTGCATAACGATTTACGCGAACGAGAAATTCCTTGTTGAGACAGGGATAAAGTCCGAGCTGGAGAAGCTGTTAACCGAGTTGGGACAGGTAACCTTCGAAACCGCAAAGAAGGCAAGTGACGCGGCCATTCGCCTTATCGAGAATGAGAATGTGCCATCCGACATCGAGGAAGATATACTCGTCAATTACAAGAAGCTTTGCGAAAGGAGCAAGACCGGCATCTGCCCGGTGGCGGTCCGATCCAGCGGCGCCGTGTCCATGCCCGGCCAGATGGAGACGTACCTCAACATCCGCGGGGAAAAGGACCTTATCAACTATGTGAAGAGATGCTGGGCCAGTGCCTATAATGTCGAGGCCATCATGTACCGCATGAACAAAGGAATGCCGTTCCTCTTTAACATAGGTGTCGGCATTCCGAAGATGGTCAACTCCAGAGTATCGGGGATCGTCTTCACCATTAATCCGGTGAACGGCGATCTCTCAAAAATTTCGATAGATGCGAGTTGCGGTCTTGGTGAGGCTGTAGTCAGCGGGATGGTCACGCCCGACACCTATCTGGTTGACAAGATCACTCTCGAGCCCATAAAGACAACGATCGGCAGTAAAGAGACCCAATGCGTCTACAGGGAAACCGGGAGTGACATTGTCCAGTGCGAGGTGCCTGCGGAGATGAGGTGTGTTGCATGCCTCACATACCCTGAACTGAAGGAGATTGCCCGCGTCGGAAAGTTGATCGAGAACTACTACGGAAAACCTTATGACATTGAGTTCGGGATCGATGCCGATTTTCAGTTTCCCCAAAATATTATCATTCTTCAGGTGAGACCCGAATCTGTCTGGAGCAAGAAGGAGGTGGCGCCGAAAACTGACCAGAAGAAGGATGCCATGGACCGTATCGTGAGCCAGTTGCTGACTGGAGTGAGAATAAAATAGCGTTCAGGTTACGTGCTTCAGGGGCTCGGATGACGCGGTCGATTCAGGCCGCTGGTCAGATGGAAATGTTGACGGGACAGGCGACCCGATGGGGGGATAGTAAGGGTCGGCCATCGCGAGACATAGAAGCAACAGAAAAAGGGGGAGGACATCATGGGAAATGAAAAAGAAGCAACGATTGGCGTCGGGGACGTTATCGAAGACGATTCACCAGCAAAAATTGGCATCGGTCCGGAAGGAAGATTAGGCGGCCTCATTCAATTCATCGGCCTCACGATACTCGGCACTCTCCTTTTTGTTTACGCGGTGCCGCCGGAATTGCTTGTATTGAAGCTACTGCCGGCGATTCTTATCATGCTTATTGCAGAGGGGCACTTGGTGCTTATAGGGGATTGCTTTCCGTGTGCACCTCCCGCAGGCAACTGGACGCCTGCGGTGTCACGCTTCGCGGTAGGAGTTAAGATGACCATACTGTGGGGCGTATTTACGTTTCTCATTTTGCTCTTCATGCGGTACGTCTATCCGCAATGGCCGATAGGGCCTCTTTATCTCTGGTTCGGCGCAATAGGTTTCTGGTGTACGCTTCTTTACGGCAAGAACTGGAACACATGGCCCTTCAAGGGGCGGCTTCATCCCTGGGGTACTATGGCGGCAGGTTTCGTCGTGGTCATGCTTGTTAGCATACTCGTTTGGAATTTACTGACGAATCTTGATGGAACACCGTTTGCCAACGCACCGATGGACCACAAAGGTCCTCTCAATGTCAACTGGCTCACAGGGTATATCGTGTGGGCAATCGCCTGGTTTTTCGTATTCTGCCCTGTGTTCGTGACCCAGGGCTGGCCATTTCGCAAGTGGGGTCACCCCGGAGCAGCTATCGGTCAGACCATTCTCTCGCACATTCTCGCGCTCGTCTGCTGGCAGGGAAGTCTGGCTATCGGTATAAGCCCCACCTTCTCTTTCGGGGCTGTGGCCTCTTCCATTGTTACCTGGTCGCTCTTTTACTCCTGGCATTTCCAGTTCTGGGGGATCACTAAACTTACCGGAGCGGCAAGAGCCATTGCTGCTTTTATTGCGGTAGTGGTGATCAGCGCTGTCTGGATCGCCGTCTGCAACGTGATCCTGGCTCCCGCCGCAGATGCCGTTGCAGCCGCGAAGCTACCTGCTGACATAAATATCCTCATTATCTATCTCAACCTCTGCATTCTGGCGCCGGCCTTCATCGCCCACAATGCATTTTGGCTGAGGTGGCCGTTGACGCTCCCAACGCCTCCGGGGACCCCGCCTCCGGACCAGAGCGTGTAGAAGCAAAGGGACAGGCTGTGAGGTGAAACTGAAAGAAACTGGAGAGCCATGAGTTCGAAAAAGCGGCTTCTCGTCATCGCTACGCTGGACACAAAAGGGCGAGAGGCAGCCTATATCAGGGAGTGCGCCGAGGGGCGGGGCATCAAGACGCTCCTCATGGATGTGGGTACCCTCGGACCCCCTCAGACCCCTCCTGATCTTACCCGCGACGATCTGGCTTCTGCAGCCGGGTCGGATCTTACTACCAGCCCGGCAAAACCTGACAGATCGACCGCGGTGAGGATCGTTCAGACAGGTGGCGCCATTATAGCGGCGCGACTTCAGCAACGAGGGCAGATAGACGGCGTCATCGGCCTCGGGGGCGGCACAGGCACGGCCATTGCGACTTTCATCATGCGCGCGTTGCCTTTTGGTCTCCCGAAAGTGATGGTGTCGACGGTGGCATCACGAGATGTCCGAGAATATGTCGGGACAAAAGACATCGTGATGTTTCACTCCGTAGCAGACCTTCTGGGCTTCAACGACTTTATGCGCCACATTCTCGCACAGGCAGCTTATGCCGTCTGCGGCATGATGGAGAGGGGAAGCACGATCACGACGGAACGGCCCATGGTCGGAGTGACGGCTTACGGCATCAACTCCGGGTGCGCCATGCTGGCAGAGCCCCTTCTGGACGCCAGAGGTTATGACATGATCGGGTTCCATGCGAATGGATGCGGCGGCATGGCGATGGAAGAATTGATTGCCGAAGGGCTCATCACTGGCGTGCTGGAATTCACTCCTCACGAGATAGCAGACGAAATTTTTGGAGGTTACTGCAAAGGGATCGGGCCGGACAGGCTTGAGACAGCCGGCAGAATGGGTATTCCCCTTGTGTTCGCGCCGGGCGGTCTTGACAACGCGGTATTTAGCCCGTATTATCCTATGCCTGACTCGCTGAAAGGAAGAAGGATTCACGGCCATGACACCCGATTCTGTGTGCGCATGGAAGCTCCTGAAATGGAAAAATTCGCTCATATAGTGGCGGGCAAACTCAACAAGGGCAGGGGTCCCGTGCGGGTCCTCATCCCGATGAAAGGTTTTTCGGATGCTGACAAGGAAGGAATGGCACTCTTTGATCCTGTTGTGGACCGCGTTTTCGCAGAGAAGCTTAAAGCTCTGCTTGATGCTCGCATACTCGTGGAAGAGCTTGACGTGCACATAAGCGACCCTGCTTTCGCCGAGCGGGCCGTTGATATTCTTGACGGTATGATACAGGCATCGCGTCCGGGGGAACTGTAGGTGGCTGCCGCGCCCGGCACCGGGCTCTCATCTTCCGTGAAATCTCTTGCCGTATCTGTAAGAAAGGGAAAGTTCAAGGTCAATGCTGTCATTCACGAAATGGGGCCTGACATTCTGGTGGCCCTGTGGGGCGGCACGTACCCTCATATCGGTGCAATCGGCATGGCCCAGGTGCGCCAGAGCCTTAAAACACGCGATGAGACTTCAGCGACCAGCTCGGTATTCACCTTTCTCGGTCACAAGGAGGACTCACTCGCTAAGGCGCTCGCCGAGGATATCACCCGCAGGCTCGCCCGGAATTCAGTAGTCGTGGCCGGCATCCATTGGGACAACCTGACAGATGATGAAATCAAGACGGTTGAGAATCTTTGCCGCGAGCTTACAGAGAAAATCATCAAAAAAGTCAAAAAGTAGAAATTAGATTGCCTGCACCGAGGAATTACAGCCGCAGTTCTCTGACGTGACTGACAAATTTTTGGATCGACGGTTCGTAGCGCCGCGCTTTCAGGAAGAGCACAGAGACCTCCAGGAAGAGCGGCTCAGTCAAAGAGATGCGGGTGATCGCCTCATCCTCTTCGACATTTACTGCGCGCCTTATGAGAATGGAAACACCCTTCCCTTGAGCCACCCACTCCTTGATGAATTCAGTGCTTTTTGCTTCGATCAGGACAGAAGGGGAAATCTCCATTTTCGAAAAGGCTGCAAGCACCACATCTCTGGTTGCAGAACCCTCTTCCCTGATAATGAATGGGTAGGCTTTAACGTCGGATAGCGAGACCGTCTTCTTGCGTGCCAGAGGATGGTTATGGGCCGCAATCAGCACGAGCTCTTCCCTCACGACCGGGAAGCCTTGCATCTTTTTTGAGACGTGAAGACTGGCAGCTATGATGATATCGTTCTGACCCGTGAGCAGGCTCTTTTCCATTTCATTGGAGGAGCCAACATCCAATCGTATCTTTATCTCCGGATGGCTTTTTTGAAAGCCTCCCAGCACATACGGCATCATTATTCTGGAATAGGTCGGCACAGTCCCGATGCGAAGAAAAGGGCGTATCTCTTTGTGCAGCGTACGCAGCGTATCTTCCAACTCCCGCGCTATCTTCTCGATCCTCACAGCGTAACGGTAAATCACTTTCCCTTCTTTGGTAAGCTCGAACCTCCCCCTTTCCCTCTTGAGCAAGCTCAAACCGGTCTGCGCTTCCAGCTGTGAGACGTGATTGGAAACACCTGGCTGAGTCATGAAAAGGGCGTCTGCTGCTTTAGAAAAACTCTTGTACTTGACGACTCTGGAAAAGACGATGAGCGAGCTTAGAGAATAAGAAAGCATAAGTTTTAATTATGTAGTATAAAAACAAATAAATTGACATGTCAAACAGATAGCATAGAATTGCTAAATACGTAAGCAGTGAACTCCCGGATGCTTTTTACTGCTCACTGCTTACTGATCACTGATAACTGGTCACTGGTCACTGATTACTGATCACTGATGACTGTTCACTGACAAAGGGGGTGTGTATGGATCTTCGGGATTTCATAATGCAGTGCGAGAAAGTGGGGCAGCTTAAGAGGGTCAAAGCAGAAGTCGATTGGAACCTGGAAATCTCTCACGTCGCAAAGCTGGTGGAAGAGAAGAGCGGTCCCGCGCTATTATTCGAGAACGTCAAGGGCTACAAGAGTCCGGTCCTGACCGGCGCATTCGGCACCACCCAAAGGTTGGCGATGATCCTCGGAAAGAGCCCGGATCTCTCCATGGTGCAACTCACGAAAGAGTGGGTAAATGTCGCAGTCAAAGAAGTCACGCGGGCTCGTGAAGTGAAAGACGGTCCGATCTTCGAGAATATTGTCGAGAAAGATAAAGTGGACACGTTTGCCTTTCCTTCACCCAAGTTCTATGAACTGGACGGAGGGAGGTACTTCGGCACCGCGGTGTTCATGGTGCTGCAGGACCCCGAGACGGGTAACATAAATCTCGGGACCTACCGCATGGGCATCCTCGATAACAAGACAATAGGCGTCCAGATACTCAAAGGAAAGACAGCCGACAGGATCATGAAGAAATACGGCAAGGCAGGCAAGAAGATGCCTGCGTGCGCCATTATAGGCGGCGATCCGCTGCATATCTTTGCCAGCGCTGCAACCGTCAAAGCCAAAAGCGGATACGACGTCGTAAGCTCCTTGCGCGGCGAGCCTGTTGACGTTGTAAAGGGGCATCTCTCGGGACTTCCCATTCCCGCGGCAGCGGAGATAGTCCTGGAGGGAGAGATTGATCCCCAACAGCTCAAGAACGAAGGGCCGTTCGGCGAGTACACCGGCTACTACACCGAAGAGTTGATAAAGCCCATCCCAAAACCGGCGCTTGATGTCCAGCGCGTCTATTTCAGGAACAATCCGATTCTCTGGGAGACGAGCGTGGGAAGACCCGTGGGTGACCAGCACATGCTCTATGCCTTTACGCGGAACGCCTCGCTGTGGACCGATCTCGTCAAGATGGAGATACCCGGCATCAAGTCTGTCTACACGCTGCCGGAAGGCTCAGGACGTTTCATAGTAGTCGTCTCAGTCCAGCAGATGTATCCAGGTCACGCGGATCAGGTAGGCGCAGCGGTCATCGCCAGCAACACGGGCACGTACGGGATCAAATGCGTCATCATCGTGGATGACGATATCGATGCAGATGATCTCCCGAGGGTATGGTGGGCGCTCGGCACACGTTACAGTCCGTCGAGAGGCACGCAGATCATTAACAGGGGCAGATCAACTCCCCTCGATCCGGCTATCGGCGCCGATGAAAACAAGTTCATCACATCCCGCATCATCCTGGACGCAACTGTACCCTTTGACTGGAAGGTCAAACCTACGGAGATCAAGCTCTCGGATGCCATGCTTGCCAAAGTAAAGGCCAGGTGGGCGGAGTACGGAATAGACTAGGAAGGGGGACGAAGCGATGGCGCTGGAAAAAGATATGAATGTTGCGAAAGAGAGAGCGAAAAAAATAAAGCTGTTTGCCCACGACATCCATGGCGTGCTTACGACGAATACGGTCTTCTGCGATGTCGAAGGAAACAGGCAGTATGCTTTCTATCACATGGACGGCTTTGGAGATCTGTCACTGATGGCGAACGACATAAAGCCTGTCTTTCTCGATTCAACCTCCATCGACGGTGAAGGCTTGTATCGGGCAAAGGAACTGAAGCTCGACAAAATGTATTTTGCCGTGACAGACAAGATGGCCAAGCTGGACGAACTGAAAAAGGAGCTGAACCTTACCGACGATCAGATCGGCTACATCGGGTGCGAACTGACGGACATCCCGGTGATGAAGAAGGTCGGCTTCGCGGTTGCCGTGGCCGACGCCATTCCTGAAGTGAAAGAACTGGCCCACTACGTGACGAATGCGCCCGGTGGTAAGGGTCCCATAAGAGAAACCTGTGAATTCGTCCTGCGGTCAATGGGCAAGTGGGATGAGTGGGTAGAGAAGGTAACCAAGATGGGATACAAATGATGGGCTACAAGTAGGAGGTGGATGAAATGGGTCAGACGGAAGCAATGGAAAAGGCGAAAAGAGTGAAGTTTGTCATATTTGATATTCATGGAATTCTCACGGACAACACGCTCTTCTATACGCAGGACGGCGTCAAATCAGAGGCCTTCTGTCTTCACGACCGCATAGGTATCAAGGCTCTCATGGATTCCGGCGTCGGGGTTTCCTTCCTGACAAGCAAGGTGGCAAGGGATGTGGAACAGATGGCAAAGATCTACGGCGTACCACCTGATATGCTCTGGGGAAGCTCGGCAAAGATGGCGAGGCTCGATGAGTTCGAGGCACAGTCCGGGCTCAAGGACGGGGACATATGTTACGTGGGCGACGAAATGATTGATCTCGGGATCATGAAGCGGGTCTTCTTTTCGGTGGCACCAGCGGACGGCTCTGTAGAGGCGAGAGCGATTGCCGACCTTATTACCAGGGCCGGTGGGGGCAAAGGCGTGGCCAGGGAACTGGCCGAATTCATTCTAAGAGCGCAAGGAAAGTGGGACCAGTTCGTTGCGCAGTATCGGCTAGGAATCGATAACGGCTTAACGGCTCATGCTCACATTGCTTAGGTCCGTCGTTGGCCACGCTTAACATGCAAGTACCGGTTCATATTCGGGTGGAGAGCGAGGCGGCAGCGAGGAGCCGACGAAGGCGTACTATGGTACGTCGAGAAAAGCGACGCAGCGACAACGAAGCTATACACCCGAAGATAAACCGGTACTAGGAGGTAACTGATGGCTTACAAGTACTACAAGGACAACAGGGCATACATCGATGCGCTTCTCAAGACGGGTGATGCCGTGGTGGTGAACGAGGAAGTGGACTGGGATCTTGAGATGGGCGCCATCGTGCGCAGGATGTGTGAACGCAAATCACCTGCCGCCTACTTCAAGAAGATAAAGGAGTATCCCGAATTTGAGGCCTTCGGTGCGCCGATAGCTACGTGGCGGCGGCTGGCCATCTGCTTCGGACTGCCGCCTGAGGCGGCGGTCCCTGAGATTCAGAAGGAATACCTCAAAAGAACAAGCGGGCCTGCCATTCCCCCCCGTATTATCGACAAGAAGGATGCTCCCTGCAAAGAGACTATTCTCATTGGTGACGACGCTAACCTTCTCAACCTTCCAGCGCCCATGGTCCACGATGGGGACGGAGGCCGTTATATCTGCACGTGGCACTTTGTCGTCGCCAAAGACTATGACACGGATTTCGTCAACTGGGGCATGTACCGACAGATGCTGTTTGACGAGAAGACGATGGTCGGCCCGGTCCTTCCGTTCTCAGACATGGGTAAGATGCTATATGGTAAATATGCTCCACGCAATCTCCCCATGCCCTTTGCGACGGTGATAAGCCCCGACCCCCTCTCGGCTATAGCAAGTTCTGCCCCGAGTCCCATTGCAGAGTCCGATTTCACGGGGCAGCTCATGGGTGAGCCTGTTGAAGTGGTTAAATGCGAAACATGTGATCTCTATGTACCGGCCCATGCAGAGATCATCATCGAGGGAGTAATCGTGCCCAATCTCCTCATAGAGGAAGCTCCTTTCGGCGAGTACACCGGCTACAGGACGAGCCCTCGCGACAAAAGGACAGTCTATCGCGTAAAGGCAGTCACCATGCGCAAGAAACCGATCATGGCTGTTTCAAACATGGGCGTGCCCACGGATGAAGGACAGCTGCTCCGTTCATTCTCTTTGGCCCTTGAAATGGAAAGGATGCTGAGGGACCAGGGGCTTCCAATCTCGGGCGTATATATGCTGCCCGAATCAACGCACCATCTGGTGGTGGTGGGTGTAAAGCCGATCTATGCCAATATCGCTACCCAGATCAGCCAGCTCGTTTTCGGCAGCAAATTTGGAGCATGGTTTCATATGGTCGTCGTTGTGGATGATAAGACCGACATCTACAGTAAAGATGAGCTCATCCACGCGCTGGCCACACGGTGTCACCCTGTCAGAGGAATACGCGTGACGGAGCACGGCTTTGGTACGCCGCTCAATCCTTTCTCCAGCCCGGAAGAACGAAAATTCAGCAGGACACCCAAAGTCGTTTTCGACTGCCTCTTCCCACCGGAATGGCCTGCGTCCGACCTGCCCATCCCGGTTAACTTCAACAGCACCTATCCGAAGGATATACGAGAGCGCGTGCTTAGCAAGTGGCGCACATACGGCTTTAAAGATTAGGAGGTCTTCATGCCAACCTGGGATACATACATACAGAAAGATTTTGAAGCGTTAGGCGAGGACGAGGAGTGGGTAGCCGTGATTCGGGACCTCACGCCCGGCAGAGGAAAGTACAGGTCGACACACGCCAGGATAAAAATATCGAAGGATCCAAAAAAGTATCCGGAGACGCTCTGGATAAGGCTCGGAAGGGGACAGCTCATCGAGTCCCCCTGCTCGATGCAGATCCTCGAATATGTCGACGTTTTTCCAAAAGGAATGTGAGTATGGACTCTTTGCGCGATTACCTTGCCTTCACGAAGAAGCACGGCGTTCTTCTCGAAGTTGCAGATCAGGTCTCACGGGAAGATATTCCCGAACTGATCGAACGACTCTCCGACACGAAGAAAGTGCTGCTTTTCAAGGACGTCAAAGGATATAATTGCTCTGTTGTTGCGAATGTTGTTCCGTCCCACGAAATCTTTCGCCTCCTCTTTGACACAGATAACCCGTATCAGTTTTTTCTCGAAGGAGTGAAGAGAACGGCAGACAAGATACCGGCTGCCAGAAAGCTGGAGAGTGTGAGCGTGAAGGGACGCGACCTCCTGGGGCTTCTGCCGATACTAAAGCATTACGAGAACGATTCGGCTCCCTTCATAACCACGAGCATCGTCTCTGCCCGTGATCCGGACTCAGGTGTGGTGGGCAGGGGCATCCACAGGATGGAATACAGAGGCAAGAACCGCATGGGTGTAGCAATCATCAATCCGCCGCTCGCTGACATTTACAAAAAGCACAAAGCCAAGGGTGAGCGGATGCCTGTAAGCGTGGCAGTGGGCGTTGATCCCGTTCTCTTCTTATCAATGGCTCTGAAAGCCCAACCGGGTACGGATAAGCTGCAAATCGCCGGTGGACTGAAAGGAAAAGGAATCAAGGTAATTCAGTCTTTTGATTCTCCCATCGATGTGCCGGCAGGGGCGGAAATTTACCTTGAAGGCTACATCGATCCGAATGATGTGAGGAAGGACGGTCCTCTCGGCGAAATCAGCGGCTATTACATGACCAACAAGGAGAGCCCGACCATGGTCGTGAATCGGCTCGCCTATCAGAAGTCGCCTGTTTACCACGCCCTTCTGCCGACAAGCCTTGAAGGAGACACATACCTTACGTTCGTCAGCCGTGCTCATGTCGAAGAGGCCTCAAAGAAGCTTTTCCCGTTTATCGTTGATATCACCTTCGTTCAAAAGACTTTTGGATCGTCGGTCATTGTGTCGGTTAAGCCGGCTGACAGATCGAGGATACACAACATGCTACTTTTTATGCTCGCCTTTCCCATGATAAAAAAAGTGATGGTTGTCGACGAAGATGTTGACCCGCACGACTTAAGGGATGTAGAATGGGCTCTGGTTACCAGGTGTCTGGCAGACAAGGACATCATGATCATACCCGATTTGCAGGGACAGCCTATCGATCCCCAGGCCGAGCATGGTCTCGGGGTAGCCAAGATGGGAATCGATGCGACGAAACAAGGCAAGACGGCCGAGGAGAAGGCGTCTGTGTCAGCTGGAAACCGAAAAAATATTGAGCGCATCCTCAAATCTGTCGGAGGTGTCTGTTGAGTAGAATCATAGTGGGCATATCGGGTGCCACCGGAGTAATCTACGGCGTTCGAATGTTGAAGGCCCTGCGCGACTGCGGTGTGGAAACGCATCTCGTTCTGACCCAGTCCGCAATCAAGAATATGATGATTGAAACAGAGTATACGGTCGCTGATCTTGAATCCCTGGCGCACACGGTTCACGATGTCGACGACATCGGAGCAGCAATCGCCAGCGGTTCGTACAAGGTAGACGGCATGGTCGTCATACCCTGCTCCATTAAGACGCTTTCCGCGGTCGCCAACTCCTTCAACTACAACCTCCTCGTCAGGGCAGCGGATGTAACGCTGAAAGAACGGAGAAGGCTCGTGCTGGTCGTGCGCGAGACACCACTCCACGAAGGTCATTTGGAGCTGATGACAAAAGTCACCCGCATCGGCGGGATTATCATGCCGCCGGTACCGGCCTTTTACCACGTCCCAAAAACAATTGACGATATTATTGACCAAACCGTGGGCAAAGTTCTCGACCTCTTTTCAATCGATGGAAAGCTGTTCAAGAGGTGGGGAACAAAGGATGGGATGAAGCTTGTGAGGGAGCGGGGGAAAAAACAGTGAAGACAGTTATCAGTGGCCAGGGTTGCTAGTGGTCCGAGCAAAGAACATGAAACGTCCCGCACAACAGTTTTGACTCTCGGCTCCTCGAAGCCCTTGACTCTTGAACCCTTAACTCCGGAACCATCGGACCCTTAATTTGCTTATGAAAATCAAAGGTAAAGTTGTCACAGGACTTGGCGAGTCGGGTAAGTTCCTCTCGATCGATTGGGTAAATCGGGCGGTCTGCGAACAGTTCGAATTCAAGCCCTTCTGCGGCACCCTCAACATAGAGGTTCAGGAGCCGGACGTTCAACGCCGGCTGAAGCAGTTGCCGGCTGGTCGGATCACTTCTTGCGAACAGGGTTTCTGTGATGCTCTGACGCACCGCGGTCTGATAAACGGGCGCTATGAGTGCGGCGTTATCATACCGCTGGTTCCGAATTATCCGGAACAGATACTGGAGATCGTTGCACCGGTTCACCTGAAGGATGCGCTGGGCTTAAAAGACGGCGATGAAGTGGAGCTGGAGCTATACTAAGCTCTATTCAAGTGCATACCTTCGTTGTCGCTGCGTCCGGGTACCCGCTTGCGGGTATGGCTTCTCGCTGCCGCCTCGGTCTTCACTCGAATACAGCTTAGTATAGAGCCCGTTCACACGCCCTTGACCAGACTCGCTCCGCTAATCCTGGGTCCCTTGGTATTTTAAGCGCGCTTTCGAGACGATTGAGGTGCTACTTACCCTCGCTGAGGCGGGAAACCTTTGCTCCGGCGTGCTGCATGTGCGATAGATAATCATCGAAAAGCACTTTCTTCACTGACCCGCCTCTCTTCTTCGTACCCGAAGCGTGGATAAGATAAACGGTGCGTCCCGAGCCGTCATTGTTCGTCTCAACCTTGACAATGCCAATGTGAGCGATAAGGCCTCCGGAGGTTTTTGCAGGGTCCCTGACGAAATAAACAATGTCCCCTGTACGCAGTTGATATGATCCTTTTTCAAGCTCTGAGCGCGGAAGAAAATCGAACGTCTCGCCTCTGTTCGGCTCCTTGAATTGTTGCGTCTTACCGAGACTCGCTGTAATTTCCGCGCCGTATTTTTCGCTTATGATCATCTCTATTCCGTCCTGATACCGCTCATCATAGTTGACCACCTTCCCGTCCTTCAAAACACCTTGTGTCTGAAAGCGCGTGAAAAGTGCCTTATCGACAGCCTCTTGATAACTACCCGACAATGCCAGTTCGACGGCCCTGAACGTGAGATACATGCAGTCGACACGCTCGTCGGCAACTATCAATGCGCGCCTGACGTAATCGCCGAGCGGGTCCTGATCATAAGGAGTGCCTATAAATTGCTCTGCCCAGAAAGCTATCCTGCCGCCCAAGGGCTTCTCCTGTACGCCCGTCTCGAGAGCGTTTATCTCGGCAGGTGTGAAACTGATGGAATTAAGAGGAAAGAATGATACGAATAAGAAAAGTGCTGCGGCCGCGAATTTTATCACGAGGCCTTTTTAGGCTCCACTCTGTTACGCAAGATTCCGATCCTCTCCACTTCAATCTCCACGACGTCTCCGGGAAAAATCGGGGCTATCCCTTCTGGCGTACCCGTCGAAATGACATCTCCCGGCTCCAGAGTCATAAGCGCCGAAATCCTTGAAATGAGGGCAGGTATCTTAAAGACGAGGTACTTTGTCGAGGAATTCTGTCGTATCTCATCATTCACGGTAAGACGAATTTTCAACGGCTCATCAGGAAGAATTTCATTCGCGGTGACGATCCACGGGCCTATCGGACAGAACGTGTCAAGGCTCTTGGAGCGGAACCAGGGATGTTTATTCCGCATGTCCAGGGCTTGCAGGTCACGGGCGGTCACATCATTGAGTATCGTGTATCCGGCGATGTAATCAGGCGCCTCTTCTTCCGTGACTTCTTTCGCACGCCTGTCAATAATCACCGCCAGCTCTGCTTCGGGGTCGATGCGCCCCAGACCATCGGGGTAAATAATAGGCTGCTGGTGCGCGATTACCGCAGAATTGGCCTTCACAAAGTAAATCGGCTCTTTCGGCAGGTCGATTGCGGTCTCGCGCGCATGCTCCGAATAGTTCAGGCCGAGACAGATGATTTTATTCGGCCTATAGAGTGGAGCAAAAGAGAGGAAGCCCAAAGGGATCCAGAATTCCTCGCGGTACTGACCGAGCATAAAAATATTGTGGAAAAGCTTTGAGCCAAACTGTTCCTGTCTCAGAATAGTGCCCAAGTCGGGGAGAGGCTCTTTTTCCAGTTGTAATGACGCGGCCGAGAGATCGAACACCAGATCGTTAAAAACAGCGCCAATAAAGATGCGGTCTTTGTCTAAGAAAACACCAATGTTCATGCCGATTCTATTGTACCAGATTTTGCTGCAAAGGGAACAGAGAAATAAAGGTTGAGGTTGAGGCTACAAACCAATGAAACAATTCGACCAATGAAACTAATGAAACGTTTTTAAATACATGTCTCTTGATTTTTTTCGTCAGCATGACCATGTTATACTGTTGACTGTCGGATGATAAAGGCTCTTGTGGTCGATTTTGGAGGGGTCCTTGCTGACGAGGGTTTCCGTGAGGGTCTTAAGGCTATCGCGAGGAATAATGGCCTCGATCCTGAAGAATTCTTTCCACTGGCACGAGATTTGATATATGATTGTGGGTACGTAACAGGCAAAGCAGACGAATATGCGTACTGGGAAAATATCAGGCTTAAGGCTAAGGTAAGAAATGACGATAATGAACTACGGAGAGAAATACTTGATCGATTTGTGCTGAGACCTGGAATGTTTGAAGAGATCGAAAGAGTGAGGACTAGGGGAGTGACTGTGGCTCTGTTGAGCGATCAGACGGATTGGCTCGACGAGCTCAATCGGAAAGAGCCCTTTTATCACTATTTCGATCGTCTCTTCAATTCTTTTGCCTTGAAAAAAAGTAAGAGAGATACGAGCCTTTTCAGGGACGTGACAAAGGAACTGGGGCTGGCGCCCGATGAAATACTTTTCGTCGATGATAACCCTGAAAATGTGGATAGAGCAAAGGCTCAGGGATGGAAAACACTCCGCTTTACAAATGAGGAAGACTTCAAGAAAGCACTGAAGGAGGAAGGCATATGAGAAAACTGGTCATGATCGGGTTACTCGTTCTCCTTTCAATCAGTCTCATCCAGATTCCGGCATTCGCAGGTACACCCACCAGGTATAGCATGGACGAGAGAGGCGACATTCCCCTTGACTCGACACTCTTTGATCTGCTTATACTTCGGCCCGTGGGCATTGCGGCATGCGCTGTAGGTCTTGCGGCGAGTGTGATTGCGATTCCCTTTGTGATCACTAGCGGTACCGGTGCCGAGGTGGGCGATAAGCTGATTGCCGAGCCATTCGATTACACATTCCGCCGCCCGATAGGGTACGACTATTAAGAACAGGTAAGGACTAGAGCTAAGGTAGAGGTAAAGACTAAACCAAAGGTTGGGACAGACCTGATAAAACGATTTACGGTTTGGTCTCAGCCTGCTGCTCGCCTTACCTCAACCTTTATTTGTTCTTACCTCTACCTGTAGTTGTTCTTACCTCTGCCTGCAGTTGCCCTTACCTCTACCTTCGTTCTTGTCTTTACCTGCCTCTTGCATTTACCTCTACCTTTGTTCTTGCTTTTACCTGTCATCTTTATAAAACGTCACCAGCCTCTCGGGCGACGTGCCGAGCAGATACAGAAGCGTCAGCGTCCAATTTCTTAAGGTGCAATAAAGCACGCCTTCCTTTTCCCAGCGCCGTGGAGACGTCTTCACTTTTTCGTCTATGATCTCGATCCTTGCTCCTGAGCGCCGTACACGCCGCATGAGATCCACGTCTTCCATCAATGGCAGCTCATGGAATCCCCCTAAATCCAGGAAAAAGTCCCTTCTCAGAAAGATGGCCTGATCGCCATACGGGACTCGAGTAATGCGAGAGCGAACGTTCGCTGCGCACTCAATCAACCTGAAACAGGTCCTGTCCGAACGTATCCCTAAATCGAAACTTCCACCCATGCAGCCCGCATCGCTCATGACAGACTGAATCCGCGGCAGAGCATCCGGCGGCAGCTCCGTGTCTGCATGCAGGAAAAGCAGAACGTCACCTCCGGCCAGCCGGGCACCCGCATTCATCTGCTTGCCGCGTCCTTTATCCGAGCGTACGTGCACGACACGTGCATCCTCTAGTGCTCTCAATGTTTGCTCTTCCGGGTCGCCGTCTACTACGATAATCTCCAGCTGATCGTGACGATCCAGCTTTCGTAAAGCCCGGACAGCCTGGTTTACCACCTCCTCTTCGTGGAAGACGGGTATGATCACAGAGATACCATACGGCCTCGTCGTCATCTTCTATGCCCCCGCAGGTAGTCCAGTGTAAGCAAGCACCCGGCAGGCGTCGATTCGTGCTCCCGCAAGAAAGCCATGAGATCTTCGTAGGTATCTATATCGCGCCAATGAGGAAGCACCCGCCCGCTCAAGCCGCATCTCTCCAACACATCCATGGTCCGCTCGAACACGGTAGGTGTTCCCCACTCAATATCCTTGAAAACTTCTGCAGGAAAGCGACTGGAATTGAAACCGATCAGATAATAGCCGCCGTCCATTGCGGGGCCCACGACGGCGTCCAGTGATGCAAGTGAGTTTGCAGCTTCTTCGACGATTTCGACCGGCAGATCCGGAAAATCGGTGCCGATGAGCACAACGTTGCGAAAGCCTTCGGCGAATGCAGCCAGAAAAGCATTCTGCATACGTTCTCCAAGATCTTTTCCCTGTTGCGGCCTATAGGTATACTCCTCGCCAAGCCACCCGGCAACCTTACGTTCGCTCTCGGGTGGGTGGAAGAAGATGCGCACCTCGAATACGCTGCGACTCATCGTGGCGAGGAGATCGAGCACAAAACGGCGGTAGAGCTCCACGACTGTATCCTCGTCGAGGGCCGATGCCAGTCGCGTCTTTACCCTGCCCTTATCGGGCGATTTCACGAAGATGGCGATACACGTCTGCTTATCCATTACACCCTGATCGCTGGTTGCGGGAAGCCCCACCGCCCTTACCCGCCACCATTATAGCACTCTCTCGCGTGCTAGCGCGTTCCCCAGACTCGAGAGCGTACGGTCGCGGCTGCGTAAGGAAATATCCATGACAGGGTAAAGAAGTTTAAGTCTGGAATGAGATCGATTCAATCGTTTTCTCGATCTGCGTATCGATCTACTCGTGTGAAGTGAGGCCAATAGTGGTATATAATGAGATTTATGACCAGACCGATCGGAGAGGAGTAGCGATTATGGAGAAGGTGAGGCTCGGCAGGACCAATCTCATGGTGACAAAGATGGGCTGGGGCGGAATACCGATACAGCGTGTCAGCGAGCAGGAGGCGGTCCCGGTCATAAAAGCCGTGGTTGAGATGGGAGTAGACCTGCTGGACACGGCTCGTGCCTATACGGACAGCGAACGCAAGATCGGGCTGGCTCTGCAAAATATAGAGAGGCCGGTTATTCTTTCATCAAAATCACAGACCAAAACAGCGAAAATTTACGACGACGTTCACGAAAGTCTGCGACAGCTCCAGAAGCCCAAAGTCCAGATTTATCACCTTCACAACATCACCAAACATGAAGAGTACGAGCAGGTCATGGCTCCGGGAGGAGGCTACGAGGGGCTCCAGCGTGCACGGGACGAAGGCTTGATCGATTACATCGCGATTTCCAGTCACAGCCTCGATCTGCTGGAGCGAATCATCGAAGATGGCCATTTTGACGTCATCATGGCCTGCTATAGCTTTCTCGAACCGGATGCCGCGAAGAAAGTTTTCCCGCTGGCCAGAAGAAAGGATATAGGAATACTGACGATGAAGGCGCTCTCCGGCGGAGTTATCGAAGAAGCCGGGCCTGCGCTCAGATACGTTCTTCAGGAAAAAGATATCATACCGATTCCCGGGACGGAAACGCTGGAACGTGCGCGTGAAAACTGGAAGATATTTACGGAAGGCGGTGGACTGACGAACCATGATAAGCAAAGGATCGAAGCCATCAGAAAGCAGTTCGACCGGGTGTTCTGCAGACGGTGTGACTATTGCCAGCCATGCTCCGAAGGTATCTCCATCCAGTTTCTGATAGGACTTAAGAGCACCGTCAAGCGGTTCGGCAATCAGGTGGATGAGCTGAAATGGATGAAGGATATGATAGATAGAGCGAGAAACTGTTCGGAATGCGGCGAATGCATGTCCCGCTGCCCGTATCAGTTACCGATTCCGGAGCTGATTAAGGCGAACCTCGAATGGTTCGACAACCTGTGATGCCGATTTGCCTTCAAGTGTATACCTTCGTTGCCCGTCGGCCTGTTCCACCTCGACGTACCCCAAGGTACGCCTTCGGTGGCCCATTCCTCGGAGCGCCTCGGTCCTAACTGGTCATGCATCTTGAATACAAATAGGCATCAAATTTGTGATATCGGAATTGTGACCTAGAGAACTGGAGAGCCGAAGGGCCTTGCCCAAAAAAAGCCCTTCGGCCTGCCTTCACCTGTCGCTAAGTGGACTTAGCGCTACATTAAATCTGTTACTTTCCCTTTTTCAGCTCGGCTTCAATCGCCTGCTGGAAGCCGGGAATACTACGCTGGACAAGCAGCTTTCCGTTTACGAAAATAGTCGGTGTTCCCTGGACGTTTGCCTGCGCAGCACTGGCAGTATCCCTGTCAATAAGGGCCGCTATGGACGGGTCCTTCATGTCCTGGTTGAACTTATCCATCTTCAGGCCGATCTGCTTTGCGATTGCCTCAATCTTAGCATCGCTGAGATCCTTCTGGTTTGCGAAGAGTTCATGGTGCATCTCCCAGAATTTGCCCTGTTTACCTGCGGCGAGGGCTGCTATGGCCGCCTTTCGGGCAAAGGGGTGCATCGGAAGCGGATACTGCTTTATAACGAGCTTAACCTCTTTCGGAAATTTCTCCAGCACCTGCTGGATGAGGGGCTCAAGCCCCGCACAATACGGTCACTGGTAATCATCGTAGATGGCAACGGTCACCGGCGCATCTTTCGGCCCTTTAAACGGAAGGCCGCTCACATCGATCTTGTAGATGCTTTCAAGCACAACAACCTGCAACATTTTCTTCTTGCTGCTTAAAAGTGAGAGTGTGTCTCCTCTTGGCAGAGCGACGATGCGGTCAAAATCCTTGTCTACGGCAATGTGGTCGGTGATCTTCCCCTCGGGGATAGAATAGACGAGGATCTCTCCGGGCGTTAAGACAAACAGTCGCTGTCCATCCATGGAGGGAGCGACATCGAGCGGGGAAGCCTTCAGGTCGAGGCTTTTGAGCACCTTCCACTCAACGTCAGCGTGGACAACTCCGGGGAACACGGCCCACGAGGCTATCGCGAGGATAGCCATAATAAAGATAATCAATTTTCTCACAATGCGCACCTCCTTGATATAGGGTTATCGGCATCCGAAGCCGATTCTAAATACTTATTATAGTACCATTCTACGGTTTTCAAGCACCCGCGCCTCTTTTTGCCACTGTTTCTGCGTTATTAGCAAATACGATGCCAGTGCTCACACGTTCAGTATCAGAGAGAATGGGGCGACCCGTACGTCATCTCTCGGGGAATGGCCCGTCTGTGCACGTAGCTGCTTGACACCTCTCAATAATCTGATTACTAATTACTAGTATAACATCTTAACCGCCATGCGGCGGATGGAGAGGAGATGCGCTATGCCAGAATGTCGTGAAATGAAGAAGGGTGATGTTTACTACTGCAAAGACTGCGGCGTGGAGATCACCGTGACAAAGCAGTGCGTCGACTGCGGGAAGCCCACAAACTCCTGCGAATGCGCGCCTTGCAGATTCGAATGCTGCGGTGAAGAACTGCAGCTCAAGAAAACAAAAAAGTAAGCGCCTTACAGGTCAGCCGACCTGCGGGCTGAATGAGAGGCGGCCCGTACTGCGCCTTTTCGCTCCATCCCTGAAGCGGGATCGATCTATGCACCGGCATTAGTCACACAGGCATGCACCGGCACCGGCATAGATGGACCTTGACAAATCCAAAGGTAAGGTAAAGAATACATAGGGGGAAAATGGCGGCGTGCGTCTTTACTCTCCCGAAATGTTAAAACGATCAAGCCTCTCCTACGGAGGATAACGTGCGAACATTATTCTTGAATCCTCCTTCGTTTGACGGATTTGACGGCAGCGCCGGGGCTCGTTACCAGGCGCGCCGCGAGATCAGGTCATTCTGGTATCCCACGTGGCTGGCCTATCCGGCAGGCCTCGTGGCACACAGCCGATTGCTCGATGCGTCGGCCCAGGGCCTGAGCGTACAAGACGTTATCCGTCAAGCGCAGGACTTTGATCTTGTTGTCCTCCACACCAGCACCCCTACCCTGACAAACGATGCCAAAGTCGCCGAAGACCTGAAGGCACATTTCCCTGATCTCATGATAGGGTTCGTGGGGTCACATCCGACTGTTCTGCCCGAAGATACGCTGTCAGCCTGCAAAGCCGTCGATTTTGTCGCGATCGGTGAATTCGATTACAGCGTGGCGGAAATCGCCCTGGGCACACCTCTCGAAAGCGTATCGGGAATAGCCTACCGTTCAGACGGGAATGTAGTTCGAACTCCGGCCAGGCCTTTTATTGAGAACCTGGACGAGCTTCCCTTCGTGACAGAAGTTTATGCGAGAGACCTCAAAGTCGATGATTATTTCATCGGTTATTTGCATCATCCTTACGTCTCGTTGTACGCGGGAAGAGGCTGCCGCTCGCGCTGCACGTTCTGCCTGTGGCCGCAAACTATTTCCGGACACACGTACCGGGTACGAAGCCCGCAAAACGTTTACGAGGAGATGAAAGGGGCGAAGCTTCTTTTCCCCAACGCTAAGGAATACTTCTTCGACGATGACACGTTCACGGACAACCCTCACCTCATAGAGATAGCGCGACTCCTGGGCGGACTCGGCATTGTGTGGTCGTGCAATGCACGGGTTTCCGTCCCGAAAGAGACGCTCAGGGTGCTGAAGGAAAATGGACTGCGGCTTCTGGTGGTGGGTTTTGAATCAGGTAACCAGAAGATTCTCAATAACATCAGAAAGGGTACAAACCTCGATCAGGCGCGCGCTTTCGTAAGAGCAGCCAAAGAGCTCGGCATCCTCGTTCACGGCACGTTTGTCCTCGGATTACCCGGCGAGAACGCGGAGACAATCGAGGAGACCATCCGTTTCGCTCGAGAGATCGACCCATACAGCATTCAGGTTTCCCTTGCCGCGCCGTACCCGGGCACGGAACTCTACGAACAGGCAAAAAAAGAAGGCTGGCTGACTAAAGATGGCGATCAACTCGTGAGAGAGGGGATTCAGGACGCGGTTCTCTCCTACGGGAATCTATCCTCTGACGAGATATTCAGCGCAGTCGACCGTTTTTACCGGTCTTTCTACTTGCGTACCGGACCGGTGTTGAGAATCCTCGGCGACATGCTGCGGGATAAGGCGCTCTTCCGTCGAAGGGTACGAGAGGGGAAGGAGTTTTTCTCGTTCCTGGCAAGGCGCAAAGAGATGCTGGGGTGATGATGAGCCAACAAGCTCTGAAGCAAAGAGACAGATACCTCATTGTTGTCGCGGATGATCTCGGACGTTCAAGCCTCGTGAACAGGGCTGTTGCCCGGGCTTTCGACCGTGGATTCCTGACTGCTGCGAGTCTGATGGCCGGTGGCGACGCATTCGAAGAGGCGGTAACGCTTGCTCGCATTCGTCCCGCTCTTTCCGTGGGGCTGCATGTCACGTTATGCGACGGCAACCCGGTGCTTCCTCCCGAAGAGATACCGCATCTCGTCGATGGGGATGGGCGCTTTCTGAAAAGTCCCTTTCGTGCCGGTCTGCGTTACTGGAGGCTGAGACACATCGTGTCAGGCGAGATCGAGGCAGAGATTGAAGCTCAGTTCGATCGCCTCGAGCAGGCAGGGATTTCACCGACCCACGTTGATGGTCATCATCATCTGCACATGCACCCGATCATATTTGAAGCAGTCTGCAGAGCCGCCGCGAAAAGACGCGTCACCTGGATACGGATTCCGAGGGAATCGTTCATGGTGGTTGCATGCGCAGGCACAGCTTTTGTGCTTCGGAAGATGGCTGACTGGGCTACGTTCCGCATGCTGGCGGTCCATAACGTGAAAATAGCGTCTGAATATGGACTCAAAACGGCATCAACCGCCGTGGGACTCCCGAGAACCGGCAGGAGAGGCAGAATATCGAAAGTCAGCAAAAGATATTTCGGCTCCCTGCTTCCATTACTGAAGGGCGTAACTAATGAGATCTATGCCCACCCGGACCTTTCAACCGAAGCGGGTCGTCGAGAGACCGAAGCGCTGATCTCTATCAACCTCCGCACTGACGCCGCCTCACTCGGCATGGCGTGCGCCGGTTATAGCGAACTTCTCGGGGCTATTGGTGCGGAGGGCTTCCAGGAGATGAGGAGATGAACGTAGTGCCCAGCCGGATTTCGACTGTGCGGGAAGGCGTATCTCCTTATCACAGCAGAGGTCTATTCGAGTTAATCGCCCAGGCCTGCAGGAGGACGCAGGCTTATTACGTTTCTGAGCAGCAGCCTGATGGTTATTGGTGGTATGAACTGGAATCGAATGTGACGATAACAGCAGAATACCTGATGTTTTTTCACTTCGTGGGCATGAAGGATGAAGAACGGGACAAAAAAATAGCGCGTTATATCCTGCGACAACAGAGGGCGGACGGTACCTGGGCCATACATTATGGCGGAAAAGGCGACCTGAGCGCAACCGTCGAGGCATATTTTGCACTGAAGCTGGCGGGCTTTCCGGCTGAGGAGCCGGCTATGAAGAAAGCACGCCAATTCATTCTTTCGCAGGGCGGTGCGGAGCGTTCACGGGTCTTCACAAAAGTTTTTCTGGCTCTTTTCGGTCAGATCGACTGGGAGGCCGCGCCCTCGGTGCCTGTGGAAATAATGATTCTACCTCACTGGGCGCCCCTCAATATTTACAATTTCTCCGCCTGGGCAAGAGGCACGCTGGTACCACTTTCAATATTACTGGACCACAGGCCGGTGAAGCAACTTCCCGAAAACATGTCCATCCGGGAACTGTACAAGAATCCGCTTGACCGCAGGCCGCCGCTTGCGATCGGGCCCGTTCCGTTCTTCTCACGAAAGAAATGTTTTCTCCTTATCGACACGTTGATCAAATTGTGCGAAGCTTTCCGTGTAAGGCCGCTCAGACCCCGTGCCCTGCGCATGGCAAAAAAATGGGTGCTCGAACATCAGGAGGAAAGCGGGGACTGGCTGGGCATACAGCCCGCAATCGTCAATTCGATATTAGCTCTCATCAGCCTGGACGGCGACTCCGTTTCCGGGCAAAATTCCGGACCCGTGCAAAGAGGTTTTGAAGCCCTTCGCCGATTTACGATCGAAACCGACGACGAGCTTCTGCTTCAATCATGTGTGTCGCCGGTCTGGGACACAGCTCTGACAGCTCTTGCACTGATTCATTCGGGCCTCAACAATGATCATCCTTCGCTGGCGAAGGCGTGCGAGTGGCTTGCGTCCAAACAGATACTCAGAAAAGGCGACTGGAGCGTAAAAAGACCGGACCTTGAGCCCGGTGGGTGGTCTTTCGAATTCGAGAACGACTGGCAACCGGACGTGGATGACACAGCAGTAGTCATGATGTTCTTGAACCGCTATAGAGACTGCGACCTTATCAGCACTGAAAAAATAGAGTGGGGCTTACGGTGGGTTCTTGGGATGCAAGGAAAAGATGGCGGCTGGAGCGCCTTCGATGCGGATAACAATAAAGAGATCGCCAATCAGATACCGTTTGCAGACCTGCAGGCGATGCTCGACCCCAGCACGCCTGACGTTACAGCGCGTGTCCTGGAGATGCTTGGCGGCTTCGGGTATAGACCCACGGATACTGAGGTAGCCAGGGCGCTCAATTTCCTGAAAAAAACGCAGGAGGAAGATGGACTCTGGTGGGGCAGATGGGGCGTGAATTACGGTTACGGGACCTGGTCGGTGATGGAAGGTCTGCGCTCCATCGGAGAGGATATGAACGCTCCCTACGTAAGGAAGGCGATTGCCACACTAAAGCGTCACCAGAATGAAGACGGCGGCTGGGGTGAATGCTGCGAATCATACGAGAACCCGGCCTTGAGACTTCAGGGAAAGAGCACGCCTTCCCAGACTGCCTGGGTGATCATGGCATTGCTTGCTGCAGGAGAGGAGGCATGCGAAGAGGTAGCTCGGGGCATCTCTTTTCTGCTCGACAGACAAAAACCGGATGGAACATGGGACGAGCCCGAATTTACAGGAACGGGATTTCCCATCTACTTTATGATAAATTATCACAACTACAGGAACTGTTTTCCTCTGATGGCGCTCGGTAAATTTCTGGCGCTGGCAGAGGATGAGAAAAGATGAAAGCTCTTGTTACAGGCGCCACCGGTTTTGTAGGGTATCATGTGGCGAAAGCCTTGCAAGCAAAAGGCATTGAGGTTCGCGCTCTGGTTAGGGCAGGAAGCGATACCAGCGACCTTGCAAAGCTTGCTATCGAGCTGGTCACAGGAGACGTCAGGGATTACGAGTCGGTCTGCAGGGCGCTGAAGGGCTGCACGCAGCTTTATCATGTTGCCGCGGACTACCGGCTGTGGGTGCCTGACCCCCAAACCATGTATGAGATAAACGTTCAGGGCACAGTCAATGTGATGGAGGCTGCACTGAAGGCGGGTACGGAAAAAATTGTCTACACCAGTTCGGCAGGGACGCTTGTCCCAAAAAGAAGCAACGGCGCCGTCTGCCGCGAGAATACGTCGGTCGATCTTTCCGATATGGTTGGCCATTACAAGAGGTCCAAGTTTCTTGCCGAGCGTCACGTATCCGCATTCGTCAGCAAAGGTCTTCCTGTTGTCATCGTCAATCCGACTACACCGGTCGGACCCATGGACAGAAAGCCCACGCCAACGGGAAAAATCATCGTTGACTTTCTCAACGGCAGAATGCCGGCGTTCATCGATACAGGTCTTAATTTTGTCGACGCCGATGAAGTGGGTCAGGGCCACTGGCTCGCGGCACAGTACGGTGAAACCGGTGAACGCTACATCCTGGGTAACCGGAATATGAGTCTGGCCGAATTTCTGGCTGTGCTGGCCCGGATCAGTAACCGGAAGCCGCCCCGCGTGAAGCTCCCCTATACGCCGATACTCTTCGCTGCTTACATAGATGAAGCTCTCTCCAAATGGATCAGACACGCAGAGCCGAGGATCCCCCTCACAGGTGTCAGGATGGCTAAGAATCACATGTACTTCGACTGCTCAAAAGCGGTTCAGAGTCTGGGGGTGCCGCAGACTCCTGTTGAAACGGCGATGGAACAGGCGATCGAATGGTATTTTCAGAGAGGTTACGTGAGGAATCGATGTTCGGGAGGTGCTGATGCCTGAGACGCGGGAAGGCAACCTGGCTAAACCTGTGGACAGAAAACTGGGAGACGAGTGGACGGACTGGAAAGGCGATACAGGGTCGACAGATATCGAAGCAAACGAGTCCAGCGCCACATATCTCATTCTGTCCGGAGTCATATTCTTCTTCCTCATTGCGCTGCTCAACGTGGGATGGTATCTGGTGAAACCAAGGATCGAGCAGTTCAGCCCCAGAGTCTCGATACCTCTTGAATGGTGCGTTGAAATATTTTCAATGCTTATCCTGGTGGTGGTGCTGATTGAAGCGATCGCTGTCGCCAAATTCGGAAAATCGGTGCTTCCTTACGTTTTTACGGAGAGGGCTCTTCTCGCCTTGCTTCCGAAGAGTGTCTGGCTTGGAAGGAAGTTCGGCATGAGCAGGGATAGGATCTCCAATTCTTTTATCAAAGTCCACAATCAAATATTGAAATCTTCTCCCAAGTATCTAAGCGCCGAGAGGCTCCTCGTTCTCTTGCCGAGATGCCTTGAGAGGGCGACGAGAACTCAGGTGCTCGACAGGTTGGGCGGAATTGACGGCGCAAAGACAGTAACAGCCTCAGGCGGAGAAGAAGCCCGCAAGGCGATACGGGAACATCGACCATCGGTCATTGTGGCGATTGCGTGCGAAAGGGATTTGATCAGCGGGCTCAAAGACGTGGCCGAAAGGATACCGGTGCTTGCCATACCGAACAGGAGACCACAGGGTCCGTGCAAAAACACCCAATTGCCGATTGAGGAGCTCGACGCAGCTCTAACATTTCTTGTCGGGAGAAAAGAGGCAAGAGCCATGGGCGATCGCCTGCCGTAGGCGCAAGAATCGCCATGCGTTTTCCAGTCGGTCTCTATAAGTCACTTGCACTTTCTTATGTAAAAAACAGCGTAAGGGGAGGGAAGAGATTTCCCCTGGTGCTCATGCTTGAGCCCACGCACCGGTGCAACCTTGTGTGTGCGGGCTGCGACAGAATAAGACTGAACGCGGAAAACAACGCGCGTGATCTTTCTCTCGATGCGTGTATCGACGCAGCGAGACAATCGGGTGCGCCGGTGGTCACCGTCACCGGAGGCGAGCCCATGCTATACAAGGATGTCGGGAGGCTTGTTGAAGAACTGCTTCGCATGAACCGATACGTCTATCTTTGTACCAATGGTCTCCTGGCAGACAAGCTCACCGATGAGATTCGCCCTCACCCGCGCCTCTGCCTCAGCTTTCACCTTGACGGCATGGAGCTAACGCATGACCGCACAGCCGGTCGAGGCGGGGTATTCCACACAGTGGTTGAGAGTATCAAGAAGGCAAAGAAACACGGTTTCAGGGTGTGCACTAACACATCGGTTTACAAATACGCTGAGGTTGGCGAACTGGAGCAGCTCTTCGGATTGCTCCAACAGTATTGATGTAGACGGCATCCTGATTTCTCCGGCGTTCAGCTATCAGAGCGTGTCGGATGACATTTTTCTGAGCAGGGAAGAGGCTGCTCTAAAATTCAAGCACATGGATCATCTGTTTGACAGATACCCTTTCCTAAGCACACCCATGTACATCGATTTTCTGCAGGGCAGAAGGCATATGCGCTGCACGCCGTGGGGAAATCCGACCCGGAATCCCCTGGGATGGAAATCACCATGCTATCTGATAACGGATGCCTATTGCGATTCCTTTCAGGAATTGATGGAGAAGACCGATTGGGACAGGTATGAGTCAGGCAAGGACCCCAGATGTCGAAACTGCATGGTTCATAGCGGATACGAGGCAACCGCGATGAGAAATGCTTTTTCCAATCCGCGCGACCTCCTCAGGCTTGCCCTCTGGAACTTCAGATAAACTCGATAATCTATCCTTTCGCAGATCCTCAACACAACGTGTCGCAGCGACAACGAAGGTATATAGTCGAAGGGAAATCGGTACCATATCAATTTGCATTCAAGATGGAGACCGAGGCGGCAGCGAGGAGCCGACGAAGGCGTACTACTAGTACGTCGAGGAGAGCGACGGGCAGCACACCCACCTGCGGCGGGTACCCGGAAGGTATACACTTGAAGGCAAATTGGTATTAGAGCGCGCGGGCGAGAGCGTCGAAAAATAGCCACAGATTTCTTGACGCTTTGCGGGAGCGCTTTGCAAGCTTTGCAGCCATGGGAATCAGATGGGGTTTACGAAGAAAGAGAGCCGCGGCCTTGATGCGTTGACGGGTGCCTGAACCACTGGCTATTGTGAAAAAATCAGATGGAATCTCTTCGTCTGCGCGGTCGGTGATTGAACGAACGGCGAGAAATTCTATGCCCCTTTCCCTTGCTAGTTCTGCAATCGGAAAGGTTTCCATTTCACAGACAGGATAAGGCGTTTCCGTTGGCACGAGCGCTCTGATGGCTTTCTTCTCCATGGGCGTCTCAAGAGTAAAGAAACTTCCGAAGCGCACGCCCGGAAAATCCTGCTGTCCCTTAAGCAGCCTGCCTCCAGCGGAAACAGGTGCAGTCACTCTTAAAGCGTTTTGAGATACGAGGGAGACGCTTGTTGCCATTATCACATCACTAATGACTGCCCCGTCATAGAGCGCACCCGCGAACCCGATGGAAAGGATGAGGTCGGGATGGAATGCATCCAGAACGGATTCAGCTCTCTCTTCGGCATTGCGTATTCCTATGCCGGTGACTGCCACTGCGAGTTCGTGATTGAGATAGGTCGCCCGGATTAGGGGGAATGCATCTGTTTGCAATCGCTCCTGCGGTTTAACGTGATTGAGCAAAGGCTTCAATTCCTGAGGGAGAGCAGCTGCCACTACGATATTCATTGGCTTTCACGAGACTGCTTGAAGACTTGTTCCTGGTCACATCGTGACGTCTTCTGCGACATCCGGCTTTTCCTGGAGCACCCTGCTTACCTTTTCCCAATTGACTCTTCCGGACAAGCCCCGGCTTTCCAGAAGTTTTCTCACGGCACTATCCAGCGATGTGGTTTTCTTGTAAATGTCCCTGTGCACTTCCAGAAAGACTCGCCCCTCCGGGGTCAGCGCGACCTTTACCGGTTCATATATAATCTCTCCCTGGGTACCGACGCGTATCCCTTGGAAAAATTTTTCCATGTGCTCCGCCATAATCCTCACGCAGGCGTGACTTCTAAACTGATAGACGCTGGTAGGCCATATGGTTTCATGGAGAAGCACTCCGGAGATGGATGTCCTCAGAGCATACCTGCCCAGAGGATTATCAGGACCCGGAGGAATCGCTTTTTCTATCGTTTCCCCTTTAGCCGCCTTCTCCTCCCTTATTGAAAGGGGCACATGCCACGTCGGATTGCGCTCCCTGCCCTTTATGGTGAAAACACCGGTGGGTGTTTCCCAGTCCGGCTTGCCGAGACCCACGGGAAAAGCGGAGTCAAGCTTGCCTTCCTTGAAGTAGTAAAGCATACGGTCCGGTATGTTCACGATAATGCCGGACTCGGCCATTCTTGGAATAATCTTCCGCGTATTTACTTTTAAGAGACGCCCTATCTTGAGGGGTTTATCGAGGTCTATCTGGTTTTCCCTTGCGATCGTCTGCCAGTTGACCCCCAGTTTTGAGCCGATGAGAATGAGCGAGTCTCCTTCCTGGATAGCGTACTGTGTTTCGCCGCCCACAAACGTGTCGGCATTCCCGCTGCAAGGTAAGAGCACGGAGAAGAGTATGAATGCAGCGCAGAGAGCCGATCTCATCATGGCAAATAGACAATACCAATTATCACGTCTTCTGCCTCTTTACAATCTAAAAAAGTGACATCTAGAAAATCGACACTTAAGAAAATTCGTTTCATTGGTTCAATTGGTTTAATTAGTTTCATTAGATTTCACAACCAATCAACCAATAAGACTGATCAAACAGGCGTACAAACAGGAGTTCAAACGTTGACACCTGCGGCGGGCGGTATTACGGTGAGCCTATGACGGATTGGAGGGAGTATCTGATCAATGCGATTGAAGCATCGGACGTGACCGCTGTCTCCAGGCTCAAAAGCGACGGGCCTGAAGGAGAACAAGCCTGGAGCGCCCATCTCAGTCTCTTCCCTGAGGTGCAGCGGGTTCTGAACCCGCCTTTCATCAATCCTCATCTGCCTAAGATGTATGGCGTGTGCAGGGATCTGCTCCCCTACATGGAAGCAGAAGATATTCTCAAGCTGCTCTACATGGAGACAGTGGAATATGCCAGGCGGGCAAAGCTCGAAAAGCATCCCCGGTCGCCTCTGAAAGAAAACGAACCACAGGACATCCGTGCGCTTCACCGATCTGGAAAAGGCCATCAGATCCCGCGATGTAGATGAAACAGCCTCCTTTTTCGCTGCCTTCCTTCAACAACACGGTGCACGAGAATTTGCGCGCAGACTTCTTCTCCTCGGCAGCGGCTATCTCGACACGTCGCTGGGCCATTCTATTTCGTGCACCGCCTTCATCCTTCGTGAGATACTCGCAAGGACAGACCAGGACCCGTGGCCGGCTCTCGTTCTTCTTGCAGACTATTACATAAAAGGTCGATTTGATGCGACTCCGTCTCTTCAGCGAGCCAAGGCTCCCGTGCGCACTATGTCCGATCATATCATGCATGCAACGAGCGGCTCATCATTCATCGACATCCACCATACGATTACACTCTATGCGATTGGTCGTGCACGCGAACTCTTCACTGAAGAGGAATACGAGCATCTCATTGAGCGATGGCTTGACTGGATGGGCCGAAAAGGATTCAGGCGCGGCGGCGATAGAAGTTTCGAAACGAAGCTCTGCTATCGATTACGCCACCTTTTATAAAGCCTTCTCAGCATTGGATACAGCGGCTGTTCTCAAGATGATCGTTTCGCTGACTACCTCTCGTGACGGTCGCATACTCCTGGGGCGTTTCCTCGTGAGGGGTCTGTGCGCCCTGTACCACGGAGACTACGATCCGCATTACGTTACAGGCCTGGGCGCAGCGTTATGGATCGCCGAGACGTTTGCCGATCAGTCCTCGCTCGCTTCCAACGCGCTCCACCAGTACCTCAGCTTCCTGTTTCGCAGTCTGGTCAAAACCTGATAACCAGCAAGAACTGTTATCCGTCGTTGATGAAGAGCTCTCTTCTATCGCCCCCCATTTTACGATCGTATGGAAAGAATAACCGCTTCGGCAAAGACGACGTTTCGGGGACGCGTCTGGAGCTTACAAGCGGGGCTGCGAAAGCCAGTCCAGAGTCTTGTCCACGATCTTACGAAGTATCTCCTCCTCCGTCTGGCCCATAGCCCTGGGAACGTGAAAGGAATGGTCTCCTCCGTCTATGGTATAGAGTTCTGCAGGGGCGCCGAGCTTTTTTAACACTGTTTGAAGCCGGTCAAGATCGCAGAGCGGGTCGCGCGTACCTTCGAAGAAGAGCATAGGAATTGTGATCCGATATAGATGGGGGTCTCGAAGTTTGTCTTTGTTAGTCATTGAGTGAAGCGGGTATCCGAGAAAAATGAGCCGGTCCACGGGGAGGAGTCCATCGGCGACCATCTGCGATACGATGCGACCGCCCATCGATTTTCCCGCCGCTATCTTCTTCTCTATCTGGAGACCGGGAAGTTCTTGAAGTGTCCGGCATGCGGCTTGCCATGTTTTCATCAGGGTCTCTTCTTTGTCGGGCGCTTTGCTTCCACGTTCCTTGTACAAAAAATTGAAACGCAGCGTGGGGTATCCGAATGCTGCCAGCCCTTCAGCAAAGCCGCTGATTAACGGGCTGTTCATATCGTTTCCCGCGCCGTGCGCAACGATGATTGCTGTTCGTTTCTGCGCCCCTTGAGGCCTGGCGAGAATTCCAGAAGTTTGCCCTTTGCCCTCGACAGGGATCGACAGCCGTTCGCTTTCAATCTTCTGTTTCACCGGAGTTCTCTTTGTCGTCATGCGACCTCTCTTTCGATGGTATTACCAGGTGCTCAGTTTGTCAACACCTACAGTGCAATACCCGACAAAGAAAATGGCCAACCTCAGGAACGGTTGACATGCAAGAATTGCATCTTAGACTAAGAGCAAGAAGGACGGCAGGAAACATGTTGCGACCGTCCCTGATCCGGTGTGGAAAGGAGGTGATTATCGATGCAGTATTCGTTCAGCTGTCCTGCTCCGTGCAAGTACGAGATAAAGGTTGATGCAAAGGATGACGGTGAGGCCGTCGACAAGATCATGATAGAGGGGATGAAACATGCCAAGAAGGACCATCCCGATATGCCTGCTATGAGCGAAGGAGAAATGAAGAGTTTTATACGTACAGGCATGAAGAAAATGTAATTGGAGCAATGATGATGAAGTCATATGTTGTTGCTGCCGTCTTTCCGGCTATCCTCGTCCTTGCGGCCAGCCTTCTGTTCGCGGACGATGCTCAAAAGACAGGCACCGGCGCGCATCTGGAGAAGGCCACGTTTGCGGGGGGGTGTTTCTGGTGCATGGAACACCCCTTCGACCAGCTTGAAGGCGTCGTATCGGTCACGTCCGGCTATACAGGGGGCCACAAGAAGAACCCGACGTACGAGGAGGTATCTTCTGGTACGACCGGCCATGCGGAATCCGTTCAAATTGTTTATGATCCCGCAAAGGTCACCTATGCAAAACTCCTCGACGTTTTCTGGCACAATGTAGACCCGACCGTGAAGGACCGGCAGTTTTGCGACTCCGGCAATCAGTATCGCACCGCCATCTTCTATCACAGCGAAGAGCAGAAGCGGCTCGCCGAGGAGTCGAAAACAGCGCTCGAAAAGTCAGGTCGTTTCAAAGGCCCGATCTACACTGAAATTGTTCCTGCATCCGACTTCTATCCTGCAGAGGAGTATCATCAGCATTATTACAAGAAGAATCCTCTTCGCTATAAGTTCTACCGGTATAACTGCGGACGAGACGAGCGACTCAAAGAGGTCTGGGAATGAGGCAGGTTTCTCTGGTTATCTCGTTTCTCTAGTTTCTCTCGTTCAAGCCGGTAAACTAAGAAGAACTAGAGAAACCAGATAAACCGGAGAAACTCGAGAAACCGGAGCGACTATGGGTAAACATCTGGTCTTGGTCGGCGGGGGTCACGCGCACCTGACCGCGCTCAAGAACCTTTCTGAATTTACCAGACGGGGCCATGGCGTGACATTGGTCAGCGCGTCGTCATATCACTATTACTCGGGCATGGGTCCGGGAATGCTCTCCGGAATCTACAATCCGTCAGAGGTACGCTTTCACGTCAAGAAGATGGCTGAGGAGCGTGGCGCCGAATTCATTGAAGACAACGTGGTGAAGATCGACCCCGTTGACCGTCGACTTTTTTGCGTTCCGGTGGGAACATCGTTTACGATGTGGTCTCCTTCAATACGGGAAGCGAGGTGCCCGTCGCGTCTATCGCGGACGGAGAGCGGGACAACATTGTTGCGGTCAAGCCCGTAGTGAATCTCCTCAAAGCCAAACAGACGGTCGTTAACGCCATAAGGCAGGGCTTCACCTGGAAATATATCGTCATAGGCGGCGGTCCGGCAGGAGTCGAAATCTGCGCGAACCTGTGGCGGCTTCTGAGATCGAACGGTGGCACGGGAAAGATCGTGCTGATCTCCGGGGAGAAGCTTTTACCGGGTGCGCCTGAAAAAGTGCGCCGCCTGGCTCTGGATTCGCTTTCAGGAAGAGGCGTGGAGATAGTAGAAGGCGCTCTCGTGAAGTCGATTAACGGACAGAAAGTAATGCTGACCGACGGGAGGAACTTTGACTTTGATCTGGTATTCGCAGCAATAGGCATAAGGCCTTCAACACTATTTAGAGAATCGGGACTTCCCACCGGACCCGACGGAGGAATGCTGGTGAATGCGCAGCTTCAGAGCGTCGCCCATGCGAATATCTTTGGAGGCGGCGACTGCGTGAGCCTTGAAGGCCGGGCGCTCGCGAAGGTAGGCGTCTATGCGGTGAGGGAGAATCCAATTCTCTTTAATAATATCCTGGTCGCTCTCGAAGGCGGAGAAATGATGGCGTTCAGTCCGCAACCCCGCTATTTACTGATCTTCAATATGGGAAATGGCCGGGGCATCTTCTGGAAGAACAACTGGATCTGGGAAGGAAGACTTGCCTTTCTGTTGAAGGATTATATTGACCGGCGCTTCATGAGGAAATTCCAGGTGTCGGGAGAACGGGAAGAAATAAAACAGAAGAGTGATACGCAGATGTACGCAGATAAAGGCAAAGAGAAGGCCAGATAGTGTTTGTCAGCATTGTATACAGCGTCATTGGATTCATCGCTTCAAAGGTTGCCAGATGCTGAGATTGACAGAGATGCGTATGAAGCTCGTAAAAATAATCATACCGTTTGCTCTAAGTTCTTATCCTTTACCTTTGCTTTAGTACTTACCTGATCTTTATTCCATGGAGGTGAGAATATGAAAATTCTTGACTACTTCAAACCTGTTCCTACGTGGACTCCAGAGAGGTACGCAACTTCCTCGAATGAGCACAGGGAAGACGAATACAACCTCGTGGACGTCAGAACACCAAGAGAGTATGAGGAGGACGGTCACCTTCCGGGCGCGCGATTGATGCCCGTCGGTGAGCTGCACGAGCGCCTTGCGGAGCTTGATCCAAAGAAAACGACCATTGTGTACTGAGCTGCAGGAGTTCGCAGCCGGGCGGCTGCCGCTACTTTGCAGGGCGCAGGTTTCGAAAAAGTCTACAGCATGGAAGGAGGTATCAGAGCCTGGAAGGGCCTTGTCGCACAAAAGACGCCTGAATCAGGTATTGCCTACTTCTCTCCAGCGACCACACCGGAGGAAATGGCTGGCCTGGCGTGGTTCCTTGAAAATGGTTCACGCCGGTTTTACTCAGAAGTCCGTGACATGCTCGCGAGCGATCCCGGTGTCGTGGGCGTGTTCACAGAACTGGCGCTAGCCGAAGAACGCCACGAAGCTACTCTCCTCGATCTTTACAGAGAATTCGCGGGAAGGCCGCCGAGCAACGGACATCCCGGGTCTGTAATCTCAGTCAATAAAGACGATGATATCATGGAAGGGGGAGTGCGTGTTTCAGAGGCACTGCAGTGGGCAAAGGGCAAGAGTGTTTCTGAGATGTTGGAACTTTCGCTTGCTCTCGAGACAAACTCTTATGATCTCTATCTCGTGATGGAGCAGAAACTGAAGGATCAGACATCGTCACGGGTTTTCAGGGTCTTGGCAGGAGAGGAGAAGCAGCACCTGAAGCGCTTGAGCTCGTTACTCGAAAAGAAAGTCTGAGGCCGTCCATGCCTGAGGCTTCCTTGCATGACGCTGTGCTACCGTTAGCCCCAAGGTCCTTACGGAAGTCCTTCCCTGCGGGATGCTTCGCCAGCGCCATCCCCGGTCAAGGGCGTAAGTGATAGTCCCCGCGCTAGGCACTCTGCTGCCATGCTTTTGGGTACTTTGATGGCGACCGGTTCTCACCCGCGGTACGCTTCTTGCTATTCTGGGTTTAACCGGCTAACATATATCTGCAAATCCCCGGTGATACCGCGGAAGTGCATGTTAAATATCATCGCCAGGAACGTGTATCCGTGGGTCACGCGTTCGAAGAGGACCCGTATTTCGTGTTTGGCGTTCAAGGATCAATCTGTGCCGGGAATGACCACCGTCGCTCCCGCAAAGAGGCTATTGGCCATCAACGATATTCGCGATAGCATAGGAGAAAGGGGGTCCCGGTGAACCGGAAGAAGACTCCGACGAATGCATGGGATATCGATTCTCTTATCGATCCTGGGTCTCCTTTCCGTTGTGATGCTCATCTGGATGCACCAAATCAGCAAAGACCTGAACATGAGTTTTGAACGCTGCGATGCGCTCCTGGATATACAAGTGAAGGCTGCATCTGCCCACTTCGAGTTGGATGAGGCTATCCTAGGAGATACTTCGGTAGATGCTCAAACAGTCTCCCGCGAAATTGATTCAGCCATTCATCTTGCCCTCACAGTCCTCAACGGCGGAGAGTCGGGACTGGGAGCGTCTCTGCAGCCTCTGCATGATTCGAAACTGCGTCAGAAGATTGAAAATATTCAGTCGTTATTGACGGAGTTCAAGACGATTGCCTTACAGAGTATTCAAGAGCCGAGGCCGGTGCGAATCGAAAGTGCAGTGAATCAGCGTATTCATAGCGTTTCCAAGCAAATTCAGGACGACGCCGGGGCTTTGGAGATACTTTTCGAAAAAATGAGAATCGGCGACCTGACAAAGGCAGGGTGCCTCACTGGGGTATGATTATTGTCTGGAGCATAGTCGTCGTGGGCGTAGCACGAATCCTCTGGGATCGAGAGACAAGACGGGTGAGTGCGGAAAGGGCTCTGGAAAGAGTCTACGAACAATTATGCTCCCAGACCGAAGAATTAGAAACACATCGCGAGCGTCTCATACATCTGGTCGAAAAGCGAACCTCTGAATTGACAGTTAAAATCGCCGAACACGCGCCACAGACAGGCTCTGAAAGGGAGTGAGGGACAGATCCGATACCTTTCTGCCAGGCTTATAAATGCTCAGGAAATAGAGCGCAAGCGAATTTCCATGGAGCTTCATGATGAATTGGGTCAGGCTCTGAATGCCACGAAGCTTCATATAAAGGTGATACAGAAAACGCTGCGGGAGGATCAATGCGTGGCTAGCGCAGAGTGCGAGGCCTTACTGGACTATCTGAGTCGAGTAATTGAAGAAGTTCGAAGGCTTTCTCTCGCGTTAAGTCCCACCGCCCTTGAGGACCTCGGACTGACAGCCGCCCTTCAATGGCTATCAGCAGCTTTGAGAAGATTTCGACCATCAACATAACGTCGGACCTCTCAGAAATCGATGATCTTTTCCTGGTGATCGTTGGATTACCATATACCGAATTATTCAGGAAGCTCTCACTAACGCAGTGACACATGCAGAGGCTGAAAATATCGGTGTCGTTATCCGTCGTCATCACAGGATGGTTGTCTTTTCTGTAGAAGACGACGGGAAAGGGTTTGATGTTAAAAGCGTCGAAACAGAAGAAGCTACCCAAAGAGGGCTTGGTCTTACGACCATGGCCGCTCGGGTGAGAATAATGGGCGGAGTGCTCGATCTATCGAGCCAGGAAAAAAAGGGCACCCGCGTTAACTTCATTATCCCTATGGGGAAGGAGCCGCCTCAAATGGTCAGTTATGAGATCGTTCTTGCCGATGACCATGCCATGATGAGGCAAGGCTTACGGAAGATCATCGAGGGGGTTGCCGACTTGCAGGTCATCGGGGAGGCCGCAGATGGTATCGAACTGCTGTCACTCCTGGACAGAATCACTCCACACATGGTTATTCTCGATTTGTCGATGCCGAATCTTCCGGAATCGAAGCTCTCCGTCATTTAAAAATGAAACATGCGGGGGTGAAGGTTCTGGCCCTGACGATGCACAAGGCGTACCTGGGTCAGGCCCTTGCCGAGGGAGCCGACGGGTATCTTTTGAAAGATGATGCGGACCGCGAGCTCTTTTCTGCTATTGAAAATATACGGCTCGGGAGAGTCTATGTGTCTCCACGTCTCACAGGCGAGCTTTTGCGGTCTGAGGCACCCGAGCCTGAACCGCTGTCGACTCGTGAAATAGAGGTCTTGACATTGATCGCCAACGGCAAATCGAACAAAGAGATTGGCAGCAGCCTTTTCATCAGTGTCCGCACCGTGGAAAGCCATCGCGCGCGTATCATGGACAAGCTGAGAGTGAATAGTACGGCCGACTTGGTAAAATACGCAATTCAAAAAAACTATGTTTAGCCGCTTTTCGTGACATAGAGCCAGCACCTGCATCGACAAAGCCCGTGCACCGTTCCGTATTTCTACTGATATCAAATCCGCATTTATACGAATTGTTCCCGAAAGTGGCCGTTCTTATGATTTTGTAAGGGCAGGTTCCAATTAGGGTCGGTTGACGGCTTCGAATGATTTTTGGACAACCTGTCCGTGTGCCGAAAATAGGATGTCACCATCGCAGTTACCACATAAAAGGAGGACACATGTTTGGTCTTGGTATGCCAGAGTTAGTGGTCATCATGTTTCTCGTGCTGGTTATATTTGGCGCAGGGAAGCTCCCCGAAATAGGGGGAGCAATCGGCAAAGGGATAAAGGGATTCAGAGGAGCGGTGGCGGAGCGAGACACATTGCCGCCAAATGAAACAAAAGAGCGTGACAAGACATAGGAGTATCGCAAGCTTTTCGTTGGGCGGGTGAGCTGGAATCCTGTTTTCAAGACAGGGGTGGTCTAGAGAAAGGAGGCGGTGAGAAAAGTTTTGTTCGACGGGTGGCCTCGTGTGCAACCTTGGGGAAGAGGCTGCGCTTTGCAAGGCTACTCTGGCAGTTTTTCCTGTAGAGTTCAATTTCAATAACACTGTACAGGAATCTCTCTATGAGAATCACAAGAAGGTAATTTTGAAGGGCCTATGGACGAAGCCAATTCCAAGTGTCATTTTCTGGTACGGCACCCAAGGGGTCTGCATGCCCCTAAATTCTATTGAACGAGGAGGATTGATATGATTCATATCGAAGGACGCAGTTTGAATTTCAGAAAGCTTATGTTCCTATCGGTCTTTTGCCTGGGCATTTTCTCCATGGCTTTTTCGCCTGGTACGGCCCAGGCAGATTACGCGACGGCCGACCTTACCAATCTCACGTTTACTGTCAGCACAGGTGGCAGCCTGAGTTGGGATCCAGTCTTCCAGGGGAGCCATTCGGGAGTTGATCTTGCGGTCCTTCCCGGCTCGGAGCAGGTGCTCATTGACCCGGTTTATGAGGACACCTCAGGGTTCGCTAGCACAGCCGCAACGCAATCTTTCGATCCTTTCACCAGCGGCATCTCCGGATCAAGCAGTGCGAGTACGAGCTTAAATTCGGCGCATGCCGACTTTTCCGTCGCAGTCACCGACCCAAACCTGCAGGCATCTATAGGCACCGCTCAAGGTGTTCTTTGGGGCACATTCCTGTTGACCGGCGGCACTTCACTAACGATTTCCGGCGATTATAACCTCGATACCCTCTCCTCGAAACTGAACGGGGCGAATGCTGACAGCTCTGTCAGTCTGACCTTGTTTTATCCTGGGACCGCCGACATCTTCAAGTGGACTGGGGTCTCGCTTACGGATCCGGGTACGCTCAGTCTGTTCATCCCTGCTTTTGGCCAAGATAGAGTTTTTGATTTCGTAGGTCAGGCCAGCGTTGCGGGCCTGGTAACCCCGGTTCCGGTGCCACCTTCACTCTTTCTGCTCGCAAGCGGAGCGATAGGATTCCTGGCCATCAGGAGAAGATCCAAACTCATCTAACGAAAAAAGGAGAGACGCTATGGACACGAAGCTGACAAGAAGGCAGTTTTTGAAGGGAGCAACAATTGCGGGCGTCGGTATGGCGTTACCGCTGAAGTTCGGCACCGGGCGGGCGTACGCATTCTATACAGCAGGTCCCGCTCTCACGATGTTCGCTCAGCCGCTGCGGGGCGTGGGTCCCGGGGGCATCCCCGTGGCGGGACCTGACGCAGCCCCGGCAGAAGTAACGGGAGCAAAACATTACACTATTAATACCGGACAGTTCACGGACACGCTGCACCCGAGCCTCGGTCCAACCAACCTCTGGGGGTACCATCCCAATTCACCCCTGGGAGGCCCGCAGGCCCAGGCCCATCTGGGTGGAATCATCGTGGCAACACGGGGCCAGGCGGTCCAGATCACCTTTAGAAACAATTTCCCGGCCAAACATATCATCCCCGTAGACACCACAATTCCTGGCGCGAACCAGGCCCAGAACCGGACGGCTGTCCACATTCACGGCGGTCTCGTCCCTGGATCAGCGACGGCGGGCCGTTCGACTGGTGGGCGCCAAATGGCACGCATGGCCTGAGCTTCCTGAACAACCAGGTACTCAAGTCCTCAACGCCTGCGCCAAACGAGGCGGAGTATTATTACCCGAACAATCAGAGCGCGCGGCTCCTCTGGTATCACGACCATGCCTTCGGCATCACCCGCATCAACGCGTATGCCGGTGTCGCGACCGCCTACATAATACGGGACACCGGAACCGAGTCCGGCAACAACGAGGTGGCGCTTGAGCTGCCTGGAGGCTACCCGAGTTCATTGAAAACGACATCCTGGTCAGACACAGAAGCCCGCGCGAATTGCCTATCGTCATCCAGGACAAAATATTCGTAGACAGTCCGACACATCGGCACATTCGACCCCACGTGGGTTTCGAAAGGGTTTCCGTCCTCGACCGGGAGCCTCTGGTACCCGCACGTCTACGAGCGGGCTGATGGGCACTCGCCGGCGCGGTCAGCAGACTGCCCAACCCATCGGTCATCGCGGAGATGTTCGGCGACACCATGCTCGTCAATGGCACGGTCTACCCCTCTGCTGACGTTGCGGCCCGAGACGGTACCGCTTCAGGATCCTGAATGCCTGCAATGCGCGGTTCGTCAACCTCCAGCTCTATGAAAGAAGACGCGAGTCTCGACGGAATCACGCTGGTCGGAGGGGTGCCCACGAACCCCCCGTATGCCCCTCCAGCCGGCACGGGTCTGGCGGCCAACTCCTGCCTGATGATCGGCACGGAAGCCGGCTTTCTGCCTTTCCCTGTCAATCAGCCGCTCAACGTACCTTTCGCCGAGAACGCCCTGACCGGTGCGGTCACCGCGACTCTCTGCTCATGTCCCCGCCGAGCGCGCCGACATTGTCGTAGACTTCACGGGACAGGAAGGGAAGACGTTTATCCTTTACACGACACTCCCGCGCCTTTCCCCTTCGGCGACCCTCTTAACGACAGACTGCCTAACGGAACGGGTAAGAGCCCGAATACGCGCGAGATCATGCAATTCCGGGTCCTCACGCCGCCGGCGAGTGACCTTCCAACGATCCCTTCTTCTATCCGGAGTGCACCATCCGATGACGATAACGACCAGCACGGACCTGAGCGGCGACCATCGACCCGCTTTGGGCACCGGCCGGACCGGTTCCCGTGCCCACTAACCCCGCCCCCTTTGTCAGGAAGCTCACCCTCAATGAAACTTCCGATGCATACGGTCGGCTGATCCAGATGCTGGGGACGACCACCCAGACCACCCGGGTCCATTCTTCGGCGAGGCATACACGGATCCACCCCACCGAGATCGGTCAGGCCGGTACCACCGAAATCTGGGAGATCTACAATCTCACCGGTGACACGCACCCGATTCACTTTCACCTTGTCAACGTCCAGATCCTGGGACGTGCCCCTTCGACCCGCTATAACGCCGCGTGTTCACGCCCGACCAGCGCCTTTTCGGCGCCCGAGCCTAATGAAGGCGGCTGGAAGGAGACAGTCCGGGTGAATCCGGGCGAGGTGACCCGGGTTATCATGAAGTTCGACTTGCCGGCATTACCTACCATTCACGGTAGCCGATGAGCCCGAGGACCGGCGGCTACGAGTACGTCTGGCACTGCCACATCCTCGAGCATGAAGAGCACGATATGATGCGGCCGCTGGTTGTGAGCCTTAGAATAGTCGCTGGAGCGGCGGACAGAACTGCGAAATAGTGAGAGACGACGGATCGGCCCCGGCGTGTTCGACGCGTCGGGGCCGTATTTTGAGGTTGCGCGCGGCCCTGCATAATTGTTTTCAGACACAGGCTTGGTCGAGCCGGCATTGCGGCGGAGTTGCGCGGCTGCAGAATAATGCATACAATAAAAGTATCTCTTTGCGGGGGCACGGGGCAATGAAAAAATTTGTGTATCGCGGGGCTCGCGGTCGTACTCGTTGCCGCAGTTTTCCTGACGGGCGCGTGGTACGGTAGTCAAGGGACCGCCATGACTGACGCCGCAAGGGGACGGCGGGTGCTTTATTACGTTGACCCGATGAATCCTTCCCATACCTCGGATAAGCCGGGCATTGCGCCCTGCGGCATGAAGATGGAGCCGGTCTATGCGGATGAGAAGTCCCCTCCGGCCCGGACGGTGGCGAGCTTTCCTCCATGCCTGCCGGGCACCGTGCAGGATAAGCCCGGAAAAACAGCAGCTCATCGGGGTGCGAATAGGCATGGTGGAGAAGAAATCGCAAATGGCTCTGCTCCGGACATCCGGCAAAGTTGCGGCCGACGAAACCCGCATATACCGGCTCAATGCAGCCATCGATGGCTGGATAAGGGAGGTATACGACCATTCGACCGGGAGCCTTGTGAAGAAAGGACCAGCGATTGGCTTCCTTCTACAGCCCTGAGTTTCTGGCCGCTGAGCAGGCCTACATTTACGGCCTGAGTTCGTTGGATCGTTTTCAACAGAGCGGCAAGGAGCCACCCGCGCCAGATAACACTGACGAAGGTTAACGTGAAGCAGCAGGTAGACACCCTGTACAATCTGGGCATGAGTGATCTCCAGATAAAAGAATTAGGCGAAACAAAGCAGTACACCGAGAACATCGATCGTTATAGCCCCGGTCACGGGGTTCATCCTCGCCAGGAATGTCTCGCCCGGACAACGATTTGAAAAAGGCACGGAGTGGTACCGCATCGCCGACCTGAGCCGGGTCTGGGTACTGGCCGACCTCTACGGAAAGGAAGCGGAGCATGTCCGGCCGGGTTTGAAGGTCCGCGTGACCCTTCCCGACCGGAAAAGGACGTTCGATGCCGTAGTGAGCAAGGTGCTTCCACAGTTCGACGCCACATCACGCACGCTCAAAGTGCGGCTGGAGGTCGAACAATCCGGGGTATATCCTCCGACCGGACATGTTCGTGGACGTGGAATTCCCGGTGACGCTGCCTGCCGCGTCGACCGTTCCCGCGGATGCAGTCCTCGATTCCGGCATGAAGAAGACCGTCTTCGTGGACCGCGGCAATGGCTTCTTCGAGCCCCGCCCGGTAGAGACCGGATGGCGTTTCGATGACCGCGTCGAGATCACGAAGGGACTCGTGCCAGGAGAACGCATCGTCGTATCCGGCAACTTCCTCATCGACTCGGAGAGCAAGATGAGAATGGCCGCGGGGCCGGCAATGGCCAGACAGCGCCGCAGGATAAACAGCCGACAGCGGTTGTACATGCTCCACGGTCCGTGACACCCGGGTGACGGTCCATGATTAACCGGATCGTCGATTTCTGCGTAAACAACAAGTTCATCGTCCTTGCGCTCGTGGCGGCCGCCTGCCTGGCCGGCTGGTGGTCGATGAAGCACGTGGCGCTCGACGCCATCCCGGACCTCTGCGACACCCAGGTGATCATCTACTCCCGCTGGGACCGCAGCCCGGACATCATCGAAGACCAGGTGACCTACCCGATCGTGACGGCCATGCTCGGCGCCCCGCAGGTCAAGGCCGTACGCGGCTTCTCCGATTTCGGCTACTCCTACGTCTACGTCATCTTCGAGGACGGCACCGACATCTACTGGGCCCGCTCGCGCACCCAGGAATACCTCTCCTCCGTGCTGCCCACGCCTGCCCGCAGGGAGTCCGGACCGAGCTGGGGCCGGATGCCACGGCGCTGGGCTGGGTCTTCCAGTATGCCCTGGTGGATGAGTCCGGCACACACAGCCTGGCGGAGCTGCGCTCCTACCAGGACTGGTACCTGAAATACTACCTGAAATCGGTGCCGGGCGTGGCCGAAGTCGCAACCTTCGGCGGCTTCGGCCAGCAGTACCAGGTGAACGTGGACCCGAACCGGCTGCAGGCTTACGACCTCTCCATCAAGCGGGTGGTGGAGGCGGTGCGCGGCGGCAACACGAGACCGGGGGCCGCCTGATCGAGTTCGGCGGCACCGAGTACATGGTGCGCGGACGCGGCTATGCAAAGTCGATCAAGGACTTCGAAGAGATTGTCCTGACCAGCGAGAACGGCACGCCCATCCGCGTCAAGGACATCGGGACCGTTGTGCTGGGTCCGGACCTGCGCCGAGGCGTATCCGACCTGGACGGGACAGGCGAGGTGGTCTCCGGCATCGTCGTCATGCGCCACGGGCAGAACGCGCTCGATGTGATCGATCGGGTCAAGGCAAAGATACAGGAGATCGAGCCGGGCCTGCCTCCCGGCGTCAAGATCGTTCCCATCTACGACCGCTCCGACCTGATCCTGCGCGCCATCGACAACCTGAAGTCGACGCTCCTCGAGGTGATCCTCACCGTCGCCCTGGTGATCCTGCTTTTCCTCTGGCACATCCCGAGCGCCATCATCCCCATGATCACCATTCCCGTGGCCGTCCTGCTCTCCTTCATTCCCTTCCGGATGATGGGCATCACGGCGAACATCATGTCCCTGGGCGGCATCGCCATTGCCATCGGCGCGCTGGTGGACGCCGCCATCGTGGTCGTCGAGCAGACGCACAAAAGCCTGGAACAGTGGGATCGCGACGGGCGGCAAGGAGGATTACAGCAGTGTTGTTGTCAATGCCATCAAGCAGGTGGCGGGCCCGAGCTTCTTCGCCCTGCTGGTGATCGCTGTCTCGTTCCTGCCGGTGCTCACCCTGGAGGCGCAGGAGGGGCGGCTCTTCAAGCCGCTCGCCTACACGAAGAACCTCTCCATGATCATCGCCGCGGTGCTGGCGATCACGCTCGACCCGGCCCTGCGCATGCTCTTCACGCATATGAAGGCTTTCGAGTTCCGGCCCGCGTTTGCTCTGCCGCGTTGGTCAATGCGGTTGTGGTGGGCACGCATCCGTCCCGAGGAGAAGCACCCGGTCAGCCGTTTGCTGATCCGGCTCTACGAGCCGGTAGCCTCTGGTCCCTTCGCTGGAAGTGGGCGTGATCATCGGGGCTGCGCTCGCCCTGGTAATCGTCACGGTGCCGGTCTATCTCAGACTCGGCTCGGAGTTCATGCCGCCGCTGGAGGAGGGGTCGATCCTCTACATGCCCTCCACCATGCCGGGCATCTCCATCGCCGAAGCGCAGAAGCTGCTGCAGGTGACCGACCGGATCATCAAGCAGTTCCCCGAGGTCGACCGCGTGCTGGGCAAGGCCGGTCGCGCCGAGACGTCCACCGACCCCGCGCCGCTGTCCATGCTGGAGACCGTGATCACCCTGAAGCCGAAGACCGAGTGGCGGAAGGCGGACACCTGGTACTCGTCGTGGGCGCCCGGCTGGGCGAGGGCCGTTTTCGCGCACATCACGCCGGACCATATCTCCCAGGAAGCAGCTGATCAGCCAGATGAACGAGGCGCTGCAGCTTCCCGGGCTTGCCAATGCCTGGACCATGCCGATCAAGGGCCGCATCGACATGCTGAGCACCGGCCTGCGCACGCCGGTCGGGCTCAAAATCTCCGGAGCCGACCTCGACGACCATCGAGGAGATCGGGGCGCAGATCGAATCGGTGCTGCCGTCGGTCAAGGGCACGCGCAGCGTCTTTGCGGAGCGCACGGCGAGCGGCTATTTTCTCGACTTCGAGTGGAACCGGGACGAACTGGCCCGCTACGGGCTGAGCATGGACGAGGCCCAGGATGCGGTGACCCAGGCCATCGGCGGCGAAAATGTGACCACCACGGTCGAGGGCCGCGAGCGCTACCCGGTGAATGTCCGCTACATGCGCGATTTCCGGGCCGACCTGGGCGCGCTGGGCCGGGTCCTGGTGCCGGTATCCGGCGGGCAGAGACAGATCCCGCTTTCCGAGCTCGCGACCATCCGCGCCAGTCAGCGGGCCGTCCATGATCCGCAACGAAGACGGCCTGCTCACCGGCTATGTCTACGTGGATGTCGCGGGCCGCGATCCGAAGAGCTACATCGACGAGGCGAACCGCGCTGTTCCGTGAAAAGATAAAGCTGCCGGCGGGCTACGCCATCTCCTGGAGCGGCCAGTACGAGGGCATGCAGCGGGTGAAGGAGCGTCTCAAGGTGGTGGTGCCGGTGACGCTCTTTCTCATCCTCTTTCTGCTCTACCTCAACACCCGCTCGATCACCAAGACCCTCATCGTGCTGCTGGCCGTGCCTTTCTCCGCCGTAGGCGCCTTCTGGTTCCTCTATCTGCTCGGCTACAACATGAGCATCGGCGTCTGGGTCGGGCTGATCGCGCTGCTCGGCGTCGACGCCGAGACCGGCGTCTTCATGCTCCTCTATCTCGATCTGGCCTACGAGCAGGCGAAGAAAGAAGGGCGGCTGCGCACGCTCTCTGACCTGCAGGAGGCGATCCGCTACGGTGCCGTCAAGCGGCTGCGGCCCAAGTTCATGACCGTGGCCACCACGTTCCTCGGGCTCGTCCCGATCATGTGGTCCATCGGCACCGGCGCCGACGTGATGAAGCGGATCGCGGCGCCGATGATCGGCGGCATCTTTACCTCGTTCCTGCTGGAACTGGTGGTCTACCCGGCCATCTACCAGATCTGGAAATGGCATTTTGAATTGAAGAAGCAGGTGCGCCAAGGGTGACGAATGCGTCAAGAACTCAAACTGTCATTCCGCGGCTCAAGCGGGGAAAGCAAAAAGGATGCTGAGGAGATCAATATGAACCTAAGAAAATTGATGTCGTTCGTTGGAACTATCACTTTGGGCCTGTTTTTGCTCGCCGTCTGCGGCGATGCCCTTATTGCTCAGGGGCAAACTATGGAAAAGACTACGCCATCAAGTGCAGCAAAGCCGGAGGAGCCGAAACTGACCGTTAAGGGCAAGATCGACTACATGGAGCGTTTGGGAGGTTACTGCGTCCGCGGAGTTGAGCCGGGTGGAGAATTCTTTATCGTCAACCCTAACGCAAAAGTATTGAAGCAGCTCAAGGAGAGCGGCAAGACCGTGACGATCGAAGCGCGTGTAGCTGCTCGAGGGGCAGAATACCTGATCATCGAAAAGATTGACGGCAAGAAATATTCGGGGAAGCGGCCCGCCAAATGAAACGTGCTGCAATTATCTTTTGCCTCGTTATCTGTATGGCGGCTCACGCCTTCGCCGGCGAGAGGGGACCAGTCACGCCTTCACCAAAGGACAAGTGCCCGGTCTGCGGCATGTTCGTTAAGAAGTACCCTGACTGGATAAGCCAGATTGTTTTCAAGGACGGCTCTTACGCCCTCTTTGACGGGCCCAAGGATATGTTCAAATATTATCACGGCCTCAAGAAGTACAACCCGTCACACACGCATGCCGACATTGATTCGATCTATGTTATCGATTATTATTCTATGGGCCCGGTCGATGGCTTCAGGGCGGAATACGTGATAGGCAGCGATGTGTACGGACCGATGGGACGCGAGCTGATACCGTTTAGCAACGACCAATGACGCGAAGGAGTTCATGAAGGACCATAAGGGCACAGCTCTTCTCAAGTTCAAGGACGTCACACCGGATGTGCTGAAGGGTCTTGACTGACGTGCGGAAATCGTCACATTTTTTTCCTCTGCGCTGCAATCGCGATACTGCTTTTCTGCACGATGCTCCTTCATGCCGGCTGGCGACAGAAAGCCGATCAGGATACGCTCGAAAGCCAGAGAATGATGGTTGGGACGTTACAGCTTACAGACCTCTGTCTCTTCACCGACGCACGCTACGTCAGACATCTCTCCCAAACAGATTTGCACACGCCATTCCAGGATCACCCTGGTGCGCAGGAGCACTTCCCGTCGGGTTCACTCGTATCGCCGCCATCGGTACTCACAAACGGTAAGAGTCCATGACAACGACATCAGACAGAGGTAGACACGTAAAAGGGAACTGGTTTGAAAAACAGAAGAACATGATCGATTTCACCCTTTCTTCGCTCTGGCGAAGGAAGGCAAAGAACGTTGCGCTGGTCGTCGTCTACACGACGGTTGTTTTCATCCTCGGATCGGTGATGTTCCTCACGCAGTCTCTCAAGCGCGAGGCAGCCCTGGTGCTCAAGGACGCGCCCGAGATCGTCGTGCAGAAGATGGTAGCGGGCAGACACGAGATGATCCCCACATCGTACGCCAGGAACCTCTCAGCGATAAAAGGGGTGATAGGCGTAAAGCCGAGGCTGTGGGGTTACTATTTTTATTCTTCCGTCAAGGCCAACTACACGGTGATGGCGCCCGACAGCTTTGGACATAAAGACGGCAATGTCATGATCGGCAACGGTATAGCGCGGACCCACGGCATCAATAAAGGCGACACCATGTGGTTCACTAAAGCAGATGGCTCTGCCATGAACTTCTCGGTAGCCGGCATCCTGCCTGCGGAATCCGAACTCATCTCATCCGACACGATCCTCATGACGCAAGGAGACTTCAGGCGGCTCTTCGGCATTCCGGAGGGGTACGCCACCGATCTGGCACTCACCGTTCGGAATCCGAGGGAGCTCACTACTATAGCTTCCAAAATTGTGGAGATCCTGCCCGGCACAAGGCCTATCATCAGGGACGAGATACTCAGGACCTATGATGCAATTTTCAACTGGCGCGAAGGCATTATGCTCGCAGTCCTTTTCGGAGCTTTGCTTGCCTTTGTCATCCTTGCATGGGACAAAGCGTCGGGCCTGAGCGCAGAGGAAAAGAGAGAGATCGGGATTCTGAAAGCCATCGGCTGGGAGACATCAGATGTCATTCTGGTGCGCTTCTGGGAAGGCGCGGTTCTTTCGCTGACGGCCTTTGCTGCCGGCATACTGCTCGCCTACGCGCATGTCTTTTTTTCGTCGGCAGTGCTGTTTGAGCCGGTGCTCAGAGGCTGGTCCGTTCTCTATCCGAAGATTCATCTCACCCCTTTCGTGAGCGGATACCAGTTGACAACGCTCTTTTTTCTGACGGTGATCCCGTACACGGTCGCCACAATCGTTCCCTCGTGGAAGGCTGCCATCATTGATCCCGATTCACAGGTCAGGTGAAAAGGAAAAATGGTTAGACTCTCAAATGTGAGGAAGGTCTTCAACGCAGGCGAGCCGAATGAGTGGGTAGCGCTCGACGGCGTGAACCTTTCTATCGAGCCCGGAAGAATCACGGCACTGACCGGGCCGAGCGGCTCGGGCAAAACAACCCTTCTCACGTTGATGGGCTGCATGGCGCGGCCGACATCCGGACGCATCTGGCTCGACGGTCAGGAGATAACGAGCCTACCGGAGCGGTTTCTCACCGAAATACGGCGCGAAACGTTCGGCTTTATCTTTCAACAGTTCAACCTGATAAAAGGATCTGACCACCCTCGACAATGTGATGCTTCCGGCGTATCCCACAGGAGAGCCGTTCAGGTCTCTGAAGAAGAGAGCGCTTCAGCTTCTCGATCTTTTCGGCCTCGCGGCCGAAAGCAGATGCAAAGACAGAGTGGCTGTCGGGAGGCGAGGCGCAGAGGACAGCAATCGCGCGCGCCTTGATCAACAACCCGAGAGTGATCATTGCCGATGAGCCGACGGCTCACCTCGACACGAACCTTTCCAACGAATTCATGGAGATCATCCAGGGGCTGAACAGCGAAGGCAAAACCATTATCCTTGCAAGCCATGACCCGCTGGTCCACCAGGCCGGCGCGGTCAGCGCGATTGTCAGGATGCGGGACGGAAAGATAGAAGAGACGGCTTGATGCTTTTCCATCCGGCAATCATAGCCCTCCTCACGACGTCGATACTCACGAGTCTGATGCTGCTTTACTCAGGCTATTACGGGTATCACATCATCAGGCAGTGGGACCTTTCGAGCGGAAGCGAACTGCAGCTCTCGCTGGAGCGCAGGACGTACCTCATCTCGACAATCCTGACCTACCTTTTTGTGCTTTCAGGTGCTTTCGCTCTTTCTCTTCCTGTTCACAGCGGATAACCTCCATACCTTTTTTGTTGGAGCGATGTGCGCTGCAGGGACACTTGCATGTCAACGGCTTCGGCTATCCCTCCATAGTATTGAAAATCATCAATCTGCTTGCTGCCGGCATCTTTTTGATCGTCAACTTCGTCGACAACAGCGCACCCGATTATCCGCTTATAAAGAAGAAATACGTGTTCCTCCTTGCAATCACGCCATTGGTTCTCGCGGAGAACGTGACACTGTCGAGTTATTTCGTCGGTCTTGATCCGAACATCATTACGTCGTGCTGCGGAAGCCTTTTTAGCGAAGGAGCACGATCAATCAGCTCCGAGATAGTTTCGCTGCCGCCAAGGTTTATGGGGCCTGCTTTTTATGGCGCGATGGCAGCATCTGTGGTCTCGGGTTGCACTGTTTACTTCAAGGGAAAAGGTGTCTACCTTTTCTCGGTGATCATGACTCTCGGCTTCATGGTCGCGGTGCTCTCGACGATCTCCTTCATCTCTCCCTATATTTATGAACTGCCCACACATCACTGTCCCTTCTGCATACTCCAGGGCGAATATGGTTACGTCGGCTATCCGCTCTATGCAGCTCTTCTCGGCGGTGCGGTCTTCGGATTGGGTGCAGGCGCTATCATGCCTTACAGAAATACAAGCAGCCTGAGACTCTTTATCCCGCATGTGCAGAAGAGGCTTGTTATGCTGTCGGTGATATGCTATCTGCTGTTCACTGCGATCGTTACCTACCGCCTCATTTTCTCCAATCTGAGTCTTCAGCCTTAGCCTGCAGAGCAGCTCCACTTATTGATAAATTGGTAAGCCTCACGCGAGTCGGGTGTTACGGTTGAGTGTTGCTTTCGCTCTGCTCCTCAATCGGGTCCAGGGCGATCCAGGTGCAGAAACGTTTCTTTCTCGTGAGGCTCAGCAATTCGTTGATCTCGTTGAGAGGGATGTGACGGTAGAGCTGCCACGAACTGTATATGGGAAGCTGATTGGCTGAAAGTTTTTGAAAAACATCGAGTGCTTCCCGCTCATCATGCTGTAAAAAATGAAAGAACGGATACAATTGCGCGAACAGCTCCTTGTCCCACAGGTCAGCATGGGGGTAAGAGTCCCAGATAATACCGGAGCCGGGCAACCGTTCTTCGCCGAGATGCGTGACAACATGGCTGATTTCGTGCGCAGCCACCACATATTCGAGCGTTTCGTATGGCGCATCTATTATTACATCGGCTGTCGACCGGCAGACCTTCTCATAGATTATGATTTTTTTCTCTGCGGGAAAATAATCACCCAGCAAATCGGTCATCGACTTATCCACCGGATGGAATAGTTTCTTTTCCTGTGACGCTTCAAGAAGAACCGCGGCATCCATCGCCACGAGAAATCCCTGGCGCTGTTCGTCCGAATACTCGATGATGATATCACCTTTGAAATAGAGCCCGGCGATCTTCGCAATCTCTTCAAACAGATGTTGGTACTTCATGAGAGGACTCCCTTCCCTCGCTCAGCATCCGTGCTTTTGTTCAATACCGCTCTTCTCACATGTGCACTTGCATTGACACATGCATCATTCGAGATGAGGTATACAGTTTATCGCGCAATTTGATTATGACTTTATTTTCGACGAAGAAATGAAATGGGTATCTATTCTTCCAATTCCATTTTGATGGCGCCCTTCGGGCAGACTGCGGCGCAAATACCGCATCCCTTGCAGTAGTCCAGATCGATGAGCACCTCTCCGCTCGCCTCGTCCCTCGTTATGCAGAGATCCGGACAAAGCAGGCTACAGACATCGCACGATTCGCATGATTGCGATCCGAGACAGCGGCGTGCCTCCTCGAGAGCCTCTTCCTCGTTCAGTCCCTGCTCGACAGGCGAGAAGGTGTTCTTCCTTTTGGCTCGGGGAAAGCGTTCTCCGTTTACCTCTTTCCTTTGCCGGCTTTTCACACTCTTTAGCCATCAGCTTTCCTTCTCCGAAAGGCGCCTATCGATGGATGCGGCCGCTTTTTTGCCGTCGGCGATTGCGTCGATTGCCATTCGCGGACCTGCGATCACGTCTCCTCCGGCGAAAACAGAGTCCACGCTTGTTGCCATCGTCTCCTGGTCAGTCTTCACCCATCCTCCCTGTCCTGTCTCAAGCTCCTGGATAGACCTCAGAAATGCGACATCGGGTGTCTGACCTATGGCAACGATGATCATATCAGCATCATTCGTCCTCGTATTCTTTTCATCGTAAGAAGGATTGAACCGTCCTTCACGGTCGAAAACCGAGACACACTTCATCAGCTCTACACCTCTGGCTCTTCCGGCTTGCGCAATAATCCGCCTGGGGGCCCAGCGCGCTAGCACCTTCACGCCCTCTTTGCGCGCCTCCTCTATTTCCGATTCCCCGGCAGGCATCTCGTTCAGCTTCTCAAGACAGACTATCAGAACCTCTTTCGAGCCCAGTCTCTTTACTGTGCGTGCAGCATCGACCGCCACATTGCCTCCGCCCACAACGATCACTTTCTCACCTATCTCGATGGATGCATTCTTAATGGACTGCTCTGATCTGGCTGCCCTTCTGTCAGTCGATTCACCCCGTTCAGAAACTCGACTCCGCCGATCACGCCTTTCGCATCTTCATTCTCCAGCCCCAGTCTTGCGCCACGTTGTGCGCCGCATGCAATGTAAACAGCATTATAAGTGTCGTGCACCTGCTTCAAAGACAGGTCCGCACCTATGGCGGTGTTATAGCGCACCTCGACACCTGCCTTTTCAACCAGGGAAACCTCTCGTTCAAGTACCTGCCTCGGCAAGCGATAGGCCGGGACGCCGAAATAGAGCATGCCGCCGAGTCTTTCACCTCTCTCAAATATGGTGACCGCGTACCCGGCTTTTCTCAAGTCAAGGGCACACGCCATGCCGGACGGCCCGCCGCCGATGACAGCAACTCTCTTGCCTTTTTCCTTCCCTGCAGCCGGGACAGGTATTTCCCGTTTTCCAACCTCATAATCGGCAACGAACCGCTTGAGAATACAGAGAGAGACTGCGTCATCCAGTTTCTCTCCTCGCAGGCACGCATCTTCGCAGGGATGATGACAGATACGCCCTATGACGCCGGGAAACGGGAGTTCCTCCCTTATCACGTCGAGCGCTTCAAGATATTTTCCCTGTGCAATGAGACGAGTGTAGGTTCGCGTTTGCACATCGACGGGACAGGCCTCCTGACACGGAGGCAGGTTGCCTCTTTCCTTCCGGGGGAGCCTCCACGGTTGGCCGCTGTAGAGCGCTCCGCGCAGACTGTGCATTTCCTTGCGATACTCGGGAATCAATTCCGCGGGGCACTCGCGCACACAAGCCTTACAGGTGCTGCAGGCATCGCGCTCGATAACGGGTTTGTGCGTCCTTCCTTCAACCATTGATCTCTCTCACGATCTGCCTGCCGGTCTCAAAGGCATCGAGGTTGAGCTTTCGAAACCGTTCGCTTACATGTTTTTGCATTGCCCCTTCCATGGCTTCGGGGGAGACCACCTTTGTCATTTCAACCAGGGCACCGAGAAGAATAATATTGGCTACCTGCTTATTTTCTAATGTCTTGAGGGCAGATTCAGTTGCGGGAATTCCTATCTGCTTCACTCCGAGATCACTCCTGGGGGTAACCTGCGAATCATCATAGAGGATCAACCCTGTTTCCGGGACGATGTCCGAACAGTACTGATCATACGTGCCCTGGGACATGGCCACCAGGATATCTGCCGTGATCAGGTGAGGAAAATCGATCGGAGCCTCGGAAAAGATCACTTCCGACTTACAGCCTGACCCCCTGGCCTGGGCGCCGTATGAGTTAGAGCCTGCAACATATTTTCCAGCCTCGACCCCTGCCTCGCCCAGCAGAAGACCGGCCAGAACCACACCCTGGCCGCCAAAGCCGCTCAAACGAATCTGCGTTATGTTCGACACGGCAATAGCTCTCCGGTAATGATCTTTTCTGCCAGTTCCTCTTCATTCATCCCTTCTGCCTCTTCTTCCGGAATGCAGCGCTCCATGAGATCGCGCACCAAGTCCTCCGGCCGATCGAGCCGGTTCCGCCTGCCGAATTGAGTCGGACAGGGAGAGAGCACCTCGAGGAAAGAGAAGCCCTTATGCTGCATCGCCTTCTTGATGGACCCGATAAGCGCCACCGGCTGGGTGACCGAGTACTTGGCCACATACGTGGCTCCTGCTCCGATCACGAGGCGTGACAGATCAAAAGGACGGTACGGATTACCCCCTACCGTTGTCGCAGTCTTTTTCCCTGTCGGCGTGGTTGAGGCTACCTGGCCGCCGGTCATGCCGTAGATCATGTTATTGGCGCAGATGACTTTGATGTCGATATTGCGTCTCGCTGCGTGTATCAGATGATTCCCGCCGATGGACGTGAGGTCTCCGTCACCGCTCACAACCACAACTTCAAGCTCAGGGTTGAAAAGCTTAGCCCCGGTGGCAAACGGCAAAGCCCGGCCATGAAGCGTGTGCAGCGTATCCCCGTCAAAGTGCGGGCTCGGAATCCACGCTGCGCATCCGATGCCGGAAACAAAGAGCATCTTATTCATGTCCATCTTCAGTTCATCTATGGCTCTCAGGATCAGACCCATGAGAATGCCGTGGCCGCAGCCCGGGCAGAAAGGGGTAGATTTCACGCCGGGCCGTATGTACCGTTCCAATGCCCTGGTCATCTGGTGACCCCCGCGGATGTGCCGCTTGCTCTATTGTCCGACGTCCTCCTCAAACAATCGAGGATAAGGTCGGGCGCGATGACCTCGCCGTTGGTCTGCGTGAGCGAGATCACCTCGCAGGAGGCGTTTTTTCTCACTTCACCCGCCACCTGCCCGAGGTTCATCTCGGGAACTACTACCCTCTTCTTCGCCGCCGCAGCGCTTGCGACGGCCTCATCAGGAAAAGGCCAGAGCGTCTTGAGGCGCAGCAGGCCCACCTTAAACCCTTCATTCCTCAACCGTTTGACCGCGTAAAGAGCCGTCCTTGCGGTGAACCCATAGGAAACAACAACTGTGTCCGCATCATCGAGGAAGTAAGATTCCGTCTCCACGATTGCGTCCTTATGCTTGATTATTTTATCGTTGATGCGCCGGACGAGCTGTGCGTGAACTTCCGGATCATCCGTCTTGCGAAATCCGTAAGGATCGTGAGTGGAGCCGGTAACCGCAAGGCGCTCCCCCTCTCCGAAAGCAGGCATCGGGGGAACACCGTCCGCTTCGGTCGTGCCGAAAGGCGAGCCGCCTTTCTGCTTCTTGCGATTCCATACCTCCACCTGTTCCGGGATCCTTATCGTCTCTCTCAGATGGCCGACCGCCTCATCAGCCAGGATAATTGCGGGCGCCCTGAAGCGTTCACTGAAATTGAAGGCCCTGATCGTGAGATCATACATCTCCTGAACCGACCAGGGGGAAAAGGCAATCACCTGGTAATCACCATGGGAGCCCCATTTGGCCTGCATGATGTCGCCCGAGCCGACCTTGGTTGCCTGTCCTGTGCAGGGACCTGCCCTCTGCACATCAATGATGACGCACGGGGTTTCCGTAAAAGCCGCATAACCGAGCGCCTCCTGCATGAGGCTGAAACCCGGCCCGGATGTGGCAGTCATTGCCTTTGCTCCTGCCCAGGCGGATCCGATCACGGCTGAGATGGAAGCGATCTCGTCCTCCATCTGAATAAAGACTCCACCAATCTGAGGAAGCCGTATTGCCATGCGCTCCATCATTTCGCTCGAAGGCGTGATAGGATAGCCCCCATAAAAACGGCACCCTGCTGCCAGCGCGCCTTCTGCCGCAGCATCGTTGCCTGAAAAATAATACGTCCCTGCAGCAAGAGTCGATTTCACCACGTTCCCTGCCATTACTCACCCATTACTCATCCGTTAGTCATCAATATGTTCAGCATCTCTTATAATGGACACACGGAGTAAACTTTGTCAAGATGGGATGGTCACTCCGGGTAGCATTGACACCACAATGAAGCGGCGATGAATTTTGCGCACAAAGAGCTTAACTTATTATAGACCAAAAACACTTTTGAGTGCAGATGCATCACGCTGCCTGATTGGCAGCAATCCTTTGGTGTACAGGGTGAGGAAAGGCATCCTTAGCGGGGCGGACAGCGTGTCGAGTCAGCAAGGTATCCTGAACGGAGTGGACAGGCTGTTTACTCCGCCAAGGCATCCTTAGCGGGGTAAAGAGCGCGTCACGTCCGCTAGAACAAGGAGACTTATGAATGAGATTCTGAAAAAAATGGATTTGTTGAATGAGCAATCGGGCGCAGGCACCGGTTCCTGGCTCCATTGCAGGGGTGAGCTCTTGGAGTCCGTATCTCCAATTGATGGGCGTTCGATCGGCAGGATCCGATGCGCGAGCAAAGAGGATTATGATGAGGTAGCAACGCGCGCCCATCAAGCCTTTGAGAAATGGAGGATGGTGCCGGCCCCGAAAAGGGGCGAGATTGTAAGGCAGATAGGAAACGCGTTTCGCGCCCATAAGAAGGAACTGGGCGCGCTTGTGAGTCTGGAAATGGGAAAAATAAGAGCTGAGGGAGAAGGCGAAGTACAGGAGATGATCGATATCGCCGACTTTGCCGTTGGACAATCCCGCATGCTCTGTGGTGTGACCATGCACAGCGAACGCACCCTTCACCGCATGTATGAGCAGTGGCATCCTCTTGGACCGATCGGTGTGATCACAGCTTTTAACTTTCCGGTGGCGGTGTGGGCCTGGAACGCGATGCTCGCTCTCATTGCCGGAGATACGGTCATCTGGAAGCCATCCTCCAAAGTGCCCCTGTCCGCGATAGCTGCTTCAAAGATCGCATGGCGCGTGCTCATGGAGAACGGCATGGGGAGCGGCGCGGCCGATGGACTGCCTGAAGGCATACTCAACATAGTGGTCGGCAAGGGACAGGATGTGGGTGAATCTCTCATCAATGATCGCCGCATTCCGCTTATCTCCTTCACGGGCAGCGTCTCCATGGGACGCCATATCGCGGAGGCAGTAAAGAGACGGCTTGGTAAGACCCTTCTCGAACTCGGTGGTAACAACGCCATTATTGTTACCCCCAGTGCCGATCTGAGTCTGGCGGTGCGGGCGATTACCTTTGGCGCTGTCGGAACAGCGGGGCAGCGCTGTACAAGCACGCGCCGGCTGATTGTTCAGCGGAGTGTCTATCCGGCTCTCGCCGGCGCACTCGTGAAAGCCTACAAACAGGTGCCCATCGGAAATCCCCTGGACGAGGGGACGCTGATGGGTCCGCTCATCGATAAAGAGGCCGTCAAATCGATGCAAGGAGCGCTTCGGGAACTGAAGAAGCAGGGTGGCACAATACTCTACGGAGGAGAGACGCTTTCGGGCGGCCTTTTTGATACAGGTACCTACGTGACCCCCTGCCTCTGCGAGGCCAAGGCCGATCTACCCGTGGTTCAGGAGGAGACCTTCGCTCCCATTCTCTATCTCATCCAATATGAGGCACTCAATGAGGCGATCCGCTATCACAACAGCGTGCCCCAGGGACTCTCATCCTCCATCTTCACCAATGAGTTGCGCGAGGCCGAGGAGTTTTTGAGCCACAGGGGATCCGATTGCGGCATAGCTAATGTCAACATCGGTACCTCAGGAGCAGAGATAGGAGGAGCTTTTGGCGGGGAGAAGGATACCGGAGGAGGCCGTGAATCCGGCTCAGACTCATGGAAGATTTACATGCGCCGCCAGACCTGCACGATAAACTGGTCGAAAGAGCTTCCGTTGGCACAGGGAATCAGTTTCGATGTGATATGAAGCAGAGACAAAGTTATCAGTTATCAGAAACAATGGCGTACGGCTTACCGCCCACTGCTCAACTGATAACTGATAACTGATAACTATAAACGTTGAAAGATACCGATGTTTGATATACGATGTATGAATGAAGGTTGGTGATGAGAGGCGCTGAAGTCCTTGTGCAGATGCTCCTGGAGTACAAGGTGGACGTGATATTCGGCGTTCCCGGAGACACGAGCCTTATTCTCTACGAGGCGATCTACGATGCGCTGCCGAGGCTCAGACACGTCATGGCCAGGGATGAGCGTTCAGCCACTTTCATGGCAGATGCCTATGCGCGCATCGCATGCAAACCGGGAATATGCGAATGCCCGAGCGGCGCCGGTGCGCTCTATTCCATGCCGGGCGTGGCTGAGGCCAATGCTTCATCAATCCCCGTCATTCTTTTTACGTCCGACATCTCGCTCGCTGACGAAGGCAAAGGCGCCATTACAGCGCTTGATCACCACAAGCTCTTCGAGCCGGTGACCAAGTGGTCCAGCTTTCTGAAACAAGTAGAAAAGATTCCGGAGACCGTGCGGCGTGCCTTTCGCATAGCCACTACGGGCAGACCGGGAGCAGTGCACCTGGCATTTCCGCAGGAGATCCTCGCGGGAGAGTTTTCAGGTGGACCACAAATGATTTTTGCCGAGGCTGAGTGCGTCGACTACCCGGCCTACCGCACACGGGGAAGCCGCAAGCACCTGGAAGAAGCGGCAAGATACGTCCTGCAATCGACAAGACCGGTGATCGTAGCCGGAGGCGGCGCAAACCACTCCCAGGCCGGAGAGGAGATCATTTCTCTTTCCGAATGGCTGTCAGCGCCGGTCGTCACAACTATTTCGGGCCAGGGCATCATGCCGGATGACCACCCCCTGGCTCTCGGCGTGGTGGGCGATAACGGCTTTCATCCGTATGCCAACCAGGCCGTCGAAGAAGCTGACCTGCTGCTCTACGTTGGCTGCAAGAGGGGATCCGTCTCCACTATCCGCTGGACACTGCCCTCCTACCAGCCAGCGCGCAAGATCATCCAGATTGATCTTGACCCTGTGCAGCTCTCGAACAATTTCGCAAACACACTCGATATTGCAGGCGATGCGAAGCTCGTGCTCGCGGACCTGATCCAACTGTTGAAGAACGAAAACAAGGCTCGAAGGGCCTCTCCATGGGTCGACGAACTGAACCGCACCAGGACCCGATTCTGGGAAGAATCCAGATCCGCGCTGAATTCGTCTGCCGTTCCCATAAAACCACAGCGTCTTATTCACGAGTTAAACCGGCGCCTCCCCTCACCCGCGATTGTAATTGCCGATGCGGGCACGCCCACGCCCTATATTACCCGTTTCCTCAAGCTCCAGGGCGGCGGCTCAAGATCCTTGATTCCCAGAGCCTTCGGGGGTCTCGGTTATGCCATACCTGCGGTCGTCGGCGCCTCTTTCGCCAGTCCCGGCACGCGGGTTGTCGGCCTTTTCGGTGACGGCAGTTTCGGCATGAACGCCGGAGAACTGGAGACACTCGTGAGGTTGCGTATCCCCGCCGTGCTGATCCATTTTAACAATGGTTCCTTCGGTTGGATAAAAGCGCTGCAGGCGCTGCACTGTAAGGGTAAATTCCTGTCAGTCGACTTTACGGCCGGCGATATGTCGCGTGTTGCTGAAGGTTTTGGCCTCAAGGCCTTTCACATTAGAACGCCGGAGGAATTGGAGAAAGGACTCGATCAGGCCTTTGCAGAGCAAGGTCCTGTTTTCCTCGACGTGGTCACCGAGTCGGAGCTGAGCGAGCTTCCGCCGGTCTATTCGTGGCTTAAGAAGGCAGAGCAGCTAGGCCGCGAACCGTTGCCGCCCTGCGGCGGCGATGCCAAGAAAGGATAGCACCGCTCCGACCGTGACGCGGGATGACAGTGCGCTAGGAAGACCGTCCGCTTATGGCGTGACTAGGAAGATCGTCGCACGTTGCTCGCTAGGAAGATGGAAGGAAAAGAGATGAACAACGCAATCCATACAGTCTTCTTTTCAGTTGCTTCCTAGCGCAGCGATCTTCCTAGCCCTCCGTGGCGTGAACGATCTTCCATCTTCCCTCTGGTGGTAAATGAGCGGCAGTAATAAAGAAGCAAGAAAGGAGATTGGATCATGAAAGTAGTAATCGTCGGCGGTGGATGGGCGGGCTGTGCAGCCGCCATTGCCGCAAGGAAACAAGGTGCCGAAGTCAGTCTGCTTGAACGTACCGATATGCTGCTCGGCTGTGGTCTGGTGGGTGGTATCATGCGCAACAACGGCCGCTTCACGGCCGCCGAGGAGATGCTGGCCATGTCGGGAGGAGAACTCTTCCGGCTCACCGATCAAACGGCGCTCCACAGAAATATGGATTTCCCGGCGCACAAACATGCCTCTATGTACAATTCGTCAATCATCGAACTTGTTGTCAAGCAGTTTCTCCTGCAAAAAGGCATAGGAATTCAGCTCATAACAAGAATCGATGACGCAGAAATGCAGGATGGCCGGATCAAGGCAGTCACGGGAAAAACAAAGGAAGAAAAGGTGCGCGTGGAAGGTGATGTCTTTATTGATACGACAGGCACGGCGGGTCCTCCCGCACAGTGCACCAAATACGGCAACGGATGTGCCATGTGTATCCTGCGCTGCCCCTCGTTCGGTGGAAGAACCAGCCTGACAGCAAAATGCGGCGTTACCGAAATGGTCGGAAGGAAAGGAGACCGGATAGGCGCCATGAGCGGCGCCTGTGAAGTGCAGAAAGAAACGCTCTCCCGTGAGCTTGCAGAGACTCTGGAAAAGACAGGGGTCCTGGTGATCCCCGTACCCGCAGCCCTGCAATCGAAAGGCAAGCTTGAGATCAAAGCCTGTCAGCAGTATGCCCTTCCTGAATTCAGTGAAAATCTCGTGATTCTGGACAACGGGCACGCGAAACTGATGGTACCGTTTTTCCCGCTGGAGATGTTGCGGCAGCTTCCCGGTATGGAGCAGGCGCGTTATAAGGACCCGTACGCCGGCGGGCAGGGTAACTCAATACGGTACATAGGCATGGCGCCCAGGGATGATGCGCTCAAAGTAAACGGCGTTGAGAACCTCTTCTGCGCCGGGGAGAAGGCCGGGCTTCTGGTCGGTATCACCGAAGCTATGGTCACCGGTGAGCTCGCGGGCTATAATGCAGTCAGATGGATCAAGAAAGAGAAACTTCTTGTATTCCCTGATACTCTCGCAGTCGGCGATGCGATAAGCTACGTCCGCACCAGGATGGAGACGGAAGAAGGTCTCGGTTACAAATATACGTTCTCCGGGTCGGTCTATTTCGATAGAATGCTTGAAAAGAATCTCTATCTCACCGATCCCGCGGCAATCAGAAAGAGGGTTGAAGAAGCAGGACTGGCAGGTGTCTTTGCCTGATACGGCAACGAGTCCGCTCAAACGTATACCAACTTTTCGTAGGGGGGACTCATGGTGGAGCTAACCGCTGCACATTGGGTCTACGCGCTTTTCATCGTCATCGTCCTCGTCACAATGGCCTTCAGGAAGGATACGCCCCTGATTTGTATCGTCGGCTTCCTTCGTGCTCTCCTGGGTAATTACGGGGGACCTGGTAAAGGCCGTACAGGCCGTTTTCAACTCGGTTACCGTGGCCTTCAGCGAACTTCTGGGAATCGTCGTGATCATCTCCTTGATCGTCTCCATGGCAAAAATGCTTGAGGAATGCGGCCTAGCTGAGATGATGTTCCGGCCCGTCCAGAAAACACTCAAGTCTCCCGCAATCGCTTTCTGGGTGATGGGCTTTGTGATCATGCTCGTGGCCTGGGTCATCTGGCCTTCTCCTGCGATTGCCCTCGTGGGCGCTCTTCTCCTGCCGGCAGCCGTTAAGGCGGGACTGCCGCCGATCAACGCGGCAATGGCCATCAGTATGTTCGGCTACGGCTGTGCCCTCACGACGGACTTCATCATCCAGGGAGCTCCTGGCATCACCTCGAAGGCTGCGGGTATTACGGTGGGCGACATCATGGCCAAGAGCCTTCCCATGCTCATCGTCTGGGGGATCATTGCCCTGCCCCTTTCCTTCCGGTCGGTAAAGAAAGACCTCAAAGCACTTGGCGGAAAAGTGGTAGAGTGGGCCCCTTTTGAAATGTCCGCAGAGGCGGCTGGCCGAGAGAGAAAAATGGACTAAAGCGGCTCCTGGCTTTCAAAAGGATCGCCCTCTGGATCATTGCCATCCTGTTCGCCCTCGACATGGTCGGGATGCTGGTACTTCAAGCTCCGGGGAGGGGATGCCACTGCCTTGCTGGGCGGCACGGTCGCGCTGATCATGGTGATCGTGGGGCTCGGGGTTTATCGAAAGAGAGGGATTCGAGAAGCTGGCGGACCACTCACGGGCCGGATTCATGTTCGGGGTGCGCATCTTCGCCCCGGTCTTTCTGATTGCAAGCTTCTTCTTTATGGGTTCGCCCGGCACCGCCAAGGCGATCTTCGGCGAAGGAGCAAGGGGGCTTCTTTTCGACCTGGGGCAGGCCCTGGCCAATGCGGTTCCGCTTGAGCCGCGTGCCGGTCGCCATTGTTCAGGCCGTCGTCGGAGGAATTACCGGACTAGACGGTTCAGGATTCTCAGGCCTGCCCTCTGGTTGGGACACTGAGCCAGGCACTGGGCGGACCAACGCACCTGAACATCGCGACTCTCGGCGCACTGGGACAGTTCTTTGCGGTCTGTGTGGGAGGAGGTACGATCATCCCGTGGGCAGTCATCCCCGCGGCAGCCATCACCGGTACCGATCCTGTGGAGATCGCGCGACGCAATCTCGTTCCCACGCTGCTGGGGTTTGTCGGCGTCGTGATCGTAGCCATTTTCATGTTGTGAGAAAGGAGGGGATCATGATCACCTATAAGAACATCCTCTTCTGTACCGATTTCTCTAACAATGCACAGGCGGCCTTGCCTCATGCCATCGATCTGGCGAAGAAGTACGGGTCGGCTCTCCACGTCCTCCATGTGTATCAGGAGGCAGGCCACATCGCCGAGTTTGAGCTTTCTTCAGATACCAAGAGCGACTATATACGGGTCGCTCACCTGATGGGCAAGGAGATGGAGAAGCGCCTCAACACCTTGTGCGAGGAGATCACCAAAGAACTCGGCTCCTGCCAGCACAAAATGGTCAGAGGCAAAGCGTATATCGAGATCATCCGTTACGCGAAGGAGTCGAACATCGACCTGATCGTAATGGCAAGCCATGGTTTGAGCGGGCTCGAGCACGTCCTGTTCGGAAGCACGGCAGAGCGTGTGCTGCGGGAAAGCCCGTGCAACGTGCTGATCATCAAGAAATCTGCACCCAAACCATAGTCGATTATCTTTTGCACGAAGTGAAGATTACCGGGATCGGCTGCGTCGGAGAAAAGAAGAGGCCTGCGAACAAAACGATAAACACATACAGTGTCACCGGCCATATCGGATGAACCAGTCCGCGGAGGTCGAGGCCTACATAGAGTGCCAGTATGACAGGGGTCCCGGCAAGGGCGGCGAAAGCCCACAGACCGGAAATCCTTTTGATGACCCATCCGAAAAAGACGATGTAAACGACCGCGCTGAGAAGCACTGCCAGATACGTAACCTCCTTGAGAATATCCCTCACAAAGAAGCCGAGGAGAAGGGAGACAACACCTATGCCAACGGTGGTCAACCTTGATGCAAGAACGAGCTTCCTGATCGTTTGTGATGCCGAGGATCGGCGCGATGTAGCCTTTTACGGCAATCGTGGTCGCTGCCATCAGATACGGGGAGCCGGCGCTCATCAGAGGCGCCCACATTGCAATCAGGAAGATGACACCAATCGCTGGAGGGAGAAGCTGCACAAGGGCAGGCAGGGCGGAGAGACTCGGTTCGTGGGGAAAAGCATCTTTAGCGATAATGCCGCATAGAGCAGCCATTACAACAACGGGTATAGCGATGAGATTGCCCGTGACGATGCCGATCTTCCCCTCCGTTGGACCGCGAGCAGATGAAGCTGCATTGATCACGGGCTGCGTCAGTATGCTCAGAGTGATACTGATATATGCCCAGCTGATCGCCTGCGCAGCGCCGAGGTCGCCAAACGGTTGGAGATAATGTCCCGTATGCGCCATGCGCGAGAGGGCACCCGTAGTGACGATCATATAGATGCCGCCCAGAAAGATCCCCACTATAATGACGCCGATGTGAATGAGGTTCGTATAGGCAGTCGCGACAAAACCGCCTGCTGCATTGTAGAGTGTGAAGACGATCGCCGTCAGCAACATGCCCTGTCCGAAGGTGAGGTAATCCCTGAGGATAAAGGAAAGGATAGCACCGCCGCCTACGATATTCATGGTTATCACCCAGACCATGAAGACGAACTGGAGCAAGCCTGCAAGTTGCGCTGTCCTTCTTCCGTACAAGCTACCGACGATGTCAAGGATAGAATAGGTTGTTCTGCCCTGGATGATCTTCTCAAAAAGCATGGCTGTTATGAACATGGCAATCCAGACGCCTGCCTGGAACCAGATGGCGCTGATGCCATGAATATAGGCTCCCTGCGCCATGCCGACAACGGAGACACCTCCAGCCATGTACCTGCAATCAGCACGGACACCAGCGGGATCGACAGGCTCCTCGACGCTAAAAGATAGGCTTCGCTTGACCGCGATCTTTTCGTGACAAGAAACCCGGTAAGCCAGAGAAGAAAGACGTAAGCGAGAATAGCAAAGAAATAAAGGCCCTTCACGCAGGCCTCATCTCTTAAGGATTGCGTCCAGCCTAGCCTTGAACTCCTTGCTCATGCCCAGCTCGGACACGTATCGACGCTCTTTGTCGAGTTGCGAAGCCAGTCCGGAAAAGAGAGAAAGATTGGTCAGTTCCTTGAATCGGCTTATAGATTCGAACGGGAGTGCCCTGAGATCGCGTATCAGTTCGGCGAGTTTTGTATCAAGCTCAGCATCGTCGAAGACGAAGTTGACAAGCCCGAGCTCCCGGGCCTCCTGCATATCTATGTTGCGCGAGAGAAGGTAGAGCTCATTGAACTTCTTTGCGCCTACCAGACGCGACAGGAAGAGACTGCCTCCGCCGTCGGGTGAGAAGCCGATCCTGCGGTAGGCCATATTCATGATGGCTTTTGTTTCGGCTACCGTGAGATCGCAGGCAAGGGAAAGGCTCATGCCTGCGCCGAATGCGAGGCCCTCCACCACGGCAATGACAATGGCATTAATCTCTCGTATCTTTTGTATAGCCCGGTGAAAATAGTCTGCCATGGAATCTATCTGGACGTCTATGTGCGCGCTCTCCTTGAATTCCAGAATGTCTCCGCCTGCGCAGAACGTCTTGCCCGCTCCCCGTATCACGACGATGGCAGCGCCTTTAGTTTCTGCCCGCTCGAGAGATTCGAAAAGAGCTTTCAGCAGTTCCAGGTTCATCGCGTTCTTTTTCTCGGGCCTGTTGAGTGTGATGGTAAAGACCGCGTCCGCAAAGGTTTCGGCTATAACGTCCACAGGTACACCTCCGGAAAGTATCTAAGGCTGGAATGATTCTTACAAGAAGAATTCTTCTATCATTAAACAAGCGGCAAACTTTTGCAAGATAAAAATATGCTCTGAGAGCGACAAGGCTTTTCAGAGACCTGTCAGGAGTTGGAAGCGAAAAGCGAGGGAAGTACTTTCGGATTTTGGGGCGTCTCACAGGCGGAGGGAGTTACAGAGCTATTGTAACGAGATTGAAACGAACGATCCCTGACAAATCGAGACATTCAAATGAAAATGCAGATGTGAGGATTACAGCAGGAAGGAATGCGCAGGAAGGAAGCTTGAACATCTTTTTTGAAATTAATAAGCGAGTAAAAAATTACACACTCCACCCACAAAGTGAGCGGTCCCTATAAACACGAAGGCTGACGATTACCACGCGAAACGAAGGATCATGAAATTATGTAGTTCTTTCAAGCGCCCTGCGAATCGCTTTGACCATGTCTCTTTTTTTGCAGCGGCTTCATCAGCGGAGCGTGTCAATGAAAATGAGACACTTCCGTAAAATATTTAGTGTACCTCCCCGCCACTCTTCAATGACGGTTTGTTGATCCAGACCGCCTCCGGCAGTGACGCCGGGTTCGGTATCCTCCCTTTGAACCGTTCCGGATGTTTTGCATAGGCAGCCAACAGCACGTCCTTACGATCTGCAATGACCCCGGATGCTCTTCCGTAATGGACATCCTCGGGGGTGAGAAGACCCAGCCCCGAATGATAGTGCTCGGTATTGTACCAGGGGAAGAATGTCTGGCAGAAGGCCCTGGCATCTTGAATGGAACCGAACCTTTCAGGGAAGTCGGGTCGGTACTTCATGGTCTTGAACTGAGATTCGGAATAGGGATTATCATTACTGACCGAAGGTCTCGAATGACTCTTGGTAACCCCAAGATCAGCCAGGAGCAAGGCAACGGGTTTTGACGTCATGCTCGACCCCCTGTCCGCGTGGATCAGGAGTTGGTCCGGTTGGATCATCTGCTTTTCGCAGGTCTCAGCGATCAATTTACGGGCAAGGGCAGATACTTCCCTGTGCGCCACCATCCAGCCCACGACATAACGGCTGTAGATATCGAGGATCACATAGAGATAAAAGTAGGTCCACTTGACGGGCCCCTTGAGCTTCGTGATGTCCCAGCTCCATGCTTCGTTGGGCGCTTTCGCAAGGATCTCCGGCTTTGTGTACCGGGGACGGGATACCTGCTTTCTCCTCTCTTTCAGTTCACCTTCTTTCTCAAGGATCCGGTACATGGTACGAACCGAACAGAGGTAGCTCTTCTCGTCGAGAAGGGCCGCGTAGATTTCCCGTGGGGCCTTGTCGACAAAGCGATCCGTATGAAGGAGATCGAGCACCTCATTGCGTTCCTCGAAGGAGAGGGCCAAAGGAGAGAGACGGCATGAGGGTTCTTTCTCCTGTGGATGCCGCCACCGATAGAAGCCCGCACGGGATACGTCGAGCGAGTAGCATGCAGTACGAACACCGACCTTTCGGGCAAGAGACGCCGTGATGTTCATGACTTCTCCTCGCTGGATCCCTTCAGAAGCTCGGCCACTTTTTTTTGGACATCGATGATGAGCTCCGCCTGCTTGAGCTTATGTTGCAGCTTTCCGTTCTCCCGTTCCAGTTCTGCAATACGGCGGACGTGAGGATCGGGCTTTTGCGCGAGAGGTCCTCTCTTCTTCGGGACCAGACCCTGATTGACCTGGCGGCGCCACAAGGTGAGGGCTGACGCATAGAGTCCCTCACGGCGCAGGAGCGCTCCAACCTGGCCAAGTTCGGTACAGCTGTCCGCCTCCTTGAGGATACGAAGCTTATACGCCGCGGTGAACTTCCGGCGCGCTGTCTTCTCCGGTACCTCCGGGTCAGGGACTGCCTTGGGGTGTGTCATCACTGTGTTCTTCTCTTCCACGATCATCTTCTCCTTCCCGCCCTCAGAGTCTAAACTATTGGGTGGGAAGTGTCTCACTTATATTGGCACAGAGGGAAGGAACTCTCTTATACCGACTTCTTGAGCCGTCTCCCGGGAGACGGTCTCACTATAACCCGTGCAGAGGATAACAGGCAGGTCGGGTCTGAGCTTTAAGAGTTCGGCTGCGAGCGTGACCCCCGTCATACCGGGCATCGTCTGATTAGTGATGAGCAGATTGTGTTCAAGAATCCCCATGCGTGGCTGCCGCGGAACTACCAAGTTGCAGCGGCCGGATTACCGCACTGAGAGGCAGTAGAAAGCCGAGCATTATTCGCGGTCTGTGAATTTACGCATGCTTACCGGAAGGACACCATAGTTGCACCGCAAGATGGGCTTGTCAAGTAAAACTTCTCGTGACGATCTTTATGATGGCAAGCAAGGATTTTGGTTGGCTTTAGCCAAAAGGATTAATACCATGGACTGCTTGACAAAAGTGCGGTAGGGCCATATATGGTTATTATAAGAAATCATTTTGATGAAAGCAATTGAACGTTCAGGATGGTTGAATATTCGGTAGAGATTCCAATCTTTAAATAAACATGGAGGTAGAAAGGAGGTGAATTAGTGTGGGGTGTCGGGGGAAAAATCGGCGTGCGGTCACAAAGGCAAAATCTTGAAATACTGGAGGTACCAAATGAAAAAATCTATTCCCGGAATCGCAGTATTGGCCGTTTTTCTCTTTGCAATACCCTTAGCGCAAGCACAATTGAAGCCTCCTCAAACAGATTTGACCGGAATTGTTAAGGATAAGAATTGGGCACTTATCCTCGGCAAAGCTTTATTCTGGGATCAGCAGATAGGAAGTGATAAACAAGCATGTGCTAGTTGTCATTTTGCTGCTGGAGCTGATATTAGAACCAGAAATGCATTATCGCCAGGTTTTAATGATATTACTATCAGCCCAACTGGAGATACAAAATTTGGTTCTACACGATCTGATACCGGTGATGTCCTTCCAGGCCATATGCCATCTGGAGTGGTAGCAATTCCCGATTATCTTCTAACACCTCAAGATATGCCCTTGCATCAATTAAAAGATGAGACGGATCGCAATTCGTTGATCAGGACCACTACTAATGATCGGGTAGGGTCAGAAGGATCTTATGATAGTGTTTTTGATAATGTACGAAGATTCTTGGCTTTAAAAGATCTATGTAACCAGGCCGATGGTTCAATCTTTTATGCTGGAAAATATCCGGCACGTCAAGTAGAGCCGAGACATACGCCATCAACAATCAATGCTGCATTTTATAATCGAAACTTCTGGGACGGAAGAGCTAATAATACATATAATGGTGTTGGTGTCTTTGGTATGAGAGACGTTGTAAACAATAAATCACTAGGATTAATCGCTCTCGATACCAAAGGGAAACCATACGTTACAACGCTGGCAATTCCGAATGCGAGTCTGGCATCGCAATCGATGGCCCCCCCTATTAGTGCAAAGGAGATGTCTTGCAACGGAAGAGACTTTGCTGATATAGGACGCAAGATGATGTTAAGAATACCATTAGAGATACAAGCAATTCATTCTCAAGATAGTCTATTTGGGAAAAATGGTCCATATGGTGACCTACGTACCATATTCGGAATAGCATTAAAGTCACACCTATGGTCAATTAATAAAGAATGCATTTCAAGATACATGGTGGAAAGGCACCGGATATTATAAAATTGATAATACTGGAAAATTATCACCCAGTACACTCGCAGCTGGAGGGTATACTCAGATGGAGCAAAATTTCTCAATGTTCTGGGGAATTGCTATTATGCTCTATGAGCAAACTCTTATATCAGACCAGAGTGAGTTTGATACACTCACGGCAAGTCACGGTGGACAGCCTAAATTAGTTGCCGCCCCAGTAGGAGGGTGTTTTGATATAAGTGGTGGCACAATAGATCCATTATTCATGCGAGGCTGTAATATTTTCTTTAAAGCAGGATTTATTACAGGACCAGACACAATAACAAATCCTAATGGTTCAACAAGGACAATAAATGGGGCAGCATGTACATTTTGCCATTCAGGACCAGTCTTCAGTGAAGCATCTATAGAACAGGGACCTGGTGGTGGAACATTTACACCATTTTTAGCCCCAGTACCAGACGTTAATAACAATCTTGATATACGTGATCTTGGATTTGCAAGTATTGGATTAAGACCGGTTTTTTCCGATTTAAATCTTGGAGGAACCGATCCGTATGGCGGCCCACTTTCTTACGGTCGTCAATTTAGACATGGAACTATTTTGGATCCTTTTCTAAAGAATGCGATCACAGCTGGAAATATTGATCAATCATCTAATCTTATTCTAAACGGGATAGTCACAAAACTTGAAACTGATGGAGCTACTAAAATACCTACACTTCGCAACATTATGCTTAATCCTCCCTATTTCAGTTGGGGAGGATATCCAAATCTCCGTCAGGTTATGAAAACTTATAACCGTGGTTTGAACCGCCGTGATATACCTGGATTGGGAGCTTCGAACGCTGAGGGAACAGGTTGTACTTCAGGTGACAATTCAGGTACCGGTCCCAATGGTGATCCCGGACCATATCCAAGTATCGGATCGACTGATTGCAATACCAATACCAGTGGACTTATTTTACCGTTGGGATTACTTGATTGTGATGCCAATGGTGTAACGAATCCAACCTGTACAAATCTAGGATACACCACGGCAAACGATGATCTTGCTGCACTGGTAAGATTCTTCAAGTCTCTTACAGACTTCAGAGTGCAATGTGACAAGATGCCATTTGACCATCCGTCTCTCATTGTTACGAATGGACATACTCCTACAGATGTAAATAGAGACGGATTGGCTGATGACATAAACTTTATTTTACCTGCGGTAGGAGCAAATGGTTATGATCCTTCTTCCGGATATTGTATTCCTAATGCTGGTGATTTATTTGCTCCAGGAATGCAAGGTAGGGCTGGAGGACCAAGAGTTCCATTAACACCATAGGTTATTCTAAATGGGAGAGAGCCGTACTTATCTCGACTCTCTCCCAACCAGATTTAATTTCTCATTGGGCAATCCACTCTCTTCGTTTGTCGGCAGTCGGTTTCGTGCAAGACTTCCCTTCGTGATTGTGAATGTGTGAATGCACAAGCTATTGCCGCTCGCAATCGTGTATCGGGAAGGGAAAAGTGAAAATCAACAGTACAGCAGACCATATGGCTCCTTGACTCGTTTCTCTGTTGGTCAATTAGCCTCTGAGCTTCATATCAGGACGGATGCCTCTAAGACAGGCGCGGGTTTACGAAGAGGTTCCTTGAAAGAGACAAAACTAAGCCAGGAAGGAATCGTGTCGATTTCGCGCCGGATCACCGCCGGATGGGACCTCCACCGGATATGGAAATAAATTGCAGTTCAAAATCGTGAGGCCGCCCGTTATTTTGAAAGAGCATGCTATCGTTGCAACGATACCACCTTCTTTTCAGGGCAAAGAGCCCGTGGCAGCCTCTGCTTTTCCTCTCAGCTCTGCGATTTCTTTCGAGCCCGTATACCACATCGCCACCACCAGTTCTTCTCGAAGTGCTTTCACGTTGCGTACGATCTCATCAACGGAAATATTTGCCCATTTAAGGAAAGGGAGCGCCATGGATACGAGGTGCGCACCCAGTGAGAGAGCCTTTGCCATATCAAGTCCTGTCCGGATGCCGCCCGATGCGATGAGTATCTGATCGTCCCTGAGGCACCTGCCGGCTGCCAGTAAGCACGTCTTTCGTTCGCCTTCCCAGTGCCTCAAATAAGCCGAAATCGCGCCCTCTGATCTTTCCTTCGATACGTGCCCAGTTGGTGCCGCCTAATCCTGCCACATCAACGCCGGCAACTTTACGGGAAGCTGCCCACGCGAGCAGCGTGTCCGGCAAGCCAAAACCGACCTCTTTGAGAAAAACCGGATACGGAAAGTCTGTAAGTACCTCACCAAGTTTCTCCAGAACTCCCGTATAGTCGGCTTCTCCTTCCTTTTGAAGTATCTCCTGGAGCGGATTCACATAGAGGACGATAGCGTCGGCTCCTATGGACTCGACGGCGCTGAGCAGATAATCCTTACCTTTTTTCACGTGAGCAAGGCCGAGATTCGCCAAAAGAGGGACGGACGGAGCATGTTCCCGGATCAGGTACGAATCACGCGCCGCGTTCCCTTCCAGCGCCGGTTTCTGCGATCCCACGGCCATTGCGATCCCGAGTTGCTCTGCCGCCAAAGCCAGATTTCTATTGATCTTTCCTGATAGTCGGCCCCCGCCGGTCAACGGGGAGATCAGAAGCGGAAGCGAGAGCGACTTCCCCATAAATCGAGCGCCGGTCTCTATCGCGGATGCGGAAAAATCGGGAAACCCGGCCGATAAGATTACCTCTTCGAAGCCGGTCGTCTGTGCTGATTCCACAGCCTCGTTGAGGCAAATCTCCACATGGACATCTTTAATGCTGCTGAACTTTTTTTCTTCGTTCATTACCCGATCAGTACTGTAAAGAAGCTTACCGTGTTATTTCGCCGGGCTGAGAAGCCTTTCCGTTGCACGGTACACATCGTCGAGGGCAGTCGCGTGCCGGGTTATGGCACCCTTCTCGTCAATGCCGAGAAAGCCCAGTGTCTCATCCTCAGGAACGCTGATCGTCCTGAAAAAAGCCCGCGCCGTTGTTTCTGAACACTGTATGCCTATCTCTTTTTTCATTCCTCCGACAAGAAGGAGAAGCCCTTTTCTTCCAAAGGGCCCCGCGGAGGAGAGGTCTTTTCAAAAGATATTTTTCGCACCAGAAAGCCTGGCACCGGTCGATCATTGTTTTGATCTGAGCAGATAAACCGAAGAAGAAAACGGGGGAGGCAAGGATCACTCTATCGGCCTCACGCAGAGCCTGATGTATCTGGACCATGTCATCCTTGATGACGCAGACGCCGCTACGCTCGCAGCCGCCGCAATCCTGGCAAGGCCTTATATTCATGCTGTTGAGGTCAAACCGTCGCCATTCATGACCCCCATATTCAGCATGATCTCCACTCTTCTCATCGCCGGTCAGGGCCCCGCGCGGCGCGGTGTTCACCGCCTTTTCCGCCTGCGCAAGAAGTATGTCGATATTCCCGCCCTTTCGCGGGCTCCCGTTAAAAACATAGACCTTCACGCGAAACCTATTTGCCGAACTTCAGCGTAACCGTCTCGCTGTTGTCACGCTCCCTCACTTTAACCTTCACTTCAAGGCTGCTGTCGCGGATACCCAAAGCCAGCGGCAGCTCTCCTTTCTTCTCCTCGATATGCGTGATCTCCCGCAGGGCTTTGATAGCCCTCTTACCGATATCTGACCCCGGAGACGGTAACTCAGCGTCCCTGTATTCCGCTACCACTGTGACCTTCCCGTCTTCCTTTGAGATGGAGATCTGTTTGGCTCCCATGTTCACGCCATGAAGTACGGCCAGAGCTATCCATTTAAGTGCTGCTTCTTGCTTGTCAGTGTCCTTGCTCAATAGCGACATCTCTTTCAAAGGATCGGTCTGCGCATAGCAGTCACAGAGTTCCTGCACCTTCAGGTGCAACGTCGTCATATCTTTCACGGCATGGCCTCCTTCACAGATATTGTGGCATATGATCTCACATGCCTTCTCGCATGCAGCAGTTAAACATAAGCATAACAGGTGGGCAAATGCAAGATCAGCGCTTTCGGGAGCGCGAGGTTGAGACTCATGCTCCTGCATGGTATACTTCGGTGTAACTATTGGCACTTTTCCCGGTCATCATACCGGCTGCCCGGCCGCATAGAGAGGCGACACGGAGCTCGTGCACGAACTGGCAATTACCCAGAACATAGTTGACATAGTCCTCAAAGGCGCCCCGGATCGCGCGGTAAAAGGCATCACGATTGTGCTCGGAGAGCTCTCGGGCGTTGTCGAAGATTCTGTTCGCTTTTGTTTCGATGTCGTGGCCGCGGATACGGCTGCTCAGGGCGCGGCTTTGACGTTCCTCAAGGTTCCTGCTCACATCCGCTGCAGCCAGTGTAGCTTCGAGTTTAAAATGGACCAGGGGGATTGGGCCTGCCCGCGATGCGGAAATCTGGGCGGTGAGGTCATGCAGGGTCGGGAGTGCTACGTCGAGAGTATCGAAGTGGAGGATTGTTGATGAAGGTCAAGATTGTTAAAAACATTCTGGATGCCAATGATCAGATGGCGCTCGAGAACAAGAAACTCTTTGATGAAGCTGGTGTGGTCGCCGTAAACATCATGGCATCTCCGGGAGCGGGTAAGACGAGCCTCATACTCAAGACCATCGATCTGCTTGGCCTGCCCGTTGCTGTCGTGGAAGGGGATATCGCATCGACCTTCGACGCAGAGAAGGTGGGTGAGAAGAACGTGCCGGTGGTCCAGATCAATACGGGCGGCGCATGCCATCTCGACGCGGCAATGATTCGAAAGGCCATCAAAGAACTGGACCTCAGGAATGCTCGCATTCTCTTTGTGGAGAACGTGGGAAACCTCGTCTGCCCTGCCGAGTTCCGGCTGGGGGAAAGCGCGAAGGTCGTGGTCGCCTCAGTACCCGAAGGGGATGATAAACCGTATAAATATCCGGGTATGTTTTCTGCAGCAACTGCGCTCGTACTCAATAAGATCGACACGCTGTCTGTCATTGACTTCGATATGAAGCGATTTAAAAAAGGCGTGAAGGCGGTCAATGCCAATGCACCCATATTCGAAGTCTCCTGCAAGACAGGTGAGGGTCTTAACAGTTGGATAGAGTGGCTCCGGAAGCTCGCCGGCTGAGACACATATCCGTCCGGGGAGTCGTCCAGGGCGTAGGTTTCCGCCCTTTCGTATTCAGATTAGCCTCTGAGTGCGGTCTTACCGGTTGGGTCCTCAATACAAGCAGCGGCGTTGAAATAGAAGTCGAAGGCTCAGGCGATTCTATAGACCGTTTTATTGAGCGTCTTCGCCGCGATGCTCCGCCCCTCGCGCACATAGAAGAGCTTCGGGTCACATCGGCAGTCGGGAACGGCTACACCTCTTTTGAAATCAGAGAAAGCCAAAAGGATCAAGGCTATCAGCTCATCTCCCCTGATATAGCCGCATGCGGCGAATGCGCGGCCGAAATCTTCGATCCGCGCGATCGCAGATACCGATATCCATTCACCAACTGCACCAATTGCGGCCCTCGCTTCACGATCATCTCTGACATTCCGTACGACAGGCCCAATACAACCATGTCCAGGTTCAGCATGTGCGATGCCTGCAAAAAGGAGTATGATGATCCGCTCAATCGCCGCTTTCATGCCCAACCCAACGGTTGCCCGGTGTGCGGTCCCCGAGCCTGGCTGGAGAATGCAAACGGAGAACGGATAGTGTGCAATGACGCCATCACCGAGGCGGCGCGTCTGCTCGCTTGCGGCTCTGTTATCGCTATCAAAGGTCTTGGAGGCTTTCATCTCGCCTGCGATGCCTGCGATGAAAAGGCTGTCGATTCTTTAAGGAAGCGTAAGCGACGGCCGGACAAACCCTTTGCCGTCATGATGAGAGATCTTGACGAGGTGAAGAGAGAATGCTTTTGCGGTGATGAAGAGGCGGCGCTGCTCTCATCCCCGCACGCGCCCATCGTGCTTCTGCTATGGCGCGAAGGTTCGCGCATAGCGCGCACTGTGGCGCCATTGAACATGTACCTTGGGGCCATGCTTGCCTACACCCCGCTCCACCTTCTTCTTCTTTCCGATTTTTCGCGGCCCCTCGTTATGACGAGCGGCAACATGACCGAAGAGCCGATAGCCAAGGATAACGATGAGGCGAAGATACGGCTCAAAGGTCTCGCTGATTATTTTCTCCTTCACGATCGGGATATCTATTCGCGCTACGACGACAGTGTATACATGGTCATTGATTTCCAATGGAAAACCAGTGGAAATCAATGTAGCGAGCACGGCGAGCGAGAGGGGGAGGCTCTGGCAGCTTTGCTGACGGAGGGGGCGACGGCGAGTGTCCCATTAATAGAGAAGAAGCCTCAGCCGTTACGCCGGGCCAGAAGCTATGCGCCCTTCCCTATCAGATTGCCCTTTGAGTCCATTCCACTGCTGGCGGTAGGCGCCCAGGAGAAGAGTACCTTCTGCCTCACGCGTGAACAGTATGCTTTTGTGAGCCAGCATATAGGCGATCTTGAAAACATCGAAACAGTCGATCATTTTGAGGCAACAATAGATCTCTATAAGAAGCTCTTCAGGATCACCCCGGAACTGATAGCGCACGACCTCCATCCGGACTACCTGTCCACACGCTACGCGCTTGAAATGAAGAAAGCGATTCCGACCGTCGGCGTACAGCACCATCACGCTCACATAGCCTCATGCATGGCGGATAATGGGATCGTGGAGCCGGTGATCGGTGTAGCGTTTGATGGTTCCGGATTTGGCCCTGACGGGACCGTGTGGGGTGGAGAGTTCCTGATCGCCCGTCTTGACGGATTCGAACGGATAGGACGTATAGAGCCGCTTCCCATGCCCGGCGGTGAGGCTGCGATCAGGAAACCCTACAAGCTCGCCATAGCATACCTTCACCGTCTGTTGGGCCATCTACCGGATCTGCCCTTTGTCCGCGACATCACTGAAGAGGAGCGTAACCTCATTTTCCGTCAGCTGGAACAGAGCATCAATACGCCTTTGACGTCATCGTGCGGCCGTCTCTTCGATGCGGTGAGCGCCTTGCTCAATATTCGCAAAGCTATTACCTTTGAAGGACAAGCTGCCATAGAGCTTGAAATGGCGTCGAGACAGGAGGGAGAAGCGCAAAGCTATGCATACGGCTTGGAAATAATAGACGGTGTATGGGAGGTGCGCCTGCGCCCTTTACTGGAAGCGATACTGAACGATATCGCGTCCGGAATACCCGTCAGCGAGATCGGCCTGAGATTCCACGAGACGGTTGCCCGGTTGATCTGCGACGTTGCCGCGCGCGCTGCAAGCGAGAAGCGGATTGCCAGGGTGGCATTGAGCGGCGGCTGTTTCCAGAACAGGCTTCTTCTGAGCCGCACCGTGCCGCTTTTGCGCGAAGCCGGGCTCGAAGTCCTGCTCCACCGCCAGGTGCCATGCAACGACGGCGGAATATCCTTGGGGCAAGCAGCAGTAGCAGGCAGGAGAGCTGCAGGTAAAGACTAAAGCAAAGGTTAAGGTTAAGACTAAAAACAGAAGAAGCGTAAGATTTTTCTTTGCATACTTTTTTCTCAACCTCAACCTTAACCTGCTTTATCTTCTTCCTGTTCCTCTCTCAACCTTAACCTCAACCTGCTTCATCTTTTTCCTGGTCTCTAAGGTTGTGCGCACCCACTCTATGTCGTATAGTATATGACTATGTGTCTTGCTGTTCCTGCGCTTATTACCACGATCAAAGAGACCATGGCTGAGGCGGATCTCGGCGGAGTTGCCACACGCGTGAGCCTGCTCTTCACACCCGAAGCACAAGTCGGGGACTACGTGGTTATGCATGCAGGTTATGCGATCAGCGTATTAGACAGAGAAGAGGCAGAGGAGACTCTCAGGCTCCTCAGGACATTGGCGGAAATCGACGACACGGATGCAATTGAATAAGTCCTTCCGCGATCCGGAACTTGTCCGCAAACTCACAGCACATATTGCGCGCCTTTCACGGACTCCTCTCAGGATAATGGAGTTCTGCGGCACCCACACACACGCCATCTGCAGATTCGGCATACGCGAGCTGCTGCCTGAAACCATCCGGATGTTTTCTGGGCCCGGTTGCCCGGTCTGCGTCACCGACCAGGCAGACATGGACTATGCCATCGCGCTCACACAGGTGCCGCAGGCCATAATCACTACCTTCGGTGACCTGCTGAAGGTTCCCGGCAGCCATGGCAGCCTTCAAACAGCGCGTGCCGGGGGAGCCGCCGTTGAAGTCGTTTACTCACCGCTCGATGCTCTCGATTTTGCACAGAATAATCCGGAGCGTCCGATCATCTTCCTGGGTGTGGGTTTCGAGACCACTGCCCCGACGGTCGCCGCCGCTGTGCTGGAGGCTGCAAAACGAGGCCTCACAAACTTCTATATCTATTCCATGCACAAGATCACACCTCCGGCCATGCGGGCAATACTCGATGCAAAAGAGATCAACCTCTCCGGCATTCTCTGCCCGGGTCACGTAAGCACAGTGGTTGGCTTGCACGCCTGGGATTTTCTCGCACAAAGGTATCACATTCCTGCGGCGGTGGCCGGTTTTGAGCCGGCAGACGTTCTCTGGGCAATCGAGGAGATAGTGTTGCAGCACGAATCGCAGCGCGCTGAGGTAATCAATACCTACAGGAGAAGCGTGACCACATCCGGTAACGTTACAGCGCAAGCCGTGATGGAGCAGGTCTTTGAGAGTGCTGATGCCCGGTGGAGAGGCCTCGGTACGATACCGGACAGCGGGCTCGTCCTCGGAGACAAGTATCAGCGCTTCGATGCAAAGAGAATCTTTCAGGTCGACCCCGGGGAGACTCTCCAACCCGAAGGATGCCATTGCGGAGAAGTTATACGGGGCGTCATGCAGCCGAACGACTGTCCGCTCTTCGGTCAGGTCTGCAATCCCCTGCGGCCCATCGGGCCGTGCATGGTATCGGCAGAAGGAACGTGCGCAGCGTATTATCAGTATTCAGGGTCCGGGGTCGGGTACCCGTCGCGGGTGTTCCAGGGGCGAAAAGAGTGACCTGCCCGCTATCGGAGCAGCATTCTTTTACTGCGTCACTGCTCACTGTTTACCGGTCACTGGTCACTGGCTACTGCTACCGAATGCTGGTCACTGGTCTGATCACTGATTACTGATCACTGATCACTGCTCACTGGTCATGCTATGTTACTGATGACGTCGGTTGAGCATGGATGAAGAACTGATACTACTCGGTCATGGAAGCGGCGGGCTGCTCAGCCATGAGCTCATAGAGAACATTTTTCTCCGTCATTTTGGGAACGCTATGCTGTCGCCGCTCGAAGACTCAGCCCTTTTCGAATCCACGGAAGGCCTTCTCGCCTTCACCACGGACAGCTACGTCGTAAAACCGATTTTCTTTCCCGGGGGAGACATCGGAAGACTTGCCGTGTGCGGGACTGTAAACGATCTTTCCATGAGAGGCGCCAGACCTCTTCATTTGAGTGCAGGATTCATCATTGAAGAGGGCCTTCCTATTCGTGAACTTGAAAGGGTGGTCTCTTCAATGCACGCAGCAGCGGACGAGGCAGGAGTTACCATTGTCTGCGGTGATACGAAAGTCGTGGAAAGGCACGCAGCGGACAAACTTTTCATAAGTACATCAGGCGTGGGCACGGTGGCAAGAAACGTCGCTGTCTCGGTGAGCAACGCACAACCCGGAGACAGTGTTATCGTCAGCGGCACTGTGGGTGATCACGGCGTTACGATTCTCAGCCAAAGACAGGGACTTCAATTCAAGAGTTCGATCAGGAGCGATGTCGCTCCATTGAACGGCCTTGTACAGGAGATGCTTGGAGCCGGCTCAGGTATCCATACTATGCGGGACCCAACCAGGGGAGGGCTCGCCACCACTCTTAACGAGATAGCAAAGAGCTCAAAGGTCGGGATAGAGATCGAGGAGGGGAGGATTCCTGTTTCCGACGCGGTGGAACGGGCATGCGAGATGCTCGGCCTTGACTACCTCTACCTGGCCAACGAGGGCAAGCTTGTTGCCGTGATCGCGAAGGAAGAGACGGAACGCATCCTCGAGGTCATGCGAAAGCATGTGTATGGCCGTTCTGCAACAGTTATAGGTCAGGTCACACACGAGCGGCCGGGCCGGGTTCTTATGCAAAATCCGTTCGGTGTCAGGCGCGTGATCGAAATACTTGCCAGTGATCAATTTCCGAGAATATGCTGAACCATCGAAGAGTTGAACTGGTCTAAGGGTCCATGGGTTTCATTGGTTGAAAGCACCTTGAACTAATGGAACCAATGAAACCGGCCGGTCAATCCTAGGAATGATACCGATTTATTCAAGTGGAGACCGAGGCGGCAGCGAGGAGCCGACGGAGGCGTACTTTGGTACGTCGAGGAGAGCGACGCAGCGACAACGAAGGTATACGCTTGAAGGAAATCGGTATCACGTAGTAAAGCGTCCTACTGTTGACTTGAGCTCTTCGGCCAGACGCGATAGTTCATTGGCTGATGCCGCCGACTGTTCCGAAGCTGCGGCCAGCTCAGTGGTGAGCCTGGAGACCGAGTCCGTATTTCTCGCGATCTCATCAGTGGTCGCCGATTGCTCTGCGGCGGCAATGGCAATCTCATTGATCTTCTGGCCTACCTGCCGCACCATATCAACAATGTCATCCAGAGCTTTTGCGGCGCCATGCGTCAGCCGGGCCCATTGGGCAACCTCTTTAGTGCCCGCATCCATGGAAGAGACGGCTACCGCTGTATCGGTCTTGATGGTCTCGATCACCACTCTGATCTGTTTGGTTGCGCTGGTCGTATGTTCAGCAAGCTTTCGTACTTCGGCTGCCACAACGGCAAAACCCCGTCCTGCATCACCCGCGCGAGCAGCCTCTATGGCGGCATTGAGCGCGAGCAGGTTTGTCTGATCGGCAATATCGTTGATAATGCCGACAATGTCTCCGATCTGACTCGAGCTTCTACCGAGCGCCGCAACAACAGTTCCCGCCTCCCTCACCGTCTGCTCAATACGGCCCATGCCTTCCAGCACGCTTGTGACAACCTTGCGACCTTCTGCGGCCACTTCCATAGTCTTCGTGGCGAGCCCTGATGTTGCTTCTGAGTTTCTTGCAACTTCTGTCACGGCCTGGCTCATCTCTTCTATGGCAGTGGCTATTTGCGTCGTTTCACTGCTCTGCCTCTCGGCGCGCTGCGCCGATTCCAGGGATACCATGGAGAGTTCCGCTGCAGCAGAGGCCAGCAGATTTGTCACCTCGGACATCTTACTCACTATACCGTGCAATTCGCCGACAAATCTGTTAAACCACTGCGAAAGTGTTCCGATCTCATCGTTCGTCTCTATCTCGAGCCTTTTCGTGAGGTTCCATTCGCCTTTCGTCATCTGCTCAATCATAGAGATCGCTTTCCTGATGGGGGCCAGGAGGAGCCTCGCGACGTAAAGGCTCATGACAAGCGAAGCTGCGAAGGCAATGATCGCCACAATCACAAAAGCTTGCGACACAGAATTGGCGCCAGCCATGGCTGTGTGATAACTCTTCTCGCTCAGAACATACTCGTGATGCAGGAGATCCCGCAGGGCCTTCATCACGGCCTCGAATTTCGGCTCCGCAGCCAGCATATCGCGCGCGGCTGCCGCATGATCTGAAACCGCCACGTTCGCAATCGGCGAGACAACTGCCCTGTATTCGACAAGTCTTGCCACGGCAAGCTGGTAATGCGTTTTCGAGCCTGCGTCGGTGGCCTTGTCACTCACCATCTTCTGCATGAGTGCAGAGGTGTTGTCAATAGCATTGATCTGATTTTTTGCAAATTCCTCTATCTGGGCTTTCTTATAGCCCGCATTGACAAAGCTCAGCATCTTGTAGAAATTCGCATGGATCTGGCTGATTTGTCCGATGATATCGGTGCTGCTCTGGTAACTGCGAAAGCGGCCGGAGAAGATGTCCTCTATGGCCATCTTCTGGGTAATGAGGCCCCGATATGAAAGCAACGTGCAAGCGACAAAAAAGAACGTTATTACCAAAGGAGGTAACAATACCTTCCGCTGCATATTGAGGTTTGACAGTGGTATCCGCACGTAGCCCCCTACAAAGCTCGTCCAGTGAAACATCCTTCGACCGATCGTCAGGCCTCCAGATGCCCGTAGCGGCCGTTGATGCCGCTTCCATGGTAATTATCGCTCGTCTGATACTTTGCTTAAATATATAGCCCGGCCCTAAAGGGCCTTGAGACTCATCAGAGCCGGTCGTTAAGCCGGCTTTGCCGGCGGTCGGGACAGCGGTCGGGACCGCGATTGACAACCACTGGTCCCTGTGTTACATAAATCCACTATGGCTGAGCCCTCGATACGACCATTTAAAGGCCTGATTTACAACGATAAAAAGATCGACGACATCAGCCGATGCGTCTGTCCGCCTTATGACATTATAACTGACCCTTCGGCCTATTATCATCGAAGCGTGTACAATGCTGTCCGCCTGGAGCTTCCGATTGCAACACCCTCCACAACCGAATATGACGAAGCGGCGAGGACACTGCAGGAGTGGCTCCGCGAGGAGATAGTGATCCTTGATCAACCTGAAACGATCTACATGTATGAACAGGAGTTCCTGGTTGACGGGATAACGCACATGCGCCGCGGCCTCATACCGCTCGTGAAGCTGAGTCCGGAGAATATTCTTACCCACGAGCAGACCCGCAAGGCAGCGCGGGAGGACAGAGAGAGGCTCATACAAAGGCTCGGCGTTTTTACCAGTCTGATTATTGCTCTCTATGATGACAAACAGATGAAGATCGAAAAATGTATTGCTTCCTCCGAAAAAGAGCTGATCTATTCCTTCACGGACGAACTCTCGATCATAAATCGGTTTTACAGAATGAGAGTAAGCAGCCAAATAAGCGATCTCGCTGCCTTGATGGAGGGCAAGAAGTTATACATTGCGGACGGCCACCACAGGCTAAGCGTCGCCTTTAAACTTGGGCTCCCTTACGTGGCCATGTACTTGACGGATATGTATTCGGAAGGGATCGTTATACTTCCCTACCACAGAATTGCAAAGTTGCGATCGGGCAAGACACTCGGCCAGCTCCTTGATGCCGCAAAAGACGTTCTCCGGGTGGATAAGGTTGCCTTTGAAGGCTCTGACGGGCTTAAGAAGATCGTCCGCAGCCTGGCATCAAGCCCAAACCCTTCCTTCGGCTTATTCCACAAAGAGGATAAAGCGCACGTGTACGTCCTCTCTCAGGAAAAACCGTTTTTTACCGATGAGAATACTCCCGCGACCTTAAGAAAGTTGAGCGTAAATGTGGCGCATGCAGGTCTCTTAAAGGGGCTCTTCGGAATCGGGGAAGAAGAGATCTCCTTTGTGAATGAGGCGCCGGAAGCTGTCCGTCTGGTAAACGAGGGCACGTACGACCTTGCCCTGTTTGTCCCTCCCACGACCGTTGAAGAGGTTAGAGATGTAGCTGAGCACGGTCTCTACATGCCTCCTAAATCAACCTACTTCTTTCCGAAGATACTCACAGGTCTCGTCTTCCACAAATATGCGTGAGCGTCCGGCTCTCGACGAAACACTTACTGTGCTCTGCCGGGAAAGATTGAAGCTTCTCCAACAAAAGAGGACATACCGATTCTCTCTCGATCCTATCCTGTTGGCCAATTTCGTCACTTTGAAGAAGCAGGAAAGAATGTTGGATATCGGCACCGGCTGTGGTATCATACCCATATACATGTCGAAGCAGTATCCCGGTAACAGCATGGTGGGCGTCGAAATTCAGAAAGAGCTCTTTAGTCTCGCAGAGCGGAACGTCCGCCTCAATGGATGCGATAACGTCCAGATCCTACTCGGCGATGCCAGGACGATCAAAGAGAAGTTCAGCAGACCATTTCATGTGATCGTCTCAAATCCACCTTACGTAAAAAGGGATAGCGGGCGAAAAAGCCCGCAGGATTCGCGCCACCTGGCTCGTTATGAATCTCTTCTTGACCTGAACTCTCTTTTCGGTATTGCAGCTTCTCTGCTGTATACGAAGGGGCGGCTTTATCTTATCTACCCCGCCAAGCGACTTGCGGAAGTTGTCTCAGCCGCAACAGCGCATGGCATTGAACCTCGCCGCGTGAGACTGGTCCACCCAAGAAGCAATGAACCGGCGAACCTCTTTCTTATCGAATGCATGAAGGGCGGAGGCGTCGAGATGAAGGTGGAACCACCCTTGTGCATCTATGAAGACGGGAAGTATACAGACGAAGTAGCATCGTACTACCTGTAAAGAGTGGTGATGGCAAATATAACCGACGTCATTAGTCAAGACCTGGCACAACTTGAGCAGTCCATCGACGGACTGCTCACCACGAAGGTCACGTTCATCAAGCAAGTTGTCCAGCACATTGTCAAATCAGGCGGAAAAAGGATACGGCCGATTCTTGTGATTTTATCGGCGAAGGTCTGTGGCGTCAAGGACGACCGACACATACCGTATGCGGCGATCATCGAGTTTATTCATACCGCCACCCTTATGCACGACGATGTTATTGACAATGCAAAAACAAGGAGGGGCAGGTTAACTGCAAATACCATCTGGGGAAATGAGCCCAGTGTGCTGGTGGGTGATTTCCTCTTCACGAAATCCTTTGATCTCATGATACAGACTCAGAATGCGGAAATTCTGAAGGTCATGGCGAATGCCACAACCAGGCTCGCCGAGGGCGAGATCATGGAACTTCTCAGGACCTCGGACATCAACACGACTGAGAAGGATTATTACGAGGTGATAGACGGCAAGACCGCCGTGCTCTTAGCTGCGGCGTGTGAAATAGGAGCCATCCTCGGCAATGTCGATGTAGAGAAACGCACAGCGCTAAGGGAATTCGGCCATCACCTTGGCATGGCCTTTCAGCTCAAGGATGACCTCCTCGATTATGTCTCCACCGATTCAACGCTGGGTAAGGATACCGGCATCGATTTCAAGGAAGGCAAAGTGACGCTCCCGCTTATTCACGCGCTGGGATACGCCAAGGCCGACGAGCATGAAATTATAATGGCAGCTTTACAGAAGCGTAAGACCAGCAAGAAAGATTTTCAAAAGGTTAAGGAGATAATTGAAAGGTACGGCGGGCTCAAATATACAGCGAAGGTTTCAGAGGAACATATCGATAAAGCCCGAGAGTACCTGGCGCTCTTCCCCGCATCACTATACAAAGATGCGCTTTTGGAACTGGCCACCTATATCATAACAAGAGAAGCGTGAGAAGACAGGTAAAGACAAAAAAAGGTAGAGGTAAGAACTAAAGCGAAGGTTAAGGTACAACACAGGTAAAGGCAGGACAGGTTAAGGTTAAGGTTAAGAAAGACAAAACCCGCTTGGATCTTTTTTTATTAAGACGGCAACTAAATAGTTCGTCATGCCGGACTCGATCCGGCATCCAGAGATGACTGGATTCCGGCGTCCGCCGGAATGACGGCTGCAAAAGGTGTTCCGGTATTTAGTTGCCGTCTTAATAGATTGTATGTTCCTCTCTCAACCTTAACCTCAACCTGCTTCATCTTTTTCCTGCGCCGGGGTGTCTTTACCTCTATCTTTCTTCCAGTCCTTACCTCTACCTTCGCTGTAGTCCTTACCTGCCTTTTTGCTCTTACTTAAGTCTCCGGCTACTATGACCGTGTATTCGCCCCTCACTTCTTCAGGGATGTGATCGGCACATTCGTCCGCTCGACAGCGCACAAGCTCCTCATACATCTTAGTTATCTCTTTTGCAAGAACGACTTGCCTGTCCGGAGCTATCTCGCTTATCTCTTTCAATGTGCCGACAAGCCTTCGGGGCGACTCGAAAAAGACCGCGGGAAACGGACGCGACATCAGTTCCTCGAGTATCTTTCTTTTCTTTCCCTTTTTTTGCGGCAGGAAACCGTAGAAGAAAAACCTGTCAGGAGACAACCCTGAGATCGAAAGAGCTGCTATGACTGCCGAAGGTCCGGGCAAAGCCTTCACATCGAGCCCCATTTCATGGCACTTTCGGACAACGGCGTCGCCCGGGTCGGAAATGCACGGCGTCCCCGCACCTGAAATCAACACGCATTGCTTACCGCCGCTGACTTCCTGCGCGATACTCTGGGCCTTTCGCTCCTCGTTGTATGAATTGATGGTTACTATAGGTTTGTGTATCTGCAGGTGACTCAACAACTTCAGGGCACGCTCACGGTTCTCTGCGATTACCAGGTCTGATTCTTGCAGAGTTTCTATCGCCCGGACGGTGATATCCTTGAGATTGCCGATTGGTGTGGCTAATACGTAGAGGATCCCTTTGTTTACAGTCATACTGGCCGATAATTATACTAGTTTTAGTTGTGTTGCGAAAGGGTAAACTTGACAAGACCGCATAATTTTAAGAGAATAAGTGCTATGTTTCTGGGCATACTGCTGTCGATTCTCGGCGTTTTGCTGCCGCTCACGGCTTTTTGCGGGGTGTACGGCTACGTCGATGCAGAAGGTGTTTATCACATCACCAATATCAAACCCGCCGTCAATAAGGGGTATCACATCCTCGTTAGAGATGCGGTGAAAGAACTGCCGGCCAGGGGTGGCAATACAAACCAGTATGACGGCCTGATCAATCAACATGCCCAGGCTTTCGGCCTTGACCCTGCACTTGTAAAAGCTGTCATGATGACAGAATCGAATAGTAATCCGGCGGCCATATCCCGCAAGGGTGCGCAAGGTCTTATGCAGATCATGCCTGATACCGCGCAGATTGTGCAACTGAAAAACCCGTTTGATCCTGACGAGAACATACGCGCCGGAGCCCGCTACCTGAAACTGCTCCAGGAGATGTTCAGGGGCGATCTCGAACTGGTGCTTGCCGCTTACAATGCGGGCCCCTCAAAGGTAATCCAGCACAACATGACAGTTCCGCCGATAGGTGAAACAGTCAACTATGTCAAGCAGGTAAAGCTGCGTTACGACAAATTGAAGAACTCCCAGTGAATCAAAAGGATGAGAAGACATCTGTGTGGACGCTGCCGAACAGGCTGAGTATGCTCAGAATTCTCTTCATCCCGGTTATCATTCTTCTGATCAGTTTTCAGAAAGATACGTATCTGAGAGCCTCATGCATTCTCTTCATCATAGCCGGGATAACGGACGGGCTTGACGGCTGGCTTGCCCGCCGTCTGAGCATGACCACGAGACTGGGCCTCTACCTCGACCCTATAGCCGACAAACTCCTCGTCTCCTCAGTGCTGATAACGCTCTCCGCGTACGGACTCGTTCCATTATGGGTGACGATCGTGCTCGTCTGCAGGGAGTTCCTCATAAACGGACTGCGATCCTTTTACGCTGTAGAAGGTGTCACGATCTTTCCGTCATTTGCAGGCAAACTGAAGACGACACTACAGATCATCGGGATCTCCTGCGTGCTCTTCGGCCACATCACCCCTTCTCCCTCTTTTCATTACGTCATACCAGCGGGCCACGGTCCGATGCACCAGTTGGGGCTTTATATAATTTACGCTGCTCTTTGTTTCAGTGTCTATTCGGCATACTGCTACATGAGGGCAATATTCGGCCCGACTAGAACTGCAGAGTAAGACAGAATAAGACAGGTAAGAACTGAAGCAAAGGTTGAGGTTAAGGTTGAGAGAGAACTAAAAACAGGTAAATACTAAAGCAAAGGTAGAGATTTTTTTCTTTACTCTACCTTCTTCTGCTCTTTCCTCTGCCTGCATTTGCGTTTACCTCTACCTTCGTCTCTGTTCTTACCTCTACCTTCTCTGTTCTTACCTGATTCTCTCTGCCTTCTTTATCTTTTTCCTGTTTTCCCGCACAGTCCGCAGTTCGTGCAGCGACTTTTCCGCCCATTATCCCTGTACACGCCTTTTTCACCGGTCTGGTTCCGGAGGATCACGTCGCTCCCTTTTTTCCTGACAATATAACTCGGTTCCAGGGGCACTTTCCCAACCCCTCCGGTTATGTCCAGCGCATACTGCGGGATGCAAAGCCCGGAGAGACTCTTGCGCAACTCATTCATAAGCGCTGAGCCGGAACTCAATGTAACTTTGAAATGCTGAGCACCCTGCGCATCATCAAGCTGAAATAAATAATAGGGTTTTATTCCAAGGCGCACGAGCCGTCGAAAGAGTTCTGACAGGATGTGGCGACAGTCGTTGACATCGCGAAGAAGAACCGTCTGGCTCACCAGTATTGCCCCGGCGCCTCTGAGCATGGAGACAGCCTGCATGAATTGGCTGGTCACCTCCTTCGGGTGGTTCACATGGATGACTATCCAGAGAGGGCCGTGCTTGCTAATCTGCCTTAACTGTTCCCGCCGTATGCCTTCCGGATTGACAACGGGGAACCGGGTGCTGATACGGACAACGTCAATCCGCTTGATTGAACGGAGCCGTTCCAGGACGTAGGTAAATCGCTCCGGCGCAAGCATGAAGGGATCGCCGCCGGACAAGATAACCTCCGATATCTCATCGTTCTTCTCCAGATACCGAAATGTTTCTTCCGTCGATTCTTCCCAGGCGGGCGCTTTGCCCACGGCGCGCTTCCTGTTACAAAACCTGCAATACATAGCGCATTCCGAGCTTACCAGAAACACGCCTCTGCCGGGGTATCGTTTCAGGAAAGAGCGGGTAGCGCCTATGGCTGCCTCATCAAGGGGATCAGGCACACCGCCGGCCTTCAACTCCCTGATTGATGGGACCGCTTGCAAGCGTATGGGACAGAGGGGATTTCCCGGATCGATCAACCCGGCATAGAACCGGGAAATCCTGAAGGGATAAACCTGTCCGACTTTTTCTATCTCTTTTTTTTCTGATTCCTGCAGGAGTAGGACGTTGGATAACTCTTGAACGGTGGAGATAAAAGAGGGGGTAACGGGATTACCCCCTTTGTTCTCACCCAACTTACTTGATCGGTACGAAAGCGTCTCTTCTATTCTGAGCCCAGCATGCCTCGTTGTGCTCTGTGCAGACCGGCCTTTCCTTACCATAGCTGATCGTGTCGAGTCTTTTTCCCATCTACGCCAAGACCGACAAGGTAATTCTTTGCGGCATCTGCCCTTTTCTGACCGAGGGCCAGGTTGTACTCAACGGTACCTCTTTCGTCGCAGTTTCCTTCAATTTTTACTTTGGTGTTGGCGTTAGCCTTCAGCCAGTCAAGATTCTTTTTCAGAATTTCTGCATCACCAGGCCTGATGTTGTACCTGTCGAAATCAAAATAAATACTGGCCAGGGCTGGAACTGCCGCTGGCGGCGCGGGCGCGGGTGGTGGTGCAGGCGGCGGCACTACGACTGCCTTCTTTTCTTCCGGGGGCGCCATTTTTTGCGCCTCAGGTGGTTTCGGTGGAGGAGCCTCACCCTTCTGGGCTTGTATGAAACAACCGCAACCAGCAAGGGAAAATGCCACAACGAGCGTCACCAACAGGAGCCCAAGACAACTTTTCTTCATAGGGTACACCTCCTCATAATGTGGGGTATATCCACGATGGTGGATATACCCCCCTTAAATGCTGCAGTTTTACTTCTTTTCTGGAGCTGGTGCTGGAGCTGGTGCTTTTTCCGGTTCTGCAGGCTTCTCCGGTGCTGGAGCAGCCTTTTCCGGAGCTGGCGCAGGAGGAGGTGCCGGCTTTGCTTCCTCTTTTGCCGGCGGAGGCGATGAAGGACCGCAACCGACCAGTGCAAAGCCTGCAAAAAAAGTGATAGCTATACATAACGCCAATAGCTTTTTCATTTGTTTCACCTCCTTTCTTTTGTAAGTTTTACTTCGTGTTTCTAAATCCGGTTGTATGTAACCTGTAAACGATATACTATAAAATAAGAACTGTGACAAGTAAATTAAATAGTTTTAACTAAAACTTCTTTCCTGATAGTTTCAACCTCATCCCGCGAAGGGAAGGTGCCGGCCGCATTCAGCGTGGATGAGGTGCCGCACGCGACGCCCAACGTCAGCGCGTCCACGAAGCTTGAACCCGCACTGAGCCCGTATACAAGTCCACCCACCAGCGCATCGCCTGCCCCCATCTGACTCTTAACATTCACCTTCGGTGGGACGATATGGTACCTTTCGCTCTGAGAGGCGGCCACGACGCCAGTCTGTCCGCCGAGTCCTCTTATGACTCGCGCCACATAAATTGCCTTGCCGCTCACCAGCCGTTTTTCCTTGAGGATCCTGTTCACGTCATCGTATATGAGCTCGTCTATGTCGACGATCCTGTCAAGAGAAGGGTTCAACGTGACGGTGTAAATCATCGAAGCCTCCGGAAGAGCGCTGCTACACTATACCACAAGTGCCACAGGCAGCAAATAACCGGTGATCAGTGATCGGTGATCGGTGAAACGGCAATTCGCCCACGATGACAGAGGCTGGCAGCTGATGTATAATGAAGTGACGCAGCCGGAGTGCCTGTGAAAATAAAAGGAGGGCCTATGAAATTCGCTATTACTGCTCTATGCCTCGTCACACTGGTGGGAGCCCTTTCGGGTTGCGGCTATAACACAATGCAGGCGCAGGAAGAGGCGGTGTTCGCTGCCTGGGCCGATGTTGAGGCAGCCTACCAGAGGAGAGCCGATCTGATTCCGAACCTGGTAGAGACGGTGAAGGCTTATGCGAAATACGAGGGTGACACATTAACGGCTGTGACTGAAGCTCGCTCCAGAGCCGGTTCCGTGAAGCTCTCAAAGGAGATGCTCGGCGATCCGCAGGCATTCGAAAAATTTCAGCAGGCCCAGGGTCAGCTGGGAGGGGCTCTGTCCAGGCTGCTCGTGGTGGTCGAAAAATACCCCGACCTGAAAGCGAACCAGAACTTTCTGGATTTGCAGAACCAGCTCGAGGGTACTGAAAACCGCATAAATGTGGCAAGGGTTCGTTATAATAAAGCGGTGCAGGAATTTAACACGAGCATCAGAACTTTTCCCAACTCGCTCACCAACTCGATCCTGCTCCATCTTACACGCAAGGAACCCTTCAAAGCTGACGAAGGAGCTCGCGTGGCGCCGAAGGTGAAGTTCTAACGAGCCCGGGAGCCCTCAACATGCCGAACATGCGCGTGCTCGCACTCATTCTGTTTATCGCTTTCCTTCCGTTCAAGGCGGAGGCGCTCGATGTGCCGCCGCTGAGAGCTCATGTCAACGACTATGCGCATCTGTTTTCCGCGCGCACCGTCCAGGAAACGGAGAAGATGCTCACCGAGTTCGAGACGAATGAATCGACGCAGATAGCGGTCCTCACCGTGCCCACGCTTGAAGGCGAGAGCCTGGAGGAATTCTCCATAAAAGTTGCCGAGGCCTGGAGAATAGGATGGAAAGGTCTCGACAGCGGGGTGATTCTCCTGATCGCCGGAAAGGAACGAAAAATTCGGATTGAAGTCGGAAGAGGCCTGGAGGGAAGGCTGACAGATCTCGTCTCAGGCAGGATTATCAGGAACGAGATCACGCCTCGCTTTAAAGCAGGCGACTTTGATGCCGGCTTGACCACAGGGTTGCGCGCCATCATGTCCGCAGTCAAGGGCGAGTATGGACCTCAAAAGCAAGACCTTCGTCACTCCAGGAAGAGTGCGCCGCCTATCTTTGGTCTTCTCATTTTTCTGTTTGTGGCCCTGATCTTCCTGGGATCGATGTCTCGAATACTCGGAGGAGCGGCCGGAGCCGTGGGATTGCCCATCGTGGGGCACATCGCATTTTCGGGGCTGTCTCTCGTTGCGCTTGCCGGTCTCGGTGTGGTAGGCCTCTTTGCCGGTCTAATCATGAGCCTGCTGTTCGCGGGAGGCTTTTCCTCACATGGCGGGAGAGGCGGCCGGGGGCCGTTTACAGGCGGCGGGTTCTGGGGCGGCGGATTTGGTGGCGGCTTCGGAGGAGGCGGCGGATTTGGTGGTGGAGGCGGCTTCTCAGGGGGAGGGGGCAGATTTCGGCGGAGGAGGCTCCTCCGGCGACTGGTGATACCAAGCTGCCTTCAAACATATAGCTTCGTTGCCGGCGCCCTGTCTCACTGCGACGTACTTTAAGTACGCCTCCGTTCGCCATGGCTTGAGCGCCTCGCTCTATGCTCGAATGCAGCTTGGTATCCTCCCGCGTTTAAAAAGGATAAAGCAGGTTGAGGTAAGGACTAAAGCAAAGGTTAAGTTTTTCTCCGTCCTACTCAACCTTCGTTCTTGTTCTTACCTCAACCTGCAGTTGCTCTTACCTGTAATTCTCGCCGATAGGGGTTTGGATTCAAGATGCATACCGAGGCGCTCCGAGGCCTGGGCTACGGAGGCGTACTATAGTACGCTGAGTAAGAACAGGCCGAAGGGCAACGAAGGTAGGCGCTTGAAGACGAACCCCTATCAGCCCACGCGCATGTGTTTGAACACCCACTGAGGAACGGACGAAAGGTGATAGTAGTGGCCCACGGTATGGTAGCACGTGGAAGAGCAGAGCGGCCTGCACTTCTCTTTGAGTTTTTCAAGTTCCTCGCGATCGAAGCGGTGCTCCCAGATTCGGCCCCAATCGTGTTCATAGGTAATCATATCAAAGCAGGGTGAAAGCGTCCCGTCCGGCCTGATCAGGCCTCCGTTCCTACCCGCGCGACATTCCCAGGGGCGCACAAGCCCCCTCATGCGCTCCTTGAACGTCTTCAAATGTTCCACGGAGTTAACCATGGGCCAACCCTCGAGCTGCTTGCTGATAATCCAGTCGAGGAGTTCATCCACTTCGTCGTATTTATCCGGCGTAACCCAGAGCTCATTTTCCATGTGCCTGTAATGTTCCAGATCCACAAATCCGTGCGGCGGTTCGTTCAAGTGGTAATCGGTGCCTATATGGTTCTGATGCGCAATTTCAGTAAGCAATCTCACATCTTTGATGTTCGTCCGACAGATATTGATGTTGAAGAAAAGCAGATACCCATACTCCTTCTGCCGCTCGACCAGATACCTGAACTGGGACTCGATTGCCATTAAGGCCTTCGGCAGGCCTTTTCGAGGGGCCACGCAGTCCACGGCAAGATTCACCGCTGCCACTCCGGCGCGTCCCATCTCATCGATGAATTCCTTGTCCATAAGATATCCATTTGTGGGCAGGTACATAAAGAAGCCGTTATCAGCCCCATAGCGGATCACTTCGAGAATGAAATCCTTACGGAGAAGGGGTTCGCCGCCCATGAGCGGGATAACTCTGCAGCCAACCGACTTGAGCCAGTCGATGGAACTCTTGGCTGTGTCCAGGTCCATGCCGGGCTTCCCATTATCGAACTGAAAGCAGTAGTGACAGTCGATGTTGCACTTCCACTCTGTATAGAGATAGCAGAGCACGGGCCTGAAATCACCATTGTGAAGGTAAGAGTTAACGTACGGGATAAGCCAGCGCGTGACCGCCCGGCCGCCGTTGCGAACCTTGTAAGATAACGTCATCGCCATGTGTCACCTCTGATTTGAAAGTAAAGCAAAGACTTCGTCCCCCCATCACGTAAACAACGCTTCAGCATGCTGCGCAATATAGAGATGCATTGAAACTTTCTTACATTATAACCACGGATATTGCAGTTTCAAGGTCTGACAGGCGAGTTATCTACTGATTGGAATGATTGGAGTTAAGTCTGTAGGTCCTTTTCAAAAAATTGCCGAAAGCAGCGAGCGCCCTTCCGCGATGACTGATGCGGTTCTTCTCCTCGACAGCCAACTCGGCCATGGATTTGCCCAGTTCAGGTATAAAAAAGACAGGATCGAATCCGAATCCGCCCTCTCCTCTTCTCTCAAGACTAATGCGGCCTCGCAAAGAGCCGTAAAAAAAGTAACCCCTCCCCTCTGCCGGCATGTAAAAAGCAAGATACGCCTTGAAGATTGCTCCACGTTTTATTTCGTCAACACCTTCAAGTTCGGCGAGGAGCTTATCGATACGCTCATGATCGGTCTTCCCGTAGCGAGACGAGTAGATGCCGGGCCTTCCACCCAGGGCATCAACCTCCAGGCCTGAATCGTCAGCAAGGGTGTCGATACCAAAGCGGTTGCCTACCTTCCGAGCCTTCTTCCAGGCATTCTCAGCATATGTCGGCTGGTCCTCGACCACAGCGTCTAAGCTCCCGAGATCGGGGAGAGAGTAAAAAGAGGCGAAACCGCCCGCAAGCACCTCTTTGATCTCTCTAAACTTGCCCTGATTAGTAGTAGCAATAATCAAGTCATGCATTAGTACGCCTCACACCGATCAATCTTGATCAGTATGGTTTATTCTTGATTTTCTATTTCCTTACTGGACCCTGGACCCCGGCCCCTGGACCCTGTTCTTTACGCCGGGAAATGCGGCCCCAGGGCTATCTTCTGAAGCCTGGTGATCTCCTGTATTCCCCTGTGAGCATACTCGTACATTACGTCAAACATCTCTTTGGAAAAGGGAGTTTTCTCAGCCGTTCCCTGCACCTCGACAAGCATGCCCTTGCCGGTCATGACGAAATTCATGTCTACCTCAGCGCTTGAATCTTCCTGAAACGCGAGATCGAGCAGGATTTCACCGCCGACCATTCCCACACTCACAGCGGCAATCGAATCGCGCAGCGGTATTTTGTCGATCATGCCCCGCTTCTTCATATGCCAGAACGCTTCCACAAGAGCAACGAAGCTGCCGGTGATGCTCGCAGTACGTGTGCCTCCGTCTGCCTGTATCACGTCGCAGTCAATCCACAGGGTGCGCTCTCCGATACTATCGAGATTGACGACTGCCCGCAAAGCCCGTCCTATGAGGCGTTGGATCTCCTGCGTCCGTCCGCCGATCTTCCCTTGAACCGCCTCTCTCATGGTCCTCGAAGGTGTGGCGCGCGGCAGCATGGCATATTCGGCCGTGAGCCAGCCTCGACCGCTATTTTTCAAAAAGGGAGGGACCTTCTCCTCGATACTCACACCGCATATCACTTTGGTCTCGCCCATCTCCACCAATACCGATCCATCCGGGAACTTGAGAAAGTTCTTTGTTATCCTGAGATCCCTTATCTTATCTTTCGGCCTTCCATTACCTCTCATGTGACACATCCCTTCTTAAGTAGTTCTGAATGCCTCCGTGCAAGAGCCCGAGCATCTCTCCTACCTTCTCCTGTTTGCATTCTATTCGCAGGAAAATACCCGGCATATCCGCTCCCAGAAGCGGGAATAGAGGCATATGCTTCACTTTCACCTGAAACGAGGAGGCGAGCGCATTCGCGAGCCTCCCTGAGTCCGACGCGTACTTCCCCTGCAGTTCATCGATAGCAAGGAATCTGTTACCGGTCTGCGCATCCGGCGCGAATGGTGCTGTATTCTTTTCGCCGGCTGTTACGTCCGCCGTGCGGTCGGTCATAGCGATCAACACGTCTGAATCGCTCCCCTGTACCAGCTCTACCGCGAGAAGGAACTTCGCCGGGCTCCTGTTGATCCTTGACATCTTCTCCAGATGCTTCTCTATCGTCGGCTCTCCAAGCTGGTACACCAGGTCGTATCCCTTCTCTCTAAAAAAATCCTTGGCGAGAGACCACGATTGCACCTCTTTCGTGCCTACCTGATAGAGTGCAAAACTATCAGCGCCAAAACAGGAGTCAGGCGCGTCCAGGAACGGCAAAAGAATGATCAGTCCGATCAAGGCCAGTTTCGACACTCTCACGCTCAATACTGTCTCCGTTACTTTCCGCTCATCTCTTTAGCTTTTCTGTAGAGAAAACCAATGAACCACAATAAGGCGAAGAACAGGAAGACGAAAAAGAAAAGCCATGCGAGCAAGCCTACAATATGAAAGAATAGCCACAGAAAAAAGAGCGCGACCGACGCAGCCAGACTCAGAATCATGCCCACAAGGACAATCGTAGAGCCCATCAGGAAGTCCTTGAGGACCTGTGCCATGAGGCTATCTCGTCTCCAGGATGTATCGCTCGAGGCTCACCGCTGCCAGGGCGCCGTCCCCCACGGCAGTGGAAATCTGCCTCAGCGATTTTCGCCGCGCATCACCTGCCACGTACAGTCCTTTGGTTCTTGTCAGGAGGTTTTCATCCGTCTGTATGAAACCTGCCTCATCTTTGTCCACAAGATCACCGAGAAACCGCGTATTAGGCCGCGATCCAACGTATACAAACACACCGTCCACCGCTATCTCAGAAGTCTTCCCCGTCTTTGTATCGCGGAGCTCAATCGCCTCAACCTGCTCCTTTCCTTTGATCTGGACGGGTACTTTATTCCACAGGAATTCTATGTTCGGGTTCTTGAAGGCACGGTCCTGAATGATCTTTTGAGCTCTCAGTGTCTCCCGTCTGTGAACCACGTACACCTTTCGGGCGAGATTTGCCAGTGTCAACCCTTCCTGGATCGCGGCATCCCCACCGCCAATGACCGCAACGTGGAGGTCCCTGAAAAACATTCCATCACAAGTAGCGCAGCTCGAAACGCCCCTGCCCACGAACTCTGCTTCACCCGGAATATTTATGGCCACTGATTGCGTGCCCGCAGCCACGATCACGCCGAGAGATTCAATGTTCTCTTCACCCGCGCGTGTGATGAATCTATCTCCCCTTTGTGTCACTTCAGACACCTGACAGAAATCCTTTATCACCAGTCCGAATCTTTTTGCCTGAGAAGTCATGCGCTCCATCAATTCGCGGCTGCCGACCCCATCGGGAAATCCGGGGTAGTTCTCAACGTGCTCATACCTCATGGGTGTCCCGCCGACAACCCCCTGTTCGACGAGAATCGCTTTAATACCGGCTCTCATCAGGTAGATGCCGGCAGTCAATCCGGCAGGGCCTCCGCCGATGATAACCGCTTCAAGAGTTTCACTCATGCAACAACCTCCCTCAAGAACAGCTATTAGCCATTAGCTGTTAGCTATCGGCTAACGGCTCAAGGCTGCAGCTTGCTGTAATTCTATGCAATCCCCCGGTAATATGCAACAGTTTCGGCGCCCGCTCACATGCATGATAAGGATTCCTCATACGAGATGAATCGATTCACACCAAAGTTGCTCGTCGAATCTTCTGCGATGCAGACACAGGCAAAAAGTTCTTGACTGCATTCTCTCTGCTTGTTACTGTCCGATTATGGTTTCCCTCGCGCGTTTCGATCCAGGCCGCAGCCTCCTGCCTGCTGTCAAAAGTGAGAAAAGGCAGAACGCCGCACATGAGCAGCACCGAAAAGAATTCCCGAGCCGCTGCAACACGGGCTCATTCGACACCTTTGCAGCCTGCTATGCCTGGGCGCTTCATTCACAACACCTGGCTTGCTTTCTTCCTGGTCAGACAACATCCCATAACCGCAGGTCGCGGCACCGCACCTAAACCGCCGGCTCACTGTACCCACTGCTCACTATTCACTGCCACTGTTCACTGGCCACTGGTCACTCATCACTGCTCACTGACTCACTGATCACTGTTCACTGTCTTTAAAAACCCGCTCCTTTATTGACTCAGGCGGAACAAACGGCTTATCATTAGCTATGCACCGTTCTATCGTCAGGAATAGCCTTCTCTCACCTGCTTCTATTGAGAGACTCCTTGCGATTCCCGGAGAAGATACGGCTTATGCAGCGTTGGCTGACACATTTGCTCGATTTCACCAGATCAAAGATTCCGCCAGCGAGGTTCAGACAGAGACGCAGCTCGTCAGGCCGCTGCTGAAGCTCCTTGGCTACTCGGTTGAGCCGAAACCCAAGTTCTTTGAGGATCAGATCAAAGGACCCGATTTTGCCTTGTTCTGCTCGGAGGAGGAGAGAATAGCCGACTCAAGAACGTGGGGCACAAAAGAGTTCTACCGCAACGCAGCCGCACTCCTTTCCGCCAAACGATACGGCAGAAACCTGACCGAAGGGATCAGTGGCTTCTACCTTGATTTTGAGAGCAGAATCCCCGTCTACCAGATGTTCTACCATCTCGTGAAGGCAGAAACAGCATGGGGCATACTGACAAACGGAAAGAACTGGATCCTCTTCAGAAGGCCGAGAGCATTCGAGAAACGCCTCATAGAACTGGACCTGGGTGCGGCAACCGTCACGACAGACAAAGAGGCTCTTCATCTTCTGTATCAACTCTTTTCGTGCGGCGCACTTGCGAATGGCCTTCCTGCTCTTCTGGAGGAGGAACGGACCAGCACGATCGGCTTCTTGAAAGAGAAAAAAGTAGTCATTGCAAGACTGCTTGAGGACGTCCAGAAAAAAGTGGAGGTTTATCCGAAATTACTGCCCTTCTGCAGCGAGATCTTTCCCGGGTGGAAATTTCCTTTGACGCAAGCGTATCTGAAAGAGAAAGGTGCGCCGGTCGCCGATGATAAAACGGCTCGCATCGATTCCGGTCAGGGCCTGGTCAATCCCTGTGACGGCTCAGAGATTCTTACGTATCTCCTCACGAGAAAAGGCCAGGTCCAGTTGAATGCAGAAGAGATTCTCCTCGATGGAATCAGGTATGGATTCACCAAAGAGTCATTGCTTGGTTTAAAGATATTTGATATGACACCCGGGTGCGGCGCTGTCGCGTCAGCATTGATGGAAGGGCTGACATACCTTGCTTCTACGCTCCCTTACCGGGAAAGAAATACTTTCGTGGCCGAATGGGAGAACGAGCAGACCCTTAACCGGCACATTCTCGATCACGTCCTCTATGGCGTGGAAAAAGTACATGTGGCCCTCGATATTCTCCAGAACAATGTGAGAAGCCGTTTTAGCGAAGAAGCAAGAAATTATCGGTTTGGCGACGCGTTGCTCGGCATAGCGCTCGCTGATATCGCCGGTCTCGCTGACGTGAAGGAACAGTCAGGGCTTTTTTCGAAACCTCCCGGAATGATGATCCAGGAATTCAGAAACCTGTACAGGACCTACTTCTCCCTCTCAGACAGGATAAAAGAGGATATCGAGGAAAAGCACGAGCTTCAAATAAAGCTGAACCAATACGCGGAACGCCTCCGTGATATTCTCGACCTGGTAACTGCAGGCTACTTCACGAAAAAAGCTGACGAGAAAAAAATCAGGGAACTTCTCGATTCGCTTGAGGGCGGAGAGTCGACATGGCAAAGCATACGGGAACACGATTGGTTCGTCTCGTCCAGGGAGCTGGCACGGCGGCATGGCTTTTTTCATATGGAGATAGAATTTCCGCTTCTGCTCAACGATGCATTCGACGTGATAATCATCCAGCCCTCGCTCACGTACATGTGGGAGGAAAAGGTGCCTATTGTCGAGGTTGCAAAAGCTTATATCAAGCGTGCTGCCACGTACCTTAAAGCAGACGGCAAAATTGCGTTGATCACCGGTGAGAACTCCGGCAAGCTGGCAGAAGAGCTCGCCAAATCAAAGAAGTATAAGGTGAGGCCGAAAGAGGGCTGCATTATTCTCAGGAAAGGCTAGACATCGTCGGTGATGATACAGTGGCTCCTGCTCGCGATACTTGCCGTCCTGCTTCTGGCTATCATTATTGCCCTCATCGGTCGGCACGCGAAGCTGAGGAGCGTCTTCACAACCGTGGCTGCGTCGCTGTGCGATGAGGATACATGGCGGGTACGATTCTATGTGAGGACATTCGTGGTCAAAGGGAGAATTGACGGCTATCCCATGGGTTTTACGACATCAGGCGACGTTAAAGGATCTACGCTTGGTCATGGCTACTTGCTGCTGGAACATCCGACCAAAGAGAATTTCAGGTTCTATTATGGAGGAGACCGGTCTTTAGTCCCTGCGGAGATCCGGGCGCCGATAGAGGCCATTGAGCAGATTCCAGGGTTCTACGCATTGATACTTACGTCACCAAAGACCCCGCTGCCTGCCAGGCTTCTTTCCAGGCCATTGGGGCTCGGCTATAAGCCGGGGCTTCTCCTCTGTACAATCGAAAAGGCATCTCTCGATCCCGATGTGCTGCGACAAAGATTCGCGCTGCTTGTAGAACTCGCACAACACGGAGCTTGACGAGGTCGATCACATAATCAAGGGGGCTATGCCATGAAGGTGAGGGCCAAAGACTTTTTCAGTTCGGCGGAAAAGACGGCAATCCATAAAGCAGTCTTGGAAGCTGAGAAGGAGACTACCGGTGAAATAGCGGTCAAGGTTGTTGAGGCATGCGATCGGTACAGGGACGCCGAGATACTGGGCAGCGTTCTTCTCGCGGGTCTCTTTGCACTCATCGCTTCGTTGCTGCTCGACCATAGTACGATCTGGTTTTATATACCGGCGGTCTTCGTACTCTTTTTTCCCTGCTGGTATCTTTTCAAGAAAGTGCCTCACCTTAAACTCGCGCTGGTAAGCGACCGCGACGCCATGCACGAGGTGAGTGAAGAGGCTATCCACGCATTTTACGAAAGAGGGCTTCACCGCACCAAGCACGGTACAGGCATCCTGATATTCATCTCGCTTCTTGAACGGCGGGTCTGGATTCTGGGGGACAAAGGCATCAACGACAAAGTCGGCGCCCATTTCTGGAACTCCTTGGTAGCAGAGCTCACGAAGGGCATCAGAGAAGGCAAAGCGCTGGATGCACTCTGCTCGGTAATAGCAAAGTGCGGGGCTGAACTGACGAAGCATTTTCCGGGCAGGCATGAGGATCAGATCGATGACGACGTGATCTGCTAAAAGACAGCGGCGCCGTCTTTTATTGCGCGACATCTCATGCGCCCTTATCTCAATTGACAAACGTGTCCGCTTTTTCGATAATAGACCTGACTGGTACAGCAGCTCAAGAGCATGAGGTCCGTGGCTTGTCCCTAAGCCACTGAACATTCAGAACTGAAAGGACTGGGTTTGGTCAAGATATACGTTGACGCCGACGCCAGCCCGGTAAAGAATGAAGTGATCAGGGTAGCCAAACGTTATGGGCTCAAGGTCTACCTTGTCTCCAACTCCAAAATGCAAATAGGGCAGGATGCATCCGTTGAGATGGTGATTGTCAGTGGCAATTTTGATGCTGCAGATGATTGGATTGCAGAGCGTGCTACTTACCCAGATATTGTGGTATCAGGCGATATCCCTCTTGCCTCTCGGTGTCTGCAAAAAGGCGCTCGGGTGATAGATCCCAGAGGGCACGTTTTTACCCCAGAATCCATTGGTGAAGCTCTTGCGAATAGACAGCTCATGGCCCATCTCCGCGAAATGGGGAACGTAACGAAAGGGCCCGCCCCCTACGGGAAGCAAGATCGTTCCCGATTCCTCCAGAGACTCGATGACCTAATCCAGGCGACATTCAAGGAACAACGATAACCAGACCAGAAACGGTATGTTGTACCTGGCTTTCACCTACTAACAAATGATCTTGGATAGTTGTAATGACCGTAGATTATCAAGAGAAATGCTGCATAAACAGAAATCGGCGGCGCGTAAGCATTCGACGGATGGCTATTTTAGAGGTTTATTTATTTTTCTAACATTCGTACGATGTCGGTGATTAGCATGAACGTACTGGTTTTGACCTCTTCAGACCTAACCGATTTATAAAAATCACAATTTTGGCAGTTACTATATTTGTTGACAAAGGTGCCTTGAACCTCGCCCTCACAAAATGTGCCGACTACGGCCCAACAACAACGGCCGCCATTTTTCCCGCCATGTATGCCGTTAACCTTTGCTTCTGTCGCCGCGGGGCATTCTCCTAATTCCTGAACCCTTCCCCCCCGGGGTTCTCTGCTGCAATTTTTGAATTCCCAGCAATTCATTTTAGTTTGTTTATCCTTTTGTTCCATGATACCCTTCCTGGTTTAAATTATTTTTGTTGTTCAATAGTTGCATTTAAAACCTGCACCATCATGGCAATTTGAAGGCCCGTTGGCTACGCAACCCCCCCCCCCAAGGGAAGTGATCATACAGATTATCGCGTTATTCTTCTTCCAATTAAGTGAGGATCATGCATCGCCCCCCCTACGGCACAAAAACCGGACCCGTAGGCCCTTTATGGCCTCATCAACAAGACCTCATCATGTCACGATTGTTTCCTGGTTTCAGGGTGTCGCTGAACCACAACCAAGACGATCCATCCCAACATCACGAGCTGTAATGTGGCATAGCTAAGGGGAATTTAAAAAACGCGAAGAGGAAGGAGTCTGGAAATGGAGCTGCAGAGTCTGATGGGTCAAATCTATATTCCACGCTTATAGTACGCCCTGCGCGCTCTGTCCTCTGGTCCCCGGGTAGTTCGCTTGCGAGTGCGTATCTTGAACGCGCGCTGGTATAAGTCGACCTGTTGTGCTTTCACGAGGCTGCTAGAATACTTTTCATATTTCCAGTTGATTTATTCGCCTCTTTCTCGTTTAAATTGTGCAATCCATCGTATAGAATATACGTTGCAGGAACATGGTATACGCGGACCACTAAAGAGAGGACTGGCGAACGGCCTTTCCATCACGTTCATGATGGTCAAGGTGATCGTGCCCTGCTACATCGCCATCGAAGTCATCAAGCATTTCGGCCTGATAGACGCGATCAGCAAAGCTCTGCAAACCGTTCATGAGCATCTTCGGGCTTCCGGGTGAGGCCGCACTCGGCCTCGTTGCAGGGTATCTCATCAACCTGTATGCCGCCATAGCCGTGCTCGCACCACTTGGACTACCCGCAAAGATCTAACCGTCATTGCCCTGATGCTCGGCATCTGCCACAGCGTTACCCTCGAAACACCGATCACAAAAAAGACAGGCGCCAATGCGTGGCTCTTGCTACTTGTGAGAATTGTCCTTAAGTCTTTTCTCCGGGGTGGTGCTCAATCTGCTATGGAAATGATCCTTAACGCCCTGCGAGCCTCCCTCTGGCTGACGGTAAAGCTCCTGCTCATCATTCTTCCGCTCACCATTTCTTACGAATTTCTCAAGGAGCGTGGACTTTTCTCTCGGGACACCAAACCCTTCTTCTTCATGGGCATCACGAGGCCCGGCCTTCTTCCGCTCATTACGGGGGTGGTCATCGGGCTGACGTACGGAGCCGGCGTCATCATACACTCGATAAGACATTACAAGATCAGCAGGCGTGAAGTCTTTCTCATCCTGCTCTTTCTTTCCGTCTGCCACGCGATATTTGAAGATACGTTGATTTTTGTCGTCATCGGAGCAAACGGCCTCGTTCTTGTCGTCGCGAGGCTGATTCTGGCAGTAGTCCTTACGTACCTGGCTTACAAGAGCCGGCTATTCGAGGACTAGCGCCTGGAGTTTATCCGCAAGGGATGCGAGGTCGAGGGGAAGCTCGGCCTGATTTCCGCTCTTCATGTTTCGAACGAGGATACTACCTTTCTCCATCTCTCCCTCTCCCAGGATCATCACAAAATCAGCACCAACGTTGTCCGCATGCCTCATCTGAGACTTGAGCGACTTGGGATCAGGCGAATAGAGCACTGGTATATCTCGCTCTGTGAGCGTCTTTATGATAGGGATACGAAGGGAAATGGGTCTATCACCGATGAGCGCAAGAAAGTATTTTGGTCTTTTCAGCGCTCACCGGATGTGCCCATCAGCAATGCCAATCGTTCCATACCGATGGCAAACCCGATACCCGGTATTGCCAATCCCCCCATCTCCTGAACGAGGTTGTCGTAGCGGCCCCCGGCAAGAAAGGCCTTCTGCGCGCCAAGCGCCTCCGACGTGACTTCAAATACGGTCCTGCGTGTAATAGTCAAGCCCGCGCACTAATCTTTTGTTGATGACGGGGTCCACACCAAACTCGGCGAGGTATCGGTTGAGCGTTTCGAAGTGCGTGCGACAATTTTCGCACAGGTGATCGAAAAGGAGAGGCGCCTCTTTTCCCAAGTTCGATACATCCCTGGCTCTTGCAGTCGAATATCCGCAAAGGGTTTCTGGAAAGCCTGTTCTGGCAATCCGGACAGAGGGCCTCTTTTTTTCCTGAAAAGTAGGAGACCAGCACCTCTCTGAAAGGTTCACGGCATGCCTTGCAGCCCACACTGTTCATCTCCATGGCGTAAGTCGTGACACCAAGCCGGTCGAGCAGACGCGTGATCATCCAGAGCAACTCCGCATCAACGATGGTCTCGGCCGCGCCAAAAACCTCGACATCAACCTGATGAAATTGCCTGAACCTGCCTTTCTGCGGCCTCTCATGCCTGAACATGGGACCTATCGTAAAAAGCCTGCTTACCCTTTCCCTGGCTTGCAAACCTTCCTGCAGGTAATGGCGAACGACACCTGCAGTCGCTTCGGGCCGCAACGTGAGAGAGTCTCCGTTCCGATCAATGAAGGTGAACATCTCCTTTTCAACGATGTCCGTTGTATCGCCGATACTCCTCTTGAAGAGTTCCGTCTTTTCAAGTATGGGGATGCTGATCTTCACGGAAACCGGCGACCTCGAAGATAGCCCGTGAAACCATTTCTATCCTGACAAACTTCTCAGCCTCTTCACCGCTGATGTCTCTGAATCCCCTCAGGGAGGTGATCTTTTCCATACGTTCTGTCCTAGAATATAGTGAGCAGTCAAAAAAGCGGCTCCTCTCAGTACTTGTCGTTTAGTCTTTCCTCTTGTAGCCCGTGACCCTGTATTTTGTCCTACCCAACCCGTAACGTGTATTGATCCTGTAACCTGTACACCTGTAACGATACCCGACCCTATAATTTAATAATCCTCGCCTCGATCATGCCATCGATGGCGCGGATATCATTGAGCACGTTTTCCGGAATTGGGCTATCCACTGACACGAAACCTGCCTCTTCGCCGGTCGTCTGTCTGGACAGCTCCAGGCCGGCTATATTGATCCGGTTATTTCCAAGAATGGTTCCGATCTTCCCCACGATTCCCGGCCTGTCGAATATCCTGAAGTGGAGAAATGTTCCTTCCGGAACCACATCGAGCCTGAATTTATTGTAAAGCACGACCCGTCCCACGTTGTCCGCAAAGACGGTTCCTGCGAACGTGTTCTCCGTCTTGTCCGTCCTGACCGTGAAAACGATAAGGTCGTTATACTTATCGAACTGATCCGTCTTGGATTCCTCAACATCGATGTTCCTGTCCTTCGCAAGATACGGAGCATTGATAAAACCGACCGTCTCTTTGAGGGTTACTCCGAGAAATCCTTTTATGGCCGAGATCGTGAACGGTTGATAACTGAAAGGCACATCAAATTTGCGCTCGCAGAGATCCTCCTCGAAATTTTTCCCAACCATCAAAATCCTGATTTCCTCAGGCCTGCCGGGTGTTATCTGGGCAGCCAGTTTTCCCATCTTTTCCGCCAGATCAAAATAGAGTTGCATCCTCTCGGTCAGACCGGACTTCATAAAAGGTATGTTCACCGCGTTCTGATACGGCTTGCCGTGGAGGGCATTGTAAACCTGTTCAGCGATAATGACCGCTACTGCCTCCTGACCCTCCATGGTGTTGGCGCCTATGTGCGGTGTCGCAAAAACATTCTCCAGTTCGAGCAACTTACTGCTCTGGGGTGGCTCCTGCTCAAACACATCGACGCCTGCGGCAAACACCTTGCCCGATTTGAGGGCTTCGTACAGGTCGATCTCGTTCATGATGCCGCCCCTGGCGCAATTAACGAAGATCACGCCATCTTTCGTGAGATCGATCTCCTTCTTCGACAGCATGTTTCGTGTCTCCGCCGTAAGCGGCGTGTGAAATGTTATTACATCCGCTTCACGGAGGAGCTCCTCAAGCGAATCGCGGAGGATCACCCCGACCGAGTCCGCTTTGCTCTTCTTGATATAAGGGTCGTAAGCAATCACTCGCATACCGAAGCCTTTTGCGCGCACTGCAACGCTTGTCCCTATCCTGCCCAGATCCAACAATGCCAAGCGTCTTGTTGAAGAGCTGGATGCCCATGAATCGCTTGCGGTCCCACTTGCCTGATTTTAGCGATTCACTGGCGAGCGGTATTTTTCGCGCGGCAGCGAGCATGATACCAAGGGTCAGCTCTGTGGCAGCAAGCGTGTTGCCCGTAGGAGCATTCATGACAATGATGCCTTTCTTACTCGCAGCCTCAATGTCTATATTATCAAGACCGACGCCGGCCCGTCCTATAATTTTCAACTTTCCCGGGTTTTCCAGAAGATCGGCCGTAACTGCCGTGCCGCTTCGCGTAATGATCGCATCGTACTCGCCTATGATCTTAGCCAGTTCGGGGTTCTTTATGCCCGGCCTGACATGGGCCTCTACCGTGCCGTCGCGTGTCAGAATATCGAGGCCTTCAGGGCGAAACGTTATCCGTCACAAGTACCTTAAAGGACTTCATCGTTACACCTGCTTATGCAGAAAAGTTTGCTGTGCGGTACACTAGAGCATACCATCCCGGACGCCCGAAAATCAATGGACTGCGCGTGAGAGGACAGGGTCCCGGGGCCGGGGTCCAGGGTCCGGTTCACGGGGCTTGCACGGGGCATGGGGCAAAGATAACAGCACGACTTACGACTTACGGCTTACGGTTCACGGCTTACGGAGAGAAGAACTCGACAAAGCCTCTTACGGTCAACTGAGTTCTCAGAACATCTACATCGGCTGACGTCCAGCTTCACGAAATGTGATGGACATCTGCAGTCGGAGGAGCCGAGTCTGGAGCCGAAGAGCGTACCTAACCGGCCCACGGTGCTAAGCGTTTCGCACTCCGTTGCCGGGGAAAGGAAGATCGCCCGCAGGCGTTGTGTCTTCTGCGACTGGTTACGTAATCAATGTGCCAGAACCGCTTCTTTTCCTTTCTTGCGTGGCGCGCCAGCCTCTGCGCCAATCCTTTCTTTGCCGAGCCGACGTAGAGGTAGATACCATTCTCCATAAGGATCCTCTTCTTGCCGATCTGCACGCGGGAAGAGCCTGCCTTCTCGATGACCAGAACATATGTCGTCAGCATAGGAACATAGTAACCGCTTCCTACCATAATTGCCATGCCGATTCCCTTTTTTCTTCTTGACTGAACGTCGCCACGGTACTACAATGTAAACACAACGTTCTACCGGGGGAAGGTATGATCAAGAAACTGGTTGCTCATGGAAACAGTGCTGCTCTTATCATCGATAAACCTATCCTGGAACTTCTGAACGTGGATCAGGATACGTTGCTGGAGATAACTACCGACGGACGAAACTTGATCATCTCTCCTGTCAGCGCTGTAACCAGGAAAGAGAAGTTCAGAGCCGCCACGAAAAAGATCGACAAAGTTCACGCAAAAACCCTGGAGAAACTTGCCCGACGGTCGAGCCGCAAATGACCGGCCAGATAGCTGTTTACAAGTTTTTCCTTTTTCTTGTTTACTATTGCTTCGAGGAGGAATATTCGTGAAAAGAATGATTCTGGTTGGAGGAGTCGTGCTGGCGCTTCTCTGTGGCGTCCCGGACGTGCACGCAAAAGAGATCATCAAGTTGGGGTTGATTACCCCGCTGACCGGTGACGTAAAGACATTCGGCGAGTCATCCAAGAATGCTTTCCTGATCGCTATAGAGGATTATTCGAAGACGGGCAAATATCAGATCACACCCGTCATAGCCGACGACAGGAACGATGCAACCGAGGGCACCAATGCTGCCCTCAAGCTGATCACCCAGGACAAGGTTGCCGGCATCATCGGTCCTTTAACGTCAAAGATTGCAATACCCGTGAGCGAGATAGCGGACAAGAACAAAGTTCCCATGATCACCAACGCAGCTACCAGCCCGAAGGTAACCATGTACGACGGCAAGAGAAAACCCTACGTTTTCAGATCCTGCTTCACTGACCCTTTTCAGGGCAGCGTCGTTGCAGACTTTGCCCTTAAAGATCTGAAAGCAAGAACAGCGGCTGTCCTCTACGACGTCGGCAACGACTACTCAAAAGGGTTGGCCGAATTTTTTAAGAGAACATTCGAGAAAGGCAAAGGTACGATTCTCGCGTATGAATCATACCAGAAGGATGACGTCGACTTTTCAGCGCTCATAACAAAGATCGGGGTCAAGAAACCGGATGTCATCTTCCTGCCCGACTATTACAATAAGGCTGCGCTCATCGCGAGGCAGGTTCGCGAGAAAGGATTGAAATCACCTCTTGTGGGCGGTGACGGCTGGGATTCTCCTGACCTGATCAAGATCGGCGGCTCCGCGATTATCGGTAACTACTTCACCAACCATTACTCTCCGGAGAGGAAAGACAAGGTCGCTGAAGCGTTCATCGCAAAATACAAACAGAAGCACGGAGCGGTTCCGGACGCGCTCGCGGCGCTGGCCTACGATGCGACAATGATCTACCTCCAGTCGCTCGATAAGGCTCAAAAAGCAACACCCGATGACGTCATGAAGGTCCTCACCGATCTTAAAGATTTCAAGGGCGTTACCGGCACCATATCGTTTGACAAAAATGGCGACCCGGTAAAATCAGCCGTGATTCTGAAAGTGGAGAAGGACGGCTTTAAGTATGTCACAACGGTAAACCCGTAAAATACAGGAAAGAACAAAAGCAAAGGTAAGGTAACTAGCAGGTTGAGGTTGAGAAACTAACAGACGAAAGATAGCTTCGAATGCTCTGACGTTGTCGTTATCGTCCATGGTGCCTTTCTTAACCTTAACCTAAACCTCAACCTGCTCTTTGATTTATGGACTTCCTAAGCTACATACTCCAGCAGCTGATCAACGGTCTGCAGCTCGGTGCTGTCTACGCCTTGATCGCCCTCGGCTACACGATGGTTTACGGCGTGCTGAGGCTGATCAACTTCGCGCATGGCGATGTCTTCATGTTCGGCGCTTTTACGGCTTATTATCTCATAGCAAAATGGGATGTACCGATCTATCTCGTTTTTCCGATAACCATGGCAGTAACAGCGCTTCTCGGCTTTCTCATCGAGAAGATAGCGTATAAGCCGCTTGAGGTCTGCGCCAAAGATAGCACTGCTCATCACCGCTGTCGGCGTATCGCTTTTCCTTGAATACTTCCTCAGCCTCAACAGTCTCTTTACGCCAAATTACATCGGCTTCCCGAGACCCTTTGAGGTTGACCTCTTATGAAGTCTTCGCTTTTCACGGTCACCAATGTCCAGCTCATAATTTTCGCCATGACAGCGCTTTCCCTGATCCTGCTCTATCTGCTCATCTATCACACGAAGTATGGACGGGCCATGCGCGCACTTTCCCATGACCGGGAAGTGGCATCGCTCATGGGCATCCCGGTGGACGGGATCATCTCTTTCACCTTTATCGTGGGAGCCGCGCTGGCAGGCCTCGGCGGTATACTCTACGGCTTCGCCTACCCGCAGATCAATGTCTTCATGGGCATCATGCCGGGGATCAAATCCTTTATAGCGGCGGTCCTGGGTGGTATCGGCATCATTCACGGAGCTGTGCTGGGAGGATTGATAATAGGCGTTTCAGAGGTCTTCGTCTCAGCGTTCGTTTCATCGACGCTGCGTGACGGAGTGATATTTTTTATTCTCTTTCTTGTTCTGCTTCTGAAGCCGAGCGGTATCTTCGGCAAATGGATAGACAAAGTATGAGCTTCTTCAGCAGCGCAAAGAGATTTCTGATCTGTTCGATAGTCGTCTACGTTATCCTGAAAGCTCTTTTTTTGAGCGGTTTTGTTAACCAGTATATTCAGCAGATCATCCTCTTCTCCTTCATCGCTGTTCTGACCTCTCTTGGACTTAATGTCATCTACGGATACACAGGTCAGTTCTCCCTGGGACACGCAGGTTTCTATGGCATCGGCGCGTACACCGCTGCCTATCTGGGCGCGCTGTTCAATGTGGAGTGCATTCTTTTCATTCCTGCCGATACTCGCACTCGGAGGTGCAGCGGCCGGCCTCGTGGGTTACGTTGTCGGCGTTCCGATCTTGCGGCTGAGAGACGATTTTCTCGCCATCGCCACCTTGGGCTTCGGTATTCTGGTGCGGGTGCTCCTCGACAATTCGGACAGGGTCTCAGAGGTGCTCGGCGGGTCGCGCGGATTCATCGGCATACCGAAAATCGTCAACCTGGAGATCGCTTTCTTCACCATGGTTTTTCTCATCCTCGTGACGCGAAACCTGATCTTCTCACGGTACGGCCTCTTCTGGCAGTGCATCAAAGACGACGAACTGGCCTCCTCCGCATTCGGCATCAACACGGCCAGGATGAAACTCATGGCCTTCACCTACGGCTGCGTTCTCGCGGGCGTCGGCGGAGCTCTGTACGCTTATCTTTACTCTTTCCTTCATCCGTCAAATTTTGATTTCCTCAGGTCGATAGATTTCCTCATTATCGTGATCGTGGGAGGCATGGGGAGCATCACCGGCACTATATATGCGGGACTATTGTGGGTAGCCGTCATAGAAGGGCTGCGTATAGCCCTGCCCGCCGAGGTTCTCGAATTCAGATGGGTCCTCATCCCGATATTCCTCATTGTGGTGATGATGTGGAAGCCGTTCAGGACTTCTGGCGCGAAAAGAATCAAAATTCCTCGGCCTGGGCAAAGGCGCATGAAAGCGCTGGAAGTCAACGGACTCAGGAAAAGTTTTGGAGGAGTTCAGGCGGTCGATGACCTCACCTTCTCTGTCGAAGAGCATGAGACGCTTGGCGTCATAGGCCCGAACGGAGCAGGAAAGACAACGCTCTTCAACCTGATTTCCGGAATTTACAGGCCTGATGCCGGGAAGGGTCTTCTTTTTCGGACAGTCTCTCGACCGTCTGCCTGCGCATCGCCTTTCCCATCTCGGTATAGCCAGAACATTTCAGAACCTGAGGCTCTTCAACAGTCTCACCGTTTTGCAGAATCTCACTGCGCCTATTCTCGGCATGAAAAGCTATGGATTGAGCTCTGCCGTCTTCAGAAGGCGCCGCTACTTCAACGAAGAGAGGGCTGCCGAGGAGAAGGCGCGCACGCTGCTCGCATTCTTTCGAGCTCTCCGGCAAGGGAGAAATAGCTGCCAACCAGCCTTCCCTACGGTGATCAACGGAAACTGGAGATCGCCCGGGCCCTTTCCACGAACCCGCGGCTTCTCCTTATTGACGAGCCCGGCGCCGGCATGAACCCTAAAGAGATTCGCGATCTGCTGAAAACACTGCGGCAGGTCAAAGAGCACTTCCGGCTCACGATCGTCCTGATAGAGCATCAGATGGGCCTTGTCATGAACCTGTCCGACCGGGTACTTGCCATGGATTTTGGCAAAAAGATCGCGGAAGGCACGCCGGAGGAGATCAGAAGGGACAGAAGAGTGATCGAAGCTTATCTGGGTGACGAAGTGAAAACATGCTGATGCATATCTCTCACCTTTATGTGCGTTACGGTTCTCTGCGGGCGCTGCACGGCATCAGTCTTGAGATGCATGAAGGAGAGATCCTGTCAATCATCGGGGCAAACGGCGCGGGAAAGACAACGCTCCTGAAAACCATTTCAGGGCTTCTGCGGCCTGAGTCCGGGGACATCATCTATCGCGGGAGGAACATAAACAGAGAAAGATCCGACCGCCTGGTTCGCATGGGCATCTGCATGGTACCGGAAGGAAGACGCATCTTTCCTGCCTTGAGCGTCAAGGAGAATCTCGAACTGGGCGCCTACACCGTGAGCCGGCGAAGCTTACGGCAGCAATTGTTCGATCTCACGCTTCATACGTTTCCAAAATTGAAAGAGAGACTCTCGCAACATGCCGGCACGCTCTCCGGCGGAGAACAGCAGATGCTTGCGGTGGGACGGGCACTGATGGGCAACCCCCAACTGCTCTTGCTGGACGAGCCGTCCATGGGTCTTTCGCCCATCATTACGAAGGAGATTTTCTCCCTCGTCAAAACGATCAACACGGAAAAAGGTATCTCCATGATTCTCGTGGAACAGAACGCCCACATGGCCCTGGAGCACAGTCACAGGACATACGTGCTCGAGACAGGCAGAGTGGTCATGGAGGGCGCATCCGATGTGGTGAAGTGCGATCCGGCAGTCATCGAAGCCTACCTCGGCGTCGAGACCAATTAAGAAGACGATGAAGCGATGGATCGATACGAGGCTGCGGCTATGCGGCATATCCGACGTCCAGCGCGTTCCTCGCATTGCCTCGCTTCCTCGCATTCATGCTTGGTCGCTTGAGTAGCCCCCTCGGGTATGTTATAACAATCACGAGGAGAGATGTCCGAGCGGCTGAAGGAGCACGACTGGAAATCGTGTGTACGGGCAAAACTCGTACCCAGGGTTCAAATCCCTGTCTCTCCGCCATACCTAGGGTCCAGGGTCCTGTAGCCAGGGTCCAGATAAAGAAATAGAGAGACCAAAGGCAGAAAATGATAAAGAAAATGGTCCGAAAGACTGACCAACGTGGTCAAGAGGTTTTGGTTCCATGTTTACCCAGGACCCAGGACCCTTAACCCTATAAGTTTTAAAGCCGGGCCCTGCGCAACGTGAAAGCTATGAACCCCGTCAGGTCCGGAAGGAAGCAGCGGTAATAGTCATTCCGTGTGCCGCAGGTAGCCTGGCTTTTATAAAGCTGGGTCCCGGGGCCTGGGTCCTGGGGCCAGTAGAGACGCGTTATTGAATTACAAAGGTCGTGAATAAAGAATGGATCTTAATCGTCAATCTGTCGCAAATATGAGCACTCTTCCTTTTATCGTCGTAACTGGACCCAGGAACGCCCGCAGGCGGGTACCCGACCCAGGACCCTGTTCTTTGGCCGGACCCCGGAACACCCGCAGGCGGGTACCCGACCCCGGACCCTAACATGAGCTACACCGTTATAGCCCGCAGATGGCGGCCGAAGACGTTTGAGGATGTAATCGGTCAGCCTCACATCGTAACAACGCTCAGGAACGCCATGAGATCGGGAAGGATGGCTCATGCCTATCTCTTTTCCGGGCCGCGCGGCGTGGGCAAAACATCGATAGCCCGTATCCTTGCGAAGGCGGTCAATTGCACGCATGTAGCGGATGGTGAGCCCTGTAACACCTGCGAAAGTTGTACCGCCATCGACAGCGGGGGCTTTGTGGATGTCATCGAGATCGACGCTGCGTCAAACCGCGGCATCAACGAGATAAAAGAGTTGCGGGAGACTGTACGGTACCTTCCGATGGAGGGTAAGTACAAGGTCTACATCATGGATGAAGCCCACATGCTCACGACAGAGGCATTCAACGCGTTGCTCAAAACGCTCGAAGAACCTCCGGGCCATAACATCTTCATTCTCGCGACAACAGAGCAGCAAAAGATCCCGTATACGATCATGTCCAGATGCCAGAGGTTCGACTTCAGGAGGATCTCGGAAGCTGAGCTCATTCAGCAGATGAAACGCATCTGTACTGAAGAGGGGATTCTCTTTGATGAAAAGGTGTTCGGCTATATCGTCAGAGAGGCTGACGGCAGCATGCGCGATGCCGAGTCGATCCTGGATCAGGTCATCGCATACAGCGGCGATCATATTTCGGAGAAAGACGTCACCGATGTGGTAGGGGTTGTAGAGCGGCAGCTCGTCTTCCAGATTGTAGAGGCCGTGATCACCCAAAATGCGAAGAGCGGCCTTACAGTCATCGAACGCACGCTGGAGCAAGGCTATGATGCATACCAGGTGTATAAAGCTCTTGTCTCCTTTCTGAGAGACATGCTGATGATCAGGGTCTGGGAAGGAAAACCGCCCTTTCTCTTTATTGATGACGCTGAGTGCAAGCAGATGACCGAACTCGCTGGTCCTGTGGAGTATTATGAGTTACAGAACATGCTCAACTACGTGCTTCAGGCTGAGGACCTTGTCAGAGGCGCCTTTCCCAGGATCTCCCTGGAGATCCTTTTTGTCAACCTTTATAATCTTTCCCGCCTGAGAGAGGTGGAGCACGTTCTCAGCAGCATACCTTACGCCGCAGCCCGGGTTGAAGGGGAGCGGGAGAAAGCGCCGGCACTCGACAGCGGACCTATTTCCGGCCCGGAGGCGAAGTCGAGGCGCAATTCGGAAGTCGGGCCCGCAAGAGCGGAGACACAATCAGAAGCAAGACCGGAGGCGAGGTCGGAAGCAACATCTAAAGACGTGCCGCGCGCCCCTGTAGATACTGCTATTCGCACAGAGGAGCCGCCGCACGACGGCCAAACTTCAAAACAGAATCCCAAGGCCCAGGAGTTCCTTGAATATCTGAAGAACGAAAGCCCGATGATAGGCAGCTCGCTTCGGGTGCTTGAAATCCGCGTTGAAGATGAAAAGCCCGTCATCCTTCTCGACAAGAAATTCGGTTTTGTCGGAGCGGACAGCAGTACAACAAATGAACTGAAAGGACTGGCTGCGCAGTTCTTTGGTAAGGAAGTGGAACTGCGCTTCTCCGATGGAAACAGCCCTAAAGAGGATTCTCTCGAGGATTATCTGAAAGATGCACAGTCCTTATTCAACGTGTAAGGTACTGTCAAAAGATTTATGAAAAGGAGACAGAAGTTTTATCGCAGATGTACGCAGATGAAAGCCAGAAGAGATGTTCGCAGAGTGCGCAGCCTCCTGTAAGGGTGAGTATACCGGTGGTCTGCATTGTGATAGAACGTCAATGCAGACCACACAGTCAGCGCTCCCGCGCAGGTTCACCGCACCGGAGGTGCTGGGGGTTGACCGGAGATGCCTTTGTATCGCAGCTCCGGTCAAAATAATAAGTCATCCGCTCTTATCTGCGATAAAGAGGCGGTGTCTGGTTCAGCGGCTGAGGAGTAGAAGCGGGGGTTTTGACAATACCACGAAAAGGAGGTCAGAATGACAAAAGGCTTTGGACAGCTGATGAATCAGGCTAAGAAGATGCAGGAGAATTTTCAAAAACTGCAGCAGGACATGGAGGGCAAGACCATAGAGGCGCAATCCGGCGGCGGCATGGTAACCTGCGTTGTCAACGGCAAGCAGGAGGTTGTCTCTTTGACGATTTCCAAGGATGTGTGGGAGGAGCGCGACAAAGAGATGCTTGAGGATTTGATCGTTGCGGCCATCAATGAAGGGCTCGAGAAATCGAAAGAAATGTGGAAAGAGGAACTCGCCAAAATTACAGGTGGAGTTCAGCTGCCATTCGGCCTGTAAACGAACTGTGTATGTACTACCCTGAACCCATAGAACGACTGATAGAGCATTTAAGCAGACTCCCCGGCATAGGAAGGAAGACGGCTAGCCGGCTCACCTTTTTCCTGCTGCACGCCAATAACGGCTACATCGTCGACCTCGCCGCATCCATTGCCGAACTGAAAGAGAAAATACGGCTCTGCAGCACCTGCTTCAATATAACCGATGTCGATCCGTGCCAGTATTGCAGAGATGAGCAGCGCGGCAGAGGCGTTGTCTGCGTCGTAGAAGAGCCGTCCCACATCATGATGATAGAATCCTCCAACCCCAGGACCTACCGGTATCACGTCCTGCACGGTGTGATAAACCCGATAGAAGGCATAGGGCCTGAAGACATCAGGATCCCGGACCTTAAAAGAAGAATCGAAAGGGAAGGCGTTACGGAACTGATCATAGCAACCAACCCCACCATAGAAGGAAATACAACCGCCCATTATATTGCCGAGCTCACAAAGCCTCTGCACGTGAAGATCACGCGGATCGCCTCAGGGATCCCGGTGGGCGGGGACATTGTCTATACCGATCCCCTTACGTTAAAAAGCGCCATCGAAAACAGAAGAAGTATTTCGGATGACTCGCAGCCTCTCTCTTGACACGTTCCCTGTAGGGGTTATAATAGAACAAAAGCTCTTGGAGGTTCACGATGGCGGCTTCTCGCTGGGACCCATTTAAAGAGCTGGCCGGTCTGCACGAAAGGCTGGACAGCATGTTACGTGACTTCGACAGGACGTGGACAGATCCGACCTTCATTTCCAGCCAGTGGACACCTCCCGTCGATATCCTCGACGCCGGGGACTTTTTTGTCATTAAGATGGAAGTGCCGGAAGTGGACAAAGAGTCCATCGACATCGCGATAGAGGGGCGCCAGCTGACCATCACGGGGGAGAGAAAACTGGAGGAAGGTACGGCGGGCGAGCAGTATCTCAAAATGGAGAGAGGATACGGCACGTTTGCCCGTTCATTCTCACTCACGCAGGCAATAGACCCATCAGCCATCAAGGCCGTAATGAAGGACGGCATTTTACGGGTTGAGCTTCCCAAGAAAGCGGAAGTGAAGCCTAAGCAGATCATCATAGAAGGGTAACAGGATACCGCTGACACTATTTCACGGTAAATCAAACCTCCCAGCGCCTTCAAACAAATCCGTCGCAGGAAGTACCTCCAAAATTAAACAGGACATGCAATTGACGACAACCCGGCATCCGAAGAGATTTCCGGGCGTCTTATTAGTCGCAGTCTCTCTGCTTCTCGTGATCTGCTGCGCCTGCCAGGAGAAAACGCAGAACTGGGAGAAGACAACCCCGTATCTCTATGAGGATACGAAGCGTCTCGTACTGCTTGTCGAAGATGCGGCAGATCTCATGGAAAAACAAGGAGCCGCAGCTTTCAGTGAATTCGGAAAAAAAGGCTCCAGGTGGTTGGATGATATGTATCTCTTTGTTTACGATCTCAACGGTACATGCGTATTTCATCCCATAACGCCGCAGCTTATAGGAAAGAACCTGATGGACTTTCGCGACATGAACGGCAAGCCGGTGATCCGCTACATCACGGATATCGGTCGACAACCCGAACGGGACGCGTTCGGTTGGGTCTTTTACCTGTGGGAAGAGGGAACACAGTTTCTGCCCCGCTGGAAGAGTTCCTACATCCGGAAAGTGGTTGCGTCCGACGGCACAACGTACGTAATCGGCAGCGGATCATACAACCTCAAGATCGAAAAGGTTTGCGTCCAGGATATCGTAAACAAGGCCGTGGAGCTGATGGCGACCAGAGGAAAAGCGGCAGCCTTCCTGGAATTGCGCGAGCCCGGCTCTCAATTTCATTTCTCGGACGCCTATGTGTTCGTCATGAGTATCGACGGTCGCTCTGTTGTCGATCCGGCCTATCCGACGATGGCCGGACGTGATCTCAAAAATTACAGGGATGCTATCGGACGCTATGTAGTAAAGGAGATGATCTCTAAATTGACAAAGGGCGATGAAGCCTGGGTGCAGTATCTGTGGCCCAAGCCGGGAGCCAGCCTCCCCTCCAGAAAACTGGTCTATATCCGGAAGACAACCGTAGATGGTGAAACGTTCATCGTGGGTTCCGATTTTTTTCAAGCAACGCCGATATGGATGAAATAAAATAATCAAGGATTGACCAGATGCCGAAACGACCTGCAGCTCTGACCTATGGCGTGGACGACAGGCCGCCGCCGGTCGTCCTTCTGCTATTGGGCCTCCAGCACATCCTCCTCATGTCGAGTACCCTGGTCTTGCCCATAGTACTTGTTTCGGAAATCGGCGGTCACTTTCACGAAGTGCGGACCGTAGTGGCTCTGACCATGATTGCCTGCGGCGCGGGAACCATACTTCAGGCCATTCGGTTCAAGTCGCTCGGTTCCGGCTTTCTCTGCCCGAACCTGTGCGGCCCCAACTTCTTCGCTGCATGCATGGGAGCAGCGTGGCTGGGCGGCCTGCCTCTCATGCGAGGCATGACCATAGCGGCAGGCATCGTCGAAGCGCTCTTCTCCAAAGTTCTGCACAGGCTGAAGGCTCTCTTTCCGCCGGAGATAACAGGCCTTGTAGTCCTGATGGTAGCCGAAAGCATCGTGGTGCTGGGTGTTTCAAAATTTTTAGGGATCTCCTACGAAGGCGAACCGATCAGAGGCGTCGACCTTATCGTTGCGACGCTCACGCTGCTCATCATGGTGGCCATTAATATCTGGGGCGGAGCCAGGCTGAGGCTTTACAGCGTGCTCGCAGGTATGGCAATAGGATATGCACTTTCGGCCATAACCGGCATAATGACACCGTCTCAGTTCAGCGACGTGACGCAGGCCCCCTGGGTTGCGCTTCCCCTGCTGGATAATTTCTTCGACATCTCCTTCCGTTGGTCGCTGCTGCCCACATTTATGCTGGTCTCCATCACCGGCGCATTGAAATCCTTCGGCAACCTGATCATGTGCGAAAAGGTGAATGACGAGGAGTGGAGAGAGCCGGACATTGGCCGCATCGGCAGCGGTCTTTTGGCAGACTCGCTCTGCGTCACCATATCCGGCGTCATAGGCGGCATGGCGTCCGATACCTCGGCCAGCAACGTGGCCCTCAGCAGCGCGTCAGGCGCAACAAGCCGGGTAATCGGATACGTGGCCGGTGGGCTTTTCATCCTGCTCGGATTCTTTCCTAAAATCGGCGCGATCCTGTCGGTGATGCCCATGCCTGTGATGGGCGCGATTCTCGTATTCGTCACGGCCTTCATGATTCTTTCAGGGATACAGATCATCATCGGTTCGGGAGTGGATGCGCGGAAAATATTCATCGTCGGCTTGCCGTTCATCTTCGGTCTCAGTCTCGACATAGCACCCACCCTGTTTGCAGGTGTCCCGCCCGTGCTCCGTCCTCTGTTCGACTTATCTCTTACGCTTACCACGGTTCTTGCAGTCCTCCTGAATCAGCTCTTCAGCGTCCGACAGAAGAAAGGTTCCGCTGCCACGTCAGAGCCCTGAAAGAGAAAGTTTTTCTGTTTTCAATCTGTGTGGTATAGTAACGTACATGCGTCTCATGGCGGCCAAAAACAAATCGCGCAAACCAATAAAACAGGCCCGATACAAAGTTAAGAAGAGGAACAAGAAAAGAAGGGAGGCGCTCCCGGATGTACCTCATCCGCCGGCGGCAGATCACGGTCCGACAAAAGCTCCTGACGGGGCCAGGGTCGTTCTGCTTCCTGTCGATCCTTACCTGATTCATGTTTATTGGACTCTCACCCCCGAGAGTATTGCTGCGGCAAGACTTCCGCTCGCGAAGGAGTATGAGCGGGCTGAAGCCGTGTTGCGGTTTCACGCCAATCACCTCGCGTCCGACAAATCAGGCGATTTTCATTCTTTCGATGTTCGTGTCGATCTGAATGCGCCAAACTGGTACGTCCACCTCCGGGCTCCTGATACATCGTATTACGTTGACCTGGGTTTGAAAACGGAAGATGGCCGGTTCTTCTGGCTCGCCCGATCCAACATGGTGGAGATGCCCCGTCTCGGCCCTGTTGCAAGAGAAGAGGCTCGCGACATGTTCGTGGAAGGAAGCTTTCAGCACGCAGGGCAGTTTTCGATCGCACAGTCTCAGGCGAGCCTTTCCGCGATTGCGTCCGCAGGGGAGCCCTCCTTTGATCTCACCGGAATGACGGAAGAAGCTTTTGACAGCAGCGTTTCGTCAACGGCGCCCCGGTCCCGAAAATCCGGCACGTAAATGGAAAAGGGCTATCTGGCGTTCATTCTTCATGCGCATCTGCCTTTCGTCAGGCATCCCGAGCATGAAGATTGTCTGGAAGAACACTGGCTCTTCGAAGCGATCACCGAGTCTTACATCCCCTTACTCTTCGTTCTAGAGAACCTCATTGCCGATAAGATCGATTTTCGCCTGACCTTCTCGCTCACGCCGACGCTTGCCTCGATGCTTGATGATCCGCTTCTGCAATCGCGTTACCTGAGAAGGCTCGATCGTCAGATCGAATTGGCTGCAAGAGAAGTGCAGAGGACGGGCGGCGAGCCCGAGTTCAACGCACTTGCACGCATCTATCTTCAACGCTTCCTGCAGGTGAAGGAGGCGTTCGGCTCCCGCTATGACCGGAATCTGCTTCAGGCTTTCCGACATCTTCAAGAGCTTGGGTACGTTGAGCTTATTGCAAGCGCCGCCACGCATGGCTATCTTCCCCTGCTCTCTATCAATCCTTCTTCTGTGCGTGCCCAGGTTCGGGTAGGGATCGAGCACTACAAACAGGTCTTCGGACAAAAACCTAAAGGTTTCTGGTTGCCGGAATGCGGGTACTTTCCTGGCGTGGATAAATTCTTAAAGGAGGAGGAGATCCGTTATACGATCCTTGAGACCCACGGGATCACGCATGCCGACGCAAGACCTGCATACGGGGTCTATGCCCCGGTCTATTGTCCCTCCGGTGTGGCCGCCTTCGGACGCGATCCCGAGTCATCAAGACAGGTCTGGAGTTCTGTCGAGGGTTATCCCGGAGATTTCGACTACCGGGAATTCTACCGCGATATCGCTTACGATCTCGACTTTGACTATGTTAAACCGTACATTCATGAAGCCGGCATCCGGATCGACAGCGGTATCAAATATTACCGCATCACGGGCAAGCAGAACGGGAAGGAGCCTTACATTCCTGCGCAGGCTCTGAAAAAAGCCGAGATGCACGCGGAAAACTTTCTCTACAATCGAGAAAAGCAGATTGATTTTCTGGCATCCACTATGAACCGTAAACCGATCGTTGTCGCACCTTACGATGCCGAACTCTTTGGCCACTGGTGGTTCGAAGGCCCGATCTGGCTCGATTATGTGATTCGCAAGATCGCCTCCAGTCAGGGAACGATCCGGCTCATTACTCTTTCGGAATACCTGGACGCCTACCCGGTCAATCAGGTTTCAACCCCTTCAACATCCAGCTGGGGACACAAAGGCTTTAGTGAGGTGTGGCTCAACGGGAGCAATGATTGGATCTACCCTCGACTACATCGGGCAGCCGAGCTTATGGAAAGAATGGCCCGCAATCATCCGAAAGCGAAAGGGGTTATCCGAAGGGCGTTGAATCAAGCCGCGAGAGAGCTTCTGTTGGCGCAGGCAAGCGACTGGGCATTTATGCTCAAATCCGGAGTCATGACCGAATACGCGACCAGAAGGACAAATGACCATCTTCTTCATCTGGACAGGATTTTCCATGAGGTAGAAGCAGCCACAATCGACAAAGCCTGGCTTTCACTGATTGAGAGCAGGGATACTATCTTCCCCAAGATTGACTACCGCGCCTTTTCGTGAGGACAAGCTTCAGACAATGCTTTTTTATCGCAGATAAGAGCGGATAAAGGCAATGATGATGAACGCAGATAGTTTTGCATTGACCGCCTGTGCGATAGAACGGCACAGCCGGTCAACCTGCAGCACCTCCGGTGAGGTGAGAACCCATGCGCGGAGCGACGGAGGTGTGTTCAGCATTGCCGCTGTATCGCAATGCTGAACACAAACTATACTCATCTGCGAATATCTCTCTTTGCCTTGATCTGCGTTCATCTGCGATAAAATTCTGTCCTTGCGATTCTCAACCGCTGACGCATCGAAACGTGCGGAGAATCAATGCTGCTTCCTCGGTGAAGGCCTTCGCTATTCTTTCATCCCGCAGAACCGACAATACTTCATCCGACTGGGTGCTCGCCTCGTACCAGTTGTACGATCCCGTGATTACGGTCTGGCTGTCGAAAACAGCAAATTTGTGGTGGATCGGCGAGTAAGTACTCCAGGGGTAATAGACATATATCACTTCCATCCAGGCTTGGCGAAGCCGTTCGATGGGTTCCTTGAGAGGTCTCGCAAGCTCCTTCTCCCAGTCCCATGGTTCGGGCAGAGGACCCTCCCGCGCAATCATGCCGTTCAAAATGATCTGCACCCGCACGCCTCTGTCTCTGGCCGCGATCAGGGCACTGATGACATCAGTCTCCCGGCCGGTGCTCATACTCTTTCCACGCAGATGAGAAACGCTGAACATACAGACCACGATCGTCTGCCTTGCCCTCTCTATTTCCGTTATGATCGCATCCTGCGGCTCGATGCGCGCACCATGGGCGAGGTATTTTCCGAAGCTATAGTATTGGTTGTAGCGCCCTTCGGGATCGACCCTTATGGAGGGTGTCTGCCCATGCCTTATGCCCTTGTAGATCCCTTCGTAGAGCGTTGCAAAGTCTTTAGAATAATAGAACAGCGCATTCTCCCAGTTGCCTCCCCAGAGGTGGAAGTGGAGATTGTAAGAACTCGAGTGGACAACTTCTCCGTCAAACACGACAAATTTTGTATGCATGCTCGCAATACCGTCCGCCGGCACACCAGGCGTATTCCTGACTACCCCGTAAATAGGGATGCCGGCGCGCCGCATCCGCGCGATATAATCGGAACTGTTCATGGAGCTCACCTGTGCCCAGTCGCCGATGCACTCAACCTCTATTCCCTGCTCGTGAGCATAGATGAGATGGTTTGCGATGTGCTCATTATCAAAGTCGAACATCGCGAGATGGATGTAGTGCAGTCTACGAGGCTGTTTGCGTTTTTGCTTAATCACGCGGTCAATACACCTGTGGATCTCGTGGACGGGGTGGTCCGCTCTCTGTGTGTCTCCTCTCGTGAAATAGGGATGCGCGCGCTCCAGCTGATCTTCGCGGTTGATTCTTGTCAGCGCCATCTTCAGTCGTCTGCCATCCGGCGCAACAGTCGCTGCTCTTTGATCCGTGTTCAAGCCGATATTTTCAACCTTATTTCCTTCCAGCCAACCCCTTCGGAAATCTTCGATCGTCGCGAAGCCGTAGCTATGCGCGGAAGGGAGACACCACGCTTCGCTGCCGGCACTGTATGAGAACGTTACCCTGGTAGCCGGGCCATGGCAACTCTCGAAAGGAAAGAGCGGAAGGCGGTGGGTCTGCCATTTTTCATTATCGTTATCCCATTGACCGCAACAGTATGCGTCCATGAGATAATATTCCTTGACGTCATCCTGCCTCTCGACGCAAAGCCGTAGCCGTAGCCTTTTCTCGGAGGCGTAGTTGTAGACCGTGAAACCAATGCCGCCGGCGATATTGGTGATCTGGCGACCCTGGAGGTTCTTGACCAGGCGCCTCTCGCCGAGCCATCTATAGGCAGGACGCGCGATCTCCTCGGCACATCGGTAATTGACTTGAGGCCGCGTTTTCATCTTGTGAGTCGATAGCGGTAATTAAAGCCCCTGTTGTTGAAAAGCAGTCCGCTCTTATCAGACAAGACGATGCAGGAAAAGTGCTCTAAGCCATTTGTCCGCTCTTCGAGTTCCAATGTGAAGCCGACCTCGAAGGAGCGAACGCCCGGGAAATCAGAATCCGTTTCTTCAATCGTAGGGCCCTTGCCGCGCTTGAAGGCAAGTCTGAAGGAATGTTCCCAGGCGCCAGGGCTGGAACCGAACCCGTAATAGACTGCCATGGTAAGAAGCGCATTCTCATCCGGTAACACCACCCGGCATTCATCCCTCAGCCTTGCGGCCTCGGCGCCCTCTGCAGTTACAAAGGCATCGAACTTCACCTGAAGGCATGAGCGGCCGTTCTCGATCTGCCTGAAGAAGAATCCGGAATCAAAAGATGCGTTATGCATGGATTTGTCGAGAAAGCCTATCGATTGGAGGCTTTGCCTCTCACGGAAATATGTCTCCATTGCTTTCGAAAGCCGCCGCTTGAGGTACTCATGCATATCTTCCATGGTGCCTCCGTAGCGCGGGAGATAGAGCACTTCTTCATCATCGCTGAAGCTGATCGGCGGTAAACCTTTCCTCAGCAACATGCAGTTGAGAAAAGAGCGGCCGACCCTTCCGTTTGAGTCCCAAAAAGGATGTATCGCTATGAACATATAATAGGACCTGGCAAGATCGTAAAGGAACGTATCAAGATCGGGGAAATGTTGCTCCGTCTCCTTAAGCACGACGGCGAAATCCGCAATTTCACGCTCGAAATTTGCAAACTCAAAGGTCACACCATTACGGTCGGGGAAATCGGTCGTCCGGAAGTTGCCGGGATCGGCATCGATACCGTCTGCCAGCTCCTTGTGAAGCCACTTGAATAGGTCAAGATTGATCCCCGTCAAGGTGTGCAGGTTGGCAAAAATGTCGTGGCAGACATTTGTGAGGTTCCTGTTGACCAGTTGCTTGACTTCGTCAGCCGGTCGTCCGTTGGTCAATCCCGTTCTACCGGTCATGATCGTTGCTGATGAGGTGCCCATGTTCAGAAAAAGTTTTTGAAAAATGGCTATGTTGGCAACCCATGAGGTCTCCCGGGACATGACGCGCCAATAGGGTTCAAGAACAGGTCCGCTGGCCGTCCCCTGTTGCTCCCTGTGGGCCAATGGGTCCTCGCCAGGCGCTTTACAGAGTTCGGAGAGCAAATGTTCAGATGAGAGGGAAGCAACGTATTCTTCCGGAAACGAAATGAACCTTTTCAGCGAGGGAAGTTTTCTGTGGAACTGGCGGAATAAACTCTTGTAAATACGGTCAGCGTACTCGTTACGGAGTGATACCAGCGCCTCGCGGAGATCTCTGTTGACGCCATAGCCGCGGTAGCCCAGAGAGTCGATGACGATTTCCCTGCTGGAAATCTCATGGAGAGTCAGATCGTAAAGCGCTTTATTACGTTCCCACTCCTCGTAGTAGTTGCAAAGCCCCACCCGGCTTCGCGTCTTCTCACGCGCGAGTTGCTCAAGCCGCGTCTCTATCTGGTCAAAGCGAGACCGCAACGACGCCACGAGCCTGTCGCAGTGGTGGTCCCAGGAATAGGCCAATACAAAGTACCCTGCACGGGGCGGCATAGTATGCTACCTTATCACAACAAAGACGCCTGCATGGTCGCTCAGCTCTGCGCTGTTCAGGATGATCCCCGAAGAGAGTATCTCCGCGTCACCCTTCACCATGATGTAGTCGACACGCGCCGTTGGATCAGGAAGGGGGAAGGTGTTTCCTTTAGCCTTATGGCATGCCCTGTAAGCATCCCTGTATCCGGCTGTTTTCAGAAGCTGAAAAACCTGGGAGTCTTCCGCATCGTTAAAGTCGCCTGCCATGATAACGGCCGTACTCTTTCTCTCTGCCTCGAGCGTGTGCAAACGCTTGAGCAGTTTCTGCATCTGGGCCGGCCTGACCCTCGTGTCTTCGGTATGATCAAGGTGCACGCAAGCGACGATTATCCTGTGCCGAAAGATTTCCACCTCACCAATCTGGGCTTTTCGTGGTAAGAGCGGTGCCACCCCTTCACCCAGACCGTTTGTCAAATCGATGCTCTCCGTCTGCCTGAACGGATGGCGAGCTACGAGAGCAATCCCCTCGGGATATTTTTCCTGGAACCGATGGCAGTACGAAAACTCTCTCCGGTAATGGGACCCTGTCATGGAAGAAAGCGAGACCGCAATCTGACTGCTCGTCTCCTCCACGCCCGCACCGGAGATCACCTCCTGAAGAGCGATGATATCGGGCTGGAAATCGGAAAGATCCCGCGCTATGCGCCTGAGCCGATCGCGATCGTTCTCATAATAGCCGTGCAGATTAAAGGTGCATATGCGGACTGCCTCCGGGTGGATCATGCGAAACTTCTGTACGTCCTCCTCGGTCAAAATACCTGCCACGCCGTGAGCATCGAATTGCCGGACAAGCATCTCGACGTATTCAGGCAACGCTTTAAACTGCTCTGCTATTACTGCCGATGGCGTACCTGTCTTATGGAGGAGAACCATCTCGAGCCTTCGCAACAGCGGCTCGTTGGAATCAATACTCTCCAGCCAGCTCGCGGAAGGCAGATGACCGATCAGGGCCGCCACACCACCGAGAGAGAACGCGGCGTTGCGTCTGTAAAGATCTTCAACCCGTGTGCCGAACCGCCTGGCGATGCGCTCAGGGTCAAAACCGCGCCTGAGGAGCCGGATCATTTCCAGCTGTTCCATAGTGGTACCGGCTGGACCGCGCTCATCCGCTCCGCGCCCGTGCATAACGGGCACATGTGAAGAAAGCCCTGCTGACTCCAGTTCATCCCAGATGGCCGCGAGGCTACCAGCAAGCGCCGGTTTGGATTTGAGAAGCCTTGCCAGGTGGAACCGCAGGCTGACAAGCGCATCTTCATCATCGGGAGAGGCGATGACGGCTGCAAGGCTCTCATGCACAGCAGATCCGGCGATAATCTCAGAATTGATCTTTTCCCAAATCAGGCGCGAAAACCTGAGCAGGAACTGGTCTCGGGAGGCAAGAAATGTATTCTCCTGATTCCCCTTCCCTGCCAACACCGGCAGATGAGGAACCAGCAGGCTTACGACTCTGGAGGAGAGAGCCTCAAGATCCATCGCGCGAGTGTCGACCCCTGAACGGCCCATCTAACGTGACTTTACTTCCCGCAAATCCGTATGCCACATGCTAATACAACGACATCACAAATGCAATGCTGCCCTTCGAGAGTGCTTCAGGTTGAACTATCTTGTGCCGCCTGGAACTTTCATCTTGCTCCGGAGATGATGGCTCAATAAAGTCGGCACACCGCAGCCCTTCTGCCGCTTTGATTTCAGAGAGATATAATCGGCCGTCCGGAGTGGACTGAACGACACCCGATTCTTTTAGAAAGCGGAGGGCCTGGGGTTTGTAGTCGCGGGGCTTCATAAGCCGGTCCACAAAACTCAAAGGGACCAGCCCCAATTCTTGCGCTGTGCGCGCGTCGCCGGCGCTGACAGCATTGTGCCGGCAGAAGATCTTGATTACCCTGCGGGCCGCCCATCTTGTCATGAGAACTGGAAGTACGAAGAGGCCGAGACAGGCGACAATCGCCAGGGCCAGAATAATGAGAGCGCTGTTCATATAAATCACCTGAGGATCAGGTTCCGTCTGTTAAGCCGAAACCCGACAGTTCCCGCTACAGGAAGTTAATTTACCCGGACGGTTCTTCACAAAACCGCCGTCCGGCATTACATTATAGTAGCATAAGAGCAAGCATACTGTGCGTCTTTCTATTCTCATCACCATTTTTTGCCTGGTGTTCGCCTCCTGCAGTGCAGTAACGGATACTGGCACTTTGATCAGCTATACGCTATTCCGCGAACAGGTGGAAAAGGGGAACGTCAAGGAGATCACGGTCGCCGGCAGCAGAATTTCAGGAACGTTCTTGAAGTCTCTGGAAAAAACAGAATCAGCCAAACAGCCCGGAGAAGACGCAGAATCGGGAGTTCAGCAGAAGAGCAGAGGTGCAGATTTTGTGACGTACCTGCCATCGTTCGGAGACGCAGGTCTCTTTCCTCTCCTGCAGAAGTCTCATGTGGTGGTGAATACCCGTTCGACGCCAAGCTCGCCGTGGAAATATATTCTGCTCTACGCGCCGCTTGCGATCCTCGTCGGCATCGGTATCATGCTGTTTAGGAACACCAGGATGCAGCAAGGCAATATCCTCTCCATGAACCAGAATAAGGCGCGCCTTTATGACAATCGAGGAAGAAAAACGGTGTTTGATGACGTTGCAGGAGCGTATGCCGCGAAGATGGAACTCAAGGAGATTGTGGAATTCCTGAAGAATCCGGCACTCTTTCAACGTCTCGGCGGCAAAGCACCAAAGGGCGCACTGCTTGTCGGCCCGCCCGGGACCGGGAAGACGCTGCTGGCCCGCGCAGCAGCGGGTGAAGCAGACGTTCCCTTTTTCAGTATTTCAGGTTCTGATTTCATGGAAATGTTTGTGGGCGTGGGAGCCTCGCGTGTCAGGAGCATGTTCGTCGAGGCAAAAAAGGTGGCTCCCAGCATCATCTTCATTGATGAACTCGACTCCATCGGACGCTACAGAGGTCTTGCCATCGGAGGCGGACAGGAGGAACGGGAACAGACACTCAACCAGCTTCTTTCCGAGATGGATGGTTTCGAGCCTAACGACAGTGTAATCGTGATGGCCGCAACAAACAGGCCCGACATACTCGATCCGGCGCTGTCACGGCCCGGGAGGTTTGACCGCCATATTACAGTCGACTTGCCGTCCATGGAAGACCGTTATGAAATCCTGAAGATTCATGCACAGAATAAGCCCCTTGATAACACCATCGATCTGAGAAAGGCTGCCCGGTCGACTCCCGCTTTCAGCGGCGCCGATCTTGAGAACCTCCTCAACGAAGCCGCAATACTGGCCGCGCGCAACGGCAAAGATGCCATCGGGGAGAGCGATCTTCAGGAAGCTCGCGACAAGGTGATCATGGGCCTGGAGCGACGCAATCTCAACATCACGGAACGCGAACGTAAACTGCTTGCGTATCATGAGGGAGGCCACGCCGTGGTAGCGGCCCTGCTGCCGAATGCCGATCCTGTCTATAAAGTCACCATTATTCCCAGGGGAAAAGCCATGGGCGCGACACAGCAACTTCCCGAGACTGAGAAGTATCTCTATGAGAGGGATTACGTTGTTGACCGTTTAGCCGTTATGCTGGGAGGAAGGGCGGCAGAGAAACTGGTCTTTGAAACATCCACCAGCGGCGCTGAGGACGACCTCAAGCAGGCCCTGGATCTTGTGCGCAAAATGGTGCTGGATTGGGGCATGGGCGATAACTTTTCGGACGTGGCATTAGGAGGCAGACGGGAACAATTACTTCAGGGAACGACAGAGAGGCCGGAATACAGTGAACTGACAGCGGGCAGGATCGATGAAGAGGTGAAGCGTATTCTGGATGAATCTTTCGCGCGCGCAACAACTGTTTTGCGTGAGCATCGTCATGGACTCGATCGTGTGGCCGCGGTTCTCGTCGAAAAAGAAGAGATTCCCGGTAGCGAAGTAATCAGTCTGATCAACGGAAGCAATGGCACGGAGATACGATCGGTTGCGGCCGCATCACCGTGATCCCCCTTGAAACTGGCAATGATGGATCGGCAACGTCCGACACATCTGACTTGAGCTTCCCTTAAGAGTTTTCTGTTTACCGTGTGGGTGGCGCTCTTTGCCCTTGTCGAATCTGCTATAAGCGGATTTCTCCACGGGAAAGGGTTGGCTGGTCCATTGGATCACCTTTTGAGTGCGTGTAGGACTAAAATCCTATAGACAACGTTCCTGTTAGCGGATATTATTCGCATAAGCCTGCAGATTAATGGCCGATAGGCGCCTCCGGCGGTCGGGAAAAGTGCAGTGGGTGACTTGACTTGTCCCCTGCGTTTGGCTTTGTAAAACCTGGCTCTCGGCAAGGCCCTGATAAAAAGGTCCGGAATGAGCGAAGCCACCACCATACTGGTTACTGACGATGACCCTCGAATCCTCCTGCTCATGACCGAAGTCCTGGGAACAGCGGGCTACGAGGTGCTGCAAGCCTCGAACGGGAAGGAATGCCTCGAAGCCGTGAAAGCGCATCATCCGGACATAGTCTTGCTGGATGTCATGCTCCCCGACGCGACAGGCATCGAACTGTGCAGGCAAATCAAGGCCGATGAGAGTTTACGGGGAGTTTTTGTCATCCTCTTTTCTGGAGTCCAGGTCTCATCCGACTATCAGGCAGACGCGCTCAATGCAGGAGCAGATGGCTACATCGTAAAATCAGTTTCTAATGAGGAACTCCTGGCACGAGTCCAATCTGTGGCCCGCATTAAGCAGGCGGTGGATGCTCTGCGAGGAAAAGAAAAAGAGCAGCAAAAACTGATTCAGGAACTCCAGAAAACCCTTACAGAGATGAAGCTTCAGGAGGGGTTCGTCCCTATGTCACTGCTGTCGGAGATAATTAAACGTCATTGATTCCTTTCCCGGTAGGGCGATCAGACCATGCCGGAGATTACGGGGGTCGAGCTCGCGCGGGAGATTCTTGCCATCCAGCCTGAATTGCCAGTCATCCTCTGCACAGAGGAGGTAAGGTTAGAAGAATATGAAGCAACAAAATTCCAAACGGAGAGAAAGGAGCTGAATGATGAACGCCGCCAAGAAAAGCAAGAATAAGAAGAAGGACGCCACTGAAGAGCCCGGCAATAAACTCAATAAGAAGCAAAACCAAAAGACCGCTGCTGACGAAACGGGGAAGAAGCTCAAGAACAAAGATTACTTGAAAAAACTGGCCAAACTGCATGTGGAGCTGGTCAAGCTTCAGGAATGGGTAAAGTTCAAGGGGCTCAAAGTCTGTGTCGTTTTCGAGGGGCGCGACGGCGCCGGCAAGGGGGGAACCATCAAGGCAATCACCGAGCGGGTAAGTCCCCGGACATTCCGCGTAGTGGCACTGCCCGCCCCGACGGAGCGGGAAAAAACGCAGATGAATGGCCAGCGCTACATACCGTATCTGCCGGCAGCAGGAGAGGTGGTCATCTTCGATCGCAGCTGGTATAACCGGGCAGGGGTCGAGCGGGTAATGGGCTTCTGCACCGAAGAGCAGGCCAAACGCTTTCTGCAAGTCGTGCCGTTGTTCGAAAAGATGATGATCGAGTCCGGCATCATCCTCCTCAAGTACTGGCTCGAAGTCAGTCCTGAGGAGCAGACCCGGCGGCTGAAGGGGCGGATCCATGACGGCCGCAAGATCTGGAAACTCTCACCCATGGACATCAAGTCCTACAATCGCTGGGACGACTATACCAAGGCGCGCGATGAAATGTTTGCCGAGACCGACACGTCGTGGGCGCCGTGGTTCGTGGCAAACTCTGAGGACAAGAAGCGCGTGCGACTCAATATCATCAGTCACCTGCTCAGCAAGATCCCTTACAAGGAGGCGCCGCGGGAAAAGGTGAAACTGCCGGAACGAAAGATAGGCCACAAATACAAGTCGCCCGACTACCCGTTCAAGTTCATTCCCGAAATCGGGTGAGGCAGAGAGGAGTGCGCCGGAAAAGGAGCGATGTACCCGCTAGTCAGATGTTCATGTCAGACGCAAAATGGCGGCCGCATCTTACTTCTTCAGCGATTCGTAATCTTTTAAAAACCTCTCCAGGCCTATATCCGTCAACGGATGCTTCATCAGCTGCTTGATGACCGCGAAGGGGATGGTGGCAATATCAGCCCCCATGGTTGCTGCTTCAAGCACGTGAAGAGGATTCCGCACGCTGGCAACTATGATCTCGGTTTCAAAACCGTAATTGGAGTAAATAGTGGCGATGTCGCTTACTATGTCCATGCCCACGGTGGAGATATCATCGAGGCGCCCTACAAAAGGGCTCACATAATCGGCTCCCGCTTTGGCGGCTATCAACGCTTGCACAGCCTGGAATATCAACGTCACATTTGTCCTGATGCCCTCAGCATGGAGCGCACGCACTGCTTTCATGCCTTCTTCGGTCATGGGAATCTTCACCACAACCTGCTCTCCCAGCGCGGCAAGTTTCCTGGCCTCAGCGATCATCCCTTTCGCATCAGTGGCCAGTACTTCTAGATTCACGGGCCCCTGCACGAGAGCAAGGATTTCCTTGACAGTCAGATCAGGGTCCCTTTTTTCTTTTGCAAGCAAGGTGGGATTCGTGGTTATGCCGTCGACGAGGCCCATTTCGAGGCCTTTCTTGATTTCTTCACTATTAGCCGTGTCCAGAAAAAACTTCATAGTCGCCTCCTCAGTTCTTTCATTTTCTGTTTTCGCTTTTTGTCTTCCCTCTTCCTGGTTCGCCGCGGCGAACGATCTTCCATCTTCCCAGCGAAGCGGTCTGCCTTCAGTGTTTAAGCTCCCTGAACTTCTCCATGCACACTGTGCTGCAGAAATATTTGATCCCATCCTCGGTATTGAGAGAGAGTTCGCGCTGCTGAGCAACATAGACCCCGCATACCGGATCCTGCTTGAGCACCTCGGGTTGCATGTTCGCGAATGGTGTCGGCCTTCTCTTCATTTTCCTGAGGAAATACCGCACGAGGAGTATAATCACGATAAGCGGAATGAGATACTTCATAAAGAGACTCCTTCTTTCATTCGATGAATGATCTGTTCCTTTCCTATCTCATCGAGAAACTCTTTGAGCGGGCGGCCCAGCCGGGGATGATGCGCAGCTGGCTCTATTTCCAGGATCGGAACAAGCGTAAATTTTCTCTCATGCAAACGTGGATGAGGTATCGTAAGTTCATCCGTCTCAAGCAGCAGATCGTCAACGAGAAGTATATCCAGATCTATGACGCGAGGGCCCTGGGGTACGTCCCTGATCCTGCCCATCGCTGTTTCTATGGATCTCAACAAAGCAAGCAATTCGGGAGGAGAATCATGCCACAGAATGCGCAGCACAGCATTGAGAAAATCGTCCTGGGGCACATCTGAGACGGGTGAGGTAAGATAAAATGAAGACAGAGCGAGGAATTCTGCCCTGGGATCGCTGACGATACGATCTATGCTCGACTTGCAGTTGCTATGCCTGTCTCCGATATTCGAGCCTATGCCAATGAACGTATTGTGGGTCACAGTTACTGGGCGGGCTTCTCTTTATCCTTATCTTTGTCCTGGTCATCCTTGGGTGTTACATCTATTTCATCGGGCTTAACCGATTTCTTGAAACTCTTGATACCCTTTCCTATCGCACCGCCAATTTCCGGGAGCTTACCCGCTCCAAAAACGATCATAACGATAACCATGATAATCAGAAGTTCGGGAACTCCAAGTCCAAACATATTTCTCCCCTTCCGGTTAGAATATCACTTTTGACTGAGTGTCGTCAATCGCAATTGGGCCCACTGGATTCAGCGCATACCATTGATCGAGGCGCGTAACAGCAATGATATAGAGTGCCAAACTGACTGTTATTGAATTGACAGAAGTACGACGCTGCGATACATTGTATACAAAAATGGAGTGAGCCGGTGCACATCGTTGTATGCGCGAAGATGGTCCCTGACACAACGCAGGTCAGCATAGATCCGGTCACGAACACACTCGTCAGGGAAGGCGTCCCTTTCATCACCAATCCTTTTGACGACCATGCCGTTGAAGAAGCCTTGCGTCTCAAGGATGCATACGGTGCAAAGGTCACGGTGCTCTCCATGGGGCCGGCACCCGCCGAAGCAGTCATCAGAAAGGCAATCGCTCTCGGAGCCGATGCAGGACTGCTTTTATCCGACAGAGCGTTTGGCGGCTCCGACACACTGGCAACGAGCAAGGTCATAAGTGAAGCTATTGCGAAACTCTCGGTACAGGAAAGAGTGGACCTGGTTGTCTGCGGGAAGCAGACCATCGATGGCGATACTGCTCAGGTCGGTCCTGGAATAGCTACCCGGTTAGGCTTTGCGCAGGTGACGCTTGTCGACAAGGTGCTCGATCTCGACCTGGAGGCAGGCACTATCACGGTGAGAGCCAAGTTTGATAATCGTCACCAGATTGTCGAAGCCCGTCTCCCCGCACTCATCACCGTTGTGCGCGAGATCAATACCTTGCGCTACCCAACGGTGCCGCGCCGGCTCTACGCCGAAGAGGTAAGCGTGCCGGTGTGGACAAATGCAACGCTCAAACTCGATCCCGATACTATCGGCCTCAACGGGTCGCCCACCTGGGTGAAACGCATCTTTGCGCCTGAGCGGGAGAAGGGCGAGATCGTCATAGGTTTGAACGGCCATAGGGAAGAGGCTGTCAGACTCATCATACAGAAGCTAGAAGATTGGAAGGTTCTGGACTTTTAAATGGCCAACAAGAAGCAGAGATTCAAAGTGCGGCTCATGCCGGACAAATGCATCGGGTGCGGCCGGTGCGAGCCTGCATGCCCTGTCGATGCGATCAGGTACGATGAAAAAGGAGAGCCCATCATCGACCTGGAAAAGTGTATCGGCTGCCTCAAATGCGTTAAAGTCTGCCCCACCGAAGCCATAGAAAAAATGACCCCCGAGGGTGAAACGGCTGAAGCAGAGCCGCAGGCGCCCGCTGAAGACGCAACTGTGCCGGCCGAGGAAGAAGTGAAGCGGCTATGGAGGGGTATTTGGGTGTTCGTAGAACAGACGGACGGAAAAGCAGAGCCGGTTTCCTGGCAGCTTCTCGGAAAAGGAAAAGAGCTTGCGCAGGACCTCAAGGCGGAATTGGCAGCTCTGGTGCTCGGCAGCGGCGTTGAGCACCTGGCGGACGAGGCCGCCGAATACGGGGCTGATAAAGTCTACCTGGTGGATACACCCCTCCTTAAAGACTACCGGACAGAAACCCATCTGCACGCATGCGCATATCTCGTTCAGAAATATTCTCCCGAAATCCTGCTCATCGGCGCCACAGGTCTTGGCAGGGACCTCTCAGGTGCGGTGGCAACGCGTCTGCAGACCGGCCTGACAGCCGATTGCACCGGTCTTGCGATCGACAAGGAGACGCGAAACCTGGAGCAAACGCGTCCTGCCTTCGGCGGTAATATCATGGCCACGATCCTTTGCGAGAAGGCGAGGCCTCAGATGGCATCCGTCAGGCCGAACGTCATGCCTATGCCTGTCCGCGTCGCAGGGAAAAAGGCCACGCTGGTGCGGGAATCGATCACGATGGATGAGAAGCAGATCCTTACGAAGATATTGGAGATCGTGCCCATACAGTGCGAAACCTCAGTGGATATAACAGCCATGGGTGTTGTGGTGAGCGGCGGCAGAGGCCTGATGAGCGCGGAAAACTTCGCCATGCTCCAGGAATTGGCAGACCTGCTCGGCGGTGTGGTTGCAGGTTCCAGAAGCGCGGTAGACGCCGGCTGGATCACACATGAAAGACAGGTCGGCCAGACAGGCAAAACGGTTCGGCCGAAATTATATGTGGCCTGCGCCATCTCAGGGGCAATTCAGCATCTTGTAGGTATGCAAGATGCGGAATATATCATCGCAATCAACAAGGATGGGAACGCTCCCATCTTTGATGTCGCGCATCTCGGCATTGTGGGAGACGTCTTTGAGATCGTGCCGGGAATGATCGCGGAACTGCAAAAGAAGAAGCGTCCTCCGGTATGCGAGACATGATACCTGCATGCGTCGACGTTGAGTAGGGGTTATGAGGAGTTTCTATGTCCGTAGCTGAATCGATTATATTCGCGCTGGCGTTCTTCGGTGCACTCTTTCTTTTTCTCAGGAGAGTCTTCCGTCTCTTCGCCATGGTGCTTCTCGGAAGGGCAGAGCATAGATTCGACCGCATGCTGGACAGGATGAAGTCTGTTCTGCTCTTTGGCCTCGGGCAGAAGAGAGTGATTGAGGAGCCTTTCGGCGTAAACCATTTCTTCCTGTTCTGGGGCTTCATTCTTCTCCAGCTGATCGTGAATAGTGAGTTCATCGTTGCCGGCTTCTTCCCTGAATTCAGCCTCAGTTTTCTGGGTGATATTCTCTATCCGGCCATTCTCTTTGTTGCGGACGTAACCTCGTTCCTCGTGCTTCTGGTGGTCATCATTGCTGCGATAAGACGCATGTTCTTCAAGCCGCCACACGTGGAGCGAAGCCTGGAGGCGTTCTTCATACTGGCGCTCGTTGCTCTTCTCATGGCCGCCAACTTCGGACTGCACATTTCGTCAATGCTGTCCGGGGAGGGAACCGGGGAATACGAACCCATATCGCGACTATTAGCCGTACCTTTTGCAGGCCACGGTACGCAGTTTCTCTGGCTCGTCGCCGGGCGCATCTTCTGGTGGCTCCATGCTGTTGTGCTTCTTACCTTTCTCGTCTACATTCCATACAGCAAACATCTGCACATCCTCACAGCGCTTTTCAACTGCTTCTTCAGGCGCTTCGGCTTCGTCTCTTCGTTGCCCGCCATGCGGTTCAGGAAGGGTGAACGGTTCGGCGTCTCAAAGATTACACAGTTCACCTGGAAAGATCTCCTCGATTTCTTTTCGTGCACCGAGTGCGGGAGGTGCGCTGACGCGTGCCCCGCGACAAATACGGGAAAGGTGCTGAATCCAAAGGAAGTGATCCTTGCGGGCAAGGCCAACCTCCTTCAGAATGGGAGCGAAATCCTGGCAGCGCGGGGAGGAGATACTGTAGCTCCTGCAGACGAGCGAACGCCGGTCAGCATCCCGCTTATAGCCGCGGCTCATCACGCAAGCGTTGCTCCCGAGGCAATCTGGGACTGCACCACGTGCGGAGCTTGTGTGGAGAAATGCCCCGTTTTCATCGAACAGTTTCCGAAGCTGCTCGCCATGAGACGCCATCTCGTTATGGAGAATGCCGACTTTCCTCCCGAGCTGGTCAACCTTTTTCAAAACCTCGAGCAACGCTCCAATCCGTATGGAATCGCTCCCGCCGACAGATTCAGGTGGGCTTCGGACTTCGATGTTCCAATGCTCGCTGCGCGGCAGGACGTGGAATACCTTTTCTATATCGGATGTGTCGCCTCGTTCACGTCAAGAATGAAAAGCATTATGGCCTCACTTATCGAAGCGTTGCGCAAGGCCTCCATCTCATTCGCGATACTCGGCAAGGAAGAGCAGTGCTGTGGAGACCCTTTGCGGCGGCTCGGCAACGAGTATCTGTTCGACAAGTTTGCGCGCAGCAATGTCGCGCTCTTCAAGAAATACGGCGTCAAGAAAATCCTGACTCTCTGTCCGCACTGCTACAGCACCTTCAAGAACGACTATAAAGAGTTCGGTGCGGACTTCGAGGTCGTGCACCACACGCAACTCCTGAGTGAACTGGTGAAGGCAGGGGAACTCCGTGTGCAGGATGGATTCCGGGATGAGCGGATAGTCTTTCATGATTCCTGCTATCTCGGCAGGTACAATAGCGTCTATGATGAACCCAGATTCCTGCTACGCGAGGCAACAGGCTCTTTTCCGCTGGAGATGGACAAGAACCGGCGCGAGAGCTTCTGCTGCGGAGCGGGCGGAGGACGGATGTGGATGGAAGAATCGAGCGGGACAAGGATCAATGCAGAGCGCACCAGGCAGGCGTTGCGCCTCGATCCCACAGTCGTCGCGACCTGCTGCCCTTACTGCCTCACCATGTTTGAAGACGGCATAAAGGATGAAAAGGCCGAAGGCAGGGTCAGAGTTCTCGACATCGCCGAGATCCTCATGCCAACCCGCCACTGATATAGATCGGCGCACGGCTTAAGATTTGGGTCCAGGGGCCTGGGTCCAGGGTCCAGAATACAAACAGAGTCATGAGTTAACGTTTGCGGTCACAGTCCACCGTTTTTTGACCGTCACTCACACGCTGTACTTTAGACCCTTCTCATTCGATTTATTACCTTTTCGATGAGCTCATACCAATTCGGAGTCAAGATGAAGACCGAGGCGCTCCGAGGGCTGGGCTGCGAAGGCGTACCTTGTGGTACGTCGATGCAGGACAGGCCGAAGGGCAACGAAGGTATTCGCCTGAAGACGAATTGGCACGGCTACTTACGCAGGATTGCGATTGGGGTCACTAGTGCTTGATAGGCAATCTTTTCTTTGACGCTGGAGATAGCTATCTTCTTCTCTTCGCAACTATGCAGATACCCGAAGAGGTCCGCCTTCTCCTCGAACATCCGCTCTTCAGTGATGAATGGCCTGTAAATGGAGGAGACATACTGGTTGAGCATCGTCAGTGTGCACTTGATGTCGTTCTGGAGAAATTCGAGCACCAGTACCGAGGTACGCGCGTCGCAGCGAAGCCCGCGCGGCAGCACGTAGAGCGTATTTCGCAGAGTACCCTCCATCCAAACCCTTTGCTTCTGCGCAGATTTAAGCACCGGGGGGTCTGCCACTCGTACATAGGCCATCTTGAGACCCGGAAGCATAGCCTTGAGCAGATGACTATCGCCGACCTCAAAGGCCTGCGAAGACGGCGCGCCGTTGCCTTCGGAAAAAAGATTCGACCTGTATTCTCCGCCAATATTCTGCACCTCCACTTTCGGACGCTCCCGGAGGCCTGTGAGGCCGCTGTAGGTAGTCGCTAACTGCTCCACGTCCAGATAGAGGATGCTCTCGAAAAAATCATTCGCCTGATCTGAAACTGTCTTTGAAAGATTCTTGAAAAACCAATCGATATTCATGTTATTTCCCGCTTCCCGCCGATGCGTATGAGCACGTGAATCTGCCGTACATGCTATTTAACGTCAGGACGCTGTTTTAATCAATCACCCAAATGGTCATTTTTAGTACCGAAAGGGATTAGGAGTTTTGTTCGCGGCCTATGGAATCTATGAGGCGGGGAGTGTTCACTTCTTCCCGAATGGCATTATGTAAATGGGCTGCTCCTTCTCGGGTAGCGAGAGCGCTCGCTTCGCGTCCTCGGGCTTGAATCCGGCCATTGAAACCGTACCTAATTTCAGAGCAGTTGCCTGCAGGTAAACATTTTCAGCGGCGTGACCCGCCTCCAGGTAAATCCAGGCAGGATTCGGCGTAGAGCGCTCCGGCATACCTGATATAATCAGCGCGGCAGGCGCGTTATTGAGCGCCGGCTGAGCAACAACCTTCAAAAGGTCCCCCCTCTTGTCGCCTTCCGCCATTTTCGACAGCGTGTGCCCTTTCGGCTGATACTGGTAGAGACCGGCGGGCAGACCCGTCACATTTGCCGCCACAAGATAGACCTGCAGCAGGTAAGCACTTTTCGGCGAGGGCGTGGTGCGCAGACCCTTCGCGGGGTCGGTTATGCCCTGAGCTGACCAGAGTATTTGCGAGACTTCAGCCATCGAGAGAGGCTCAGCCTTGAAACTCCTGGTTGAACGCCTTTCCGCAAGCGCCTTTTCGACAGAGAACGTTCCATCGAGTGCAGGCGGAGGCAGTTTAATGCTTGCTCCGGCGGCTGCCGTCTCCTGTGCACGGACCTCAAGTCCACCGACATACCAGCAACAAAGCATGAAGACTGCCGTAACCGGAACAGCCATTCTTAACCACTGTCTTTTCATGGGAACCCTCCCTTATTTTTCTAAATCGTTCTTGTCCGTGCTGTTTTGTTCGATGTTAACACTAAAATGGAAAGGAAGCAAGATGCAGAATAGCGCTATCTCTGAGAGGATCGGTAGAAGATGCGGCCCTTGTGAAAGCAGACCGTGATCGGCCCCTCCCTGTCGGTCCTCGCGATGGGTATCGAGAGTGCGTCGTATCGTCTCACGGTTTCAGCGGATGGCAGGTTCGGCAGCACGCCGCCCCCGCCCAATACGGCAAGTCGCGGTCTCACTGCCCTCAGGAAGTCGAATGTGCTGGAGGTCGCGCTGCCATGATGCGGAATCTTCAGGACATCCGCTCTGAGCGTCAAGCCCGTCTTCAGTAACTCTTCTTCGACGTCCAGACCGATGTCCCCCGTAAAAAGAAAGGAACGGCCTTGTTGGGTGATCGCAATGACAAGTGACGTATCATTCATATTTTCAAATAACGCTCTCCTCGGGGGATGCAGCACCGCCATACGCGTCTCTTCCGGAAGGCTAAACGTATCACCCCTTTTCCAGAACTGCATCAGGGTTCCCTGCTGACGCGCGAGAGCAAGGAGGGAAGGATAGTGCGCATACTCTACCAGATGAGGCGTGCTTGCAAAATTCTTAACGTTGAAATGGCGGAGGATCGACACAAGGCCGCCGATGTGGTCGAGGTGGCCGTGGGAATTGATCACATAATCGAGTGTCATAATTTTCCTTGAGAGAAGAAACGGCATGACGATTCTGGAACCGGTATCGAAATCTCCGGCGATAGAACCCCCTCCATCGATAAGTATCCTCACACCTCCGGGCGCTTCGATAAGGGTTGATTCTCCCATGCCCACGTCTATAAAGTTCGCGCAGAGATCATTGTGAAATCTTCGCTCGTACACCGTGTACGCCTGGATAACGCAGAGCGGCACGAGAACGAAGAGCAAAGCAACAGCAGGCTTTCGGCCTGCATAGAGCAAGGTGAAGAATAACGCGAAGTAAAGAAGGATCTCATAGAGGTCGGGCCGCACAATGGGAAAGAGGTAGCCCCAATCAAGAACACGGAGAATCATGAGGTTGAAATCGATTATCCATCCTGACAGCACGAGCAGGAAATCGCCAAAAGGTACACTCATGCCAACGAGGCTCAGCGATGTGGCCAGTACCCCTGTAAGGGGCACCGTCGCAAGGTTGTGTATAATGCTGAAAAGGTTGATGCCGTAGAAGTGAAAGATAACGATCGGGGCGGTTCCAAGCGTCGCAGCCGCTGTCGTAAGCATAACGGACAAAACCCAGCCGGCCGGCTTCACCTTCACCTTTTTGATTATGGGGTGGAGCTTTTCCATGACAAGGACTATTGCGAGCAGGCTCATAAACGTGAGCTGAAAAGAGGCCGTGAAAAGCGAGTGCGGATAGATAAGGAGGATAATGAGAGCGCTCATAGCCATAGTGTTCAGGAGATGACGGCCACGCTCAAAGATAAGGGCGAGCATGTATACCACGACCATGATCGTCGCTCGTATCACGGAGACGCCGGACCCCGCGATGAGCATGAAGACAAAAGGGAAAGGTATGGTAAAGGCAGCCGCATATTTTATGTCGCGGCCGGACAACCTGAGCCGCTTAATCCGCCGCAGCAGGAACCTGGCGATGAAAAAGAAGAAACCGGAGATGATGCCTACATTGAAGCCGGAGATTGCCAGTATATGCGACGTGCCCGTCCTCAAGAAAAGCTTGTTGATCTCTTCATCGAGCGATGCGCGATCTCCGATGGTAAGGGCCTTCTGAACGTCCACCTGCCTTGCGCCCGATTCTTCTATTCTCTTGCGAAAATAATTCCTGAGTCCGTTAATGAAATTCGTTCCGGGACCGACCGAGACTAGTTTCCCCTTGATCTCGTGGTTGATCCCCTCCAGCCGTTTTAACCATCTCCAGATCTTGCGAGGCGATTCCGCAGATGCGGGTGCGAACTCCAGAAGACGGCCTCTCAGGTAAATGCGATCGCCCGTCTCAAGCTTTGTGCTCGTATGGAAGGTAACTCGCAGACCGCGCAGGAATTCAGGATTGGTGAGGGCTATGACTTTTGATGCCGGTGCGGTTTCGATCACGGAACCGGCGTAGAGCGATTCGGTTTCGTCGATCACGACCGGGTCCACGTAGGTGACCATGCCCAGGCGGACGACTCCGGCCAGCAGAAAAGCCGCCAGGAGCAGGCAGAGGCCGAGATTGCGGTACCTGACACGGAGAAACGGAATAAGCAGGATTGACGAAAGAAGCAGCAGACCGACCGGCTTCAGCTGGTAGCCGTAAAAGGCTTCAATGTAGATCCCTGCAACAAAGGCTAGTACGCAGCTTACGAACAAGCTTCCTGTATGCCTTGAAGGAAAGAATAGACGTTCTTGCCCAGATCGTCGATGTAATATCCACCTTCGAAAACGAAAAATACGTGCGGGTTTGAAGATGTTATCCTTGAACCAATCGTTCTAAAGTCTCCCGTGAAGAGAAGCGATCCCCAGTCTCTGATGTAGGTATCAAAGCCGGCTGAGCAGCCTACGATATCGAATTTTGCAGCATCATCCAGAGCGCGGTCAAGTTGCGACAGGAATTCCGTACGGCTGGGTGCGGAAATATTTCTGAAGGCTACCCTCTTTTCATCCTGAAAAATATCAAACGTGCCATTGCCGTAGTGGAGGTCAATATCGACTATCAGCGCCGATGCTACCCTTCCCTCTGCGAGCAACTTCTGAATAGCCAGGGCAATGTTATTGAAAAAACAGAAACCTCCGTTGAAGTTTCGTCCGGCATGATGGCCCGGCGGGCGCGCTAAAGAAAAAACAGGTCGCTCAAAGCAAAGCGCAGCCGCCTGGATGGCGGCGCCGGCAGAGAGGCGGGCAACCTCGAAGATTTCCTCCGATCGCTGCACCGACGCAAGGATTGCTTCCGAGTGGCACAGTCTCAGGTCGGTTGTACTGCAGGGCTCAGGTTCAATAAAAGTTGCAAGCTCACCTATATGCGAGTAAACCACGCTGACGCGCTCCGGGGCCTCGCAATCGACGGTCGGGTAATCGCGCAGAAATGCCGTACTATAAAAGGTTGTGATTTTTGGTACAAATTTTCTTGACAAAACAATCCTTTTTTTCTACTATAGATTCATACGCCAAGCAAGTCAACATATACGCCATCTTTCTGCGTGAAAAGAGGTGTTACCGTGGAGGCTCAAGATCTACCAAATGTAGGTGAGAAATTAAAAGGACTCAGGGCAAGCAAGAGCATGTCTTTGAGGCTTCTGGCGCAAAAGAGTGGAATCTCGGCGAACGCCCTCAGTCTCATCGAACGGAACAAGACCTCTCCCACAGTCACGACCCTCACAGCCATCGCCAAAGCATTCAACATGGGTGTCCATGACTTTTTTTCGACACAGAACGGGGATGCGAAAGACTTCGTTCTCAGCCGTGGTGTGGGAAAAGAAGCCGGCCCCTCTATTGAGGATCTCGCCCCGAACCTGAAGCAGCAGAATCTGCACCCCGTGCTCATGCGCCTTGCAGCCGATGAGAAGTTCCGGGAAGAGTTCTGCTTTCACCCGGGAGATGAGTTTGTCTATTGCCTTTTGGGCGAGATAGAGTGTGAAGTGGGCAAAGAGAAGATCCAGCTGGCTCCGGGAGACTCGGTGATCTACAAGGCCGAGATACCTCACCGGATCAATAATCTGGCAGCCGCCGGGAGCCAGGCGCTGGTAATCTTTGAACTGGGTCACCTGTTCTGACACCGATTCGCCTTCAAGCGTATACCTTCGTTGCCTGCGCCCTGTCTCACTCTGACGTACTTGAAGTACGCCTCTGTTCGCCATGGCTTGAGCGCCTCGGTCTCCATCTTGAATCCAAATCGGTGTAGCCAATCCGCCCTTAAGCGTATACCTTCGTTGCCCTTCAGCCTGTTCTACTTCGACGTACCACCAGGTACGCCTTCGTAGCCCAGTCTTCGGTTCGCCTCGGTCTCCGCTTAAATTCGAATTGGCATGAGAAGAGTGACAGTCTTTCCGGGTGCCGTGTGATAAAAGATAGTTCTAAAAGAACTTGCTACTTCGCGAGCTTCTTGAGTTGTTCGAGTTGGGCCTTTGCCATCACCGCCCGCTCGTCTGTTGGAGCTACCCTTAGGAAGTCCTGCCATGCCGCGATAGCACCGGGTAGATCCTTCTTGTCGTTCTGAAGCACGATTGCGAGGTTAAACCTGCTGTTCACGTGGCCGGGGTTTTCTGCCGCGGCCTGTCTGAACTCTTTGACTGCGCTGTCATAATCTTTGATATTTCTGTACATGATTCCCATGTCGGTCCGGACATCCGCATTCCTGGGATCGATCTTCAGCACCCTTGCATACACATCGATCGCCTTTCTTTCCTGATTGGTATCGAAATAAGCGTTGCCCAGTGATATAAGAATCTGCAGATTCTCAGGGTCACGCTTGAGTGCTTCCTCGAGCTGACCGATCTCCTGCATGGCGTTTGCCTTTACTTGCGGACTCGCCGGAGCCTCTTCTGAAACGTTGGAAGAACTCCCGCCTCCCTTCTGAGCTCCATAGAATTTGATGCCGCTTACGGCGCCTATTATGAAGCCTGCAAGGAAAGCAACTATGATGAGCAGAAAAGCCTTATCCCGTTGCATGGCAACACTATACGAAATTTATTGGGATCTTTTCAACTTTTTTGCCTAACGGCCGTTATAAACCGCTAAACGCAGATTTGTCTTGACACATGATACAAGTTCCGATTTAGCTACAGGCAGGCGCAACAGCAATGTCGAACCGGCTTCAAGTTCGTTTAACACTCACAGCTCATCGATTAGTCTCATTATCTCTTGAACATGGAGGTCGCCCATGGCTGATCGAATAGAGATTACACTTCTGGTAGACAACTACATTGACATCTTTCTCCCGTCGAGAGAACACGTCACCTATCCCTCGCCCGGGGCCGGTTCGAGCCTCTGGGGCGAGCAGGGATTATCCCTCTGGGTGGACATCCGGGATAAAGGTGAGTCCATGCACGTACTCTACGATTTCGGCAGAAGCGATACAGTGCTTTTGCATAACGCCAAAGAGCTCGACATCGATATCGGACTCGCCGATTTCATGGTTTTGAGTCACGCTCACGGGGATCATTACGGAGGGCTCGCCAGAGCGCTGCGAGTTGCGAAAGAATCCTGCCGCGTCGTCATCCATCCCGCGGCATACGGCATCAAACGTTTTATTAAATTCGGAGAGCGTATTGTCGGACCCTGGGGAATAGAGAAGCGCTTGCTCGCGAAGTTCCAGCCGAGAGTTATTTTGAGTGGCGGTTTAACCGCCCTGGGACACGGTGTGTACGTATCAGGAGAGATCGAAAGGCAGACCGGATTCGAAAAAGGCATGCCTAACGCATTTCTGGAAAAAGAGGGCAATCTGGTACACGACCCTATCAGTGACGACCAGGCCCTTCTTATCGAACTTGCCGGTAAACGACTCGTCATTATAACGGGCTGCGCCCACGCCGGCATTGTTAATATCCTTCTGCAGGCCGAACGCCTTTTCCCGGAGCACAGTATCTACGCCGTGCTTGGAGGCTTCCATCTTAATAATGCCGACGAAGAACAGATGAGCGAGACGGTGCGACAGCTGCGATCGAGCCAGCGTCAAGTACGTCGGAGGCTTTCATTGCACCGGCTATTATGCGCAGAAGGTTCTCATGGACGAGTTCGCTGACCGATGGATACCGGGAGCTGTAGGAGCGCGCCTCACCTTTGACGGCGAAGCAACGTAAAGAGGGGTTGTTCGGAAAACTGTTGAAACGTCTTCGGGGAAAAAGGTAAAACGAGAAAAACCAAAAGGGGAAGCATGGAGAAAGAGAGGGACCGTGGAACCCGCGACAAGGGCAAGAAGCCAACACTAAGGAGCACAGCCTCGGTAATCGGTAGTCTCATTCTTGCAGTGGTCCTGGCGATTATCATCGAACATATCGCCGGGGCATCATACAAGATCGTTCCCGTCCATTCCGTCATGCTGGGGCCGTTCATTTTGCTGCTTCTCTGTATCGCGATTGTGCCGTTTATCAGCAGCGACTGGTGGGGCCGGCATTACTCCTCTGTCTCATACGGTCTCGGGCTGATCGGTATTCTCTACTATTTTCTTATTCTCCACAACGGCACGCGAATGATGCACACAGCCCTGGATTACTTCAGCTTCATCTGTCTGATCGGCTCTCTTTTCGTTGTTTCTGGCGGTCTGCACATAGGTATCAAGGGAAGATCGACGCCAATTGCAAACGTGTTGCTTCTCGCGATAGGTGCAGTGGTTGCCAATCTTTTCGGGACAACAGGCGCCTCAATGCTTCTCATCAGGCCGTTTATCCGGGTCAACAGATACCGCATAACAGGCTATCAGATCGTCTTTTTCATTTTCATAGTCTCAAATATCGGTGGTTTGCTCACACCGATCGGCGACCCGCCGCTGTTTCTCGGATATCTGAAGGGTGTTCCCTTCTTCTGGGTGATCGCGCGCACCTGGCATATCTGGGTTCTTGTCAGCACTCTTGTGCTTGCCGTCTTTTACGTTATCGACAGGCACCATTACAAAAAGATACCACTGCCGCTGGAGCACGAGATCGAGAAAGAGGGTGAACATGCACGGATCCAGGGGCTGCATAACTGCATCTTTCTCTTTCTTATTCTTGGCTCGGTCTTTCTGGATCGCCCTATCCGCGAAATCATCATGATAGGTGCGGCCGTGGCGAGCTATCTAACTACGAAGAATGAGGTCCATCAGCAAAATGATTTCAATTTCATCCCGATCAAGGAAGTAGCGATTCTCTTTGCCGGCATATTTGCAACCATGGTGCCCGTGCTCGATTGGCTCGAACTGAATGCCTGCAATCTCGGCATCGTAGGGCCGGGTCCGTTCTACTGGGGCTCAGGCATCCTTTCCAGTTTTCTTGATAATGCTCCAACCTATTTGAATTTCTTGAGTGCGGCTTGCGGCCTTCATAATCTTAATGTAGATAACCTCCAGCACATTAAAGCCCTGCTGGGACTTCTGCCGCCTGAGCAGGTCAGTCAGCTCAAAGGTCTCATCGGTTCGCCTGTCTGCATTATCAATGACGAATCGTGGAGATATGTACAGGCGATTTCTGCGGGTGCCGTGATGTTCGGCGCCAACACCTATATCGGGAACGGACCAAATTTCATGGTCAAATCGATCGCGGAGCAGGCGCACGTGAGGATGCCGAGCTTTTTTGGCTATATGATAAAGTATTCAATCCCCGTACTTGTTCCGATCTTTGTTATCGTCTGGTACATCTTTTTCAGGGGGTACTGAACTGACGTGCTGTACGTGCGTGACTATAATTCACATCAGAAGCGTTTCTATGCTATAATTCGCGTGCTCGCGTGCCCCCGTAGCCCCCGGTGGATAGAGCGACGGATGATCCACTGAGCCCGGTGGCACTGGCTCTTTCCCAAGTAGATGGTTTATTTTTGTCTTGCGTGCCCCCGTAGCTCAGGTGGATAGAGCGACGGATTCCTAATCCGCAGGTCACGTGTTCGAGTCGCGTCGGGGGCACTAAATAATTTCAAAGCGCGTCCCAGACTTTGGCGCTGGGCGTGTTGATCGTTACGGAAGCTCGAGCGATCAGATTCTTGTCTATGCAGAACCTATCCTTTTGAGAGACGCCTGCTCGCGACCGTGAACGCGCTCAGGCGTCTCTCCATTACCCCTTAGATCACACCCAGCAGCAGGAGAATGATCACAATAATGAGGATTGTTCCAAGCCCGCCTGCGGGGTAATAACCCCAGCCGGAGCTGTAGGGCCAGGTGGGCAGCGCGCCGATAAGCAGTAGGATCACAATGATGAGCAGTATGAGTCGCATGGGCTTCCTCCTTTGGGCTGTGTGAGCTCTTCTATCTCTTTGACGGCGGCTCCTGACAATACCCGATCTCCGGTGTTGCTTGGGGTCCCGCTCTATAATCTAAAAAGATGGTGTCGTCCCGACGGCTTGTCAATGGGCGCATGGTTCTCTTGGTGAAAGTTATTGCGGAGCCCTGGGATATCGGAGAGGGAGGCTATCAGGTCGGCAATTCCGTCCCCTCTGGCCCAAGTGGAACTGCGGTGTGGAGGGCCCGACGGATAACCCCGAGGTCCTTGCGCTACGGATCAAACAGAAAAGGAATTTTTTGGCCACACTGAAAGTTTCCCAGGGCATCCACCGGTAACCATCTGAGTGCGACCGCCGGGGTCAACGCCCGATACGTTATGCGGCCTTCTATGGCCTTATCTCAACAATCGTACCGTTTGGCGCTAACCTTTCTATTTCCTCTATTTCTTCGTCTGTAACGGCAATGCACCCTTTCGTCCAGTCAACCTCTGTGTGAACATCACCGACCCACGAGAAACCATTCTTAATACCGTGGATCATGATGTCTCCGCCCGGAGAAACACCAAGTTCTCTTGCCCGCTTTTTGTCTTTCTCGTTTGGATAGGAAATATGCAGAGACAGGTGATAACCGCTGTCCTTGTTTCTTGCATCGATGACGTAGGTCCCCTCCGGGGTTTTGTTATCGCCTTGCCTTTCCTTTGGACCATCCGGATTGCCTCCCAGGGCTATTTTGTACGTCTTGAGCACCTTGCCCTTTGAGATCAACGTTAATCGTCGTTCTTTCTTCTCTATCAGAATCTTGTCTGCCGGTCCTGTCTGCATTGCAAAGACTTCTTTTTGCAATTTAATAATCTCATTCTCTTTGCTCTTAACTTCTTGTTCAAGCGCTTCAATCTTTTTTTGCAGCGTTCTAATCTCATTCCCCTTGTCTTTAACCTCTTGCCGGAGAGTCTCAATCTGTGTCTGCTGCGCAGCAATCGTCTTATCCTTGAGAGTGACATTATTGATCTGAAATATCATCATCTCACTGTCCTTCCTGTATCCGCTCTCCGGGTAATCCTTTATGAGTTTCTGAAAACATTCCAGAGATTTCTGATAATCTTTTTGCTCATTCTTGGGATACGCATAAATAATACCCATCTCGAAAAGAACCCTGTCTCCTGTCGTGGGATATTTTTCAATAATCTGCTCATATTTGCTCAGAGAGGCCGTGTAGCTTCCCTGGCTGAAAAGATCATTCGCTTCTTTGAAGGTCGGCCTGGCCTGAAATCCCTCATCAAGGTGACTGCATCCGCATAGTAGAATTGGCGCTATTATGATGCAGACGAAGACAAAATAAAGATGCTTACCTATCCTGCTTTGCGTTTTACCCAAATACGCCGTGTTCATAATAATCCGCTTGATGATGATCGCAGAACCATTCCTCTTCCCGATATATCCGAACGTGCACCCAAACCGTGCACTACATTATACGTTAGAATTCAGCAATTTTTTCATTATTGATACTTATAGAAAGGCAGCTCCGTAGGACAGACAGATTCTCTGCTACGTTGTGACTACCACGATAGCCACATCCTGATCAGGAGGTGCCCTATGAAATTGTACTGCGGAATCGATCATCATGCAAAGAACAGGTAGTGTATTGTCTCGGAAATAAGTTTACGCTTTCTGTCATTCCGGTCTGGATTCCGGCTTTCGCCGGAATGACGGACTCCGATTAATGTAAAGAAGCGTTGGACGCACTACACTAGCTCGCGGACGGATTACATGCTTGAATGGACCGGACAAACTTGAGCCGTAATGGAAGCGTAAGGAAGCGGCAGGATGTCAAGGCCTGCCGCTTCCTTCCCAGAGCGCTAAAGGCAACGTTGACGGCTCCGCATAAAACCTGACTTACTTCTTTATTGATTGACTTACTTCCTCATCGATTTCTGGAAAACGGCATCGCTTCTCTGCGCTTTTTCTTCTGCGAGCTTTGCTCTTTCATCTGCGAGCTTCGCTTTTTCTTCTGCGAGCTTCTCCCTTTCCTCTGCCATCTTTACAGCATTATCCGCGCGGTTTGTGGCAGCATCTGCCTTTACTGCAGCCGCATCAGCAGCCGCCTTGGCAGCCTGTGCATCCTGCGCTGCCTGATCGGCTTTCGCACGATTCTGCATTTCCTGCGCCTGAACTTTCTGGAGGTCACCTTGTGTTGCGCAACCCGCCAAAGCGATAGCAAAGACAAGCATCATTGAGATTACTAAAAGACTCTTCTTCATCATCTAACCCTCCTTGGTAGTACACCGTAATGAGCAAACAGCATGCCGCACGCAGCATCCTTGAACTAACTATGCGTGAATTTAAGAATAAAATAGATAAAAGACGATATGCCGGATGCCCCTGTTTCGAAGGGTTTTGGATACAGTCAGAAAAGGCAAATATGGAGTAATTGGCTTAACTGGTTGAATACGCTATATTTTTATGTGAAGGGAATCCCCTTCGCCTGTTCGTTTTGAATGTGAGGAGTGGCAAGAGCTCTGACCAGTGGGACCGACTATTTCTTCTTAACCGGCTCAATCAATCTGGCGTCTATTTCCAGATCGATTTTCAACCGTTTGATTGCATCTTTGGCCTCTCTCATATCGTTGAAAGGACCGGCGATGACACGGTAGCTATCGTTCTTTGCTAACACCCTCGCCGGGATTTGTGGACCCTGGTGGTTGATAATGGCGGCAAGCCTGACAGCATCAGTCTCGTCACGCACGTCAGCAGCCAAAACGGACCACGCGCCTGCTTTCAGTTCCGGTACTTCCGGTCTGCCATATAATTCGGCCGGGTGCTTGACTTCTACGATTTCCGCAGCAGTCCCCTCTCCATTTCCTTGCTTGATCTCGAATATCGGGACAGGAATCCCCCGGGCCTCCGCCAATACTTTCTTAACTTTGCTCCAGTCAAGCGTGCGCCCCGATTCCTTTTCAATAGTTCTCAATTTTGCATATATCTTATCAAACTTAACAGGGTCCAGGTCTTCCGGGGGCACATGAACTTCCAGGTAAACTACTCCATTACGTTGACCCAGGAGATATGGCTGATTAACGATGGATACAGGTGTTTTAACCGGGGTGTTCTCGTAGAGTCTCTTTATGTCTTCCGGATAGAGTCTTATGCAACCATTGGTCGCCCGAAGACCGATGCTGGCCGGTTTATTAGTACCATGGACCAGATACGTCGACTTGCTTAAATATAGCGCGTATTCTCCCAGGGGATTTTGAGGTCCCGGCAGAACTTTCGCGGGCAGAGGATCTCCTTTTTTTCGATGATCCTCGGCAATTGAGGCCGGCACATACCAGGTCGGTCGGGTTACTTTGCGCGCCACATACATTTGACCTGTGGGCGAGGGTCGCTCTTCGGTACCGACACCGATCGGGTAGGTGAACACCGTGAGTGACGCGCTATCTCCGTTAAACTGAAAGATCCTCATCGCGGCCAGGTTGATCACGATGCCTTTTCTCGGAGCGTCCGGCAGGATAAAACTCAGGGGCAACATGATACGTGCTCCGGCCTCAGGCACCCATATATCTATCCCCGGATTAGCCGCACTGATCGCATTGATTCCCAGGCTGAAGTGTCGTGCAATATCGGGTAGCATATCTCCCTTTTCAAGCCTGATGAGCGCCAACCGGCCAATGACATCATCATCTTTTGCAACCGTAAACTGATTTCGTTCGATATTCTCTTCCAGATGTATTGGCGGAGGTGGAGGCGGGGGCGGGGGTTTCACCTCAACTTTTTCCATGAGAGCACATCCATGGAAATAGAAGACGAATATAGATAGAACTGTGAGACGAAGCCAGTTGGATGAGAGTGACAGCTTAATAATTCGGCGCATGGGTCAAATACGTTACCTTATCTGAAGAACATTTAAAAATCTTTTTCCATCAAAGCGCCGAATCGAATCGATGCGCAAGGCTTAGTTCAGCCAGGGCACCGGCATCCAGCCCGCTTCTGGATTCCGGCGTCCGCCGGAATGACGGCACGCGCGGCTAGCTGCGGAGAATGTACCCAGGATAAACGCAAGAGCATAACGTGCGCTTCACTATGATATATACCAAGTATGGCGCACAATTTCAAAATGACGAAGTTATTGACGACGTTTTCGAGGTTGTTCAGTCTATTGAGAGCAGGTAGGAACGCAAGTTGGTCTTCTTGTGATCCAGTCCCAATTTCTTTCTAATATTGTACCGGTGAAACTCCACTGCTTTCAATGAGACGCCCAAAATCTCGGCGATCTGCTTCGTTGCTTTGCCTTCTTCCACGAGTGAACGCCACCGCAGCCTCCCTGGCCGTAAGGCCCAGCGTCTGCATTTTCCGCATAATGGGTGACGTTATCTTGTTGAGATTGGCTTCGATGGTATCGATGGTGCTTACTTGCGCGGCAGACAGTTTGCTCTTTTTCAATTTTTCCATGTAGGGCAGGATAAGGTCTTTGACGTTCGACAGGATATCCTCTTCAAGCTCGCTCTTGCCCTTTTCTCTTTGTTTGAGCAACACCCGGAGCGTTGTAGCTACTTCATTCAGCGAGCGCGACTTACTGCCCGGGTGCTGCTTCAGCTGCTTGCGCAGATCCATCTCCTCGACAACCTTCGTGACGCCAGCCTCGCCTAGTATTTCGGTGAGAATCGAGAAGCATTGCAGAAAGGCCCGCAACCCGGCTTCATCGATGACGGGGATTTTTGACAGCGCTTTGATATAGGCGGGTTCATCGAAGCCCGACTGGCGGGCCTGCCGCTTGAAGAACTTCATATCGGGAGGCTGAAGGAGAAACTGACCGGCGACAAAGTTGGCCACATGCTGACCCAGAACCGTAACAGGCCCCGACGCATCGATCAGGCCGTTCCTGCACCGTTCGATGTTATAAGGCTGGCCGGCTGCCTGATCAAAGGCGATGCTTGTTTCGCCGCGTCTGCAATAACGCCGTGTCTTGCGGCCGATATAATGAAAGCGAAGGCAGACCTCCTGCCAGCCCGAGTCGGCGAGGATCGTGCCGTCGGTATTGATGACGGAGACTGAAACCCCCGTGGCTTTGTGCAAAATGTCCGTGAGCGACTGGACCTTTGCTGCATCGACCAGCTGGGAGAGTTTGTATTCCATGTGCGTTCTCTTCCCTCTGCATGTCTAATCATTCATAAGCAGATTTTCATTCGAGAAATATACAGGATAACTACTAGGAATTTACTCGTAACTTCAGATTATCGAGAGCAGGTATGATCTCAGGTTCGTCTTTTTCCGATCCAGTCCCAATTTCTTCCTGATATTGTAGCGGTGGAATTCGACCGCGCGCGGGGAGACGCCCAGAAGTTCGGCAACCTGCTTCGTGGTCCTGCCGACCTTGAGGTAAGAGACTACCTCAGTCTCCTTCGGCGTAAGGTCGAACCTCTGCAGACTCCGTATGATGGGCGACGTTATTTCTTTCAGGTTGGCTCTCCAGGATGCTGACGTTGCTCATCTGCTGCGGCGTCCAACCGGCTCTTCTTAAGTTTCTCCGCATACGGAAGGATAAGCTCTTTTACGTTTAGCGAGATATTCTCTTCGAGTTCTTTCTTATCTTCATCCCGTTGCTTGAGCAGGACCCGGAGGGCCGTATTCACCTCTTCCAGCGTGCGGGACTTGATAGCCAGGTTTTCCTCAAGCTGCTTGCGCCGTTCAATCTCGTCAACGAGCGCCCGGTTCATCTCGAAAAGTTCATTTGTCCGCTCCGTGACCCGGCGTTCCAGTTCATCATGCATCTTCTGGAGCTCCCGTGTCCGCTCTTCCACACGCTGCTCAAGTTCATCGTGCGCTGTCGTGAGCGCCTCCTCGACTGACTTGCGCGCGGAGATGTCGGTTACCACGATGCAGCTGTTGCGCAGGTCGTGCAGCTCACAACCGCCCGCAAGGTGCACATAGAGTTTTTTTCCGGATGTCGTTCTGAGCGGCAGTTCCTGCATCGATTTCTCCGTGCGGCTCCGCTCGATAAAATCGATGAACGAGTCCCGGCGGTCCTCGGGCACAAGGTCCAGAAAGGAAGAGCCGACGAGCCGTTCCATGGGGATGCCGACCATGCCGGAAAAAAAGGCGTTGCAGTACATGATTATCTGGTTCCGGTTGAGGGTGACGGCGCCGGAGGCCATGGTCTCGACGATGCTGCGGTAGGGAAAGTCACGACCTTCCAGCGTGTAGACCTGAGGGCGCTCCTCGTCGTAGCCCACCAACGCGTCCACATCGCCACGCCGGATAGCTGCGAGGGCCTGTTCCGCCTCGTCGAGACGTGCCCGCAGCTCCTTGACCTGCGCGGCGAGGCTCGTCCGGCCGGGCTGAGTCGCCGCAAGGGCCTTATCGTTCTTTCTTCTTTCTTCTGTTCTCCGCATGATCTCAACTCGCAGCCGGGCTGCGCTGAATAGGTCCGCTGCACCTGACCCTGGACTATTCTATAGCACCGGGTGGAGACAAGCAACGGCCGATAGGAATTAATCCTTGCGAGCTATTATTTTTGAGCTACTATTTTTCTTGACTCACGTGCATGCGTATTGTAGCATTGGGAAGACTACTAGAATGATCTAGTAGCTATATGGCCGCATGTACTTGAACGGGGGTTCGGGATGCCGGCAAAGAAACGTGAAAAAGCGGGGGAGCCGAAGAGCAAACTCTGGGAGTTAAGGCTCTACGTCGCCGGGCAGACCCCGAAATCGCTTGCCGCGTTCGCGAACCTTAAGAAGATCTGCGAGGAGCACCTCAAGGGTTGTTACCGCATTGAGATAATAGACCTCATAAGAAGCCCCCAGCTTGCCAAAGGTGACCAGATCCTTGCCATCCCCACGCTCGTGCGCAAGCTCCCCGAGCCGGTACGTAAAATCATAGGGGATCTCTCCAACACGGAGCGGGTGCTCGTGGGGCTTGATCTGCGTCCCACCGAGACAGAACAGAGTGCATGAACGATAAACGGGTCAGCCGCACGAAAGCTACACATAAAGAGATCGGGAAACGCGAAGAGAAAAAATACGTCCTGAAGCTCTATGTCGCGGGAATCACTTCCAGGTCGAACCAGGCGATCATGAACATCAAACAGATATGCGAGGAGCACCTGAAAGGCCGCTACGAGCTCGAGGTGATCGACATCTACCAGCAGCCGACTCTCGCCAAGGGCGAGCAGATCATCGCTGTCCCCACGCTGATCAAAAAGCTGCCCCCGCCGCTACGCCGGTTTATCGGCAGCATGGCCGATACGGAACGCATTCTTGTCGGGCTCGACCTGAAACCGGCAGGAAAGCCCGAATAACGGTCCGCGCAGCCTGCCCCTGACGTCATTGCAAAAATTATTTCAAATTACCTTTACAAATCGAGGCACAGAATACATAATTACGTAGCACTATGTGAACCGCACCACACGCCATTGGGGCGCACGCCACTACAGCTGAGTGCTTGAATTCAGGCCGCGGCCTGCCGTCTCACTTTTTTTCTTACGGGGGTATTAGTGACATGGCGAAAGAAGATTCCCTGCGGCATCCCTTCCATCTCCGGAAGTGTCCCACCGGCATCATCGGTCTCGATGAACTGACGCAAGGCGGGCTGCCTAAAGGCCGTCCCACGCTCGTCACGGGCTCGGCCGGCTCGGGCAAGACGCTCATCGCCATGGAGTTTCTCGTCAAAGGCGCGACCTTGTATAACGAGCCGGGTGTCTTCATGGCGTTCGAGGAGACAAGCGATGATCTCACCAAGAACGTCGCCTCCCTCGGTTTCGATCTCGACAGCCTCGTTAAGAAGAAGAAGCTCGCCATCGACTACGTGTATATCGAACGCTCCGAAATAGAAGAGACCGGTGAATACGACCTGGAAGGGCTCTTCGTCCGGCTCGGCTATGCCATCGATTCGATCAAGGCCAAACGTGTGGTGCTCGACACCATCGAGGTGCTCTTCGGCGGCCTGCCTAATGACGCGATCCTCCGGGCTGAACTGCGGCGCCTCTTCCGCTGGCTGAAGGAGAAGGGCGTCACCGCCCTGATCACCGGGGAGCGGGGAGAGTCATCGCTGACCCGCTATGGTTTGGAGGAGTATGTCGCCGACTGCGTCATCCTGCTCGACCACCGGCTCACCGACCAGATATCGACCCGGCGCCTTCGCATCGTCAAATACCGCGGCTCTGCCCACGGCACCAATGAATACCCCTTCCTGATCGATGAAGAGGGCATCTCAGTCCTGCCGGTCACGTCCCTGGGCTTGAACTACGACGTGCCCAAGGAACGCATACCCACCGGTATATGCCCGCCTCGATACCATGTTCGACGGCAAAGGCTTCTACAAGGGCTCGAGCATCCTCGTCTCGGGCACCGCCGGAACCGGCAAGTCCACGCTTGCCGCCCACTTTGCCGAAGCAGCCTGCAAGAAGGGTAAGCGCTGTCTCTACTTCGCCTTCGAAGAATCACCCCAGCAGATCACGAGGAACATGGCTTCCGTCGGCATAGACTTGACAGCCCTGGCTGCAAAAGAAGTTGCTCCTGATCCGTTCGGCGCGTCCTACCTTCTACGGTCTTGAGATGCACCTATCTGGAGATGACCAAGCTGATCCATGCGTTCGACCCCGAGGTGGTGGTGATGGACCCCATCACCAACCTGATCACTGTGGGCCTTGCTGCTGACGTGAAATCGATGCTGACCCGCCTCGTCGATTACCTCAAGTCACGCCAGATCACCACGTTCTTTACGAGCCTCACCGTCCCTGGCGGCAGCGTCGAGAACACAGACATCGGCGTCTCCTCCCTCATGGATTCCTGGATCGTCCTGAAGGACATTGAAGGCCAGGGCGAGCGCAACCACGGATTGACCATCGTCAAATCACGAGGCATGGCGCACTCCAACCAGCTCCGGGAATACCGCCTGACCGCCAACGGCCTCCACCTGGAAGACGTCTATCTCGGCCCGCAGGGTGTGCTCACGGGCGCGGCACGGGCCGCACGCGAAGCCGAAGAGGTTGCTGCATCACTTGAACGCACCGAAGAGATCAAAAGACAAAAGCGCCAGATCGAACGCAAGCGCGTCGTCACGGACGCCCAGATCGCCGCTCTGCGTGCGGCCTACGAAGCAGAGCAAGAAGAGCTCAAGAAAAAGATTGCGGAGATGGAGGCCCGTGAAAAAGCAGCCGCCCAGCAGCGGACAAAGATAGCCTCCCTGCGCAAGGCTGACAAGGAGGGCGGCCATGCCGACAAGAAATAGTAAGACAACAAAAGAAGAGCTTTGGGAACTCCGGCTCTATGTCGCCGGGCAGACCCCGAAATCGCTTGCAGCGTTCGCCAACCTGAAGAAGATCTGCGAGGAGCACCTTGCGGATAAATATACGATCGAGATTATTGACCTCCTGAAGAATCCTATACTGGCGAAGGGCGACCAGATCCTTGCCATCCCGACGCTCGTGCGCAAGCTTCCGGAGCCGGTCAGAAAGATCATAGGCGATCTGTCCAACACGGAGCGCGTGCTCGTAGGACTTGACCTGCGTCCCGGCGTCGCGGGAACCGGGAGGAGCGCATGAAAGGCATGAAAGGGAAGACAACCCGTAATGACGTGGAACTCTTCGAGCAGGCCGTCAAAGACGGTGGGGAGAAGAAGTACCTGCTCCGCCTCTACGTTGCCGGCGCCACACCCAAATCCACCCAGGCCATCATGAACATCAAGAAGATCTGCGAAGAGCACTTGAAAGGCCGCTACGACCTTGAGGTGATCGACATCTATCAGCAGCCTATCCTCGCCAAAGGCGAGCAGATCATCGCCGTACCGACACTGGTCAAGAAGCTCCCGCTCCCGTTGCGCAAGTTCATCGGCGGCATGGCCGATGTGGAGCGCATCCTCGTGGGACTAGATCTGAAGCCCGTCGCGGAAGGATCCCGGCGAGACGGAAAAACGGGGCACAAAGCCCCCTAGGACAGCGAGCGTGGAAAGAAGGAAGTCGCATAACAAGCTCACTTCCGAAAACGAAGCGTTGCGTGCGCGCTTAGAGGAACTCGAAGAGACGCTCAGGGCCATCCAGAACCACGAGGTCGATGCGCTCATGACCGAAGGGCCCGGTGGTGAGCAGGTATTCACCCTCCAGGGTGCTGAACAGCCCTACCGTGTCCTTGTCGAGACAATGACCGAGGGCGCGGCGACCATGACACCGGACGGCGTCATCCTCTATGCCAACGGACGTCTTGCGGAGATGCTCGGAACACCGCTCAACAATATACTGGGTAGATCCATCCATGACTTCATAATCTCCCGGGATGGACAGATGTTCGAGTCCATGCTCCTCTCCTGTGACAAAGCGGGCCGCAGGGGAGAGTTCCTTCTCAAGGGCGCTGACGGGCACGAGGTGCCTGTCCTTCTCTCGGGCCGTTCGCTCCTGCTCAATGACGTTGAGGCCTTGTGCGTGGTGGCCACTGACCTGTCGGATCAGAAGCGCACCGAGGAGAGGCTTCAGGAAAGCGAGGAGCAGCTCCGGCAGGCCCAGAAAATGGAGGCCATCGGAACTCTTGCCGGCGGTATCGCGCATGACTTCAATAACATCCTTGCTGCCATCATCGGCTTCACGGAGATGGTGATCGACGATTCTGAGAATGAACAGGTGCAGCACAAGATGGAACAGGTGCTTAAAGCCGGCCTCAGGGGAAGGGACCTCGTGAGGCAGATCCTGGCCTTCAGTCGCAAGAGCGAAGCGGAACGAAAAGAGGTCAGTCTCACGCACCTCGTCAACGAGACGCACGCGCTGCTTCGATCATCCCTGCCGAGCACCATCGGGATGCACCTTGCCATGAACACGAGCGATGACCACGTGCTTGCCGACCCCACCCAGATACAGCAGGTCCTCATGAACCTCGCGACCAATGCGGCCGATGCCATGCCAATGGAGGGAGGCCGGCTCACGATAGAAGTCTCGTCAGCAACGTTCCCCCCCGGCAGTCCCTCACCGGACCCGGAGATGCAGCCGGGCGCCTACGTGAAGGTGGCAGTGAAAGACACGGGCAAGGGCATGACCGAAGAAGTGCGACAGAGGATATTCGAACCTTTCTTTACGACCAAGGAGCCGGGAAAGGGCACCGGCATGGGCCTTGCCGTTGTCTATGGAATCGTCAAGAGCCACGGGGGTGCGATCACGGTGCGCAGCGAAATAGGACAGGGAACAACCTTCGAGGTCTTCCTCCCCCAGGCCCATGAACCAGAGGAGAAGAAAGAAGAGACAATAATTACCGCGCTGCCCACCGGCGCCGAGCGGATACTCTTTGTCGATGATGAGGAGATGATCGTGGAGATGGCGCGGAGTGCGCTCGAGAGCCTCGGGTATCACGTGACTGTCGCTGCAAACGCCGCGCAAGCCTGGAACGTGTTTCGTGAGGACCCCTCCCGATTCGACCTCGTCATCACGGACCAGACCATGCCCGATCTGACCGGGATGATGCTGGCTCAGAAGATGTTACAGGTGCGCATTGATACGCCGATCATCCTCTCCACGGGATACAGTGAGCTGGTATCAGCGGAGAAGGCAAAAGAAGCAGGCATCCGTGCGTTTCTCCTGAAACCGGTGATGAAAAAAGAACTGGCAGAGACGGTTCGGCGAGTGCTGGACAAAGCGGATTGAGACTAGCACCTACTTGCAGAAATAGATAAACATGTTTCAGACTCTTCCCGTCATTCCGGCGTAAGCCGGAATCCAGTGTTTGCAGTAACTTCTGGACCCCGGCTTACGCCGGGGTGACGAACTGGAACATTTGCAAGTTGGTACTGGCTTGTCCGCCGGAATGACATCGAGGGCAATTAATCCAGCGTGAGTTGTTTTCTCCAGTCGGCAGTTTCGGAAAACTTCGGCTGATCATTCTTGTCGAGAAGATAGTCCCCCATCACCAGATAGTCCATCTCCGTGCGCATGAAGCACCGGTAGGCATCCTCAGGGGTGCAGACGATCGGCTCTCCTCGCACATTAAAGCTGGTGTTCACGATGACGCTATAACCGGTCAGTTTCTTGAACTCATGGATCAGCTGCCAGTAGCGGGGGTTGATCTGGCGATTCACGCTTTGCAGGCGGGCCGAGTAATCAATGTGTGTGATAGCCGGCAGATCGGACCTCAAGAAATAGAGCCGATCGTATAAGCCCCACTCGTTGTAATCCGGCGGGACAGGAATTCTCTTATCTTCCCGCAGAGGGACGACCAGGAGCATATAGGGCGACGGCCGGTCAAGATCAAAGTAGTCCTGGATGTCTTCTTCAAGCACGCTCGGAGCAAAGGGCCTGAATCCTTCCCGATATTTTATTTTGAGATTCATCTTTTTTTGCATCTGCGGATTGCGGGCATCACCAAGGATGCTCCTGTTTCCCAGAGCCCTCGGACCGAACTCCATTCTGCCCTGGAACCAGCCGACGACATGACCTTCGGAAAGCTTCGTTGCTACGTAGCGAGCCAGCTCGTCGAAGTTCTGATAACGGCGCGCCGTAGCCTCGAATGTAAGAAGAGCTCTCTGAATCTCCTTGTCCGAAAATTCAGGGCCCAGGAAAGAACCTTTCATCATGTCGGGATGGTGATTCAACGTGCGTTCGTTGCCCTTGAGAATGTGCCAGACCGCAAAAGCGGCTCCCAGCGCCCCGCCTGCGTCACCGGCAGCGGGCTGAATCCATATGTCATCGAAGAGGCCGCTCTTGAGGAGCTTGCCGTTCGCCACGCTGTTGAGGGCGACACCGCCTGCCAGCACCAGGTGCTTGCTCTTCGTCATCTCTTTCGCTGTCCGGCAGAGCTTAAGAACGATCTCCTCAGTCACCTGCTGGATCGCAAGAGCCATGTTCATGTAGACCTGGGATATCTCCGCTTCAGGTTTTTGAGCAGGAACGCCGAACAGTTGTTTCCATTTGGACTCGTTGACCATTTTCAGACCGGTTGCGTAATCGAAGTAGTCCATGTTCAAAAGGAGCGAACCATCGTCCCGGATATCGACCAGCTCGGAGGTTATCTTCTCTTTGAAATCGAGCGTCTGGGCTGATCCGGCATTGCCGTAGGGCGCGAGGCCCATGAGCTTATACTCTCCGCTGTTAACCTTGAATCCCGTGTAGTAGGTAAAGGCAGAGTAAAGTAATCCCAGCGAATGCGGGAACCTCAATTCCTCGAGAATCGTTATCTCTTTTCCCTTGCCGTACCCTATGGTCGTGGTTGCCCACTCCCCTACCCCGTCGATCGTTACAATCGCCGCTTCCTCAAAGGGGGACGGGTAGAAGGCGCTGGCCGCGTGCGACAGATGGTGCTCGGGGAAAAAAATAGGCACATCGCCGGGGCCCAGATCAGCAAAATTGTCTCGCAGCATTTTCTTCATGAAGACTTTTTCTTTTATCCACACAGGGATGGCCGACCAGAAGCTTACAAGCCCCTTGGGAGCAAAGGCGTGATACGTCTCGAGCAGTCTCTCAAACTTAATCAACGGCTTGTCATAGAACGAGATCGCTGTCAGATCTTTGTACGCAATACCGGACTCTTCCAGAACATAGCGCACCGCATGCATCGGGAATGAAGGATCATGTTTCTTTCTCGTGAAGCGCTCTTCATGTGCAGCCGCTGCGATCTCCCCGTCTATCAGAAGCGCGGCTGCACTGTCATGATAGTACGCCGAGATACCCAAAATTGCTTGCCTCATACCAGTCTCCGCTCTGTTTAGGTTATGTCAAAACCCCCGCTTCTACTCCTCAGCCGCTGCACCAGACACCGCCTCTTTATCGCAGATAAGAGCGGATAAGTAACTGAGATAAAAGCGGATGATTATTTTTTGACCGGAGCTGCGATACAAAGGCATCTCCGGTCAACCCCCAGCACCTCCGGTGCGGTGAACTTGCGCGGGAGCGCTGACTGTGTGGTCTGCATTGACGTTCTATCACAATGCAGACCACCGGTATACTCACCCTTACAGGAGGCTGCGCACTCTGCGAACATCTCTTCTGGCTTTCATCCTTACAGGATACTTCGCATCTGCGTACATCTGCGATAAAACTTCTGTCTCCTTTTCATAAATCTTTTGGCACTACCTTCCCCTTTCCGCGGCAATCATTCGGCTCTTAAAAGAGTGTGTAGATAAAAGGCGCAATGGCCGAACCGCCGGTCAATACGATCAGCAGGCCAAAGCCGAGCAGGACCACAATAATGGGGATAAGCCAGTACTTTTTTCTGGTCCTTAAGAATCCCCACAAATCTTTCAAGAAATCCATAGATGTCCTCCTAATACGGCTTCACGATGTCATCCGCACAAAACGTGTGGCCCCTTTTCTCCATGACCGATTCGTGACCCCTCTTGAACGACTTGAGCTTCAAGGTATCGGCGCCGAAAAGCCTCCTCACCACACCGACCGGAGTCACAACCAGGAAGAAAATGATGGACAGGACAACCCTCGATGTTATCATGCCGAGCAGATGCGACAGCCCGAACCAGACCACAGCAGCGGGCCTGAATATCTGCGGCCTGATCATATTCAGCGCCAACACGCCCATCGCGCAGAAGATCAAATAATTGCGTTTGGTAGCGAGCATCAAGAGCAATAAGATAAGAACCATGGCCATTCCCGTATCTTTGCACTGATCCGTCGTCATCCTGTTTCCGGAAAAATTGTTCATCAGATCTCCTATCATCCCACCGTCTCTACTCACCGCGCGCGACGCATCCCGTCGCGAAGCAGACTTCAGACGCGCCTGCATAAAAGTATTGCATATCTGCCCTGAAAATTCTCCTGGTTTCGAAAGTACCTCTGGAGCGCGCGGCATCGTGCGTTAATTTTAAACCGGAAGGACTGCAGCTTGCACCTGCACAGCTGCCGTTCAAGGAGAAGCAGGAGTAGTGCGGGTTACCGTTCTTTCGTTAAGAAAACCCCCTTGCATCAAAAAATTGTAGATTCTCTCACTCACCAGAGCATGGCCCTCGGGCGTCCAATGGCGTCCGTTGGCCGGGTATGTGTATGCATTAGTCAGGTCAACATAAGGTATGTTGTTCTCCTTGAGGTATTTCTCAAATTCCGGATTCACGTCGTGTAACCCGACGATGAATTTAGCGCCACGGCTGGTAACGAATCTATACATGTTCATGACGATCGCACGAGTAGGGTCGTTGACACGCACGCGAGCCGGGCCCATGACCTTGAAATACCCGTTTGCGAGCAACCTGAACCAATATGAATGCGCCAGCATATCATGATGCGCAACGAAGTATTCGTCCGATTTCGGAACCGGGACGCCTTTCAGCGTCAAGTTGTCGCCATCAGCTGTGAAATACGGCTTGAAATAGCCGCCATACCGGGCGTTATAAGAGTTATCCAATTCATCGTTGCCTGACCCGAATACAACAAATACAATCTCAGGCTTATAAAAATCCCACTGCTGTGTAAGAAGCAGATACTCCTGATCCGTTCCGTACCCGCTGACCCCGAGGTTATAGATCGACCAGCCCGGAAGCTTTGCGCGAAGTTTCTCAGTAAAGCGTTCATCCATTTCGACATCATATCCCCAGACGAATGAATCGCCTAAGAACAGCATCCTTGGCCTGGCATCAACAATGTGCTCCGGATCCCTGAAGCCCCGACTGTTGTGCGTCACCCGTATTGGTCGGCTCCCGGTAAATGTCTTGTTGCTGTTCTCGACGGGAAACCAACCCAGCTTTTCGTCGTACCTGTACAGCAGACTTTTTTCATTCGTGCGTGTACCCAGGGTGCTCTTGAGGAAAATCCGCAGTCCTATTTCCGTGATGCCGATGCAGATGACCAATGACAGCAGAAATACGAACAGATTACCGAATCGATTCTTTCTTGAATGCATGCCGGAATATCCTGTGAGATCAAGCGCCTGACAAATAAAATTTGAAGCCTATCACTTTTCAGAGGATACACTGCGTGTACTCAAAAGGCAAGAACACCACTGGAGAGGCGCGGGTTTGACAGCCGCTCATTTCGTGCATATTTTGGTTGCAGAGTTATATACAGGGGCCTCACCTTGGAGAGAGGAGTCATTCGATGGCAGGCAGATCAATGTGGAAAGGATATGTTCATTTTGGCACGATTGATGTGCCGGTGAAACTGCATACCGCTGTCAAGGAGGAGCGGATTCAATTTCAGCTTCTCCACGAGCCTGATCATATGAAACTGAGACAGCAGATGATCTGCGCGTATGAAAAGGCGCCTGTGCCTGCCGATGAACAGACTAAGGGCTTTAAGCTGGAGGAGGGGAAATACATCCTGATCGATCCGGATGAAATGGAGCAGTTCGAACCGAAAGAGAGCCGCGAAATAGAGATCCACGAATTCGTAAAATCGGATCAGATCGATCCTATTTTTATTGACCGGGTCTATTATCTGGAACCCGAGACCCCCCTGAAAGGGTATAGTGCCCTTGCGGAAGTCCTGAGGGAATTGGATGTGCAGGGCATATGCACCTGGACCATGAGAAAAAGGTCCTACGTCGGCTCGTTGCAGGCAGGCGAGAAGATTCTTCGTCTCAATACCCTGCGGTACGTGGACGAACTCGTCTCGGTGAAATCTCTCGGTCTGCCGGAGGTCGCTTTATCTGAAAAGGAGCTGAAGGTTGGCAGCGACCTGATCAATGCACTGAGCGGCCCTTTTGAACCTGCAAACTTCGAGAACGAACATCAGAAAAAGCTACAGGATCTGATCGACAAGAAAGCACGGGGAGAAAAGATCGCGATCTTCCGCCCGAAGCAGCGGAAACCTACGACATCCGACACACTGCTTAAGACTCTTGAAGCAAGTCTCAAGAAGGTGGCGTAGATGAAAAACAGGGTCACGGGTCAGGGGTCACGGGTCATGAAACACAAAGAACTCTCCAGAAGGTGCAATAAATGAAGGAGAAACGATCAGATAAGCGTCAGCAGAAATCGTCTTCCGATAGAGGAAGTGAACGAGCTGTGCAGTCCATCTGGAGCGGGACTATCAGTTTCAGTCTGGTGGCGATCCCGGTACAGCTGGTAAGGGCTGTCGAGCCCGGAAGGGTCTCATTTCGAATGCTCCACACTAAAGACTATTCGCCGCTTCAGCGAAGGATGGTCTGCCCGAAAGAAGAGAAGATAGTTTCTCCGGACGAAATCATCAGGGGATACGAAATCGCACCTGACAAGTACATTGTCGTCACTGACAAGGAGCTTGAATCGGTTACACCGGAACGAAGCCGCACAATCGAGATCACCCAGTTCATAGATATGGCTGACGTCGATTTGATTTACTACGATTACCCGTATTATCTCGTTCCTTCGAGGGGAGGCGAAAAGGCTTACAGGCTGCTGGTAGAAATAATGCGCCGAACCAATAAAGCGGGGCTCGCGAGATTCGTGCTGCGGGAAAGAGAGTACCTTGTTGCAATCACAAGCACGGAGGGAGCGCTCTCGTTAATGACGCTTCATTACAGCAACGAAATACTCTCGGACGATGAGATCGCGCCCAAAGAAACAAAGATTGAATCCTCAGAAAAGAGTCGCGTAAAAAAGATCGTCGAAAAAATGGTTGCTGATTTCAACCCGGATACGTATGCAAACGAGCGCAGGCAGAAGATCGTAAGCTTCCTCGAGAAGAAGGCCAAAGAGAAGAGCGCAGTGGAAGCTCCTCAAGCCGAGGAGGAAGAAGGAGAAGGCCCCACCGATCTGGTCGCGGTTCTTCAGGAGAGCATGCGCAAGGTGAAAAAAGCCAGTTGAATAAAAAAGTCGCCGAGGTTGCGGGAAAGAGATTACCCCTTGCAAACCTGGAAAAAGAGCTGTATCCATCCTATGGTTTCACCAAAGCCCACATCCTGGACTATTACCGCCGGATGTCACGATTGATCGTGCCCCATTTAAAAGACCGCGCCTTGACATTAAAACGCTACCCTGACGGTGTGGAAGAGGAATCCTTCTTTGAGAAACGGTGTCCCGCACATCGTCCGTCATGGGTCACAACAGCCCAGGTACCGATGTCTGACGGAAAACCGATGACGGTCTGTCTTGTCAACGACCTGAACACATTGATGTGGGTTGAGAACCTTGCGTCGATCGAACTGCACGTACCGCTTGCCAGAGCCGCATCGCCTCAGATAGCCGACTCTATGGTCTTTGATCTGGATCCGGGAGAAGGAGCTGATATCTTCGATGCTGCGAAGATAGCGTTGATTCTCAAAGATCTTCTCTCGCGGTTGAAGGTTGAAAGTTACGTAAAGACCTCGGGTAAGAAGGGTCTCCACGTGTATGTCCCATTGAACCACAAAGGGACGACGTTTGAAGAAACCAAGAAATTCTCAAAATCAGTGGCAGAGGCACTGCAACGCAACTATCCGGACCTGGTGACTGCGAACATGGCTAAGGAATACCGCAAAAAGAAAATATTCATCAACTGGTCTCAGAACGATCCATCAAAAACGATGGTCTGCGTCTATTCCTTGAGGGCCGCAGAAAAACCGGCCGTCTCCTTTCCACTCGAATGGCAGGAGCTTGAAGATCTGGCAAGGCTCCACAACCCGGAAAAACTGCAGGTCCTGCACGCGGAAGCCGTGCGCAGGGTGGAGGAGAAAGGGGATCTTTTTCGAGACGTGCTCGTAAAGAAGCAGAACCTTCCTTATCTGAAACAGAAAGCGATCGCACAAAAAACATGACACTGAAGGCTTACAAATCGAAGCGTAAATTCGGCCAGACACCTGAACCGAAGCCGGAAGTTCGTCATCCGGATAATCGTCTCATTTTTGTTGTGCAGAAGCACGCCGCGCGAAATCTTCACTATGATCTCAGACTGGAACTCGAAGGAGTGCTGAAGAGCTGGGCTATCCCTAAAGGGCCGTCACTCGATCCTTCCAACAAACGGCTGGCCATGATGGTTGAAGATCATCCCTATGATTACAAAGATTTCGAGGGCAATATCCCGGAGCACAATTACGGCGCAGGAAGCGTAATCGTGTGGGACAAAGGCTTTTATCATCACCCCTCGGGAGAAGATGGGAGAGAAGGCGAGCAACTTCTTATCGATGGTTTGAAAAAAGGGGATCTGAAATTTATCCTGGAGGGGGAAAAGCTCCGTGGCGAATTCGCGCTGGTCAAAATCAAAAGGGGCGAGAACACGTGGCTCCTGCTGAAGAAGAAAGACCGTTACGCCACCACGGATGATGTTCTCAGCAGTAACCGTTCCGTATTGACCAATAAGACTCTGGAGGATATATCCGAAGAGAATCCTCATGAATCTTACCGGCAGAAGAAGGTGGAGCAGATCCGTGTTCGAGAGACGACAGAAGGAAAAGAGCTGAAAGATGCGCCAGTCAAACCCATGCCGCACGCCATAAAACCGATGCTCGCGACGTTGATCAAAGAACCGTTCGACGATGCAGATTGGATTTTCGAAGTGAAATGGGACGGGTACAGGGCGGTTGCTGAAATCCGGGAAGGTACTGTTTCACTCTATTCCCGCAATCTGCTCTCCTTGAATAAGAAATTTGCGCCCGTGGTGGAGTCGCTTCGCAAACACAGGTTTGAGGCTGTGCTGGACGGCGAGATCGTTGTGGTGGACGACGAAGGCCATTCCAACTTTCAGATGCTGCAGGATTACCAGAATTCCAAAAGGGGGCATCTGCTTTACTATGTGTTCGATCTTCTCTACTTTGAAGGACACGATGTAACGAACCTTCCTCTGCTACGGAGAAAAGAGATCCTGAAGAAGATCCTCCCGACCGATTCAAGAATAAAATTGAGCGATCACATAGTGAAAGAGGGCATCCTGTTTTTCAAGGTGGCCAAGCAGAAAGGCCTCGAGGGGATCGTCGCCAAGTATTCTCAAAGTACGTACCAGATGGGCAGAAGGAGCCGGCAATGGCTCAAAATAAAGGCGCAACTCACGCAGGAAGGCGTGATCGCAGGGTTCACCGAGCCGAAGGGAACGCGAAAGGAGCTGGGTGCGCTTGTCCTGGGGGTGTACAAGAACGATGAACTGATATACATCGGCCATGTCGGAGGTGGATTCAGCGCAAGCAGTTTAAAAGAAATGAGAAAGAAACTTGCTCCCCTGGTGCATAAGGAATGCCCTTTTGCGAAGGAGCCGAAGACCAACACGCCGGTAACCTGGGTAAGACCTGAACTGGTGTGTGAGGTTGCTTTTCACGGCTGGACCAACGAGGGTATTATGAGACAACCGGTTTTTTTGCGCCTGCGCGATGATAAAAAAGCTCGTGACGTAGTGATCGAAAAGCCGGAGACACATAGTAAAGCGTGAACGTCTACGTCGGCACGAGCGGGTATGGTTACAAGGAGTGGAAAGGAAAATTCTATCCCGACAAGATATCGTCGAAGGAGATGCTTCGCTTCTATTCGAAGCATTTCAATACAGTTGAGGTCAACAACACCTTTTATCGCATGCCCACAGAAAACGTTCTCCTGTCTTGGGCGGAACAGGTTCCTGCCGATTTTATTTTCACCTTCAAAGCGCCTCAAATCATAACTCACCTGAAGCGTTTGAAAAATGTGGTCCAGGAAACCGAATATCTTTTCAAAACATTGTCCGTTCTGGGTACGAGACTGGGCGCCGTCCTCTTTCAGTTTCCGAAAAGCTTTCGTGCGGACCCGCGAACACTTGACGCGTTTCTCGCACTCATTCCGTCCACGCCATCGTGCGCCTTCGAATTCCGGAGCACCTCCCGAAGCGACCCTGAAATTCTGAACATTCTTCGCAGCAAAGGATGCAGCCTGTGCCTTACCGATTCCGATGAAGTGCCGTCCACGCAGATCATCAGTACTGCTTCCTGGGGCTATGCGCGGCTGCGCAAATCCGGTTACGCGGATAGCGACCTCACACAATGGGCCAGAGAAATAAGCGCGCAGCAATGGAGGGAAGCTTTTGTCTTCTTTAAACACGAAGAAGAAGCCAGCGGACCCCGATTAGCGATGCGTTTCCGGGAACTCGCAGGGAGGCTTTAAAAACAAAGCAAGTAGCGAGACTTAAGAAACAGCCCTGCCCCGTAAGATCATTCGCACTGGTACCAACTTGCTAAAATGCGTGACCACACGCCAAGCCCTGCCGTCATTCCGGCGAACGCCGCCTGTCCCGGCACGTGGTAGGCCGGGGGAATCCAGGCCCCCACAAGGATTTCTGGACCCCGACTTTCGCCGGGGTGACAACGGTCTGGAATGCACGTACTTAAGCAGTAGGTACTAGTTCCGAGAGTTCACTTTATTTTTTTCTTGCACCGGATGCAGTACTTGGGGTCGGGGTCGTGAATAACATCTTCAGCAACCAGCGGGGTCTCCTCTTGCCTCTCTTCGTCGGTGGCGCACTCAGCGCAGACTATTTTCTTGGTCTTGGTTTGATAAGCCCTGATTTCTTTTTCTACGAGCATGATCAACTCTCCTTTTCTTCCGTCGAATGTTGCGGACCGTTATGGACCATGTGTGCACCAATGGTCGCGGACAAAAGCCACAGATAAATATGAGCATTGGTAGGCTGCATTGCAAGGCCTGAACCGGCCGTTCCCGGGCCTTGACAAGGCCATCGCCTCTTCATATGTTCAATATAGGAATTCGTTGTTCCGACATATCTCCTCTCGGCTGACTCTACGGACAAGATAGCCGGCCGCGGGATAGGACAGGGCAAAGGTTTCTATTTCTAAAGTTTCAATGTGTCTCATTTAGGGGGGAACGGGGCTAGAACTCTGTGGTGAGGAGGTCCCATGAAAAAGCTTCCTGTTCTTCTTCCTGTTCTTTCTGTTCTTCTCATCTGTGCAATCCCTTTCCTCAGCCACGCAGGCAGCGCAACGAGCAGGTGGGACCTTACCATCGGCGGCATGGTCCAGCTTGACCTGAGCTGGGCCAGTCAGAGCGTTAACCAGGACGTAACCTTTGCAGAGAGGTCGAGCGGCATTGCCACGTCGTCGCGCGATAAGTATTCGGCCACCAGCTGGGGCGCAGGACAGAGCAGGCTCAACTTTCTGGTCAAGGGACCGGACACGTGGGGCGCCAGGACTTCTGCCTTTATCGAATTTGATTTCAGATCCACCACGTCGAACGCCGTGGCGGAAAACGTCCGCAATTCGACCGAGAACTACGGCAATGCTTCGCTCAGGCACGCGTACATGAAGTTTGACTGGCCGAGCTTCAGCATCCTGGCCGGCCAGACATGGAACCCGATCGGCTTTCTGCCGGTCTACTTCCTGCCGGGTGTCTACGATTTCGATGCATTCAACAGAGGCATACGGCCGTTGCAGATTACGGCTTCATGGCAGGCCACCAGGACATTTTCCGTGACCGGAGGCATCATGGCGCCGTACGATAACGCCCGGTGGCCCGGGGGAACGCTCAGCAGCGGGCAAACCATCGATGATGGTTTTCAAAGGAGCAACTGGCCGTTCATATTTACCGAGCTGCTTTACAAGTCGGACGCATGCGGTAAGATCGGTCCCGACATGCTCCAGTTCGGATTGGGCGGTGTCTACGGGCGTGAAAAGCCGATAGCTCCCGCAAATTTCGGTCCGGTGGGAAGCATAAATTCGCAGAATGCCGTCAATACTGTGTCCAACCCGAATATTGCCGGAGTAAACTACACGAGCCTGGCCGGGTACGACAGCAGCAACGTCAACGCGTGGATGATAACCGGCAAGCTCTTTGTGCCTGTTATTCCCGAGAAATCTCCCGGCAGACCCGCGGGCGCCCTGGCTTTTGCACTGACGGGTTTCACCGGCCAGGATACCCGGCTTTTCCTGGATGCTCCGGCGGCAATATTGGGTGCATACTCTTACAACAGGGCTGATCCCGCTGCCAGCGGCAATGTGCTGACTGCCGATTACCACGCACCGGTTGTCAGCGGCGGATGGGGGCAGCTCGCCTACTACCTCACTGACACAGTCTGGGCGGGCTTCTACTACGGCCAGTTTCAGACAAACCTGAGTCAGTTTCGAAGAAACCAGATAGATATTTCAGCGATTGACCGGGCGCAGCAGTATATCGTGAATCTCGTCTACGATCCTAATCCGGCTATTCGCCTCGGCATCCAGTACTCTTACTACACGGCACACTTTCCGAGGAACATTACGGCCTTTGACCCGACCAGCACCACGGTGAGCGGCCTGAAGAGTAACGGGGACCTCAGCGTGGTACGGTTCACAGCTATCTATTTCTTCTAAGTTCGGGACAAAGCGCCTGTTCGCTGCATGGCCCAAAAGTTCAATCAACAATGTGCGAGGGCTCTCACAATGAAAGGATTATCACTGATTCTGGCCGCACTCCTTTTCCTGATGTCGGCATGTGCACGTCCTAACAATACTCCGCCACCTATCATCTATCCTGACCCCGAAGAATACCCCCATGACTACAATCCCGGCTACTAGCGCTCCCTCAGCGGATTGGCCGGCGAGTTCATTTACTGTTGACATGATGAATTCTTTCTCATACACTCAGAAAAGATCAGACCGCGTCGCACAGATGTACGGCGGTCTACGTACAACTCGGCAGAATCCATCCAAGGAGGCGAATATGGATAAAAAACTATTTACGCTGTTCGATGAATATTGGCACGGTTTGTTGGATCGTCGCGCATTTGTAAAAAGGCTGTCTCTTCTTGCGGGAGGGGCTATCGCCGCCAACGCCCTGTTCTCTCTGGTCGAGAATAAAGGCGCGCATGCCGAGGTCGTTCCCAAAGACGATCCCCGGCTTGTCACCGAATCGATCAAATATCCTGGCGCGACAGGCGACGTTCGCGCCTATTTCGCAAGACCAAAAGGAGACAAGAAGCTCCCGGGTGTCGTCGTAGTACATGAGAACAGAGGCCTCAACCCCCACATTGAAGACGTTGCGCGGCGCATAGCCCTGGAAGGATTCCTGGCGCTTGCGCCGGACGCTTTGTCGCCGGTCGGCGGAACACCACCCGATGAAAGCAAGGCTATAGCGCTCATAGGTCAGCTGGATGAGCAGTCAACCATAAAAAACTTTGTTGCAGCGGTAAATTATCTGAAAACGTACCCCCTTTCCACGGGCAAGGTCGGCGTAGTAGGATTCTGCTGGGGTGGAGCGATGGCCAATCAAGTTGCCGTTAACTCGCCCGACCTCGTAGCCGCAGTGCCTTTCTACGGCAGGCAGCCCGTACCCGAAGATGTTCCGAAAATAAAGGCATCTCTGCTCTTGCATTATGCGGGCAATGACGAGGGTGTTAACAAAGGAATTGCCACGTACGAAGCAGCCCTGAAGAAGGCAAATAAAGAGTATACGTTGTACATGTACGAAGGGGCTCAGCACGCCTTCTTCAACGACACAAATGCGGCCAGATATAACAAGGAGGCTGCCCAGCTTGCCTGGACGCGAACCCTCGCGTTCCTGAACGCAAAGCTTAAGACATAGCAGAACTCATCAAGAACCGGCACAAAGACGGGGCCGGGCCGGTCGCACCTTTTCTCCGCTCTCTAGGCGCTCCAGGCCTGACCCGCTGAAACGTTCCGGCTTCTTCGATGCTTTTTGACTGCGAACCTCTCGGGTACTCAGGATCACTCCGGCAGCTCGCAAACCTGCGTTAATCGGATGCGTCAAGCCTCGGAGTCGGACGCATCGTGCCGCACCATCAAATGTGCGGCAACAGTCGCCTCCACTTGCGGGTCCCCAGCCCTTACGCGATGTTCGCTCCGAAAAGATCCGCCCGGCCCGGCCCGTATATTGAACGCCGTGGCGTGTAGCAATTACTGATAGAGACAGATCAACACCTATTTGTATTCAAGATGGAGACCGAGGCGAACCGAAGACTGGGCTACGAAGGCGTACCTGGCGGTACGTCGAAGTAGAACAGGCTGAAGGGCAACGAAGGTATACGTAGCGAAGCATCCCCGTGGGACTTGAAGACAAATAGGTGTTATTTGCGAGTGGCCTGCTGGCGCGCTAGAGCCGATAGCTGAGCAAGGAACGGCCGGCAATGATTAAAGAAGCGTTTGTAACCCGCACAGAGATAGTTCAAACCGGCTTCACCCTCATCAGTTCGCAAAAAGCGATCTTTCGGGCACCCGCCGTTGCACATCGCGAGGACCTCGCATCTCAGGCATTTCTCCGGTAATCCGTCCGCCTTTGCCTGACCGAACGCTCGCTGCGCCTTGCTCTCAAGGAGTTCGACCAGCGGAGTTTCACGGATATTGCCGATGCAATGTTCGCGATCAACAAAATGATCGCAGGAGAAAAAATCTCCGTTATGTTCGACGACAGGGAGATCACCGCAGACCTTCCGGAATATGCACAGGCTGTGCTCCTGCCCGAGCGCTACTGCAGCTGCCTCTTCAAATATCTGCACTTTGATGCGTCCGATATCCTCACGCAGCCATTCGTCGAAAATAGCGCAGAGAAATATTCCAAACGCATCCGCTGGCACAGTACGGGTGCTTGCCGCCTCGCCCACACCGGACAGGCGCTCGACAAGCGGCAAGAATCCGATGTATCCGGCTCCGATCTGCTTGAAAAACCGGTAGAGCTGGATGGGATACTGCACGTTTTCGGCATGGACCACGCACAGCAGATCGAAAGGGACTCGATACTGCCGCAGGAGTGAACAGCCGCGCATAGCCCGCTCATGAGTGGGATCCCCGGCTCTGGTCACACGGTATTGGTCGTGCATCTCCTTCGGACCATCGAGGCTCAGTCCAACCCCGAACTGTTCCGCCGCCAAAAAACGGCACCACTCGTCATCGAGAAGAGTACCGTTTGTCTGAATTCCATTGAAGATGCGCACATCAGGAGGCTTATGCTTTCGCTGCAGATCCACGATCTTGCGAAAGTATTTCAGCCCAAGGAGCGTCGGTTCTCCTCCGTGCCAGGAAAAACCGACTACTCGACCGGGGGAAGCCTCGATATGCTGGACGATGTACTCCTCGAGAAGATCAAAAGGCATGCGAAAGTGCTCGACGTTCTGACTCGCTTCTTTCTTGTCCAGATAGTAGCAATACCGGCAAGCCAGGTTACAGACCGGACCGATCGGCTTCGCAAAGACCTGAAAATCTCTTGATGCTTTGGTCATCACATTGCTCACACTGCTTCGTGTCTCGCCTCTGTAACGATGGTCACTATCTCTCGTGGAAGGAGTATAGGCGAATTAGTTTTACCGGTCAAATTAGGAATGGCCTTAAGAATGGGTTGCCTTTATTTGCGACACACAGTAATATGTCAAAGGAGCCAGACCCGTACGGAGGGGGATATGTCACAGACGAGCAGAACATCGCAGTGGGCGGGCTACATCTCATCGGCATGCGCCGTAGCCCTTTTACTCACCGTAACATTATCCTACAGGTCGGGACAGACGCTGCTGGATTGGTCACCCGGCGTGACGGCATCATGCATGCTGCTGGCCGCTTTTTCAGGAGTCGTCTGCCTCGTCTCAGGCATAGGCAATTTCTTGCGAAGCAGACGGCGCGATCGCCGCCCGGGGCTGCAAGTTTCCCGCCGGCTACTGAAGAATTGAAACCGTGAAACGTTCGCCCCGCACGAGGTAAGGTACAGGCCCGAAGTGCATGACCGTATAGGCCCCACTGTCGACTGAACCACCCAACATAAGGAGACGTTATGGATGAACTGGAGAAAATGACCCGGCTGATGGAGCGTTTGGGTGAAAAACTGGAGTATACAAGAAAACTGATAGCGGAGTACGAGGAGACGATGGATTACGCGAGCTACTGCAACCTCCTCGGTTTTGCCGAAGGTATTGAGTTCTCTCTGGAAGAGATCGGACAGAGCATAGAAAAGAAAGGAAAGGCAAAAACGAAACCAACGACTAAGAGCACAAAAAAACGTAGCGTTTAAAAATCTATACCGATTTCCTTCTGCTGTGACTGCTGCTGCGCAGCTTCGATCTTCTGCCTCATTCTCAGCTTTCTGTAGCTTTCTTTCTTGCGGTACTCAAGATAGTGAAGGATAGCAAGGGGAATAGAGAGGACAAGCGCCAGGAGCAGCGCTAGCAACATCCCCTTAGACGTAACAATCACTCTGCTTATCTCTGTCCAGAAAAAACAGACAGTGAAAAGCGCAAAATTAAAGAGCGCCAGGCCAAGAAGCCACGCGAAGATTTTTCCTACCATCTATATCTTTTCTCTATCGATTCTGACGGTCAACAGTCATCCGCCCTCAACTATTACCTAAGTATCGGCGTACCTCCGAAAAACATTATGCCGTTGAACTTTCAGAGCAAGAACTGTGCCCCGGAACTGGCTTCCGGTTGGCTCATCAATGAAGACGAAAGACAAGCCGCTTTGCGCACTTATCTCTCATCGGCACCAGATGATACTCTCGAATTTAAAACTGGAGTGTTAGAGGACTTGGCGGGCTACCCGCCCATTACGTCAAAAATCGGATATCTGCCATTCTTCGTAATGGATGGACTTCAGTTCCGAAATGAAACGGGACGGTTTAAGGATTACAAGGCCTACCTGCTTGTCGAATACGGTCAGCGGATAACTGAGGTAGAGCTGGTCCATCGCGCGCGTGCTGGCCACGTAAAAAAGTCGGCGCTCCTCTTCCAGGGCTCCCTCTTCCAGGGCTTTGGGGTTGGGAAACCTTCCCTCCGCGCACCAGATAATGAAGACCGCTTTCCACTCAAGGCCTTTCGCTTGATGCACGGTACTCAGCACAACTCGCTCGTCATCGTAACCCGCGGAGACAACCTCTTCCCCGGTTATGCCGCTCATCAGAGCCAGCTCGCTCAGGAAGGAGACGAGAGACTGATATTTGCTGGAAAAATTCATGAGCTGGTTGAGATCCTCAAGACGCGATTCGTGATTCGGGTAATTGAGTTTCAGGTAGTCGATGTACCCGTGTTCCAGCACAGCGGAGATCATATCTGACAGCGCATCCCGGCTCTTCATCTCATCGAGCTCCTTGAAGAGTCCTGACCAGTTACTCAGAACCTCCTGGGGCACGTTCTTGAGCTGTTCTCCTATCTTCTTTGTGATGAAGAGCCGAATCGGATCTTCAGCTTTTTTCAGGTACTCATAGGCGCGATCTGCCGTCTTCTTTCCGATATGGGGAGCCATCTTCAGTATGCGCTTCCAGGAGATTTCATCCGTCGGGTTCGCCAGGACCCTCATATGGGCAACCACGTCCTTGATGTGCGCTTGCTCAAAGAAGCGAAGACCGCTTCGCACCTCGAAAGGGATGTCTCTGCCGCGTAAGTTCCATCTGCACTTCCATACAGTGATAGTGCGCACGGTAGAGCACGGCTATCTCGTTAAGGGCAATTCCTTCGTCCCTCAGCTCAAGTATCCGCTGGGCCACGAATTCAGCCTGCTGCAGCACATCGCGCTGCGGAGTGAGAACCGGCGTGGGTCCGGCCTTCTTAACCGCTCTCAGTCTTTTTTCAAACTGGTTCACGTTGTGCGAAATGGAGTTATTCGCGAGGCCGAGGATCTCAGGCGTGCTCCGGTAATTGGTTTCAAGCTTGAAGATTCGCGCTTCCGGGTAACGGCGGGGAAATTCGAGAATGTTCTGAAAATTTGCCCCTCTGAATGAATAGATGGATTGCGCGTCATCGCCCACAACGGTCACGTTACGGTTGATGGCGCCCATAAAATCAACGATCTCCGCCTGTATTTTATTGGTATCCTGATATTCATCGACGAGGATATTGCTAAACGTGGAGGCGTAGAACTGGCGCAGATCCTCATTCTCTTTGAGTATCTTGTGCCAGAAGACGAGGAGATCATCGAAATCCATCGCATTCATGGCCTGCTTCTTTTCCTGATACAGTCTCGCCAGAAGCATAATCTCATCGAGAATCTCGATAAAGTAAGGGAATCTCTCTTTGACAGACTCTTCCAGCGGCTCCATGGTGTTGGCTGCGTAGCTGAATACCTCTTTCAACACCTGACCCTTAGGAAATCTCCGCTCCTTCCGATCGATGTTTGCATCCCTGGTCACCACCTCTATAAGGTCTTTCGCATCCTCGTTGTCGAGAATGGAGAAGTGGCCGTGATAGCCTATTCTACGAGCGTTCTGGCGCAAAACCATATTGCCGATATGATGGAAGGTCCCGCCCCAGATATAGCGCGTATCTATCTTTACGAGGTGTTCCACCCTGTGAAGCATCTCCCGGGCTGCCTTATTAGTAAAGGTCAGGAGAAGGATGGAGCCGGGAGAGGCGCCTCTCTCGAGCAGACGCGCAACCCTGTACGTGACGACCCTTGTCTTGCCGCTTCCTGCGCCGGCGATAACCAGGATCGGTCCAGGCTCCGCGGTCACGACCTCGAGCTGTTCTTCGTTCAGCTCTTTTTCGTAATCTATGACCTGCTTGTAGGTGGAGACATCGCGATGCAAGCTATATCGTTTCATAAGCAATACCGGTTCGTCTTCAAGTGTATACCTTCGTTGTCACTGCGTCGCTCTCCTCCCGCGACCCGTGGTTGTCTTTTTTTGATCACGCAGGAAAGATGGTTGGCCACGGGTACCCTGCTAGAACAGTCCTCGCTGCCGCCTCGGTCTCCAACTTGAATTCGAATCGGTATAAAGTATGCGGTATGCGGGTGATAGAGTCAAGGGACTGTAGACGCCCAGCAGCCGCAGGCGGCGGTCTCAGGGTGCGCTGAGTTCAGTCAGTATACCCTTCTCCACGTAGATGGGACGGATCAGCTTCCTGATAACCGGTAGCCTGGAAAAGAAGAGATAGGAAGAGAGAATGCAGACGATTCCACCAAGAGCGACGGCGTGGGGTGCTCCTATTCTGTCGGCCAGTGCGCCTATGATCAAGCTTCCAAAAGGCGTCATGCCCATGAAGGCCATCGCATAAAGGCTCATCACGCGCCCACGTTTATCCTCTTCGCTTATTGTCTGCAGGATTGTATTGGTAGATGTGATGACGCTCATGAAACCAAAGCCGGTGCACAGGCACGCCAGAAGCGACAGGGGCACGGAGCGTGAAAATGAGAAGCAGACGAGTGAGCATCCGAAAATGGCGGAAGCGATGGCCACAACTCTACCCAGGCCGATAACAGATTTCCGCGACGCGAGGTACAGGGCGCTGAGGATAGCCCCGACTCCGGACATGCCGACGAGAAAGCCCAGTGTGTGCGGCCCTCCGCCGAGGATATCCCTCGCAAATACGGGCATGAGCACTGTATACGGCACACCCATGAGGGAAAGGAGCGCCAGGTTGATGAGTATATACCTGATGGGAGGGAAACCCAACCCGTACTTATATCCCTCCTTCAGTCCGTGTAAAATCTTTTGTTGCCCGGAGCTGACACTACGAGCGAGGTATTCTCATAGCGGCCAGGGCTGCGATCACGGCTATGAAACTGACCGCATTCAGAAGAAAGCATACCCCCTCACTCGTGACACTCAGGAGTAAGCCTGCAATTGAAGGGCCGATCAGCCTCGCGCCGTTGAACAGGAACGAGTTCAGCGCAATGGCGTTCCCGAGGTCCTCCTTGTTCTCGATCATGTCGGCGACAAGCGACTGCCTTATCGGGACATCAAAGGCGATAATGACACCCATGCAGATGCCGAGCACGAATATGTGCCAGATCGCTATGCGGCCGGTAAGGGTCAGGAATGCCAGGATGGAAGCCTGAATCGCTGCCAGTGTCTGAATCACGATGAGAAGGCGAAGCCGGGGCCATCTGTCTGCCAGGACCCCTGCGAAAGAGGTGAGCAGGAAGGTGGGGAGTTGACCGGCAAAACCGACAAGACCAAGCAGAAGAGGTGAATTCGTGAGACGGTAGACGAGCCAGCTCAGGGCCACCTGCTGCATCCAGGTGCCCACGAGAGAAACACCCTGCCCTCCGAAAAAGAGCCGGTAGTTTCTGTGACGCAGAGCGCGCGCCATGAATTTGAAATCTGCCATCGTATAAAGACTCAGGGCACCTATGGATTGTTCCTGCCGGCCGTGCAACAGGTCCGATGTGATCTGCCAGGAATCACCAAAAACGGGATACCGCACTTCCGCCAAGAGACTCTTTCCAGCGACCACGGTACCATAGTATATACCCCAAAAACCAATTGACAAGAAAACCGGCAAGCGTTACTATGGCGTATAGTAAAATTTTTCACATAATATCGGGGGTAGCGTATGTGGGAGAGCCTCGACCTCAACAAGGTGATAGAGTACGCGAGAGACCCGTATGCCTCGATACGGGAGTGGAAAACAACAAGCAAGAAAAAGATTGTCGGAAGCACGCTCGCCGATGTGCCGGAAGAAGTCGTATATGCTTTTGGCGCTTTGCCCGTCACACTCCTGGGCACGCACCGCCCGCTCAAGAAAGCGCCGAGCTTGCTGCCTGACAATGCCTGTTCGCTGGCGCGCAGTAACCTGGAACTCGCACTCAGCTATGAGGGTGATCTCTTCGACGGCTTTGTTCTGCCGCAGGTCTGTGACACGACCCAGCACATGTGCGATATCTGGAGAATCAACTTCCCGGACAAGTATGTTGAGAATATCCTCCTGCCGCGTCAGATAGACAGGGAGAGTGCCAGATACTGGGTAAGGGAAGAGACTGAACGGCTCATTTCCAGCCTGGGTGACTGGACGAAAAAGCAGATCACCGACGCTGACCTGAAAGAATCAATAAAGCTTCATAACGAGAACAAGCGGCTCCTCAAGGAACTCTATGAGATCAAGAGGAAAGCGCCCGCTACACTCTCCAACAAGGCGCTCTTTGCTCTCATTAAACTTTCCATGCAGGTGGATAAGAAAGAGTTCAACGAGACGCTCAAAAAGATCAGACAAAATCTGACGATCAAAGAGGGCACCGGATATACGAATGTGATCCTCACCGGCATTACATGCGATCCTCTGGAGATATATGATCTGTTCGATGAGCTCAAGCTTAACGTGGTCATGGATACTCTTGTGACGGGAAGTCGCTACCTCGATGGAATGGTGGATGAAAACATGAGCCCGATTGACGGCATGACAGCGCGCCACTTCAAAAGGGGCTTTTATTCGCCCATCCATGATGACGTATTCAAGAACGTCGAGGCATTGAAGGCGCTCTACAGGCAGTACAACGCCAAGGCCATAATCTACGTCCACATCGAGTTCTGCGAGTCCGAAGAGTATGACCTCCCTGACCTGAAGAAGGCAATCAAGCAGGAAGGCATGCCGATCCACGTGCTTGTGACCGAGTATCAGACCTTGTCGCTTTCACATGTCGGGACCCGCCTGCAGGCGTTTTTTGAATCTTTGCAAGGAGGCAGCCTATGAGCGAGAAACCGGCCGGCGAGAAACCGAAATCAAAGGACCTCTCAAAGAAGATAACCAAAGAATACATGGATGAAGCGTTCCACGCACACGAGCTTGGCAAACTGGTAGGCTACACCACTGCCATTTCACCGGTCGAATTATTTGTTGCGCATGATATCGTTCCCATATATCCGGAGAATCACTCCGTAGCGTGCCTCACGTCGCGCATGGGTACAGAGCTTTCAACAGCCACGGAAAATCTGGGTTACACGAGCCACCTCTGCGCTTACGCCCGAACAGACCTGGGGTACAGGCAGACAGGAAAATCGGCAACCGGAGGCATCCCCGACCCGGACGTTCTCATGGCCTGCAACGCCCAGTGCTTCACCCTGACCAAGTGGTTCCAGGTGCTTTCCAGAAAGGGGAACGTCCCCATGTTTGTCTTCGACACGCCCGAATGGATCATGAACAAGAAAGCACGGGAAGAGATCATCAAGTATTGCGTCATGGAGCTCAAAGAACTTATCGCCTGGCTGGAAAACATAACCAAGAAGAAGTTCGATTATGACCGGCTGAAAGAGGTGATGAAGTACTCGGCCCAGGCAAGCGTGCTCTACAAAAAATTTCTCGACATGGCGCAGTACAAACCTTCACCCATCAGCATTTTCGATGCGCTTATCGGCATGGCTATCACCGTCTACCGCAGGGGCACACCTGAATGCGTCGAATATTACAAGACGCTTTGTGATGAGTTCCAGGCTAAAGCAGATCAGGGCATCGGTGTGCTTCAGAATGAGAAATACAGGCTCTATTGGGAAAACCTTCCTGTCTGGTTCAAGTTCAGCGACCACGCAAAGCTTCTCGGATCATTCGGCGGCGTGATCCTCACATCGCTCTATGTACATGCGTGGAGCTTCGATTTCGACCTCGATAAAGACCCGCTGGTCACGCTCGCCGAAAATTACCTGAACCGCTTTTCGAATTCAACGCTCGAGGACAGGGCAGACATGGCCATGGACCTGTTCAATCGGTACGACATGAACGGCATGATCATGTTCATGAACCGGAGCTGCAAGGCTGTGTCGTTCGCGGTGCCGACGCTGAAGGATGTGCTCACCAAGAGAACAGGCCTGCCGGCGCTTGTCTTCGAGAGTGACATGGGCGATCCGAGATTCTATTCGGAGACGCAGATACGGACACGGATTGAGGCGTACTTCGAAACCCTCGACCGCCTCCGCAGCTAGCCAGACCGCTTTTTGCGCCTCCCTTCGTTGCCCGTCGGCTTGTTCCACCTCGACGTACCTTAAGGTACGCCTTCGGTGGCCCAAGCCTCGGAGCGCCTCGGTATGCATCAAAAATCGGCCTGGCACCTGAATCACTCACGCCGATGTTGACCTTGCCAGACGGCATTCCAAATGTTAGCCTAAATTCGTTAGAGCACTGTCAACCAAAGATCTTGTAAACTTCAGAGAGGAGCAGAAAAAATATGGATGAAGAAAAGCGCACGCCAACACTTATACTGAAGCCGGCTTACGAAGTCGGGCGCAACACTGTCGTTACAGGTCGAAAGCTTCCTTCGCTGACCTGGATGAACAACGACTTTGTGCCGGGGTGCAATGTGTACGTCGAATATGGATGGATATGGGCCGTGCCCGATCCTAACCCGCTCATCGGCGAACATGCGCATGACTTTGACCAGATCGTATTGCATATCGGCACCGATCCTCACAATCCTGAAGACCTCGGTGCAGAGTTTGAGATCGTGATAGACGGCAAACCGGTCTTGATCAACAGAACGCATTCACTCTACCTGCCCAAAGGTGTTAAACATGGGCCGATAACGTGGAAGAGGGTCGACAGACCTGTGATCGAAATGACTATTACGCTCGGCGGCGGCACTGTGGAGGCAGTCTCACCAGGGGCGCTGAAATAGAGGTTCACACATTGAATCAAATCTCCTCATTCTGCGGAGGTGGCGGGCAATGGCGATCATGAAACGGCGTTTCTTCCCGGCTGCGGCGATCCTTATTTTCTGTTTTGTGTCGACGGCAGTGGCAGAGAAATGGAGCAGGACCTATATCAGCAGCCTTCCTGATTCTGCCTTTGCCGCAATCGAATTTACAAAAGAGGGACGCAAAATCCGATACCTCCCGCATCACAATTATGACGGAAAGATAGATATCCCGCACTTGAAGAGCGCTTTGGGCCGGGTTCATCAGGTCAAGTGGATTCATCCTGAAAGCTTTGACAAAGCAAAAGAACACCTGGAGCAGCACTACAGGGAGTACGAGGAGCAACAGATCAAATGACGCAAGGTTAAGGCTGAGGTTGAGAAAGGACCGACTTTTCTCGTTTATGGCTCATCGTCTTTTCTCGTGATGAATATGAGCGTGTTTCCCCCCAATATGACTTCATCCTTCAATGTCAAGTCGTATCTGTGTCGATTCCGTGACTTCGCTGGCGACAGAGAGGCTACGAGCCTCAAGATAAGAACCAGCGGAAGAAGAAAGTATTGTTTCCTCTTGACCTTATCTCTCAAGACTGCCTCCACTCTCAATCCGTTGATGGCGAATATCAGATCGAGCATCGTTATGGACAACGGCGAATTATGAAAGTTAAAGAGGTTTGATCCGGCCTTGCGATAGTCTTCTATAGTCTTTGGTTTCGTCAAGTACCCCCGCAGGACGTACTTGAGTCGTTTCTCGATATTGGAGTAATTGGGAACGGTAAATATGCCGATACCTCCTGGCTTCAGGACTCTTGTAAGCTCCTCTACGGCCTTGTAGGGGTCCGTCATATGTTCCAAACCGTCGACACAACATATATAATCAAAAGATTCACTTGGAGCTTGGATCTCTTTATCCAAATTCATATAGACGCAGTCAGTGTCCTTCGCCCTGAATATTTCTGGCTCGATCTCACCGCAAACAACCTGATAGCCCATCCTCTTGAGGTGCATTCCAAGATGTCCGTAACCTGCCGGCGCATCGAGCAGTTTTCCCCTCTTCTGCGCCGAGAGCCAACCCAGAATGACCTTGTGAATGCTTCCCCGTGCTTTCGGGATGATCTCCTGGGCATCGCATATGGCGTCAGTCTTTGACATACGGATTCCATCATCATAGCACGCGCTCTTGCAGCGCGGCAAGATTCTGGCCGTTCTGGCTATACCCTAAAGGAATGCAGCCGACAGTGGTGCACTCAGCAAGAAGTACGAAGAGAGCACAAAGGTTTGCCAGAGCTTCCTATTGAAAAGTCCAGATTACCGCTCAAGACATTGCTTCAAGAATCGTACTTCGTGTACTGCAGACTCTTTTACATGAGGTTCACAGGCAGGGGGTTCCTTTTGTGTCCCTCCGGTCGCTATAGAATTTATCATCAAAGACGGCGGCGAACATTTGACCAGCCCTCGGGGCCAGCTTTGACCGGTGCACTGATGCAGCGATGGAACTGGGGCCGCGTATCAGGGGAAGATTGCTATCTGATCTTTTCGGAGTTGAGCAAAGTCCTCCAGCCGGAAAGCGGAATGTGCTCTTGAAGACTCGGTTCATGACATAGACCAGTTGGCGGAATTTATACGCATCATGGTGCGAATCACCTCTGCGCTCGGACGTTCGCCAGCTTTCCACGTCGGAGATGCGCAATTCGACCGCCAGCGTGTGCTGCTCCGTCCTCTTGCTGACCTTGTCCCTGTTCTCGTAAAGAGGTGTGCCGGGGATCAGGATCTCGTTCGTTTTCGTGGCGCGATGGATGGGCAGGGAAAAGGCGATCTTGCACTGGAACTTTCTGTGTTCCCGGGAAGAATATGCGTTGGTCTCCGTGTTCTTGCCGAGCCCTTCATAAAAGGTTCGCGCGTGCGCGAGTAGCTCCTCCTCCCGGGGCATGGCATTGTCTCCCCTGCTCCGGGAAAGGCTGATCATCAGCCTACGTACCGCTTCTTTCATGTCCTCCGGCCCATTAAAGAGCGTCTGGGTAATTGAGTGCGATGCCGTGTTCTCCTGCAGGATCACGCCCCGCTTCTGGAGGGCATGGAATAGCTTCAGCGTATCATCGACGTTGGTGAGGATAAACGTGATCGCGAGGATATCCCTGATATCGTAGGCCTCACCTTCCACATTTTTTGCCAGCTTGATGACCATGCTTTCCGGACTCTTGAGCCGCGCCTTGATCTCGGCGATGTCGACATCCACGCCGTCTCCGCTGTTGAAGACAAGACATCCCCTCGACGGGTCAAAGACCAGCGACTTCCGCAGGCGGCGAAAGAACGTGGAGATCTTTACAAAGGCCCGTCGCGCGGGCTCGTCGTCCGGAATACGCGCCGGCTCATCCCAATCGTAACCGAAGAGTTCATCGAGACTCTGCCCTTGCTGTTCCAAAAAAAAGGCGAGCCGGACGTAGTCGTTGATGTCCTGGCTGTCCTCTTCCACGGACTTTATCAGATGCGCCATTTTTAGGAGGCAGCAAGCGGCCTGTTGCCAAGCCGCGGGAACGTCGAGTGAGATCCCCTGATACCCGGAAAAAACGCGGGGATATTTCCGAGAGGAGGCAAGCAAAAAGAGGTGGCGGGGATCTTCGTCCACGACGCGCCGGAAAGAAGGGTCCTGCAGCACCGATCGCGCCGCGGTAAGAGCGCTCAGGCAGTTGCGGTAGAGTTCTTCGTTCGAAGAGCGCAGGGCGGCAAGCTCAATCAACTGCTTGGTTACAAAGGAGAAGAACCCATCGAAAATAGTGACGTACGCGTACCGGATGTAGCGCGCCGCGCGCTCGCGTTCACTCTCTGGCAGTTCGTCGCCATCGAGCGCGTCGAAGCCGCGGTTGACCATCATCTTGGTCACCTGTTTGAGTGCCGAATCGTAGTCGCGGGCGGGCAAGAGCAGAAAGGGCGTCATTTCGGTCCTGTCCAGAATTGAACCGAAGATCTCGTGATGCAGTTCCTGATCAAGCGGCATGTCTCCCATGTCGATCACGGCCGCGGTCCGTAGACGGGCAAGGGTCGGCCAACCTCCAACGCCCCGAGGTCAGGGGCTTTTCCCTTAAAGTCATCGTTCACATTAGGAAGGACCAGGCCGGCGTCAACCGCTACCGAACTTGGTTTCAGCTGAAATTGAAGGCTCTTAGGGTCGTAAACTCTCTGTGGATCCTTCCGGTCGGGCGGAGCAAGGTTCTCGAATATCTCCCAGCCCACGAGCCTGCTGTGACAGTCCTTGCCCGTGACCCGGCAATATTCCGGAAGGTCTTTGAAATTGCGTACCACCCACTGCGGGTCCTCGTGTGTCCCGTAGGGCACGTTGAATGGGGGAGATACCCACGTGAAGGCATATTCCGCTTCCGGGTTCGGGCGGAAGCCATTATAGTCGGACGTGGAGTAGTTGGTGTACGTCCGCATCTGAAAGACCTGCGGGTGGACGCCCTCGCCGAGGACGAGATTGTTCATGAAGTGCGTGTTGAGCCATCCGCCGTAGTTCGGATAAGCCGGCGGCATTGGCGCCACGGTCAGGGCTGTCTCGGTCAGGAGGGTGTTATGCAGAATGACCAGGCCTTCCGGTTCGGAGAACTGGTTCTTGAAAGCGCCACCTTCTTTTGGGACCGCGCCACCCCCGCTGCCTCCCGGGGCGTGGTAGACGATATTGCGTATGAAGTAGGCAGGCCCGCCGAAGATTGGCTGACCGCTGAGAGGCTCCAGACCCATGTTTACGCAACGGTTGCGCATGACGCGAACGTTGTGCATGGCTCCATCGGCCTCGATGCAGTTGTCGTGTGCGTTGGATATGTCGTTGTTGTAGAAGTCGATTGAGACGGGCATCTTTTCACGCGGCACGTTCGGATAGCCGTCCGGCATGCCGTAGGTGTCGTGGCATAGCCCGTCAAAGAAATTGGCCACGCGGTTGTGCGCGATAACGTGGCCGGACCCGTAGACCTTGACGCCGAAGTACGACACAAGAGGAGGAGGATAACCGGGTAGCTTCTCCCACGGGGTGCCCGTATAGCCGACAAGCCTGTTCGGGTCGTCCCTGCCGTTCATCACGTTATCCGCTATGTAGAAGTTCTTCGATCCCGAGTAACTGGTCCACACACCTATGCCGATATTCTCGAATCGGCATCTCTTGACTGTCAGCCCGCTGGAGCCGGTCACCCACTTATGGCCCGCGAGAAAAGCGACATCGGTGTTGCGGATGGTAAGACCTTCGAAGTAATTGTAATTGGCGGCCTCGACATTGAAGAGATTGAACTTGCCGGCGCCGTCAAAAATGACTTCACCGTCGCCCGCGGCCTTTATCGCGATCGGCTTCTCCGGTGTGCCGCTCACCGTCAGGTAATAGGTTCCGTCAAAGGGAGACAGGCCGGGATACGGGGTAGGCTTAACCGCGTAGAGACCGGCATGAACAAGGATCGTGTCGCCCGGCTGCACCCGGGGCAGATAGGTCTCGCTCCAATCCCCTCCGCCTCCACCCATGTAGTAACAGGTCCACAGGTTCGAGCAGTTGGGCGTCTGCTTCTCGCCCTGGTAATCGGGCGGGTACAGATGGTAGGTGCGCCCGCTCGGATAGGGTTTCGGCTCAGGCCGGGTGCGGACCGTGACCGTTCTTGCCTTATCGCCGAGAACGCCGTCAGGGTCTGACAGGGTGAACATGCACTCGTACTCGGTGTCAGGCTCCAGATCGAAGATACTTCCCGCAAACATGTTGGGCGGCGTATAATCGACCGACCACCAGACGGCACGTTCGTTGGGTGAGAGGCGAAGAAGCGGCAGCCCCTTTTTCCATGCCGCATCTCCCTTCTTGCGGTACTGGACCTCCACGGCTGCATTGCGGTTGTCATCTCCCGCTATGTACCACTCGAATCCAAGGTTAATGAGCGTCGGCGGCTCGACGACAAACTCCCCCGGCTTAACTCCGTTGTCGGCTTGCGGCACGTGCAGTGCCCGGGCCACAGAAAGAGACGCCTAACAGAAATAGAAAAGCGAAAGTAACCACGACGAGTATGTTCTTACCTCTCCTCATTTGTAACCTCCTCTTTCGCAGTATGCATCCGACTAATCGGAGTCCGGATAGAACCCGCAACTCAGCCGGCAGATGGACCAGTCGGATATTCTATCTATAACCTTGTCCTCCATTATTGCACGCATCTCAAAAATAGCAACTATGTTTTCTTCAGACGGTATCGTTACCGCAATGTCCAAAAAGGCAGGGGCGTTTCACCCTGCTGACGGCGCTGTTCCGCAAATGTCCTTGATCAAGAAATTTGACATAACGCGAAAAGCAGGGTATAGTCGAGGTCTCATATAAAAAGGGCAGTTCTCAAAATCGAAGTGTTCTTGCAGCAATTGCTTTCTGTGAGACACTGCTAGCCCTCGTTCTAGCTGCCGCGCTCATAATCGGTCGGCAAATCACAATACAAGTAGGGCTGTTCGACACTCAGGAGACCGACTTCAAGCCGGGTGCGGGAATAGTTTTGTCCGGAGGAGGATAATCACCATGAAAAGAAAAATTAAAAATATAGTGGTCTTTGGCGAGTTTCTGACAGGATCTGGACTGGCGATTCTCTTTCACGTGGTGCTCAAATATCCACAGGCCGCCTATATCATCTTCGGCGTCGGCATACTGCTTTCTCTGGGCACATACGTTCTGAGGGATGATATCGAGAAGACCAGGGATACGCTTCTCGACGAGTATCATAAGGCCCATGAAACTACATTCATGATTGCACAGATCGCCGATCCGGAATGTAACGCTAAAGCCCATGAAGTAATGGCAGCAGCCAAACGTACATTGTCGTTACTGCATCACGGTCGCATCCCGCTGGATGAAAACGAGTTTTATCTGGAAGCCGCCAAATGCAGCGATCAGGCGATCCATCATATAAAGGCCGTGGATCCCCTCAACCCGGGATGGACTACGCGAGGGGCGCTTCTCGGCCTTTACCAGGCCAACCTGCGTGCAATCGAGCGCGGGGTAAAAATCACTCGCATATTCGTTGTTGATGACGAAGAGCTTGCGAGTCCGGCTACGCAAAAAGTTCTCCTTGGCCAATTTCGCGACAATATAGATGTCCGCATTGCCTATCGGGATGAACTCCCGACGGCAAACGAGACGAGCGGTCGAGAGAACACCAGTTCCTTTGACTTTGCCATCTATGACGACAGGGTGATTACCGACCTTGCCGTGCAGTCTGCCAAGTACTTTGGCACAAAGACGCGAGAGACATCACACGTGGACAAATACCTGCGCCTCTTCGACCTGATTGACCACGTGGCATATGCTGTGGTTGAGCAGGATGACAGGGTTATCCGTGCCACGAACGCCGCTAGTGCTGTATTCTCCAGGTAATAGCAACGGGATCCGCGTCACGATTACCGCTGAAAATCGGCAACAGTTGACTGGCCGGGAGCTGGCCTTCTTCCGGCGACCCAATTTAGGGTCGTTCTGTTCATTCCCCGCGAAGCCTGTTGATATTTTCTAGAGCTCTGGCGGCGGATAGCCGTACCTTCTCGTTCCTGTCCTTTAGCACTCCTGCAAGGATCTCTGATGTCCTAGAATCCTCGGTGTTTTCCAGCATATCGATCACGCATAGCTTTACGGAATCGTTACCCTTTCTTAGGGCTTCAGCGAAGTAGTCGAAATATCGTGACATATCTATTCCTGCCCAATGTACGCCGCTTCTTCTTAATGCTTCCGTCACAGCCTTTGTTACATCCTCCTTTTCATCCCATAAGGAAAGGATCAGGGGTTCTGTCGCCTCGGTAACACGCATGCGCCCAAGAACCCGGCTCGCGCCTGCTCGAACAAGGTGATCTTCATCCGCCAGCAATTCAATAAGGCGACGGGAGGCAGCTTCACCCATGCCTATAAGAACCTTCTCTGACGATGATGAATCCCAAGGGCCCCGATTTCTCAACCCCTTGAGCATCGGCTTTATCGCCCGGACATCACCCATTTTGCAGAGGGCTTCGGCTGAGCAAAATGTCACCCATTCATTACTATCGCTCAACGCTTCTGAGAGTGCTTTCCCGGCACGTACATCACATATCTCACCCAGCAGATGAGCCGCCGTCGCTCTCACCCCCGCATCATCATCTCGGAGCAGCCCAATCAATGGTTCTACGACGCGTGCATCATGTATCCTACTGAGAGCCCATGCCGTCCGGCGTCGTACCCACTTGTCAGCATCCTTCAGTGCGCCTATCAGCGAATCTATCGCGACTTCTCCGATGTGCCCAAGGGCTAACCCCGCTGCCGATGAAACTTCGTCAAAGTCTCTCAACAGTTCTATCAAGGGTCCCACGACTCGCGGATCGCGTGTATAACCAAGAGCTTCAGCCGCCGCCGCTCTCACCCCCGCATCATTATCTCCGAGCAGGCCAATCAATGGTTCTACGACGCGTGCATCTTGAAGCGCAGCGTCTTCAACGTCCTCACGGTAAAATGAGTGCAGGTTCATATGACCGAAAGCCGCCGCTGCCCCCCGTCGGATCTCATTGTCGTCATGCTTCAGTGCCTTTATCAGTGATCCTACCGCGGCTTCTCCGATGTATGCAAGGGCCAGCGTCGCTTTAACCCACACTTCCGTGATCTCTTCTCTCAACGCTTCGATCAGCTGTCCCACTGCTCGTGGATCGCCGATATTACCGAGAGCGCGAGCGGCATAGCCTCTCACATTCGCATCATAATCTCCGAGTGCCCCGATCAACGGTTCTACGGCTCGTGGATCATACATGTTACCAAGAGCATAAGCCGCAGCTGCTCTCACATTCGCATCATAATCTCCGAGTGTCTCGATCAATGGTTGCACAGCTCGTGGATCTCGAAGTGCAGCTTCCTTAATCTCCCCGTCGTAGGGTGAGGTTGCGTGTACGTCACCAAGAGCATAAGCCGCAGCTGCTCTCACATTCCCATCCTCGTCTCCGAGTATCTCGATCAATGGTTGCACTGCTCGTGGATCATGTATGTTACCGAGCGCCTTAGCTACAGCTGCTCTCACATTCCCATCCTCGTCTCCGAGTGTCTCGATCAATGGTTGCACTGCACGTGAATCATGTATGCTACCGAGCGCCTTAGCTACAGCTGCTCTCACATTCCCATCCTCGTCTCCGAGTATCTCGATCAATGGTTGCGCTGCTCGTGGATCGCCGATGTTACCGAGAGCACGTGCGGCAAACCCCTTCAGGGGCTGATCTTCGGCGCTCAGCACCTTCAGTAGCCGTGTCAGCGCACGTGCATCACCTATTTTACCGAGGGCTTCGGCTGCGCAACACCTCACGGCAAAATCGTCTGTCTTCAAGAATCCTAATAATGGTGCTAGAGCAGGTTTACCTAGATCCGCAAGAGCGTCGGTTATCAAGACAATTCGTTCTCTATTTAACCACCTTGCGAAAGACCCCTCTTCAGGCTCCCCGGGGTCCGGGTTATCAGTCAAAGTTTCGATTGCACATTGGCGCATGTGGGCGTCGCCCTCGAACAAGGCTTTAAGTAGTCTTTCTATTTCAGGCAATTTCATGGGCGGCCTTCAACACCATTTTGCACCCTTGAAGCCCTACACAAAAGAATTGCAAACATGCCAATCATCCTTACCTAATCTTATGCATGCAGCGTGATCCGTCCATATCATTACCACATCATTACCACCCTTCCCACTACAATTCAAGACAAGTGTGATGTGGTGTGATGTGAAGCTCATATTGGCCATACAATCAGTGTCGGCAGTAATCTTCTCTCCATGTACCCTCATATGCTGGAACCCAGTATTTTCGCGCATCAACGGGAAATTTCTAGGCGCGACGAGTACAGGAAGCAAGCGCCACTGACCAACGAGCTTGAAGAAGTGCGGCGGTAGTAACCTACCTTCAGAACTCCACCCCGCCCAGGAAGACAGCGGATATAGAGCCAGTCTACATGATGGAGATCATCTGGCCAAGACGTATGCGACCAACGGAAGTGCCCCTGTGGTACGCCCACCGGAAGTGCCCTTGGGGTACGACCAAAGGAAGTACCCTTGTGGTACGCCCAACGGAAGTACCCTTGTAGTACGCCCAACGGAAGTACCCTTGTGGTGCGCCAACGGAAGTACCCTTGTGGTGCGAACGGAAGTACCCTTGTGGTGCGACCAACGGAAGTGTTCTTGTGGCGGATCCGCATGCGTGGTGATGCGGTAAGGGACGGTTAGAAGCCGTCCCTTATACTGATTCGCCTTCAAGTGTATACCTTCGTTGTCGCTGCGTCGCTCTCCTCGACGTACCCTAGGTATGCCTTCGTCGGCTCGACTCGCTGCCGCCTCGGTCTCCATCTTGAATGCAAATCGGTATTACCCGATTAGCTGACCGTTTTTTGCCGCCCTGTCAGAAGCCAACGAGGACGTTTATGCTTACGATCAGGAGAGGTCGAAACGGTCAAGGTTCATTACTTTGTTCCACACCGCCACAAAGTCGTGCACGAACTTCTCCTTGCAGTCCTCACATGCGTAGACTTCCGCCAAGGCCCTGAGTTGGGAGTTCGAACCGAAGATCAGGTCGACACGTGTGCCGGTCCACTTGAGTGCGCCCGTTGCGCGATCACGACCCTCGAATACGTCATCGTCTTCTGCGGTTGCCTTCCACGTCGTGCTCATGTCGAGCAGATTCACGAAGAAGTCATTGGTGAGCGCCTCCGGCCGCTTGGTGAAGACGCCGTGCTGGACGCTTCCGAAGTTGGTCTTCAGGACGCGCATGCCGCCCACGAGAACCGTCATCTCAGGAGCGGTCAGCGTCAGAAGTTGCGCACGATCAACCAGCAGTTCCTCTGCCGTTACTGCATATTTAGCTTTTAGATAGTTACGGAACCCGTCTGCAGCCGGTTCGAGTACGGCGAATGACTTCACGTCGGTTTGCTCCTGCGACGCATCCATGCGTCCCGGCGTGAAGGGAACCGTCACCTCGTGACCGGCATTCTTCGCAGCCTGCTCGACGCCGGCGCAACCGGCCAGAACGATCAGGTCAGCCAGTGATACCTTCTTGCCGCCGGACTGCGCGCTGTTGAACGCGCTCTGGATGCCCTCCAGGGTCTTGAGCACCTTCGCCAGCCGGGCAGGCTGGTTGACTTCCCAATCCTTCTGCGGCGCCAGACGAATGCGGGCACCGTTGGCACCGCCGCGCTTGTCGGAGCCACGGAAGGTGGACGCCGACGCCCAGGCGGTCGAAACCAGCTCCGACACTGACAGGCCGGAAGCCAGGATCTTGCCCTTGAGGGAGGCGATGTCAATCGCATCAATCAGTTTGTGATTGACGGCAGGGATGGGATCTTGCCAGATGAGCTCTTCTGCCGGAACCTCCGGGCCGAGATAGCGTGCGCGCGGGCCCATGTCGCGGTGCGTCAGCTTGAACCACGCCCGGGCGAACGCGTCCGCGAGCTGATCCGGATTTTCATAGAAGCGCCGTGAAATCTTTTCGTAGACAGGGTCGAACCGCAGAGAGAGGTCCGTGGTCAGCATCGATGGCGAGCGACGCTTTGACGGGTCGTGCGGATCCGGGATGGTACCGGCGCCTGCGTCACCCTTCGGCTTCCACTGCTGCGCACCGGCCGGGCTCTTCGTCAGTTCCCATTCGAAGCTGAATAAGATCCGGAAGAAGTTGTTGCTCCACTTCGTGGGCGTATTGGTCCAGATGACTTCCGGGCCGCCGCTAATCGTGTCGTTGCCTTTGCCCGTGCCAAAGCTGCTCTTCCAGCCCAGGCCCTGCTCCTCGATGCCGGCGGCTTCCGGCTCCGGGCCGACCAGTGCCTTATCGCCGGCGCCGTGGGTCTTGCCGAAGGCGTGGCCGCCCGCGATGAGGGCCACCGTCTCCTCGTCGTTCATCGCCATGCGACCGAAGCTCTCGCGGATATCCCGCGCCGCGGCGATCGGGTCAGGGTTGCCGTTCGGGCCTTCCGGGTTCACATAGATCAGACCCATCTGAACGGCGGCGAGGGGATTCTCGAGTTCCCGGTCACCGGTGTAGCGCTTGTCTCCCAGCCACTCGCTCTCGGCGCCCCAGTAGACGTCCTTTTCCGGTTCCCAGATGTCCTCACGTCCGCCGGCAAAACCGAAGGTCTTGAAACCCATCGATTCCAGGGCGACGTTGCCGGCGAGGATCATCAGGTCGGCCCAGGAAATTTTCCGGCCGTACTTCTGCTTGATCGGCCAGAGCAGTCGGCGCGCCTTGTCGAGGTTCGCATTGTCGGGCCAGCTGTTGAGGGGTGCAAGGCGCTGGCTACCGTTGCCTGCGCCGCCGCGGCCGTCGCCGATGCGGTAGGTGCCGGCGCTGTGCCACGCCATACGGATGAACAAAGGTCCGTAGTGGCCGAAGTCCGCCGGCCACCAGTCCTGCGACTTCGTCATCAGTTCACGGAGGTCCTTCTTCACGGCCTCCAAGTCGAGACTCTTGAACTCACGCGCGTAGTTGAAACCCTCGCCCATCGGATTGGACTTGGAGGAACGCTGGTGCAGGATATCGAGCTTTAACTGGTTCGGCCACCAGTCTTGGTTCGTCGTGCCGCCGCCGGCAATGTATTTGTAAGCCTGCCCGTTCTTTCTTCATCCATGATATGTTCCTCCTTTCGTTGTGTGAATTGTTGAACAGCGCTCCCATGAATAATACTAGTGTTTCGCTGCCCATCTGGTTAATAAGTAGTGAACGAAACCGATTATCTCCCGCCCTGTTTTGTTTTTGCATGGCAGTCCCTGCAATACCCGTAATACTCCAGCCTGGTATCCGTGACCGAGAAGCCGGTTTTCTTCGCTATCTCCTGCTGGTCGGCAACGGGAGGTACCTTGTAGTCAAGGATCTTACCGCAGCGCTCGCAGACCAGATTGAGGTGCTCTTCAAGGTTACCTTCGTAGCGGTTCTCCATGGAATCAAACTGCAGCGTTTTAATGATGCCCAGGCGGGAGAACTCGTTCAGTGTCGCATAGGTGGTCGACAAGCTCAGGCTTTTCTTTCTCTTCTTTGCTTCCTTATACACAGAACGGGCGCCGGGATGGAAATCCCGCTTTTCGATAAGCACCTCGATGATAGCCAGCCTTTGAGGGGTAAGCTTCAACCCCTTCGCTTTCAGCTGTCGTGCTATTGATTCTTTGGTTACGCTGGTCAATTCGGAACAATTCCTGATTATAGCTAATCTATAAGCCCCCTTTCCTCATCTGTCAAGGGCTCTTTCACATAACTCTCTAGAGGAGATGCACAGCACCCCACCCGTCAGGACTGGATTGGATCGGGCAGAGATAAAGTCTGATATTTTGGGCATAAGGGCCAATGCGGAAGGCCTTACCTTAGCCTCGACCTTAACCTTCGCTTTTGTCCTTACCTTTTAATGTGCTATGCCGATCTGCATTCAAGATGGAGACCGAGGCGGCAGCGAGGACTGTTCTAGCAGGGTACCCGTGGCCAACCATCTTTCCTGCGTGATCAAAAAAGACAACCACGGGTCGCGGGAGGAGAGCGACGCAGTGACAACGAAGGTATACGCTTGAAGGCAGATCGGCATTACACTCGTTTCCAGCGGTAGTACTTCTCATTGGCCAGCTCGAGCATTGCCCGATCACCGGCGCTGTCTCCGTAGGCATAGATATAATCAAAGCTCTTCAAATCGTAACGCTCCTGAATTCTCCTGACCTTTTCTTTACCTGAGCAGTTCCTGGTGGAGAACCTGCCGGTGATCCTTCCTTCTTTCGTCTCCAGCTCTGTGGCTATAAGATCGACTGCACATTCGGCACACCAACCGGCCATCCACAGGTCGATGGAGGCAGAAACGACGACAACCGTGTCTCCTTTCAGCTTGTGCCGGGCGATTGTTTCCAATGCAATCTCTCTGACGATAGTGGGTAACCGCTCCCTGGAGTATTTTGAGGCAAGCCTCTCGAAACTGACGGCCTCCCAGCCACCGAAAAAATGAGTCGACACCAGCTCCTTGGCGCGCCAATTCGGAATTGCACCCAAAGCATAGGCCAGGAGCATGGGACTCAAAACAATCGTGCCTGTGATGAATCTTCTGCGACCGACCGCATAAGCGATAAAATCGCCGAAGCTGTCCTTGAAAGTGATTGTGCCGTCGAAATCAAAGAGGGCGAGTGCCATGGGGGAAGATCGTTTTCCAGAGATCGCAGACGAGACATGCGCTGAGCTTTCTTTTTCCGTTCCTTGACCACTGAATGTGTATCCGTCCGCCCAGCAGCTGACCCACGCAATAGGCGCCGATCAGCGCCGGAAACGTCACGAGTTGCCAGCCAAGCCCGCTCAGCAGGCGCAGAGAGATCACCGCAACCACAGGCAGATGCACCGCGAGGAACCATTGCAGGGAGAACTTGCCCGCGTGCGCTCGCCAATACCCGAACGGCAAATTTAATAGAAGAACGGAAGCAGATACTATTCCAAGCTGCATTAGGATCACCTGACCATTTCTGTCATTCATTGTACCATGGTTGACCCTTTTCGGGAAAGTCGCATGCGCTGTCAACCCGCCTTATGCAATAGACAATTCACGCGATAAAAGATGGGGAGAAGGGTGAGTGAAGAGTGTAATGCGAGCATTGCTCCTGGACGCTGAAGGCCCGATATCCCGTTGCGTGAAGCACGCATTGACGTGACCGAGGTGCGCGGAAAACCGGGATCGTACCGGGCAGTCGCATTTCTCAAGCCGCATTATCAGCTGGATGAGTTGACCGTGTCGTTGAGGCTGGTAGCAAACCTGCCGCCTCCTGCGAAAAGTTAAGGAAGTGTTTTAAGCCTTTTGGTAGTACCGAAATAGCCGTTCAGGCGCTTGATATGCGCTGTGATTCAGGCGAGAATGGAACTACGCGCAAGACCAATCCAACGAAGGGGGTAACCCATGGCTTTCGATGCATTTTTGAAGATTGACGGTATACCGGGAGAGAGCACAGACGATAAGCACAAAGACTGGATAGAGGTGCTTTCTTATGGTCTCGGCATCCAGCAGCCCACGTCTGCTACGGCCAGCACTTCCGGCGGGGCAACAGCTGAACGGGCTAATTTCCAGGATTTCAGCATCACAAAGGCGCTCGACAAATCTTCACCCAAACTCGCCCTTGCCTGTGCTGACGGCACCCATATCAAATCGGTCACCCTGGAGATTTGTCGGGCGGGCACCGATAAGGTGAAGTACATGGAGTATAAGCTTACCAACTGTATCGTCAGCAATTATCATGACGGCGGAACTTCGGGCGGCGAAGAAAATTTGCCGGTAGAAACCGTCTCATTCAACTACGGAAAGATCGAATGGACCTATGTCCAGCAGAAACGCTCCGACGGCTCAGGCGGCGGCCAGATTGCCGCAGGCTGGGATCTGCAGGTAAATAAGAAAGTATAAGCCCCTCCCGAGACGCATCAAACAGTATTGCCGATTGCAGCACGGACCCACACAGGCTCCTGATCAACGAGCTTGAGTGGGTCCTGGCTACCTCGCCAGGCGTATTGCACGTTCCTGAGAAGAAGTCCAAGAAAGCTACCGCCATATGACGCAATTGATGTTCACCTGCAGTCGAGCCCGTGTATAAGCTACGCTTGGCCAATTCGGATTTAAGATGGAGACCGAGGCGGCAGCGAGGAGCCGACGAAGGCGTACTTAAAGTACGTCGAGGAAAGCGACGCAGCGACAACGAAGGTATACACTTAAAGCCGAATTGGCCAAACTTGTGAAAGAGAAACAGGATAACATCCAGGCCTCTATTCTCGACAGACTCATCGATCTTGAGCCGCAGCTCTCGCGCGAATCCGCACAATATCGCCTGCTCAATCTCAGCCAGATCAAAGCCGCGGTCATCAGGGATCTGGAGAACCTTCTCAACACCAAGAGTCAGATTATTCCCATTCCACCTGCGTATAGAGAACTGGGTGATTCTGTTTTTGCCTACGGCCTGTCCGATTTCACATCGCATAATTCGAAGAGCCCGGCGGTGAGGCAGGCGCTTCGCCAGAATATTGAGAAGGCAATAATGAGGTTTGAACCCAGACTCAGAAATGTCACCGTGCAGATCGAGGCGCCAACCGAGGAAGTGCGGAGCATTCGGCTAAGGATCAACGCACTTCTCGTCCTTGACCCCGTGGCCGAGCCCGTCACGTTCGACACGTACTTCGATATCAACAAGGGCGAGTATACGATCCGGAGATAGAGAAAGCCATGAAAGACGACATCCTCCATTACTACGAACGCGAGCTCACCTTCATACGTGAAATGGGAGCAGAGTTTGCGAAGAAGTATCCCAAGATTGCGGGCAGGCTGCTTCTTGAGCCGGACAAATGCGAAGACCCGCATACGGAGCGCCTCATAGAAGCCTTTGCACTTCTGAGCGGACGCATACATAAGAAGATTGATGACGATTTTCCCGAAATAACGGAATCGCTCCTCAATATTCTCTACCCCCACTATATCAGCCCGATACCATCGATGTCCGTCGTAAAGTTCGAAACAGCGAAGACGATTCCGCCTACGGGCTATCCTATAGAGAAGCATACACCCCTCTATTCGAAGCCTGTCAATGGATTCCCCTGCCAGTTCAGCACATCATATCCTGTCACGCTCTGGCCTGTAGAAGTCATTTCTGCAGGTCTTCGCGACCCCAAGAGGGCAGTTCCAAACGCACAGCAAGCCATTCTGATTCAATTGAAAACCATCAATAATCTGAGCTTCTCACAGATCGAGTGGGATGAGACGCGCTTCTTTTTGAATGGGCCGGGGCAGCACGTCTTCCATCTGTACGAGCTTCTCTTCAACAATCGATGCCATGTGGAGTGCGAGTCGCGCAACCGGCGAGGAGAACTCGAGACTGTGGCGCTGAGGCCTGATGCCATCCAACCCGTGGGGTTCGATAGCGACGAGGCCATGATCCCCTACCCGTCGAGATCGTTCCCCGGTTATCTGCTGCTCTTCGAATATTTCTGTTTCCCCGAGAAGTTCCTTTTCTTCGATCTCAACGGCTTGAACGCACTGCGCGGGCGAGACCTTGACGATAAGCTCAACATCTGGATTTACCTTGACAGGGTCGCAGCATCGAATCTCCTGCTGACTCCGGAGACGTTCTGCCTGCACGCCACGCCGGTCGTCAACCTTTTCAAGCGAATCGCAGAACCGATACTGGTTGAACAGAAGAAAACGGAGTACCATGTGATTCCCGATATCAGAAGGCTTCCGGCAACGGAGATTTTCAGCATAGATAAAGTCACCTCTTCTTCAACTTCCGGAGAAAAGGAGGCCGAGTTCAAGCCATTTTATTCCATATGGCACCATCTTGTTGACGACGACGAACCAGGCCGGAAGGCTTTCTGGCATCATCACAGAAGACCTTCGGAGAAAAAGGGCGATGACGGAACCGAGATATTTCTATCCTTCGCAGACTGGGATTTGGCGCCCGTCGACCCCGAGGTCGAAACAGTCATGGTCCAGGCGACCTGCACCAACAGGGATTTGCCTGCGCGCCTGACTTTCGGTGATCCGGCGGGCGATTTTGAGATGGAAATTGCCGCTCCGATTACCCGCATCAACTGCCTGATCAAACCGACGCCGACGCGAAGGGCCTCTCTTGGCGGAGCGCTCCAATGGCGATTGATCTCTCATCTTTCGCTCAATTACATGTCGCTGGTACAGGGAGGAGAAGACGCCCTTAAAGAGATTCTCAAACTCTATGATTTTGACAATTCCCCGGCGACGCGGCAGCAGATAAGCGGCATAAGATCACTCAAATCGGAATACCTTACGAAGCGCATCGGCCAGTCGTTCTGCCGTGGCGTGCAGGTTACCCTGGAGTTCGATGAGGACAAATACGTTGGGGCAGGTCTTTATCTCTTTGCAACGATACTTGAAAGATTCTTGGGAGAATACGTCTCTGTTAATTCGTTCTCGCAGCTGGTCGCAAAAACCATCCAACGAAAAGAGGCCTTAAAGACATGGCCCCCAAGAAACGGGAGTCGGGTACTGCTGTAAGGGAACGCCTTTTTGAGGAGTTCTACCAATTCTCCTTTTTTAAGGCCGTTCACCTGTTAGAAACCCTCATTCCCGACCGGAAGGCGGTAGCACGGACACTCAACCCGAAGGAAGAGGTAGTCCGTTTCTCCGTCGAGCCCGGTTTCACTTTTCCTCCGAGCGATATTTCCAGCCTGAAAAAGACGGCTCCGGAAAGCCCTGCGGAAATGAGTGTCACTTTCATGGGGCTGGTCGGTCCATCAGGAGTTCTTCCACAATGGTATAACGAACTGGCGATCGAAAGAGTGCGCGAGAAGGACTTCGCTTTCACTGCCTTCCTCGACATCTTTCATCACCGGCTGATCTCTCTTTTTTATCTCGCGTGGAAGAAATATAATCTGCCGGTAACGTACGCGGCCGGTGCACGCGACAGGCTTTCGGGGTATCTCATGAGCCTGGTCGGTCTCGGAACGCCGGGGCTGGCCGGCATGATCGGATTGCCGGAAGAATCGCTCTTGTTCTACGGAGGTCTGCTCTCGCGGCAGATTCCTTCCGCGGCCGCCATCAAGGCCACGGTCGAATATTTTTCCGGCGCGCGAGCAACAATAGACCAGTTCATAGAGCGGATGATTCCCCTTGATGCTGCAGATCAGACACAGGTGGGCTCGGCCAATAGCGAACTTGGTGTGAATACCGTCTGCGGAAGCTGGGCCAGGGAGAGTCAATCGAAATTCCGCGTCAATCTCGGGCCGTTCGACTACGACCGGTTCGTTCGTTTCCTGCCTTCGGGTGTCATGCTTCGCCCCATCCTCTCGCTCACGAGATTCATGGCAGGAATCGAGTATGAATTTGATATTCGCCTTATTCCTCAGGCGCGAGGAGGTTCCGGCATGCACGCTAGGTGTCGAAAGGGAAGGTGCGCCGCTCCTTGGCTGGTCAACGTGGATTAAATCGCCCGAGGTAATACACGCAGAGAACCCGTACATAACGTTCGAAGAAAGGGATCTTTAGTACCTCATACATATCTGCCTTATCCGCAATCTTATTTTTCTACCCGCTTTTTTTATGATAGGCTATGGTCGAAGCACAACAGAGGATAACGTTTGACAGACTCGCGGAAGATGGATCATTGAGCGAACAGATCCCTGCCAGCCCCGATAAGGCTTCGACCGAATGTGCTCCATCTGAACGAAGGCCTCTGCCTGACATTCTGCGCCAGTCCGAAATTCTATCAAAAGCCCCACTCCTTATCCAGACGCTCGAAGCGATGCCGATTCTCTGTCTGATCCTGAACAAGGAACGGCAGATCGTTTTTGCGAACCGCGCATTCTTGAGCGTGCTGAACGTAGATGATCTTTCCGCTGTAAGCGGCTTGCGCCCGGGAGAGGCTCTCGGTTGTCTGCACGCCTTCGAGAGACACGAAGGCTGCGGCACCACGGATTTTTGCGAAACGTGCGGCGCCGTGAGAGCGATTCTCACGGGTCAACAAGGGACTCCAGACGTCCAGGAGTGTCGCATCATCCGCAGAGGCAATGCAGATGCTCTGGATCTTCGAGTATGGGCTACACCGATCACCGTGGACCGCGATACGTATACCATGGTAACGGCGACCGATATCAGCGACGAGAAGAGAAGAGAAGTGCTCGAACGCATTTTCCTTCATGATATTACAAATACCGCAAGCGCTATCTTCGGATGCTCCGAGTTCCTGGAAGACAGCTCAAAAGGAGATTCTGATACGTTCACAAAACGAATTCAGCTTCTTTCCGCCCGGCTGATCGAAGAACTCAATGCCCAAAGGCAATTGATTGCGGCGGAAAAAGGATCGCTTGCTCTTAATCCTTCTCTTATCGAGACGTCGGAATTATTGGACGAGATCGTCGCTCAACAGAGCAACAATACACGCGGACGTTATATCAGAATTTCTCCTGCCTCGAAGAATGTCACTTTCACGAGTGATCGGGTACTCGTGAGACGCGTCATCGGCAATCTCTTGAAAAATGCGCTGGAAGCTTCGATGGACGGAGAAACAATTACCCTGGGTTCAGAGCGGACTCAAGATGGAGTTCAATTCTGGGTGCATAATCCGCAAGGAATGGAGCGGGATGTTCAACTCCAGATGTTTCAACGTTCATTCTCTACAAAGGGTGCTGGAAGGGGTCTCGGAACTTACAGTGTCAGGCTCCTCACGCAGCGATATCTCAAGGGAAGCGTATCATTCAGCAGTTCGTCTGAAGAAGGAACGACGTTCAGAGTCACTTACCCGTACGATTTGTAACACTTCTATATGGGTTCTATGAAGACGAAGTCTCTTTCGATTTTTTCTTCGGCATTACTACTTTTTCTCTTCCTTGGGTGTGTCTCACCGGGGAATTCTGCCGGTGCGCCCATCGCGGTGGAAACCCAAACAAAACAACCAATTCAGCGAAGAGAGGTTTCAGCTTTGAAACTCGTCCCGTGGACCGGTAAGACAGGTAGCATCTGGAAAGAGTACGACAAGGCTATCTCCGAACAAAAGTACGAACGGGCATACGAGATCGCGGAGGCAAGTCTTAAGGCAGCACGCGAATCCGGAAACAGCGAAGCGTGGGTACGCGCGCTGATCCGCTGCGTGCAGACACGGATGGCATTGCACGGCTACGAGACGGCAGTGCGGTTTTTGAAGGAGCAGCCCTGGCCCGATGACCTGCTTGCGCAGACCGTGCTCAATCTTTATTACGCGCAGGCGCTCATGACCTATGCCCACGAGTACTCCTGGGAAATGCGCGGAAGGGAAAGAGTCGAATCGAAGGGGACGATCGACCTGAAGGTATGGACCGTCGAGCAGGTCTTCGCCGAAGCACGCCGTTCATACGAAATAGTCTTCTCTCATAGGGACCAACTGGGAGAAGAGCCCGTGGCAATACTCTCCGAATATATCGAGTTGAACAACTACCCGAAAGAGATCCGCCCTACCCTGCGCGATGCGGTCACCTATCTTTATGCGGATGCGCTTGCAGACACGCTGGGCTGGGCACCCGGGCAGTCGGATGACGTCTACGCTCTCAATGTTGACGCATTGCTTGCAGAGAAGCCTTCCCTTCAGATCGACCATCCGGTAGTCAAATACTGCGAGGTGCTGGGTGATCTGGAATCGTGGCACGCAGGACGAAAAGAGATCGAAGCATCCTTCGAGTCCCGGCTGGAGCGGCTCCGGAAGCTCAAGATCGAACTTCTCCGAGAAAGCCGACCGGGAACGCATTCGAAAAGACCTCGAAGCGCGTCTGCCAAAGGTGCGGACTTATCCCTGGTGGTCTGCCGGTATGGCAACGCTCGCCGAATTCGTCAGGGACCAGGAGACGCCCGACAACCTCGTCCGAGCGCACGGGATTGCCCGAGACGGACACGCCGCTTATCCTGATTCGATCGGAGGGAAGCGCTGTCTCTATATTGTCAAATCGATTGAAGCCCCATCGTTCACCATCGAGGCCATGGCGCAAGATAACCTGAAGAAGGCTTCCATCGGCATTGTGTATAGCAATTTGAGAACGCTTTACTTCCGTGCATACGGACGCGATCTGGCCGACAAAGTGCGCAGCGCTGACGATTTCAACGTGGCTCTCAACCCTCGCGAGATTGAGCAGATGGTTGGCGCGCAGAAACCTGATCTGGAATGGACGGTCAGCCTGCCGGAAACGATTGATTTCAAGAGCCATCGGATGTTTGTGGATCCTCCGATGGGGAAGCCCGGCTTCTACGTGGTAGTGGCTTCCGCGCGAAAGAACTTCTCAAAAGAGAACAATCAGATTCAGGCCGTTCCCATGAACCTCGGCGATTTGGTGCTCGTCACCCGTACTGAAGGCACCGAGGTGCACGTCCTGGCGTTGCAAGGCTCTACGGGCAAGGCTCTGGCAGGCACGGAAGTGACCCTCTACCGCCATGACTACGGGCAGCGCCATCAGGTCGTGGGAACACAGAAGACCGATGGCGACGGAAGGGCGACTTTTACGGCGGCTCCGGGCATACCCTACTTCGTGCTCTCCCGCTATAATGAGTGGTATGCGCTGGACTACAGGGGCTTCTATATCAATGTGCCACACGTATTGGAAGTTACGCGGTCCGCTATTTATACGGATAGGAGCATCTACCGGCCAAACCAGAAACTCTTCTTCAAGGTAGTGCTCTACAGGGGCCATTCAGGCCAGGCAGACTACAAACTGCAGCCCAACACCTCACTCGTCGTCTCGCTCCAGGACCCGAACGGGCAGGCGGTAGAACAACAATCATTGGTGACAAACGCCTATGGCACAGCCTCCGGCGAGTTTCTCATTCCCGCCGGCCGCCTGCTTGGCCTTTGGCAAGTCGTCTGCTCCCAGAACGGCGCAACTGCCGTGCGGGTGGAGGAATATAAGCGGCCCACCTTTGAGGCGAAACTGCTCGATCCCGCTGAAGAGTTCAGACTGAACAAACCTGCTACAATCAAGGGAGAAGCCCGTTACTACTTCGGCCTTCCTGTCACGAACGGGAACGTCAAATGGCGCGTGACGAGGACACCGGTCTATCCATGGTGGTGGGGTTTTTATGGCTGGGGTATTGAAACAAAGGCCCAGACGATTGCGACAGGGAGCGCATCCCTCCATGGGGACGGCGGCTTCTCGCTCACCTTCACGCCGAAGGCGGATGAACGGCTGGAGCAGTCATCAAAGGGCATTACCTATCGCTATGCCGTCGATGCGGATGTCACAGATGAGGGCGGCGAGACACGCTCCGCATCACGTGCGTTCCGACTGGGATTCGTCGCAGTTGAGGCGAGCGTAAAGACGGACAACGCTTTCTTCCTCGAACAGCAGTCGGAGAAACTCTCCGTCGTGCGGACCAACCTTGATGGGAACCCTGCGCCCGGCACGGGAACCTACCGGTTGCTCAAGGTTTCTCTCCCGGACAAAACGTTATTACCCGTGGAGCAGCCTCTGCCGCCTCCTCCCAAAGGCGCTGCAGAGCCTCTCCTCAAGACGCCTGGAGACACCCAGCGCCCTCGCTGGGATGTGCAGTATAAGCCCGATGCGATCATGCGCGAATGGCCGGACGGAGCTGAAGTCGGAAGGGGCGCTCTTACCCACAATAATAAGGGAGAGGCCGAATTGGAGATTCCTGCGCTTCCCGCCGGCCTTTACCGCCTCAAGTATGAAACCAGGGATGCATTCGGCGCCGGATACGAGATGTCGAAGGAGATCCTGATTGCAGGACCGACATTGAGCCTTCCTTTGCCCCTTCTTTTCCTCGTGCAAAAATCGTCCGTCCCGGTGGGCGGCACAGCCCGTTTCCTTGCCCTTTCAGGATTTGAAGGGCAGGACCTGATGATTGAGCGGTTTAAGGACGGGAGAAAGATCGATGGCCGCACAACGCCGTCAGGCAGCGCCAGTCCGCTGATAGAGATTCCCATTACTGAAAGCGACCGTGGAGGATTCCTGCTTTCGGCCGCCACGCTGCGCGACCATCAATACGTGGAGTTCAGCCGCACGCTATTTGTACCATGGGACAACAAAGAGTTGAAGGTTGAATTCTCCACCTTCCGCGATCGGCTCCAGCCGGGCCAGAAAGAGAAGTGGGCAGTAAAGATTTCATCCGCTGATCAGGCGCGCACCCATGCCGCCGCCGCAGAGATCCTGACCTATATGTATGACCGCAGCCTGGATGCGTTCGGGCCGCACCATCCGCCTTCCCTCATGAGTATCTGGCCCAGCTTCATGCAAAAGCCGTTCTGCAGGGTTTCCTTGTCGCTCGCAGGCGCGCATCGGGTCCCGACCAGCGGCTTCGCGTCCCTTCCTGCGTACCCGCGCTTACGCCAGACAAGCTGAAAGCGATTGATCGCTACGGCATAGGCGGCCCTGGCCGCCGTGGCCGTCTGATGTATAAGGCTGCCATGCCCATGTCTGCCGGGAGAATGAACGAGGTGGATAGCGTTGCTATGAAAGGCGAGGCTGCTGTCCTGGGTCAAGGGCAGCCGCTCCTGTACTTCGGAGGAGAAACAAGAAGCGGCTCCCGCGCCCGAGCCACAGGCGCCTGCGCAGCTGCGTTCAGATTTCTCCGAGACTGCCTTCTGGTTCCCGCATCTGATAGCGGCTGAAGATGGCTCTGTCTCTTTCGAATTCACCGTGCCCGACTCGGTCACCTCATGGAACGTCTGGGCGCACGCCTTGACGAAAGACCTCACGTCGGGCTCGCTCCGGAATGAGACTAAGAGCGTCAAAGAGCTGATGGTACGCCCGTATCTGCCGCGCTTCCTGCGAGAAGGCGATAAAGCAGACCTGAAGGTGGTCATTAACAACGCCTCAGATAAGGAGATGAAAGGCACGCTCACATTCGACATCATCGATCCGGAAACCGACCAGAGTCTTCTCGGCTCATTCGGCATCGCGGGCGAGGCCGCGGCGCCGCGCGCATTCACGGTTGCGGCCGGATCCGGGACAAACCTGACCTTTACCGTCACGACACCCGCACGCGTAGGCATGATCGCGTTCAAGGTAATCGCGCGGTCCGGCAATGTAAGTGACGGGGAGCTGCGTCCCATACCGCTTTTGCCCGGACGCATGCATCTTGCGCAGTCCCGTTTTGCCACACTCAAAGACAAGCAAAAACGGACTATGACTTTTGAGGACCTGCTCAAAAACGATGATCCGACGCGACTCAACGAGCAACTCGTAGTCACGCTTGATGCGCAGCTCTTCTACTCGGTGCTCTCCGCGCTTCCCTACCTGGTCAATTATCCGTACGAGTGCACGGAACAGACACTCAACCGTTTTCTTTCCACGGGCATACTTTCCTCAATATACAGTCAGTATCCGGCGATCGAGAAGATGGCCGCGCAGTTTTCAAGACGTGATACCCAGTTCGAACGGTGGGATCAGCCTGACCCAAATCGAAAAATGGCAATGGAAGAGACACCCTGGCTGCGCGAGGCAGCGGGTGGTGCGCTCGGCAAGGACGATCTCATTAATGTGCTCGATCCCGCGATCACCAAGGCTCAAGCTCAGGAGTCGCTCACAAAGCTTCAGAAAGCGCAAGACTTCGAGCGGTGGATTTCCCTGGTTTCCAGGCGGCCCTCCCTCTCCGTATATGACAACGTATCTGCTCTTTGGTTTCTCGAAGGCACTTGAATTCGGCGTGAACATTCCGAAGGACATGGTCCAGCGAGCCTGGCAATACCTGCACCGGTACTACGTGGACGACATGGTCAAACAGATGAGTGAGCGCAACGCTAACTGGGAGCTGGTCACGTTCGTCAATTATGTGCTTTCGAGTTATCCGGACGTTTCGTGGACAGGCGGCTCGTTTACGGATTCCGAACGAAAGCAGATGCTCGATTTCAGTTTCAAGCACTGGAAGGAACACAGGCCCTATCTGAAGGGATTCCTTGCCCTGACGCTCAACCGCATGGGGCGCATGAAGGACGCGACGCTGGTCTGGGAGAGCGTGATGGATTCGGCGAAGACTGCCGAAGATCAGGGCACGTTCTGGGCCCCTGAGGACCGCGCATGGCTCTGGTACAATGACACTATCGAGACGCACGCTTTCGCGCTGCGGACCGCCATGGAGCTGACCCCAAAGGAGCCGAAGCTCGACGGGCTCGTGCTCTGGCTTCTCATCAATAAAAAGCTCAACCACTGGAAGTCGACCAAAGCCACGGCCGAAGTCATATATTCGCTCGCAGGATATCTCAAGGCCACAAAGCAACTGGGGGTCAAGGAGGTCGCACTGGTCACGGTCGGCAACCAGAAGACCGAGTTCACGTTCGACCCCGACCAGTACACCGGAAAGAAAAATCAGATCGTCATTCCTGGCGAGAAGATAGATCCGAAGACAACGTCCACGATCACCGTGGAAAAAGAGACACCCGGATTCATGCTCGCCTCTGCAACCTGGCATTTCTCCACCGAGAGGATGCCGGACGAGGCAAAGGGTGACTATCTGGCGGTCTCGCGCTCATTCTTCAGGCGGGTCCACACGGGCAAGGAGTATGTGCTTGAACCGCTGAAAGAAGGCGCGAAGCTGCAGGTGGGGGACGAAGTCGAGGTTCAGATTTCTCTGCGGTCCAAACACACGATGGAGTACGTGCATCTGCGCGACCCGCGCGGCGCAGGCTTCGAGCCGGAATCGGCACAGTCACGCCACAAGTGGGACCTTGGCATCTACTGGTACGAGGAGATCCGCGACAGCGGCACCAATTTCTTCTTCGAACACCTGCCGCAAGGCGAGTATACCTTCAAGTATCGCATCAGGGCCACGACAGCAGGCACGTTCAAAGTCGCGCCCGCAACCGTCCAGCCCATGTACGCACCCGAGTTCGCAGCATACTCATCCGGGGCAGTCGCTTACCATTGCAGAAGACAAGTAAACAAGGAACGAATAAGTTGCGAAGTCTGTCACGGACGCGCAAAGTCACAGAAGGGCGCTCACGGAGCGACTCACCTCAAGAAACTATTTGTATGGATTTCTCTCATGTTATTTGTGTCAATCTGCTTAAGAATGAACCGAAGGCTGCCTTTTTAGAGTAAAACTCTAAATCGGGAGAACGTTTCAGAAATCCATACGCACAGTAATTGCCCAGAAGCTCGCTGCGACGCGCCAGCCCGTGTTCGGCCAAGGCGGATTTCGATGGATAACGAGGCGCTCCGAGGTCTGGGCTGCGAAGGCGTACCTTGAGGTACGTTGAAGCAGAACAGGCCGAAGGGCAACGAAGTTAGGCGCGAAAGGCGCCCGGCCCCAGCCACCCCCATCAACAAAGGAGACCTAATGCCCAAATCTAATTTAAAATCTCTAATCGGAAAACTTAACACTACCTGCCGCAATGCCTTGAACTGGCCGCGGCTCTCTGCCTCTCCCAGACTCACTACGAAGTCGAGGTGGAGCATTTTCTCATCAAGCTCCTGGAGCTGGCGAATACTGATTTTCAAAAGATACTTCGCCATTTCGAAATCAATGAGGGGCGCCTGACAGCCGATCTGACACGGGCCATGGAAGGATTTAAGACGGGCAATGCAAGAAACCCTGCACTCTCTCCGCATATCCCATGCATGATCGAGGATGCCTGGCTCATTGCTTCCATCGATTATCAGGCCGCCAGCGTGCGATCAGGCCACATCCTGCTCGCCCTCCTGTCGGATGATGAAATGGCGCGAATGCTCGATCTCAAGCTCCGACCTCTTCAAGAAGATGTCCGTTGAGACATTGCAGGAGCACCTGGCCGATCTGTGTTCCGGATCGGTCGAGGAAAAAGCAGCCGGCGCGGCCGCCGCGCCCTCCGGTACTCCCGGAGAAGGGGCTCTCCCGGCCGGCACCAAGGCGCTCGATCAGTTCACCATCAACCTGACAGAGAAGGCCCGCAAAGGTGAGATCGATCCGGTGCTCGGTCGCGACTTCGAGATCAGGCAGATGATCGACATCCTGATCCGCCGCAGGCAGAACAACCCGATACTTACCGGTGAGGCAGGCGTTGGTAAGACGGCTGTCGTGGAAGGCTTCGCGCTGAAAGTCGTAGAGGGAGACGTGCCGCCGCGCCTCCGCAACATCGAGATCAGAACGCTCGACCTCGGGCTTCTGCAGGCAGGCGCAGGCATAAAGGGCGAATTCGAAAACAGGCTCAAATCGGTGATCCAGGAAGTGAAGGCATCGCCGATACCGATCATACTTTTCATCGATGAAGCGCATCAGATGATAGGCGCAGGAGGTTCCGCAGGATCGGGCGATGCGGCCAATCTCCTGAAGCCTGCCCTGGCGCGCGGCGAGTTGCGCACGATCGCGGCAACGACCTGGTCTGAATACAAGAAGTACTTCGAAAAGGATGCTGCGCTCGCGCGTCGCTTCCAGGTGATAAAGGTCGAAGAGCCTGATGAGGAAAAGGCCATGGTCATGATGCGGGCGATCTCGCCTTTCCTTGAGAAGCACCACCAGGTCATGATCACGGATGATGCGCTCAGCGATGCGGTGCGCCTCTCCCACCGCTACATAACGGGGCGGCAGCTGCCCGACAAATCGGTGAGCGTGCTCGATACGGCATGCGCGCGGGTGGCCATCGGTCTCACGACGAATCCGCCGGTCATGGAAGATATCTCAAGACGCATGCGGGACATCGACCACGAAATGCGGATCCTTGAAAAAGAGGTGCTGATGGGCCGCAACCATAAAGCACGCATCGATGCGCTCGTGAAAGAGAAGAAAGAAGCCGAGATCCGTCTCGATGAGCTGGCTAAGAAGTGGGAGAAGGAGATGGAGGTTGCGAACCGCATCTCGGAGGTCCGCAAAGAGATCGAGGAACTGCACGAGAAGGATCCCTCTGACAAGGCCATCGCCCAGAAACAGAAGGCACTGAAGAACCTGGAAAAAGAGCTTGCCAAAGTCCAGGGTGACACCCCGCTCGTTCAGATAGCCGTCGATGGCCAGATTGTTTCCGAGGTGATCTCCGGGTGGACCGGCATACCGACGGGGCGCATGCTCACCGACGAGATCGACACGGTACTCAAAATGGAGAAGCTCCTTGGCGAGCGGATCATCGGACAGGATCACGCTCTCGGTGCCATCGCCCAGATGATCCAGACCGCTCACGCGGGCATCGACGACCCGTCCAAGCCCACCGCGGTCTTCCTGTTCGTCGGGCCGAGCGGCGTCGGCAAGACCGAGACCGCGCTGGCGCTCTCCGAGCTGCTTTACGGCGGCGAAGACAACGTGATCACCATCAACATGTCCGAATATCAGGAGGCGCATACGGTCTCCGGGCTCAAGGGTTCGCCACCCGGTTACGTCGGATACGGAGAAGGCGGCGTGCTGACCGAAGCAGTCCGCAAGAGGCCATATAGCGTGGTACTGCTCGATGAGGTCGAAAAGGCACATGATGATGTACTCGAACTTTTCTACCAGGTCTTTGACAAGGGCACGCTCGAAGACGGAGAAGGCAGGCGCATCGACTTCAAGAACACACTCATTATCCTCACGTCAAACACGGGCACCGATACGATCATGAAGGTCTGCAGAGATGAGGAGACGATGCCGGATTGGCAGGGGCTGACAGAAATGCTGCGGCCGGATCTATTGAAGCGCTTCAAACCCGCATTCCTTGGGCGTCTGAAGGTGGTTCCGTATTATCCGATAACGGATAAGAACATGCGCCTCATCGTGAAGCTCAAGCTGGACCGCATTGCAAAGCGGATGTTGGAGAACAGGAATGTGGCCTTCGTGTATGATCAAAAACTGATCGAAGCTATCGGGAGCCGCTGCAAAGAAGTCGAGAGCGGCGCGAGAAACATCGATCACATACTCACGAATACACTGCTGCCGGAGATGTCGAGAGAGCTGCTCTCTAAAATGGCAACAGGCCAGAAGATCAAAGAAGTAAAAGTGACGCTAGAGGGCGAAGGCTTCAAGTTCACCGTGCGTTAGATTTGAGCTTGATAAACAACCAGGACAAGTTCTGATTCTGCCCCTCTATTGCCCATAGGTCTTAGGTCTTCTGGGGTGTGCCTCTTAGCCTCTTTGCCGATTGACATCTATTACACCGCTGGTATAATGGTAACTGGTCCAAAAGACAGCCGTAATGAACTTCACCAGAACTTTTATAGCATTTGGGTTACACGTGAGGGGAAAGGCGAAGGGGCAGTGATGAGATGCCAATGTTGACATCATCTGACGAGCAAGAACGATCGAACAAACGCTCGATAACTCACGCCCGTTTCAGTGTGTATCGTGCAGGGGCGATAATAGCTCTGCTAGTGCTTTCCGCGGGCCTGGATGTTGGCTCTCCGGCGTGTGCTCACGAATACGAAGAAGTAAAAACCATCGCGCTTCAGGATGTGGCCAACACGTCGGCGAAATGGAATGCAACTGCGTATCAGCTGAAGGGGGACGATGCAAGGGGGGTAGTTATTGAAAATACCAACTTGCCCGCCAAGGTCTGCTTCTGGCGCAATGATGCGCAAACGGAACAGCAATGTTTTCTGTCTGAGAACGAGGGGTCTCTATATCAGGACGTTGAACAGCTTTCACTCGTTCAACTGCGTAAGAATGGGAAAGGCGAGTGCGGTGTGTTGTTTGTGGCGCGGAACCTGACACCCGGCGTTGGAAAACTGAGGCTCTTTTCTATCTGGGCCTATGATAAACAGGGGCAGCGTTTTGTGAACCTTCTACCGCCTGTGCGTCTTAGTGACGTATCAGAGTACAAAATATTTTCCGGAATAAGGGGGTCGACCAACGCGATTTTCGTCGTGGCAGACAGAATATGGAAGACAGGCGAAGAGCCTCTGTATGGTGGGAGGCATCAATTTGTGATTGATATTTATACACGATCTAAGAATGGCTTCTTTGCGTTGACTGCCGCGTATGTAACCAAAAAAAGATACCTCACTATAGATATCCAAGACGATTATGGCGTCATCACGAACGAGCAAAAAAATATTGAAAAATATGCAGGCAAGAACAGGAAGGGCCGCTAAATGTCGTACACCAAAGCATTTTTTCAGGTGACGAAACAGGGCAAGACCGTGACTTATATAGATGAGGAGACGGGCAACAGGGAGATTCACATAGAGGGATCAAGAAGCTGGCGGAACAATAATCCAGGGAATACACGGGGCGCCTCAGGGGCTATCGGGAGGGATAATGGCAAGTTCGATATTTTTCCTGATGAGAAGACGGGGCGCACTGCCAAAAGTAAAATATTGCGCACAAAATACGGGGAATATGAATCGATAAGACAGATGTTGAAGGGCAAGTTCGATAAGTACGGCAAGTACATCATGAACACAGGCTATTCGCCTGAAGCAGATAACAACGATCCCGACGCGTACGCCGAGCACATAAAGGAGTGGACCAAGCTGGACGTTGATAAGAAAAAGCTTAAAGACCTGACCGACGATGAATGGGACAAGCTGATACAGGCCATGAAACGGCAGGAGGGCTGGATTCCCGGCAGGATAGTCATGCTCGATCCCAAGGGCAATCCGATCAGCCCGAATAACCTGAAGCACGCATCATCGGACAAGCTTCACCAGAATGACCCGATATTGGAAGCAGAGTTTAACGCCTTCTCTGACCCGACAGGGCGCAACCGGCCTTTCATATATGGCAAGTCGATGAGATCAAAGCATGACGAAGACGGCCTACTTGGATAGCCTTTACACCTCTATCGTAAAGTCGCCGAATCTTCAAGTATCTGAATTTGTCGTGAGCGGTCCGAATTATCGCAAAGAAAATTTTGAGAGGTGGTCTCCATGGCCTACACACAAGAGAATCGGTTGATCAGGATCGATACTCCGTTAGGCAAGGATGTTTTGTTGCTTGGCTCGTTCAGAGGATTGGAAGGTATATCGATGCCGTTCAGCTACGAGCTTGATCTCGTTTCAGAAAACCACAGCATTTCCTTTGAAGATATTATCGGTAAGAATGTCACGGTCTCTCTGGCACTTTCAGACGGAGAAGCCCACTACTTCAACGGTATTATTTCCCGATTTGCACAGGGAAGAGGCGGCGGTGAAGAAGGGGGAGATCCCCGTTTCTCACATTATCGGGCGGGCATGGTGCCGTGGTTCTGGCTGCTTACCAGGACCGCTGATTCCCGGATATTCCAGAAGCTTTCCGTACCTGACATCGTAGAAAAAATCCTTGGAGAAAAAGGCCTGTCAGACTACGAGCTACAGCTTGACGGCAGCTACGGCAAAAGGGAGTATTGCGTACAGTACAGAGAAACCGATTTCAATTTCATCTCGCGCCTCCTCGAAGAGGAGGGCATCTACTACTTCTTCAAACAGGAAAATGGAAAGCATACCATGGTGATAGCAGACTCACCCAGTAAGCATAAGCCCTGCCCGAACCAAGCGACTGCCAAATATCAGCTCAGCGCGGAAGGATGGCAAAAGGAAGACGTGCTCCTGGGTCTGGAAAAGATGCAAGAGATCAGGCCGGGCAAGTACAGTCTCAACGACTACAACTTCGAGACGCCTATCACAAGTCTTGAGGTAAACGTTCCGAGCAAAACCAATCTGGGGCCCGGTGAGCGTGAGATCTACTTTTACCCGGGTGCTTATGCGAAGAAATCAGAAGGTGACAGACTGGCTAAGATTAGGATGGAAGAAGAAGAAGCACAAATTACCAGAATCAACGGATCGAGTAACTGCAGGGCTTTTGCGAGCGGTTATCAATTCACCCTTACCGACTTTTACCGGCAAGACATGAACAACAAGAAGTATGTGCTCACGTCAATCGAGCACGCTGCTAATCAAGATTGGGAGAAAGAGTCTGAGCTTGTCTATAGCAACCACTTCACCTGCATTCCTTTTGAAGTGCCCTACCGGCCCAAGCGCGTTACCCCGAAACCTGCGATACAGGGTTCGCAGACCGCTATGGTAGTCGGTCCTTCCGGGGAGGAAATCTACACGGACAAGTATGGCAGGGTGAAGGTGCAGTTTCATTGGGACCGTGAGGGCAAGAGGGACGAGAATTCATCGTGCTGGATACGCGTGAGTCAGCCTTGGGCAGGCCCCGGTTGGGGAGCGATCGCCATACCCCGCATAGGTCATGAGGTGGTGGTCGACTTCATAGAAGGGGATCCTGACCGACCTCTCATAACCGGCAATGTCTACCACGCCATCAACAAACCCCCCTACCCTCTTCCAGATGAAAAGACCAAAAGCACGGTCAAATCTGATTCATCCCTAGGCAGCGGCGGTTTTAACGAGATCCGGTTCGAAGATAAGAAGGGGAGCGAAGAGATTTTCGTTCATGGGCAGAAAGATTGCAATGTCGTGATTGAGCATGACAAGGACCAGAAGATCAAGCACAACGATACCATCACGGTCGACAACTTCTTTTCGATCACCTGCGGCAAATCGCAGATGACCATGGATAAAGACGGCAATGTCACGATCACCGGTGTAAAATTCAACTTCGAGGCATCGGATCATATTCAGATCTCAAGCAAAGACATCGATATCGATTAAAAGCAACCGATGATGGAATACCGCAACCTCACGCAATTCCCTTCACTCGCGTATGAAGCCGTGGATCAGTACGATCAGGAATTTCATGTCGCCGTCATGCGCATCACCATGGAGATAGGCAAAGACGGTGCGCTCATCATTGCCGAGGAACAGACCCCGCTCGTCCTCACTGACGAGTATTATGGTGAACTGAATAAGAGCAGCGTCAAACAGGAAAGCGACCTCGCACCCTACAAGCCGAAGTGCGATGTGATAGTCATCGGTACGGCCCGTGCTCCTGACCTCAAACCCGTGCCCCGTTTTGAAGCAGGCATCAGGATCAGCGGCTCATTTACACTAGACAAACGGCTCGCCATAACGGGCCCACGACATTGGGAGAAGCGCGACACGGGGTGGGTGCTCACCGAGCCCACACCGATCGCCTCCCTGCCGTTACGTTATGAGTATGCCTACGGCGGTGAGCACAGGATCGAACGCGATCAATCTACTCCGCACGAAATTGAAGCAAACCATCTGCTTAATCCAGATCAGAGGCGAAAACATCCCGACGGCCCTGATTACGCACCCCTTGCCCACGCCGCTTATGATCACAACCCCATCGGCATGGGTTACGCGGAAGACTGGTATCTCGAAGCAAAAGAGATAGACCGTCTCCCTGCGCCACAGATCGAATCCCCTGACGAGCCGGTTCAAGAATTCGGTAAGCACTACACCCCGCAAGGCCTGGGTGTCGTGACCAGGGCTTGGCTTCCCCGGAGGGACCTCTGCGGCACGATCGATCAAGCCTTTGTGCAAAGCGATGGATGGTTGCCCAGAGATTTCGACTTCGCGTTCTGGAACGGAGCGCATCCGGATCTGCAAGTTCCCTGGCTTCAGGGCAATGAGACCATCGAGCTTTTCAATATAGGAGAAGAGCCTCTGCGGCTTACCCTGCCGGGGAATAAGCCCTACGCGCTTGCAAGGCTCGAAGAAGGGCAGATCACTCCTCTTGACTTCAGGCTTGACACACTCCTCATCGATACAGACCAAAGAAGGCTCACACTCCTCTATCGGCTTCTGGTGCCGAAGGAGCCCGCAGTCCGAGTGCTCGAAGCAAGGCTTATCAACAAGGAAGAACACGATGGACTCCAGGCATACATCAAGGACAAAAGAGGGCACACTCCGCGGGACGCGATGAGCATAGAGGCAGTCCATGGCTAGCCCCCTGGGCAACCGCCAGAACGTCAAGTTCATGGCGGTCTCCACCGCCCCCTCTATCAACAAGACCCCGATGGGAGCCGCCACGCCTCCGGTCCCTTATCCGGTCTGCCATGATCTCTCCAACAGCATCGGCATCGTCCCTCACGTCAAATTCAACGGCGACCCTTCCTACGTGCTCGGTCAGACCACGCAGCCGCACTGCACGGGAGACGAGCCGGGCACGGCAAAAGGTGTCAAGTCGGGTACGGTCGACGGAGAGGTCAAACCCACATCCGCAAGCGGCCACGTAAAGATCACCGGGAAATACGTAGTGCGTGTCGGAGACAAGTGCACCCTCAATGGCGGAAACTGTCCCGGCGTCTATGTAGCCGGACCCTTCCTCTGGCGCGCCGGGTGCAACGCCAACCCTCCATAAAGCCTGAGACCCCTGCCGAGAAGACCTTTCTTCAAAAGCTCGGCCTCTGGTGGGAAGAAACCAAGACAGAAGTCGGCGAAGCCGTAGCTCATCCCCTTGAGGCCACCAAGGGAGCAGTCAAGGACACGCTCAACATCGTCCCCCAACTCGGACAGTTGCTCATGAAAGGCGCCGCACTGCAGGGCGCAGGGGAGATGGAACAGGCGGCGGTCCTGCAAAGTGCGCTCGGGCAACAAAGAGATGGCCAATCAGTACCAAACCACCGCTGATGCGGCACGCCAAGGCGCAGACGAGATGCACCTTCCCCAGTTCGAGCTCAGTAACGCCGCCCAACGAGGCGGCGCCACTATCGCCACGGCCGCGCAATTGGCAACCGGCGTAGCCGGCCTTGCCAAGGGTGGCGCGAAGCTGGGCGTGAAGGGGGCAGCAAAGCTGGGCGTGAAAGAGGCCGGTGCTCTAGAAAAAGCGGCGGTGAAAGAAAGCGCAGCGCTTGCAAAAGAAGGAGAGGTAGCGGTAAAAGAAGCCGCCGCTATGGAGAAGGGCGCACAGCGAGGTAGCTACCGCAGGCAAGGTAGGGAAGACCGGCGACGGGTTTCATGTAAAGGGGCAAGTGCTCTCAGCAAACGAGGCCAACGCACCACATGTGGCAGCTGGACGCAGACCACCGTACGCCGAAGGCACAACTGTAAAGGATATCATTTCAAGTAAGCATGAAACTTTCGTTCGTGTACATGGAGAGGGAAATCAAGCAGGGGCGTGGATAATGCGCCCTCAAGACATCGAGGGCCTCAGTCCCTCACAAATAAAGGACAAATTTGCCCTGCCTGATACGCCCAAATACATTTCGGATGTTAGCATCCCTCGAGGCACACAAATACGAGTAGGCATAGTTGGAGAACAGCCTAGTTGGGGAAATGGCGGAGGTACCCAATACGAACTTCTCGGAAGACTTCCAAGGGAAGCGTTTTCTAACAGGAGACCCCTATAATGAACCGATTCGCAATAGAGAGGGAACGAATACTGTTTGATAACGGAAAAGAGATTGCTTTCGCTCAAACAATAACGAAAGCCCTTGATTTCGGTAATGCAATCGTCATCATGCTTGACGTACCCCAGGGCACGATATTCAATGAAAACGTCTATGGAATAGACCGGGACGGCAACATTCTGTGGCAGGTGTCCAAGGAAAAGTACGTCTATGAGGACAGCCCATACACGGACATACAACTTGCGGGAAATGCCGTCGTACTTTACAATTGGGATGGCCTTCGACTGTCGGTCGAGCCTGCCACTGGCAGGATCTTGAAAAAAGAATATGGGAGGTAACTCCAAAGGTTAAAAGGTGAAGAGGACGGAGTGACAAATGTGATAAATGGTGGCAGCCAAATCACGCCAGCTCCGAGCGGCATTAGCGACGTTACCAGATTGGAGCTATTTCCATGATTTCAGAAGTGTATCAAGATGCATTGCTGAACATCGAAAAAGCTTTAACCCTCCTCTCGAACTGCCAGGAAACGGACAGCACGGCTGAAGGCCGAATGATTTCCCAGCTCAAGTGGCTGAGGGGGGAGATTTTTGCTAATCGACTTTCTATCCCGGTCGACACTGCATGGACATCGACACTTCGATACGTATATACGGATCACACACTTGACCACATCAGAGATATCAGAAAATATCTGCGCGCGCTGATGCTCATTCTTGTCGAGGGTGAACTCCTCACGAAGAAAGGACATTATACCGCTGCTGCAATGAAGGTCGATCAGTTGCTGTCCGCGATTGCATCGGTTGAAAAGGCATTCACCTCAAGAGATCGCTTCGTTCAAGAATTGAAATCGCTGCGAGCTGGTCTTTTAAGCGGCACCCTTGACGTTCCGGTCCAGCGTGAAGATTATCCAGCGTTCACCGCTGTATACACCGAGGATGTCCTTGGTGAGCTTCCAGGAGTGTATGAAAAACTGGAAGAAGTGTGGAATCTGTTGGTAGAGGGCTTCCGTCCGAGTAATTGGGAGTGAGCGAGGCGAGGCATCGGGACAGCAATTGCAAGGCTCGGATTTTTACCTGCCTAGCGGTGGCCAGCAAATCTGGATGCCACCGAACAGCATAAGTCCCAGTCATGCAAATCTAACAGGATGGTAATCATGCCCACCGCAACTATCGATCCGGAGTTGATAAAGACCTTCGAACACGCGAGCGCCCAGCTGATAGCTCGTGTTCGCGATGCAATTAGCAGCTTTTATAGTAGCCCGCCTTCGGGATGGGAGGCCTGGGACACCTGGAGGACGCCGAAGCCTTGGGAGACGCGAGTTTTACCTAATATCGAGCGTTATCAGCTAGATCTTGGGACGGCTGCGCGCGCGTACGAAGCTGGTGACATTAAGCCGATCACCCTTACTGCCGCGTCCTTTGCAGGTCTTTCCAAAGATCTCGAGTTCGATATGAGCTGGATGACAGAGCAAAATCGGATGGCCGTCCAGAAAGCGGTCGACCAGGTCGTGACAGTAGCCGACAAAATACATCGTCTTGGGTACGAGGCTTTGACAACTACCGGCCGGGCGTAATGGAGGCTGTCTCAGGTGATGTTTACTGCAGAAGATCACCACGGGAGGACCTTAATCATGGTGTATAACAAGGATTACAAAGCCGACATTCCCCACTATTACTGCATCGAATACTCGGAAGGCGATCACGTCATCAATATTGAAATAGATATGAGGGATCCCGTTCCATACCTTGATATTGCAGAAATAAAGGCATGGGCACCTCCTTACGAAAAAGAACCACTGAGTGATGAAAGGAAGGAACAAATCTTCCGTAATGTCTATGACTATCTGACGCGTATCAGAGGATTTAAGGTGGAAACAAACCACTAGGCCGCCAGAAGCCGGTAATTGGCCTGAAACAGGCAAGCGCCCGCTTCGATATCCTCCTGTATCTGCCTCCGAATTAAGTTCCGCAATGCATGAGCCGACAACTATATTTGTAGGAACCACGATTTTGGCTCTTCTAACCTCATGGCAGGGGGTCTGCCTATAATGCCTGATTTTCAACCTGTGCGCTTTGGCAAGTACATCCTTGTCGAGAAGCTCGCTACCGGAGGTATGGCCCAGCTTTACAGGGCTAAAATACTCGGCGTACAGGGATTCGAAAAACTGATCGCCATCAAGATGATTCTACCTCACCTCGCCAAGGAGCACGAGCTGGTAAGCTCCTTCATAGATGAGGCGAAGCTTGCCGCCCTTCTGAATCATCAAAATATCGTGCAGATCTATGATTTCGGGAGCATGGAGGAGTCTTATTTCATTTCGATGGAGTATCTCTTCGGCAAGGACTTACGAGCCATTGCAACGAAATCGAAGGAAAGAGCTCTACCGGTCAGGCTGGAAAATGCCCTCTATATAATCTCCAGGGTTTGCTCCGGCCTCGATTACGCCCACAAGCTCAGGGATTTTCAGGGCAAGCCTCTCGACATCATCCACAGGGATATCAGCCCTCAGAATATTTTCGTCACCTATGAGGGCGACGTAAAAATTCTCGACTTCGGCATCGCCAAGGCTGCGAGCCAGAGCACGATAACACAATACGGCATGATCAAGGGAAAGGTGGCGTACATGTCACCCGAGCAGGCTGCCGGGAAATTTATTGACAGGCGCTCGGACATCTTTTCGACCGGCATTCTTTTTTATGAGTTGGTCACGGGCAGCAGGATGTTCACGGGCGAGAGTACCATGCAGATCCTTGCGAAGGTCCGTGAGGCAGAGTTCGACTCGCCTGAGTCCGTCACGCCCGGGCTTCCCGACAAGATATCTACAATTCTGAAGCGCGCCCTCGCCAAGGATCCGGAGGAGCGTTACCAGTCCGGCGGCGAGATGCTCAGGGACATGGAAGAGTGCATGGTCGAGCTTTCATTGAGGCTGACCTCCGGCGGATTGGCCCTTTACATGAAGGAGCTTTTTCAAGACGAGATTGCGGCCGAGGACCAGTTGATACGCGAAGTGAGCGGCATCACAAGGGCTGAAGAACCGGAGCCTAAACCGAAACCTGGACCACAGCCGGAGCCTAAACCAAAGCTCGAACCTAAACCGCAACCCGAACCGCGGCCGGAGCCCAAAAAATCTGATGGCAAGCCTCTCCAGGCTCCCCAGTTTAAACATCTTCTCACAGTGCCCCAACAGCGCGACAAGAAGAGTGCAAGGAAGTTCTGGCCGATATATGCCGGTATTGCGGCAATTCTCCTCTTCATCGGCCTCGTATTCGCTGTGCGTCAGGGTGAGACGCCAATCCCGACTCAGCCGAAAGAGATGCCAGCGGAACCGCAAAAAAGCCTGAACCCCGGATCGACCCCGTTGCAAAGGCAAAGGCATTGCAAGCCGAAGCTTCCGCGCTTCTGAAAACGAACCCTCAGAAGGCTGAATCGTTGCTCCTCGAATCGGTCAAGCTGAACCCGGATGGAACCCAAGCTTATTTTCAGTTGGGACTCGTCTACGTGAAACTGAAAGAGTATCCGAAGGCCATCGAAACCTACCAGAAAGTGGCCGAGATGGAGCCGGACTTCCCGGACATCTATTTCAATCTTGGTTACGCTTATGCGATGAATAAGGAATTCGGGAAGGCGGAAGAGATGTACAATCGGGTGGTGAAGCTCTCCCCAACATACCTGGACGAAGCCCTCTTTAATCTCGCAATGGTTCAGGTGAAACAGGGCAAGAAGCAGGAGAGCATGGCAAACCTCGAAAAGGCCGTTGCGCTGAACCCACAAAATGAACCGCTAGAGAACGGCTTGAAAAGTTAAGAGCAACTCCCGGGAAGAACAAATGAAGATGAAAACTGATCCTGACAAAACAATCTATCTTTCAATCATCTGCCTGGTGATGATGGCACTGTTGGCCGGATGCGCATCCTCGACCAAAGGCAAAGCCGAGCAAACGCCTCAGACTCCTGGTGCACCGGGAGCAGCCGGTCAAGAAACGTCTTCCACAGCCGCCCAAGGTTACCCCCGCTGTCACGCCACCCGGGACTTCAAGGTCCAAATCCATCCCGGACAATCCAACGTTCGTCCATACGGTGAAATGGCGCGGGGAATCGGTTTCGATCATAGCCGGATGGTATACGGGCGACATCCAGAATTGGAAGATTCTCAAGGATCACAACCCGGACATCAACCCAAAGCGTATATTTGAGGGCAACAAGATTCGGATACCCGAGTATCTGATGAAGACCAAAGCACCAATAACAAAAGAGTATGTGGACAGTTTCTACGCGAAGCACCCTAAAAAGGAAGCCGGGCGACCTGCGCCACCCTCTCCTGCCGCTTCCGCGAGTGACAGTGACGAGCCCGTGCTTTTTGGCCCGAAATAATTTCTGCGAACACTCGTTGTCATTTGGGGTAGCACATAGCCATTGACGAGGAATGGAAGCATGGAGTATGGTAGCGGCCAGCCGTCGCACGAGCATCGCAGGAGACGAGTCTACCGCGTCGTCTGGACCTTTTCCGTTCTCACCATCGTTGCCTTTATTCTCTCCCTCCTGATTTCTAACCTTCTCGTTGCAAGGCAGCAGCGCAATTCTCTCTACCAGGAAAAATTGAGGGCAGCGCAATTGACGCTCAATCAGTTTACCAACCATGCGGCGGTTCCGCTTGCGCAGAACGATGCGCTCACGCTCAGCAGGATGCTGAGGGAGGCCACATCGATAAGCGGTCTCCTCTACGTTGCTGTTGTCGATGAGAACAATTTTATACGCGCGCATACCGACCCCGCCAGGATTGGAAAAACATTTGAAGGAAACAAGATACACTCTACCGACGGGCGAACGCGTCCTTGAGCTTTCCAGAAAGATTGTGTTCATGAAGAAACCTCTCGGTTCGGCCTATGCGGGCTTCTCCCGGAACGTTATTAACAGCGAAGTCAACAGGGAGATGTCTGCCTCAGTGCGCTCCATGTTTTATCTTGGAATAGCCATGTTGATGATTTTGATAGGCGCTGCTTTCTTTCTGTTCGTACCCCTGAGACGTGAGTTAACGAAAGAAGATGAGACAGCGCAGCTCGCGTACGTGAAGCCGCCCGAACCGAAAGGCACTGAAATAACCGATGCAGTTGATGTCTCCGATGGCGCGGGCAGCCAACAGGCATCTCTTTTGAATCCGTATAAAGAAGAGATAACACGAACGCAGGTGACGGTCCTCTTTGCTGGCATCAAAGGTTTCAAGGCTTATACTGAGACCCGTGATCCTCAACAGGTCCTCGATGATCTGAATCAGTACCTCTCCGTTGCCGCGGGCTGCATTGTCGAGTTCGGCGGTTACATCGACAAATTCATAGGCGACGCGGTTATCGCGGTCTTTGGGAATACGCCGGTCTGGACAGATCATAGCGAAAGGGCGGTCAGCGCGGCATGCGCCATCCAGGGGGCTCTGCAGGAAGCGGCCGATAACGGCAATCCACTCCTCTCCAAGGTAGGGATCGGCATAAGTTCCGGTGTGGTACTCTCCGGTCAGCATCGGCCCCGAGGTGAAAAGAGCGTTTACATTTATCGGCGAGAGTTTCAAAGTCGCTTACTCGCTCAACGTGATGGCGGGCCCGGGAGAGATCATCATGAGTAAGGACGTCTATGAGTCGGTGGAACAGAACGTCTCTGTGGAACCGATGGCCCCGCGCGAGATGGCTCAGAGGACAGAGCCGTGGGAGAATTTTCGCCTCATCAAAATGATCGAAAAAAAGGATTACAGCCGGGGAATTTCGCGCTGAAATTCCCGCAGTTCAGTTTTCCCCCTATGTTCGCTTTATTCCGCATCTCTATGGTGGCACTGCTTCTCGCCGGATGCTCTTTTCTGCATCAGCCTCCTCCCCCTAAGCAGCTTGCGACTGAAGTCGAGGCGATTTGTGTGGAGCCGGGCGCTGCCAGGATATTCCCTGAATTCGCTGCCGTGATTGTTCAGCCCGGGGACTCCTTCTCTTCTCTCGCAGCAAAGTATCTCAACGATCCTGCCAAAGATTGGGTGATCGTCGACTTCAACGGTGGTGACTCGTTGATCCCCGGCGAGCCAGTGATCATTCCCTTCAGTGACTTCGAGAAAGGCGGGTTGACGCCTTCAGAATACCAAGTCGTCTCGGTGCTCACATACCATAAATTTTCGAAAGATAAGGTTGATCTGACAACGGTCAGCGAAAAAGCCTTTGATCAACAGATGGACTTCCTGGAACGGCACGGGTACCGGGTCATCACCATGGACCAGTTCTTCGACTTTCTGGAATTCAAGCAGCAGATTCCCAAGAAGTCCGTCCTGATCACCATCGATGACGGGTGGCGCTCTGTCTATGAGATAGCTTTTCCGATTTTGAAGAAATACGGCTACCCCGCCACATTCTTTGTGTACACGGACCTCATCGTCCATGGCAGCAAGACTCTCGACTGGAATCTCCTCAGGGAAATGGCGGATAACGGCATCAGCGTGCAATGTCACACCACGACGCACCGCTACCTGGATAGAAGAAACAATGGCGAATCCTTCAGGGAGTATTTCGAAGCGATCAGAAAAGAGCTGACCGAGTCAGCCAGAATTATCAAACAGCGCGTCAACTCGGATGTGAAGTATCTCGCCTATCCTTACGGCGACACCAATCACCTCGTGATCAGCCTTCTCAATAAACTGGGCTACAGGGGTGCATTCACGGTGGATAGGGGCGGCAACCCATTTTTCGTCGCAGCCATACCGGGTTAATCGCTCTATGATTTACGGAACATTCCAGCTCAAGGAATTTGAGAACAATCTGAGAGCCATCGATACCGGAGCACTCAAACCGGAATGAAATATATCTTTGCCTTAATTTTGACGTTGCTCCTTGCTGGCTGTGCCACGCTGCCTCCGCCTGCCGTACGCGTTAAAACCATTGATACGGCTCCGGCGCAGAAGACGACGCTTTCGGATATTCCGCCGACAAGTACCGCTCCCGCGCGCTACAGCACGAAAACAGGGGAGAGTTGCAGCAAGCCCTGTTCGCGTGGAAGATTGTGCGTAGCTTGAGTACCAACGATTCGGAGGCTACAGTGCAGATAGAGCGTCTCCAGCAGCTCATCGACAGTGAAGCAAGGAAGACATTTTCAGAATGGGCTTGATTACCTGAACAACGGGTCGCTTCAGGCGGCACGTAGGGAATTTCTACTCCTCCTCGCGTATGACCCAGAAGATCAGGCAGCGCTCGATTACCTCAAAACAAAAACAGTAGAGGCCGATTATACAACGTACGAAACCAGGCAGGGTGACACGACGGAAGCCATAGCAAGAAAAGTCTACGGTGATCCTAAGAAAGACTTCCTTGTGGCTTATTTCAGTGATCTGGGCAGCAACGAACCATTAAAGCCAGGCGTTATCCTGAAACTCCCTATCCTCGATGGGGAGACAAAGTCCCAGAAGAAACCGGAAGCACAACGGCAACCGAAACGCAGCACCGTGTCGTCTTCTTCGGCGCCTGATAAAGCACGGGCGGAAGATCACTACAGGAGAGGCGTGAACTGCTTTCTGGCCGAGGATCTGCAGGGAGCCATCAGGGAGTGGGAAGAGACGCTGCGCCTGGATCCGACCCACCCCAACGCAAGGAGAGATGCCGAGAAGGCGCGTAGCCTGCTGGTAAAGGTGGGATTAAAATAGTTTCTTTATTTTCGAGAGCACACCCTTCGAGGGCTTCTCGGCCGCGCTCTCGGCGATCTCAGCGATCTCATTGTGGCCTTCTTTTTTCTGCTGTGGCGGTATTTCCTGAGCGGCAGAGTCGGCGACTTCGGCCATGCGTCCTTCTCCCAGAAAGCGGAAGACAGGCCCTTGCGGGCTCAAGGCAATATTGTCATAGAGCGTGAGCGCAGCCTGAAAGTGTATCGCCTGCTGATTCAGACTGATCATATTCTGTCCGGTCAGATCTTTTATCCAATATTGGCCGCCGCTGAAGAAAACCTGCGCATGAGAATCGAAGATCCCGGGATGATCAAGCACAAAATCGCTTTTTGCGCTCTTGCCGATGGTGACCGGCAACTCCTTGAAAGAACGGATGGTAGGACCATACTGGATGATCAGAGGAGCGATGACGGGCTGCACCGATATTTCAGGAGGAGCCTGCGGCTGAGAGGGGACGGATGTTCCTTCATGGATTGGCGGCGGAGTCGTTTCTGTATCGACTGAGGCTTCTTTCATCTGGGTCAGGAAGCTTATCTTTGGCCCTCCATCGGCAAATTCCAAAACATCTCCGTCCCGCAAAAGCACATCCGTAATCTTTTTTCCGTTAACGAATGTCCCGTTGGTGCTCCGATCGATCAGCCTGAACTGATTGCCTTCCCGGCGGATCTCAGCATGGTTCCTCGAAATAGTCGTCAGATCAGCCGGCAACTTGAGATCGGATGATGGATGGCGGCCAATAGAGATACTCTCTTGAGAAAATTCCCTTATCTCGCCTTTCATTGGACCCTGGATGTGGATCAACTGGACCGTGATAACAGGAGGCCGTTTCATTTTCCTCGTTACAGTATGCCTTTGCTTTTATGCCGAGTCAAGCCGGACGCACGGCTTGCTGTCACTTAAGACACCTGGATAAAGATTTCTTTTCAATTCATCGGCGATCCGGTACTATTAGAACATGCCTCATATAAAATACGCTGGAAACTCGGACATCGGGCTCAAGCGCTCGAATAACGAGGACTCCTTCGTCGTGGAGCCCGCGCTCGGACTACTGGCAGTGGCCGACGGAATGGGCGGAGCTGCATCCGGAGAGGTTGCAAGTAAGATATTCACAGACACTGCCCGTGAAGTCTTTGCGGGCCTCCAAGCAAAAACGGACGAGGCGGCTTCAGCATTGGTTCAGAAAGCCTTTCTACAGGCAAACGAGAGGATATTTACAACAGCCAGAGAGAATCGGCTGCACAGGGGAATGGGGTGCACCGCAGAACTGCTGGTTCTTTATGACAACGGTTACATGCTCGGTCACGTTGGGGATAGCCGCTCTTACCTGCTGAGACAGGGAAAAATGAGGCAGATCACGCGGGATCACTCTCTGGTTCAGGAGCAGATAGATGAGGGAACAATTTCTCCGCAGGAGGCTCGAACCCATGCGCTCAGGAATGTCATCGTCAGGGCAGTCGGTGTGAGAGAGGCATTACCGGTTGACCTTATCAGGGGCGCTAGCGAGCCGGGCGATATATTTCTTCTTTGTTCCGATGGCCTCACAGATATGCTGGAAGATACGGCGATTCAGGAAGTGCTCTCTCTTTCTCTGGACCTCGACGAAAAAGCGCAAAAGCTGATTGACGCCGCAAAATCGGCAGGAGGCTATGACAATATCACCGTAGCACTCTGCGAAGTGATTTAAAGACAGGAAAAAGATAAAGCAGGTTAAGGTAAGGACTAAAACGAAGGTTGAGCAGAGCTAATGAACTGAGCTCTGCTCAACCTTCGTTTTTGTTTTTCCTCTCGCACTACCGTGCAACCGTTCATTCGGAACGGCTGTCACCCCGGCGAAAGCCGGGGTCTATAGTTTCTGAGATTCACTGGATTCCACAAGGATTTCTGGACCCCGGTTTTCACCGGGGTGACGACTTTCAAGAATGCAAGGACTTACGCAATGAGGTACTGGTGGTATGACACATAAATAGCACTAGCGTATCGACTAACAGGCTCTGACTATGCCGTTTTTGGTCCTCCCTGTGTCGTAATAGACCTGCATCACGCCTCAAGGCCGGTCGAAATCTCCTGTCCCCGATTTCGATTCAAGAGAGAGCCGTGCCCTTTTGAACGAGAAGAGAGGCGGCTGAGCGCGTCGTCAGCGCCTGGAATATGTGAGCCCTCAAGATGCTAGATGGTGCGTTCACGAAAGGAACAAGAATTGCAAAGCACTTAGGAAGGCAGGAGGGCTTGTATGCCCGGACCCAGGATATACACGGAAGCTTGGGAGCGGCTCAAGGTGGCCGCAAAAGAGATGGAGGCGAGAGACACGGCTGAGGAGACCCCGTCCGTCCCTCGTTCCCCTGAAGAGAAGAAACAGCGCAAAGCCCCCAGACTATCTGTTATCGCGTTGGCCGTGCTCGCGCTTGTCACCATTGCGGCAGCAGGCCTGTGGATCGATTCGCAGGCGCAGTTGATGTCAGCCACTCGTGATGTTACCGATTACAAGACCCGGCTCGTACTTCTGCAGGAAAAGATACAAAAAATGGAGGACGAGAGACAACGCCTCGAAGAAGAAAACGGGAATCTCTCCATGCAATATGAGAAAAGGGCGGCCGAGTTCGCACGGCTCGAAGATGAGCTCAATGCTCTGAGAACGCAAAAAGAAAAATCAAAGCCCAACGCTAGGCAAAATCTTCCCCTCGCTGACATTCCAACCATTACCTCTCACGGCGCGCTGCGTGCGCCGGAGCAGCCTTCCCCTTCAACGCAAACTCCAGAAAAAAGTAATAACGCTCCAAAGCTCGCGAAGCCCCAGCAGCAGGACGTCAAGGTATATAAGATCGACTAGATTAGGGTCCTGGGGCCAGGGTCCGGGTCCAGTTAGAACAGGGTCACGGGGCACGGGTCACGCAAAAGACCGATGGACGACCGCTTCGCTTGGACGACCGTCCCGCCTTGCTGGCGCGACTGGGACGATGGACGACTGTCCGGCATCACGGACCGGACGATGTAAGACACCATTCGATCTCTCATTCTGCGGGGTTGCTAGCAGATCGGGGCACCGGTCGGAACCGTGTCTACAGCAAACCTCATCCAGAGATAAATCCTGGATTCTGACTACGGCTGCCGGAATGACAATCCGAACACTAATTAGACCAATTCGGATTCAAGATGCAGACCGAGGCGCTCCGAGGACTGGAATGCGCAGGCGTACCCAGGTGTACGTCGAAGCAGGACAGGCCGAAGGGCAACGAAGGTATGCGCTTGAAGGCGAATTGGTCTTATTTGCTTGCGTAGCGCCGGCGCGGGTCTAGTATATCGCTTAACCCCTCTCCGAGAAGGATGTATCCCATCACCGTGAGGAAAATGGCTATGCCGGGGTAGAGGCTGAGCCACCACGCTATCTCGATATTGTCCTTTGCCTGAATCAGGATATTGCCCCAGCTCGGTGTGGGCGGCTGCACGCCGATCCCGAGAAAGCTCAGCGCAGACTCCGTGAGTATGGCGCCGCCAATACCGAGCGTGGCCACAACATAAACAGGCGCGAGAGCATTCGGAAGGATGTGGCCAAAAATGATCTTGTGATTCGCTAGCCCCTGAGACCTGGCTGCCATCACATACTCCTTGCTCTTAATGCTCAGGAATTCAGCCCTGACAAGGCGCGAAATACCCATCCAGCTCGTGAGGCCGATCACCGCCATAATGTTCCAGATGCTCGGCTCCAGGAAGGCGATCACCGCCAGTATCAGAAAAAATGTAGGAAAGCACATCATCAGGTCGACAAACCTCATGATAATCTCGTCCACAATACCGCCATAAAAGCCTGAGAGAGCGCCCAATATCAGACCTATAAGGGTAGCTATGCCGACCGAGACAAAGCCCACGAGGAGCGATACACGGCTGCCGTAAATAACTCTGGCCAGTACGTCCCTTCCGAGCACATCGGTACCAAATGGATGCGAGAAAGAAGGCGCGGCAAGAACATTCTTGAGATCGGTCTCGAAGGGACTGTGAGGCGCAACGACCGGCGCGAGAATTGCGCAGAAGAACATCGGGATAAGGATGACAAGCCCCGTAAGGGCGAGCCTATTTCTTATGATGCTTTGCAGGAGTTCCATTTGAAAAGGCGTGGTTGAAAACCTGGGATATATCCCGTGCGTAGATGAATTTTAATCCGGCCTTGAGCTTCCTGTCTATCTGAGACACGTCGTTCTTATTCTTTTCAGGAACGATCAGCGTTGTAATACCCGCCCGTTTCGCGGCTAAGGTCTTCTCCTTGATGCCGCCCACGGGAAGCACGGCACCGGTGAGCGTGATCTCACCGGTCATTGCCACATCATTCCGGATCCGTTTGTTCTTGATAATCGAGGCAAGAGCGGTCGCCATGGTGACGCCTGCAGAAGGCCCGTCCTTTGGGATCGCACCCTGGGGCACGTGCACATGGAAATCGTGCTTCTCGAAAAATTCATCATCGATACCGAGCTTCTTTGCATTGCTTCTGATGTAACTGAGGGCCGCGCGCGCGGACTCCTGCATTACCTCGCCCAGGTTGCCGGTCAACATCAGCCCCTTCTTTCCGGGCATGACTGCAGCCTCGATGAAGAGGATCTCTCCTCCTGCCTCGGTCCAGGCCATCCCGGTGGCAACACCCGGCCGCGACGCTCGCAGAGCAGCCTCAGGAAAAACGGTTTCCGGCCCGAGATAGGCACGAATTTCCGCCGTAGTGATTTTCTTTCTGGCCTTCTTCGTCTCGAGCCGTTCAACGGCCATCTTGCGGATGACCTTGGCGATCTGTCTCTCAAGCGAACGAACGCCTGCTTCACGCGTGTAATGGTCTATGATGTAGAGAAGGGCGCTCTCTTCAAATTCGATACTGGCCGCATCGACTCCGTGCTCCTTGAGCTGCCGTGGAATCAAATAATCTCTGGCTATGCGCAGCTTTTCTCCGCTCGTGTATCCCGCTAGCCTGATCATCTCCATTCTGTCGCGCAGAGCCGGCTGTATGGTGTCGACGACATTCGCGGTAGTGATGAACGTCACCTTCGAAAGATCGAACGTCAGTTCCAGATAGTGATCGCTGAACGTGGCGTTCTGTTCCGGGTCGAGCACTTCCAGAAGGGCGCTCGACGGATCGCCCCTGAAGTCCGTTCCCACCTTATCAACCTCGTCCAGCATGAAAACCGGATTATTGCTGCCGGCCCGGCGTATCCCCTGAATGATCCTGCCCGGCATAGCACCGACGTAGGTCCTTCTGTGGCCCCGGATCTCCGCTTCATCTCTGATACCTCCGAGCGATATCCGGATGAATTTCTTTCCCATGGCTCTCGCTATCGATTTCCCGAGTGACGTCTTGCCGACTCCCGGAGGTCCGGAAAAGCAGAGCAAAGGAGCCTTTATGTCAGGCTTTATCCTGAGCACCGCCAGATATTCGATGATGCGTTCTTTCACGTCTTTGAGATCGTAATGGTCTTCATCCAATATTTTGCGGGCTTTCTTGATATCCAGTTCCGATTCATGGTGTATCTCCCAGGGCAGATCCACGAGCCAATCGAGGTATGTCCTGATAACGCTGTATTCGGCTGAAGACGGATTGAGCATGCTGAAGCGGGAGATCTCCTTCTCGATCTCCTCCGCGACGTGAGGAGGGTAGTTCCTCCCCTCCATTTTGGCGCGAATCTTCCCCACCTCCACCACCACTTCGCTGTCCTCGCCCAGTTCCCTCCGGATCGCATTGAGCTGTTCCCTGAGGTAGTGTTCCTTCTGCAGCTTTCCGATCTCTTTCTGCACTTCCAGGTGGATCTTTCCGGACAGCTCAAGAAGTTCAAGCTCCCTGCCCAGGAAAAATGAGAGTCTTCGGAGCTTCTCTTCTACGGTGTCAACCTCCAGCAGCTCCTGTTTCTCCTCCTGGCCCAGCTTCAGCATAGTGCCCACAAAATAGGCCAGCTTGATCGGATCATCGATATTCGAAGCCGCTATTTTTAATTCTTCCGGTGTCTGAGGCGTAAGATTGAGAATCTTCTGATACTGGCCACTTACCGTGCGCATGAGCGCTTCAACATTCTTGGTGATCTCTTCATTCTCCTGAAGCACCTCAATCTGCGCCTTTGGGAACGGTTCCTGCTGGGTGAGCGTTACCTGCTTGATCTTTGCCAACCCCTGCACAATAATGCGAATGCTGCCGTCGGGCAGCTTGAGAAGCTTGTGGATTGCGGCTGCCGTTCCTATGGGGAAGACCGTCAGCTCAGAGGACGTCTCATCTTTGTGCACAGCACCGAAAATAGCGATCATACGATCTTTGGACATGGCTTCGTCGACAGCCAAAGAAAAAGACTTCTCTGAAACTGCCAGCGGGACCACCGTGTACGGGTAAACTACTGTCTCTATGGTCGTTAGTATGGGGAGTTCCCCGGGGATCTCGGGGTCCTTTTCTTTCAGTTCCTTCTGCATCCTAAGTCACCTTTCTGTTCAGCTCCACGAGAACTTCTGCCGGCTTTTTCTGCGCACGTATAACCAGGAAGCCGTCTTTGTAAGATGCCTTCACCTCATCTATCCTGACCGTATCAGATACGATGATCACCCTTTCGAACTCGCCGTAATTGATCTCCATCTGATGATAGGTGTGTATCTGTTCCCGATCGCCCATATTTCTTTTGCCTGAAATACGTATCCGGTTCCCTTCCTGCGTAATATCAATCTCTTTCCTTTTTACTCCAGCCAGCTCCAGCTTAATGACGATCTGATCCTCAAGCTCGTATATGTCCAGAGGCGGTTTCCATTTGGCACCCATTGCAGCCGGAAGATGTATCCTGCCCGTGACCAGCTCGAAGAAATCCTGTTCCATCCGGCCGGCAAGCTTCTTTAAATCTTCAAAAGGGTCGAAGGGTTTTCCTTTCGTCATTTTGAGTTCTCTACTTCGTCACCGAAAGAGCCCAAGCCACAAAGCAGGTGGTCTGGGTGTTCTTCTTGGCTTTCTTGTCAAACTGCTGCGGCGTATCGCTCACGTATGCGCCGTCCGGCTGCTGTGCTTTGGCAAGGTACCCAGTCGCTTTCGCGACTACATCATCTTGGCCCAGGACCTTTTTGAGGCCCATGATTGCATATGCCGTTACTTCCGGGTCCTCCGGCGCGGGCGGTACCATTGAAAAGCCGCCCGATGGCTTTTGCAGCTTGAGGAGCCATGCCACCGCATTCTTGACGGGCGGCGTTGCCGGATCAACCTCATACGCAAGCAGGGCACGGATCGCCCAGCCAGTGCTTGCAGCCATGGACGGCGAGCCTTTGGGCATGCCATAACCACCGTCCGCATTCTGGCAGCTCACGAGCCAGTCGAGAGCCTTCTTCACGGCGGCGTCTTCTCTGGGGTAGCCCAGTTCGGCGAGAGCGCAGAGCACGACGGAAGTGTATATGGTAAGCGGCGCGCCTTCTGTGCCGATACGTTTGAAGCCGCCGTCCGCATCCTGGACCTTGCGTAAGTACTCCACTGCGCTCATACAGTTAACCTGGCCCTTCTTCACCTGGCTCAGGGCCATGAGCGCAAAGGCTGTGTGGGCACTGTTGTTGTTCCAGTCTCCATTGGGCTTCTGGTCCTTCAGGATGAAAGCAATCCCCTTATCGACTTTTTCCTTTTCCATGTTATTCATTGCGAGCACCTTGACCGCCCAGCTCGTCGGTTCGGTTTCCGCAGGAAATTCTCCTTGCAGACGCGACCACGCGCCATTCGACTCCTGCATTGAAGCGATATACACAAGAGCCTTGGAAAGTGTATCTGCGCTGAGAACGATGGATGGAATTAAGAGAAGAGAGAGTACAAGCGCGTAGAACATTTTTCTCTTCATCGTGCACCTCTCATTTTCTGTTTTTGGATCGCGGAAATTGACAACTTCTTATAGCATTATATTAGGATCGGGTTCAATAGATTTCAAGGCCACACCAATTGACAATTCTTCTGAACTGGTGAATAATGGGTTCATGGATGTGAACGCATTCCTTGCCTTCAGCGCAGGTGTCCTCTCTTTCTTCAGTCCGTGCGTCCTTCCCCTTGTGCCTTCGTACCTGATTGTTATCAGCGGCGCCAGCATAAGCAGTTACGACGAGCTCTCATCCCGGCAGCACAGGAAAAGATTGCTCATGCACGCAGTCTCATTTATAGTCGGCTTTTCGTTCGTCTTTATCTTCCTAGGCGTTTCTTCGTCTTTGATCGGTAGCGTCTTTGCAACGTACGAGAGATGGATTATCAGGATCGGGGGTGTTCTGCTCATTCTCTTCGGCCTGAACATGCTCAACGTACTGAAGATCCCCTTCCTCAATCAGGAAAAAATGTACCATATGAGAGCAAAGCCGATAGGGCTTCTCGGCTCTTTCCTGATAGGCATTACGTTCTCGCTGGGCTGGACCCCGTGCATCGGTCCGGTGCTCGCATCGATCCTCCTCATAGCTTCAACGACTTCCACAGTGCAGCAAGGTATGTACCTGCTTGGCCTCTACTCCCTCGGTCTTGCGATCCCCTTCTTCATAGCTGCCCTTCTCGTCGGCCGGATCCTCCATCTCATGCAGAAATACGGCTGGATCATGAAGTACTCTACTTACGTAATCGGAGGACTGCTGATTGCTGTGGGGGTACTGCTGTTGTCGGGGTACTTTGCGCGACTAAGCGAAGCGCTCCTGCGCTTCTAGCACCAATTCGTCTTCAAGCGTATACCTTCGTTGCCCGTCGGCCTGGTCTTACTCGACGTACCGCTAGGTACGCCTGCGTAGCCCAGGCCTCGGAGCGCCTCGGTCTCCGCTTGACTTCGAACCGCTACAAATAGTCAATGAATGGCGGATAAGGGTTAACTTAACGTAAAGGGCTACTGCCTAACTCAGAGCTTAGTCACCCCGGCGGACGCCGAGGTTCAGAGATCAGGTTTTCTCAACCTTAGCCTTACCTCAACCTTTGCTTTAGTCTTTTTCCTGTCTTTTACAAGTCGAGGCTTTTGAGATCGGCCTGGAAGTCTTCGTTGAACTTCTTGAGGACTCTGTTCTCGATCTGTCTTACCCGCTCCCTCGATATTTTGAAACGCGCGCCTATCTCCTGGAGAGTCATGGGCTCCTCTGCCATGATCCGCTTTTCAAATATCAGAAGCTCTTTATCGTTTAACATCTTCTTGAATTCTTTGACCTTCGATTCCAGTATGTTTCTCTTTTCCCTTGCTGCGACCGCATCCTCGATATTCTCATCACTCTGTATTACATCCATCAGCGTCTCTTCGCCTTCGTCATACAGGGGATGGTCGAGTGACATATCGGTAAAGGCGAGCCTCTTTTCCATATCTTCAACTTCTTCGGCCTTCACATCGAGGGTGCTCGCGAGGAGCTGCGGTGCGGGGACAACACCCTGTGCTTCCAATTTTTTCTTCTCTTTATTGAGTCTGTAAAAAAGCTTTCTCTGGCTTTGCGTGGTGCCGACCTTAACTATGCTCCAGGAATCCATGATGTGCTTCAGGATGTAAGCCCGTATCCAGAAGGATGCGTACGTTGAAAATCTCGTTCCTTTATAGGGGTTATATTTTTTTACGGCGTGAACGAGACCTACGTTCCCCTCCTGGATCAGGTCGAGAATATTTAAATACGTGTTGTAGTACTCCAGCGCTATCTTGACCACAAGCTTCAGATTTGACACCACCAGCAACTGCGCTGCGTCACGGTCCTTGTGAACAAACGCCTTGGTGGCCAGTTCCAGTTCCTTCTCTCGTGTCAACACAGGGTGCTTCGACACCTCGGCGAGGTATCGCTTCAGCGGATCGAAAGGCGCTGGAAGATCCCGATCATCCACCTCCTTGGATTCTATATCCTTTCCTTCTTCGAGAAAGCCTTCATCGGAGTGTTTCACGCGCGTCCCCTGCGGACCTTTATCAGCTCGGCCGCTATGCTCACAGCTATTTCCTGAGGTGTCTCTGAATTTATCGCAACGCCTATCGGTGCATAAACCGATTCAAGCATTGTATCGTCAAATCCCTGCTGCCGCATGTAATCCATGACCATTTTAGTCTTCCTCTTACTGCCGATCATACCCACGTAGCGCGAGGGTCTTTTCATCACCTGTTCCAGGACGAGTGCATCATGCTTGTGGCCGCGCGTCAAGATTACCACATATTCGTTACCGTGAAAACTGAGTTGATCGAAGACCCGCGTAAAATCTTCGGCAATGACACGTTCCGCCTCCGGAAATCTCTCTTTATTGGCAAAGTCCTCCCGATCGTCTATCACCGTCACATTGAAGTCCACCATGGCTGCAACGCGCGACACGTATTGGGACACATGTCCTGCGCCGAATATATAGAGAACGGGAGACGTCTGAAGAGGTTCGATAACAGTATTGCCTGACACCACAGGCGTTTTCTCGTGAAGGTACCGCCCGAAATCGGCCTCGAATCCTTCGCCCACCGGGTCACCCAAAACCACGCCATCCTCACTGACGATGCTTTTTGAAAATGCTCCATCCGAAAAGCTGGTAATCACTACCGCGCCTTTACCTTGCCGCTCCAGGTCAGGAATAGCTCTATACAAATCCCGGTATTTTTCCGCTACAGGCTCCACAAAAATATCGACGTTGCCGCCACAAATCATCCCGTCATCTTCAAGCTGTTTACCATTCATTGTGTAGTGAAGGAGCTTCGCAGTTCCACTCTTGATGACCTTGCGCGCCTCCTGCCACACCTCGGCCTCGGTGCAGCCTCCGCCGATTGTACCGAAAAATTTTCCATCACTGCCAACGAACATCTTGGCCCCTTCTTCCCTGGGTGCCGCGCCCAGCTTTTTCACAATGGTAGCAAGCGCCCCGCCCGCGCCTTTGTCCAGATAGTCATCGATGATGCTGTAAAGATCCATCGTCCCCCCGAACCAACAAGATACCGCATCTCAGGCTTCGTGTCGATTGTAATGATGCATGATCGCTTCGAGCACGCCGCCTGCGATGGCGCGCGCCTTGTCTGAAATAGTGTAGCAGTTGATCCTTTCTGCTCTCGGATCGATATCACCGACCTTTTCACCTTTCGCCACTTCCATTTCCCGGATCAGCCCCCGCACAATGCCTCCGATCATGGCCTCGACCGGCTCTCCATCGACATAGAGCACGGTAGCTCCTTTGCTGACGGGATCGCCCAGCGCTTTTGCATGTCTGACAAGCCCGGGCTTAGGTGCCCTGAGTACGCGCTCCTGCTTGAAGCCTTCCGTGGCTCCCGGCATGCCCGTGTAGCTTTCCGCTTGCCCTTTGTATATTACTTTCCCTAGATTGTGACCTCTGTTGCTTTCGACGACAGCGTGCACTTCGTCGGGCGCTCTGAAATCAGGACCAACCCCTATTACCAGCGGCGCTTCATTCTTGCGTGTTCCTGTATTCTTCTTCGCCATTATGGAATCGATCACGACATCCGGTCCCAGATTCGCGATAACGCTCCATGAAGGATCGACCATGACACCGATTGAGCCGCCCTTCCAGAGCGCTTCCAGCGAGGCTGCGTTTGATATGCGTTCTGCGCGCACGTTTTCGACTTCCATGAAACCCTCGTAGACAGCCTCACAAAAAGCCACCCCTCTTCTAACGGCAAGCGGATGAGCAATCTCCGTCATGACTATCTTCGTGAGCCCTGCCATGAAGAGGCGGTGAGCTATCCCTGAGGCCATCTCTCCTGCACCCTTCACGACTATTTTCAGCGATTCCATGCTATCTGCTCTTTCCAAAAAAACAATTCGGGTAATGGCACTCTTCGCACGCCATGCAGAGACCTCCATGACCCAATTTCAGTATATCACTTTTGGTTACTCTGAGACCAGCTAACACCCAGGGAAGAATTATATCGAGGATCGTGTTCTTGCTGTAATAAACGCACGCAGGAACACCGAGTATGTACCTGCCCTTGCGGCGTGAAACGAGGAACATGGCCCCCGGAAATACCGGCGCGCCGTAAACTTCTATTTTCGCCCCGGTTGCGGCAACGCCTTCCTTCGTTACGTCATCGGGATCTACAGAAAGCCCCCCTGTCGTTATCACGACGTCGGCGCCTTTCTGTAGGAGTCTCAAGATAGCGTCTCTGATGGCGCTCACATCATCGGGCGCAAATTCTTTTCCCACCAGTTCCAACCCGTAATTCCGGAGCCTTTCCTCAACGATAGGAGAGCCGTCCTTTATCCTCCCGTTGAAAACTTCGGTTCCGGTCACCACAAGACCGCCTTTCATCGGCTTGAAAGGCAGGATCTTCATCACGCCCTCTCGTCCGATACGTTCGGCCTTCTGGAGCGTAGTCTCCGCCACATAGAGAGGCAGGATGCGGGTTGCTGCAATCATATCGCCGGCCCTGACAGGGTAACGGTCAGGCACTGTTGTAAATACCACGTGCTCCACGCTGTTAAGAGCATACAGTTTTTTGGGGTTGACCGAGACGAGTCCGGTCACAGTGCTTACAAGGTTTATCCTGCCTTCTTTTGTAGGCGTGAGTACCATGTGCGAGTCCATCACGGCTTCGGCTATCCTTCGGGCCGCTTCGTCCTCATGCACATCTTCTTCGCCGCCCTCCGCCACGTAGACGTAATTCTTCCCGAGGTCCATGAGACGCTCGACATCCTGGGGCTCGATGACTTTACCGCGCTTGAAGGCCACGCCCTTCTTCTGCTGCGGTATTATCTCCGTCACGTCATGAGCAAGTATCAGACCTATGGCGTCCTGCACCTTAACCTTTTTCAATCGTGTATCCCCTCCTTCTTAGAAGATCGATATCGTGCTCGGTATCGAGATCAAGAAGTATCCCTTCGTCGCCCTCGACGTAGAGTATATCCTGACTATGTTTCTCAACGATAGCTTTCAATGCGCTATCTCCTTCAACCGTGTGCATCTCATCGAAATAGCGTCTCACGTCTATGAGTGCTGGATGTCCCTTTTGACCCTGGTAAACAGGCAGGATTATCGAATGCGAGCCTTCCGGCAAATGAGTCGATCATCCGCTGAAGCATCTCGGCCTTCACAAAGGGTTTATCACCCAGGTGCAAAAAAAGCGCGTGAGCCGTATCTAGAAACGGCAATACCGCCCTTACAGACGTCGACATCCCCTCTTCAAACAAGCTGTTGTGAACAAGCACAACAGGCGCATCTTTGAGGAGATGGGCTATCCGCTGGTGCTCAAAACCGGTGACGACAAAAACCTTGCCCATCCCGAGATTGAGAAACGGGCGAAGCGTTTGCATCAGGACAGGCTCTCCATTAAGAGTCAGAAAAAGCTTGTTAAAGCCGAGTCTTTTGGATGAGCCTGCGGCCAGAATAACTGTGTCGATCACCAGATTTTCAATGTCGCGCATAGTGTCACAAGATCGGATGATTCTGATAAGAATCAAATTAACACGATGCCAGTTTGCATTCAAAAATAGCACCCGCACGCGGGTACCCGGGCGACCAGGAGGATAGCGACGGAGGCGTACTACTAGTACGTCGGAGTCGTGCCGACGCAGGCAACGAAGCTATATGAATGAAGGCAAACTGGCATCAGCTCTTTTGTATCTGCTTATTAAGATCTTTAATCAGCGCGTTCACATCGATGCCGTGAACTTTCGCTCCTTGTTCAATATTTTCAAAAAGCGCTGCTCCACAGCCAACGCAGCCAAGCCCATATCGCTCGAAGGTGACGCGCGTCTCAGGATACTTCTGCACCACTTCTTCGATCGTCATCTGTTTACTTATCATCGTAAGCTCCTTTTTTAAACCAGCTTTTAGCTCTTAGCCCTAAGCCGTTAGCAAAGCAAAAGGCGATTGCGTCGCTTCGGCTGAATGCTAATAGCCAACCGCTATCGGCTGCTTTTCCATATTCTCAATCAAAATACGTCGGCTGAAAAGACGTAAATATTGGTTTCTTTCGACTTCCAGGCATCCTTGGGTAAGCCCGCTTTCATGCATGCGTATTCAAGAAAGGTGATCCTGTCCCATCCGTATTCTGTAGCCACCTGAGGCAGCAATAGACCCGTTTCGACCCCCTTCTCGATGTACAAACCATGGACTCCAATTTCTATCTGCTCGATGTCGTCGATTTTTTGCATCGGCGTCAGAACAGAAATCTCTACCTCAGTCGCCTTCCACTCACCTGCATCGAGCGGGGCAAAACGCGGATCATGAAAAGCGGCCTGCCGTGCCATCTCTTTGATTGTTTCATGCAGAGGCAGGAAGCCTTTAATATGGCCTATGCAGCCCTTCAGCTCTCCATGTGTTTTCAAACAGACGAAAGCCCCCATTTTTTCCTTCAGCTTTTGCGGGACTGCCAGGGGCTTTTCTCTCTTACCGAACAGGTTACTCTCTATGGTCGTCTTGACCATCTCCTTCATGAGCGCCCGTTCTTCATCGGTGAAGTGTAAATCCGTCCCTGATTTTTTAGTCCCCATCTCCCTTATCCATCTTATAAAAAACAGCGGAAATGTATCCTACCACAGATGACTTGTCTCCCGATACATCACCCGAGTTGGCATATTTAAGTACCTTACCCCTATTTGCTCCCATCTTCTGCGAGACCATCATTGTAGTGATTATGGGGCCTGCTCCGCACGCTTCGCACTTGTCCCCGGCAAGATCCCGAGTCAGTCCCCTGATATCGAACGCATCAAGGTTGCGCGCCACATGTCCGTCCAGTTCCAGCGCATGACTGTATGGGTAGTAGTGTGAGAGATCGGTGCTGCCGACGACAAGGCACCTCTTTCCGGTGCCCTGGATCACCCGAAACAGAGCCGAGGCCAACGCTTCGCAGAGATCAACATCCTGGGTACCCATAATAAGCGGAACGATGCGGAACTCCCTCAACACAGTCTGCAGGAAAGGAAGCTGTACTTCCAGGGAATGCTCGCCCTGATGCGCGGCAAAATTTGATTGGACGTAGCTCGTCTCTTTCAGCAATGCGGAAGCAAACTCCTCATCGACCTTTATCATGCCGAGCGGCATCCTGTAACCACCCTTCTCCTGGAGAGCTGCTCCCTCAAAATAGCTTTTGTGGCTGGGCGCTACTATGATAACGGTATCGTAGGTTCTCTGCGACAAGCTCTTGTATGCCCACGCAGCAACAGCGCCAGAATACATATAACCTGCGTGCGGTGCGATCAGACCCGTTATCTCGCCCCTGATCTCTGCAGGTGTTGCCTGTTCGAGGTAGAGCGCGACATCACGAGAGAGATCTGTGGGATCAGCCGGATAGAACATGCCGCTGACCGCCGGTTGCCTTATCAGATCGTCTTGTCGGCTCTCGTGCCATCCTTCTAATATTTTAGACCATATGGCAGGATAGTCAAATGAAATGTACGGATGTGAAAGCGGAAGGCTGTCTATTTGGTCTATTTGGTCTATCTGGTCGTTTGGTCTTTCTGGCCAGATTTGCACTAAATGGACTAGATAGACAAAATAGACGGGTATTGTCCAGTAGACTTAGGATACTTTCAAGGCGCTCGGTGAACGTCGGCGCTCCGGCCCGATGTACGAGAGGCCTTCACCCCGTATGAGTGCTTCATGTATATCGACCCAGTCTGCTTCCGACGGGCGATAGAACTCCTTGATACTGTTGGACGCGATCAGGTAGTCGAGAATCGTATCGTCCACATAGTCATAGCTGTTGTCCCGGTACTTAACGTGTATCATAGGTTCCCTCCCCGAGCTGGCTTGCTGCGTCTTAATACACGTTCATAGTCTATCACCGTGTCTGTCCGAAGCAATCGGCCAAAGGGTTATTTCGGTTAGTAAAGAAGTTTGAGGCAGATTCGGGCTATACCCATTAGCATCCAGACTATACTCGTTGACATGTAGTTATGGCGCCACCTGGACTTGATCTCCAAACTTATCGCCAAGTGCTTTTGAGAGCGCCTCTGCAGCATTCTCGTCAGGGAGTTCGACCATGAGCTCACCGCCGTCCCCCACAACAAGCTTTCCGAACTGCTTGACCACCTGCGCCACGTCATCAGGTTCCACGGTCCACCAGCCGCGCGTGCGTCGCAAGAGCTCCTCACCTTTCAGGGCCTGCTCGGTGACGAGATCAATGCTCCTGAACCAGGCCGTCCACCCGATCTTCGCGGGCGCTTTCAATACCGGAGAAACCGGGTCATGGTAAATCCGGCAGCGGCCGAAGAGACGTGCCCGAATCATTTCAGTATCTCCTTGATGATTTCCTCCAACGCCTCGTTGCGCGGCATTGCTTCGGGGGGTAAAGAGATTCTGCCCCGCTCAAGAATACGGGCCAGACAAAGAGCGTAGAGCAACGCTGCCTCTTCCTCGGTCCTGGTGAGGCCTTGTCTGCCGGCCCTTGCCCACGCTTGCTCGAATATATGCAAAGCTTGCTCACGCCACACACGCAGCCTGCGGTCGGCTGAAGGGAGCGCTGCAGCCTTCAGCATCTTCCGCTGAAGCTCTTCCATCTGCGCGAAAACACGGCGCATACTGCGCACCGCCGGATCATTGCCAAACTCGTCTGTACCCATGCCGTCTAATGGTACCAGAGGAGACCCTATGGGTCAAGGGCCGAGAGACCCGGGTCCGGGGTCCTGGGTCCAGGGTCCTGAAACTGCCAACAGAACAGATCAGGCGGCTGAGCACGGTTGATGTCATAGTATTGACTTCCGGTAATAGAGAACTGGGTTCCGGATCACGTCCGGGATGACAAATGAAAGAGAAAATGAATTCCGTCCATCTGATGGCTAATTGTCCGATCCGGATGCCTTCAAATGGCCAATAATCTAAGCTCACCGTCTTGTTACGCATCATGCGTCACACATCAGGTCTTCAGTTTTGTCTGGACCCAGGACCCCGGACCCAGGACCCCGGCTGTTGCGGCACGAGAATTGAAGAGAGTAGGCGTGCCAGGACGCGATAAGGAGGCCCTATGCAAGAGATTGACGATGTGAAGCAAATCTACCGCGGCATGATCGTTCCCGCTTCGACTTCCCCGAGAACCGGGACGGCCTCTGAGTCTTTTTCCGAAATCATGGCATCGCAGACCACCAAAGAAGACGGCTTTGATAAGGCAGTCGGCTTCGTGCTCGAGAACAAGAGGGGGTATGTAGCGGGCGACAACCCGATGAAATATGGCATTATGCAGTCCACCCTTAAAGATTACGATCCCAAGGGGAAAATCGCCTCTCACGTAAGCCAGCTTGACGAAACAAAGGCCAAACAGATCTATCAAAAGATTTGGGAAAGGGCTGGCTGCGACAAGCTACCCTACCCTTTGAATGTCGTGCATTTTGACACGTATGTGCAAAGACCACGGACAGGGATTGAAGCACTCAAGAAGGCGCAAGGGGACCCTCAAGCCTACCTTGAGGTGAGAAAATCGCTACAGGACGGGATTAAAGCGTACGCGCCTAACAGGACACAGATGAGAACCCGCATAGATCAGTTGACTTCTTACGTGAAGCTCGGTACGCCACCCACGCAAGCCGTAGCGCAGCCGAACGCCGCCGATACGGTCCACGTCGTCTCAAAGAAAAAACCACCCAGCAACTTCGATACCGCTACAACGTTCATCATGAAGCATGAAGGCAAGAGCATGGTCGAGAACGACAATGGTAAAGGGACCTGCCAAATTCGGAATCCTGCAGACCACTCTTAAAGACCTTGATCCAACGGGGCGCATAGCGAATAACGTGACAGAGCTGGACGAAAGCAAGGCAAAACAGATCTACAAAAAAATCTGGTACCGCGCCGGCTGCGACAAGCTGGCCTATCCGCTCAATATCATCCATTTTGATACATTCATGCACCGCCCGAATACCGCTATCCAGGCACTCGGCAACTCGGACGGCGATCCGCAGCTTTACCTGGAACTGCGCCAGACAGCGCTGAGGGGATTGCGGGGCTATAAAAAGTTCGGAAGTGCGTGGGAAAGCAGGATACGCAATCTTACGAAGCTCCTGACCAACCCGGCTGATCAGGCTGCAGCGAAAAAACCGGCGCCCATACAGCCCATAGAACCCGAGCGCTCCAGCTAGTGGCGGGCTGAATTCTAAGCTATAGCTTCGTTGCCCGCGTCGGCACGACTCCGACGTACTAATGTACGCCTCCGTCGCTATCCTCCTAGTCGCCTCGCTCTATCATTGAATTCGCCCGCACACCATCGCCAATGTCATAAGAGCAGGCCACGGTCCATTATCCACATACACGGGCAATCTCCCGGAGCAGCCGATCCCGGACACAAGCACCACTTCATCCTTTTCGTAGCCGATGCGATCTATGGCCCGGATCAGGGCACCCGGCATGATCCCGATGCCATATTTATATTGTTTATAGAGGTGAAGAAGATGAGTTTGTGCTTGTGTGGAGTCGAGAAGAATGGTGACAGGACCGTCGTTTGTGAGGCTGACCTGCATCATGGCTTGAAATACACCGGTCTGCACGTTTGTGACTTTTTCTTTCGCCTTTTTCACGAATAGCTCGAAGAAAGACTTGGCTGCACCGGCTTCCATGGCGTCAGAAAAGGAAGGCCGCCTTCCTTTGCGACAATCCCCGTAGAGAGTGAACTGTGAAACGATAAGAAGATCTCCCCCGATGTCGAGGAGCGACTCGTCCATTTTGCCTTCCTGCGTCTCGAAGATCCGCAGGTTCACAATCTTATCAGCCATCCAATCGATATCGCGAGGAGTGTCGTTTTTCGCGATGCCCAGAAAGACGAGAAGGCCGCGGCCAATGCGGCCAACGCTCTCGTTCTGAATCAGAACGTTGGCTTCGCTCACTCTCTGCACAACCGCCCGCACTTCAAACCTCGGGTCACCGGGTCCAGTCGCCAGTAGTTAGTCAAAATCAAGAACCTTTTGATCCGTTTGTTTCTCGGGACCCTGGACCCCGGCCCCTGGACCCTATTTTTCTTTTTCTTCCCTTTCTTTATTCGCCTGTTCTATGACCTTCTGGGCGATATGAGCCGGCACTTCTTCATAGTGCGCAAACTCGATGGTGAACGTGCCCCTTCCGCCGGTCATCGAGCGTAAATCAGGAGCATACCGTAGGATCTCCGCCATGGGAGCGGTGGCTTTTACTACCTGATTGTGACCCCTGGACTCAACACCAACGATTCTTCCGCGCCGTGCGTTGAGATCACCCATGATATCACCCACGTTCTCTTCCGGAACGATAATCTCTATCTTCATGATCGGCTCAAGCAGGATCGGGCTTACCTGTTCCATGCCTTTCTTGAACCCCATGGATGCTGCGATTTTGAACGCCATATCGGACGAGTCTACATCGTGATACGACCCGTCATAGAGCGTTACCCGGAAATCGGTGGCAGGGAATCCGGCCAGCACGCCATGTTCCATCGCCTCCACGATACCCTTCTCGACAGACGGTATATAGTTCTTGGGAATAACGCCTCCGACAATCTTATCGGCGAATTCGAACCCTGTTCCTCTGGGCAAAGGCTCAATCTCCAGCCATGTATCACCGTATTGGCCCCTGCCACCCGACTGACGCTTATACTTGCCCTGCACCTTGGTGTGGCCTTTGATCGTCTCTTTATAGGGCACTTTCGGCTCTCTCAACTCTACGTCGACACCGAACTTTCGTTTCATCTTCGCCGAGACCACTTCCAGGTGGACCTGTCCCATGCCCGATAAAATAAACTCTCTCGTCTGGTCGTCCCTTGAATAGCGGATGGTCAGGTCTTCCTCCATTAATCTGGCGAGAGACGTATTCAGCTTGTCCTCGTCACCCTTTGTCTTGGGGTGGATAGAGAAGGAGATCACCGGCAACGGCAGGCTCACTTGCGGGTAGATGATCGGGTGCTTCTCGTCGCAGAGCGTATCGCCGGTACCCGCCTCTCTCAGCTTTGAAACGGCCGCTATATCGCCGACCGATACAAACCCTGCCGGCTTTTGCTTCTTGCCGACCAGGTAAAATATCTGACCGATCCGTTCCTTCTCATCTTTTGTCGAGTTGAGCACGCTGTTATCTGGATGAAGCTCTCCGGAATAGACTTTAAAGAGCGTCAGCTTGCCGGCAAAGGGATCGGTGATGGTTTTGAATATAAAAGCGCTGAACGAATCTGTCGCGGTCATCTTCCGCTTCGCAGGCTGGCCTTTGGCATCAACACCTTCAACCTCGCCTTTAACGAGCGGGTGCGGGAAGTACCTGGCAATGTTGTCCAGGAGAAGCTGAACGCCCATATTTTTGGCTGCCGATCCGCACATAACCGGCACGAGCTTTCTCTTCCAGATCCCCTCTTTCAGGCAGCGTTCTATCTCCTCATCCTTTATCTCATCGCCATTGAGGTACCGCTCCATCACCTCGTCATCCATCTCAACGGCGGTCTCAATCAACTTTTCCCTGTACTTTGTCGCCTCTGCCGCCAGATCACCCGGAATGTCGACCAGCTCAAACGCGCCCGACTGGTCGTCTTTATAGATATACGCCTTCATGGAAATCAGGTCGACAACGCCTTTGAAAGCCTCCTCCTTGCCAATGGGCAAGCTCACGACCACGAGGCTCTTGTCCGTAAAGGCCTTGCGCAGGTTCTCAACAGTCTTCTCGAAATCCGCCCGCTCCCGGTCCATTTTGTTGATGAACACCGCGACAGAGACGCCGAATTCATTGGCATATTCCCATACTCTCTCAGTCTGCACGCGCACCCCCGAAACGGCGCCCATCACGATAATGGCCCCGTCCAGAACCCGCATGCAAAGCTTTGCGTCGGAAATGAAATTGTCGTCCCCCGGGGTGTCAACGAGATTGATCTTGTATTTGTTCCATTCAAAGCAGGCAAGAGACGAGGAAATCGTTGCCTTTTTTTCAATCTCTTCAGGCTCATAATCCATCAGCGATGTGCCGTCGTCAACCCTACCCAATCTATTATTCTCTCCGGCCAAAAAGAGCATGGACTCGACGATTGACGTTTTGCCCTCTCCCACGTGCGAAAACATGCCAACGTTTCGAATCACGTCAGGTTCATACTTTTTCATCTGGACTCCTTTCGAGGATAGTAAAGATTATAACGGTGAAGGTTGAATTTTACATGCCCTATATCAAAAAATCAAGAATTAAACGCGGTTTACGTCATTTAGTTTATTGACTTGGGCGCAGATCTTATGGTTAACTACTGGGTTCTAAAAAATTAAAGGGTGATTACATGAAGCGCACATATCAGCCTCACAACAAGAGGAGAAGAAGGACTCACGGTTTTCTCGTCAGAATGAGAACAGAATCGGGGAGAGACGTCATCAGAAGAAGACGGGCCAAGGGAAGACACAGACTTGCCGTTTGATGCCATTTACCTTCAGCAAAAACGAAAGATTAGGCAGACGAGAGTTTCAGCGCGCACGATGGAGAAAACTCGGGAACAGCCCCCATTTTCTTCTCTTTGAGAGCAGGAATGAGGACTCCGGGAAAAGGTTCGGCGTAGTTATCCAGAGAAAAATCAAAGGGGCAGTATTGAGGAACAGGATACGGAGAGTAATAAAAGAATTCTTCAGGCTGAATAAGGATCTCTTTAAGAACTGCCACGACTATTCCGTTCGCGTTGTCAGAAAGCCTGAAAGGATTCGATGGGATTTTGTCAGTGCTGAGCTGCGGGATCTGTTAGCAGGCACCGTAAAGCAATGAAATGTGTCATTGTCAGCCTCCTGAAGCTGTACAGGCTCCTTCTGTCGCCTTTCGTGCCGACCACATGCCGTTTTTATCCGTCCTGCTCCGCGTACATGCTGGAAGCGGTGGAAAAAAAGGGCATTTTCAAGGGCCTGCTTTACGGCTCACTCCGGATCCTCAAGTGTAACCCCTTTCATCCTGGCGGTTTCGACCCGGTAAAATAGCGGAGGTACTACATGGAAAAAAGGACGCTGATAGCGCTCCTGCTTGCTTTAATTATACTCTTCGGTTTCCAATATTTCTTTTCACCCAAAGAACAGCCGCCTCCTGCCCAGGCTCCTACCAAGGAAGCAGCGCCCGGCAAAGAGGCGCCTCCGGCAAAGGCCGAGCAGGCACCCGCAAAACCTTCCACTGCGGGAGCGCAGAGCGCAGGAGCCCCTGCCGCTCCAGCAACTGCAAAGGCAACCAAGACGTACACGGTAGAAACGCCGCTCTTGAAGGTGGATCTCAGCGATCTTGGCGGCTCCATAACAAGTGTCCGGCTGATCAAATACAAAGAGAAGCTCGGTTCGCCTGAAGGAAAAGAACTTTTTGAAGACATCAAGCCCTACGGCCAGATGCCGGTCCTCTTCGAATCGCAGAGCGGTCAGCAGGCATCGGATGCGACACTATTTATACCCGACAGAGAACGCTTGACTGTCAATAGTACACCTGAGACAATCACCTTTTCCGGCGCCCTGACCAATGGAAAAAAAGTTAAGAAGATATATACGTTTTACCCTGACCGCTACACCATCGGCCTCAAAGTAGCGGTCGAGAATCTGGACCCGGACAGGACCTATCTCGATCTCACCATGATCTCGATGAAGGAAAAACCGAGCTATGCCTTCAAAGGTCCTTTCGTCTACAACGGAAAGTCTCTGGAGCAGATCTCCAAATTGGAAAAACCGATCGATGAGAACAAGAGCTACAATTATGCAGGTTTCGACGAAGGTTATTTCGCTTTCATCTGGATCCCGGATGAGGCGAGCAAGCCTTCCCTTAGAATAGAAGAGGTCAATCAGTTTATCCCCATCGAGAGACTGAAGCTCGATAAATCAGAAGTCTCAGGTCAGCTTTATTTCGGCCCCCGCGATATAACCATTCTGAAGTCACTCGATGTCAGGGCAGAAAAAATAGTTGATTTCGGCTGGTTCGACATTGTGGCAAAACCCATGCTCTGGGGCCTGAACTGGGCCAATAAGTACACCCACAACTACGGCATTGATATAATTCTTCTGACGATCCTGATCAAGATTATCTTCTATCCGCTCTCCCTGAAAAGTTACAAATCAATGAAGGAGATGCAGAAGCTCCAGCCGCAGATTGCAAAGCTGAGAGAGAAGTATAAGAATGACAAGGAGAAGCTGAACGCCGAGATGATGGGCATATACAAACAAAAAGGCATCAACCCTCTCGGCGGATGTCTTCCCATGGTTATTCAGATCCCTGTTTTCTTCGCGCTCTACAAGGTGCTCATCGGCGCCATCGAATTTCGGCATGCGCCTTTCATGCTCTGGATAAACGATCTGGCATCGCCCGAGGACCTCTTTTCGTTTACGGCGGCCGGCTACACAGTCCCGCTGCGAGTTTTACCGCTGATCATGGGTATCACGCAGGTCCTTCAACAGAAGATGACCCCCACGACCGCAGACCCCATGCAGGAAAAAATGATGCTTTTCATGCCCATAGTCTTTACGTTTTTGTTCTGGGGTTTCCCTTCCGGTCTCGTTCTTTACTGGCTTGTCAACAACGTGATATCCATTGCCCAGCAGATGTACATCAACAAGAAGGCCAAGTGAGGAGGAGCCACAACCATGGATGATACCTTCGAATTTGAGGGCAAAACGTATGAGGAAGCAGTTAAGAAAGCGGTAACGGAACTGAATGCAGACGTTAGAGACCTCGACATCGAGGTGAAAGAAGTTGATACAAAAGGCATCCTCGGCCTGCTCGGCAGCAAGAAAGTTCGCATTGTGGCGCGGCTGCATACTGCTCCCGCACAGACGCCCCAGGAGATCCTCGATGAGACTCCTGAAGAGTACGGCAAGAAATTCCTGATCGACATTGCAAATTTGCTCGGCATAAAACTGGATGTGAAAATTACAAAGGCTGATGAAAGAATACTCTTTGTTCTCGAATCCGACGACGAGGAAACTCTCGCCGGCAGGGAGGGTGAAGCCCTGGAATCACTTCAGCATCTCGTCAGACTTGCCATAGCGAAAAAGTACAAACAGAACCTCAAGCTTCTCCTCGATGTCAACGACTTCAGGGAAAAAAGAAAGAAGAGCATCATCGTCATGGCCAAGAAGCTTGCAGACAAGGCACGAAGAACAAGACAACCGATCAAGACCCAACCATTAAACCCTTACGAGAGGCGCATTATACATACGCTCTTCAAGAGCAGCCGCGGGATCAGCACGTCCAGCGAAGGAGACGGCCACACCAAAAGGGTCGTCATTTCTCCTTCTGGATCGAGGAATGCAAGACCCTGATACCATTTGCGTCATATCCAGTGCGCTGGGCGAAGCTGGAATAGGCGTCATACGAATGAGCGGGCCCGAAGCCCACTCTATCTTAAAAAACATCTTTCAGCCGAAAAAGCCGGTTGACTCTTTTTCCTCCCGCCGTCTTTACCTTGGTTTCATCGTAAATCCGCGAATCGCGCCAAACCGTCGATGAGGTCTTCGCTGTTTTCATGAACGGACCATCCACCTACACCCGGGAAGCCATGGCTGAGGTTTACTCCCACGGCGGGATCAGTCCACAGCGCCAGATACTTTCTTTGATGGTACGCCACGGGGCGCGCATTGCGGAACCAGGCGAATTTACCAAGCGGGCCTTCCTGAACGGCAGGATCGATCTCACCCAGGCAGAATCGGTGCTCGACATCATCCGCAGCGAATCGGATGAGGAAACGGGAAGCGCTTTGCGCCACCTCACAGGTGCGCTTTCCCAAAGGATCGGCACAGCACGGGAACACGTGAAACAGGCGCTCGCTAACACTGAGGCCATGATAGATTTTCCGGAAGAAGAGCTTGAGATAGAAGGCCTGGAGACTACAGCATCAATCGATAAAGCACGTGGCATGCTGCGGGAGCTTATTTTCTCCTATGCTGAAGGCAGGGCGGTCAAGAATGGTCTTGAAGTGCTGATAGTAGGAAGAACAAACGTCGGAAAATCGAGCTTGCTGAATGCGCTTCTGATGGAGGAAAAAGCCATAGTCACACCGATCCCCGGAACAACAAGAGACCTCATCGAGGATGTTCTCCACGTCAAAGGTATCAAGTTAAGGATCATAGATACGGCGGGCTTAAGGAAACCGCGGGACGCTGTCGAAGAGCAGGGCATCGAACGCGTCAACAAGAAAATACCGGCAGCAGACGTTATCCTCTGGGTGCTCGACAATGCTGAAGACTTCCTTGAAGAGGATGAAGAGATTTATCAGAAGATAAAGAGTAAGAGAATAGTAAGTGCTGTTAATAAATGTGATCTGCCGCAGAAACTTAAGCGAGACCCGATAGCAGCGAAACAGCTCGCACCCATCGATGTTTGCGCGCTGACGGGGATGGGGTTGGAAAGCTTGAGAGAGGCGCTCCATGAGGCTGCGATGGGCAAGGGACATAAGGGGCCTTCCATCCTTATCACCAACGTCCGCCACCGCGATGCACTCATCAACGCCGATGAGGCTATGCAACGGGCCGCATCATGTATCAAGCAGAAGGAGCCTCTGGAGTTTGCGGCGTTCGAACTGCGCGAAGCCCTCGCACGCCTGGGAGAGATCACGGGGGAGACATGCAGCGATGAGATACTGAACGAGATATTCAGCAAGTTCTGTATAGGCAAGTAGGCATGTCAAAGATTAAATTCTTTATCGCAGATGTACGCAGATAGAAGCAATGAGATATTCGCAGAGTGCGCAGCCTCCTGTAAGGGTGAGTATGCCGGTGTTCAGCATTGTGATACTATGACAATGCTGAACACACCACAGCGCTCCGCTGGGTGAAATCTTCCCCTCCGCCGCCGGCCGGACTGGGGTTGACCGGCTGTGCCGCTCTATCGCACAGGCGGTCAAGAAATGAGCCATCGGCGTTCATCATGGCTCCTATCCGCCTTTATCGGCGATAAAAAAGGTTCAACAGTTTGGTATTAAGGCAAGCAAGTATGACAGATCGGAAAACACGCAGGGGGAACCTTGCGGCTGTGGCGCTCACACAATTCGGGTCAGCTTTCGCGCTCAATTTCGTCAGTATATTCATGCCCTTCTATATCCTGAACGTGAGCCCTTATTCTCGGGCCGAGACTCTCCTGTGGATAGGCGCTATCGTGGGGCTTGCCACCATCTTTACGGCGCTCGCCTCGCCGCTATGGGGAGCACTCGCACACCGTTACAGCCCCAAAGCGCTCTACATGAGGGGAATATTCACCCATTCGCTCATGTTTTCCCTCATGGCTTTTACCACCAATCTCCACGTGCTTTTTGTGCTTCGCATTATCCAGGGAATATTCGGCGGTGTTTCAACCGCGGGCATGATCCTGATCTCCAGCGGCGCAAAGAAGGAAGAGCAGGCCTCCAATATGGGCATATTCCAGGCGGCGCTCACACTCGGCCCAATGGTCGGACCGCCGCTCGGCACATTTGCAGCAGCCCTGCTTGGCTACCGGAACGGCTTCCTCGCAGGCGCCGCATTCCTGCTTGTATCCTTCATTTTTGCGCAGATCTATGTGATTGATATGGATCCACTCCCAAAGCCTGTGAAGACCGCGGGCAAACGTTCTATCGACCGGCGTATACTGATCGCGTGGGGAGTTTGCTTCGTTGCGCAGATCCAGCTCTCTTTTCTACCAGCCGTGCTTCCTAACGTATTTCAGCAACTGAGCATGGACCAGCCAGCCGCGCTAAAACTCGCGGGCATTGTTGTCATGTTCTACACGGCCACCGCTGCACTCGGCCAGTTTGTCTTCACGCGACTCGCCAGGAGATTCGGGGTTCTCCGCATGATCGTCTTTCTCATGATCATGAGTGTCGTCTTCCAGGCGGTGCTTGTCTTTACGCGCGGCATCGTGGACTTTACGATAGTCAGGATGATCCAGACAGGTTTTGCTGCGGCAGCCATACCGCTCGTCATAGCACTCTTTCTTAATCAAAGCGGGGGAACAGTCGGTTTTCTGAATGCTTCACGATTTATGGGGATGGCCGTGGGGCCCATGCTCGCCACCGGGGTCGTGGCTTTTTCCAGCCTCAACAATCTCTACCTTCTCATCAGCGCGATCACACTTATCACTTCCCTCTGCTTCAGACACTATTTTTCCGACAGGCCCCAGGTTCTTGCCGTCGACGAACAACGGCCTATATAGGAACGACGGGCAGGCAGAACTGAACGCTTTCATGACTTGCCCTATTGATTCTCTCAATTCCTCCCTCAGAAGAGGCTTGTTCGCGACCAGATCAATGCCGGCAGCCTTTGCTTCTTCCAGAATGTCTTCGGCTACGCGCCCCGTGTAAAGCAAGATAGGAAGGTCTCCACGCACTTTCTTGAATCGCCGAGCCAGTTGGACTCCCTTCTCGCCGGGAAGGCTGTAATCAAGAATTGCAAGATCAAAGACATCGGGGTTCCGGGAGAACAGCTCAAATGCTGCTGTGGAAGAGCCGGTTGAGGCCACCTTGTGCCCCAATAGCTCAAGAGTGGACACGCTCATGTCCCTGATAGAATCATCGCCGTCAATGAATAAGATATATGCCATGTTCACATGTCTTTGCGTGTACTGATACCCGCGCCAGCTGACTAATCAAGCCAAAATCGGCTGCCGAACAGAAATATCCGATACACTGTTCTGAACTGATCGTTTAATTCGGGTCTTGAAATGCACGGCTATGCCTATATTGGCATAATATGAGAAAATAATAAATATAATAAATGTTTAAGGATAAAACATACGTTCGGGGTGCAGCTAAAAAAAGATCAGCTACGATGTGAATTTCCGAAATATGTCGCGGGCGATGACGATCCTTTGTACCTGATTTGTACCCTCGTATATCTGGGTTGCCTTCGCGTCTCTCATCATGCGTTCGACCGGGTATTCTTTGGTGTAGCCAACACCGCCAAGTATCTGCACTGCATCAGTCGTCACCTTCATAGCGGTGTCCGCCGAATAGACTTTGGCCATGGCGGAGAGTTTGTCAACGCCGATAGCGCTCATCTTGTCTCGCTCGTAAACCTTCATGTCAAGCAGGAGGGCGGCATCATAGACCAGCGCCCGGGCCGCCTCAACCTGGGTTGCCATGTCTGCGACCATGAACTGAATCCCTTCAAAATCGGCGATCTTCTGGCCGAACTGTACCCTCTTCCACGCGTATTCGACAGCGAAATCAAGAGCCCCCTGCCCGATCCCCACGCCCTGGGCGCCGACCGCGGGCCTCGACAGGTTGAGGGTAGCCATGGCGATGTCCCAGCCCTTGCCCTCTTTGCCGATCAGGTTATCTTTTGTAAGCCTCACATTCTCAAAGATCAGCTCCGTCAGGTCAGAACCGATCATGCCAAGCTTCTCTTCGCTCTTACCAATAATGACGCCCGGATAATCCTTCTCAAAGCTGAAACAGGAAATGCCCGCATTCCTTGCCGCCGGATTAGTGGTGGCAAACACGGTAAAAAACTGCGAGTTGGCCCCGTTTGTGATCATCGATTTCTTTCCGTTGAGATAATAGTGGTCGCCTTCCTTCGTTGCGGCTGTTCTCATGTGCGAGGCGTCGGAACCCGCTTCCGGCTCTGTCAGGCAGAACGCGACGAGGTTCGACTTGTCAGGCTCCGTGAGTTTCCCGTAAATATACTTTTTCTGTTCTTCCGTCCCTGCTACCATTATGGGCATCACGCCCACGTGGTGCGCAAGCTGTATCAGAGAAGCAGTGCCGGAAACTTTCGCAAGCTCCTCGGTGACCAGGCAGAGCGACGTAATATCACCGTCAAGGCCGCCGTACTCCTCCGGCAGCATCAGGTAGAGAAAACCGTGCTTCTTAAAGAGTTCTACCAGGTCCCACGGAAAGGCTCCGGTTGCGTCGATCTCTTTCGCTCTTGGCGCCACCCTCTCCTTGGCCAGTTTTTCGGCTATCTTCTGGATCATGGCGTGCTTTTCTGAAAGACTTAACATCGAGTTCCCTCCCTCGGCAGTTCCTATGGTTTCTCTAGTTTTTCTCGTTTCTTCAGTTTCTCTAGTTAACCAAAGAAACTAAAGAAACGAGAAAAACAAAAGAAACGAAGGATTGCTTGCTTATTGACAAGAATACGGCAATACTTTTATCATAATTCGAGCCTAAATTAAAGCGCGACAGGAGGGAGGCGCATGTCGAAGGTCTTCTTCACCGATATGAAAGCCCGTCCGGACAGGAACCTGCTCAACAAGATCGAAGGTCTTTTGGACAGGATGAAGGTCGGCAAATCTTGCAAGAAAAATGACCTGGTTGCTGTAAAACTCCATTTTGGTGAACTGGGAAACTGCGCCTTTTTGAGACCGGTTTTTTTGAGAGTCATCGTGGAGAAGATAAAGGGCGCAGGGGCTCAGCCGTTTCTCACGGACACCAACACGCTCTACAAGGGATCGCGTACCAATGCCGTCATTCACCTCGACACCGCAGTTCAGAATGGCTTCGATTACTCGTGCGTCGGCTGTCCGATCATCATCGCCGACGGGCTTCGTGGCGCAAATGGTGTCAAGATCAAAGTGCCGGGCGGGACGCTTGAAGAAGTTTCCGTCGCCAGGGAAATCGTTGAAGCAGACAGCATGATCGTAGTTACACATTTCAAGTTGCATGAGCTTTCCGGCTTTGGCGGCGCTCTCAAGAACATCGGCATGGGAGGCGCATCGCGCGAGGGAAAGCTTGTTCAGCACAGCACGCTTGCTCCTCATGTCAACATCGAAAAATGCAAAGGCTGCAAAATCTGTTTTGATTACTGCCCGGCCCAAGCGATCTCGCTGAACGAGGGAAAAAGGGCAAGCGTCGAAGGCAGAAGCTGTATCGGCTGCGGCGAATGCATCGCCATCTGCCCTGAGGGCGCCATTGAAATCGAGTGGACCGATGATGGAGATCTCTTCCAGAAGAAGATGGTGGAGCATGCTTACGGCGTGCTTCAGGGGAAAAAGAATACTATCTTCCTTAACTTCATTGTTGATGTGAGCCCTGCCTGCGATTGCTATCCTTGTAACGATGCACCGATTGTTAAAGACGTTGGCATACTAGCATCCTTCGATCCCGTTTCGATAGATGCTGCCAGCGCAGATCTGGTGAACAACGAGGAGTCTCTGCCCGGCACAGTGATCAAGCGGACCCTGAAAAGCGGTCAAGATAAGTTCAGAGCGGTCTATCCCACTATTGATTGGAACGTACAGCTTGACCACGCACAGAAGCTGGGCCTGGGCGAGCGGAAGTACATGCTGGTGAAGGTGTGAGAGAGAGGGTCACGGGTCAAGGGTCATGGGTCATGGGTCATGGAAAGACGGAATAAAATCTTTATCGCAGATATACGCCGATAAAGGCAAAGAGAGATGTACACAGATGAGTATGCCTGTGGTCTGCATTGTGATAAGACGCCAATGCAGACCACACTTCAGCGCTCCCGCGCAAGTGTCTCACCCCACCGGAGGTGCGGGTGATTGACCGGATAGCCGCTGTATCCCTATCCGGGCAATGCTTCCCTATCGGCGTTCATCATAAGCTTTTATCCGCCTTTATCTGCGATAAAAATTGGTTTTGATATAGCATTGGGGGTTCAGCCATGAAGGATGTTTATGAAAAGTATGCCAAATTGCTGGTTCGTTACTCGCTGGGGTTGAAGAAGGGGGATAAGCTCCTCATCAACTCCACATACCTCGCGGAGCCGCTTCTCAGAGAGGTGTACAGAGAGGCACTCGATGCCGGCGCTCACCCTGAAATCCAGATGGCTTTCAATGGAATGTCCAAGATTTTCTACGATCATGCGCAAGATGCGCAGCTGCGGCACGTTTCACCTATGTATTCTCACGCGGTTAAAACGTATGACGCTTTCCTCACTGTACGGGCTCCATTCAACCTCAAAGAACTGCAGTCCGTAGACGCAGAAAAAAAGAAGAAGGCTGCCATCGCGCAGACACAGATCAAAAAGCATTTCATGAAGCGGGCATCCACCGGGGCGCTCAGGTGGACTCTCTGTGAATTCCCAACAGATGCGCAAGCCCAGGAAAGCTCGCTCTCGCGAAGCGAATATGAAGATCTCGTCTTCTCAGCCTGTTTCCTCTATGCAGAGAACCCGGAGGAAGAGTGGCAGAAGATCCGCTCGTCGCAGCAGCACATCGTCGACTTCCTGAATGCGCGACGCAGTATACATATTACCGGAGCAGGCATTGATCTCTCTTTCACGACGCGGGGGCGCAGATGGATCAACTCCGATGGCCGCCATAATATGCCTTCAGGTGAGGTATTCACCGCGCCGGAAGAGGATTCGGTTCAGGGCAGAGTGACCTTCTCTTTCCCCGGTATTTACATGGGCGAAGAAGTAGAGAATATCACGCTCGAGATTGAGCGAGGAGAAGTAAAAAAGTGGACTGCAAAGAAAGGAAAACAGCTACTCGATAAGATCTTCGAGATCCCGGGAGCAAAAAGGTTCGGAGAGGCCGCGATAGGTACGAACGCGGGAATACGCCGCTTCACCAAGAATATGCTTTTTGATGAGAAGATGAGTGGAACGATTCACCTCGCACTCGGCGCTACGTACAAAGAGACGGGCGGCAAGAATGAGTCACCAATTCATTGGGATTTACTGGCCGATATGAAGAAGGGCGGACAGATATTCGCCGATGGCGAGCTCGTCTACAAGAACGGAACATTCCTGATTTGATGAATAGGACATTCATGGGTCCCGGGGCCAGGGTCCGGGGTCCCGTAACTACGCCAGAAAATATTGGTTCACTACTCTTTGCATTTTTACGCACATCGCCCCTTTATCCAAAAGCCCTGAAGTGCCTTTCGTAGCATTATCAAATTTATTGCATGCTGTAGTATGGTACCGGGGGCCCTTGCTCTTCAGTTCTGCTGGACCCGGGACCCTGGCCCCGGGACCCTGTCTTACTCGATCCGCTCCAGGCGCGCCTCTACTATCCCGCTTTCCAGATCGTCAAGGAACTCAGATGTTTCATCGGTGTGGCGCACACTGGGACAGGCGAGCTCTACCAGCATGGAGAGACTCTGCTGAAACCACTGGGCGTCATCCTCAGTCAGGGAATTGCCATCTATGAGCTCAAGGAACCGAACGGCACGTACCAGAAGATTCGGATCCCTGTTCTTTGTCCAGATAAGCTCCATATGATTAATCGCGATCTCATAAAATGAATCGGCAAGGCATTCGACCTCTTCGGCATCAATCAGCCGCATCTGCCAGAGTCTATTGCGTGCCAGCTTAAAACAAGCGATGCGCAGCAAGCTCTCCTGAAGTTCCATTGCTATGCCCGCTTTCCCACAGTTATGATTTCTTCTTGAACCATTATCCAACTTAAAATATTGTCGGCCATATTGGAAAATCCTTTACAAATTAGTACTTTATTAATACTTTTGTACTACGCAGTTTGCAAAAATCGGCACGAGTACCTATATTTCTTTTGCAGGCTATTAACCTTTGGAGCGTCTCACATGAAACCTATTTTTTTATTTTTCCTGGCAATCGGTTTTCTGTGCCTTCTGCCGGTCATTTCAGTGGCCCAGGAGGAAGGGTATCAACAGACTTACGAAATGAGCCCGTTGGAACAGTCGTTCAAACAACGGTACGAGACCCTCTCTGCCCAGCAGCTGGAACTCCTCGGACGGATCCAAGACCTTCAGGGACTCAAACAGAGAGTGGATTACATCATTGATGTGGTCCAGAGCCAGCCCACGACCAACGCCGACCTGTCAGCAGAGAAGTATACTCAATTGCAGTCGCTGCTGCCTGTGGGAGTCACTTTCTCGCGAGACCTGCAGTTCAAGGAAGCCCAGATGGCCCAGCTCATCTCCACGCGGGAAGTTCTCAAGCAACAGCTGTTGCAATGGCGCGGCAGTCTTCCGCGCTGGTGGATTGAATAGCGAGGGACGCACTCATGGGAATTCTACTTAACTGGCTGATTACGACACTGGCTGTGCTGGTTGCAGCATACCTGTTGCCGGGAATAACCATCAGAAATTTCTTTGCCGGCCTTTTGACCGCACTGGTGCTTGGTCTGGTCAATGCTATTCTGAGACCGATTCTCGTAATTCTCACCTTCCCGCTGACCTTGCTGACGCTAGGTTTATTTATCTTTGTCATCAATGCGTTGCTGGTGCTCCTCACGTCCGCCATCGTGCCCGGTTTCGAGGTGCGAAGCTTCGGCTGGGCCCTTCTCTTCAGTTTACTATTTTCGATAGTCAGCTTTATTCTCCACCGAATCATCCCGGCCTAGCACCAATCAGCCTTCAGTGATAGAGCTTCGTTGTCGCTGCGTCGCTTTCGTCGACGTACATTTAGTACGCCTTCCTCGGCTCCTCGCTGCCGCCTCGCTCTATCCCCGAATTCTGATTGGTACTAACCAGCACGAGGCTTGAGATAATATATATCCACGTTTCGTGACAGAGTAGAGGTTGCTCTGCGGTTGGTCGGGGCGGACCTTTTCGGAGCGAACATCGCGGAAGGGCTGGGGACCCGTAAGTGCAGGTGAGTGGTGCCGCACATCTTCTTGGTGCGGCACGATGCGTCCGACTCCGAGGCTTGATGGAACGGAACAATGCAGATTTGCGAGCTGCCAAAGTGCGCTACAGTACGAAAAGCGTTCGCAGTCAAAAAGCATCGAACTCGCCGGAACGTCCGGCGGGTCAGACCCGGAGCGCCTAGAGAGCGGAGAAAAGGTGCGATCCGACCAACCGTTTCTTTAATAGATCGAGACAATCTTGCTTCGTGGATTCTTGCCACGCCGTCCTGGAGTTTTGACGAAGCCGTCCTAAACGTAGACAATGTCGAGCGAGATGTCGTGACTCGTTCCAGGCGGTCTTTTCTTACGATGAAGTCGACCTCCATCCCTATCGCACCTTTTCCCGGCAGCACAAATTTGGGCTCAAAGGCGAAGACCATACCCTCTCGTAAAATGATATGGTGCCTTGGAGTAATGACCGGCAGTTCATTGATCTCAAGGCCCAGGCCGTGCCCCACAAAAGAGACCTGGCCTTCTCCGAATCCCATGAAATAGTCCTCCAGGTGAGCCTTCTTCGCCCTTCCTGCGGCCCTATGGTAAAGCTCTGCAGCATCTACTCCTTCCCTGCCATAGACCGCAACGTCCTCTATAATTTCGCGTGAGACTTCGTAGGGCTTCCTGAAAATCCTGTTGAGGGTACCGATCACGAAGACGTACGTTTCGTCAGTAACATATCCATTGTATCCCCCACCGTAATCAATACTAATGGGGACACCCTTCTCAAGAATCTTGAAGGACGAACCCAGCGGTACGGCAGGCGTGACACCCATGCCTCCAACTGCCACGTCGGATGGGGATGGCAGCGCCCCTGTGTAGCCTGCGGCCACCGTGATAGTTGTCATTTCCAAATTGAATCCGCGCATCCTCAAGAATCCCTGATGTCCACGCTTTCTGCCCTCCGCGACCAGATCTGCGTCGATGTCCAATTCGCTCCTGCCTTCACGGACGAAACGTTTCGCCTTTGCAAAGACATGGCGCATGATCGCGCCGGACTTCTTGACTTGCTGAATTTCAAATGGACTCTTTATTGCGCGCAGTATCTTGATGTCAGGCCCGACATCTCGAAAATTCTCGAAACCGATGATCCTTTTGAATCTTTCAAAAACAGAGACGGGAATTACGTCAAGCTCCATGCCGCCTGTGCCCTTGAGTATCTTTTTGCGGCGCAGGACCTCATTTACTTCCCTGTCGCTCCCAATGGGGGTAACAGCGAGCGGAGTTTCCAATCGGGCTCGCTCAACGCTCTTCTCAACAAAGAAGATCGGGTCGCGATCGACCGGAACCACGAGCATGCCCTTCTGAGCGGTACCCGTGAAATAAAACATATCGACGTTTTGCATGAATGATGCAGAAATCGATGCCGGGCCTCAGCCATACTTCGCTTAAGGCCGTCAATGCGCTGCACTATTTCACTCTTCGGCGTCAGCTCAGCATTAATAATAGAGTTAGGCATGGCTACTCACTTTCGCTGCCAGAGAAATCAGAACAAAACGGGGCAGGCCGCTCGCACCGTTTTCTCCGCTCTCTAGGCGCTCCAGGTCTGACCCGTCAGACGTTCCGGCGAGTTCGATGCTTTTTGACTGCGAACCACTCGGGTACTGTCGGTCATTGCGGCAGCTCGCAAATCTGCATTGTTCCGTTCCATCAAGCATCGGAGTCGGACGCATCGTGCCGCACCAATAAGATGTGCGGCACCACTCGCCTGCACTTACGGGTCCCCAGACCTTCCTCGATGTTCGCTCCGAAAACGTCCTCCCGTCCCGCACAGTCACTCATGAAATGCCGACCCTTACGTATCGCACGACATAGAGTCGTAAAATGCTCAGAGACGAGAAACCTTACAATCACGGCAAAGTAGAAAGTTCTACCGTCCCAAAATAACGGGAACGGATAATCTTGCAACAAAACTGGGACGGCACAGTAAAAAGCTCCACCACCCGTGACAAGAGCTTCACGGGTACCCGGCGAAGCTCCGAGTCTTGGGGCGCGGAGGCGTACCTGGAGGTACGTCGTAGCGGCACGGGGCGAAGGGCGACAAAGCAGATGGACTTTTGACGTGGCCGTCCTGGCCCAACTACACAGACACGATATCAGTTGGGAAATCTACCACCCGTTCCAGCTTATCCTTATGCACTATAAAATCTACCTCGATCCCCACCGACCCTTCACCGGGAAAAATAAATTTAGGCTCGAAAGCAAAGACCATCCCTTCCCTGAGGAGCCTCTTGTGACGCGCAGTGAAGACCGGCAGCTCATTAATCTCGAGCCCAAGGCCATGGCCGATGAACGAGACTTGACCCTCGCCGAAACCCATGAAGTGCTCTTCCAGATGCGCCGCTGTTACGATTTGGCGCGCACGATTAAATATCTCCGTACAGTCGACGCCTTCGCGGCCGAAGGCTGTGACGTCTTCCACGATCTCTCTTGCAGCCTCATAGCCTTTCTTGAAACGCTCCTTCATTTCGCCGACGACGTATGCGCGAGTCTCATCTGTCACGTATCCGTTGTAGCCGCCGCCGTAATCGACCAGCACCGGGACACCTCGTTCCACAAGCTTCAATGAAGAACCCTGGGCGATTGCCGCGGTGAGCCCGAGCCCTGATATGGGCACGTCAGCATTGGAAGGAACGCCGCTGCTTAGCCCTGCGGTCACATACAGGTTCATCATCTCCTGATTGAATCCGCGCATCCGCAGGAAACCCTGATGCCCGTATCTTCTCCCTTCCGCAACAAGTTCCGCGTCGATATCTATCTCACGCATTCCTTCGCTGACTACATCCCTTGCCTTCTCAAAGATGCGCGAAATGATCCGGCCGGAACGCCTTATTTGATCAAGCTCGAACGGGCCCTTGATTATCCGCAGTTCGCGTATGAGCGGCGTTACATCCACAAAAGTCTCGAAGCCGATCAATCTCTTAAACCTCTCAAAAACTGTGACCGGCACAACGTCCAACTCCATTCCTCCCGTTCCTTTTAACACGCCTTTTTGCTGGAGGATGGCGCCTATCTCTTTGTCGCTCTTCACCGGCGTGACGGCGAGTGGTGTCTCCGCGTTCACGCGCTCCAGGCTTCTCTCCACAAAAAGTAGAGGTTCGTCTTCGAGCGGTACCACCATCACGCCTTTCTGTATTGTGCCGCTGAAGTAAAAAAGGTCCGCATTCTGCATGATGACTGAGAAAGCGATTCCCGCTTCAGCCATTTTTTGCTTGAGACCGTTGATGCGCTTGAGCAGCTCTTCTCTGGGCGTATAATCAGAAGTCACGAAACTGCGCCACATATTCCAGTACCCTCCCTACAGCTTCATCCTTGGCTACCCGGACCGGCTCTTTCTCGGTACGCATTTTTATGTCGACCATGCCTTCCTTGAGGCCTCGCTCTCCCACTGCCACGCGTAGCGGTATGCCGATCAGATCGCAATCTTTAAACTTTACACCGGGCCTCTCGTTGCGGTCATCGAGCACCGCATCAACGCCTTTGGCCAGTAAATTCTTATAGATCGCATTCGCAACTTCCATGCTCTCGGGATGTGATGTGTTGACCGGCAGCACCTCAACTTCGAATGGCGCGATACTGATGGGCATAATCATGCCGAACTGATCATTGTTCTGTTCTATGGCGGCAGCAACGGTTCGGCCAACGCCTATGCCGTAGCAGCCCATGACCATCTGTTTTTCTTTTCCCTCCTGGTCCAGGAAAGTGGCGTTCATCGACTTACTGTATTTTGTGCCGAGCTTGAAAATATGTCCGACCTCTATGCCGCGCGTCGAATTATGAAAGCCGTCGCATCGCGGGCAGGCGTCTCCAACGCACGCAACCTTTACGTCAACAAAATCCTTCACGTGGAAATCTCCAAGATTAACATCGATCATATGAACGTCGCGCTGATTACCACCAACGACAAAGTCTTCCATGCAGAGCACGTCAAGGTCCGCGTACAGTGGTATAGCAAGTCCGATCGGACCCGAAAAGCCGAGAGGACCACCCGTTACCTGCTCAATCGTCTGCTCGTCCGCCAGTGCGAGCAATTCCAGGGAGAGAAGATTCTTAAGCTTGGTTTCATTAACCTCGCGATCGCCCGCCACGAGAACACCGATCGTGCCTTTATCAGTATTGTAGAGCAATGTCTTTATCAGCCTGGAGGGCTCGACGCCGAGGAATGAAGCCACGTCTTCAACTTTCTTCTTACCCGGGGTCTCCACTTTTCTGAAACTGCCGCCTTTCCTGGTGATCGACTTCGCCACGCCGCGCACCTCGGCCCGTTCAAGGTTTGCCGCGTAGCCGCACTTGTTGCAGGAGATAATTGTGTCTTCGCCTGTTTCGGCGAGCACCATGAATTCATGCGAAAATTTGCCCCCTATCTGCCCTGTATCAGCCTCGACCGCGCGGAAACGAAGCCCGCAGCGCCTGAAAATCTGCTCATACGCATCGTACATGGCCATATAGCTTTTCTCTGCGCCTGCTTCATCGGCATCGAAGCTGTACGCATCCTTCATGATGAACTCGCGGGCGCGCATCACGCCGAAGCGAGGTCTGATCTCGTCCCGGAATTTTGTCTGTATCTGATAAAGGATGAGCGGCAGTTCGCGATACGAGCGCACCTCTCTCCTGACCAGATCGGTCACAACCTCTTCGTGTGTTGGAGCGAGACAATGTTCACGATCGTTCCGGTCTTTGAACCTCAGAAGTTCCTTGCCGTAAAAATCCCAGCGCCCGCTTTCAACCCACAGTTCTTTCGGCTGCACAGCAGGCATGAGGATTTCCTGTGCGCCTTTTTTATTCATTTCTTGGCGCACAATATTCTCAACTTTTCTCAAGGATCTGAGTCCCAGCGGCAGCCACGTGTAGACGCCTGAGGCAAGTCGCCGTATGAAGCCTGCTCTCAGCATGAGGCGATGGCTGAGGACTTCCGCTTCCTTCGGGTCCTCTTTCATAGTGGGCATAAACATCTGCGAAAATAACATAGCAATGTCCCCCTTGCTCTTTTACGCAGGATTCAACAGAAATCGCTTCTAACTTACTGTAAAAAAGGACTGGATGCAAGAACAAGAAGACAAGGTCGTGGGGGTCTCAGTCCCTTTCACTCTGGACCCTGGACCCCGGACCCTGGACCCTGCTATTTTTCAACCGGATAGCCTTTGGCGTGCCACTCGGGAAATCCTCCGAGAAATGTTACGATATTTGTGTATCCGAGGCTTCGAGCCGCCACCGCGGCCCCTGTAGCAGTGTCTCAGCCGTAGCCCCTGCAATAAAAAACCAGCAACATCGTCTTATCCTGTGGAAGCGTCGGCCTGAGAAGAGAAAATTTATCAGTAGGCACGTTAACAGCGGTCGGTACGTGGCCATCCTGGTACTCTCGAGAGGTTCTCACATCGACGATAACCATTCTGGTGCCTTCGTCCATCTTCTTTTTGAGATCGCGGGCGCTCAGATCTTCGAACATGCGTGCAGGACATGACACCTGCAACAAAGCGCAAGAAAGAAGGAGCAGGCAGAGGGCAGAAGACCGCATAACAGGCTTCCGCCGCCTCGTGGATGTTATCACTCCTTCACCGGAATGCGCGATTCACAGGGCACGCCTACCTGGCAGAATCCGCATGCATAGCACTCAAACCCGAAGTGGGAGATAACGTACTCCTTTGTCTTGCCCGAAACAAAAGTCCTGCATTTTTCCTTGTCGTGTCCCTTCTCCCTGGTAATGGCGCCGACCGGGCAGCGATCCGCGCACTTGCCGCAGGTACCTTTGGCGAAGAACAGGCAGTACTGCTGGTGATGTTTATAAGCCCTTGGCGTCGGCGGTATCCGGATGTGAGCCACTACTGACCCGCAGCGCATCGCTTTGCCGACGGGTGTAATGAGGCCGTCGCACAGTCCGAACGTTCCAAGGCCTGATGCGTAGGCAGCATGGCGTTCCGACCACGTCGAAGAAAGGGCGTACTTATCTGACATTTTTTGAGTCCAGAAAGGAGAATCGATTGGGGCAACGGCTTCGTACCCTGCCTCGTTGAGCATCTCTGCAAGCTGTTTGCGGAGCTTTGCATTGAACTCCTCGCCATATTTTCTTGACCGCGCCCATCCCTCAGAAGGGTTACTGGTCTCTTTCCTGTGTTCTCGCTTTGTCGCCTCTGTCTGCGGCAGTATCCAGCTTATCACTGTCAGATCCTCGGGCTTCACATCAATAGAAGGAAACGTCTTTGCAAAGATCTCGTGCGGCGTCATGAAGAAAGGGCCGATGTCCTCCTTCATTTCGGAAAAGATAGGGTCATCGCCTCGCGAGAATCCGACGAGGGGTTTGCTCCACGCCGGGTCGTTGCTTGCATTCTTGAGGGTGTTCTCTTTGGATACGACGAGGTTTTCGATAAATTCGGTTACCCACTTCGCAGCATCACTCTCTTGTTTATTCATCATGGCCATTCTCCTCTTCTTTCACTCTCGGTTGTGTCGGATCTGCCAAAGACTATGATCACCACGGAGGCACAGAGGACACGGAGAAGTACGCCACGGAGAAACGATACTATCGTGTCCGGAACAGTGGAGATACTGTTCCGGACACACACCGACGCTCCGCGTAGGTGTAGCAAGTACTTGTATCGCGCAGGAATCCTCGTATCCCGAAGGGATGCCCGTGCTCCGCAGGGGTACAGGTGACCGGATATGGCCGTCTCCCCATATCCGGTCAGAGCGTATGGCTTTCCTCTGTGTCCTCTGTGCCTCCGTGGTAGAATCGTCATTTCTTTTTTCCACAAGAAATCTGCCCTAAATGGCATTTCATTATATCATGCATCGGTCAGCCATCTCCTGCTTGAGTACCGCTGGTAAACAAGCAGGGCCTGTACTGCTTGCGATATATTCATGGCCCACCAGACCGAGATCGGCCCGTAGCCCAGCAGCACCACAAAGATATAGCAGAGCGGTATTCTCACGAGCCAGACACTCACGGCAATCCGGGCAAGCACGCTTCGCGTATCTCCGGCACCGCTCAATCCGCCTCCCAGGATCACTCCGGACGCCATTATCGGCTCGCCGATCATGTTGATGTAGATGTACCATACCGTCTCTTTGATAACGACGTCGTTATGGGAAAGGAGCGGCACGATCCAACGGGCATTCAATATCACGGCCAGCGACAATGCTGAAACTATGCTCACGCCTATCATCATGGTCACGAGCCCGGTCCTGTATGCGTCCTCCGGTTTACGCTCTCCGAGACAGTTTCCGATCACCACCGCGTTTGCCATATTGAATGCGAAAGCGGGAAGGAAGATTGCCGACTCAAGCCGGAGGCCATTGGTCAGTGCTGCGAGGACTTCCACCCTGTGCTCCGGCAACATGCTCAGGATAAGAAATAAGGCCATGGAACCTAGCTGCCAAAGTACCTGAAGCGCGCCCATGGGCCAGCCTATGTTGAACATCTTCTTAATGAGGGCAAGCGAAAACCTTTTGGAATCGATCAGCAAGGATCCGACATAGCGGAGGTTCATGAGGCTGCCCGTGCAGACAGCTGTGGCAGTTGCAACCGCAATGCCCCTGTAACCGAGAGGCGTCCAGAAAACAAGCAACAGATTAAGTGCGACATTGACGAGACAGACCGTAGTCATGGTCTTCAAAGAAGCCTTGATCATGCCGCATGACCTGAGCACGCCATTAGTGTTGATAAGCAGATAGTGGAAGAGCAAGCCTGCAGCGTATATCCTTATGAATGGAGCGCTCAACGCTTTCAGTTCAGGAGGGACGTTGAGCAGACTCACGACCCATGGCGCGAGGATGTAACCGAGCGCAGCGAGAATTACACCTGCAACAGCCGAGGAGACAAGGGCCGAGAAGACCGCCTTGCTCAATTCATCCTTATTGCCGGATGTAAAGAGGCGCGAAACGACGGAGACGGTCCCGACGGTGAGCGCATTGGCGATGACGATGAGGATGAAATACTGCTGTATTACGAATCCATAGGTGGCCTGTATGTCTTTGCCCACGCGTCCTGCAACATAGACATCGGTCAGCCCCACGAGAAAGTCGTAGAACATGATCAGGGTCATGGGCCAGGCCACTTCCCAGCTATGCTTTATGTAACCCCTAACGTCTTCTCTTTTGAGTAATTGCCCCACGTGCCGCATGGTACTACACTATATACACTTGGGTTGTTTTTTGCACGGGCCATTAGCAATTGTTGCGGCGACGTGTATTATCACCGTAACCTGTCTGCGCTGCTATGGGGGTAATCAATCGCTAGATAGGAATAGATTTCCACGGTGCAGCTCTTGGTTCTGCCCGTGGAAATCTATCTAGCGAGCACGGCGAGCGAGAGGGGGCGGCTCCGACAGCTTTGCTGTTGGAGGGGGCGACGCAAGCCCCAATGATAGATAAAAAAGTTTGTTGCAGAGCACGAAATGGGATACAATCGGTAGGCTACGAATTTGACATGGAAAAAGGGCATTTCGGAAACAACCGGATGTCCCAAGAATCCATACAAGGAGGTCCCGTGAATATCCTCATCGCAGACGCAATGTCAGACAAGGTCGTTGACATCTTGAGGTCCCACAACCTTTCCGTGGACGTAAAGACCGACCTCAAGAAGGAAGAGCTTCGAGACATCATTAGCAAGTACCACGCTCTCATTGTGAGGAGCGCAACAACAGTGACGCGGGACATCATCGAAAAGGCGGACAACCTGAAGGTGATCGGCAGAGCGGGTATAGGGGTGGATAACGTGGATGTTGCGGCTGCGACGGAAAAGGGCATCGTTGTGATGAACACCCCGCAGGGAAATGCCCTTGCTGCAGCCGAACACGCACTGGCCCTCATGTTTGCAGTGGCGAGGAAGCTAACCCTGGCGGACAGTACGATGAAGCAGGGGAAGTGGGAAAAGAAGGCCCTTATGGGTGTCGAGATCCAGGAAAAGACCCTTGGCGTCATAGGGATCGGCAACGTCGGGATGATCGTGGCGAAGAAGGCGCACGCTTTGGGAATGCGGGTTATAGCCCACGATCTCTATGCGTCACCTGAAATCGCGCGGAAGAAAGGCATCATGCTGGTCGACCTCGACACCCTCCTCAAGACCAGCGATTTCATAACGGTCCACGTCCCGATGCTTCCCTCTACCAGGAATCTGATCGACAAGGGTGCCCTCGCCAAAACAAAGAAAGGTGTCATCATCATTAACGCCGCAAGAGGAGGGATCGTCAACGAGAAGGACTTGTACGAAGCGCTCATGAGCGGACAGGTCAGTGGAGCCGGTCTGGATGTCTTTGAGCAAGAGCCGCCTCCCGCCGGCAATCCCCTCGTCCTATCTGAGAAGGTCGTATGCACACCGCATCTCGGAGCGTCGACCAAGGAGGCCCAGTCGAAGGTCGCCATAGACATTGCAAACCAGATCGTCGACTATGCGGTCCACGGGGTGATCAAGAACAGCGTCAATGTTCCACCCGTGTCGATCGAGGTGCAGAGGCAGCTCTCGCCCTACATCGCGCTTTCGGAAAGGCTCGCAACCTTCATTTCTTCCATCAGTGAATTCCCCATAGAGGCAGTAGAGATCGAATACATGGGGGATATCTCTGAGGTGGAGACAAAGATCCTGACCCAGGCTATCCTCAGGAATATCCTCGCCCCTCATCTCGAAGGGGTCAACTATGTTAACGCCCCGACTGTTGCCAGGTCGCGGGGTATAAAGATCAAGGAGGTCAAGGGGAAGGAGCACGATGACTACACATCCCTGCTCGGAATAAAGCTGACCCAGGGGAAGATCGAGAGGGCTGCCTATGGAACACTACTCGGTAAGAAGGCGCCGAGATTGATCAGATTGGACAGGATCGCTGTCGACGCAAATCTGGCCGGCAACATGTTGCTTACCTATCACCAGGACAAACCGGGGATCGTGGGAAGCATCGGTACGGCACTGGCGAGCAAGGGGATCAACATCGGCGGTATGCATGTCGGCAGGGAAGCTGAGGGCGGTCTCGCCATAGCGCTGCTTGATGTGGATGGGAAGGTGAGCGATGAGGTAATCAAGGGGCTGCAGGGTGTCCCTAACGTTATAGAGGTAAAGATGATTGTGGTCTCTAACGGAGAACAGGTCAATCGGTTCGCGTAATCGGCCGCGCCGGTCACTTAACGGGTTGAAAATTGTAGAATCTAAGTTTGGCGGTATTCCTTCAGGAAGTCTGTCATGTGCTGAGCGACAGTCCTGATCTCTTCAACGGTCGGCAGGAAGACAACGCGGAAATGGTCCGGCGCCTTCCAATTGAATCCTGTTCCCTGCACCATCAATACTTTCTTTTCCAGGAGAAAATCGAGGAGAAACTTCTGATCATCGTGGATTTTGTATTTCTTCACATCGATTTTCGGGAAGAGGTAGAGCGCGCCCATTGGCTTGACGCAGGAAATACCCGGTATGGCCGTAAAGGACTCATAGGCGGCCTTGCGCTGTTCATACAGCCTTCCGCCGGGAGAAATCAACTGGATAAGGCTCTGGTAACCGCCGAGTGCCGTTTGTATAGTGAACTGAGCGATCATGTTGCCGCACATGCGCATGTTTGCCAGCGTGTCCAGCCCCTCAGTTGTGTAATCTCGGGCTGTATGTTTATTGCCGCTTACTATCATCCACCCCGCCCGCAAACCCGGAATGCGGTGTGATTTTGATAATCCGTTAAAGGTGACGAAGAGGACGTCTTTCGAGAGTGAAGCCAGCGGGACGTGTTTAGCGCCGTCGTAAAGGATCTGGTCGTAGATCTCATCGGCATATATTATGAGGTCGTGCTTTTCCGCCAAGCCAACTATCTTAAGCAGAACGTCTCTGTGATAGACGGCACCCGTGGGATTGTTGGGATTGATTACTACAATGCCCCTGGTCCTTGACGTGATCTTCGATTCCATGTCTTTGAGGTCCGGATTCCAATCGGACGCCTCGTCGCAAACATAGTGAACGGCTTTCCCTCCGGACAGATTAATGGCCGCCGTCCACAGAGGGTAATCGGGAGAGGGAACGAGCATTTCATCGCCGTTGTTGAGAAGGCCCTGCATGGCCATCATGATCATTTCGCTCACGCCGTTGCCCACATAAATGTCCTCAATCTGCACATCTTCAATGCCCGCAAGCTGGCATTGCTGCATAATCGCTTTGCGCGCCGCGAAGAGTCCCTTCGAATCGCCGTATGCCTGGGCCGACCGGATGTTGAGAATGGCGTCATGGATTATCTCGTCCGGTGAGTTGATGCCGAAAGCGGGTGGATTGCCACTGTTCAGCTTGATGATCGTGTATCCCTCCTCTTCGAGGCGTTTCGCCTCTCTCAGGAGGGGACCGCGGATTTCATAGCATACATTGTCCATCTTCCTGGATTTTAATATCTCACGCACGTAACCCTCTTTGTTCTCATTATTCTGTTATAGAATGAATGTACTCATTATCAGGGGGGACAGGCTATTTGTCAATAGGGACGGAGCTTGACTCTCACCTCTTTTCCTCTAATCCCTACTGCAATCGGGATCCCGAAACCCACAGTTCATCCGTTCCGAAATGGTCTTGATGTCTTGCGTTGCTGCACGCGCCATTTCTGTGGGGCCGCCTCCCCCATATGCCGCTGGTTCACGGGCCTCCGGGGCTCGCTCGTCTTGAGTGCAGTGATTATCCCGTCTGTTATCTGTCCTACTGTTCTTCCCTGAGTATAGAGGAGGTTGAACTGCGAATGCGAAAGTTTCCCCTCCAGATAGTCGACGCTTATCAACCTGAAAGAACGTGCATTATCGCTATTTTTTAACGGGGGGAACTTGGATAGTGTCTCTTTAACCAGCGCCGATAAGCTTTGTCTGTCTATAGCTTCTTTTACCATTTCCGTTGTATCCCCTTTCCGGAAAGTTCGTCTTCAGAGAAAAGCGTCTTGTTCCGCTACCAGCGGACATTTCCAAGAAGGCATCGCTGACAGGTTCCCACCCCCCCGGGCCGATCGAACCCAGGGTAATACATTGACAATGTTACGAGAAGGCCAAAAGAGGCGGGTCGCCTCGAGAGAAAAAAGGCCTCGACGAATCGAGGCCTCTCTCGTGTGCTGGTTGCCGGGCTTAGACTGCTGCGACGTTTATCGCGCGGAGCCCTTTCGGACCTTTGTCTACGTCAAAACTAACCGCCTGACCTTCAGCCAACGTCTTGAAGCCGTTGCCCTGGATCGCGGTGTGATGAACGAAAACATCTTCGCCGTCTTCTCTGGCGATGAATCCGAATCCCTTGGATTCGTTAAACCATTTAACCGTTCCATTTGCCATACCAAACACCTCCCTTTTCTTAGCGTTAGAAGTTACGAGGTCCCTGGTGACAAAAAAAGCCGCAAAGTCAAAGTCCTTGCGGCCGTATGTACGACAAAAACTTTCGTCAACTTCACGTGTAGTATCTCATATTGTGGCGTCAAAGTCAAGTCAGGCGGGCGCGGCTGTCAACGCAAAGTAGAAATGTCCGGTTTGTGTGGAAAGACAGCGTCCGTCTTATTCACGCTAAGCCGATGCCTGCACTTACTGGTACGGTGTGGGTTTCACTTCCCGTATCTCGTACATCACACCCTTGTGGACAAAGCGCTGCAGCCTGATCGCATCTTCAAGACGTCGCTCGTAATAAGCCTTTGACCCGGCAACTCCGATGATAGCTCCGAGGATCAGCACGATCACCAGCTTGTCCCAGAAGCCCACCCTCGGTGATTTATTCCGTGTTGGCGACAGCTCCCGCTTGTCACGGCCTGCCCCTTCTGTGGTCGCCAGTTCTAGTCGCCGTTCCATGGTTTATACCTCCATTTTTTACAGCGTATCCTTTTCTTTCAGCAGGCCCTCGTATACCTCGATCGTCCTTTTCGCCTGCCTTGTGGCTGTTGGATTCTTTCCACCCTTATACAGGCGCAATGCCTCCAGAACGTTGTTGTCGCTCAGTTTAAGCTTCTCCTGCAGTATCTTTGCCCCCAGCAGGGTGTCCACATCGGCCCAGCGCATGGAGGCCCAGGGCGTCTGCATCAGACCCTTGTAACCCTTTTTGGACACGGCCTTGTAGTCAAAGCTCTCGTTCTCCGTGTACATCAGCGCGACCAGCAGTATCGGGTTTACCCGAGCCGAAGCAGAAGCGCCCTTGATGGCCGTGGTCAGCTCGTCGATCTTCTCCGGTGGGGCGCCGACTTTCAGTAGCGACTGTTTCACTCTGTCGGCCGGCTGCTCGCCCGCGGGTCTTACGCCCACCGGAACGATCAACTCGGTAAAACTGTGAAACTGAACCCACAGAACTGACGCACAGACGAGCAGCACTGCGTACTTCGCGAGGGAGACCGCCGCGTGGGCTGCGTTTCTCTCATGGTTTTCTGCGTTATCCATTGGTTCCTCCGTCTAAGTTCCTCGAATGCTCTTCGGCTTGGCCGTTACATCCCGTATCGTACAGACCCTCATGAGGTCAGCGTTTATCTCGTAGACTTCCTGGCGCGGCTTAACCTTCTTGATCAATCCAACCCTCTCCAGCGACCTGATATAGTTAAAGATGCTGGTTCTCGTGACACCGAGCTTCCCCATCAGGCCGGCATGATCCAGGTACACCATGCTCCCTTTCAGCCTGCTTCCTTTCGCTTCCCTGACCAGCAGTTCCAGTAACCGCAGCTTGGTTTCGTTGATGTCGAACTTGAGGGCAAACTCATGCTCAATGAGGATCATAGCGCTGCCCTTACCTTTTTCTATGGCTCCTATCACGGTCGCTTTTCTTTCACTCATGGTGCTATCCTTTGTTTATTATTTGTTGCCGACTGGTTCAGTTGGAGTGTACTACCATACACTATTATTTGTCTTATAGTCAAATATTGATGTCGTATTCTGGTGAGCATTCACTGCTGCGTAAACAGAAGAATAGCGTATGCAAGCCATTGGTGACCAAATGTGGTCGTCACCTTCGGCGATGAGAGATGCACTGGGGCGGTGAAAAGCACTTGCCCATGCAACCCGTGGACCCACCCCGTTGCGTGCACTGCCGTGTCCATGAAGGGTGATGCGTTTCGGTACTACCGGCCGGACCACTTCCCCTTGACAGGCGGTACCGGTAAATAATCAGGACTGTCTGCGCCTGAGGACTTCCCGTGGACTAAGAGATCATTGCGCTATCGAATAGACTCCATTACTCTCCCTCACAAAGCCTTCTGCTCGAAGGCTCTTGAGCGTCTGTTGCAGCCGTTCCGCTGTCACACCAACTTCTTCTGCCATATCAGACTGTGAAGAGTTCGGGTTTCCGAGAAGATGCTTGAGGATCATGCCGCGAATTTGACGCTCAGACCCCTTGAAGGCTGACTGTTTCTGGTAATGGGCACTCCTCGGATTTATGCTCCCGTATTTTTTCTTAAGCATGGTCCCGTAATCCATAAGGGCCGAATACCAGGCGTGCGGATTCGTACGGTCGAGGGCCTGCTCTACCAGGGCGAGGATATCGCTATCTCTTACCTCAGCTTTGTCCGGGAAAAAGAAATGAGTAAAGACCGTGCGTATGTTAGTCTCGATGAATACCACCGGTTGACTGAAAGCAAACGCCATTATGGCGCACGCCGTGTTGTAGCCAATGCCGGGGAGAGTGGTCAGCGATTCAAGATCAGCGTAAATACTTCCGCCGCGCTCCGTTGTGACAATTCCAGCTGTCTTCTTGAGCGCTGTCGCACGCCGGTTATAACCGAGACCCTGCCATTCAGCCAGCACATCACGCAGCGGCGCATCTGCCAGGGTCCTGAAGTCCGGAAACCGCTGCACAAAAACGGGATACTTTTGCAGCACTCTCTCCACCTGCGTCTGCTGGAGCATGATCTCGGAAACGAGTATGCAGTACGGATCGCGCGTCCGTCTCCACGGCAATTCCCGCCCATGGGCATTGTAATAGCGGTAAATGGTCTTTCGGAATTTGCTGATTTCGCGCGGTGTCATCGTCAGTTCAGAAACCAAACAATTCATTCACCACAGATAAGTACAGATAAGTACATGACCACTGCGGACGAGTATCACTCCGTGAATTCTTGACTTTAAGAATTCACGGACCGCTTCCAGCCTTGTCAGGTCGACAAGGCTGGAAGAGTAGACAACAGTCCGGTCCTGTCCAGTCTTTATCTGTTCTGGTCTGTGGATAATACATTCTGTCACAAACATGGCTTCATTGCTCCAGCGTATTGACGCGGGCAAGGTCGGGAAAAAGATAGATCCATACTATCGCCACGACAAGTGTGCCGATGCCGCCGATGAGGACCGCAGGCACGGTGCCGAACCACGCTGCGGTCAATCCTGATTCAAACTCACCTAACTGGTTTGATGTGCCGACGAACATGGAATTGACCGCGGCGACTCTTCCCCGCATCGCGTCAGGGGTTTTCGTCTGTACAAGCGACTGACGAATGACAACGCTGATGACATCCGCCCCTCCCAGAACAGCAAGGCAGACGAGTGACAGACCGAAGGAGGTCGACAGGCCGAAGCCTATGGTACCGATCCCGAAGACTATCACGGCAATGAACATGGTACGCCCCATGCTGCGTTGAAGCGGGTAGTGCGCCAGATATACGGACATTAAGAGCGCACCCGCAGCAGGCGCTGAACGGAGAATTCCGAGGCCCCGGGGACCGATGTCGAGGATCTCCCGCGCGTAGACCGGCAATAATGCTGTGGCTCCTCCGAGCAGCACCGCGAAGAGGTCCAGAGATATAGCGCCAAGGATTGCCGGTTTGCTGCGAATGAAAGCTATGCCGGCAAAGAGTGACTGCAGGCTGACCGGTTCCCGTTTTGTCGTCCCTGTTCTGGTCTGGATCAGAGATACGAAAAGACTCGCGCTCAAAAAAAGTAATGCGATCGTTCCGTAGGCGACGGTCGGGTGCGCAGCATAAAGAAGCCCGCCAAGCGCGGGACCCATTATCACTGCGGTCTGACCGGAGGACGTGGACCAGGCCACGGCACGCGGGAGCGATTCTGCGCTGACCAGGTTAGGCAGTAGCGCATGCAACGTCGGGTTCTCAAAAGCGCGCGCTGCCCCGAGCACCAGGACGATAACAAGGATTGTTTTTTCGTTCACTAATCCTGCATGGCTTCCTATCGCAAGCGCCAGCACACCGGCTCCTTCGATCATTTGACATATTCTCAGAACCAGCCGCCGATCGTACCTGTCAGCCACGTGACCAACCAGAAGCGTGAGAAGGAAAAGAGGAAGAAACTGCGCGAGTCCCACCAATCCGAGAAAAAACGGGCTGCGGGTAAGAGCATAGATCTGCCAGCCCACGGCAACCGCGAGCATCTGATAGGCTATGGTGCTCGACATGCGGGCAAGCCAGAACAAGAGCACCGACCTGTTATGCATGAGCGATTCCGGTTTCACATTTCCACTCTTCTCATCATTCAGCCTGCCCCGTACGCGATACGGGGGAGTCGGATGCTTCTCTATTCACCGGGGTGACGACGTGAGTGTACAGTCCCTGTGCACGTGAGTACAATCCTCGTCAGGACTAAGTAAGCTACCATTTACCCACATTCAAATTCCAGCGGTAAGAGCAATTGCTTTCAATTGGACCCTTTCCCTTACAGGATGGCTCGCTATTCACCGGGGTTGATTCAAAAAAGCGCACTTTAAATTCTTTTTTCGCCTGGGGTGGGCTTAAGATTTTTCGAAGCTTCTCCGAAAAAACAGCTGAGGCATCAAATTTAGCGCCTGGACCACATTGAGCACGAAACTTCAGGAGATAGCGCGACAAAGCACGAGGGGGAAAAAGCAATGCCGAAAGTTTTGGTGGAACTCAAGGATGGCGACGTGATCAACGTCGAGACAACTTCAGAAGATGTGGAGGTCTATATCGTTGACCACGATGTGATCAGCGAGGGTAGCAGAGCCGAACAGAAGCGATACCTGGCAAGTCTTGACATGCCGGTCGAAGTTGATGGCGTGATGCTTGAAGAGGACCTCATGGCCAGACTTGAGGAGCTTTTGGCCGAGGGGAAAGCCGGCCTCGAAGATATGGCTCACGCATGGGAAGATGAGAACGATGATGTGGAGGAACTGACCGACATGACAACGGTCATGCGACACAGGCGGTAGGACGAAAACCGTTTTTACCAGACGGTCTTGACGAATTTCACTATGATCAGCGTAACGAGAAAGAGCAGATAGAAGCTCAAAAAACCGAGCGCCACTCTTGCCATTCGCGTCATTTTTATGCGGGGCATATGTGCACCTCTTTACTTTTCTTGCTCAGGCTGCATCAGGTCGCTGTAACGGATCGTCCCGAGCAGATGATCCTGCGTGTCTACAACCGGCAGCATGCGGAAACGGTATTTCGTGAAAATCTCTTCGAGATCATCGCGGCTCTTATCCTCTTCCGCCGCAACCACCGATGAAGACATGAGATCGTTGAGACGCGCATCATCCGGGGCAAGAACAAGCTCCCTGAGGTCGACCACACCTGTGAGCACCCGCTCATCCGCCACAACATAGAGGTACGAGATAGCATCGGGATCATGCTTTGACGTCCTGATGGCCTGCAACGCCTCCCCGACCGTTGTCTCCTGATTGAATACAAGATAGTCGGGTGACATGAGATTTCGGGCGTTGGACTCCTGGTCGGAGAGCAACTGCTGGACCCTCTTCGCGCTCTCCTCGGGAATGAGCTGCATAAGCTCTGTTACGTCATCGTGCGACAGGACAGAGAAAAGGTCCGCCAGCTGCGGGATAGAAAGCTCGGCAAGGATTGCCTGAGCGCGCTCTTTTCGGAGGTCTTCTATGAGCTGCCTTTTCGCGCGCGGCTCCGCATGCACCAGCGATTCAGCCGCTTTTTCAGGATCGAGTGCTGAGAAAAAGGCCTCCTGCTCTTCGCCGGAGAGCAATTCCAGCACATCGGCAAGATCCTCGCCGGGAAGCTCCCTTGCCTGCTCCTTGGTGACGGAGAGAGAGACCGTATCGGTCTTGACGGCATCTTCTAACGAGAAGGGCTGTACGTAGCGCCACGGGATCAGCTTGTCGGTTACCCAGCGCAGGCCCCCCAGCCCCCATTTTCGCAAAAAACCGTTGAACGAAACATCGACGTGGAGGATGATCAGGCGAGCCTTCGATTCAAGCATCTGCACGTCATTGACGACCTCGACGCGCCGCCCATCCGTATCGAGAATCGTCCGTCCCATGAGATGCTGGTTTATCAATATCCATCCCGGCTGATCCACAAACGCAGGGTACGTTGAGTCTCCATCCGGAGGCTGCACCACGATCGTCTTCTTGCCGACGTCAACGACTTTCTCCCATGGGATGAACTCTGTCGGTTTTCCCCAACCGTGCTCCAGATAGATCCCTACCGCGCCGGGATACGGCTCGCCAAGGTGGAACACCAGGTCTGAGAGCTTTCCGAGCCGCTCTCCATTTACCGTTGCCACCGGCCGGTTCAGAAGCTGGGAGAACCAGAAGAAGCGGAACTCCTTGCTGCTTATGGCATCTGCAAAGCTTAAATCCTTATTGACTGCCATGGGAACCTCCTACCCGGGAGTGAGAAAGCCCGGAAATAGCACAGAAATGCCGAAAAGCGTAGAAATGATGACCACAAAGAGAGTGATGCTCCAGTTCGCTATATTCTGCCATCGCGTGTTCGCGTGGTCTCCCATCAGTGCCTCGTCGTTGAGCAGAAGGATGAGAAAGAGGAGCGCGGCGGGGAGCAACGTCAGCGCTACCACCTGGACGAACATGGTAATCATTATCAAAGGCGCTTTCGGGATCAGTACCACCGCACCTGACGTTGCAAGGCAAAAAAAGTAGATGACGTAGAACCATGGCGCGTCCTTGACGCCTTTGTTGAGCGAGTGAGCCCAGCCGAAGACCTCTCCTACCGCCCACGAGGTCGAAAGCGAGATGCACAGCGCCCCCAGAAATCCTGCATCGAACAGGCCGACGCCAAAGAGCACACGCGCCCAGACCCCTTCCCTGTGGGGCAGAAGCGGCACGATGGCTTCGGCCGTCTGCCTCGCGTCCTCGACCGTGATGGGCGGGTTGTGATAATAGAAGGCTGCGCCCGTAGTGATGATGATAAACGCAGCGACGACGCACGTGAAGATGGAGCCCGCTAACGTATCTATTTTGCCGAACTTGATGTCGTTGACGTCGAGGCCTTTGTCCACGACGGCGCTCTGCTGAAAGAATATCTGCCACGGCGTGATGGTAGTGCCGATGTTCGCCATTACGATGAAAAGCAGGTCTGCCGTCAAACCCGTCGGCAGATCGGGATTGTAAAATCCCTTGAACACCTCGCTCCAGGCCGGCGCAGTTTGGGTCTGCATTGCCCAAAATGCCGCCGGTATATAGACGAAATTGAAACCGCAAAAGAGGAGCGTTATCTTCTCGAATGTCCAGTATTGGCCCGAGAGCACGATAATCATCAAAATAGCGGTTACCGTCATGACCGTAATTATGGGCGGTACGCCGAAGATCGACATGGCAGCGGTCATGCCGATATACTCTGTGACAAGCGTGCACCAGTTGACGATGGCCAGGTCAAAGAGCGAGAACCAGCCCCAGAACGGCCCGAATCCGTCGAAGATCGCCTCGGCAAGGCCGCGCTTGGTAACCGCGCCGAGCCGCACAGTCATCTCCTGGATGTAGTAGGCCATGGGCACGAGTATGAAAAAGATCCAGAGAAGACCGAAGCCGTATTTTGAGCCGGTGACCGCGTACGTTGCTATGCCGCCGGCGTCATTGTCGGCTATCATAGTGATGACGCCGGGACCGAGAATAACGAGAAATAGAAGGAGCCGGTGCTTAAACCTCTCCAGAAGGTGAATGCTTTTGCTGATCCAGTACATCGCCACTCCTTACTCAGGAATGGGACCACAACGCTTGCAGCCAGCCTTTCAAGATCGGAACCGAGGGGAAGAACGTTTAAAGTGGAATCTCCTCACAAACCGCTTTCCGGTCCCCGAGGAGGTCGTAAAGATCAGGAGATCTGAGCGACGAAACTCAAAGGCTGGAGCGGCTCGCTCCAATCGTCGTATCGGTGACCGCCAGGGTCGTCTTCCATAACCTCTTCACTCCTGCAAAAAGTATACTCAGTAATTTTATAAGTCTATCAGCCTGTGGTGTCAACAGAAAAGTAACGTCTGAAGAGCAACACTTCGTTCTATTGGTCTTATTAGTTTGATTAGTTTAAATAGTTCGTTGCTCACGTTATTAACAACATTGGTTTGCAACGCTGAAAAGTCAATATAGCCGATTTTCCACTTTACTTCAAAGCCAATATGCCTGATATTGAGTATAGGGATTATGTCGGATGGCTTTCGCTGCAGGCTGCCTCGTACGAACAGTCATTCTCTTCACATGCCTGGCATGTTTTTGCGCTTCAGCGGAAATTGCCTCTCCATCGGAAGTTGCAGTCGCAGCCCAAACTCTACCGGATGCGAGCAGGATCCTGGAGAACATGGAAGCAGCCTATACAGCGGTAAACGACTACAGAACCAACACGGAAGTGAGAACATTCAAAGGCGATGGCTCAGTGGAGATAGAGAAGTTCCTCTATACTTTCAAGAAACCCAAATTGATCCGGATCGATCTTGAGTCGCCCCATAAGGGTATGATCCTGATTTACACCGACAAGGATGGAAGAGTCGCGGTACAGCCTGCGGGATTGGCCCGGCTCTTCAAATTCCATCTGGCGCCGGATAGTCGTCTCCTCGGAGATCCTTCGGGACAGCGGATCGATCAAACGGACATCGGGCTCCTCATCAACCATATCGCACATAGCCTCAGGGACCAGCGAAGGGGAACCGCGGAAATAGCTGAAGAAAACGGGTATATCAGAATCCGGGTGCTGGCCGTGGACCATTTCCACGAGAACGTCGATACACTTTATCAGTTCTACATCGACAAGAAGCAATGGCTTCCCGGGAAGGTTGAGGAGTTCAAACCTGATGGAGAACCGAAGAGAAGCATCGTTTTCAAAGATCTCAGGATCAATAACGGCTTCCCGGACAGTTTATTCAGCCTGAATGGCGGGGCAAGTCAGAAGAATGAGTAATCCGACGAGCGAAGACATTTTTATCGCCGATGTACGCAGATGAAAGAAAAGGGAGATGTTCCGCAGAGTGCGCAGCCTCCTGTAAGGGTGAGTGTATCGGTGAACAGCATCGCGATACGACGGCAATGCTGTTCACACTTCAGTGCTCCCGCACAACTCTCGCCGTCCGCCGGGGCGGATCGGAGATTGACCGGCTGTGCCGCTCTATCTCACAGGCGGTCAAAGATTACTCATCAGCGTTCATCATGGCCTTTATCCGCTCTTATCCTTACAGGAGGCTGCGCACTCTGCGATAAAAAAGTCGCCTCTGAAAAATTCTGGAGCTTCACATGATAACCGAACCAGCAAAAAGCAGAGCGGCTGATCGAGGCTCCGAATGGTTCGTTCCCAGGTTCGGGCCGGCACGATTCAGGTCTTTTGTCGGTCTTCTGTTCTTGCCCTACACCGGCATGGTGCTCTCTTTTTCAGTTATCGGCTCGATGCTGGCGAAGCATCTGCACTGGGAAAGGGTGCCTGCAATTCTCCTCATTTTTTTCTTCGGCCTGGGGATCGGGGCGCATGCGCTTGATGCTCTCGGAAGCAAAAAGATCAAACCCTGGGGCGCACGCTTCACGAAAGCGCAGTTATGGACTCTGGCGATCACGTCTCTCGTACTCGCTTACATCATCGCCATCTACTACATGTTCCTTTACGTACCTCTCCTCTGGTCGATGGCCTTGTCCGAGGGTTTCTTCGTATTCGCTTACAACCTGGAATGGTTTGGGGGACGTTTTCATACGGATGGATGGTTCGCCTTTTCGTGGGGTTTTCTGCCTGTTCTTTCCGGTTACATCATGCAGACTAACACCATTTCGTTTGCAGCTCTGACTATTGCTGCAGCAACTGCATTTTTCAGTTTGATCGAGATAAAGGCATCCCGACCGTATAGAGAGCTGAAGCGGCGTGCAGACGGCCTGATGGAGCGGGAAGGAGAGCTGATGCTGAGACTGGAGACGATCCTCAAGAGCATCAGCACCGGAGTTATGCTCTTGGGGGCGGGCCTGGTGATCTGGCGTCTTGTGGGCTAGAGGTTAAGGATAAGCAATAGGAGGGGGCATGGTCACGGGCTTTCAAGCGTATTGGCAATCAAGGAAACCAATGCTCGATACTGCCTTGAGCAGGGTGTTGACCGCTCTGCTTGACGGTATCAAGGTGAATGACGCCGCCTCTCTCAAGGCTTCATTGGAGGCGGGCAAGATGATCAGAGCAGGACTGACCTTTTTGATCAGCGAAGCGCTTGGCGGAACAGTCGATGCTATCATCCCCAGAGCCATCTCCATAGAAATGATTCAGGCTGCGACATTGATCCACGACGACTTCGTGGATCAGGACGTCGAAAGGAGAGGCGCGGCGGCAACATGGACTGTTGAAGGGGCCAGGCGTGCGGTCCTTATCGGTGACGTGATATTTGCTTACGCCATTAAAATGATGAGCGATCTCGGCAGAGAGGACGGAGCAACGGTCTCGCATGCGATTGCGCAGGTTTCGAGAGGCGCTTTGCATGAGCCGCTCGATCCTTTGGCTTTAGCGAGTGAGATCGAGTCCGGCAGCGCGGACGGCCGGCTCTACGATGAGGTAATCCGCCTCAAGACCGGCATCCTTTTCGGCGCTGCCTGCCGGCTCGGGGCCATAGCTGCAAAGGCTGCTGAGAAGCTGCGCGATGCGTCCTACCAATACGGTTTGCGGGTCGGCGAAGCGTATCAGATAGCCGATGATCTCCAAGAAGTGAAGACGCATCTCGCGAGCCGGACCATCTATCCGAAGCAGATTGTGGCTCTGGCTCCGGCTCTTCTCTTTTTTGCCGGCGAGATGCAGCCGCAGGTGGTAGCATTGTTAAGAGGAGGGTCTGAAAGACTGAACGGTACAGGACTGGATTTACTCCGTGTCGCGCAGGAGCTTATGGAAGAGGAAATCGGACACCGGCTGCAGGCGGCAACAGATGAAGTGGAAAAGTAACTTCCCGAATAATGAGTACAGCGAGGCGTTGCGAACCGCCCCACGCGATATTATCAAAATGTTCAACGAATCGTGAGCGTAGGTTAAATCTTCTTCGCGACGAGAATCGCAGAAGTTCCGAAGGTGAGAGATTCGATAGCGATTTCGGAAAAACCGTTCTCCCGCAATGATGCTTCCAGTTCTGTTGTCCATTTTGTGGCACGCATCAGGGACGGCAATTCGTCAAAGACTGTTTTCCATTGCGGGTACTTCCAGGACCCGGCTGTTTGCAGCAGGTTAAAATAAAGTTCCCACACATAAGCGAATGCGCGATTTGAAGGATAGGTAAAATCGTGCATGACGAGAACTCCGTTATTCCGGAGCATCTTTCCGATAGTGCGAATCAGACTCCCGATTTCAGCATACTTGGCCAGATAGGAAGACGTGATACAATCAAACCGCTGCTCGAGCAACACGTCTTCGGCCCTGCCAAGAATGAAATGCACATTGTTAAGCTTCATGTGGGCGGCTTTCTCCCTGGCGATCAAGAGATACTCCTCAGTCACGTCAACCCCGACTATCAGGGCATCGGGGAACTTCCGCGCGATCTTCAGCGTGAGTATCCCGGTGCCGCACGCCTGGTCCATGATCCTCTCCGATCCTTCCGGTATCTCTTCAATCATTCTTTTTTTCCAATAGCGATCGAAGCCGATGGTGCAGAGATTGACGATATGATCATACGTGCTCCCCGTGCCGGGGAAAAATTCGTGGACAAGAGCGATACCGTGACCTTCAGTCATCTAAAGGTTCCTCTAGTTTCGCTGGTTTCCTTCTGGTTTCTCTGGTTCATTGGTCTATCTCGTCTATCTGGTCTGTTTAGTCTATTTCGTCTCCGCGAACGAAGAACGAAGAACCATTGGTCGATCTTGTCTGTCCCGTGACCCGTGACCCGTGACCCGCCTTACACGTTCTCGGGACCCCGCACCCAGGCCCCTGGACCCTAGTCCTACCTTAAATGGTTCAGCAACGCTGCGGCATCCTTAATGCCCACATCCATCGCCATTCTTTTCGAATTCTTCTTCAGCACCCACGCATCACCCAGTCTGAACGGCTCTTTATTTCTCAACTTCTCGACCACCTTTCGCTCACCCTGCATCCAGCGGAATTCCCGGAGTATCGCCTTTGTGTAACCGGAGGGGTCGTCCCAGTGCTCCATCATGATCTGCGCACTCCTCATACCCGGGATAATGCCGTCTCCTGCAAGCGGAGCCACACAACCGATCGCCTCACCCAGGCCCCATACCTCGTGATCGCTCCCGGCCACGACAAATGGCCGGGAAGATTCCGGTCCCGCAAGGCGTATCACCCCGGTGCATGCACAGACGATCTCTTTTTGAGATATATCCTTCTCCATCCAGCCTATCTCTCTCAATGTGGTGCGAGGATCAGAAAAAAGGCTGCCGCAACCGATATGATATTCGCGTTCCGACAGAGGGAAACACCACGCGTAGCCTACCCTGCCCAGCTTGATCCGGTTATCGAGCGGCCCATCCGAACGTACCCGAAACTGAACACACGGCAGAACGAAATCATCCTTGATTGACGGAAGGAATGCCCTGGAAACCCCGGTGGCGTCTATAATCCTGTCGTATTTGGAGACATCCGGCCGAGTGTGCTTTATCTCCACGCCTTGCAACAGGTCGCCGATAAGCATTCTCTTGTCGATGGTCATTAGTTCCGCCCGGATCTTCAATCCGTCTATTACGAGGTGGTCGGGATTATTAAGGATATATCTCGACGCATCAAGACCAACGGCTCTCACCAGCTCAGCGAAGCCTCTGGATGTTCCCCAGGCGCAGGGAGTCAGACCGCAACTCGTGGTCGGCTTTTTATCGAAAATGTCTACGTGAAGACCTTTCGCGATCAGGAGGTTGTACAGATACGCACCGGTCATGCCCCCACCGGCGATCGCTATTCTCATTCGTTCACTCCTCGAACATACGTATCAGGTCAGCACAGCTCACTAGAAATTAGGATAATAACGATGCAGCCATTCTGTCAATACAGATCAATATAGATTTCCACGGTGCAGACTTTTGCCCCGCCCGTTGAATGTCTATTTAGCGGGCACGGCAAGTCCTGACAGAAGGGATTCGTTCCGGTTGACATAGTGCGCAGTTATCTGCTATTCACTTATAAAAGATGGGATACCCGCTAGTTCTGATTCTGTTGTTGGTCATCGTACTTATCTTGATCGTGGGAGGAATCCTTATGAGCATACAGCGCAAAGATCCTTTGAGGAAGTGCCGGTACAGGGTTGAGATAGACGGTATCGCGCAGACAAGTCCTAGCCAGATTTCAGGCATCGAGGCTGCAATCGAAAGCATCGAATATCGTGAAGGGTCTGATCCCCTTCAGGTCCGTCAGCTTGCGGGATTGCCGAAATACGGACCGTTGGTACTTAAATACGGACTTGCTCAGTCGAAAGAGCTCTATGACTGGTTCAAGTTGGGCATTGACGGGAAAGCAGACCCGAGAAATATTTCTATAATTGCGCTTGATATGGAAGGAAAGGATATGGTTCGCTGGAACCTGGTTAATGCGTGGCCCGCCAAATACCAGGCACCCGATTTTAATGGCAAGGGCAATGACGTTGCGTTAGAAACCTTCGAAATAGTTTACGAGGGTCTGGAGAGAGAAACCTAATTAGAGGGAAGGTTCCTTCCAAATTGAACCTAGGGCCGGTGCTTGACACATGCCTGTCCTCAATAAACGATCAAGTCGCTGTTCGAGAGCCGCAAGGTCCTGGACGTCCTGCAATGCTTCACTTCGCGCTGACTGCTGAATAATGGTGGATACCGCCTGAAAGTTCGCGGCAAATCCTGATAATTGACTCCGGCAGGAGGTTTATGGTATAAGACTCGACGCGTATTTAGGGGTTGAAATGAAGATCAGGGTGTCAGCCCTATCACTCGTCGTTGTACTCGTTGTCCTTTGCCTGTCGGCCCGCGTTTCACTGTGCAAAGAATCGGACGATGTTCAAGTTCTTCTCAGCGGTCTGGTCAAGAAGATCCCGCCCAGGCAAGCTCGCGCTATGACCGGCTCACAGTTCGCTACGTACGTTTCAGCGATGGACCGATCGGACAGGGAAGAGGCCATTGAGACGGAGTTGACTGAAGGCAACTTTCCTGAGTTTCTCAAGGGGTTGAAGCCTGTGCGGCTGACCCACACGTTTAAAGACGGAAAAACAAGAACGGCAACCGTTTTCGCCATGCCTGACTACCTGTCGGTCGGCTCTGATCGAGACTACCTTCTCGCTCCGATGGCCCTTTACACTGCCGTCGAAACAGCCATACGGCTGGGCTTCACCCTCCCGACAAAGAAGATAGTGGACGCCATCTACGATCAATCCGAAGTTCGTTGCGCGCCGCAACCGATGCCTGCCGGCCCCCAGATGCGATCCACGGCCTATTATGTGAAACATAATCAAACGATCAAAGCACAGCTCACCGCGTTGGCGTGCACTCCCGGCGCCCTGGTTTCGGGCCACAAGAAGGATGTCGTACTCAGCAACCGGTTAATACGGAATCACGGAAAGATTGCCATCTACGGATGGCACCGCCCATCGGGCGTTCCGATTCAGCCTCTCAGCACGGTTCACGGCGCAAACTACGCGGATTACAGCCACGGAATCAGGCTCGTGAGCGACACCATCCTGATTGACGATGAACCCCGGTCCATGAACGAGATTCTGGAAGATGCGAAGCTCGCGCCTGTCGTGAGCGATGAAGGCCCCATGCCGGGAGTGCGGCAGTTCATGAGCTCGCACCATCAGCAGTCGGCCGAGCATGCGAATGGTTCCGCCCTTCGCTAGCTCATGGAAAGACGCTATGTTTCCCCAAGCTGCTTTTTAAGAAGATCGAGCGAGCGTATAGAAAGACGGACCGAAAAATTCGTGAAACGCCTCTCCGGAATCGAGTGCGGCATCGTGCTCTCCCGATGACGCCAGTCATCTCTTGCTCATAAAAAGGGCAACTTGTACCTTGGGGATAGCCCATGGTAGCAAAGGGTCGGTCCGGTTGTCAATTTTAAAACAGCCAAAAAAGGCGAACCGACGGCAGGAAGAAACATCAGATGGAAGGGACTCAAAGGTCCAGGGCGTTGTCTTATTTCATTTCGTGACCGGCTTGTTACGGAGCGATTCAAGCAGCTTCTCGGGCGGATTGTTCGCGAGGATCTCCCGGAACTGGGTGCGGTAGTTGCTGACCAGGCTGACGCCCTCGATCACCACATCATATACCTTCCAGTCGTTCCCCTTCTTCGTGAGCCTGTAATTGATGGGCACCGGGCGGCCCTCTGTGGCGACTACGCTCTGCACCTCCACCGCCGTATCTGATATAGGCACTTCCTTCGTGAAGTTCACCCGTTCGTTGCTATAGGCTGCGACTTTATCGACGTACGTATCCCTGAGGCGGGACTTGAAAAGCTGGACGAATTCCTTACGCTGCTCTGGAGTGAAGTTGTTCCAGTTCAACCCCAGGGTCCTTTTCGACAGCTCCACGAAGTCAAACACGTTATCAGCGATAGCCGCAATTTTTTGTTCTTTTACCTTTAACCCCGCCTCCCCCTGGAGCTTGGGGTCACGCAGCACCTCCAGTACGCGGTCGGCATTTACTTTCATGAAGTCGAGTGGAACGCCGGCAAAAACCAGGCACGGAAGCACCAACGTCAAGAGAAACATCAGTCCGTAAGGCCATTTCTTCATTATATACTCCTTGCCGGATTGCTCGTTTTCCCGGGACTCTCGCCCTTCGCCCGGGCCAGGAACGAACCGGATGTAGCACCTCCGTGCACCTCTACTCTTGGCCTGTTGTTAGCCGTCGATACGGGCATGCCAATTGGAACCGCTCGGTGCTTTCGTCTCTAGCACATATCAGTCGATAACCAGTTTCCCTGCTTTTCCTCGATTTTCCTTCTTGCCTTCGTGGATGTAAATAGTCACGGTTTCCGGAGGGACTTTGAAATTTTTGCAAACGGCATCAGTGACGTCCTTCACCAGCCCCCTCTTCTGTTCGACTGTTCTTCCTTCATCAACTTCAACGATCACGGTCGGCATAGTTTCGTACCTCCTATTAGTAATCTTTCGATATAATATAGAGTATGCCGGCCTTCAAGTACAACTCCTATTTCAAAACCAGAGACTAACGATAGTCGCTGTACAGTTTCCGGGGTACGGTCAATGGTATACTCAACCTCTATGCTCGTGCTGTACTATTTTTGGGGAGGCAGGTCAGCACAACCAGGTATCGGAGACGGTAGAGGGTACTTCCCGTTAGGGTGAGAGAAATTGCTATGCGCACGTGAGATGCTATGGGATTGATATCGCTGCATGATATTTCTGTAAGCTTTGGCGGTTCACCGCTTCTGGACGGTGTTACGCTCCAGATTGAGGCAGGCGAGCGGATCGGACTCGTGGGCAGGAACGGATCCGGCAAATCGACCCTGATGAAGTTGCTGGTCGGCGATATCGCACCCGATGCAGGCAGGATTGTGCGCGGCGGCGACGTCAGGATCGCCATGCTGCCCCAGGATGTCCCCGATGATGTGCCGGGAACGGTCTATGACGTGGTGGCTGCCGGTTGCCGCGAGCACGTCGAATTGCTCAGGGAATATCACGAACTGTCACACCAGATTGCCAGAGGCGGCGATGGCGGCATGCTCAGGAAACTGGAACAGGTCCAGCACCGGATAGAGGCATCCGGTGCCTGGCACTATCACCAGCGAGTGGAATCGGTGATCGCCAAGACCGCACTGGATGAAGATGCCAGGTTCCGGCTCTTGTCTGCGGGCCTTAAACGCAGGGTCTTTCTGGCGAAGGCCCTTGTGAATGAACCGGACCTCCTGCTGCTGGATGAGCCTACGAACCATCTTGATATCACGACCATTGTCTGGCTCGAGGATCTTCTGCTGAAGTATGAGAAGACTCTCATGTTCGTGACGCACGATCGGGCGTTTCTCCAGAGACTGTCGACCCGTATCGTGGAAATCGACAGAGGCCGGCTCTTATCCTTTGCCTGCGATTACAGGACCTACCTCGAACGCCGGCAGGAAATGCTGGAAACCGAAGAGAAGGAGTGGCGTTCATTTGATAAGAAATTGGCCAAGGAAGAAACCTGGATCAGACAAGGAATCAGGGCCCGTCGTACCCGCAACGAGGGCAGGGCCCGGGCGCTCGCCCGGATGCGTCAGGAACGGGCACGCAGGCAGGAACAGACGGGCGTTTCCCGGCTTCTTATCCAGGAGGCGGAGCGGAGCGGCCGGATGGTCGTGGACGCCGAGAAGATCTCCTTTTCCTGGGATGATACTAAAATCGTAGAAGGGTTCTCCACCATCGTCATCCGGGGCGACAAGGTGGGTGTTATCGGCCCCAACGGCTCCGGCAAAACCACGCTTCTCAAACTGCTCGTGGGCGACCTGGCTCCGCAACAGGGACACGTCCGTCTTGGCGCCGGGATCAGGATAGCCTATTTTGATCAACTGCGTGCGCAGCTTGACGAAAACAAAAGCCTCAGGGAGAATATCGGCGAAGGCAACGACATGATCATGGTGGGGGGCGCCTCGCGCCACGTTGTCGGTTATCTTCAGGATTTCCTCTTTTCGCCCGGACAGATTATGGGACCGGTCAGGTCTCTTTCGGGCGGTGAGCGCAATCGCCTGCTCCTTGCGAAACTCTTCATGATCCCATCAAACGTTCTTATTCTGGATGAGCCTACTAACGACCTCGACGCCGAAACGCTCGAACTGCTCGAAGACCGGCTGATCGACTACAGCGGCACGGTACTCATGGTCAGCCACGACCGTGAGTTTCTCAACAATGTGGTGACCTCGACCATTGTATTCGAAGGCGACGGACGGCTGCAGGAATACATCGGGGGCTACGACGATTGGCTCAGACAGCGAAAGGCTCCGGTTGAGCCGTCGAAGTCGAGGACCTCAACCGAGCCGACACAGAAGAGAGGGAAAACACCGAAAGAGAAACGGAAACTGTCTTACAAAGAGAGTCGGGAACTGGAAGCGCTGCCGCAGACAATTGAAGCCATGGAACAAGAGAAACGACTTTTGACCGCAACCGTAAATTCACCTGAGTTCTACGTCAGCTACGATGCGGAAAAACTAAAGACGGCCAACGATCGACTGAAAGCTCTGGAAAAGGAGCTGGACGATGCCTATCGTCGATGGGATGAACTCGAAACTCTGGCCCTGAAACTGAATAGCGACTCGGTGTGATCTCATGTCAGGAATGTCGTTGCAACTCGCCACCGCCCATTAACCTTTCCGGTCAAAATAGCGATAATCAGATAGAACGGATGAATTAATTGTGAAAACCCTAGCGTCTATGGGCGCCGCAGCCCTCGTAGTCCTCAGTCTCCTCTATGCAGATGAGCGCCAATCCAGAGCACAAGAAGAGCGGCAGCCTGTAGCACAAGAAGAAGCCGAGAAGAAGAACCGTGACGACCTCAAACAGTGCCTTCAAGCGGCCGAAGACGCCTATTCTGCCAGTTGGGAAATGGCGTGCAGGCAGATTGGCGGCCCTCCCAAGTGCATACTTCCGCCACCGGTATTAGCCAATTTTGATGGACCTCGCCGAGACGCAAGAGACGAATGCGCTAGGCTATATCCTGTGAAGTAGCCCACAACCAATCCGTCACCCATGCACCCTATCTGAGGCCCCAGCCCCTGGCCTTCGGTTACGATTAATGCTTTTCGTCTTAGGGCACCACCATGTTCTCCAGATTCGAGGAGGTGAGCTTGCTCCAATTACTGCCGTCCCACATCCAGGTACCAGCTGACCCGAAGTCGGCGTACAGGTACGAACCTGACGCTACCATGTTCTCAGGATTCGACGTGGTGAGCTTGCTCCAATTACTGCCGTCCCACATCCAGGTACCATCTGATCCGAAGTCAACATACAGGAGCGCCCCTGAGGCCAGCATGTTCTCAGGATTCGACGTGGTGAGCTTGCTCCAATTACTGCCGTTCCACATCCAGGTACCATCTGATCCCAAGTCGGCGTAAAGGTACGAACCTGACGCCACCATGTTGTCGGGATTCGACGTGGTGAGTTGACTCCACGGCCCTCCGTTCCACGACATCCATATACCGCCCGAGCCGAAGTCGGCGTAGAGATACGAACCTGACGCCACCATGTTATCGGGATTCGAGAAACTGAGCTTTCTCCATGCACCGTCCCACATCCAGGTACCGTCCGAGCCGAAGTCGGCGTAGAGATACGAACCTGACGCTACCATGTTATCGGGATTCGAGAAACTGAGCTTTCTCCATGCACCGTCCCACATCCAGGTACCGTCCGAGCCGAAGTCGGCGTAGAGATACGAACCTGACGCTACCATGTTATCGGGATTCGAGAAACTGAGCTTTCTCCATGCACCGTTCCACATCCAGGTACCGTCCGAACCGAAGTCGGCGTACAAGAATCTGCCCGCGGCTAGCAGGTTCTCGGGATTCGACGGCGTGAGCTGACTCCATATGCTGCCGTTCCACATTGAGATACCGGCTGAGCCGAAGTCGGCGTACAGCAAAGAGCCAAATGCAGCGGTGACTGACCTCGGGGCGTTTGTTGCCACAGTACAGACATTTCCGGTGACTGAGTCACAGCCGGTCCAGGAGGCAAAGACAGAGCCCGCATCAGCGGTGGCGGTGAGGGCAACGGTAGTTAAGCTGCTGAAGGATGCCGTACAAGTAGCGCCGCAGTTTATGCCCGACGGTAAACTCGTGACCGTGCCAGAGCCGTAGCCGGACTTCGTCACCGAGAGTGAATAGTAGATGGTGGGCCTGATAGCACTGAACTGTCCCATGTCCACCAGTCCACCGTTGAGGCTGATGTTATAGAAACCGAACATTGTATCGCCCTGAAGTCCTAGGGTGTGACAAGTGAGTTGTAAGGAGCCCTCGCTGGTCTGCCCTGACGCAGTAAAGTACGGAGGATTCACCGGAGAGCCTGCAGTGCCTGAAAATGGAAGAGTGACGAACTCAGTACCGTCCGTGAGGGTCACTGTACCCGCGAGAACGAGCCCGGCCTGTGACATTGAAATGGAAATTCCGATACTGTCGCCACTGTAGCTCCTCAGCGAACCCTGATAGTTCCCGGTATAATCAGCCCCATACCCCAGGGAGAAAAGAAAGAAGAGCAGACAAGCGCTCGAGACAACACACCTGAGAGTTTGCGGGACATGAGCCAAAGCGAAAGCGATACCATTTCTCTTCATAGCGTGCCCTCCTCGGAAGCATTCTTGTTGTTGGAGCACAGTATTTCTCCAGAGCAATGCTGTGTTTCTTGGAAACAATTTACTGAAAGAATACCGAAATGACGTCGCACTGAACCTTTGCCACATGGAAGACCCCCATATGATATATTTCCGTCGTACATCTTCTGTCAAGTAATTTTTGGTATTAAAGAGTACACACCTTCGGACTAAGCCGAATGGCCGCTATATTGGGTCGAACCACTGTGAGTGACGAGATATGATACCTGACCCATCGGCACTTGTTGTCTGTTGTGCTTGCCACTTGAAACGGTGTGGGTCTTAAGAAAAGACCAGATAGTTTCTTTCAGGAAAAATTTGGTAAGTTCATTAGAAGCGTTTTGGAGCCTACACAAAATGACGCACCCTTCCGCTGGTTATTCTTCCCCGGATGAGTAGCATACTCTTGGTTGCCAGTGTGCAGACTCCATACTCATGCTGGTGATTTTGCTAATGCGTCTCAGCGCCCAACATTAATGGATGATGGAGGGGGCGAGGCAGCCTATTCACAACGCAACGTCGAGCATCGAAGCGCCAGCCTCAACAATGGTTACTGTACGCGTGTTAAATCGGATATAATAGATGCGTCGCAGTTGAAAATAAACCACCCCGCCGCAAGCAGCGGGGTATTGTACGTCATGCCGGACTTGATCCGGCATCCAGTCCGGTTTCTGGATTCCGGCGTCCGCCGGAATGACGGCACACGCGGCAAGCCGCGGGGAATGCACCCGTAGTGATTCAATGAGGGAGACGAAGGTGCCTGGGTCGTCCGCAATCCTGAAAGTCATGAACAGATGACCACTTGAGAAACGATAGAGGTTATGTAGAGGAGGCAGAAGAGTGAAAGGAAGAACAAGGCGTTTAGTCTTTTTTGGCGGAATAATCGTAGTCCTGCTCATGGCTTCGAGAGTGATCGACTTCTACGTTGACTGGCTCTTCTTCAAGGAAGTGGCCTACGAAAGCGTATTCTTGAAGGTGTTCAATGCTGAAGCACTGACAGGGCTGGCCTTCGGTGTGGCATCCTTTCTCTTTGTGCTGGTGAACGCTCTTCTGGTCAGCCGTGTTCGGTTCCCGTCCATCAGTCTTGCCTTCAACAGCCAGATCGGCGTGACGCTGAACATGGACTTGCTCGAAAGGCTCACGAAACCGTTCGGTATCCTGGCCGCGGCTCTCGTAGGCATTTTTTCCGGAATATGGGGAAGCAGTCTCTGGGGAGAGGTTCTTGTTTTTCAGAATGCCATCGGGACCGGCCTTAAGGATCCGATCCTTAACAAGGACATGGGCTTCTACCTTTTCAAACTCCCATTCTATGAATCACTGAGCGCCTATGCGGGCACCATCATTTTCATTACTCTGCTCCTTGTAGCCGGAGGCTACGCGGTGAGGGGCGGCCTTCTCGTGGGGGGAGGCAAAGTGTCCATGGTGAAAGAGACGAAGAGGCATATCTGTATCCTTGCAGGCCTTTTCCTTTTCAGGTTCGCCTTCAGTTTCTACCTTGACCGTTTCGATCTCCTCTATTCGGTGCACGGTGTCATCGTGGGCGCCGGGTACACTGATGTGCATGCGAGGCTTCTTGCGCTCGACGTGGTCGTATTCCTGACCGCGATTGCAGGGGTGGTTTTCGCCGCATCTTTTGTGAGGGAATCATGGAAAACCGCGCTCTATCCGGTTGGTCTGGTGGTAATTGTTTATATCCTCGGCGTCGTGATCTATCCCAGTCTGCTCCAGAATTTCAAGGTTGCCCCCAATGAAATCGGCGTGGAAAAGCCATTTATAGAACATCATATTGCTTTCACCAAATTCGGCTACAACCTCAAGAACGTCGACGTGAGGCCATTCAACGTCTCATATGGACTGACGGCGGCAGACCTCCAGAAGAACGGCGCCACCATAAAAAATATACGGCTGTGGGACGAATCGCCCCTTCTCAAGACGTATAGCCAGTTGCAGCAGATAAGAACATACTACCGGTTCAAGAACATCGATAATGACCGTTACACCATAGACGGCGAGTACCGGCAGGTGATGCTTTCAGCCAGAGAACTCTCCTACGACGACTTGCCCAGCAAATCGTGGATCAACGAAAAACTGGTCTTCACCCACGGCAACGGCATCACTATGGGGCCGGTGAGCCGGATCTCGAAAGAGGGTCTTCCGGAATTCATCATCAAGGATATCCCGCCTGTTTCGAGTGCCAACGTCAAAGTAACGACCCCGGAGATATACTTCGGCGAACTCACGGGAGACTATGTGATCGCCAATACGAAGATCCCTGAATTCAATTACCCTACCTCCGAAGGCAACGTGTACAACTCTTACAAGGGCACCGGCGGCGTGCCTCTCGACTCGCTGGTTAAACGGGCGGCATTTGCTTCGGCATTCCACACTGCCAAGATTCTCCTTTCATCGGATATCAAGGATGACAGCAGGATCCTCTATTACCGCAACATTACAGAAAGGGTGCGTAAGATAGCCCCCTTTCTCATGCTCGACTCCGATCCCTATATTGTCGTTTCCGATGAGGGGAAGCTTTTCTGGATGATAGACGCTTACACCGTGTCCGATCGTCTGCCTTATTCGAAGCGGCTCACGAACCAGGTCAATTACATGCGAAACTCCGTAAAGGCAACGGTGGACGCGTTTACAGGGAAAGTAGCCCTTTACGTGAGTGATCCCGATGATGCGATCATAAAGGTCTACAGCGCTATCTTTCCCGGACTTTTCAAACCGATGGCAGAGATGCCGGCGGATCTGAAGAGGCATATACGTTACCCCGAGGGGTTCTTCCGCATTCAGACAGCCCTCTACGCGACGTACCACATGGAGGACCCGAAAGTCTTTTACAACAAGGAAGACCTGTGGCAGATACCGTCCCGTGGCGACAAAGCGATGGAGCCTTACTATTTGATAATGAAACTTCCTGAGGAGAAGAAGGAAGAATATGCGCTTCTTATACCGTACACGCCCGCCAAAAGAGACAACCTGGCAGCGTGGTTCGCGGCGACGGTGCGACGAGCCGAATTACGGAAAATTGGTCATCTACACCTTCCCGAGAGACAGGCTTGTCTTCGGACCGAGACAAGTCGATGCGCGCATCGACCAGGATTCCTATATCTCGCAGCAGCTCACGCTCTGGGGGCAGCATGGCTCACAGGTCATACGCGGGAGCCTCCTCATCATCCCGGTGGAAACATCGCTTATCTATATACAGCCCCTCTATCTGGCTGCAGAGGACCAGGGAGGCCTGCCGGAACTACGCCGTGTGTTGGCGGCGTACGGGAACACTGTGGTGATGGATGAAAATCTGGAGCTGTGCCTCGAGCGTCTTTTTGGAGGCAAGCGAGCAGTGACGACTACCGAAACTTCAACGCCTGCGGGCCAGAAGAACGCTTCCATTAACGAACTCGCTAAAGAGGCCATGACTCTTTTCGAAAAAACCAGGGAACTTCAGAGACAGGGTGACTGGTCGGGTTACGGGGAAACGCTCAAGAAGCTGGAACAGGTGCTGAAGCGGATGGCAACCCAGTGAGGCCGGCGTCTTTATAAAGAATCCTTTTCCTGGAGTGGACAGCCGCTGAGATATAGGTGCCCGATCACTCTCCCTCTACCGTCTTGCAGCAGCGGAAACCGAGATGATAGTTCTCGTGGCTGTGCGCATCCATCACCCGGCCACCGTGCCAGAAGGGCGCCCGCCAACGGCACCAGTCAGGGTGCGCATAGTAGGTATCGAAGATGAACCAGCTGCCTTTCATCTCCGTGTACCCCAGCTCCTTGCTTCCCCGGCTCGCCATCTGGCTCTCATTGAGTGGCAGGTTCATATGTTCAGCCGCATTCCCATGAAGATCGTAAACGCCCAGCTTGCTGACGCATTCCGGGAAACTTCCATCGGGAAACGTGTTAGATCCGCACCCTGTCCAACTCCCGCCGGTGCAGCCAGCGGTCTTAGTGCTTGACGCAGCGCAGATCCCTCTCTCGTAGTGATCGCCATAAGCCCAGTTTTTATGGGCTTCATACTCGCGGTTATGAGCCGATCGCATCCGCGCCACTGCGGCGTTCGGGCTTGTACCTTTTGCGAGATCGAAGCGGTAATCAGGCGGCAAAAGAGCGCCGGCACAGGCCCCTTCCCATTCATGGGCATCGCAGATGCGCTTGCCCATGGCCTTGCATATAAGCGCCGCCTCGCGCGCGCGCACCCAGACGACCGGATATTCGCAGGGAATATCGGGGAACTCGAACTGATCGATGCAGACCCGTGCATCCTCCTCTTTTTGCGTGGCCGGATTGTAAAGTGGCGCCATATACTTTGCTTTGCAGATTTTATCGAACTTCTCATTCTCGTAATGGACGCCGGCCTTTTCCAACTTTTCCCGGCATGCCTGCCGGCTCATCGGGTGTTTCGTAATCGCAGGATTCCCCTGACCGATGTAACCCGATTCGCGGAAGATCGCTCGCACCGCGTCCACCTGCGCGTCGGACAAGCCATGCGCGCGCTTGAGCTCGCTCAGTAGCGCATCATCCTGTTCCTTGACAGACTGAGCAAAAGCAAAGGAGTACGTGAGGAGAGTAAGACACAATAGCGCTATGATGCCTGCTGAAAGACCGAAGCCTGTTTTCACGGTGCCTCCTTTCGGGTGAGATAAAAGAAATCTCTATCATCGGCGAATCCGAGGAAACGCGGAATGTACTGCCCCTTCGCCGTCACATCCGCTTCACTCATTTTCTGGATGAGATGCTGGATATAAAGTTTTGTACCCCGCTTCTTAAACACCGCCACATACGTGTGTACCAGCGCATTCATATCCAGGAGCATAGCATAGCGGCATTGGTAAGCCTGGAAGACACGGGCCATGGCCGATGGAGTTGCGCTCCAGAAAAAGGCGTAGATAAGGAACTGTCTGCCACCCTGTATCCTGCAGGGCGACGCCCGCGCGCATCGTCTGCAGCTTTTCATCCGCGGAGCCGGACCAGTTACCCGGACCCCATCGGTTCACGAACCGGCCCGGCACAGACAGATGACTGACCGGATCGTTTCCTTCTATGATCGCGACGCCGTTCTGGCGGGCATATCTGATCTTCGGAAGAAGGCTCTTGTCCTGCTCGGTCCATGTCTTCATGTCTGTCCGCCCGTCATCAAGCACATAAATCGTTGCAAGCTCCGGCTGAAGAGTACTGAAGAGCACACCCTGCTCCATGAAGCCGTAATGACTGCCATGGTTCTTAGTCGCGAGCGGTCCGTATTTGAATCCGCCGTGGTACCTTTTGAATCCTCCTGTAAAAGCAGCCACTGTCAGGGGCGCATCCATCGGATTTATCAGGCCGGTCCTGACTAAGGGCGCATTCCTGCCGATACCATCGGGGCCCGGAAGGGATGCGTCTTTCATTTGTGCAGGGATATGGCCTGACCAGCCCACTTCAGGATGCACGGTCCCCAGAGCATAGTGGAGATCAAAGCGACTCAGATCAAATGCGATGAGATAGACGAGCTGCCCTGATTCAGTGCTGTTGAGGCTGCTGACCGCCTGCGTGTAGCTCCGAAGAATTTCAGGCGCGATCCTGCCGGGCACGATCACGCTCACATAGACACCCGGATTATCAGAAGCTGCGTACCAGGTTCCGGGAATCATTCCATCAGAGACTGAGGACTCCAATTCGATCCCAAGGTCTTGCGCCTTTACCGTCTCATGAGCTTTCCCGGCATCAAGCAGGGCAGGCGCGGGTCCATTAGTCAGCTTTATTTGTGACGCTCCTTCCATCGGTTTCGAATCCAGCTTCCGTTCGGCCTTCTTCTGGTAAAGATAGGCGTAGAACGTATCCCGCACAAAGGAAACGACTTCCTCCCCGCCCGGGACTTCTTTTCGCAAAAAGTCTGTTACCGCTTCCATCGGTGATTGGTGCCCTTTTGTGGGATTCCGGAGATAGACGTTTCCTCCGCAGAGGGGCGCGTAGGGCATGGCCAATTTTCTGGCATCCCTGAGACTCTCACCCTTTTCGGCGCCCCAGAGGTCGCACAGCGATTTCTCTTTACCGCGAACGATCGTAAGGCCGTTCGAGTGATTCTCCTCAAGCAGCAGCGTCTGAACCCGGGGTCTCGCATTCTGCAGGTGATACGCTTCTTCAGGCGAGCCATCGCCCCGGTTAATCGTGAGCACATACCACGAGTTGACAGCGGGATTAAGATTGATGAGCGTGGCCATTCCCTCTTTGCCACCCTCGCCTTTGATGCTGATGGAAACTGTCTTGCGGAAGAGTTGCAGGTCTATTATGGTCTTCGGTGCGGCGGCCGCTACTGGCAGGGAACCCAAGCACGCAAGCAAGGCTATGAATACGCAAACGACACGCCGCAATACAGGCTTTTTATCGCAGAGTGCGTAGCCTCCTGTAAGGATAAGAGCGGATAAATGCTTTGATAACTGCGGGTGATTTATTCTTGACCGCCTGTGTGATACTACGCCACAGCCGGTCAACCTCAGCACCTCCGGTGGGGTGAGAAGGCTGCGCGCAGCGCTGAGATGTGAACAGCATTGGCGCTGTATCACAATGCTGGGCACAGGCTTACTAATCTGCGTACATCTCATTTGGCTTTTATCCTTACAGGATGCTTCGCAATCTGCGTACATCTGCGATGAAAATTCTAGCCTTGTCTCTGGTGTCATGTTCCGAGTCTCTTCAGCATTAGCGCGCCACAGCCAATACAATCGCCGCGAGTACCATGACAATACGGCTCACCCTGTCTCTCACGGTGAACACCAGAGGGTCATCGTGCATTGCACCGCGGTGTGCAATCAGCCAGACATAGCTGATCCAATAAAGCAACAGCGGGCACAAAAGCCAGACGAGATGATATCGCTCATAGTGAATCTCAGCGATCCCGCTCGATATATATATTGCAAGGACGAGCACGGCAAGATAACCGCTTCCGGTCCCCATGGCGGCGATGAGTTCTTTGTCCATGATCTCGTAGCCTCTCACCTTTGTAACCTTCGTCTCAGCGCTCATGACAACCAGCTCGGCGTAGCGCTTGACCAGCGCGAGGCTTAAGAATAGAAATGTCGAAAAGGCCAGAAGCCAGGAGGACGGCCATATGGCGACCGCAGCTGAGCCTGCCATGATGCGCATCGTGTAGAGCCCGGCAAGCACGATCACATCCAGTAACGCGACCCGTTTGAGTGTAAAGGAATAGCCCAGGTTCAAAAGAAAGTAGATCACCAGCATTCCCAAAAAAGGTCGGGGCAATTGAAAACTAATCAGAATGCTTAAGCCCAGCAGTAGAGGAATAGATACCAGCCCCCGGGAGAGCGAAAGCTCGCCCGCGGCAAAAGGTCGCTCGCGTTTTCGTGGATGACGACGGTCAGCCGGAATGTCAGCCAGATCATTGACCAGATAAACGCTCGAGGCACAAAACCCGAAAGCCAGAAACGCGAGACAATCATTCGCAAACAGGCGGAATTCGAAAATCCGGTACGCAAAGATAAGCGGCACAAAGACAAGCAGATTCTTTAACCAATGATGCAGCCGAAGGGCCTGTATATACGGCATCACTCCTCTTCCGACGTTGTTGAATACCCGTTCGATCTTTGTGACACGGGCCACAGAGCGAGAGAGGCTACGCGTGCAGTTAACAAGAATAGCACTGTGGGCGGATTTCCATACTGCCAGGTCACGCCTTGCATCTGCGGCATAATCAAACCCCTTCGCCCCGAACTGTTTTTCCAGTCGTTCCCTCTTCCGCGCACCCGAAAGATTGAACGACCCGTCACTGGCAAGGATCATATCAAATAGCCCAAGGTAGTCGGCCACCTGCCGCGCAATCAGCTCATCGGCGCCCGCGGCCAGTACCACGGGACGTCCGCGGCTTTTTTCCTCGCGCAAATAGTCGATCAGTTCGCGATTGTAAGGCAGAGTGTCGATATCGAGAGTTACCCGCCGGCTGACCTGCCGTTTCAGATACGCCTTACCTTTGATCAGCCAGAAAGGAAGGAGAAAAGCATAGAGCGAGTTTCGCTTGAGAAGAGCGAAAATAGATTCTACCAGCATGTCGCTCTTTATGAGCGTTCCATCGAGGTCGACCGCCAGCGGAAGAGGCTTCACAGGTCGCTGCGGCAATCGATCGCCGTCACGGGCAGGAACGCTCTCCCGGATGGACGGCTGTTGTGGCGTCGGACCCGTAGCCGCTAGTCAATCGGATACCTCGCAAAAAACTTACCCCATTCGGTATTGGCTTCGATAGTCTGCATGCGGCACTTTCCGATGAAGGGCCACCAGATAAAATCATGATAGATGTAGGAAGCCGCAATAAAAAGATGTACGAGCGGCGTGCGGAAGAAAAGCTTTTGAAATCTCTGCAACGGGCCGAACCAGATGAGGTGGCCGGCGCGGCTTACCAGGTTATCCCCGACTGAGAAATGAAAATTCATCTCTGATATGTCTTCTCCCAGGACTTCTATTTCTTCAATCCTGCCGACTCCCAGCCCGTCTTCGTGGGCGAGCCTTATGAAGTCGATCTTCATGGGGTCGAAACCCATGATCTTAGCAGCGACTGCATCTATGGCCACTGAGTCGGAGCCGGCAAGCATAAGGCCTTTCTCTATCGGCATCATGGTGCGAGGACCGGCTCCGTTGCCGCAGAACGTTGCATCCATCACCGTAAAAATGCCTGAATGAATCTCTTTCTGAATTGCCAGAAGATCGACGAGTGTTTCATGGATGAAACTGTGCGTGTAATGGCGCCGGGTCGCGAGCAACCCGCCGAAGGCGTTTTTCATCGAACCGGTTATGGTGGTATAGATGTGACACTTTGCCGTGGGAAGATGTACGATATTTGTGCCCCGAAAAAAAGACGGCACCTGTATGCCGTCCGGATAGATACGGTCCAGCACCCTCATTCTTGATTTGGGATGGATCACCTCCCAACTCATATGCGCCGGCATAAAATTATATTTTTCGGGAATGCCGTAGCGACCGTACACAGGGGTCAGTTTGTTCAAACGTCCTCCCTTGAACGGGTTGGTGACTACCGTCTTATTATGCACAGCCACCAGGTCCGAAAATCCTGATGCCTTGAGGCCCAGGATGGTACCTTCCAATTGCCATGGCGTCGTATTTGCCGAGAGAAGAGGAAAGTGCCAGGAGAGATTGTCTTTCAGGATAGTTCTTGTTTCGCTTCGCAAGGCTTGTTTGACACCCGCCATTTCAACGAGCCTTGCGATATCCGCGAAGACCTTTTCAGGTGTTGTTTTGAGAATCGCGACTACAGGTCTACTCAATGCCCTTTGCCCTCTTTAACCACCCAGCTTTGCCCTTATAAAGTGTATGTCTTTTATGTGTCGTAAACAAGGTACTACGCCACTCACAAGAACAGCTGAATAGCAAGCGTTCAACGGTAATCGTTGCTCGCCGGCTAAAAAAGCGTTACTATAGGTGAGGAAACCAAGGGATCGCACAATGAGGGACACAACGGGCACAAAGCCGAGAGCAGCACACGATCGCGAAGGCCGCTTCAAGGACATCCTGGAGTTCACTCGGCTGCTGAGTTCCAGCACAATTCCCGAGCAGGTCGTGGAAACGGTCATCTCCCATCTCTGTGAACGGCTCGGAAAAAGGGCGCGTTGCGCTTTTCTCGAAGGAGAGGACCTGGCACTCCGGTTCTGGGCAGGCGATCACCGCATTCCGTTAAACGGCCTGAAGGTCCATAAGGAAAGCATTGTCTGGGAGGCCGTAAGAACGGGTGTAGCGATCAACATCACGGAGCCGCACCAGACAAACGCCTATACCCACACACTTCCTGAACCGGTCAAAATCAAGGCGGTCATACCCTTAGGCTATACGGAACCCTTAACCCAGCAAGAAAAGAAGCTCGGGGTTTTAATCATCGACTCGGGCAGGAACGACACACCTATTTCGAGAGAAGACTTTGAATACCTGCAGGTCATAGGGGATCTGTTAAGCGCTATCATCGGCAGATCCGAGCTGATTGAGCAGCTTATGGCATCGTGCCGCCACCAAGAGTCAATCTTGATGGACACCGCTCACAATTTCCGAAATCATATAGCCGTCATCGGAGGCTTTTCCCGACGCATCGCAAACCTTGCGCAGGGTACGGAGATGGCGGATAAGGCAAAGCACCTGCACGAAGAAGTGACCGCCCTCGAAGCCCACGTCGCTGACTTCGAAAAATACATGAGTTTCAAAGGCTGAGACCAGGACTAACCACAAGGTTAAGGTTGAGGTTGAGGTTGAGGAAAGATCGAACAAACAAGTACAAAATTCCGAAGGGCGGCCAATTCGGATTCGAAGATAGAGCGAGGCGGAGACGAGGAGCCGACGTCGAGACACCCGCACGCGGGTACCCGGACGAGGAGACAACGAAGCTATATCGATGAAGGCAAATTGGCCGTGAAGCAGGAAGGCACTCTTTCCGTCAGGGACGTCATAGCCATCGTCGTGGGCATTGTGATCGGGGTTGGGATCTTCAGGACGCCGTCGCTTGTGGCCGCCAACACGGGCTCAGCCGGCCTGCTCATCCTCATCTGGATCCTTGGCGGCGTCATATCCTTGAACGGCTCGCTCTGTTACGCTGAACTGGCAACGGCCTATCCCCATCCCGGTGGCGACTACCACTACATGGCCCGCGCTTTCGGAAAAAATGTAGCTTTCCTTTTCGCCTGGGCAAGGATGACCGTGATCCAGACCGGCTCCATAGCCATGCTCGCGTTCATTTTCGGTGATTACCTCACCGGTCTTCTGCCAGTCGCGAGATCTGCTTCTCCGTTCTTCGCGAGCTTCGCTGTCCTGTTTCTCACCGCCATTAACCTCTTAGGCATGCATCAGGGAAAGAGAGCACAAGCAGTTTTGACGTTGGCCAAAGTGCTCGGCCTGCTGGCCGTGATCATACCGGGGCTGCTCTACACGGGACCGGTTCAAGGATCTCCCATGGGCTCTCCTTCCGCCAATATGCTCGGCCTCGCCATGATCTTTGTGCTGCTAACGTATGGAGGATGGAATGAGGCGGCGTACGTCTCCGCTGATCTCAAGCATGTTCGCCGCGGCATGGTGCCGGCCCTTCTGTGGAGCCTTGCCATAATTACAGCGGTCTATGTGGGTGCAAATCTGGCGTTTCTCAGGGTACTCGGTTTATCCGGGATGAGTGCGTCCGAACACGTGGCCGCGGACTTCGCCAACCGCTTGTTCGGTCAAAATGCAGCAAGACTCTTGAGCCTTCTCATCTGCATTTCTGCCCTGGGCTCCATCAACGGCTCGATCGTAACCGGCGCGCGCACCAACTATGCATTGGGTATGGACCAGCGCCTGTTTCGCGCTCTTGCGCGCTGGCGCGAGAGTGCTGCTACGCCGCCGAATGCGCTTCTCGCCCAGTGTGCCATGTCTCTCCTTCTCATATTGTTCGGAGCAGTCACCAGGCAAGGCTTCGTGTCGATGGTGGAATATACCGCCCCCGTCTTCTGGGGTTTCTTCTTTTTGGGAGCGCTCTCGCTGATCGCCCTGCGGATAAAGGAACCCAACGTCGAGCGACCCTTCACCGTGCCGTTTTATCCTTTCACTCCAATTTTGTTTTGCGCCACATGTCTCTACATGCTTCGGGCAAGTATCGCATACACCGGCAAAGGAGCGCTCGTAGGACTGGCAGTCCTTTTCTGCGGATTGATTCTTCTCCTCATAGATCATCTCACACGTCCCCGAAAAAGCGAGGTCTCATAAACATGCTTAGAAACGTTGGCGCGCTCATACTATTTTCTCTTGTCACGTTGGCCGGCTGTGCGACGCTCTCCGAGAACAGGATCAGCGCACCTGTCCCTTACGTGACTACTCCACCACATGCGGTGACAGCCATGCTGAAGCTCGCCAATGTCACCAGCGACGATGTCGTTTACGATCTTGGAAGCGGTGACGGCCGCATTGTGATCACGGCTGCCCGCGACTTCGGTGCCCGGGCCGTCGGTGTGGAAATAGACCCGCAGCTCGTCCAGGAAAGCGAGCGCAACGCTGAGACCGCCGGCGTGACGAGCCGCGTCAGCTTTCTTCAGAAAGATCTTTTCCGTGTCGACATCAGCGAAGCAACAGTCGTGACACTTTTTTTGCTGCCCGGCATCAACACTATGCTCACGCCGACATTTTTAAAAGAGTTACGGCCCGGGACCAGAATCGTTTCTTACTTGCATGACATGGGAGAATGGCAGCCTGATAAGACTACACGAGCGGAGGGCTCGCCTGTCTACTTATGGATTGTGCCGGCAGAGGTGAGCGGGAGATGGACTTTGGAAATTCCAACCGCGCAGGACTTAAGCCCGCTGAGCCTCACGCTCAGGCAGGCCTTTCAGAAGCTCTCAGGTTCTGTAAGACTGCGTGACAGGCGGTTTGATCTTCGCGAGGTCCGGATCGAGGGTGACAAACTCTTCTTCATCGTTTCAGGGACGGTGGCAGGAAAGCCGGCGCTGTTGACATTCTCGGGGCGAGTGCAGGACGGAAGAGCATCCGGGGAAGTTGTTGTGAATGGCGGAGCCTCTTCGGGGACGCATCAATGGACCGCGCAACGTCTGCCTCAGTGACGCCGAGCTCGTGACGCAAGAGTCGTGACGCAAGAGCTGACAAAGCCTTTCTCCGGCCTTATGCTATTAACGGTGAAGACAAACCTTTCATCGCAGATGTACGCAGATGAGAGCCAGGAGAGATGTACGCAGATGAGTATGCTTGTGTCCAGCATTGTGATACAGCGTCAATGCTGGACACCCCTCGGCGCTCCGCGCAGGGGTCTCTCACCCCACCGGAGGTGCTGCAGGTTGACCGGCTGTGCCGCCTTATCGCACAGGCGGTCAAAAATTGTATCGGCGTTCATCATAGCTTTTATCCGCTCTTATCGGCGATAAAAAGTAGTGGTCGACAATAACAGTGAAAAGGGGGAAGAATAATGGCGTCACAGCAAGCTGTACAATTGGCACAGGTCATTCGACAGAAGGTTGAAGAAATGAAGAAGCTCTGCGAGGGGCTCGACGAGAAGACAGCCTCGCGCGCTCCCTCGGGGCGATGGTCGCCGAAGCAGATTATCTCACACATCTCGGGTCCTGATGGAGTGGGCCTGACACCCGCCGTCAGGCTATTCCTGGACCAGGAGACGCCTCGGATCGATCTTAACCCCGGTGATCCTTTCTTTACTGAAAGACGCTCAAAGATGGCTGTCACGGAACTCCTCAAAGAGTTCGAAAGCGAATGGGAAAGGATTGCGGGAATTGTGGGAGGTCTCTCCGACGAGCAGCTCGCCCGTAAAGCCCACATTCCCCTGTTCAAGGAAGCACCGACGGGAGAGTATCCGACCCTTGCATCTTTTGCATCCATCATGGCGGAACGCCACATAGGCTTTCACATCGACCACATGAAGGAGATACTGCAGGAGCTCAACGCAACCAAAGGCTAAGCCGGCACCGAACCAGTGATAGTAGGGAGCGGGACGGAAGGACCGTTTCTCCGCTCTCTAGGCGCTACACGTCTGACCCGTTGGACGTTCCGGCTCCTTCGATGCTTTTTGACTGCGAACATTTCTGGTGGCGTTTGCCATGCTAGCAGTTCGCAAACCTTTATTGTTCCGGTGCACCAGGCCTCGGAGTCGGACGCATCGCGCCGCACCAGCGAGATGTGCGGCGCCAGTCGCCCACACTTACGGGTCCCCAGCCGTTTCGCGATGTTCGCTCCGAAAAGGTCCTCCCGTCCTTCCGTCTGTCTATTTGCAGAAGGTCAGAACGAAAACACGTATAGGATCGAAAACAAATCGTGCTGAGATATGGGCAATTAAGATAATAATGAGTATGGTATGGCCAGACGGAAGACTTTCGTGGAACGGGCATCGCGGGAGGTCTGGGATACCCGGCAGCGGAGAGGACTGGTGCCGCGTATCTGACTAGGCGCGGCACGACGCGCCTGACTCCGAGGCTTGAGTAAAAGTACAGAAGCGAGTTTGCGAGCTGCCAATGCACGGATACCGAGAGAAGAAGTTCGCAATGAGCGTCGAAGGAGGCGCAGCCGGGTACCCGCTTGCGGGTGGTCGGGTCAGACCGGGAGCGCCTAGCCCGTGGAACGAAAGTGTTCTGGCTGGCCAATCCTTTTAAGTGTGTTATGGTGCGAGCGGCCCGGCGTTCCAGACAGCGGCGTTTTTTGCAATTACTGTCCCTACGTCATTAATCCAAGCATGCTCAGCAGTGCTATGAAAACACCGACCAAACTTTCGCCGGCAATAAGCCCGGAAGCCACTGGCACAATGTATGTGGCTGCCAGCTCTTTCGCATGCTTTGTCATCACCCATGCAATGAGCGCACCCACGAACATGGAGAGCGTGTTCCAGAATGGGATGACGAAGGCAAGCCCAAGCCCCATAGCTGAGGGGATGAAGGGCCGGGCCTTGACCGGCAGCAGGCGCTCCAACATCGTAATTACAATTCCTGTCAGGCTGCCGATGAGCAGCGCCCACCGCGCCGTCAGATCCAAACTCGACAATCCGAGAGCCAGCAGTTCGGCAACGCCCTTCCACACCTGAGCTGCAGGCGCGGGAAACTTGTCGCCTCCCAGCACATCTGCAGTCGGCACGATCAGATAAAACGCCGGCACAATCACTATCGCGCCGATGAATATGCCCATGAATTGTGCAATGAACTGCTTGCGCGGATTGGCTCCCAGCAAATATCCCGACTTGAGATCGGTCAGCAAGTCTGCTGACGATGCTGCTGCTCCGGCGGTAACGCACGCTGTCATGAGGTTGGTGGTGATATTCGCGGGAGCAATAACGCCGTAGAAGAGCTGCGTGATCTTACCCATGGCGCCGATCGGTGTGATATCCGTCTCACCGGTTGCACGGCAGGCCACAATGGCGAGGAAGAACGTCATCAGTACTGAAAAGATTCCCATCCACCAGTGGATGGAAAAACTGACAACCTGAATAGCAACTACGCCGATGCCCGCGATAACCGTGCCGGTGACGAACCAGCTCCCCGGTACTTCGATCCTGTTCATGGCGTAAATTTTGTCGCCCTGCGTTTTTCTTCGCGCCTTCGGAACAAGCATGTCGATGATTCCATGAAAAGCGCGCCCGATAGTCCTCCATTGGAACGCAAATGAAAGCAGACCCGAGGCCAGCATAATCGCCGTCCCTCCCCAGAGGCTCCACGATACAATGGACTGATACCCGAGATGCTTGATGACGCCCTTCTCGTACATCATCGGGGCGAGATACGCATAGTTGAACAGACCGCCGAGTGCCATGCTCCACGCGACACGGATGCCGATGATCGCGCCTGCGCCGATCATGATCAGGCTCATTTCCCACGAGATCGTCCATTGAGCAAGCTTCTGCCCGAGGATCGTGCCGGGTATCTCCAGCATTTCGGGAATTCTCAGGCGTCCGGGGTACCACGCGAACGTATTGGCCCGCACAAACGTTACGATCGCTCCCAGCAGGCCGCGCTATCCCGAGACCCCTCGCCTGTTTCGTCGCCTCTTTTTCCGCAGCATAGAGCGAACGGAGTGTCTGCGCCGCTGCAAGTCCGCTCGGGAATTTGAGCTGCTCGACATTGATCATCTGCCGTTTCATCGGGATGGCCACGAAGACGCCAAGCATGGCGAGGGCGATGGTCCACAGAAAGAGCGTCCAGAAATCGAGGTGTTCACCGCGAATCATCAGCAGGGCCGCTATCCCGCCTACCATGGCGCTGCCCGTGGAATAGCCGGCGGAACTGGCAGTGGACTGCATGCAGTTGTTCTCAAGGATGGACAGGTTGGTCCGGAAAATTCCGAATCGTGTGAGCGCAGCACCGATCGAGAAGGACAGGATACAGGCAGTGATGGCAACGCCCAGGCCCCATCCGGTCTTCAAGCCGACATAGAGATTGGAGAGGCACATCACGCTGCCGAGCGCGGCTCCGGTCACGACAGCCCTGACAGTGAGCTGCGGCATGTCGCCGTGATAGTAGTTCTCGAACCATTCCAGCTCGATCTCATCGGGACTCTTCCCTTCGGGATCGATTCCGGTAAACGGCCGCTTATCTTCTTTCACCTGTCGCACCGCTTTTGCTCTTCATTGAAAATATATGTTCTCACGAAAACAGGTGAAAAACTATCATGAGTATTATGAAGAACTCACCTGGCCGGAATTGCCGTGGCGCCGGTAGTAACATCTTTGACTCGTCTGCTTCCTTGGTATTAAATTCAATGTTGATAACCGGTATGCATAATAAATACATACTAATTATAATGCGTCCGGCATAGAGTTGGCATCGTTATGTGACTGATCGACTATCGGGAATCTCAAAGGAAACGAATCTCGAATGCCGCCTGTAATGTGAGCCCCTGCTATGACGGCCCGATGAATAGTTAAGGAGCTATTCGATAAAATTGCAGACTTCTATTTTTCAGCAAATGAGAATGGCAAGATTGCGCTTACACCTATAGCTGTTGTACCAAGAGTATTTGCTATGAGTAGCGATTACCAACTGACATGAGAAAAATGGATCTCAAAAAGGGCTGAGGTGTGAACCCCAGCCCCGACCTTCGGTTGTTGCTAAAGCTCTGCGGCTTAGAAAGGTACCACCATACTCTCCGGGTTTGACGCGGTGGGTTCACTCCAAGTGCTGCCGTTCCACAGCCAGCGTACCGGCCGGGCCGAGGTCAGCGTACAGGAGCGAACCTGAGGCTACCATGTTCTCCGGATTTGCGGGGGTAAGCTTGCTCCAGTTGCTGCCGTTCCACAGCCACGTACCGTCTGGACCGAAATCAACATACAGGAGCGAACCTGAGGCTACCATGTTCTCCGGATTTGACGCGGTGAGCTTACTCCAGTTGCTGCCGTTCCACAGCCACGTACCTGATATCCCGAAATCAGCGTACAGGAGCGAACCTGAGACGACCATGTTCTCCGGATTTGACGCGGTGAGCTCACTCCAGTTGCTGCCGTTCCACAGCCAGAGACCGGCTGGGCCGAGGTCAGCGTACAGGAGCGAACCTGAGACGACCATGTTCTCCGACATCTGCGGCGCCAAGCTTGCTCCAGTTGCTGCCGTTCCACAGCCAGAGACCACCTGATATCCCGAAATCGGCGTACAGGAGCGAACCCGAGACTACCATGTTCTCGGGATTTGCGGCCGTAAGTTTGCTCCAGTTACTGCCGTCCCACATCCAGGTGCCACCTGATATCCCGAAATCGGCATACAGGAGCGAACCCGAGGCTACCATGTTCTCGGGATTTGAGGCCGTAAGCTTGCTCCAGTTGCTGCCGTCCCACATCCAGAGTCCGCTTGACCCGAAGTCGGCATACAGGAACGAGCCTGAGGCTACCATGTTCTCGGGATTTGAGGCCGTGAGCTTGCTCCAGTTGCTGCCGTTCCACATCCAGGTGCCGCCTGACCCGAAGCTGGCATAAAGGGTACCGGGGATTGGGATGTTGTTCAATCGCCCCGCCATCGAAAGAATGCCCCCCTGGGCGTTCATATCCACAACACTGAGCCCAGAGGTTCCAAGGAAGATATTGTGCGAAAAATTCCCATTGACATCGGAATTGGTGAGCCCCAAAGAAGCACCAAGTGGTGTGATCGTATTTGCAGTTTCTTGCTGAGGGAGTGCGGTGTTACTGATAACGAAAGGCAAGAAACCATAATGATTACCGGTCGGGGTCAGACCAGCAACGCCAGCATCAGCGCCATTACTTTCTGCCATCGCATAAAGACCGCCTCCATTGTTGAGAAAAGTGATAATGTCACTAGCTCGAGCATTCAGAATGTCCAGTTCAGCTTGACTAAGAATTCCCCCGAAATCCGAAGCCACAACAATGGCGCTATAGGTTGTTCCCAGATTATTCAGAGCCGCGTTCAGCGTTGAGGCGCTACGGGTATCGAAATCGACGCCTTCAACATAGCCGCTCGCAATAATTCCGGCTTTGCCGTCAACGTGCCCTTGGGGAACTGAAATTGCCGATTCGACAAACAAAAATTTGTTGATGCCACCTGCCACATATCGATTAAACGATGGATCCATAACGTAGCTTATGGCCGTTCGGTTGATATGTTGAGCCCCTATGGCGTTGCTCCCCACAACGGCGTGGAAATCAGGGTCGTGACCTGAAAGAAAGATCGAACCCGCGAAGGCGTCCCCCATCAAGATAAAGACCGAAAATACAACGATGATTGCGAGAATCTTTTTCATAGCACATCCCTCCTTGGATAAAAGCATTACCGCTCTGATGATGTCCTTACCACCGTACCACCGTAAATCGCCGCTCGCGTTGAAACTTTAGATTGCCAAAACTTAAGTATAGCCAGGATATAGGACCCCTACAATAAGATAGGTACGAAAGAGTAATTGTCAACCAGCGCAAGAAGAAAATATCAAGGATCCGGTCTATAGTGTTCAACTGCCATGAGCTTGACGAGCGCGTGGACTGCAGGAAGGACTCATTGGGTTTGAAGAGCATTTCTCACACCTGTAACTGATGCATGAACTGAGATTCGGGGAAGTGGGCATCGTGGTTAGGAAGCGTGAACAAAAGGAGCCGATAGCCCCGAGTGTCGTCACGGGGTCAGGGCGTGACAGGATCACTGCACGCCGCAAAGATCAGCCCCGGGCTGTCGTAATCAGTACCCGTCGTACGATCTCCCCCAGTTCATTTCTTGAAAGCGGTTTCATGACGAACCCGTCGATGCCCATGGATTCTGCCTTTTCCTTGGATATCGTTTCACTGTAGCCGGTGCATAGAATGACAGGGATATCGGGCCGTATCTCTTTCAGCTTTTGCGCCAGAATTGCGCCGGTCATCTGCGGCATCGTATGGTCGGTGACCACAAGATCAAAAGCGTTCGGCTCTTTCGCGAACGTCTGCAATGCATCCGTGCTATCGGTCTTGCCTGTCACCTCATACCCCAGATGGCCAAGCATCCCTTCAGCCATCTCAACGAGCATCTCTTCATCATCCACAAAGAGGATCCTTTCCCTGCCCCTGGGAATAGGTCGACTCGCGGGCTCGTCCGTTCCCTTCTCGCCGGAGGTGTGTCGCGGTAGATAGACCTCGAACGTAGCCCCCTGCCCCGGCTCGCTTAGGACCGTGATCACGCCGTGATGACCCTTCACAATCCCGTAGACGACGGCGAGCCCCATGCCCGTTCCCTGGCCCCGCTCCTTGGTGGTGAAGAAGGGCTCAAATATCCTGTCCTTTACGTCCTCATGCATGCCCGGTCCCGTGTCGCTCACCATGAGGGTAACATAGGCGCCCGGCCGCATACCCGCCTCCGGCAGCGGGTCGTCCTCGGTGAAAATGGTATTCGTGAGGCTCACCTCGAGGCGTCCTCCCGCGTGGCGCATCGCATCTCCCGCATTGGTGCAGAGATTCATCAGGACTTGCTGTATCTGGACGGGGTCGGCCAGCACCACATCGGATGGCGCATCTATGTTGAGGCGCATCTCGATGATCGTGGGGAGCGATGCTCTCAGCAGGTTAAAAGTCTCAGTGACGAGGGGGGCGAGCGATGTGGGTTTGCGTTCCTGTTCGGTCTTGCGGCTAAACGTGAGGATCTGCCGCACGAGGCCTCGTGCACGCATGCCCGCTTTAAATATCTGCTCGAGGTTGTGGCGCGCGGTCATCTCTTCGGGCACGTCGTCCATCGCCAGCTCCGCATTCCCGATGATGGCCGCGAGCATATTATTAAAGTCATGGGCGATGCCGCCGGCAAGGGTGCCGACAGCTTCCATTTTCTGGGATTGGCGAAGCTGCTCTTCGATTCTTGACCGTTCAGCCATTTCTGTTTCCAGCTTTTCATAGGCCTGGCTCAGCTCAGCCGTCCGCTCCTCAACTCGTATCTCCAGTTCGGTGTGCGCTTTCTGGAGGGCGCGCTCCGCTTCCTTGCGCTTGGTGATATCGTGGGCTACGTGGACCGTGCCGATCATCTGTCCTTTGTTGTCGTGCAAAGGGGTTGTGCTGACGACGAAGTCGCCCCCGAGTCGGTCCTCATGTACTTCATCGATATGTTGCCGGCCGTCTTTAATAGTTCGCGAATGAGGGCAGTAATCAGGCGGCCCGGATAGCCCGTGCACCACTTCGTAACAGCGAAGCCCGACAGCCTCTTCCGCCTTTACCCCAAGGCGCCCCGCCATCGCCTCATTAACGCGCAGGACCTGGTACTGGTTGTCGAGGATCGCGATCAGGTCCGGCACACTGGCGAATGTTCGCTCCCATGCGTCTTTAGCCCGTAGGAGCGCCTCCTCTGCCCGTTTGCGCTCGGTGATGTCGCGGGCATAAATACGCGCGACCTTAAACTGAGGGACAAGATGAATGGTCTCGTCGAGAACCCTATCCACTAAAAACACTTCGCGCTCAAGGGTTGATTGGTTTTCCTTGTCCCAATCTCTTAAGATGGCATCCAGGTCGGGGGGCAAGAGCATTTTGAGATCGCCTTTGTCGAACCCGAGGTTTTGCAGAATCGCTTGGGAGGCTGGATTAGAGAAAGTTACCTCACCGGAAACACCCACCTCTATAACCGGACCCGGGTTCAATCGCGGGTAAGAGGCAAGATGTTCTCTTCTCTCTTCAGCCCGTTTACGTTCGGTGATGTCGCGCACAATAGCGACGGATCTCAAATTGCCGTTACTGTCTGTGAAGAAGCTCGAGGAGACCTCACCGGGAAAGGTCGTGCCGTCCGCTCGCCTGTACGTCACCTCTCCGGTGTAGTTGCCTATACTTTCTCGTTCCCTGAGTAGGTTCGCCAGCCCGGGCTCATGCGGGGCAAATATATCATCCCGTGACAGACCGATCATCTCCTGCTCGGTTCGCCCGAACATCCGGCAGGCCGCCGGATTGGCCGAGAGAATGGTACCTTTTCCGGAGGGGTTAGTGAGCATGACAGCGTCGAGGCTCTTTTCAAAGAGAGTGCGGTAGCGCTGCTCGCTTTCCCGCAGGGCTTGCTCCATCCTCTTGCGCTCGGCCATCTCCCTCTCGAGGTCCGCCTTAGAGGCAGTCACAGCCTTGAGGTCGGTCGTCATGCGGTTGAAGGCATGCGACAGATCGCCGATTTCGTCCTTCTCCCTTTCTTCAATGACGAATTCGAGATTCCCCGAGCCGATGACCCTGGTGCCGGCCTGAAGTAAGGCTATCGATTTCAGTACCCTGCGATAGGTGAGCATGGAGGTGATGAGGAGAAAGAGGCCGAGAAAGGCCGTCATGGCATACATGAGCAAGGTTCGTGCTTCGGTAATCCCGTCCATCTGTTGACGCAGCAATTGTGCTAAACGGGAGGCATCCGATATAAGCCCCTGGCTTTGGACCGCCATCCGGCTCCAGGAGACCTGAAGCAACGCCGGGTCAGCCACCCCTTTTCCCGCAGTGGAGACGGTGCTGTCGAACACCTCTCTTAATCGCTGCTGATTTGCCTGGATGCTGCGGACAAGAGCCAGTTGCTCCGGCTTGTCAGCGTTGAGGCTCGCCACCAGCGCAGAGAAGGAAGCAAACCGTGCCTGCCACCGCTTCAGTTGCTGGTCTTCGCGGTAAATCAGATATTCATTGCCCAAGTAGCTTAGCTCCCCAGCGCCCCGGGCGATATCAGCGGCCATCTTTTCCCGGGCACTGGTTCTTTCTACCTTCTGGCTCGTTATCAGCACCAACGCCACCATGGCAACCAGGATAGCGCCGAAGACAAGCGTCATGATCATAGACTCTGTTCTGATGCGCATGGTTGCCTCGCTTACCGGACTATATTCACAGCGTCGGGTTTTACCGCTTTCAGGCCATCGAGATACACGTAATTCAGGAAATCCGGAACCTGCTTCTCAGTGGTCAGGCCGTTCTTTATCATCCAGCGCGCTTCGTCTTCCATGGCAAGAATGAGTGACTGGTCGAGGGATAGGGAAAGCTGGTTCCGACGCCAGACTGTTTTCGCGTACGAAGATGTAAGGTTTAGCCGCTTCCTTAGAATAGCCTCTGCTTCAACCTGACGTTTCGTGACGTACTCCTCAGCCTGAGCCAAAGAATTCAACAGCCGCCTCACCACATCCGGATGCCCTGTTATCCATGTGTCCCTGCATATCACGGGCGCGAACATGGCCTGGCCGGCCTGCACGGGCCAGACGACGCCGTTGGCGCCCAGGCTCTCTGCTGCTGAAGCAACATAGGGTTGCTGGGTAACGATTGCGTCGACATCGCCTTTTACTATGGCAGCCGTCAATTCCTTAGATGATTGAAGATCGACTGAGATTAGGTCGTTAAAGTTGACGCCGTGCAGATCAAGATACCTGCCGAGGTGGAACTCTGCTATTGTTGATCGCGCAGTCGCAACCCTTTTCCCCTTCAGGTCTGAAATTCTCTCAATTCCCCGGTCTTTCCGGCCAATGAGATAGACGAATTCAAATTTGCCGATACTGCCAATGGTACGGACCTTCTCTTTCTGGAACGCCTTGATGACGAGGGGAAATTCTGTTGCCAGGGCAACATCCACTTCCCCTTTCAGCATACTATTGAGTGCGAGGGAACCGAAATCGTAATCCCGGATGGAGACATTAAGGCCATTCCCAGAAAAGAGGTGTCGGTCCTCCGCAATGTAGATGAGTGCGGACGTTTCATTCAGCGGGGCTCCTAAGATGATCGATTCCATCTTGCCCGAATAGCCTTTGGGCGCTCGAGGCCATAGAACGAAAACCGCTCCAAAAATCATGACAACGACGACGATTGCAAGAACGATCTTCTTGTTCATGTTCTTCTGTTCTGCCTTTAGCGAATACTGTTCACCACTTCCGGCGTTCAGGTGTCGAGACTAGTCTAACGGAGTGTGATGTTCGTGTAAAGCAGATTACCTGGACAGGCCGGCGCCGCTTCCAGTGATGGGTGGTCAAAGTCAGGAGGAGCGCTGGCCCAGCGTGAGTTTTTCAACAGGCTGTGAAGATGTGACTCCTAACCTTCCGCCCATTGGACCGACCGGGAGAAGGGTCAGATGGGCCCGGAAACGAGGCCTTCCCGTTATTTCTTCAACGTTCAATGCCAAGGGAAAAGCGAGCTGCCAAACCCACCAGATACGTGAGGGCAGTTGTTCCCATGATTATAAACAGGTTGTGCATGATATTCGTCGATATTCTTTTCCCGGACAGAACAGCCATAAAGAGTCCTGCTATCGATATGCTGACAACGGCAAGGACAAAGGCGGTAATCGCCGGAATAACGGGATTTGAGTCCCACACGGTCCCGATGAGGAATGGTGCCAAGACCGGCAACGCCCCGATGATGAAGAAGATCCCGGTGGTCTTGAGGGATTCTTTCGGGTGAAGGGCTTCAGCGGTGCTTCTAATGGTTTTGACCAGACTTGATAAGACGCCCGCGTCGTCTCCGATGTTAGTCAGTATGATCCTTATTGTTTCGCTGCTGATTCCTCTCTCTGCGAGATCGTTTTCGAGCTCCGTTCTCAGCAGGGTTGGGTTGATTTCTTTTTTTATAGTTAGCTCCTTGTCTCTTCCCTCACTCAGATCATGGTGCCCTTTCGACGAGATGTAGGAGACCGACATTTCCGCAATCACGCCACCGATCATCGCGATCAATCCTGTTAGCCCTATCATCAAGGTCCTTGCATGGGCCGCGAGCAAACCAATGACCAGTCCCAGCGTCTGTATGATGCCGGCCGTCATCCCCGGTATCGCTTCCTTGACCTTCACGATATACAATCGCTTGTCCGCGATCTGTTCCATCATCTGCCATTGATGGCCGATCTCCTGCAGTATGACGTTGGTGATGATGGTCCTTGCCTTCTCGTCGTCTTTATAGATTTCAAGCAGCCCCGCGTAGTCAAGGATTGCCTTCTTTTCGCCGTGTTCGAGGTAATGAATGAATATGGTGAGCGGGAGGACGAGCGAAAGAAGTTTCAGCAGCACTATTTTGAACTTGATAACAAGTGAGACCTGGAATGAAACACCATGGACGTCTTTCGCAATTTTGTTCCACACGTGCGCGTGTCCCAGTTCCATGGTTCCTATGGCAAGAATATCCCTTTGCTGGTCGGGGTCGTCATAGTTCGCTGCCAGAAAACGGTACAAACGTTCCGAGATGATTTCCGACGACCAGAATGACCTGAGTAGGTTCGGCGTCTCCTTCGTGTTGGTCGGTCCTCGCTCCTTGAGTTGTCTGACTATCGATTCTTTTGTGGGCCTGATCAATTAGGAACAATTCCTGATTGCTATAACGTATGTTCCTCTTCGTCATATGTCAAGGGCAGCTTCGTATCATCCTCAAAACATGCAGAGAGCCTTCAGTTACTTTGAGGATGGTATGGAAGATGACTATCTCAACATCCGGTACCCCGGGCTTTAAATGATGGGCAGGTCCGGCGAGGCGGTGTCCGGCTATGGCTCCGGGGGGAAATGGTTATGTATGGATCAGAGTTGGTATTATGCTGCGGATTTGGAGCGGCGCCGTTCCAGATCGGCGAGGATCTGCTTACGGAGCCTGATGGAAACGGGCGTTATCTCAACCAGCTCATCGTCGTTAATATATGCGATGCACTCTTCCAGGCTCATCTTCACGTGAGGAGTCAGAATCACCGCGTCATCAGAGCCTGCGGCCCGCATGTTGGTAAGCTTCTTTCCCTTGGCAGGGTTTACCACAAGATCGGTATCGCGCGAGTGCTCCCCGATGATCTGTCCTTCGTAGACCCTTTCACCGGGCCCCATAAAGAGACGGCCGCGCTCCTGCAGGTTAAAAAGTGCATAGGCAACAGTCGTGCATTCATCCATTGCGACCATGACGCCCTTGGTCCTGTTCCTTATGTCGCCTGCAAATTTATCAAAGCCGAGAAAGACGTAATTCATAACGCCCATCCCTCTCGTTTCAGTCAGGAATTCCGAACGGAAGCCGAGCAGCCCGCGTGTCGGAATCTTATATTTCAGCCTGGCCATGCCGTTATCCTGTTTCATGTCCAGGAGCAGGCCTTTTCTGCCCCCCAGGTTTTCTATGACGCGCCCCATGTAGTTCTCATCGACGTCAACGGTCAGCTCTTCGTAAGGCTCGAGCTTAACGCCGTCTTCTTCTCTGTAGAGCACCTGCGGCCTCGTGACCTGGAACTCGTACCCTTCCCTTCGCATCTTTTCGATAAGAATAGAGAGATGAAGCTCTCCTCTTCCCGACACTCTGAAACCTGATGATTCTTCAAGATCCTCGACGACAAGCGCCACGTCCGAGAGCGTCTCGCGCAGTAGCCTTTCGCGCAGGTGCCTGGAGGTGACGAAACGGCCTTCACGGCCATAGAAAGGCGAATCGTTCGGGACAAAATTCATAGCAACCGTCGGTGGATCGATGGCTATGCCGGCAAGCGGAATAGGGTTCAACGGGTCGGTCAGCGTTTCGCCTATCGTAACCTGCTCCATGCCTGCGACTGCAACGATCTCGCCAACACCCGCGTTCTCTGTCTCGACTTTCGCGTTGCCCTTGAACGTATAGACTTTAGTGATACGTGCCGGGTACGATGGTTTTCCTTCCTTCGCGACCACCACGTCCCGATCGAGCCTGAGTGCTCCGGATGTGATCTTGCCAATGGCCAGACGGCCCAGGAATGGGTTGTAATCGAGCGAGCTCACGAGCATCTGAAGCGGTCCTTCCGGATCTCCGACAGGCGCGGGCACCGCATCGATGATGAGATCGAATAAGGGTTCCATTGTCCCCTGTCTCTCCGTATGAACGTGTGTTGCGTAGCCTTCTTTTGCGGACGCATAGATAACGGGAAAATCGAGTATGTGGTCGGGCGCCTCGAGCTTCACAAAAAGATCGAAGACTTCGTCGACCACCCATTCGCATCGCGCTGCGGGCTTGTCAATCTTGTTTATCACCACGATGACAGGCAGCGCCAGAGCAAGAGCCTTCTTCAGGACAAAATAGGTCTGGGGCATGGGTCCCTCTGCTGCGTCAACGAGCAGCAGCACCCCGTCGGCCATCTTGAGCACTCTCTCGACCTGCCCGCCGAAATCGGCGTGACCCGGTGTATCGATGATGTTGACAAGACAATCTTTATACCGGAAAGAGCCGTTCTTGGAGGAGATGGTGATGCCCCGCTCCCGCTCCAGGTCCATGGAGTCCATGAGCCGCTCCTCCACAACCTGATTGTCGCGGAACATGCCGCTCTGCGCGAAAAGCCGGTCCACAAGGGTAGTCTTCCCATGATCGACGTGTGCTATGATTGCAATATTACGTATTCTCTCTTTTTCCAACGTTTGCGTCCTCTTTGAAATTGTGGAGCGATCAGCGACGTATGAGGACTTATTATAACCGAAATCGATCGATAAATCAAGGCCTAATCCGCGAGCCAACGTACTTTCATCGGCTTCGTGTCAGGTTCTCTATGGCATCACTGCTCTTTTTTTATGTTCTTTGTCAGCCTTCCCCGGACATCCCCGAATAGAAATACGTCTTTGATCGTGCCTTCCACCGGATAGAGGTCGTTTGAGAGCCACCCTTCAATTACGCCTTCCTCGGAATTCGTAATTTCGGGATCAAACTTCAGATCGATCGCGTACTCTTTTCCCTCCCCCGAACCTTCAGAGTCTCTCCTGTGCTCTTCTTCCGCCTGCGTGAGTATCTTCACCTCGTACACGCCCGTTCCTTTTCTCGGGAAGGTGGCAATGCTGTATGTCTTCCCCTTTTCGACAATTCCGTATACGCCGGATCTGAAATTATAGGCAGCGGTTAAAAAGTCATCGTACGCCTCACCTTCGGGGATCTCCTTCTCCAGCGTTTCCATGGTGCCGTCTCTTCGACTGGTACGGTGTACCCATTTACGCTGCTGATGATCAAAGGTGTGGAAGTTCCTGCGTATCTTATCCCCCACCTTTACGTCTTCATCAAATGCTAAAGACCTGAGACGCTTTCCCCCGTCCACTTCCTCCATCACAGAACGATACGTGTCGACACGATACCGCGCCAGGAATCCGAGGATACCAACGGTCTCTCCCTGTAAGGTGGCTACGTAGCGTCCTTTTTCTTCTGCGCGATGGAAGCTCAATGCAACGACGGCAACTTTCCTGAAAATCCAGAACGAGATGTTGTAATCGAATTCCTCACCCACGAAGCGCTCGCCGATACCTGGTGCAGTATCCTCTGTTTTGCTATTATCCGAAGCGGGCTGCGCGGACGATTGAGTTACATAAAAAGAAGAAAGCAGCGCGGAAAGGGGCAATCCGAAGAGCCACCCCAGAAAATCTCTTCGCCTGAGCATGCAGCCTCCGTAGGTCCTTACGTAAATATATGACCTCACGCCGTGTTCGGTCCACTTCCGCAAGGATCAGGTAGAGTTCCGACAATTACGATTTGGAACGAGGATACTGATTGAAGTAGAGGTGAAGGAAGGTCGGGCGAAGAGTTCTTCCCTACGATGTGGGCTTATAAAGGAGCATCATAGGTAGAGGAATCCTGAGCCTGATAGTGCCTTCGACGGGGCATTCCTCAACGCAGCCGTTGCAGTACGCGCATTCCTGCGGGTAGTTCACCTGCGGGACGTGCTTCTTTTTGGATCCGAAGTAAACGTCCTCAGGGCATACATCGACACATCTTCCGCAACGGATGCATTTGTCAGTATCTATGACAGGCGGCATATCTGTTATCCCCTCCTTCGGCGTAAACTTCAAATTTCATACAGGCGTTCTCTATTTCGCTTCGGCTCTCCATTCAATGACCGGCCTTCCATCAACCTTTTTCTGGATGTGGACCTTCCCGTTCATTCTGGGATTCGTCAGCGGATAATCGAGGCGCACATGGTTTCCGCGTGTCTCCATCCTGTCAAGAGCGCCTCTGAAGACGAGCTCACCCAATTCGATCAAATTTAAGACCTCGAGACACCGCACCATTTCGTGCTGGTTGCCTGCTCCTATGATCTCGTACGCTTTCTTTTTCAACCTGGCCAGATGAAATGAGCCGGCTTTAAGCAGGGCCTCTGATCGGAGCAAACCCGCATATTCCTGCATGATCTGCTGAAGGGCAGTATTCACCTCCCTCCAGTCCGCGCCATGCTTTCGGCCTAAAATATCTTCGACGAGACTCGCCTTTTCGAGGGCCTGCTCTTTCACGCCGGTCACGCTCGACCGACGCACATTCTTGAGGTAATCAACGGCATTCTCTCCGCAGAGCCAGCCGAATACCGATGCATTCGATACCCCGGGGGCCAACTCCTCGCCAATGGCGTAAAGGCCTTTGAGCGACGTTTCTCCCTTCTCGTTCGTGACAATCCTTCCCTGGCAGCCGTGGTCGTACGTCATAAACTCGACCGGATTCTTCCGGTAGTCTATCCCTTCCTCTTTCATGTGCTCGAGAACAGGGGTCAGGCCCTCGTGGGGAAACCAGTGCATCATATCCTTGTAGTCTTTGTCCGAAATGCCTCTCCCGTCCATGTAAACCGGACCGCGTCCCGACGCCCAGTACTCGTGAAAGAGCGCTTTGTTTACTTCGGGTGTGATATCCCCGTAGAGACCTTCCGGTTTCGTCACAAAGGGACCGATAGGCCGATCACAGGGATCTCGAAAAACCCCTACCCATGTTGCCTGGCCGAACCGGGCGAAGTACTTCGGGCCCACATGGAGCATGCGCATCTCCACATCCTGCAATTCGGCTCCTGCACGATATGCCATGAGCCGGCCGTCCCCCGTGAGGCTGGGCCTGGTTGCGTTGTTGTTGAGCCAGCCGGGTGTAATTGCCGGAAAGAGCCTCGCGACGGCCCCTGTGCCGATGATAACGGCTCCGGCCTCAAACGTGAAAATCCTGCCGGTTCGCGAATCAATGCCGACAGCGCCTGCCACGGCGTCCTTAGCAACCAGGTCAACAATCATGACCCGGTTAACGATCCGAACCTTTCTCTTACGCGCCTGTTCCGTCAGGATAGGTTTTTGCCGGCGTCCTTCGTATTTGAGAAGACAGCGTAAGCCGCCAGGGAAGGCGTGACCGGCAAAATGATATTTTCCATTCTGCTTCGTCGGGATACCCCAGCTCTCCCACAGCTTGACGATGTCGAAGGTCTTCGCAATATGCGTCCGGATTCGCTTCATACCCAGGGTCTGGAAATTGTGGAGCTGCTGGGTCTGCATCATCTCAGCAATGTAGGTGTCCATGTCGGTGCCGTGCGCTTCCGGGATGTAGCACAGATAATGGTCGCATCCGCCGCCGCCCTTGCCGCTATGCATCACGTTGCCCTTCTCCGCGACGATCACTTTGGCTCCGAGTTCACTGGCCCGGATGGCCGCCATCAGGCCGCCGATGCCGCCGCCGACACACAAGACATCACACTTCAAATGCTCTGTTTCCACTGGCAACCTCCGGACGCTCATCATGTGGGCTCCTGACCCCTCTTGATTCTAGGGAGTGCGTACACGAGTTTAGTAGAGTGTGAGGATGCGTGTCAAGATGCTTATCTCCCGTACTCATAACCGCTTTCGTAGCTGCCGTCACGTTATGCTTGACAGGACCTCTTCTTAAAATTTAGAATCGCACGAAGAGTGCTCTGTAGTACTGTCAAAGGCGTCATGAAAAGATTGTGAGGCTGGAATTTTATCGCAGATGTACGCAGATAAGAGCTATGAGAGATGTACGCAGATACGTATGCCGGTGGACAGCATTGTGATACGACGCCAATGCGGTCCACAGTTCAGCGCTGCGCGCAGCCCTCTCACCCCACCGGAGGTGCTGGGGTTGACCGACTGTGCCGTCTTATCACACAGGCGGTCAAAGATAATTCATCAGCGTTCATCAAGGCTTTTATCCGCTTTTATCTGCGATGAAAAGCAATGTCTTAAAAAAATTACATGGAGTTTGACAATACCTACTCTGTACTGAGGAGGAAAACAGATGAAACGGATGATCCAATCTTTGCAAGCATGCTCCTGATCGCGGCCGGCCTCGGCATAGGAGCTTCGACAACTTCTGCCCAGCCGTATCCGAACCGGTCCGTCCAGTTCGTGATCCCTGCGACGCCTGGTTCCGCAATAGATATCCCGGGCAGGATCATAGCAGATGAATTGTCGAAGAATTTGGGGACACCCTTTGTTCCCATCAACAAACCGGGAGGATCGTTTACGCTAGGAACAGATTTTGTGGCCCGAAGCAAGAAAGACGGCTATACGCTCGTTTATACGAATAACCCGGCCATCGTCTATTCCCGCATTCTCAGTCCTGATAGTGTTCGCTACGACCCCGATAAGGATTTAGAGCCCCTGGGACTTCACCTGTTCTTCGCCCATGCGATTGCAGTGCAGGCAAACTCTCCATGGAAAACGATAAAAGATTTATTAGACTATGCGAAGGCGAATCCTGACAAACTTCGTGTGAGCACTGCGGGAATAGGATCCGTCACCCACTTTCATTTAGAGACCATCGAGTCGCTGACCGGCACGCAATTCAATCACGTGCCTTTCAAGAGCGGCGAGGCTGTAATCACTGCCCTCCTGGGAGGACACGTGGAGGTGACGTTCGACGCGGTGAGCAAGATCACGCCTCATGTCGAATCCGGAAAGCTGAGAATGCTCCTCACGACGATTAAGATGAATGACTACCCAAACGTCCCGACCATTCGCGACCTGGGCTACAAGCAACAGCTGGTTGCGAGCTGGTTCGGGATGTACGGGCCTTCCGGACTTCCTGACGATGTTCGAAAGGTTCTGATTCCAGCGATTGAGAAGGCGATGAAGAATCCTGAATTAAAGGCCAGGATTGACAAACTGCAATTCATCGTTGATTACAGGACCCCGGCGGAGCAAAAGAAACTGGCCGCCGAAGAATATGCAGGAGCCCTTGTCATAGCAAAGAAAATTGGTTTGATTCAATAATTGCCTTGGGTGGCATCTGTCCGGTCACGCCTCGGCGTCTTTCAGCTGTATAGCCTCGACGCGAACTCTGGCAGTGCCTTTCTTATAAAAGCCCAGTTTTTTTGCCGCACCTGCGCTGACATCGATGATGCGTTCGCCCGATTTCGAGTTGTAATCGCTGGGGAATGGTCCCCGGTCATTGACGCGCAGGATGACCCACCGCTCGTTGTCCAGGTTAGTAACTTTCACGTGCGTGGGGAGGGGCAGGTATTTGTGGGCCGCTGTCAAACCGTTCGGATCGAATGCCTCGCCATTGGCCGTCATTGCACCGTGATTTTTTCGCACCGTTTCATAACCGTACCAGGATGCAGTGCCCGTCTCATCGTAATTCCCTGCTTCCTTTACAGACATGGGATGGTACGTTTTTCCTTTGACCGTATATGAAGCGGTCATCACCCTGCCCTCGCGGATAGCCTCCTTGGGAGGGAGACCGTCGATGCTTTCGATGTCGCGGTTCCCGAGCGGCCAATCGAATGGAGCCTTTACCACCTTGAAGCTGAACTTTCCAACCTTGTACAGGAGCTTCGTGGTACCCGCAGTAAAACTATAGGCGCCATGCACTATGTAGACCGTGCCCTGTACAGCTTTCTTCGTAACGCGGTAAGGAGCCGTAATCACTGAACAGCCCGTCACCGAAACACAACACAGCGAAATGAGTGTCAGACGAAGAGCCTTACTCCATATAGTATGCGGAGCTGCATTCAAGATGGAGACCGAGGCGATCCAAGCCCTGGGCTGCACAGGCGTACCCTGGGGTACGTCGAAGCAGAACAGGGCGAAGGGCAACGAAGGTATGCGCTTGAAGGCAACTCCGCATTCATTTGCGGATGACCAGTACCGGTATCTTGGTATCCTTATGGATCACACCGAAAGTAACGCTGCCGAGAAGCGCTGCCTTGAGGGCGCTTCTACCGTGAGAGCCGATCACGATCAGGTCTGCTTTCGATTTTTCCGCTTCTTTTACGATTGTCTCAACCGGATGGCCCAGCCGTATGACGCTGGTCGCTTTGACGCCGCTCTGTTCACAGAGTTTTGTGATCTCGTTCATGTCTGCCTTGGCGACTTCTTTCAGGTAATCTTCGATCGGCTCTATCAGGTGTTCCGGATGCGTAACGCCCGGGCGTGACGGGCTCACAAATCCGGGCACTGTCGGAGTGATAAAGCTGGCACGGTCAATGACGTTAAGTATGATGACTGTAGCGCCCGACATCTTCGCCAAACCCACTGCGTACTTGGCCGCCTTGCGCGCCGTCTTGGAACCGTCCGTTGGAACCAGAATCTTAGATATCATGCCATCCTCCTAACTTAGAATTATATGTCAAAATCCAGAACTATTTTCATGCACGACCTGCTGGACAGAGCCTTTTTATCGCCGATAAGGGCGGATAAAGATTGTGATAACTACGGATGACGATTTTCTTGACCGCCTGTGCGATAGAGCGGCACAGCCGGTCAACCCCCGCACCTCCGGTGGGGTAAATCTCACTCGCGAAGCGATTGAGTGTGTCCAGCATTGGCGCAGTATCATAATGCTGGGCACAAGCTTAATTATCCGCGAACATCTCTCCTTGCTTTCATCGGCGTCCATCTGCGATAAAGGTTTTGCCTTTCTCTGCTGTACCCATGACCCATGACCCAGTAATTATATGCACTTTACCACGGCACGGCATGAGCGTCAAAGAACTTCATGACCATGGGAAGAACCGAAACCTGTATGCCGCCAGTTTATGCTTCATGCTTTGGTCATAGCTATAATCTATTTGACATATTCATTATCAGAATCTATACTGCTTACCATCGCGGGATTGAATGTAGCTCGTACTTCGATGGGTGGGTCGATTTCTATGCGCATAGACAACAAAGAAGATTTCAATTATGAGAAGGTACCCTCGCCGGTCGAGACTCGGCCGGATCTACACATCGCCGCCGGCAGCACGCAGACTGTGTGCGGCATATGCAGCGGCACGTGCGGAATAAATCTTACCCTTCACAACAATACCGTTATCGCCATTGAGGGCGATGAACAACACCCGGTGAGCAAGGGACATGTTTGCCCGAAAGGACGAGCATTTCCGGAACTGTTGCGGGCATCAGACCGTCTCAGGCAGCCGCTTGCGAGATCCGGCACCGGACACATGGAGCCCGTTTCCTGGGAGAAAGCCCTTGACCTGCTTGCCTCAAGACTGAGCGGCATCAGGGCTGCATACGGTGCAGAGTCAGTAGCGATACACGTGGGACAGGCCGGCGTGGGTAAAGAATTTTTTCCGTATGTGGAGCGTTTTTGCAACCTTTTCGGCAGCCCGAACTTTTCGACATCAGGAAGCCACTGCAATGAATCGAAATCGATGGCCAACGTGTTTACGTATGGCGCCTTGCCACTGGCCGATTACACGCATAGCGAGTGCATTGTCCTGTGGGGTAAGAATCCTCTCACATCAACTCCGTCTCTCGTCGACGAATTGAAAGAGGCACGCGCGAGAGGCTGCAAACTCTTAGTGGTCGATCCCAGAGAAACGTCATTAGCGAGACAAGCCGATCTTCATCTACAGCTCCGGCCCGGAACCGACGGCGCTCTGGCCTTGGGTCTGCTTAACGTCGTTATCGCCGAGGCGCTTTACGACAAGGAATTTGTCTCCAGATGGGTCATCGGCTTTGGTAAGCTCGCGGAGCACGTTAAGGCGTATACGCCGAAGAAGGTTGAAGAGATCACCTGGATACCCGCGGCAAAGATAAAGCTGGCAGCGCGCCTCTATGCGTTATCATCTCCTGCATGCATCTCGCCCGGTGTGGCCCTTGAACTGCATGCCAACGGCTTTCAGGCTGTCCGTGCCATTGCGATTTTGCAGGCGATCACCGGAAACCTCGACGTTTCCGGCGGAGCGCTCTTTCTTTCCGAAGCCCGGCTATCAGACATGACCATCGCCAACGATGGCATAAGGGCACAGGCAATCGGCCAACAAGAATATCCTCTTTTTCATAAGTCCACGGGACACTCCCAGGCGCATCTCTACGCAGATGCGATCCTTGAGGAGACGCCTTATCCAATCAAAGCTCTGGTGATAGTGGGCAGCAACCCCGTGCTGACCTGGCCCAATGCACGTCGAGTGCGGGCGGCATTCGCAAAACTGGAATTTCTCGCGGTGATGGACCCCTTCCTGACTCAGACCGCGGAACTCGCGCACCTCGTGCTTCCTTCTGCGACATTTTTGGGACGGCACGAGCTCTGGGACAGTTCGCATCTTTCCAGAGAGCCAAGACTCGGTCTCGCTCCCAAGCTGTGCGATGAGGAAGGGCTGCTTACGAACTGGGAGGTCTGGAAGGAACTCGCGGTGAGAATGGGCTACGGCGACTATTTTCCATGGAAGAACGAAGAGGAAGCGATCAACCACAGACTCAAGCCACTGGGTCTCACGGTGGAGGATCTCAGAGCCATGCCGGGCGGCTATGCCTACGGCCGGTGGACCGCAAGGAAATATGAGAGAGACGGCTTCAAGACGCGATCGGGCAAGGTCGAAGTCTATTCGTCAGAGCTTGAGCGATACGGCTATGATCCTTTGCCGACATACGTGGAACCGGGTGAGAGTCCTTTATCCAGGCCCGAGATAGCTGCAGCCTACCCACTCGTGCTCACAACAGGCGCGAGAACTCTTGAGTATCTGCATTCACGGTTCCGGAACGTCCCGACCCTCAGTAAGCGAACCCCCGAGCCATACGTGGAAATCCATCCGGCGAAGGCTCAGGAATTGGGCATCGAAGAAGGAGAGATGGTTGCAGTCGAATCATTGCGCGGCAGGGTCGAGATGAAGGCACGGTACGCGGATGAGATCGATCCGCGCGTGATTTTCATTCCTCACGGTTGGAACGATGCCAACGCGAACATCCTCACCGACGACAGAATGCTCGATCCCGTCACCGGCTTTCCGCCGGCAAGGTCATTACTCGCCCGCATCGTAAAGAAGTAATACTACCGATACCGCCGATCCCCACTGAACCATCTGTTGTATTGCCTGCCTTTACAGATGTTAGTGGGATACCCGGGATAGATCACGGCCACCCCTTTTTGAGATCGAGATTATAGCTCGTTCTTACAATCGACTGGTTCTTGTATTTGATTGTTATCTGAATCACAAATTGTCCCCATCCCGTAGCTTCGAGAGCAAATTTGTCATTGGGATTTGTTCGCACCTGCAAGGGTTGTGGAAACGTGGGATGTAACAGATACTGGACCTCCGCTATTCTATTGAGGACCTGATCGGGTTCATCCACGAAGACGTGCCACTTGTAATAGGTCCTACCGCCCACTGTATCGATGGCTTTGGCATAATTGTTAAACCTTATTTCCTGTTCAGCGGCAAAGGCACTTTTCGCCAGGGTCAGGGTAGGCGAAAGGGTTGCGGCGTTCTTCTGCGGGGCCTGGGTTTGAACCAACGGCTGGTTGTTGTAGTTCGGATAGAAAGGGAGCACTTCCCACAAGTTTCCCTTATTGTCCTTCAGCGTCAGGCTGACGGATACGGCCTTAGTCACGCCCATATAAGGAATTTTGGCCGTCCAATACCCAAAGCCCTGCCCGGCCGTCAACTCCACGGAACCGGAAGGCGGAACAGATTTATCCGAGCTCAATTGCCCAAAGTACTCATACGTACCGCCGACGAGTTGGAAGGCTTTGGCTTCCACTCCTTCAGGCGGTGCAAGATTGACAAAGATGTCGAGCGGTAGCTGAGGTGACTGGGACCTGGCCCAGACGAACACTACTCCAGCGACCCCGGTGACGAACCCCCCGATTGCCCACTTAAGAAATTGTCTGTCCACTTTAATGACGCCTACAATTGCCAGAAGAGCAACGACGCCAATCACCAGAAAAAATCCAACGAAAACCCAGAAGAGGATGAGATGTTGTGTATCTGATATCACGTTACCCTCCACAGAGCACGGGCAGGGCGAGGCTTAACGCTAATGTTACTATCACAATGATAGCACAAAAAAACTGTTGGTGCTGCCACGAACCGCGAGGTAGACGGCACTACCTTTTTCCGACCCTTCATCTATTCAAATATAGTTGGTTGGGCGAATGTGTCAAGGGTGGCCATCTCGAACTCATCCCCCTGACTTATTGAAGAAAAGACTTACATTATCCACAGAGCATATTATTTCTGCGTGCGGGAGGAGGTAAATCTCATGGACAGAGAAGAACACATTCATGCGATGCCGGAAGAGGAGCTTCTTCAAAAACTGAGCGATGAGTACCAGGAAGCCATTCTGGCGGATGACAAAATGCGGATAGAGAATAGCATAGCCCCTCGATTCTGGCAGAGGTTCGGCCGCTACTTTCACGCATACTCCGTCGAATGGAAAGACCCTCATCCCACAACGCCAGTGACACGCCACCTGAGTGACTCTGCACTCGGTGAGGTGGAGATGGAATGGATGGAGCAGGTGCTTCGCGGGGACATAGAACTGGGTGATGAGACGGACGAGGAAGACCGTTAAATAACAGGAAAGAGATAGAGAAGGTAGAGGTAAAGACTAAAGCGAAGGTTAAGGTAGAGACTATTGAGACGCCAATTGAATGCCCGAACGGCTCTTGCAGCAGTCATTCCGGCGGAAGCCGGAATCCAGCGCTCTGGATGCCGGATCGGGTCCGGCATGACAGATTGCGTGGTTAGCTTGTTCTTCCCTCAACCTTTGCTTTAGTATTTTCCTCTACCTGTTCTTGTCTTTACCTGTTCTTTAAATGCTATAAGTTTCCTGGCCCAGTGTCCTGACCCAGTTCTGTTTGAGGATCTCTTCCGCTTCTTTTGTCTTGTCCACGCCAGGAATAACGACAGCCTGGCCGCTTAAGATAATCGCGAGGATTGAGTTGAAGCAGAAAGTGCGGCTCATCGGCGTGCGTGCGACAGGGCTCGAAAGACCGGACGAAAAGGAATAGGGTCATGGCATGCGAGGTTTTCCTTGATATTTTCGTAAAAACATACAAAACTTCTAGGGCAATTCAGTGGCCCGGTCATGGCAACGTATACCAGAACAACTACCCTTGTGCTCGCCATTCTCCTCATCCTGGTCTTTTCAACCGCGCCGCTCCATGCACAGCAAAGGGGTGGCGGGAGAAGAGGAGGTCCGCCGCAGGGCACGGGGGCGGGGGCAGGCCCTCCACGATTAATGCTGCCGCCCGAGTATGACAACAGGCCGTTTGACACCAGGTTGGCCCAACTGCCTCCCCAATATCTGGGCAGCGACGCGGAACTGGCCTACACCAGAATCAGGAATGGAATAGAGAGCAACAAAAGGGGGGAGATTGCAACGATTTCGAAGAATCAGGAAAAGCCGGGTCAGGGACCTCGCCTTCCCGTGCCCCCCAGCCTCAATCTCGAGAGCACGTATGCTTTTCGTATCAATCCCGAACGCTTCTATGATGCACCATCCCACACGCTGAAAGTTTACTGCCCATTCTCCACGGTTTTAGAAAATGGTAAAGAAGATGCTTCGAGAAAGGGGCTGCGCGTCAAATATCAACCAAGGGTCGACAACAGACATGTCGGCACGAACGCCTCAGGCGCAAAAGTTGAATTTGAGGAACTTAAGTTCCGTGAATATCTGATCGCGTTCGCGAACTTTGAAGAATTTCCTGTAGAGAGGGTCGTTCTTCCCGAAGCGCAAGCGACCTCTGCAAAAGAGAAGAAAACCATTGTCAGCGTAAATGAAAATCTCAAGAAAGAGACTATTATCGGAAACATCAATGCAACTCCTCCGGAAGCGCAGGAACTTCAGGAAAGAATCGCAGTGCTCGTTGTCTGCAAGCTGATTGACCCGTACATTACATCTGATAGAGTGGAGCAGAAACCGACTCCTGATAAGCCCCGCGACTACCTGGCCGAGTATTACTATCTCAATGTGCGCGTTCTGGAATTATGGTTTTACAATTTCGATACTGGTAAGATACTTTTGAAATTAACAGCAGAAAAAAAATAGGATCTTTAATGGCAGTCGAGTACAGATTCATAGGCAAACCTCTTCCGCGTATAGACGCCCGTGACATAGTGACGGGAAGCGCGCGATTCTTAAATGACATCAAGCTTCCGGGGATGCTCTACGGCAAGGTGCTTCGCAGTCCCCACCCGCACGCCATCATCGAGAAGATCGATAAGCGCAAGGCAGAGAAGCTTCCCGGGGTGAAAGCTGTGCTAACCTGGGAAGACGTCCCCAACTGGAAGGGCGGCACTCCGCGCTACACGCGCGTGCTCGATCGCAAAGTCCGCTACGTTGGCGACGCAGTGGCGCTCGTTGCAGCCGTAAGCGAAGAGATAGCAGCTGAAGCCCTTCATTTGATAGACGTAGATTACGAGGTTCTACCCGCGGTCTTCGAGATGGAAGATGCATTGAAGCCCGGCGCACCGCAGTTGTATGACGAGTTCCCGGGGAACGTAGTGACTCCCGGCATGCCCTTTTTCGGTCCGAACAGCTTGACGGCAGTGCTCATGGGCGATGTGGAAAAAGGGTTTGCGGAGGCTGACGTCATAACAGAGGGGACGTTCGGTTACGAGAATATACCGAACCCAGTGCCGCCCGAAGTCTCCGGGTGTTATAGCTTTGTGGGAGGAGCCGAACAAGGTGACGGTCTGGGTATCCAATCAAAACTCGTACATGGACAAGGTCACCCTTTTCCACGTGTCCAACAGGACACTCGACGTGAGGACAATCGGCGGTCCCTGCGGAGGCAGTTACGGGTCAAAGTTCATGTCCTGGCAGGTCCAGTGCTACGCAGCGCTCTTGAGCAAAGCAACGGGCAAGCCGGTCAAACTCATCTTCACCAAGGAAGAACATTTGGCCACATTCACGTTGCGGCCCGAGACGCGCATCCATGCACGAGTCGGCATGAAAAAAGACGGCACGGTGACGGCCGTGTCAGGCACCTGGCTCGTCGGCACAGGCTACTATTCGATGACCACGCAGGCGCAGGTAGCCGTTGGTTGCGGCGAGGTGCAGATCGCGTTCCAGTGTCTCAACTGGGATCTGAAGCCCGTCGTAGTCTGCACCAATCGGAACGCCTCAGGCATCGTGAGAGGCTTCGGCGGTCAGGAACTGAAGTGCGCACTCATTCCGCTCTTGAGCCTCGCCATGGAGAAGGCGTCCATCGATCCCTTCGCATTCCTTAAGAAGAATTTTGTCAAACCTGGCGGCGGCTTCATCTGGAGGGATGGTAAGTGGTACACATACAGGGGCGTCGATTATGCGGAGGCCATGGATAAAGGGGCGGAAAGGTTCGGCTGGAAAGATAAGTGGAAAGGATGGCTTAAGCCAACGGCCGTCAATGGCGCAAAGAGGCGGGGGGTCGGGGTCGGTATACACGGAGACTCTGACATCGGTGAGGACGCGTCGGAAGCGCAGGTGCGTCTCCAGGCTGACGGAACAGCCCTGCTTTTCTCCTGCCTGACAGAGCATGGGACAGGCCAGAGGAGCAACATCATCAAGATGGTTGCCGAGGTGCTTCAGGTCGCCCTCGAACGTGTTTCTATAACACCGGCGGACTCATTGATCAACCCTTACGAGTTCGGATTCTCGGGTTCCCGTGGCACGTGGGCCGTGGGGAGTGCCGCCATTCAGGCGGCCGAAGATGCGCTGAAGAAGCTGTTTGAGCTGGCCGCACCCCTTCTCGATACGGATCCCGGTGAATTGGAGACAATCGACGGCATGATCTTCTCCGCGCGCAAACCCGAGAAGAAGATCCCGTGGAAGGCTGCCATGGGCGTCGATCGTACCATTACCGGGTGGGGACGCTTCGAGCCCGACAATACCTTGACCAACATGATGATGACATTCGTGGAAGTGGAGGTCGACACCGAAACGGGAAAGGTGGATCTCGCGCGCGTCGTCAATGCTACGGACATAGGTCAGATCATCGACCCACAGGGCCTCGAGGGGCAGCTCAACGGGTGCCTCGGCTCCGGCGGCATCGACAGTGCGCTCTTCGAGGAGACCGTGCTCGACCGTTCAACAGGGCACGTGCTCAATGCCAACCTGATCGACTACAAGTGGCGCACCTTCGCCCAGCTGCCTACAATCGACAACGTAGTACTCGAAACGCCCTTTCCAACGCACCGCTTCCACGCCATAGGCGTGGGCGAGATTGCGACAGCGGCAGGTCCCGTAGCGGTGCTGATGGCCGTATCGAATGCACTCGGCACCTGGCTGCACGACTATCCTCTCACACCAGACAAAGTTCTGAAGGCGCTTCACAACCTCAAGTCACGCTGACAACTCCAAGCCCGCGCGACCTTTGGCGAGTGCTCCTTGATACTCAGGGTCCAGACCGCAAACCGGACAAACATGAATACAATTCATGATAGTTCCAGTCGCCTGGATGAACTGTCATCTAAGCCTTATAAACAAATCTCCTAATGGAAATAATACTTGATGAAAGAAGGTCTTGACAACGGTTTGTGGATGAGGTAAAAATGAATATAATTCACAAAGCTGCCGGATGCGAGAAACGTGAGCTCCAGTACTGCATAGGAGAGTTACATGGCATATACCTTAAAAGCTTGGCCCGATTTCAAGAAATACCAGAACGACTGCTACAGGAATTATCTTTTTGCCCCGGAAGGCCTCCGCGTTATGGGCTCTACCTGGAGTGTGCTGGCTCCGCTTAAGGGGCTTGGTGACGATATATACCTCCTGGGAGGCGAGCCGCACGCCGCGTCATTAGCAGGGACTTTGCCTGAGGAAAGCCGCGAGAATATTTTAGCCGCTGAGAGCGCGGGCATGGGTTATCACTCGTGCAGCTACCTGAAGCTCTTCACCGGAGAAGTCATTCGCGATAAAATCGGTATTACCGACGGGACAATCAAGGAAGGTTATCCAAAACCCGACCTGATCTGGACCACACACCTGTGCAATCAGCATTCGAAGTGGTACCAGGAAGTTTCACGGCGGCTCGGAGGAGTGCCTTTTTTCCCGATAGACATGATCGGCGGGGGAAATGCGGAGAAAGATCCTAAGATCGTAAATTATGTAAGCGAACAGATGGAAGAGGGGATCAATTGGCTTCAAAAAGTCACCGGCAGGGAATTTTCGGATGAGTTGTTTGCCAAGGCGGTACGGAATGAGATCAAGGTGCTGGTCCTGTGGGGCAACATCTGTGCATTGAACAGGAGTGCGCCTGCGCCGCTGGATGAGCGCCGGTTGATAGCGCTCTTTCCGCCGGCGGTCGTAGACCGGACCACCGATGAGAGCGTGCGCCTTTACGAAATGCTCTATAAAGAAGTGAAAGAGATGGTCAGGACGGGTTCTAGTGTCGCTCCGGACCAGCGCTTCAGGATAGTCTACTTCGGTATAGCGCATACCTACGGCCATCCGGAAATGGCGAGAATCTTAAGAGACGTGGGCGCCGAGATTGTTGCTTCAGTCTACACCTTCGGTACCTGCGGCAATTTCAAAGGGATTGTCGATGGAAAGTGGTCATGGGATCCCATCGACCCTGCATGGGTAGACAATCTCGATTTATCCACCCGAAGAAAATCAGTCGAGGAACTCGCTAAAATCGTCCTTGGTTGGCCCACATGGCAAGGGGTGCGCTCCTGGTGGGCGTTGGAATCGATGGCCCATTCAATGATAGACGAATTTAAAGCGGACGGGCTTCTGCTCGCGCCCAGCCGCAGTTGCGAAACCGATTTCAGGAACGGGTACGTAGGGCTGCAGCGCGTCTTCAAGGGCAAGATTCCGACTATAGAGTACGATACCGACCAGGTGGATGTCCGCCAGATGGATTTACCGGGTGCACAGCGAAAGACCGAGTTGTTCGTGCATCTCATGGAAGCGGCCAGAAGAAGGAGTGCGTGATACATGGCGAAAAAAGGCTCTGAAACGATAATCGAACGTTTCCGCTCCATAACCGACGAACCTCAAAGCTATGCCAAGTCCCTCCACGAAAAAGGAAAGCTCGTGGCCGGGTACATGTGCACCCATGTCCCCGAGGAGATTCTCTATGCGGCCGGCATTGTGCCGGTGAGAATCTTGAGCTCCCATGTCTCACAGGCAATGACGAGAAGCTACATTCATGAGACATACTGCTCGTTCTCGCACGACTGTGCCTACCAGGGGCTGGTCGGCAATTATGACTTCCTGGACTTGATCACCACGAGCTCCAGCTGCATACACATGGGTGAAGCCTTCAATGTGTGGGTCCGGTTCGCGGGATTCGAGGGGAAGCATTATCTCGTACCCTACCCGCACATCATCCAGACCAAATCTGCTGCCTCCTTTATGAAGCAGTCTTATGAAGAGTTCAGGAAATTTCTCGAGGCGTTTACGAAAAAGCCCATCACCGATGAAGATATCGAGAAAGCAATCAAGGTTTACAACCAGACGAGAATGCTCCTCAAGCGGCTCTGGCAGCTATTGCGACGCGAGAACCCGCCTATCACCGGAACTGATGCCGCAACAGCGACCCTCGCTTCACAGTTCATGGACAAGCAGGAATTCAACAAACTGCTCGAGAAACTTCTCAAGGAGCTGGAAGCTGCACAGGGAAAAGGCGCGCCAGGCGTAAGGCTGATGGTATCGGGCGGTGCGTGCGATGATATGGCGGCCCTGAGTCTGATCGAAGATCTGGACTACGATGTAAATCTGGTCTTCCTCGATTCATGCACTGCAGCCCGCTACTTCTGGTTTGAGATACCGGAGGGGAGAGCCGATAAGCTTGCCGCAATCGCAGAAGGCTACATCAGCAGAATCCCATGTCCTACAAAAGATAATGTTCCCGGTACGGGCGAGAAGAAGAGGCTCAGGTTCGTTCAACAGTTCATAGAGGAGTTCAAGCCGGAAGGCATCGTCTTTATGTATCAGAGATTTTGCAGCCCTCAGCCCCATGATTTCATGGCATTGAAGCCTATCCTCGCCAAGCTGGGAGTTCCGTCGATCGATCTTGAACTTGACACAACGCTGCCAGTCAATCAGTTCCGTACACAGCTGGAAGCTTTCTTAGAAATACTAAAGCCGGTGGTGCCACTTGAATAAAGAAAAAATTCTTGCCGGAATCGATGCAGGTCATATCAGAACGAAAGCCGTACTGGTGAGGGGCGAGGAAGTCCTGGGGTACGCCTCGGCAGCCACAGGATTTGATGCGGCCGATGCGGCAGAAAAAGCACTCAATCAGGCTCTGGCCGCTGCCCGGGTCTCACGCGGGGAATTGGGTGGGCTCGTCGTTACCGGAATCTTCAAAGACGTGGTGAAGGTCCCGGAGCTCGCGATAGAGAAAACCATACCTGAATATATGGCGGACGCGAAAGGGGCTCTGTTCCTCAATAAGAATTCCAGGACCGTCATAGACATTGGCGGAAACGTGCATAAAGCTGTCCATTACGACAAAAACGGGGACCTCCTCGACGTTATCCAGAATGATAAATGCGCCGATGGACTGGGCATCTATTACACGACTATAGCGAAGACCTTAGGCGTGAGCGAAGAAGAACTCTCCGAACTGGCACTTACATCGAAGAAGAGCGTAGCCGTAGCCATTCAGTGCGGCCTATGCGCTGAATCGGAAGCTATCGACCTGATGTGCCAGGGCGTCGATATCGCCGATGTGGCAGATGCTGCCTTGCGGTTCATTGTTGAACGCGTTGCTTCCATGGCCTCAACCATGCCTCTTGAGCCCGAGGTCGTGGTGGCCGGTGGATTAGCGAAATCCAAAGCGCTTATGAAACACCTCCCGGTCTTACTCAAACATGACGTCAGCGTCTTGAGCCTTCCGGAATATGCAGGTGCAATAGGCGCTGCTATCAGTTACGAAGGTGGAAAATGAGCCAACACGAATATGCTTCAGTGAACGAAAAGCTCGATTGGAAAAAGGCAAAATCGATCGTAGCCGGAATAGATGCAGGAGCAGTGAGCACGAAAGCCGTGATACTGCTAGATGGCCAACCGTATGCAGTTTCTCTCGTCACCACCCGAGTGCCTAAAGAATCGGCTCTTAAGGCTATGAAGGCGGCTTTGGCGAAGACCGATTTGCCCATGGAAAAGATCCGGTACATAGTGGGAACGGGCCGCGGCAGAAAGCAGGTGGCGTTTGCGCAGTAAGACTGTTTCTGAAATCGTGTGCGGGGCTGCAGGCGCTGTGCATGTCTGGGGACCCTCCGTGCGCACGGTGCTCGATGCCGGAGGTCAAAGCTGCAGGGTTATTCAATGCACGGAAAAGGGAAGAGCAACCTCATTCCTCTGGAACGATAAATGTGCTGCCGGCATCGGACGCTCGATGGAATCGTTTGCGGGCCTTGTCGGGAAAGATTTAAGCGAGATGAGCGACATTGCTCTTGAAGCTGATAAATATCCACAGTTGAGCGACTATTGCTCTGTATATGCTCAGTCGGAAGCTCTTGATCTGCTGAGAAGCAAAGTGCCGGCAGATGAGATAATAGCAGGCTACCACCATGCCATGGTTAAGAGGATTAGCACCCTGGTCGCGAGACTCGGTGCGAATAAGGATTTTGTCGTGATCGGCGGATTGGCCAAGAATCAGGCTCTCATAACTCCCCTGGAAGAGAGACTGAAAATAAGCAGGTTGGCTCCTGTGGCTGAATGGGATCCGGCAGTAATAGTGGCTCTGGGTGCGGCTCTCATTGCGGATGCTTTTTTGAAGGAGAGTCAGGCTTCTTGAGCGCATCGATTATCAGTCTGCTGACTTCACGATGATGCTCCAGTAGATCGTATTTGGCGTCTTTGAGCAGCCAGCGGCTTACTATGTGCTCCAGGACGCCCAGCACTAAATGACGCAGGATGAAGATGTCGGTATCTTTTCTGATCACACCTTCCTTCTGGCCTTCTGCAATGATCTCCATCACCTGACCGACTGACTTCTTTAGGAAATCATACGTGTCCGTCTTGACAAAGCTCTTGCTGACCCGCATCTCGAGCATCAGTATTCTGCCGTACTCCGGGTTCATCTTGAAGAAGTAGAGGAAGTACCAGACGAATTTGCGGATCTTGTTAAAAGCCCCGGAAATACCTTCCAGGTGCAGCTCAAGCTGGGTGCGGAACTCTTTTGTTTTCTCCACCGGGATCGAGAAAAAGAGATCCTCTTTATTCTTAAAATACTGATAAATGCTGCCGTCGGCGACGTGAGCCCTCTGCGCTATCTCCGAGATGGTTGCTGCCTGGAAGCCTTTCTTGCTGAAGACTTCGATGGCGGCCTGGATGATGGACTCTCTCTTGATTGCTTTCTTGGATGTACTTTTCGCCGGCATAGATCCCATCGGACTCTGTTCCAGTACCTGCTTGCGCAGGTTCTTGCATCCTTGAAACACAACTATTTATTTGCAAGCAGGTGGTAGTATCTTTACCGATGATCGCGTGCCATGTCAAGAAACATGCGGATCTCACGGAAGCAATAATGGTACAATAAACTGAATCCGCCCGGATAAGCGGAAATTGTGTTGCGACTTAAGGTCCGAAGACTTATGTTGTTGGAGACCGACACTATGGGGAGGACTTACGAAACGTAGAATTCTGGTTGTAGATGATGATGAGGTTGTAGCCGACATGCTCAAGGAAATGCTTCGCCGGATGGATTGTCTCGCGGTAGTGTGTACTCATCCCTTGACCGCGCTCAGCCTTTTTTCGAGAGCACCGGGAAGATTTCACGCGGTGATTGTGGATGAGATGATGCCGGATTTAAGGGGTATCCAACTGGCCACAGAGATCCTCCGGCTCAAAGAGAATGTCCCCATAGTTCTCATGACCGGCCATGGCCACATGATCACTCTGGAAGAGGTCCGGGAAAGCGGGGTGCGCGCCACGTTGATCAAGCCCGTTCTGAAGGAGCGGCTCAAGGTCGTTCTGGACGGGCTCCTGCCATAGGCCAGGCTTGGAGAAAGAGTCCGCTTCCAGCTGTAATCAGCCCTATCTTGAGTGGTGTTGCAGAGAATTTTATTACCTGCCGGCTATATGCAGAAGGCTCGTGGGGCCATCAATCATAAGCCGGTAAACAAAGCTGTGGCCGTAATAGTAAAACATGGCCGCAGCCAAAGCGACCGCAACAGCACTCATGTCAAGTAAATACCTTTTCATGAATGTTCTCTTGTATTAATTTAAGACGCGCATCAGCTTTGTGCAATGGCCGATTTTGCGTCGGCCAGCCCGGCGGCAACTATCTGTTTTTACTGTTTTTACTTGTAAAAGTACGACCGAAGCCCTATCCGATACCGATTATAGCAACTCGCATTAAACTACCCCACCGCAAGCAGCGTGGTATTGATCGTCATGCCGGACCTGATCCGGCATCCAGTCCGGTTTCTGGATTCCGGCTTCCGCCGGAATGACAGCAAACGCGGCAAGCCGCGGGGAATGTACCCGAAGTAATTCAAGATAGATGACCCAGCCTCCGGCCGGGTGCCCCGGGCGAGCCGAGGCCTAGTCTACGGAGGCGTACCTTGGGGTACGTCGAGTAAGAACAGGCCGAAGGGCAACGAAGGCAGGCGCTTGATGACGCTGACTTGCATTCAAGATGGATGACCGAGGCGGACGACCTAAGTAGTCGCCAGAGCAATTCTGATCCGTAGGCCGATTCGGATTCAAGATGGATACCGAGGCGCGCCGAGGTCTGGGCTACGGAGGCGTACCTTGGGGTACGGCGAGTAAGAACAGGCCGAAGGGCAACGAAGGTAGGCGCTTGAAGACGAATCGGCCTAGCTGAGCATGGTTAGCGCTTGCTCTAGTACGCCCCTGGTCGCATCGACCTTATAGGCATTCTTGCTCAGAGGCTGCGCACCCTCCACGCAGGCAGCGCATGCGGCGGCAGTTCCATGTTTGACTTCCCTGCCTTTCAAAGCCGCCTCAGACTTTACGCTCCTGAACGGGAACGGCGCTATCCCGCCGAAGGCCACACGGGCATCCGCCACGGCTGAGCCTTTGAACGCGAGCGTCACCGCAACGCTCACGACTGCGAAATCGAAGGCCTGCCTCTCCTTCAGCTTGAGGAAAGCGCCCTTTCTTCCCTGCGATGATGAAGGGATTTCCACGGAAACCAGCATCTCCTGCGGTGTGAGCACTGTTTCTCTCGAAATTGCCTTCTCGGGCGAGGTGTAGAACTTCTCAAGCGGAACGGTTCTCGTGCCCTTCGGACCGGCTATCTCAACCTTTGCATCGAGCGCGATCAGGGCCGGGGCCATATCCGATGGATAAACCATGGCGCAGATATCGCCTCCGATGATGGCGTGGTACTGGTTTTCGCCGTCACGAGCATAGCAGTCTCCGCCTCCTTTGCGCAGGCAGTCTGAGAAGAGCCTGCCCCGGAAATACCAGCAGCGCGGCCGCTGGCACAGGTTGCCGCCCAGGGTCCCGACGTTCCTGATCTGAGGCACAGCCACCTGTTTGGCAGCATCAATGAGAAGCGGGTATCTGGCTCTTATGATCTCCGAGGAGATAATGTCGGTCAGCGTCGTGGCAGCACCGATCTTAAGACCTGCTTTTTCCTCCTTGATCAGAACAACTTCCTTGATCCCCTTGATATCAATCAGATGCTGCGGGTTTTTTAGTTTAGGGCCTTCGACGCGGTCTTTCATCATACCCAGCAGATCGCTTCCTCCTGCCAGGATTGCAGCCTTCTCCTGGTATTTTGCCAGGAGGTCTACAGCCTGCCGGACCGTGGTGACCTTATAGTAATCGAATGGTTTCATCGCTTCTCCTCTCTTTAGCGCATTATTGGGGCTCGCTAGCGGGCCTTATGCTTTCCTGCGTCGTTGCTGCTCTCATAAAACCTCTGACACTATCCCCGGCCCGCTGCCTTCTTGAGGCTCGTAAGGATCGCACGCCTGGTGAGGGGAAGTTCTGAAAAGCGTACGCCCACTGCATTGTAGATTGCGTTTGCTATGGCTGGTGCGGGCACGCTGTACGGCGGCTCGCCAACACCCCTGGCGCCGAAGGGACCGAAAGCATCGACCGATTCCACTATGATCGGGACGATTTCCGGAATATCCTTGATGGTCAGCACCTTGTAGTCGAGATAGCTGGGATTGATGCAGATCCCCGTTGCTCTGTCGTGTATCTGCTCTTCAGCGAGCGCAAATCCGATTCCCTGAGTTGCTCCGCCCTCGATCTGATTTTCAACGGCTAATGCATTGATCGCTCTGCCCATATCATGAGCAGCCACGAGCTTGATTACCTTCACTGTGCCTGTCCTCGTATCGACTTCAACCTCGGCAAAGTGCGCTGCAAAGGAATGAAAAATCATGTTCGTCGGTGCGATGCCCACGCCTCTGCCCATGATAGGCCCGGGGGCCTTGGCCGCGATCTGGTCCAGCGGAATCCCCTTTTCTGAGCCGCGCGTATAGATCATACCGTCGCTGATCAGTATATTCTTCTTATCGGTTTTCAGCTCGGCCGCTGCGATGTCCAGCAACTGATTCTTTGCGTCAGCCGCAGCCAGCCTGGTGCCGGTTCCTCCGGTAATCGTCTGTCGGCTTCCGGTGCTGCCGAAAGTGTCGGTGGTAACGTCAGTATCGGCCGAAGTGACGAACACACTTTCTAACGGCACGCCCATCTCCTCTGCCGCAATCATCGCCATGGTCCCCTTCTGCCCTCCGCCCAAATCCGATGTACCCGTAAGCACATTGATGGTGCCGTCGCTGTTGACACGAATCATGCCCGAACTCGGCATCCCCGGCGCCATGCCTCCGTGACGGCAGGCATGGATGGCCATGCCGATCCCTCTCTTTATCGGACCCTCACTCGATACGGACTTACGCCACTCGCTCCTTCCATTTGAATGTCTCGGCGCCTTGTTGGATGCACTCTTCCATGCCGTTGCTGCTGAAGGGAATCTTCCTGAACTGGTCTCCATCCTCCAGGCGCGCGTAGTTCTTTAATCTGAACTCTACCGGGTCCATTCCCAGTTTCTCGGCGATGATGTCCATGTGGACCTCCTGAGGGAATGTTCCCTGCGGATGACCCACACATCGCATAAAGCCGCCTTCCGGCTTGTTTGTTAGCGACGGAATAGCTCTCGCCTTTCATGTTGGCACACCGGTAGGTCGACATGACCACCTCCATGGTGCCCACAGCGCCCGCTACGTGGGGATACGCACCCATATCGGCGATCGCCTTTGCCTGCAACGCGGTAAGGATGCCATCTTTCCTGGCGCCGTATTTCAAGGAGAGGATCACGGGATACCGGTGATGGCCCGCGACGAAATTCTCCTCACGGTCAAACTCTATCCTGGCAGGACGGCCCGTCTTTCGCGCAACAATCGCCGCGAGCACGTTATAGCGCTCCGGTCCGGATCTGTCGCCGAATCCGCCTCCCATAAAATCACAAACCACGCGGACCTTGCTCATCGGCATCTTCAACGCCTTTGCCACGCCGCGCTGCACGTCAAAGGTGTACTGCGTCGAATCCCAGATGGTGAGCTTGCCGGCTTCCCATGCCGCAACGCAGACCCTGGGTTCCCTGGTAACATGCTGAAGCAGATTGGTCCGGTACGTTGCTTCGTAAATCACGTCAGCCTCGGCGAAACCCTTATCGACATCTCCCCTGCTGACAACGGTGGGCTTTCCTCCCATGAGGTTGCCTTCCGAAAAAAGCTTGGGCGCATTTGGTTTGAGCGCCTCTTCAGGATCGAGCACAAAAGGAAGCTTCTGGTATTCGACCTTGATAAGCTCAAGCGCATCAGCAGCCGTTTCCTCATCAATAGCGGCCACCACGGCGATATCGTCCCCGACGAACCTGGCAACGTCTGTGAGTATCGGCATTCCGGGATGCCACTGATACGCCGGCATCTCCTTGTGGGTGAGCACTGCTTTCACGCCCGGCAATGCCTGGGCTCTGGAGGTATCTATGCTTACGATTCGTGCATGCGGGTACGGGCTTCGCAGTACTTTCAGGTAGAGCATGCGCGGCAGGTAGAAATCCGAAGCATACTTTGCCCGGCCGCTTACCCTTTCGAATGCATCCATCTTAGGCTGGCGTGTTCCGATAATTTTGAATTGTGAGCTCATATGACCCCCTTATGCCTTCTTTGCGACCGACATCACGGCCTTCACTATCTTGGGGTACGCGGCGCACCTGCAGATCGTTCCCGAAAGAGCCTCTTTCACGTCGTCCTCGCTCGGTCGAGGATTACTGTCGAGCAAGGCCTTTGTGGTAAGGATCATGGCGGGCGTGCAGAAACCGCACTGCAGAGCATCCTCCCGTATGAATGCTGTCTGGATGGGATGGAGTTTCTCTCCGTCGGATAATCCTTCTATTGTGGTAATTTTACGTTTATCCGCTTCAACCGCAAGAAGCGCGCAGGCGTAAATAGCCTTGCCATCCATAATGACGGTGCAGGCGCCGCAGCTGCCGCGGTCGCAGGAATTCTTGGTCCCGGTCAGGCCAAGCTCCCTTCTCAGCACCTCGAGCAGCGTCCAGTGTGTCTTGACTGCCAGGCGATACCCGCGGCCGTTAATTTCCATCTGAATTGTAGCCTCACGGACCCCCTTGGACGGTGCTGCTTCCGCCTCAGGTTTCAAGCCGGGCGTGGTGATCATTGCAGCAGCCACGGCGGTGCTCGCGCCCAGGCCTTTCAAGAAATCACGACGTGAAACCTGCACCTTACCCGACCCTTTCTCCTCTTCGCCTGCGGAGATATCTTCCTTTTTACTCATAGTGCCCCCTTCCCTGCCATGCTTCTCTTTTATGTTTCACTTCGTTTTACATACGCTGCACAGTTCCGGACAGAACTTCTGTTTGCCTCAATGGTGCAATGGCGCCCATGCCTTTGTCAAGAAAATTTCGCAGCCTCCAAAGCTCTGCGCTAACCGTTCAGGGTCACTCTTGCTTAACTCTGCAAAGTATACGATAGTAATAATAAAAAAGCAGCAGGCGAAGGGAGACGGGTTGATGCCATTCAGCAATGCGGAAAGAGAACGAAGAGACGCGATAATGAAGCAAATCATGAAAGCCAAAGAGCTCAAAGGGCTCATCCTCTTCGGCGAGGTAAATGTTGGCAATGAATTATATGGCGACCTGAGATATTACGTAGATAACAAGAATGTTGCGAACAGACAGGTGGCGATACTTTTTCCCGCAGCGCTGCCCGTACTCTTTGTCGGAAGCCCGATTCAGCAGCAGGCAGCGATGCGCAGATCTACCATCAAGGATTGTCGATCCAGCAACGATATGCTTACCGATATCGTAACGCTGCTAAAAGAACGGAATGTGGAGACCGGCAAGGTAGGCGTTCACTTCGACGTCCTTCCGGTAAAATGGCATACGTATCTTAAGGATGAGCTTCCGGGGATCGATTGGGTGGACACGCACGCCCAGATCGCGGAGGCCCGGTTTCATCATAGCAAAGAAGAGGCTGATCTCTTCAGGCAGTGCGCCCCGCTTGCCGATGGCGGCTTTGAGGCTGCGCTCAGAACGATCCGCCCGGGAGTTACCGAATACGAGGTCGCAGCGGCAATAGAAGAATATGCCCGTGCCCGGGGAGCAGAGCAGCACTTCACACTTGTCGGCTCAGGCCGTTTCGCCCCGGGTGACGACAACACTCTTTCGCTTCCGTATTCACCCTCCCTTCGCCGCATTGAGGAAGGCGACAGCGTTGTAATGGAAATAACGCCGTGCCTCGAGGGCTACTGGACACAACTGGTCCGGACGGTTAACGCCGGAAGGCCGAATCCTGAGCTTGAGAAGCTGTATCGGGTCGCTCGTGATGCGATCAAGAAAAGCCTTGAGGTATTCAGACCGGGCAAATCGGTGCGTGACGTGGCTCTCGCGATCATCGGCTACGTGGAAAGCTCGGGCTTTCTGCCCAAGCCTCCATACGGCCATACCTGCGGCGTGGACCTGAACGAGGCGCGCGTCTCCCCGCAGAACAGCCAGATACTTGAATCGGGAACGGCTGTCATCATTCATCCCACAGTCTTCACGCCCGATGGAAAGAACAGCTTTTTCTGGGGAGAGACATACCTTGTGACCGACAGCGGGTATGAACGGCTCAACCAGGCGAGTGACGAACTGCTCACGGTGTAAATCACTGTGCTTTCAATTCTGAACGTGTCAATTATTGATGTACCAGGAGGTCAATAGCATGAGAGCGAGACAATTTTTTGCTATGGCTGGTCTGTTTGTGGCGGCTATGATCATAGTAGCGTCATCGGCCTCTTTTGCGGCAGGGTACCCTGACCACAACATCCAGCTCATCATCCCGAATGTTGCGGGCGCCGGAATGGACATCTCCGGGAGACTATTGGCAGAGGAGATGGGACAGATCATCGGCACGAAGATAATCGCAATCAACAAGCCGGGGGCAGGGACCGTGCTGGGGGTCGAGGCAGGCGTGAGGGCGAAGAAGGACGGATACACCCTCATCTACGGCAGCGCCGGTGCTCTGGTATATGCGCCCCTGGCGAATCCGGAGGTCGTCCGTTTCGATCCGGCGAAAGACCTTGAGCCTCTCGGTTTTTACTGCGTCTTACCTACGGTGGTGGGCGTCAGGTCGGATGCCCCCTGGAAAACATTCACTCAGTTCATCGATTATGCGAAGAAGAATCCCGGCAAGATCCGTGTTACGTCGATCGGTGTTGGCTCGCAGCCACATTTCGTGATAGAGCTCATCCAGTCTCTTACCGGAGCACAGTTCACCCACGTGCCTTTTGAAGGAGGAGAATCGGTGATCACTGCGATCCTGGGAGGACATGTGGAGGCTGCCGTTGATACTTACGCAAAGTTTAAGCCGCACGTGGAAGCAGGGAGGATGAGGATTCTGGTGATGGATCCGAAGAGACCCGCGAACCCCGATATCCCGGGTATGAGAGACCTGGGCTACAAGCAGCCTCTGCCCACGACCTGGTTCGGGATGTATGCACCTGCCGGCATTCCTGACGATGTAAAAAAGGTCCTGGTGCCTGCAATAGAAAAGGCCGTCAAAATTACAAAGCCGAAGGTTGAGGCCCTCGGAATGACCTGTGAGTACAAGACGCCTGCAGAGCAGAGACAACTACGCGACGATGAATTCAAGCAGATGTCGGAGTTGGCGGGAAAGATGGGCCTGCGAAAACCATAAGGGCATCGAGCACGGCTCGCGCCCGCTGCCGCAAGGTAGTTCCTTTTAATCCTACTTCTGGGAGATCCTCCCTCAGAAAAAAGTTGGAAAGAAGATTGGTATGAGAATGGGAGACCCCAGGATACCTTCGGCGTCCTGGGGTCTTGATTGGCGAACTGGTCTTATTCGAGAAAGCTCTCCAGCCGCTTCCGCCGGGACGGATGTTTCAGCTTTCTGAGCGCCTTTGCTTCTATCTGCCGTATGCGTTCACGCGTGAGCCCGAAAACATCCCCTACCTCTTCCAGGGTGTAATCTGTCTTCTCGCCTATTCCCAACCGCATCCTGATGATCTTCTCTTCTCTCGGGGTCAGGGTAGAAAGCACTTTATCTATCTCTTCCTTACACGAAACGCCGACCAGCTCCTCAAATGGGGATAGGGATTTCGGATCGGCGATAAAATCGCCCAATTTTGAGTCATCGTCGCCAATCAGGGGCCTGTATCGATACAGGTTCGTTGGAGACCTCCATGATCTTGCGCACTTTTTCCAGGGGCAGTCCGGCCTTGTGCGATATCTCTTCCGGGGTGGGTTTCCTGCCCAGATCCTGGTACAGCGGGGTAGTCGCTTTCGTAATCTTGTTCATCGTTTCGAGTATGTGGACCGGGACCCTGATGGTCCGCGCGTAATCTGCAATCGCGCGGGTAATTGCCTGCCGGACCCACCAGGTGGAATAGGTGGAGAACTTGAAGCCTTTCTGATAATCATACTTCTCTGCAGCCTTCATCAGACCCATGTTGCCTTCCTGGATGAGATCGAGGAAGGAGAGCCCCCTGTTGAGATACTTCTTGGCTATGGTGATGACCAGTCTCAGGTTTGCCTTGATGAGCCTGTTTCTTACCATCTGCAGGTCTCTCTCGATCCGCTCCATCTCTGCCAGGTTCGCTTTGGTGATCCTGGCCTCTGCGTCGTCCATGAACTTCAAGCGCTTTATAATGCTCCCCGTGATCACTTTAAGTACCTTCTTATGGAGGTTCAGATTGGCCGAAGTCTCCTCCATTTTTCCCTCAAGTACTTTTTTCTTCTTTTCAAGCTGCTTCTTCGTGAAAGGGTCAGTCTTGCGCATCTCTTTATTTAGCTGAAGCCTTTTTTCGAACTGCCTTTTCAAGGTGCTGATGAGGGTGACCGTCTTCTTCTTATAATCTTCTTCGGCTTTTTTGGTATAATTCATTTCATCGATGTTCTTCAACAGGTCAATGATATTTACGGTGCCTTTTTTAACTTGCGTTGACAATTCCAGCAATTCAGCTATGGCCTGAGGCAGCTCAAAAAGCAATTCCCTGATCTTGCTTTCTCCGGCCTCGATCCGTTTGGCAATATCGTATTCCTCTTCCGAGGTGAGGAGCGGGACCTTTCCCATGTGCTTGAGGTAGGCCCAGATTATATTCTCAGTATTTTCGGCCGGAAACCGTTCTGACTCTTCCGACTCCCGCTGCCCTTCCTCGGGTGCCTGAATCGTTTCCTTCATGGTATCGACAACATCGATGTTCGATTCGGAGAGAAGATCGAAGATGTCCTCTACGTCTTCAGGGGAGGAGATGTTTTGGGGCAGAAAGTCGTTAATCTCGTCGGGCGTGCTGTACTCTTTCTCCATCCCAACGTCGATGAGGGTCGTAGCCTGGTCGTAGTTTTTTATACTCATGTTGGTCTTCTCCAGAATGCAAAGAATGCCCTACCTTACTCGCAAGGCGCGCCGTTATTCGCTACAGATTGTGCCCTTATTGTATTGCGTGCAGTTCTAATTAAGATACAGTCACCCTTCGCCATTTGTCAAGTCTGTTTCCCTCTTTTGCCATCTAAGAATTAAAAGTGCGCTGCCTTCAACGCTTCAAGAGGATCTCTAATCTTTTTCACTTCAGCTCGAAGCTGTGTCTTGGTTGCCTTGAGACGCTCCACCTCGGCAGTGACGGCGGCACGTTGTTCTTTTGTGCCGGGTGTAGTCATGCGTGCCTTGCAATGTTACGAGAAGGCCAAAAGAGGCGGGTCGCCTCGAGAGAAAAAAGGCCTCGACGAATCGAGGCCTCTCTCGTGTGCTGGTTGCCGGGCTTAGACTGCTGCGACGTTTATCGCGCGGAGCCCTTTCGGACCTTTGTCTACGTCAAAACTAACCGCCTGACCTTCAGCCAACGTCTTGAAGCCGTTGCCCTGGATCGCGGTGTGATGAACGAAAACATCTTCGCCGTCTTCTCTGGCGATGAATCCGAATCCCTTGGATTCGTTAAACCATTTAACCGTTCCATTTGCCATACCAAACACCTCCCTTTTCTTAGCGTTAGAAGTTACGAGGTCCCTGGTGACAAAAAAAGCCGCAAAGTCAAAGTCCTTGCGGCCGTATGTACGACAAAAACTTTCGTCAACTTCACGTGTAGTATCTCATATTGTGGCGTCAAAGTCAAGTCAGGCGGGCGCGGCGGCAATTGTGTCAAGGCACGCTGCCTTGCTTAACTCCGGGACCGGTACTATTCTTATTTAGAGAAACATAATACTTTCCCGGTGTCGGGTTCCCTTTCTCCAGAAAAGCCTATGTATCCTGCGCAGAAGCAAAGGCGGCCGTGCAACGATGTTGAAAAGGAACATCCCAAGTTCCGGGTTAAGCTCCACAGTCGAGTCCGCATCTTCTCAGGGGCTCAGGGCTTAAGAGGAAGCGCATGACCTTCGAGTATCTGGTCTCGAACTTTGGGTACGTGGCGCTCATTGCCGGCACATTTCTGGAAGGAGAAACCATCCTGATCGCGGCGGGCTTTGCAGCCCACGTCGGATACCTGAAGCTGCAATGGGTCATACTGGCCGCCTTTGTAGGGAGTCTGGCGGGAGACCAGTTCTATTTCTTTGTCGGACGAGTGAAGGGTAAGACCTTCTTGCACAGGCGACCTGCCTGGGAGACTAAGGTCAGAAGGGTATTGCAGCTTTTTGACCAGCACCGGACCCTTGTCGTTCTCGGGTTTCGTTTCATGTACGGCCTTCGCACGGTGACACCGTTTGCGTTTGGCTTGAGTGGCATTAGCGCAAGCCGTTTTTTTATCCTCAACTTGATCGGGGCGCTCGCCTGGTCCGTGGTGGTGGCGCTTGTCGGTTATCTCTTCGGGGCTGCAGCACAGGGCAGTCATTGTCGATGTGAAAAAGTACGAACATTGGATCATTCTCGGAATACTCTGGACCGGCGCCCTGGTCTATATCGTCTATTTCTTGCACAAGAGGGAGATAGAGCGGGTGGAGGGTCGGCCCTGAAAGGGCGGGAAACAGCAGTATCCTATCTCTTGAACCAGCACTGAAGAGTTTAACAGAAAGAGCAAACGGACACACCGGAATGGCGCGTAACAACAAGGAGGACGCATGACTTCTGACCTGCAGGTTTCCCCACTACTCCGCGGTCTCGCCGCCGGAGCATGCGTGGTTGTCATTGTGGCGGGGTTGAAGGCGGCGGCGCCGATCCTGAATGTCGTCTTTATGGCGTGGCTGCTGGCTTACAGCATTACGCCGCTTCCGAACTGGTTGATGAGGAAGCACGTTCCCTCCAGACTCGCCGTGCTGGTGACGCTCCTCGTGGTAGTCGTAGGCGGGCTCTCGGTCGCTTTCCTACTCGGAACATCAGTTGCCGGACTTGTTCAAAAGCTGCCGACCTATCAAGAGAGACTGACGAATCTGCAAGAGACCGCCACCCAGCTCCTGTCTGCCAGGGGCCTTGATATTTCAACAATCAAAACGTTGGAAATCTTCAGTCCGAACCGCCTTGTCGGCGTGGCTGGATCCGTGCTTGGCAGCATCGGGAACGTGCTGGAAGAGGCTTTGCTCATCATTTTTCTCCTTGCCATTTTGCTCTTTGAGTTTGCCGGGAGGCAGAGAAAGCCGGGAATCGATCTGGTGGACTTAACCGTCATGTCTCGACTCCAGGATGTCAGCCGGGACGTGAAAAAATATGTGGCAATCACGGGCGGCATCGGGTTGCTTCAGTCAACATCCTGTGTGATCTTACTGCTGATCCTCGGGGTTGACTTTCCCATCACGTGGGGCGTGCTCTTCTTCTTCCTTAATTTCATTCCCACCCTCGGGTTCATGCTGGCCGTCATCCCGCCGGCGATCGTGGCCTTTCTGGAATCCGGCTGGGGGATGGCCCTTGCCGTGATTATCGGTTACTACGTCTTCCACCTTGTGGGGGAGTATATCATCAGACCCAGGTTCATGAAAAAAGGCTTCGATATGTCGATCCTGACGCTCACGCTGTCACTGATCTTCTGGACCTGGGTCCTCGGTCCTGCGGGAGCAGTCCTCGCCGTCCCCTTGACGCTGGCGGTAACGAACGTGGTGGCACAATATGTCTCCGAACCCGGCCGCCCGCATCGACACACGCCAAAGACAGACCATCCGGGTGTGTGACTATCACTGCTTGCCAATTAGCGTGGTGATATATTTGGGGCCAAAGAGGCTCCTCTTCCCCTCGTTCTTTACCACAAAATGGGGTTTCTCCGTGGTCACCCAACAGACTATTGTTGGGCTCAGGATGAAAGCATGGATAAGGATCTCCATCCGGTAACAGGAGAATTCACCCGCAGGCACAGTAATACGCTCAATGCCCGTCTGACGGGCAGTGGCGGTAACAAACCTTGCCGAGAAATCGATCATGAAAAGATCCCATCGGGTGGCGCTGCCGTAGGGGAAGAATCTGAGGAGTACAAGGAGGGAGCCCTCAAGAGCCAGAGTTCTGCCTTCGGGAATATCGAGTCGTACGGTCTTTCTATCCGTTCCGGAGATTTGCTCGACGTATGCCGTTTTTCCGTCTCTCCATATCTTCTCCTCGGTGGGGCCTCCCGGGCTTCTACGGAGACTCCTGGCCCCTGAAATTAAATTCCCTTCCCTGGTCATTTTGATGGTTATGCGCTCGTCTGACTTCGCAGAGACTATCGTTGAAGCATATGCAGCGCTGTCCTCCTCGAAAGAGAAGGTTAGCACGAGTTCTTCCTTTCCCTTCTCTTTACCAACCGCCACAGCCGTGTAACGGTATGTTTCAACGAGGCTCTGGCCTGCCGGGCCACTCTCGATCGTGTCGGCGAGGGCCAGGCCTTGAGCCGACACGAGGAGAAGGAGAAAGAGGGCGCTGAGATAACGTGCTTCTATCATTATGATGAAAAGTAGTTTCTCAAAATAGAAGAGTCAAGGCGCTCTTTCCCATGATCACCGCCCAGTCAGCTTATTCTTTCAGCTTCAATACGGCTTCGCTCGTGCCGCCCGGAACCCACTGAGTCGTAAACCCCAACCGCCTGAAGACGTTGAGCATGCTCTTATTCTCGGTAAGGACGTCTGCCCTGACTTCCTCGAGACCCCTTTCCCGGGCTATCCCGACGAGGACCTCTACGAATTTGGACCCAAGGTGTTTTCCCTGGAACCTATCCTGCACGAGAACGGCCACCTCTCCGGACGTCAGGTCCTGGTTCATAATAAGCCGTGCAACCCCTATCATGCTTTTCTTTCCCTTTTCTTCAATCTCCGCAACTATCGCCATATGCCGGTCGTAGTCGATATTACAGAAAAGGATAAGCCATTCATGAGATATGTTTTTGAAAACGGAGAAGAACCTGGTCCTCGCTGTTTCTTGAGACAACGAAGTGAGCATCTCGTGCTCCGCGGGCTCGTCTTCAGGCCGTATGGGCCGCAGAAGCACTTCGGTACCATCAGACAGTTTCCATGGTGCGACGTACTTGGTCGGATAAGGAGTGATGATCAAGTGCGGATAGGCCGATCGGCCAGTAGCGTCATAATTCTTGTCAATAATGATTCGTGCGTCAAGGGCTGAGGCTTTGCCATTCGATATGGCAAGAGGATTTATGTCGATTTCAGCTATTTCGGGGAAATCGACGATAAGGTTCGAAAAATTGACAAGGATTTCTTCGAGCCCTTCAAAATCAGCCGGCGGCTTGCCCCGAAACCCCTGGAGCATTTTGTATATCTTCGTGTCCTGCATCAGCATCTTTGCCAATGTCTGGTTGAGCGGCGGGAGTCCAATCGAAAAATCTTTGATGAACTCTGCCATAGTCCCGCCCATCCCGAAGAGGATGACCGAACCGAAGTCCTTATCCTTCTTGGCCCCGAGAATGAGCTCGTAATCGATATCTGCAAACATCTTCTCGACCGCTACGCCTGTTATGGCCGCCGCAGGTGCACATTCCTTCACTCGCTGCAGCAACTTCTCATACGCTCCCTTGAGAACCGCGCTCGAATCGATCCCCATGATGACACCGCCTACATCGCTTTTGTGGGAGATGTCAGGCGAGACGACCTTGATAACGACCGGATAGCCCACCTTTTCCGCAATGCGCACCGCCGCTTCCGGATCTTGAGCGACCTGAGCAGCCGCAACCGGGATACCGTAGGTCATGAGAAAATCCTTAGACTCTTTTTCGTTGAGAAGTGTTCGTCCTTCCTTGAGGGCCATCTTGAGAAGCTCTTTCAGGTGATCTTTCGAAGGCGCTTTGTGCGCCGGCAACTCGGCAGGGGTCTCATAGAGCTGGTCGAGATGCCTCTTATACCTGCACATATTCACATACGTTCTGACAGCCTCCTCCGGGGTGTCGTAGTGTCGGGATGTTACTCTCAACGAAAATCCGTCTCCCTTCTTCAACGTCTTTTGCCCCCATCCACGCTGCGATGACAGGCTTCCATGCATTTTTTGCACAATCGGCCACCGCTTGCGCAACCTGGGTTGAAGGGGCAGAATCCATGGGTACGTAAATGACGAGCACTCCGTCCACCTTGGGGTCACCGAGGCATATGGCGAGCGCTTTCGTGAACCTGTCGACGGTTGCGTCTCCAAGCAGGTCGACGGGATTGGCCTTGCTCCAGTAGGGTGGCAACAATGCATTGAGTTGCTTCATACTCTCGTCAGAGAGTTCCGCCAGCTCCCCGCCCAGATGAATAAGGGCGTCGGTGGCCATCACGCCGGGTCCGCCGGCAGATGTTACTATGGCAAGCCTCGGACCGGCCGGCAATCTCTTCGAATCAAGAACCTCGGCAGCATCAAAGAGTTCCGCTATTTCGCCGACCCTTACGGCGCCGGCCCTCCTGAAGGCTGCTTCGTATACCGCGTCGTCCCCTGCCATGGCGCCGGTGTGAGAATGGGCCGCTCTTGCACTCTGGGCAAATCGTCCCGGCTTCAAAATAATGATAGGTTTGCGGCGGGCGAACGCCCGGGCTGCGCTCATGAATTTTCTCGCGTTGCCCACACCCTCCATATAGATAAGGATGCTCCTGGTAGCCTCGTCATCTCCTAGAAAGTCGATCATGTCGCCGAAGTCGACATCGATCATGGAGCCGAGTGATGCAAACATGCTAAAGCCTATCCCGGCGCTGACCGCCCAATCGAGTATCGCGCTGCCGAGGGCGCCGCTCTGAGAGATGAAAGCGATATTTCCAGCCGGAGGCTTACCCCTGAGAAACGTCGCATTAAAATCCAGGGGAGGCCGTACGAAACCAAGACAGTTCGGTCCCAGAATGCGCATCCCGTATTTTTTTCTTATCCGGTCGATTTCGCTCTCTAACCGTGTGCCTTCTTCACCAATCTCCTTGAACCCGGCGGAGATTATTACTACCCCCTCTACGCCTGCCTGGCCGCATTCCTCAACTACTTCGGGCACTGACCGGGCAGGAGTTGCCACAACGGCCAGCTCTACATGCTCGGGAACGCCTGCTATGGTGGGATAGCTCTCCACATCCAATACCTTCTTCGTATGCGGATTTATCGGAAATATCCTGCGCTCTTTTGACCGGAGCAGGTTCTCCAGGATTGTCCGTCCGACGGCGCCTTCCTTCTCGGTTGCGCCGATCAGGGCTATTGTTTTGGGATTAAACATCACCTGTATGCGGCTCATTTTTTTCTGTGCTCCTTTGCTATTTCCTCTAAGGGGCTGCGTAGTCCCCTTCATAAGCGAAACTCCACCGACTGAGCGATCGTCAGCGCCACTCGACCGCGCCGAAGTTGGTGTCGCCGAGTAAGGTGTAAACGAGGCTGAAGACTCCCGCTGTCTGATGACTGTCGGCTTGGTCTGGATAGTGCGCATCCCGGCGCGACGCCAGGTACTGTATCCCGAGTGCGTGACGGCCGTAGATGCGAACAGTGAGCCCCGTGTTCAGGCGGCCGATGGTTTCGCTCCCCCCCGTCTCGGTGGAGCCCAGGCCGCTGATATAGTACTCGCGAGCCGTCGCGTCGAGCATGGCCCGGTCGCCAAAGATGAGGCGGAGCGCGAGGAGTCCCTGCGGGGCAATGCCGTAGTGGTAGTCCCGTTCTCCCGATCCGGCGATGTTGCCGCCCGCGCCGTACCCGACGCCGCCGAGGGCCGAGCCCTGGAGCGCCACTGACTGATCGAGCCACCACTGGAAGGTGGTGCCGAAAGAAGCGGATGTGCTCGAGACACGGAAGATTTGCGGCGATATGTAGTCATAGCCGCCGTAAAGCCCCCATATCCCTCGATAGGCGTTGCCTACTTCGTATTTCTCTCCGAGGAGGAGGCCGCGGATCATGACGTCCTCGACGGGGTTGTCTGAGTTGTTGTGAGCCATTACCTCAAAGTGGAAGTAATCGAAGGGGCGCGAATAGCTATAGCCCGGTTTCCCGGGGAGCCCATAAGCCATAGTAAAGTCCATAACCGCGCTTTTCCTGTCGGCGGAACTCAGTCCGACCTGGCTATACGCCTGGTTGGTCAAATCTACGCCGAACTGCAGGCGCCAGAAGGTAGCCGGATCATGGCTCGGGAACACGGGTGCGAAGCGCTCGCCGAAGACGAGTCGGTTGAAACCGGTGGGAGGCGATAACACCGTAGCACCCAGTTCACGCCAGAACCCTGGGTTTTCGCCGCCGCCCTCGAGCAGTAGGCTGGCCATCCGGAAAAGCGACTCCCCGAAGAAGGCCCCGGCAATACCGCTGGCGACCTGGTCATTGATAGAGGGCGACGTGGTTTCTCCGCCCGTCTCCCAGAGATAACTGCCCGCGAAGGTATAGGCGGACGACTCCCAGAAACTAAGGCCGGCCGATCGCGCGAATCCATAGTATAGGGCTCCCTGGTACGGGTGATTGAGCTGATTTGTGCTGAAGGCGTCCTGGTCAAACCCCCAGGGGCCATGGTCGACATGGTCACGAAAGGTAGACAGCGTCACGCTATAGACTTTTTTTCCGTCCTCTTTTTCATTTGGAGAGACAAGCCGGGCGACCCCGTTGAGGGCCAGAATGAAGGCTGGGATTTCGAGGGCTGGTATAAGATAACTCTTGCCGGCCCCTGTATCCCAATTCAAGGTTGGTGTCCGCATCTCGTCGTACTTGTACCTTAACCACCCTTTCTCGCCCATAGCGATATTTACGTTCCGATTCGGGGTCACGTAGGAAAGCTCAATCACGTCCGGCGCCGCCATATTGTCAAACCCGGGTTTTGACGCCAGGAGGATGTACTTTCCCAGGGATGGGACGCCCACTGAATAGTTACCCAACGCATCAGTAATCGTTATTCCTGCCAAGGCACCGGTATTTGCATCTTTTACCGTCATGATCATCCCTTGAATGCCGCGGTTGTTTGAGAGATCCCTTACGGAACCCGTGATGCGGCCTTGGGCAAAGGACCAGCTGCTTATAGCGATCAATCCACTCGTACAGAACATCACAATAATCGCCTTGCATATTGTTTTTCGGCGGTTCATGATTCCTTTTTTTCCAGTAAAGACAACGACCATAAACCAATCCAAGATTGCATAGGGATTGTAGCTAGAATGTAATCTGCAATCGGGTTGAACGAAGCCACTTCTTTTCCGGTCTATCTTGCTCTTCAGTCCCCAGGATTGTCCGTCCGACGGCCCTTCCTTCTCGGTTGCGCCGATCAGGGCTATTGTTTTGGGATTAAACATCACTGTATACGGCTCATCCCTTGCCCACCTTCTTGCGCAGCGTTTCCCTGACCAGCCATTTTTTCACGATATCCTCCTGAATCACCTGGTAGGTTTTTCCGGGGTTTTGTCAGGTTCCTTCTTCACGTCCCCGAATGCATACTTGCCTATGAGATCTTCTATATCCGCCGGCACAGAGGTCTGTGTGATCACGCCATTCGGTTTCAGGACAACGCCCGCTCCTCCGGGATCGATTTTCACATACTTATCCCCGATGAGTCCGGCGCTCTTGATGGTTGCCCCCGCATCGTCGTAAATCTTCACGCCTTTGTTGATTTTCATATCAACGACCCCCATCTGTCTCTCAGCGTCTATGCTGAGGTGTATCACACTGCCTACCTCGATGCCGTAGACTTCGATTGTGCTGCCGACCCTGAGTCCGGAGACCGACGCGAACCGGGCTTTAAGCGGGTAGGTCTCCTCTCCAAACAGCGAAATCTTGCCGAGCTTCACGGTCATGTAGCCCACACATAGGAGACCGACCACCACGAAAATGCCGACAACCGTTTCCATTGAATATTTTTTCATCATGCACTTCCTCCGGAGTCGCCTTGGTGTGTTGCGACAATCTCTTGTTTTGCTTCCGCTTTCTCGATTATCTGATCGATATCGTCAGTGGAAGAGACTTCCGTGATTCCCGCACGGACCTGGATCTCCGGACGCGCTTCCGCACCCATCTTTGCCTGTGCAATAGCCTGAATGCGGGCGAGAGCCTCCCGGTTCAATTCCCGGGCAAAGTCGGCCACCAGTTGCCGTGCCTTATCGGGGCTTGTGTGAGGGAATATCGTCAGGATCTGATCCCTGCGGTGACGGGCGGAGAAGCCGCCCACAGGCTTGAAGCAGCGGTTCGCGTATTCGCCAAGTGCCCTGAGGACCTCCACGGCCGCCTGTGGTCCCAGCGTCTCGTGCAGCAGATCGAATTCGACGCTGAAAAGCGCCGCGGAGGCGTTTGATATCCCTGCGCTGCCTCCCAGCATTGCGGCATAGTGCCCCTTGAACGCCTCCCGGGAAAGCAGACCCGTCAGCTCGTCCTGGAAGCCTTCAAGGCTGCGGAGAAACTCGTCGATCATGGGAAGCTTCAGCCTGACGGCCTCTTCGTAAGTCCCTTCAAAGCCGACCGCCCCTTCCCAGAGAATGACAAGCCGATCTGAAATAAAGAAGACATCGGGAATGTCATGGCTGATCAGGACGGCGGTAAAACCGAACTTTCGCCTGTAATGAACGATCATGGAGAGGATCATGTTCTTTCGGATGGGGTCCTGACCCGTGGTCGGCTCGTCAAAGAGTACGATCTTCGGGTCCGTCACCAGGGCTCGCGCCAGGGCCACCCGTTTCTGCATCCCGCCCGAGAGTTCCGAAGGGTACTTATCGACCGCTTCGGTAAGTTCCATCTCCTCGATCTTTTTCGCTACCCTTTTATCAATCTCCACCTTACTGAGATTCGTCGTCTGCCGAAGGGGAAAGGCCACGTTATCGAAGACCGTCATCGAATCGAGGAGCGCATTGTTCTGGAACAGGTAGGCGACCCCGCTCCTGTACTCCTCCCATTCATTCTTCTTCATGGCAGCAACGGGCTTTCCGCGAAAGAGGATAGCGCCTTCGTCCGGTTTGAGGAGTCCGATGATATGCTTGAGAAGCACGCTCTTGCCTGTGCCGCTCTTACCGATGATTGTAGTAATCCGGTTTTCATAAATCTTGAGGTTGACCTTGTCGAGTACGGTCTTGTCGCCAAAGCGCTTGGTGACGTTTTTGAATTCTATTAGAGGGATGTCGTCCATGGCCGGGCCTACATGAGAAACGATGTTAAGACATAATCCGAAATGAGGATCATCACGCACGAGAGCACGACGGCTGAGATGGTCGCAAGGCCTACGGCCTTGGCTCCGTAACCGTCGGTCCGCATATGGCAGAAATACCCCTGGAAGCAGCAGACGCAGGAGACGATTGCGGCGAAAACAAGGGCTTTGATAAAACCTCCTCTGACGTCCACCATATTCAAGGAAGAGTGCACACGGTAAAAGTACGTGCCTCCATTTGTCCCCATCAGCAGGACGCCGGTGAGATAGCCTCCGATAATGCCGATGAGATCAAAAAAGGCGGTGAGCAAGGGGAAGCTGATGATTGAGGCAGCGATCCGCGGGCTGATAAGATACCGCATGGGATCGACCCTCATCGCGTAGAGGGCATCGACCTGCTCCGAGATGCGAAGGATCCCGATTTCCGCAGCCATGCCGGAGCCGGCACGGGCCGTGATCATAATGGCGGTGAGGACCGGCCCCATTTCCCTGACAAGGGAGAGGGATACGGCAGACCCGAGAGCCCCTACAGAGCCAAACTTTACCAGGGTGTAGAAAAGCTGCAATCCGAGAACCATACCGGTGAAAAGGCCCACCAGCATTACGATCAGGGACGATGTGGCGCCGATATAATATACCTGCTTTACGATCTCGTGGAGTTGCTTTCTTCGGAAGATGTTGATGAAGGCCAGGGAAAAGAAAATGGCGATTGCACCGAAATTGCCAAGCAGGCCAAGGGTCCCCCGGCCGACGCGCGTAAGCACGGTTGTCAGAGGGATTCGAACTGCGCATACGGTCGAGGGAAGTCATGCCCTTTCCCCTTCGTGTCCTAATGCTGACCTTCGTGGTCACCAGCCTTTTTCTCCGCCCTTGTCATGTCCTCCGCCCCCGTCGTGTCCTCCACCTCGGTCATCGTGTCCACCATCCCTGCCATATCCTCCGTCTCTGTCGTGTCCTTCATATCCCCAGAAACATCCCCCAAGGGATATAAGCATCATCGCTAACGCCATCGTCAGCATAATGATTCTCTTCATCTTCTCCTCTTTTTGTTTGTCGCCCGGCAGGCGAATTATATATGGCCGCCCACACGTAAGCACAGGGCTTCGGCTCTGTCTTCAGAGTGCCGAGGCTCTGAGCTTACGCAGAGGAGTTGGAGGGGAGTGCTCGTTCTCTCCACCTGTTTATGGTAACTATGGATTCTAGCAGGCTGTATGTTCTCTGTCTGTCCCATAAACAACAATCTTTGTGTCATCATTCTTGCTACCCGAATTGCAGAAGCAACGTTTTTCGCCTCAACGATGTAGTATTGGCAACACAAGCATAATGATTAGCGCTACGCTGCAATATTTGAGTAGGGAAGCAAGAAAGTGCGTATCAGCGGGGTTGCTGCACGGCACCGGTATAGAAGACCTCACATTTGCCGGCCTGAGCAAAACGTTTTGCCTTCCTGTAAAGATCAAGGAATGGGCCGGCAAGGGACTCGACCGCGCTTACCTTGCTGATCTGGGGACTGTCGAAAGAACCGCTGATGGTTTGTTTAAGTGTCGGGCACCCCTTCTCATCGAGAAGAGCCACCGTCACATTTTCAAAGCGCTCGCTGACAAGATTGAGCTTGCCTATAAGAGCAGCTCGGTTATGGTGCGTCGCGAGGGCGCAGTCCGCAGCGTCGGCCACACCGTTCTGTATCTTCCAGTGGGAAATAAACTGGGTGACGGCGCCCTGTCCTCCCTGGGCCTGGTAATATAAGTCCCCGTAGCGGTACCCCTTGAGCGCAACAGAACCAAGAGGACCGACGAAGAAGAAAGCGACCAGGTCGGCCAGGTGGAATTGCTGGCTCGTTTCATACTTTGAGAGAACTTTGTCGAGGTCCATGGTATAGCTAACGAGGTTATCGCCCCGGAGAGCGAACGTGCCGTTCAGGTGGTTCATCAGAATGCGCCCTTCCTTTTCCTTCACCGTCAGGGACGTAGAAAGCTCACCCTTCCCGCCGATCACTTTTCCGGTGCCGAAGAACTCCTCAATTTTTTCAAAGTCCAGCTTCGATACCTTTGCATTGAGTTTATACGCAACGTCGGCAGCAGACTCGTCTGCCGTGAAATCTCCTTCACCCTTCCCGCCGAAGATGTCCATGGTAAAAGGGCTGAGGGAGAATACCCCCTTGTCCGCCTTCAGCGGACCTTTGAGGTTCTCGATCCTGAGTTCCTTTTGCAGGACCTCCTTGCAGTCGAAGCTTCCGGTGAATGAGACGCTCTTGATAATGTCTCCTGAAGTATCTCCTACCGAGAGATCCTTGGTAGCCATATTGATTTCTTTCAACTCGGTTTTTACACCAGTCTTCTTGTCAAGATAGACAAGCGTCCCTTTTGACAGCTTGAGTTCATTCAAGCTGAAGGGTGTTCCCCACGCTCCTTTCGCCGATTTTGTTTCAGCACTTTCAAAATTGTATTTCCCCTCAGCGTCCTTCACGATCGCGGCGATCGGCTTGACAAGCTCGCAACCCGTCACCTTGAGTTGCTTCTTCAGCAGGGGCAGCAACTCCACCCGTAGTTTGAGGCGTTCAATGGAGAGGATTTCGCTTCCCTTGTTGGCAACATGGATATCCTTTGCCGATACGCCAAAAGGAAAGAAAGAGAGCCCCATCCCCCCTTTGATCCTGACATCCAGGCCGGTCGCCCCGGAGGCAGCGGTTTCGATCTGCGACTTGTAAGTATTAATATTGAATAGGAGGACAGCGACGATTACAGCGATGACGATCAGGACGGCAACGCCACCCGCAATCATCAGAGCTTTTTTTCTTCCCGCTCTCATGGCTTTCACTCCGCGACAAGCCTCCAGCGTCATTCTATTATTCCGGCAATCAAATAGTTTGTCATGCCGGGCTCGATCCGGCATCCAGAAGTGCCCTGGATTCCGGCCTTCGCCGGAACAAAGAACCTTAGGGCATTTAATTGCCGTCTTAATAACTATATACATAGCCGGACCACGCGGCATGAGTAATTGTCTTGTTGAAGGGCTCTTCTTATTCTGCCAGGCGGTGCGTGATGGCATAATGAATCAGTTCGCTGGTTCCTTTCACGCCGATCTTTTCTAAAATGCGGGTCCGATAGGTCCTCACGGTGTTTGCACTCACGTGGAGTTCTTCTGCGATTTGATTCACTGCCTTGCCTCCGCCGATCATACAGAGCACTTGAAGTTCTCGATCGGAGAGTCGTTCATGTGGGGGTTTTTCGGCATTCGACTCGAAGTCATACAGCATCTTTTCGGCAAATGCCGGGCTGACATATCTCTTGCCGGACAAAATTTTACGCACCGCCAGCACCAGCTCATCCGATGCACTTCGTTTTGTGAGATAACCCTGTGCCCCGGCTTTCATGGCGCGGAGTGCGTATTGCTCTTCGGGGTACATGCTTACAATAAGGACAGGGAGTTTCGGTTTTTTCTTTTTAATCTCCTTAAGGACTTCCAGACCATTTATATCAGGAAGAGAAATATCGAGAAGGACCAAATCGTACTGATTGTTCTGAACATTATTCATGAGTTCATAACCCGTGGTGGTTCCATCAATTACCGCATCGTTGAAGCCTTCCGAAAGAATCTCTTTCAGGCCTTTGAGCACGACCGGATGGTCATCGGCAATAACGACGCGAAGCATCGATCATCTCTCCTTCGGCGGTTTCTTCGGACGACGTTTAAGCATCCCAGGTTCTTCTTTCTTTTCATTCAGCGGCAGGCTCAAGGTAATAGTCGTCCCTTTTCCCCGTGCGCCGGTGATGGTCAGTGATCCCCCTATGGCATAGGCTCGTTCGCGCATGCCCGTCAATCCGATAGACTTCGGATCTCTGATCTCCTTTTTTGTAATGCCCCTCCCATTATCACTGACTTCCATAATGAATCTACCTCCTGCGTTCCGCAGGGATACGATGACGCTTTGCGCGCCTGCATGGCGGGCGATGTTGGTAAGCGCTTCCTGAAAGATACGAAAGGCCTCCGTAGAGCTTTCACCTTTGAGGAGCATATGCTGTGGCTTCGAGATAATTTCGCAGGCAACCTTTGTCCTCTTTTCGAAATCTTCTGCTGCCAGCTTTAACGCTTCCTGCAGGCCAAAATCGTCCAGGGCCGGCGGTCTCAATGCCATCGAAATTCTCTGCACGGAAAGGATGGCATCATCAATAAGCGTGAGTACCGAATTGACTCTTTCAACGATCACGGTATTCTCTTCCGGTATTTTTCTTCCTATCCATGCGACGTCCATTTTTATGCCTGTTAAGACCTGCCCCAATTCGTCGTGAAGTTCGCGTGAGAGAGACGTCCTTTCCCCTTCTCTGACCTTTCGCAAATGGGTGCTGAGATGCCGCAGTCGTTCCCGGGACTCCTCCAGTTGTTCTTCAATGACTTTACGGGCGGCGATTTCCTCCCTGAGCAGCCTGTTCGATTCAGACAGCTGAGCGGTCCGCTCTGTTACCCGTTTCTCCAGCTCATCGTGTGCTTTCCTGACTTTTTCTTCAGCCAGTTTTCTATCGGTAACGTCGCGGATATTGCACTGGATGACCTTGTGATGGTTAACCTGATACACATTGCTGACAAATTCTACGTCAACCTCCCGCCCGTCTTTTGTCGTAAGCGGTAAATCTTCGTAGCGGACATACCCTTTACGCTGTAGTTTGGTAAACGCCACCTTGCTTGCCTCGATGTTTTTGAACGCACCGAGCTCCCAGAGCTTCTTTCCCTGAAAATCTTTGTAGGCATAACCCAACATATCTATCAGGAACGGGTTCACGTCATCTATCTGTCCCGTGTCTGCGTCGAGGATAAGGATCCCGTCCCGGGCCGTTTCGAAGAGTCTCCGGTACCGGGTTTCAGAAGCTTTCAATGCTTCATCTCTCTGTTTCAACGCCGTGACATCTTCAATGGCAAGGAGAATCATTTTTGTGCCGACGTTTTCCTTGTAGATCCGACGGGCATTGAGAACCATGAATTTATGTCCGATGGCCGGAAACAGGTGGTCAACCTCATAGTTATCGAACTTCGTGTTCCTAAGGATGTCCCGAAGCAATTTCCGGAGCCGGGGGATGTTCCACTGTCCGTTTCCGAGATCGTAGATATGCTTGCCGACAGTCTCGCCGGGAGCGACCTTGAACGTATCGTAGAAACTCCGGCTGGCTGAGAGCACCTTCAGGTGGTCATCTAGAACCAGAAGAGGTTCGCGCACCGTCTCGATCATCGCTTGAGCATATGTCGGGCTTTCGTATGGTGCGGTCTCGACGTGCTTTCGCTGACATTCTAATGCTTCCAGATCAACTCGTCGGAGTGGTACAGCCTGTTCATTTATAAGCTGTTTTTTCATTTCACTTCTTACCCTTCATCTTTCATGCCCTATACATTCAAATATACCATTAACCGGAATCAAAAGGGTATTGGGCTGATGGGTGAGAAAAGTATACCGGGGCTTGACCCTCGGCATCTCCATGAAAAGATAGCTGCCCCTTCGATTGAAATTACAGCTCCGCTCCATTAGACTTATTTGATGAAGGCGTTCTGGACGATTGTCACCCTCCTGATTATGGCGGCAGGTCTTGTGGGAACGGTCCTGCCGGTCATTCCAGGCATACTTCTCATCTACGCGGGTTATCTCCTCTACGGTTTTGCAACAGGCTGGCAAGCTTACGGTCTGGCAGCGATTGTCTGCTGGTCCGTGGCTACCGGTCTCGTCCTGCTCCTCGATTTTTACGGAGGAGCGATAGGCGCAAAAAGGTATGGTGCATCACCGTTCGGGGCGTGGGGATCTCTCATCGGCTGTCTGCTCGGCACGCTGGCAGCGGGGCTTCCCGGGCTTATCCTCGGACCTTTTGTGGGTGCGGCGGCGGGGGAACTGCTGAGAGGCAGATCCCATCGAGAGGCTCTTCGTTCCGGCTGGGGAGCCTTCATAGGTTTTATGGTCGGCAGTGTCATCATGATCGCGCTAGGCGTGGTCATGATCGGCACCTTTATCTGGTGGGTGCTTTTTTAGCCATAAGTATCACTCTATTGCCTTCTGGAAACTCTTTTTTGCTGCGTCCACTGTAGATTCTACCGTTCGCTTTGCCTCTTGGTAATAGCCCTGGACTTTCCCTGTCGCTTCGGCCGCTTTGTCCTTCATCTCATCGTAGCAACCCTCTACCTTCTCTTTCGCGTCATCTGCCATCGTCTTGAGTTGATCCCTCGTCTTTTTTCCCGATTTCGGGGCTCCCAGGAGAGCAATACCGCCTCCTACCATCGCACCGATCAAGAACGACAGCACACAGCACATACCGGAACAACTTTTTTCATTTCTCATTGCTACCTCCTTTGCTCCTCAAAAAACGTGAAAATATTTGGACGAGCCCGGGTCGGCCGCATGCGTCGGTGAGGCACCATGGAAATGTCTGGCCGCGGCCGCCCTGCTCCATCCGTGATTCCGTGATAAGAATAGCGGTCGCCTATTTTACGATCAGGCTATTCTTTACGGCCGTGACCCCTTTGACACTGCGTGTGATTTGAACGGCTTTATCGACGAGATCCTGGGAACTAACGAAGCCGCTCAGTTGAACGGTACCCTTGTATGTTTCGACACCGATCTGGAATGACTTGAGAAAATCATCCGCTGCAATCAGAGATTTTACCTTGGTCGTGATGACCGAATCGTCAACGTATTCACCGGTGCTTTCCTGTTTGGGTGTGGATGCACAGGACACAAAGCTGGGCACAGAGATGGCGATCAGCATGAGAACGAGCAGATAGCGGATAAAGACGTTTCTTTGTTTCATAGCGGGTACTCCTCCTTGTCGTAAAGTTGGTTGCAAAATTGTTGTTGTTTAAAATCTAAGTCCCTAGAGCACTTTTCGTCCCTGAATAAGCCGGACCACTATCACAATGATGGCGATTACCAGCAGGACATGAATGACGCCACCCATCGTGTAGCCACTTACCAATCCAAGAAGCCACAAAATCAGGAGAATCACACATATGGTCCAGAGCATTACTATCCCTCCTTTCTGTTAATAGGCTACAAACCTGACGGTCTGCCGCTTGTTGAGTCTTGCCTGTCATACCCAGATAATGCAATCGAAGCTGCCGAATTCATTTGTCCATCGTTCCGTGACGTTTGGATCATCGTGCCCTTTACCATCAACAATAAAGCGGTATTCGTAGACCCCTGATTCTAAGTAGAGAGCCCTTTGCCACATGCCCGGTGCCTTGCTCCTCTTGTCCCGCCTGAGAGGATGAGAACGCGTATTCCCGCCATTGAAAGTACCGGCGAGATGCACACTCTTCGCTCCCGGTGCATGAAGCTTGAAAGTAATTCGCCTTTTCATTTTCTTCTTTGTGCTATTCTTCTCTTCTTATACAACTACTACATTTTCATCATGCCATGTTCAATCCCTTCGATGGCTCTGGAGACATCGAAGCAAGCCCTCTACATAAGGATCGTACTCCTGAATGGGACTCAGAGTCTGCCCTTCTGCCGGTGATAACAGAGGCTTTAGCCACCTGTCGAAACATACCAACGCTAACATGAGAATTTTATGTACCCTGTCAGCGACAGTCCCTTCGCTGTTTCTATTCCCGCAATGGAAAGGTGTACTTGTTTCAGCATAATTCAGGGCCAGCGGGGTCTGTTTCATTAAGTCATGACGGTACGTGAGACTCATGTTTTCAATCCTCCCTGTTTAGTCTTAAAAAAAGCTCTCCGATGCGCACCTGATAATCACAATAAGCCTTCATTATTCTCCACCAAGAAAGCCATCTACAGAATGATACGACAAGCGCTGACTCACGTCTGTCGCAAGACCAACAATTATTTTGTAGTACTTTCATGTAGGCGAGCCTGTGGTCGTTTTTGCTACAAGGTTTGCTACAAGGATTGAAAAAAGGTGGGCCCTCGAATTACACATCGAAATAGGGTCCATGACAAGCTCATTCCCCGTTGCCACGTGAAAGGTATCATCACGCCAGTCAAAGGCCTTAGGATCCTCGGGATCGTTGGATATGCTTCAGGTCCGTCTTCCCCAACGTTCCATAACACGCGAGGAAGAGCACGATCGAGGTGAAGGAGTTCTCGATCGTGCTTCGCTTGCGGTTTGTCCGTGCCTTTGTAACGCAGGTAGCTCTCGAATAAAGTCAACTTTCTTTGCTTTTTGTCATCCTACTTTCTATGTTCTCCCTCTTCTCCTTCGGGTTTTCCTTGGGGCTGAGAGTGTTGCGGCTGCTGACCTCTTTCCTGAGGTTGTCTCTGTGGTTGCTGAACCTCAGGTCTATGCTCTTCTCTTGTGGCTGCTGAACTCTCCTGCAGTGTTGTTGTCTCGGCTGCTGAACCTCAGGTCTATGCTCTTCTCTCTGCGGCTGCTGACCTCTTTCCTGAGGTTGTCTCTGTGGCTGCTGAACCTGAGGTTGTCTTTGTTTCTGAACCTCAGGCCTCTGTTGATACTGCTGTTGCCTTTGTTGTCTTAATTCCTGTTTCTGTTGTTGTGGGCGAGGTTGATAGCCCTGGACGCCCCAGGTTCCTTGCCTTTCCCAATGTCGATCATTTTGCCAGCTCTTCCAGTTCTGTTGAAGTCGTTGGCTAGGAATCCGTTCATAGTTCCACCGGTGCCCGTACCAATTACGGTCTCTGTAGTATCCTCTCCAACCTGGGTCGACATCAAAATAAAAACTTGGAACATGGTTATAATAACCCCAGCCCCGGTTATAATAATGCGAACGGTACCAACGACCTTCCCACAGACGCCACCACCAACCATTCCAGAAGAACAAGTCTGCATCAATGTCAGGAGCAACGTAGACATATGTCTCAGGTATCACTATTAACTCCGGTGGTGCCGCAAATGCGACGGGTGGTGGCAACGCAATGTTAACGTTAATGTCTACCGCTGCCATCGTTGGAATAGGAACGACACTTACCAACGCAAAAAACAGTGTTCCAAAAAGCAACTTTTTCATTTGTTGCCTCCTTCGTTACGCACGCATCTCCCCCCACGCTTCTTTTGGAGTTAGGGAATTATGGAAGATTGAGTTTAAGAAACTATTTCACTTTACCTGCCACACCTGTACGTCGCGAACTCCTTTTTTGGCCTTCATGAAATCTCTCATGACTTGTTCGTCATCTGTCCCCTGCCTGCTCTCTTTCATGTACCCTTCTCTTACTGCGTCAAAATCGTTGTCCTCAATTCTTATTATGAATATCTTTGCCATTTTTCCCTTCTCCTTTCTAGTTTATCAGTTGGAAGACCCAAAACAAGTCCCCCTCTTTCGGTCACAAGGAACCATTTTTGTATCGTACCCGGGCGATTCATAAAACAAAATCCGGCATAACAGTACTCACTACTTATCTTTGGACTCCACCTTTTCTCCAAACTTTGAAAGTGCACTGCTTATCCCTTTGATACCTTTTGCTACAACACATGTGAGTAGTATGCGTCCTTAAGTATCTCTTGTCTATCCCATAAACAACAATCGTTGTGTCATCATTCTTGCTACCCGAGTTGCATAAAAACCTTTTTTTCACTTTGAGGTGTTAGGCAACATTACTCTGACTCTCGACTGCCCTACATGGTCGCAAACATCCCGACAACTGCGGCAGTCATGATCGCTGCCGTTGCCCATCCGCAATAACGCAGGGGGCGCGAACTGACGCGAATGCCCATTATTTTGGATTTGCTCGTCAACAGTACTACCAAGACAATCAAAGGTGGTGCCAGCATCCCATTGAGCACTGCCGAATAAAAGAGCATCTTCACTGCGTTGAAGCCTACAAAATCCAACGCCAGGCCTAACAGCATTGCAACGGCGATCAATGCGTAAAACTTGCGTGACAATAGTGGTGGGTCTTCCAGTGTTCCGCGCCACGCCGCCGCTTCCGCCACTGCATAAGCAGCAGAGCCTGCGAGGACGGGAACACCAAGCATCCCCGTCCCGATTAAACCAAGTGTGAATAACAGGTAAGCTCCACTTCCGGCTAAAGGGCGCAACGCTTCAGCCGCCTCCCGCGCCGTTTGGATGTTGGTTTGCCCATGTGCGTGCAACGTCGCCGCGGTAGTCAGGATGATGAAATACATTACGAGGTTGGAGAAAAACATCCCCGTGAAAACATCCGTTCGAACTACTCTCAATTCCTTGACAGTCGCACCTTCACGCTGTTTAACGGTGCGTTTCCCTTTCGCCCGGTCGTTTTCAACTTCTTGCGATGCTTGCCAGAAGAAAAGATACGGCGAGATGGTCGTGCCGAGTATGCCGACAAAGGTCGCAAGAAACGCACTCGACCATTCGACATGGGGCACAAAGGTCGCGCTTAGGACAGCGTGCCAGTCTGGTCGGGCGAGGAAGGCTGCCACAATATAGGCGAAGAGCACCATCGTCAGCCACTTGAAGATGCGAGCAATGTGACGGTATGATGAAAAAAAGAGCAGTGAGATGATCAGCAGGGTATACAGCGGAGTCCAGTAATAGGCTTTAATTCCCGTCATCATTTCGGTCACTTCAGCCATGCCTCCGAGGTCGGCACCGATGTTGAAAACATTAGCCACAATCAAGAGCCCGCACGCAGACCACAACACCCAACGCGGATAACAACGTCGCACAACGCCTGCCAGCCCGCGCCCCGTCACCAAACCAAGACGCGCACACATCAACTGTACGGCAGCCATCAGCGGGAAAGAGAAGAGCGCCGTCCATAAGGGCATATAGCCGAAGGCCGCCCCGGTCACCGAATAAGTCGAGATACCCGAAGGGTCGTCATCGGCGGCACCGGTAATTAAGCCGGGACCAAGATTGGCAAAGAACCGTCGCACGCTATCTATCGGGTGATTTTTGGACGCAGCCTGTTTTCTCAGAGTAGATTTAGTTTTATGCATTCTTTTGAGACTTACTCAAGATGATATTGACTTACGACCCCGCTCAGCTGTCTGTTTAACTTCGTGAAGCCTTCCTTCCGCCTTGTCCCTAGTGCTCGATTTCATGGTATTCCTCTTTTAGGATTAGAGCTTGGGTGACGTCCGTTCCGTCGGCCAGATAATGCGTTCCAATCAAGAGTCCTTTATCCGCTCCATTGGCGTTCGTCCCTTGGTCGCCATGCTTCTGCCTCTATAAATACACGCTTCACCTGAGGATAGACTTGCTTAATCTTTCTATCCAACCCGGCCACAGCCTTCGGTAGATGTTTGCGGCGCAAGAATTACCATGATATAGAGATATCCCGGCTCCTCAACGGAAGTATTCTCCTCCTGCAAGCACCGACGCTATGAACACCTGTAGCACCCACGTAAGCCGGCCTGGACCTTGAGATGGAGGTGATTTTCTTATTTCGGCGTTATCCTCCGTCCACCATTGATTTCTGGTGAATGTAGAGCCATCCCACAGGATCGGACAGGTACTGGATTGCATCCATGATGTGCAGATAATGTGCCCTCTCTTCATGAGCAAGCTCGAGATAAAATCGCTTTTCATACGTGCTATCGGTCGCCTGTGCAAGGATTTCATAGTGCTTGACGCTCTCTTCCTCCATTTCGAGCCCGGCCTGCAAGGCGCATAGGTCATCTGCACATTCTTCGCTCTTGTCCTGAGAAACCTCCCGGAAAACCGCTTCAATGCGGGAGGGGCCGCGTGCCGTGGTGGTCCACTGCTTAAACGCAGCATCTTTCTTCAACGTTTCGTAGATTTCCAGGACCCTTTTCCCATGGGCATCTTCCTCACGTGCCAACTCTTCAAACATTCTCTTGGCAAAAAGACTCTTTGCGCCTGATGCAGCCTTCAGGTAAAAGGACTTCTCGTCCTCCTCTTTCTCGAGGGCACGTTTCAGGCTTTCTTGTTTTGTTCCATCCATGACAACCTCCTAAAGCCCTTCCTGGGTGATATCTTCCAGCCTGGTACTCGGCAGCGAGCTATTTTCGTAGTGCATAGCCTTCACGGGCACGCATCGGCCGCCTCCGTGCTTTCTCCGAATCTCTCCGCAAGCTCTGCGATCCCCAGAAGATTTCCACGCGAGACCGGCGAGCTCAGCCAGCTACTGATTTTTGTGCTCAAATTCCGTAACAACCTGAGGATCCAGAACACGACTGATAAGCCGGCTCTTTGACCGAACTTGCTCTACTCCCATTCTCATTGTTTCGGCAAGGTGAAGCTAAAGACGCTCCCCTTAGCGGGTGCGCTCTCCACCCATATCCTTCCTCCATGGCCTTCTATTATTGTTTTGGCAATGGCTAACCCGAGCCCTGAGCCCTTTGAGTCTCTTCTTACGCGGTAGAATGCATCAAATATGTGGGGGACTTGATCTTCCGGAATTCCTATACCTGTATCTACAAAAGAGACAAGCATTTCATTACCTACGTCTGCTAGTTTGACTGTTATGGCCCCTCCCTCACCAGTATATTTTATTGCATTGTCGAGAAGGTTCCTGACGACGCGACTTATCTTGGAAGCATCTGCATTAATCATAGGAATCTTTGTTCCAAGGGGGTTGATAGATAGACTGATCCTTTTCTTTTGGGCCTCCAGCGTTACGGCTTCGACGCCTTTCCCGATCTCCGTCTGTATATTGCATGGAGCAAGAACAGGCTTATATGCTTTTGTTTCTAATCTCGCAAATTCGAGGAAATCAGCTATGAATTGTGACAATTGTTTGAGCTCATCACGGATGATTTCAAGGTATTCTTGCTGTTTTTTTGTCACGGCTCCGGCTTTGTTTGAAATAAGTCGCAATAGAAACCCTTCTGACGTGATAACAGCATTTTTCATATCATGGGCGAACATGGCAAGAAGATTCTCTCGCTCTCTTTCCAGCCTTTTGAATCTCGTAATGTCTTCGGCTGCAAGAAGGATCAACTTCTTACCAATTGCTTTTTGATGGATCTGGCAAGCATTGAGTCTCATTATTTTGTGCCCTACGATAGGAAAATCACGTTCAACTTCAAAGTTACCAAAATTGGTGCGTTCAGGCAGAATCTCCTCAAGCAATGTCCGGAGCCCGGGAATGTCCCACTGTCGGTTCCCAAGGTCATAGACAAGCCTTCCCAGGGTCTCGCCTGGCGTCACTTTGAAGGTTCGATAAAAGGAACGGTTGGCTGAGATTATCTTCAGATCGCCATCCAGCACCAGGAGTGGTTCACGCACAGTCTCGACAATGTCTTCAGCATAGCTGCGAGCCTCCTGTACTTCAGCTTTCGCACGCCTGAGCTCGATTTTCGATGCATCAAGATTCTCGATCTGAGCTCGTAGCTCCCTAAGTTCATGTATCAATTCTCTCTTTGTCTTGGCTTGATCCGTCATCGTGAGAGGTCTCTGCATCCTACAGACTACACACTTTCATGAGGGCAGTGGGGATAACACATACTATAAGCACCCGTTCCGGGCTACACAATGCGTGCCGGCTGTTAAGAAAATGTGCCAACCGGACAGGCTGGGCAAGGGCTGCCTTTCGGCGCCGAAGGCGACGACGGGAAATGGGTGCTTCTTTGCGCTTGCTGTCACCGCTACCGGTTGATAGAATTGATATTGTTACCATGGACTGTATCGGTTTTAAAATCCTCTCCCAGATTGGCGGCCCATGCCGCAGCGAAACGCTCTCCGTTTTCAAGATGGGATTCTGGGGAAACAGACTAATCTTCTGGGGAAATTTTTTTGAACTGCTCTTTACCTGCGTTGTCGTACATGCTCCCTCTTTCCAGCATATCTTCAATACCATTGGAATCGGATGGAATGAATGGGGATGAGAGGAATTAAGAAAAGGGATTTTGGCGAAATATTAGAAATCCTGAATTTCTGTTTGCCATATTTTTTATGCAATGTTCCAATGCTGAGTAAGTTGGTTTAAAATGGAGGAGGTGTATCCCATGAATACGAACGATGCGCAGCACCGCGCTATTCTCCGGAGAATCGCCCGGAGAGCGATGCTGGAGAGAGGATTACTCCCTGACTTTTCTGCTGAAGCACTTACCGAGCTTGCGGGGATTCCGGCTCCCTTACAGGGTGCTACGCTATCCCCACGGGATACTTCGCTATCTGCCGTAACCGATGGTGAGCAGGTTCGCGACCTGAGGGACCTTTTGTGGGCTTCCATCGACAACGATGATTCTCTTGACCTGGATCAACTTACCGTTGCCGAGGCGATGCCCGCAGATCAGGTAAAGATTCTTGTTGCCGTGGCCGACGTGGACTCGATCGTCAAGAAAGGCTCGGCAATCGACGATCACGCCCACCACAACACTACTTCGGTATATACGGCTGCCGTGATATTCCCCATGCTTCCCGAAGAACTTTCAACCAACCGCACATCGTTGAACTTCAATGAGGATCGATCGGCGATTGTGATTGAAATGGTGATCGGCAAAGACGGCTCTTTGCAAACCTCGGATATCTACAGGGCTCGGGTGCACAATCATGCAAAGCTCGCGTATAACAGCGTCGCGGCATGGCTGGAAGGGAAAGGGACGGTCGCCCGAGGCTATTGCTGCAGTGCATGGACTCGATGAAAATCTACGCATCCAGGACAGGGTAGCACAAAGCATGAAGAATCTTCGTCACCTGCACGGGGCCCTTAGCCTTGAAACCGTTGAAGCGAAACCGGTATTTGACGGCAATGAGATCCGGGGGCTGGAAAAGGAGACAAAGAACCGCGCTACCGAGCTTATTGAGGATTTCATGATAGCCGCAAACGGTGTGACCGCCCGGTATCTCTCGTCAAAACAATCCCCTTCCCTGCGCCGTGTGGTGCGCACTCCAAAACGATGGGAACGGATTGTCGATCTTGCCGGGGAACATGGCTTTAAGCTTCCTTATACTCCGGATGCCGTGGCGCTGGAGGAGTTTCTGACAAAAGAGAAAGCGGCTGATCCGCTCAGATTTTCCGACCTCTCCCTCTCCGTGGTCAAACTCATGGGGCCGGGCGAATACGTTGCAGAATTTCCCGGAGAGACCGTCGCCCCGGGCCACTTTGGTCTCGCTGTTGGAGACTATACCCATTCCACAGCCCCTAACCGTCGGTATCCGGACCTCATCACGCAGCGGCTGCTGAAGGCTGCGATAGGTCAGCATCCCGTACCTTATGAAAGAGAAGACCTGGAGGCACTGGGTAAACACTGCACGGAACAAGAGAACGCAGCCAAAAAGGTGGAACGGCGAGTCGGAAAATCGGCAGCGGCAATGCTGTTGGCGGCAAGAATCGGGGAACGGTTCGATGCGATCGTTACCGGCGCGGCCCCGAAAGGCACGTGGGCCCGCCTTCTTGACCCTCCTGTCGAAGGGAGAGTAGTGCATGGTTTCCAAGGCATCGACGTGGGCGAAAAGATTCGTGTGCAACTGGTCCGCACGGACGTGGAACAGGGTTTCATCGACTTCAGGAGAGTTGAGTGAATCAAAATTCACTGAGATGGTACCGGTGCTCATCTCCCACTTTTGCCTCTGACACATTGGCAGACCATTATCCAGTTTCAAAATGAGGGAGAATATTCGGACGAGTACCTCCCCGAATTAGACTCTTAAACACATGCTCGCCCACGTTCCGGATCGCGCCAGCAAGCACGGCAATGTCGTTCGTCAGCTCGACGCATCAACCGCAACACGGAACCCGGTCGGCCGCATGCGACGGTAAGGTAACATGTATATGTCTGGCCGCGACCGCCCTTCCCTTTCTTAACGGGCGGGAAATTGATAACGACGACAAACATGTTACTTACCTCCTTCATGGGTCAGTGCTGAAGTTGGAAAGAAGCTCTTTTCCACGGACTCTTGCGAAGTGGTGGCCCGGCTGCCGGAGTCGAGGCCCCCTGTTTCTTCTTTCGTTACGGCCTGGAGTTCGGAAATGTTTCTCTCAGCCCTTGGTAGACGCAGAACGATCTCACGGCCCACCTCGTATTCTGTACGAGCCAGCGTTATGTCTCGAAGGTGAATCAGAGACGAAATGGAATTGATCACGAAATCGATGGGGTCGATGGCCGGACGGAAGGTGGAATCGTAGCGGCGGTCGGTGCACGAAAAGATCTCGTGCCCGTCCAGTGTCGAGACCATTCTCACCCCTGCGCTCACTGTCCAGGCTGAGAGGAAAAAGCCATAGTACGCCTCATAACGGAGCAGCTCGCCGTAGACCATGGTATCAGCATCCAGCCAGCGGCCGAGCTCTTCGGGGGGGACGGCGTTGAGCTTGTCCCTGTCGGTAATTCCGTGATTGGCCAACACAGCGTCTACCGTTAATAAAGGGACAATGAGAAATTCCCTTGTCGCAAGCTCACCTGCAAGAGCACGCCGCACCCGGTTGGTATGGGTCCATGACCACCTGTTTAGCTCTTCCTTGTCGCGAGTCTTGACTGAAACCTTATCAACCAAGAAGGTGCCTTTCCCCTCATCGACAAAGGGCAGCACTGCAATCTTGCGTGGCGGACGTTCTTGATAATCTCCGGCGATCACGAATGATGTAGTTCCCGGATCGGCATCCATGAGTCGATCGTACCAAGTCTTGCGTCCGTGTGTTTCTAACTCCTTTTCGGTCAGGAAAAAGGGACTCGGCTGGGGTTGCGTGCTCGCGCATCCCGCGAGCAGCACCAACAGCATAAGAAATAGATAAAGCTGACAACGGGATGATCCCGGTTTCGTGATGTTCATAGATCCTTCTTTTTTTCGCGTTTTATCGCATCCGCCGTCTCCATCCCTTCGATCCACTCAATCTCGGTGTCGGATCCCAGCATGAAGGCGAGCCCACGTGTCTTTTCATAACTTTCCAGTGCGATCGTGACAAGGCTGGTCATGGGCACCGAGAGGATCATACCGATCGGTCCCAGAACCCATCCCCAGAAGACCAACGAAAGGAAGACAACCAGCGTCGATAAACTCAGGCCTTTGCCCGTCAGCTTCGGTTCTATGATATTACCCACAACAATATGCACGACGGCAAAGCCAAGGATTGTTAGAAGGGCAGACCCCACCCCTAACTGGACGAGAGCGAGAAGGGCAACAGGCAGGGCGGCAATGATTGCGCCGATATTGGGCACATAGTTCAGCAGAAACGAGAGCGTTCCCCAGAGCACCGGATAATCGACACCGAGGATGAGGAGCCAAAGCCAGATCACCAGGCCAACGGTAGCGCTGATCAGGGTTTTAATGACCAAATAGCGCTTGGCGTTCCGGCTGAATTTCTCAATGGTAGACAGCGACCTCTCCGGATTTTTTAACACGACCTGCAATTTCTTTGGCAAATCTGCTGCCTCCAGAAGAATGAACACGACCGTAAGCAGGATCAGAAACGCATTGGCGAGGACACTGCTCAGGGCTGAGAATATACCTCCTGCCAAGCTCATCACCCACCCCGGATGAAAAGTTAGGGGCACCTCTCCTGCTGGAATGTTAACGCCCTTTTCGCGCAACCAGCTTGTTAAAGTAGCAATATGGGTCGATAATCGCTCTTGATAGTCGGGAAGGGATTTCAAGAAATCATTCAGCGAAGGACCGATCAATATTCCAAAGAGCAATCCTACAAGCAGGATGGCCGCGAGAATAAGAGCAAGCGCCAGCAACTTCGGTACGCCTTTCCGTTGCAGCCAGAACAATGGTGGAGCGCAAATGACCGCAATGAACACCGCCATAAAAAAAGGAACCAGGATGGAACTGGCCGCCTTCATCCCTGCCACCACGATGATAAAGCCGGCCAGAATCAACACTGCGGGCGCCTTGGCCGCGCGTTTCCCGTTATCCTCCATGGGCCCTCTTCAAAACCACATCAGATTCGCCCCAGCAGCAATAGAATGATCAAGATCAGGAGGATCAATCCGATTCCGCCGCTGGGATAGGGCCCCCAGGACTTACTGTGGCCCCAGGTGGGTAAGGCACCAATGAGCAGAAGGACCAAAATCACGACCAGTATGATTCCCATGAAATTTTTCTCCTTTTTTCTTTTTTTGAATAGCTATTCCGACCCCCTTCGCGCAATCAGGCGGGGTTTGCTTTCCGCTTTAACTGAAATAGTAATCAAACTTAAACTTACATTCTTGATTACGGAGACAAGATATTTCTTCTAAATACGTTAATGCGAGAATTCTGTGTACCCTGCCAGCAACAGTGCCCTCTCCGTTTCCATTAACGCAAACCCGTTTTCGACGTCAGTATCCGACCGGCGGGCAATGAGATGCGAAAACCACTCCCTGATCTTGATGAGCAGAGGTCTCTTTTTCCACTCTTCCCATCGGATCTGGTCGGACTCAGCAAGATCAACGGCGAACATCTTTTCCATTTCAGTAGCGAACTCGCGGCTCAGAATAACCGCGTTCACCTCGTCATTGGTTGAAAAGCTCCACCACTCCATATTGGTGGAGCCCACGGTCGACCAGACGTTGTCAATCACCAGACGTTTTTGCATGGAGCAGTACATTACAGCGTTTGTATAACTTCACCCCCGATTTCAAAAGATCGGAGTAATAATATTGCCCCGCATATTGGGCCAGCGATCTGTCGGTGGTTCCGGGAAGAATAATTTTTACATCAACACCTCGTTTTGCTGCATCGGTGAGGGCTTTCAGTATCTGCGCAGTCGGGGACAAAATAGGCATTCGTCATATGAAGTGAGTTCTCTGCAAACGTGATAGCGGCCACATACATAATGAAAGTAACCCTGTTGGCCTCTCCCGGGGTACTGCCCAATACCCCCACCAGGGCATTTCCCTCTTCCTTCATGATCGGGGAAGTAGTTCCGGTCGGGGAGTTTCGCGCCCTTCTGTTTCTCCCACGTGTCAAGAAACAGTTTTTGGAACTCAGCCACGGCAGGGCCATCGATTTGAACGTCCGTATCACGCCATGGCATCTGTGCCTCTTTCTTTTCTCCAGCTCCGGAAGACCCGCTTGAATAAACCTGACTGATGTTGACGCCCCCGGTAAGGGCGACTTTGCCGTCGACGATCATAATCTTGCGGTGATCCGATTTGGCCAGGCGCCATTTTCCGTGGGCCTTGAGTGGATTTTGCGGGTTAAATTCGAGAACCTGTATTCCCGCCATCGCGCAGGCGCTGAAAGAATGCAGCGGGAGTGCTGAAACTGCCTAAACTGTCGTAGATGAGATTTACCTGAACTCCTTCCGCCTGCTTCTGCAACAACAGATCGGCAAATTTGCGACCCGTCTCATCTTCAATATCTTCCATGGTATAGGTTTCAATGTTGATATGGTCTTTCGCATTCTCCACTGCTTTGAACATGGCAGCATAGGTAGCCGCACCATCAACGAGCAGCGTGACTTTGTTTCCCTTCGTCAACGGGCTTTCGCTTACCGATTCTATTACCGCACTATAGCGTTCCAGCATATCCGTCGGGTCGACGGATCGCTGCAATCGTTCCACGAGGGCCTTGCTCTGTTTGGGAGATAACAGCCCTTTGGCCGAAGCGATTTGAGGCGTTGTCTGGGTCGTCGGCGCCTCACTGATCGTTTCAGTGACGTTCGGCAGGGTCGCACATCCACCACCGAGGGTCACGATGGAAACCAACAGAAAGAAGGAAAAGAAAGAAACGATTTTATTCATCATCGTTAAGTTTCAGCACGAATTGAGAAATCTTCAAGGTTTAAGCACCACGTCTTTCGGGACGCATCAAGCGTACTTCTCTAATTATGTCGTGACATTACTTGACAGAAATCTATTTTTGTTCTGAATAATAGCTAAAGAGATCTCTTAGCGACAAAAGAGAATGATGGGGACTCATACGATAAAATCGGTTTCCCTGCTATCGATTTTTGTCTCCTCCGTCCTGGGTTGTGCTTTAGGCAGAGTAGAATCCAATCGGCCGGCAGAATGGGCGACGCCGGTCCAGTTGCGGGGAGTTGCTAATCTTTGTAAGGTGACGGGGGATATGGATTCCATCGGCTATGGTTTCGAATCGTTGAAAATGTGAAGCATGCAGACGTTGAAAAGATACGAAAACAAGTGGAAAAGTAACCTCTGCCTTAGAAATTTGCGTCAAGACCGTGTAGATGCTAACTTGTAATGTTTCGGTGATAACCTCTCGAAGGGAACGATTATGGCCGGCATAGAGATTATTGCTGTGGAAGGGGGATCGGAATTAAAGGACTTCATTGACCTGCCATGGAGAATCTATGCTGAGTACCCCAACTGGGTTCCCCCCCTTAAGAAGGAGGTTCGCCGGATGCTGGACCCCGGCAGGCACCCTTTCTGGGAGTTTTCCGAGCGCATCCTCTTTCTGGCCCGACGCGGTTCGGAGACGGTGGGAAGGATCGCGGGCATCATAGATCGCCATTATAACGAGTTCCACAACGAAAAGATGGGCATTTGGGGATTTTTCGAATGTGCTGACGATCCGGAGGCCGCGGCAGCCCTCTTCTCTTCCGTGGAGACGTGGGCTCGCCAGAAAGGGATGACCTTCATGAGAGGCCCGCTCAACCCGTCCACCAATTACGAGGTGGGCTTGCTCATTGAGGGATTCGATTATCCGCCGGCCTTGATGATGACTTACAACCCGCCGTACTACCCGGGGTTGGTCGAATCGTGCGGCTTCACCAAAGAGAAGGACCTGCTGGCCTTCCTGATAGATGGCGATTACCGGCTTCCCGAGTGGATGGATCGTCTTGCCGAACGGATCGCCAAGAAAAAAGGTATCCACATCAGGCCCTCTCGATCCAAAGGATGTGGACTCTGAGTTTGCTCTGATCAGGGAGATATACAATGACTCCTGGTCCGGTAACTGGGGTTTCGTCCCCCTGAGCGATAATGAGATGCGGGACATTCAAAAGAACGTGATGAAATTCGTGGATCCGGACCTGGTCTTCTTCATCTATTATGAGAATGAACCCGCGGCGGTCTGCGTGATCTTTCCCGACATCAACCCTTTGCTCAAGCGTCTCAACGGGCGGATCGGTCTGACGGGTTTGCTGAAGTTCCTCATCTATCGGCGGGAGATCAAGGGATTGCGGTGTTTGATCTTCGGGATCAAGGAGAAGTACCGGCAACTGGGACTCCCCATGTTGGCCTTCCACCACATATTTGAGGTGGTGAGGAAAAAAGAGAAATATCATTATCTGGAGTTGGGCTGGACCCTGGAGGACAACGAGTCGATCAACTCATTGATAGAGGAAGCCGGCGCAAAAACATACAAGAAATATCGCATATTCAGAAAATCTTTATAATTTCAGAAGTTGAATGTATCGCCTTGAAGGAAGGGGCTGGATATAGTGGCTGAACATCGGGTTTCTATCATCGGTTTCGTCTGGCGGCCTGAGGAGATCACCCCATCGGTGATTCAAATGGCTCAGCGAACAGGGAGCAGGGCCATCTTCGATTTTTCCATGATGGGGGTGGACGGGTTACGTTCTTTCCTACGAAAGGCTGACCCTGCCGGCCACGTCAGGGATATCAAGATTTCTGTCCCTGCCTTCATTGATCCATCTTTGGGGCAGTTATTGAAGGAAACAGGGGTCCAGGACATCTGGGTAGAATGCCACCCCCAGTTTTTTCAAGGAGATCCTTCCATCTTTCTGCAGAGATTGAGGGAATTGTCGGAAAACCACCGTTGCTTTCCAATCATCGGGGACATGGATCTCCTGGCGGCGATTTTGAAGGATAGCTCGGGCATCGGGCGCATCGTCCTGAAAGGATGCGAGGCCTCCGGATTCGTGAGCGGTGAGACGACCATGGCTCTCTATTCGATGGTCAAGGAAATGCTGCGCACACCCTCAAAGTCTCTCGACATCCTCATCTGGGGAGGCGTCTCCACCCCTGAGGCGGCAGCGGCATTCCTGTCGACCGGGGCCACCGGGATCGTTTTCGAGAGCGTCCATTGGCTGACAGATCTGGTTGCCATTGATGATGTTCAACGCCAGCGGCTCTCCAACCTCCGCCTGGATTCTACCGATCTGGTCGGCCTGGACCTGCAGGTTCCCTGTCGCCTTTTCAACAAGGGAAACTCGCTTGCGTTCAAGGAGATCAAGACGTTCGAGGACTCGCTGTGCGGAGCAGAGATCACGGAGGAAAGCCGCCGCTCCTTCGTAAGCCAGGTGCAGGCCAGGGCCCTCCACCCTCTGGAGAGCCATTTCGGCCAGGACGAGGTCATCCCTCTGGGCGTGGAGGCTGCCTTTGCCGCGTCGTTCGTTGAGCGTTTCGGGGCCGGAACCGAGGAGGCCGTGAAAGCCTTCATGGACGAGATTCGTAACGTATGCCGCCTGGCTGAGGCGAAAAAGGATTGCTTTCTGGACAGCCCTGTAGCCAGAGAGATGGGAACCCTATACCCCTTTATCCAGGGCGCCATGTCCTGGATCACCGATGTCCCGGAGTTTGCCTCAAGGGTTGCCGATGCCGGTGGATTGCCCACCATCGCCCTTGGCCTGATGGACGCGGAGACCCTTGACCGGAGGCTGGGACGCCTGCCGGAGATCATGGGTGGGCGCCCTTATGCAGTGAATGTCGTCTCTTTGGCGGAGAACCCTTTCAGGGAGACGCATCTGGCCTGGATAAAGAAACAGAGACCCCGTTTTGTCGTGATCGCGGGTGGCGATCTCTCCCCCTTAAGAGAATTGATGGAATGCGGCATAGAGGTCATGTATATCGCTCCTGATGAGGCCCTGTTGAGGCTCGCCCTGGAAGCGGGCGTCCGGTACGTGGTCTGCGAGGGATATGAGGCCGGCGGCCACGTGGGGCAGCATAGCACGCTCACCCTTGCTCAAATGGTGCTGGATCTCAAACGGCGCACGCCATCCCTGTTCCAGAACTGTCGCGTGATCCTTGCCGGGGGAATCTTCAATCGGGAGACCGCATTCATGGCCGCCATGCTCGGCGCGGACGCCATCCAGATGGGCACCGCCTATCTGGCCACCCGGGAGATCGTTGAAACGGGCGCCTTGACGGCGCTCTATCAGCGGATGATCCTGGAATCGCCGCCGGGGGGAACGGTCGTTTCGGGCCAGGACACCGGACTTCGGGTGCGCTCCTTGAGGACCCCGAGAGTGGCAGCTATTTTATCCCTGGAGAGGGAGTTTGCAGCGGGTCACCAGGACGAGGCCTCCTTCCGGACGAGAATGGAGGAGATGGCCGCGGGGAGCCTCTTCGCCGCGGCCCGAGGCATGGACAGGCCAGGCGGGGCGGCTCTGGATGAGCGGGCCTGTCTGGAACGCGGGCAATTCATGAGCGGGGCCTGCGCCGGCCTCATCCGTGAGGTCCAGAAGCTGCAGTCCTTTCACCGCGAGCTGGCCGAAGGTCCTCTCTTGCTGCATCAGCCCGTTGTGGGGTCGATCGAGAAAATCGCGGAAACTTCACCCGGCGCGTCGCCACCATGGAAACTCCATCCTCCGGGGTTGGCCATGGACTGAAGCGAGTCGCTCCCCGCAGAGACGATCATGAAAGGGTTGCCATCACCGGGATGAGCATCCTCAATGCCCTGGGGAAGAGTCCGGAGGAGGTCTGGGCTGCAAGCCTGGCCATGAAGAGCGGGATTACCCTGGTTCCGCCTTCCCGGTGGGATCACGACGCTTTTTTATGATCCCCGGCCGCACGTTCCGGACAAGACCTACTGCAAGGTGGGCGCCTTCCTGGACTTTCATGTCTCCCGCAATGAACTCGGGATTCCTCCCCATGATTTCCGGACCATGACCGAGGCCACAAGGATCACCATGTGGCTGGCGGACAGGGCCATCCGGGCATCCGGCATCCTGGAGTCGGACATCCCGCGCGAGCGAATCGGAGTCCTCATCTCCCAGAACTCGGGAGAGGCGGCGGGGACCCTCACCAATATGATCATCAGGGAGTACGTTCACGACATCCTTGCCGCCATCAAAAGGGCCGTTCACCTCACGCCGGATCAGGAGAGCGCCATCGAACGAGAGGTGAAGTCCGGACGCATGGCCCCGGACGACACCACGCTCCTGGGCAGACTCAACTGCGCAGCGGCCGGCTTCATCTGCAACCGGTATGGGTTCATGGGGCCCAGCTATTCCGTCTCCGCGGCCTGCGCGACCTCACTGGTCGCACTTCACAGCGCCATCCAGATGATCCGAAACGGCATCATCGATGCCGCCATCGTCGGAGGGGGCGAGGAGAATCTCACACACCTGCATTTTCTGGAATTCTCCGCCCTGGGCGCACTTTACGGGCTGTCCGGACAGGAAAGACCGCGCTCACGAGACCTCCCGCCCCTTCGATGCCGAAAGAGACGGGATGGTCCTCGGCGAAGGCGGGGGAATGATCGTCATCGAGCGGGAAAGCCTGGCCCGTGCAAGAGGGGCGCGCTGTCCACGCCGTCATCACCGGCATGGGAGCGAGCAACAACCATCTGGGCATGGTGGAGTCCTCCAGTGTCACCCAAGAGATGGCCATCCGCGCCTCATTCCGAGGGATACCCTATGGGCCCGATGCAGTGGACCTGGTGGAATGCCATGCCACGAGCACCCGGCAAGGAGACGTGGAGGAGGTCCGTGCCCTGAAGGCCGTTCTTCAATTCCTCCAAGCGCACCGTGATCACCTCATTCAAATCCCAGATCGGACACACGCTGGGCGCCTCGGGCATTAACAGCCTCATTCGAGGAGTCATGGCCATGAAGGCGGGGGTTTTTCCTCCCACCCTCAATTATGAGCATCCAGACCCGGAAATCGACCTGGAAGGATCGGGTCTCCTCATCGCCCCGGAGCCGCTTGATTGGAAGCGCAGGGCCGGCCAGCCAAGAAGGCTTCAGGTCAACGCCTTCGGGTTTGGAGGTTCCAACTACGTTGTGCAGGTGGAGCAGGCCATGGATGAAGCGGATACGATCCTGGTCTCACCGGGCAGAGAAGCCGGTCTCGATCGAGAGAAGGGGGGTGGCTCTCCCACGCTCCAGGGCGTCTCTTTCTTCCGGACCGAGATGGACGGCCGTAACTGCCGGATGGCCGTCGTGGCGCAATCCGAAGAGGAGGCGCTCACGGTCATCGAGAGGTCAGCCTCCCTTGCCGAAGCCGGAATCGTCTCACCCAAGGCATTGAGGTCCCTGGCGCAGCAGGGAATTTTCATGAGCCGCGAGGATTTGCCGGCCCTGCCGCTCGCCTTTGTATTTCCCGGACAGGGGTCACAGTATGCAGGAATGGGACGGGAGCTCTACGAGTCCTTTCCCGTCATCAGGGAGTGGATGGATCGGGCTGCGGCGGCGGCGGACTTCGACCTCCTTCACTTATTGTTCCACGATCGAGAGGAGAACCTTCAGAAGACCCGGTGGCAGCAACCTGCCATGTTCGCCATGGAACACGCCATGGCCCGATACCTCACCTCCCTTGGTATCCACCCTGTGGCCATGGCCGGCCACAGTTTGGGCGAACTGACCGCCTTGTGCCTGGCCGGTGTCTATTCCCTGGAGGACGGGTTTCGAATCGTGAACAAGAGGGCCCTCTGCATGGACAAGGCCGCCGGCATGCACGTGGACCCCGGCGTCATGGCGGCCGTGGACGCCCCCCTGGATCTGCTGAAAGAGATGATCCAGGGACGGGACGATGTCCACATCGGCAATATCAATTCACCGAAGCAGATCGTCCTGAGCGGCAACACCGAGGCGGTCAAGAATCTTGGCAAAAGATTGAAGGAGATGGGATACCGGGCCACCCTCTTGCGGGTCAGCATGGCCTTCCACTCTCCTATCATGAAGGTCATCCATGATGAGCTCGAGGCGTACATTGCCTCCATTCCATTTCATTCCCCGCAGATTCCCGTCATCTCCAACACGACCATGGCACCGTATCCGTCAGATCCCGATGAGATCAGGCGAATCCTGATGGCCCACCTGGAATCTACCGTCCATTGGATGAATAATGTCCAGACCCTTTGGAATGACTACGGAGTCCGGCTCTTCGTGGAGGTGGGCCCCGGCGAAATATTAAGCAATCTCATCGCAGACACGCTTCCTGAATCGGCATGCATCCAGACGTGCCTTCCCTCCGCGGAGGGCCTGACCTACAAGACCGCTCTTGCTCAGCTCTTCGTTCAAGGTCATCTGAAGGTTGAAGGAGAACCGCGGTTTGTTTCCCTCTCTGCATTCGGAAAAACTCCCGAATCTCACCGGATCGCCCCGGCACCAGCATTACGAACGTCGGAACAACCGTCGGCATTTGGGCTTGCAGGCTCCAGCCCGGCGGAGAGGATCATTCAGAGGGAAATCAACCGATTCGTGATGGAGACCTTCGGCCGCTTCCTTAAGCCCAACATCCTGGAAGCTATCCGCCAGGAACTCGACCCGACCTTCCAGGAAGGCGAGCTATCATCCGTTATCGAATCCATGCTTGTGGGTTCCGCAACTAGCGAGACGCGGAGACACGGAGACAGGGAGAAGTGGAGACTCTCCCTCCGGTCCTTTCTCCGTGTCTCCGCGTCCCCCTGTCCCTGAGCCGCCCCTCTCCGCGTCCCTGCCCCCGGTGAGGCGTCTGAGGACCAAGGATCTTATGGAGAGGCTTATTCGAATCATCATGGATGCTACAGGATTCAACAGGGACGAGATCCAACCCGATATGGATCTCAGAAGGGACCTCTCCATCCGCTCCAGCCGTCTCCCCATCATCATGGATGCTGCGGAACGCCAATTCGGGATCACTATCGAATTGGAGGATTTTATAGGTGTCCGTACCGTGAAGGACATCGCCCAGAGGATCTCCAAGATTATCGCCAGGCAGGAAGGTCCCGGCCTGCAGCCGGCCGCCAAGGCTGTTGACCCCGACCCGGTGCGGGATGAAATCCTGAAGTCCTCAGAGGATGAGGCGAGCTTGAAGCGGCTCGTATTCAACCAGCGCCGCTGTAGAGTTGGCGGCCTCCATTCCCATGGAATTGAGCCCGGGCGAGTCAGTCCTCCTTCTCTCACCTGACAGGGATGACAGACATTGCCGGAAGTGCAGGAGACATCCTCCGGCGGGATTACGGGGTTGACACGTTTCCAATGCTATTCATGCAAGGGAACTTCGGTCCGGGCGAAGAGGGCCACGACATTCGAACCGATGAAGGGGCCTCCAGGGCTGTAGATAGAATAGCGGGCCTGTCGTCCCTTGCCGGGATGGTCATCACCTTGCCTGCAAGGCGGGTCGGGAAGATTAAGAAGCATGGCGGATGTTTCGCGGCTTCTCAGGGGGCTCTTTCTCCTCCTGAAGGCATTTCTTCAATCACCGGCCAAGAAATTCGTGGTGCTGATCCATTCCAGGGAGGATACCGAAACTCCCGGTCGGCTGCTGGCGGAAGGGATGCTCGGACTTTTTCTGAGCGCAGCGCAGGAATACCCATCGGTCCAGTTTCGCACATTGGAAATCGACAGAGATACCGACCTTCGCGTTGCGCTGCGCGCGTGCTCTGGACAGAGGATACACCGTGGTGGAGATCATTCATCGTGATGGAAAGGTCTTCACCTCGGAGGGACACGTGGCCCCGTCGGTCTTCGGGGATTCGTCAAGTCTGAATCTGAGCCCCGGAGACGTTGTCGTCATGTCCGGGGGCGCAACCGGGATCAGCGCCCACCTGGCCCGCAGCCTTGTGCCCTTCACGCCCCGCCTGGTCTTTCTGGGGAGGACCACTCTCGATCCAGGCACCGATCCCGCAAAGCCGCGCCCCGAACATTCGTCTTCCGAGGCGTTCACTTCCGACCACAGGGCGTCGGAGATCGCTCGGACCCTGGCGGATTTGCACGCCTCAGGGATCGAGGCAACGTACCATACCTGCGATGTGACCGACCCCGAGGCGGTCCGCGCGATCATGGGCGAGGTGGCAAGCCGTTATGGCAAGATCGACGGGATCATTCACGGCGCCGGAGTCCTCAGGGACGGTCTCTTGAGCCAAATGACCCCGGATGATTTCTCCATGGTCACGGACGTCAAATTCCTCGGGGCCTGGAATCTATTCTCGGCTGCGGAAGGGGCCGGTTTGAGGTTTTTCGTGGGCCTCTCCTCGGTGGCCGCGATCCAGGGGAATCCCGGCCAGGCCAACTACGCCGCAGCCAACCGGATGATGTCTGCGTTGCTCAGAACCCTCCGCCGGAAAAACGGCGCCATCCGGTTCAAGGCTTTGATGCTTCCCCCTGTCGAGGGGGCGGGCATGGCCGAGGACCCGGAGGTCCGGGAGCTGATGAGAGCGGAAGGGCGTGGCGTACATCCATGTAAATGAGCTTGCGGGGCTTTTCTGCCGGGAGCTCTTTGTAGCCCCGGCCGACGACGATTGGGTGATGTTCATGAGGAGACTGCCATCCGTGAAGACGGCACTGCTCAATGATACAACCCGTCCTTCGCCCGGTGGAGAACTGGATGGAGGCACCGTGTCCTTCAGCCCCGAGGACTTTCCCATGATAGAGAGGATCTCCTGCCTGGACATCCGCCGGGAAGAACTGGAGGCCTTCAGATCCTTCTCCCTGGAGAAGGATCTTTGGATCGCGGATCACAGGCCTTTCAAGTTCGTCAAGCATCCTCTGGTCTCAGCCGCCATGGTTCTGGAGACATTCATGGAAGCCGCCCGGATCCTGTATCCCCACCTGCAGGTGCGAGGAGTTCGCCAGGTGCGGCTCATGGACATGATCCAATGTCCTCCCGGGGTTCCGCGGCCTTCCAGGATCTCCTGCCGCCGGGCCGGCAACGGCCTTCGGGAGGTATTGTGCGAGGTCTCTCTGGCAACACAGGAGATCTCCCCCACCGGGAGATTGACCGACCGCTTCACCCCGCACTGCACGGGCCAGGTGATCCTTGATGGCGGATGGCGGAGGAGGATATCTCGGGGAGGGGCTCCCTGATTTTCCTGTCCGGCCGGACGAACTGCGGACGAGTCCCATGGATCATAAAAAAGTGCTTAAATGGTACAAAGACCGCAGCGGCCTCGAAGGCAGGTATCGCGTGATGGAGTTCCTTGACGGTGCAGGTCCGGGGGTGGTACGGGGCCGAACCACCTACCGGGAGACAAGTGATTTCGCAAATCTGCGGAACGCGCGGTACCAATACTCTCCCTACCTTTTCGAGGCCCTTTTGCAGTTGGTCGGCTTCCACATCGCTGCAACGGACCCATCGGAGCGGCGATCGATGATTCCCATGGAGATCGGGGAGATGAGGTTTTTGCGAAAATGCCGGGCGGGGGAACAGATAACCCTGGAGGCCCGCATGCGGGCGCAGGACGACGAAGGCCTCGCCTGGGACGCCAGAGGGGTTGACGATCAAGGCCGCACCATCATGCAGATTCATGGTGTGCGGATGCACTGGGTTTCGGACTGAGCCTTCAGGGCTCCGAAAGGACACAGATCGGGAAAGATGGGAGTGGATGTGGCAGAGGATTGCCAGGGATTAACCGTCCATGCCGTGAGTTTCGTTCATGCGAAGGGGACCCGTCTTCTATGCATCCTTGCCACGTGCCGCCGAAACCCTCAAAGGGCGTGGGACGAACGGGGCAGGAGACAAGCACCGCCTCGTCTCCACCCTGTGGGATCACCTTGTGGCGATGGAAAGTCCTCTTTGGAAAGGCTGTCAATCCTCCAACAGAGCTGCTTTCCCGATTCAGGTGGTCCGCGGCCCGCTTGGCAGGCCCCATCTCCTGTTGGGAGAATATCGGGGTCCGGCCATCTCCTTCAGCGAGGGTGGAGGAAAAGTCTGGGCTGCTCTCTGCGGAGATGAGTCTGATATCGGCATCGATGTGGCAGGGGCCGATGAATTCCAGGGAGAATACCCCTTTCACCGGGTCTTCCATCCACAAGAGCTTCAACATGCCTTGAGGTTGGCGGGCGGAGATTTGGAAAAGGCATCAGCCCTGCTCTGGTCCATCAAGGAAGCCGTTGTCAAGGCCCTGGGATGTGCATTCCATCTCGTGGATCCGCGGCAAATCACCGTCTATCCGTCGGCAGGGGGGCCAATAGGGGAGAACGGCGGGTATACCTTTCCGGTGGGCTTATCAGGGAAGGCCCTGGTGCGGTTTCCCATAGGTGCCGGCGTCCATATGGGTACGTTCGCTTCCTCAGGGGAAGATGTGGCTTTCCATCGCCCTCTTGAATCGGCAACATCCATGACATCCATGAGACGACAGGCAGAGATTTTTTGATACCAGTGCGTTATATTTGAAAAACAAATATTATGATGAAAGAAGCTGAACACGCAATCGAAGTCGAGAAACTGACGAAGCGCTACGGGGATTTACTGGCGGTCAACGACATATCGTTCAACGTCAGGAAAGGCGAGGTTTTCGCCCTCCTGGGCCCGAACGGCGCCGGCAAGACCACCACCGTCGAGATCATCGAGACAATCCGCACGCCCACGTCGGGAAAAGTGACGCCTTCTCGGGATGGACGTCACGAAGAAGAAGCACGACATCGTCCCCCGCATCGGCGTCCTCCCGCAGGGGTTCAGCTCGTTCGACAGGATAACGGTCAGAGAGACCCTGCAGTACTACTCGCGGCTTTTCTGCTGCAGGAACGCCGATATCGACGGGCTGATAGAGCTCGTGAACCTCAAGGACAAGACCAAAGAGCAGTACAAGAACCTCTCCGGGGGCTTGAAGCAGCGCCTCGGAATCGCGATTGCGCTCGTGAACGACCCCGAGGTCGTGTTCCTCGACGAGCCGACGACAGGGCTCGACCCCCGCGCAAGGCGCGAGGTGTGGGACGTCCTGCTGGGCCTGAAGAAGAAGGGGAAGACGGTATTTCTCACCACGCACTACATGGAGGAAGCGGAGCTTCTTGCAGACACGGTCGCAATCATCTCGAAGGGGAAGATCATCGCGATGGGCTCTCCCGAGGAGCTCATAGAAAGCAACGCGAATTACCTGGTCCTCACGCTACAGTCCGTCGATGAAAAAGCCTTTGAAATCGTCCGGAAGATGGGCTTCGAGCCGGTCCATGACAACCACAAGAACATCAAGGTCAGGGTGGAGCACACGGACGACGTCCAGAAGATACTGAACGCCATCAAGGACGCCGGGGCGTCGTTCCTCAGCCTGGACGTTCGCAAGCCCAACCTCGAAGAGGTCTTCCTGAAGCTCACCGGCGAGGCGCTCCGCGAAGGCCCCGCCGGGGAGGTGGCGGAATGAACCTGCGCGTCGTCGGCGCAAATCTCGTCGTGAGCATCAAGAGCTTCTACCGCGAGAAGTCCGCGATGTTCTTCACGATTGCGTTCCCGATAATCCTGATACTCGTGTTCGGCACCATTTTCATGGACCAGGACAACGTGAGCTTCGACCTTTGCGTGCAGGACCTCGACCAGACCGATTCCTCCGCGCAGCTCGTCAAGACCCTCGAGCTCGACGGGAAGTTCAAGATAACCAGGGTCGACCCCGCCATCAACGCCACGCAGTACGCCAGGGACAACAAGGTGAACCTTGTCCTCGTTATTCCCAAAGGCTATGAAGAGTCCTTCACTGCAGAGGATCGAGCGCTGAACGACCCCAACGCATCCGTTACCCTCACGTACATATACGACCCCAGCTCCACTTCGGTGTCCATGAAGATGCAAATCCTGAACTCGGTGTTCGCCGGGATAAACCAGAAGATGTCCGGGAAGCCGCCGTTCATCAGGATCGGCCGAGACATCGATACTCACCAGGAAGTACCGGTTCATCGAGTTCTTCATCCCCGGCATCATCGCGATGGCGGTGATGACAGCGAGCCTGTTCGGCACGGTGAACGTGAACACGGAGCTGCGGCAGAAGGGTGTCATCAGGAAGCTATCCACCACGCCCATCACCCGCACCGACTGGATCCTGTCGAACATCCTGTACCAGTTCATACTCGCGGTCATATCCACGATTGCGATGCTGCTGGTGAGCTACGCCGTGTTTAACGTTAGCCTGCAGATAAACGCCTGGCTCCCCGTGTTCATTGTGCTTGACGTCTTCGCGTTCGTCGGAATCGGGATGATCCTCACCCGCTTCGTGAAGGAGGCGCAGAGCGCCGCGGCCGCGGCAAACGCCATCATGTTTCCCGATGATGTTCCTCTCGGGGAGCTTCTTCCCCATCGAGATGATGCCGGGCTTCCTGCAGACGTTCGCCAGGATACTGCCTCTGTACTACGTGAACGAGGGGCTCCGGGCATCCATGGTATTTGACGACAACATGACCGCGCTGAGATACTCCGCGATCATAGGGGTTTTCGCGGCCGTGGTCTTCGTCCTGGGCATACTAGCCACCAAATGGGAAGAGGGCAAGTGATAGCAAAGTATCATCCCCTTCGCACCATCACTCAAGCACCCTATCCCCGTGCGATGGCTGCCTTTGTTGCGGCGACGCTCGCTCTCCTCATCGATCTCATTCTCAGGTTCAGCGATTACCGAACCCTACTCCATTTGCTCCCGACCGCCGGCTACATAAAATTCTCGGGCGCCCTGACGCTGGTCTTCCTCCAGGTGGTCGCCCTCTTCTATCTCATCACCCTCCTCCCCAGAATTCCCCGCGCGGTGGCCCTTCTTGTTTCTGTCTTCCTTGTAGTAGTTCAATTCTCCTATTGGCTGACGCTGGACCAGTTCATGACAGGCACCGACCTGTATCTCGTCTTGACCGTCGGCGTGGACACCCTCGGAGAAGCCATTTTAAGCTTTCTCAACCCGCTCATCTTCTTGTATGCTCTCCCTTACGCACTCGTTCTCTTCGCACTGATTCTCGTCCCCTCCAGGTCCACCTTCCGAAAGTCCCTCGCCCTTAGCCTACTGCCGGTGTTCTACCTCCTCGCTTCCAATTACGCACTCTTCCTCCACGTGCCTGAACGCAATTTCAATGTGAATCCTTTGACCTCCTTAGTCCGTACAACACTTCATTACGAGTTCGAAGCTCTCCACGAATATCGCGGACCCCGAGACGACCTGCCGACCTTTCGCGCCTCCCAACGGCCGCTTGACAGCATCATCTATATCATCGATGAGTCAGTTCGTGGCAGCAATCTCAGCCTGAACGGTTACCCGCGCGCCACCACACCGTTCCTTCAATCCCTCGAGACCCGGGGGCGCCTGAAGAATCTCGGCATCTCTGTTTCAGCCGGCACCCTTTCCCACTTGAGCAATGCCTATCTCGTTTCCGGCCACAACGCATTTCCCGACGGCGCCTTTCGAACACTCAAGAACCCGACCCTCTTTGATTACGCAAAGAAAATGGGCTACGAGACCATCTACATCGACATCGATCATGGCTACCTTTCTGTGCTTATGAAAACGGCCCGGAAGGGTCGCGTGAGATCCCTGGACCGGTGGATGAACGACCAGTCGTTCGTGGAGCGTCACATCGATCTTAAAACCGCGAACGACGTGGGCGTAGCCCGCTTTCTCAGTAGTCTTCTGAATGACAGAGGCGGCTATTTCATTCTCGTCAACAAGAAGGGTCTCCATTTCCAGTATCGCAATAGATACCCGGACGATCCGGCCTCTACGGTTTGGAAGCCGGTTTCCAAAGCATTGGAACCCGTTGACCCCAGCCCGACCGGACGTGAGAAGCTCGTCAATACCTATGACAACGGGATTCGCTTTCAGGTGGATGAATTCTTCCGGGCGTTCGTTTCCGGTACGACAAATCAGAATTATGTCATCCTGTACACATCGGACCATGGCCAGACGTTGGCCGAGCGTGGGCAAGTGTATAGCCATGGGAAGCCTGACAAGGTGATCGCCGATGTACCCGAGTTCTTCGTGGTCGGCGAGCGATATGACAAGAAGGGGTCCATTGCCGGCATTCGCCCCGGCATCCGGGTTTCTCATCTGAACAATTTCGCGACCGTCCTCGATCTCATGGACGTACCGATGTCTTTGCGGGTTCGTTCTTATGACAAATCGATTTTCTCTTTGACAGCCGAGGACAACAGAGAGCGTTACTATATGAGCGGCTCTCTTTATGGATCCGGCGATTACGTGGTGAAGATGATACCCACACCACCGGATGAGGGCTGGGGCGTTTCGAAACCTGTCGACAATGGTTCCAAGTCTGAATGATGAAACGATTCTTTGGCATGAGCCCATGGAAACGAACTCTACTCGGTTGCCAGGTGTACGCCGGGGTCAATATATCCACCCGTAAACGTTATTTCAAAGGTCTGAGGAATCCACAACCTTTTGCAGGGCCTTGCAACTCAATGGAGAAGCATTAGTTATCACCTGCAAGAAAGATTATGGGGAAGAGGTTCTTAGTGATCTTGCTGAAATTTCTACACGGATGAAGAACGGGAAGGTGTCTGACTTGCTGATCTCAACCAACGACCCGGCGGCCACAGACGTAAGTCTAGTGGGGAACAAATTCTACGGTATTGCCCGGCTAAAAGCGCGTGGGTTCTTGGTCCCGGATTCTTTTGCCATACCTGCTCCCATCGTCAGCAAGATAATCACGGTTAGCGAAGAATCAACGATTATCCTGGGCGATATAATCGATGCTGCGAAAAGCAGTCTTCATTTGGATCAAGGTGTAGCAGTACGTTCTTCAAGCCTGTACGAAGATCAGATGAAACATAGTGGCGCCGGAAAGTTTTTGAGTATCTTAGAGATTAAGACAGTTGCTGACTTGAAAAATGCAATCATTAAGGTCGCTCAACATGCCTTGCGGTTATCAGATGACGCCCAATTACATGGACTATCGATTGTTTTACAGCAAATGATACATCCAAGTATAGCTGGAGTAGTCTTTTCACGTCATCCGTTTTTTACAAACAAAGACATCCTCGTAGTGGAGGCAGTGCCTGGACTGGGCGATAAACTGGTCTCAGGGGAAGCCGTTCCTACTCGAATTATTGTCGATTCGGTGAATAGCATTAAGATCAACGGTGAGCCTCTAATAGACCAGTCGACGCTGGTAAGAATAAAGAACGATGCTCGCCGTATTGAATCGGAATGGGGTTGTCCCATGGATATAGAATTCGCCATTCAGGATAATCAATTGTTCTTCTTACAGGCGCGCCCTATCACCACTGTGTCTGAGGAGCGCCCCGGCGGAGTGTGGACAAGGGCCATCGTTGAAGACCTTTGGGGAGATAGATTATGCCGACTGGATGAGTCCATAATCAAAGGGCTTGCGCCCAGATTTAATTTTACGAAGTATCTAAAAAAGATGGGGATGGCAAGTGAAACGAAAACGACAGTGGAGGCAATAGATGGCTATCTCTACCTGAATGCTGACGTGTTTCGCACGCCTGTTTTACATCTTCCCAAAGGTATTCCAGTTGATGCCTTAAACACTATTTTTCCTCCGGGCCGTTTACCAACCCCCGAAGGCAAGTGGTTCCCGTTTGCAATCAAGGCCTTATGGCTCTTAATCTCTCATCCCGAAATGAATCCATTTTTTTGCGATTTGATTTCACGAAAAAAGGCTTTGGCGATCTTGAGGAAGGCTAAAAACAACGGCAAACAGGCGCAAGAGATTGATGGTGTCATAGCAAATGTCGAGCGGTTGATTAGCTCTTTGGCAGATTTGCTTGAACAGAATCAAGCACCATATTTTTTTGCTTTCTTATTCACTTGGTTAACGGAATACCTTTCTAAGGGAAAAGCCTGGGACGCAATGTCTGTGCTATCAGGATGCAAGAAGAATCCGACGTATGAAATGAACCTGCGGTTGATAGAACTTGGCAAGGTATTGCAGGAAGCCGGGGCGGCTGAAAAAGCAAACCAGTTGCTGGACGCTTTCTTGAAGGATTACGGTTTCCGTTCAGAATCGAGATCGCTTGCGCAGCCCAGGTGGCAAGAGGAACCAGAACTAGTCAAACACGTAGCTCTTTCTGTATCTCAGTCGTCTGCTATGAATGTGAAGCAGAATGCTACAATTCCCGTCTCGATTCTTCCAATTGTTTGGATGGGGAGAAGATATCTTGAGCTTCGAGAAGAACTCAGAAATGTTTTGGATCAGCTTCTTTTCGAAATGCGGAACGATTTCAATCGGCTTGATCGTATGCTTCAGCTAGAAGGAACAATCTATTCTTTAACCGTTGATGAAATTATTTCTTATGGAAGGTCTGGGAAGGTAGGGAAACCCGACCGCCATCGCGTAAACGAGGCCAACAACGTAACTTCACGGACTTACCCTCCACGGTTTTATGTAGACGGCGAATCCTTCGATTATGGTCAGAAAAGTGGCGTATTGGAGGGCATTCCCACTAGCCAAGGCAGGGTTCGTGGACGAGCGCGGGTTGTCAGAACCTTTGAGGACGCAATCACCGCCAACCGTGACGATATCTTGATCGCGCGAACTATGGGTCCATCATGGACGATTATCCTCACAAAAATATCAGGAGTCATCTTATCGGAAGGTAGCACACTGGATCATTTTTCGATAATCGCGAGAGAATTAGGCGTTCCATGTATAGTTGGTGCGGGCGACAGGGTCCTGCACATAAAAGATGGGACGAGCATTGAAATAGATGGATACGAAGGAAAAATATCAATCGTTTAGCAGCGCAGCCATCCTGCACCACCCGGCGTTTATACGAACATCAAAGATGGTAGGCTCGAAGTCCGACGAGTCGTTTTCCGCCGTGTAGGCCTCGCGTTTGGCCTGCCCTTGACCACTTCCTGTCGGTGCATGTTCACAAAGAAGCGATTTAAAATCCTTCCCTTTAGTGGTAATGGTGAAATCGGTTTTAACGGTGGGATTTTATGCGTTGCAGGTAAAAGAGAGACAGTCACCCCGTTGGCATTGAAGCACAAGCAAGAACGGATGAGCCAAACCCGTCGCTCCGCGTGAGCAAAGGCTAGGATGAAAGCCAGAGTACGTCCCCGAAGAGATCAGGATCATGGGAGCGGGAAGAAAAGATGGCAAGTTCTGTCTTTTCTTTTCTCACTATGGTGGGATCGCCGTGGCCGGGGTAAATCTCTGTATCATCAGGCAAGGCGAAGACCTTACTGGTTATGGATTCGATTATCTGTTTTAAATCTCCCGGCGACTCTGTCTTACCCGGGCCTCCAGGGAAGATAGTATCTCCCGAAATAAGATGCTTCCCTATTAAGAAGCAGAGACTGCCGGGTGTGTGACCAGGCGTATGAAGGATTTTGAGACTTGTGTTTCCAAAGGATATTTCTTCGCCGTCATGCAGGAGAAAGTCAGGTCGCACAGACAACCCATTGGCATCCAGACGATGGGCACCAATGGGAATCCTCAGCTTCGACTTCAGCTCGGATAGTGCGCCGATATGATCCGTGTGGCTGTGAGTTATCAGTATGTATCTGGGATTGGTCCCGTTCAACTGCTTTAGAATTTCAGGTGCTTCCGCGGGGGCGTCTACCAACACGCTATCTTTGGTGCGGGGACAGGTAATTATGTAGCAATTAGTGTAGCAATTGGGATCGCAGGTAGTATTGATGGGTCCCAGCGTACGCCTGTCGATCTGAACGTACTCATTTCTTGCCACACGTGCCATTCTATTCCTCGGGCTCGCGTCGCCCCCTCCCGCGGCAAAGCCGCCGGAGCCTCCCCCTCTCGCTCGCCGTGCTCGCTAGATAGATTCCTTGCCTTCGAGCGTGGGTGAATGCATGCGCTGTTTGCGCGAACGCGTGTTATCAGTAACACCCGTGGAAAGACGCCACGGGTACCCGGTTTGTCCGTGGGAATCTATTCCTACCCCTTCATCTTCCCGGCAATGAGCGCTGCATTGCTTCCTCCAAAAGCGAAAGCATTTGACATCACGTTATGCACCGTCACCCCCTTGCGGCTGATATTAGGAACATAGTCGAGGTCGCACTCCGGGTCAGGCTGGTCAAGATTGATCGTTGGGGGCACAGCTTGATTTTTTATCGCCAGCAGTGAAACAATGAATTCAATAGCACCGGCTGCCCCCATCGTGTGGCCATGCATGGATTTTGTAGAACTGACAGGAACTTTGCGGGCATAATCGCCGAATACCTTCTTGATGGCTTGTGTCTCCGATAGATCATTCCACTCAGTTGCCGTCCCATGAGCATTGATATAGTCTATATCTTCAGGCAATAAGCCTGCGTCTTCGAGTGCTTCCGCCATCGCACGCGCCTGCCCTTCGAGAGAGGGTCTGGTGATATGACCGGCATCGGATGTGGAACCGTAGCCAATAAGCTCCGCGTAAATAGGTGCTCCCCGGCTTACGGCCCTTTCCATCTCCTCGAGCACCACCATGCCGGCACCCTCACCCATTACTAAACCGGTACGGTTTTTAGAGAATGGCTTACAGGATTTTGACGGGTCTTCAGGGTCTTCGACAGCGAGCACCCTGAGAGCTTCCCAGCTTCGGAAACCTCCATAGGTCAAAAAGGCCTCGGCCCCTCCCGCGAGCATCACGTCAACGTAACCATCTCTGACTTGCCGGAACGCCTCCCCGATTGCGTTTGCCGAGGAAGCACAGGCAGTCGATAGCGTCAAACAGGGTCCCGAGAGACCATACTCTATCGATATATGGGCGGCGGAAGCGTTATTCATCACCATGAGCACCGTGAGCGGTTTCACCCTGTCGGCGTTATGCTTGAATAGTTGATCGTATAAATCCTCTATGGCATTCCCCCCGCCCATACCACAACCGATATATACTCCAGCTCGTTCTTTTTCTTTCGCATCGAGAGACAGTTCCGAATCTTTCCAGGCTTGGGACGAGGCAGCTAAAGCGAATTGGCTGACACGGTCCATACCGGACAGTTGTTTCTTAGTGAAGTAGTCGAGAGGATTAAAATCGACTTCGGCGGCAATCTTCACTGAAAGCAGGCTTGAATAGGCTGAAGAGATTCTTCTGACGCCGGACTTGCCGGCCATGAGATTGGTTGAGAAATCATCGATAGTATTCCCACAAGAGGAAATAATGCCCAGCCCTGTGACGGCAACTCTCCGTTTCATAGATAATCCATCTTGAGCTCAATTATGACTTGAAGACCCTATTTCCGGTTCCGAATCCTGTTCCGAGATGAATCGGTCCAGAGCATCTACCATGTCCTGTATCGTCGTTACCTTAAACTCCCGGTCAGGAATTCTAATATTGAATTCATTTTCGATATCAAACATGAATTCGATGATATCGAGAGAATCGAGGCCCAAATTTTCGAGCGTCGTCGTGGCCTTAAGTTCTTCAATATTGTACTCAAAGTGGGCTATGAAAAGTTGCTGCAGTCTTTCGAATGTCGTGGGCACAGCTTCTTCCTCCGGTCCAAGCGTACTGTAACATACTATACGAAGAAATGACCGAAATCTCAAGCTGAAGGATGGAGTGCAACACCATCAGCCTGCTGCCCGAGGCTCACGGGTAGAACCACCCGGACCGGGGAGACGATAGCGCCCTTCTCACGGAACTCCCCTGGCAGGGCCTCAAGAAAAGGGAGGTAGTATAAGTCTGGAACTGGTACAATAAGTGAGGGGCAAACTCGTCGTCTATGCTATGGCTATGGTTTGCAGTGAAATCCGTATCCGGGAAGGAGGTCTCATGAAAAAGGCAATTTGGTGGTTCGCCGTTCTGGTGCTGCTGGCCGGGCCGGCCGCGGCTCAGATAAAAACTTCGCCGCTCTTCACCATCGAGCGGAACCTGAACGCCAACGTCGTGCATTACGACGCCCGGCTCACCGCCGACGGCAAACTGGATCCCAAAGAGCCGGTGGTCGCCTACTGGATCATGCTCGCCGAGGACGGTCACCGGGAGAAACTCACCTGGACGGAGAAGAAAAAGGCCTACGGTTTTACCGTCAAGTCGGACCCATCGGTAAACGGCTATAAGATGAGCCTGATGGCCGCCCCAGGGTGGCAGATCACTGTGAAGAAGGAGAAGGGTGTCGTCCGTGCCGAGGCGCCCATCGGCGGCCGGCCTGCTGTCTTGGAAAAGATGTACATCAACGCCTCCGGCGGGCTGACGGGGCCTAAAGTCCACTATATCGAGGTGTACGGCAAAGACCTGCAGACGGGAGAGGAGCGGCGCGAAAAGATGGTGCCGAAGTAGCCGCCGTAAGAGCAGGCTCTCGAATGCCCAAGGCATGGGGTTTCATAAAAGATAGGTTTCGGGTAGGAAAGTGGCATGGGCTAGGCCTCACTGGGGGCGTGGCGTGGTTCGCCCTCAGTATTCTTTCCTTCGCAGTGATCGTCTATTCCTTGTCTGAGAAGGGAACGCTTTTCCATCTTGATCTCAAGATCAACGCATATATGATCGGAGTGGCAAATCCTGGATTAACCGGGCCCTTGGAGACTATAACCAGTCTTGGCAACATTTTCCTGGTAGTGATGGTGGCCATAATAGTCGGCGTAATCCTTTTCATCAGAAAGAACTGGTGGAGACTCCTGGCTCTTTTTCTTGGTGTCGCCATTGGACAGGCTGTGCTCAATATCCTCAAGGTTATTTTTCAAAGACCTCGGCCAAAAACGGAGATGTACGTCTTTGGCTCCAGTTTTCCAAGCGGTCACGTTTTTTCCGCTGCCGTGATCTATGGTTTCTGCATATACTTGACCTTCCGTTTTATCAATAACGCCACAGTAAAATGGATAGTGGCTACTTTGCTGGCCCTCCTGATCCTCCTCATAGGTTTTAGTCGCGTCTATCTGGGCGTTCACTGGCTTTCAGATGTCCTCGCAGGGTACGCAACAGGATTTGCCTGGCTTCTGTTTTCTATCTTTGTCGCGAAGACGGTTGGCGATCGGTAGATACCCACGGGCTTACGGCCGGGGTCTTCTGCTGCCTCGCACCCGGGTACCCGTGGTGCTTTGGCACGGGTGCGGAATCTACCCAGCTCGCACGGCGAGATGAGAGGGGGAGGCTCACACGGCTTTGCCGGGTGAGGGGGCGACCGGGTACCCGCTTGCGGGTGTCCCTTTGATAGAGGAATCAGCGAAAGGTTTCCTCGTAATAGCGCTTTATGTCTGCCCGGTCAAACGTGATTACCGCGAGCACCCCGAGGAGCAGCCCTCCCATAACATCGACGGCATAATGAAACATGCAGTAGACAGTGGCAATTGACAGGAATAGGCAGGTCAGCCAGTAAGGGATTTTCATCCTTTTAAAATGCGTGCTCCCCCACCACGCTACAAGAAACGTAGCTGCAACGTGGGAACTTGGAAAGGCTGCGCCAGGATTTTCTCCCCCTGCCCAAATAAAATCGACTATTGTCTGAAACGGGCCGCCTTGATGATAATATTCATTTCGCAATGCTATCGGTCCCTCAACCGGCAGGAGTATGAAGATGGCAAAACAGAGGTAGAACAAGGAAGAAAGCTGGAAGACGAAGCCCTCGAAGAGCTTTACATCCTTGCGGAATAGCAGAATGCCGGTCAGGGGAATTATCAGATAATAACTAAAGTAAAAAAAGTGAAAAAACTCGTCGAGGAATGCATTTCCCTGTTTCCCGCGGAGGAAAAAGGCGGGAAATTCGCCGAAGATCCGGACATCCAGATGCATAAAAAAGCCGTCAAGGAACCGGGGCACAACGATCGTGTTGATCAACCCGGTCTGATAGTATAGCAGGCCGTATAGGACCAGTGGATACCACAGGCTCATTATACGAACCGGTAGCTTGCTCCTCCTTCCGAAGCTTAATAAAAGAACCATAAGGATAACTGAGAGGTTAAACGCGAGATGGTACGCGTATACTGCGATCTTATCCCTGAAAATAAAGATGAATATAACCAGGATGAGGTTATAGAGTATAGTTACTCTGTCTGTTGCATTTAATACCAGTTTGCCTTCAAGCGTATACCTTCGTTGTCGCTGCGTCGCTCTCCTCGACGTACTTATAGTACGCCTCGGGTACCCGCGCTTGCGGGTGTGGCTCCTCGCTGCCGCCCGGGGTACCCGGCCGGAGGCTGGGTCGTCCATCTTGAATGCAAACTGGTATAAGCTCAAGGCCAGCCCTCCCGTGCCGGCGGTATGTCGTCGTGTCGTCGGTTTCCGTCAGATCACTCCCACCTGTCTTCCCACCTTTTCGAAGGCAGCCAGGACCTTATCCAACTGTTCCTCTGTATGGGTCGCCATGTAACTTGTCCTGAGGAGCTCTCGTCCTTGCGGGACTGCAGGGCTAATGACCGCGTTGACAAAGACTCCGTTTTCGAAGAGGAGCCTGCACATCTCGTAAGTTTTCATGGTGTCTTTAATGAGGACGGGAATGATCGGAGTTTCGCTCGTTCCTGTATCGTACCCGAGCGTTTTATATCCTTTCAGCATCTTGTGCGTATTTCTCCAAAGCCGGGCTCTCAATTCGGGCTCTTCTTCGACGATGTCCAACGCGGTACTCACCGATGCCACCAGGGAAGGGGGGAGACTGGCGCTGAACATCATCGAGCGAGCAAGGTGTTTGATCCAACTTATCACATCCGATGGCCCTGCGATAAAGCCGCCGATCGCGGCAAGGGATTTGCTGTGGGTTCCCATGATAAGATCTACTTCGTTTTCCAGGCCAAAATGCTCCGCCGTTCCCCGTCCTCCATTTCCAAGAACGCCGACCCCGTGGGCGTCATCCAGCATGATCCTCGCCCCGTAGGCCCTGGCCAGCTTCACGATGGCAGGGAGATCAGCAATATCGCCTTCCATACTGAAGACGCCATCGACGATGATCAGTTTCTCTTTTTCCTTGGTTCCTTCGAGAGCTCTTTCGAGAGCGTCCATGTCGTTATGTCGGTATTTCTTGACCTCGCCGAAGGAGAGGCGACAGCCGTCCATGATGCTTGCGTGATCGTACATATCGATAATAGCGACATCGTTCCGGCCCACAAGAGCAGAGATCGCTCCCAGATTGGTTTGGTAGCCGGTTGCGAAGACCAGAGCAGCTTCCTTCCGCAGGAACCTCGCCAACTTCTTTTCCAGTTCTTCGTGGATATCAAGATTCCCATTTAGAATCCGTGAACCGGCACAGCCGGTACCATATTTTTCAATGGCTTTGATCGCTGCTTCCTTCACCCGGGGGTGGTTGGTGAGTCCAAGGTAATTGTTGGAACCGACCATGATCACTCTCTTCCCGTTGACCACCACCTCAGAATCCTGCGGGGATTCGAGCTTCCGAAATAAGAAATAGTGACCACTTTCTTTCAACCCGGATTCATACTCCGTGGCTTGTGCGCACTTTTCAAAGATATCCATGGACGACCTCGTTCTTATGCTATAACCATTTTTCTTTTTTGTACCATGCAAAGGTTAATCCGGCCCCCTCCGGGAGTGGAACCCTTGGTTCAAAGCCTAAGTGGGTTTTGGCTTTTGTGATGTCGCACACCCATTCTTTTTGGACTATTTCTTCTGCTTTATCTTTGTTGAGGAGGAAAGGCTTCCCGAACAATTTAGAAAGATATTCGGAAAAACAGGCGACACCCTTTACCATTCGTCCTGGGAACACGGATGCGTAAAGCAGTTATCCCCATTGCGTGTGCAAGAATATCACCGATCTCCTCCATCCGGTAGTCATTGCCATCAGAGAGGAAAAAGATTTCTCCACTCTTTGCCTGAGTCTCAACGGCCAACAGAATTCCCTGGACAATATCCTGCACATAACAGAGGCTAAGACGTTGGCGCGGACCGGTAAGGCAGGGTTTGATCCTTCTGGAGAGGCATTTGAATAAGGCAAAGATGTCCTTATCCCTTGGCCCGTAAACGGCAGAAGGTCGAAGGATGAGAGTCGGAAGTTCATGAGCATGGGCGAGAACAGATTCCTCTCCCATGCGTTTGCTCCGGCCATAAAAGGAAACCGGTTCGCAGGGGTCTGACTCCTTTTTGTTGATGCCATTTCTGCTTGGCCCTGCCGCTGCCTGGCTGGAAACATAGATGAATTTTTGAAGACGAGGATTATTTTCGAGACAAGCATGGATCAGATTTTCTGTCCCAAGGCCATTTACTTCAAAATAGGTTTCCTCTTTGATCGCCTTGGTCACACCCGCCAAATGGAACACCCAATCGACACCCCTTACTGCCTCGCCTAAAGAGGTCTGTATCATTGCAATCGCCAGGAACGAATTCGATAGGAAGACCTTTCAGCCACTTCACATCGCTGGTTTTTCGAAGCAGACAGCGGACGTGCACTCCTTTTCGAATAAGCGCTTCCGTCAAATGGCTTCCGATAAATCCTGTGCCTCCAGTGACCAGAGCTTTCAATGAATTCTTCTTCCTGACTCGTAAAATTTTTCATTCCTCGTCCCTCCTCTCGTTGATGGGAAGGGCGAGGGGAGCAACTTTCCTAGTTTTATCTGTTTTCTGAGGATTGTCAAGGAGGGCGGTACGTGTCACCGGGTACCTGCAGTATAGAGTCCTATCCGAACAGGCCAGTAAAAGATTCGCATCAGGTAAAAAAGGTGGGGAAGAAAACCCACCTTACAAGGAAAACAACGAGGTATGCCACCTTGAGAACAGGGGGCACCTTTTGGCCCGGTCAGTCGGACCTGCGTTGAAAAGTGAGAATCAAGTGCCTATATTTTTTAGCAGCAGGTGACACTAGTAGCTGGTCATCAATTTGGATGACCAGATTCTGTCCTCAGAAAGGAGGCAACCATGCTTTGGACCATATGCGTAATTCTCTTCATTTTGTGGTTGTTAGGATTTATTAGTGGCCACACGGGTGGTGGACTCATTCATCTCCTGGTGGTCATTGCCGTCATCGTGTTAGTTGTCCAACTTATTCAGGGACGAAGATGATAGGAGCGGTTTGGACCCTTGCCGGGGAAGGTACGGTATCTGGAAAGGAGGTGTCGGCAGATCCAGGATTTTGCGCATGACGAGGTATCCTCAGCAGAAAGGTTTCGTAATCAACCAGGTCGCACCAACAAAGTTACAAGGAGGAATAAACGCTATTAAAAAGAGAAATATCGTTATCGGCTATCTTGTTCTTGTTATGCTGCTTGTCACCTTTGTGTCCTGTGCATCCACACCCAAACAGGAAAGCACCGGTGAATACGTTGACGATTCGGTCATCACGACCAAGGTAAAATCTCTGATTGCGGCGGATGATTTTCTCAAGTCATTCCAGATCGGTGTCGAAACATACAAGGGTACCGTTCAACTGAGTGGCTTCGTCAGTTCCCAGGATCTCGTCGATAAAGCCGTTCAGATCACACGCAGCGTCAAAGGGGTCACAGCCGTAAAGAATAGCCTGATCGTGAAGTAGGGGCTTGCCCGCTGTCGGAGCCGCCCCCATGCAGGTGATAAGCTGTGTGATGAACACAAACAACTAAGGAGGTACGGGATTATGAAGAAAGCGTTATTAGTTGGTTTGGCTATTTTTGTCAGTATTGCGTTTGTGACGACGGTGTTTGCCCAGATGCCTGAGAAGAAGGAAACAACGACCACTACTACCACAACCACGCCTGAAAAGAAGGAAACAACAACAACGACTACCGAAACAACGAAAAGCAAGGCCATGAACTTCAAAGGCAAAGTCACGAACATGGATATGGCAGCGAAGATGATGACCGTGAAAGGCAAGAAGGGCGACATGACCTTCGACATTTCAAGCGCCAAGATGAAGGGCGAAGCTAAGGCTGGCGACATTGTCACGGTGAAGTACATGAAGACAGACGGCAAGATGATGGCCTCTTGGGTCACCATAAATAAAAGAGCGAAGAAGACGAAGACCACGGAGACCACTACAACGACAACAAAGACAAAGGAAGAAACCACGAAGTAAAAGAATCCCGCGCGTACCAGGAAAAGGGGAGACTGCGAGTCTCCCCTTTTCAGCTCAATCAATGCATCAACCCGATGTACGGTGAATTATTGTATAGCCTACGCGACGCTACCCACCCGTCTGGGCCCATAGCCACACCTGCGTAAACTCAGTGCCCCGGGTCTACTGCGGGTTGTGAGACGGATTCCGGGGAAACAAAATCTATTCGCACATCCTGCTGCGATCACTATTTCATTGACAGGGGAGGTCCCCGCCCGTATGCTCTTCGGCATGAAGCGAGAGCTTCCCAACGTAAAGCGGCACGCTTATTCCCGGCGGATAATGGGTTACATTGTTCTCGGGCTACTGACGACCATTCTGTATCAACCCGTCGTAGCGTTCTCTCTTACAGACGTTCCCGGTCCTATCAATGATGCCGCGATGCAGCTGGTGCAATTCTGCATTGAGCCCAAAGCCGGCCTTGATGAACACGCTATCGCCACGCTCGTGGATTACGTCCTGAGTTCGAAGCAAAACAGAGAATATGCCCTCCTGAATTCTCAGAAATGCTCCGGCGCCTATTATGAATTCGACACAAAGATCACTTTTTCTCGGTTCGTGGAATACTCGTATAACCTTCTCATTCCATCTGTAATCACGAGACCATCGTCCGTGCGCTACTCCATTTGGACCGGCCTTCGGGGTGAAACGCGGAGGTTGCTTGACAGTTGGAAGCCGGTTCCTTCCGCCGGGGGTCCAGTGGTCATCCACGGTTTTCAGCACGAAGCCGATACGCCCGACGCGACCACCGGTGTCTATCATGAATGCGATTTGAAAAGAACGCTTATTCTGCTTAATTACAATGAACGTCAAGTGCTGCTAACCGTATCAAAACAGATCGGTGAATCCAACGTCGGCAAAAGAGGAGCTATTCTAGGCAATGACAACGACTGGAGTTACTATTACTCGGGAGTGCCCGGTTCTTCAAGAACCGGCTTTGGGTGGGTAAAGTCATACATTTACGATTTCTTTTCCGTTGGGGTCTATGTGGAATCGAACACTGCGCCACCCATGGTCACGGCTGGCGTTTTTCAATGGCTTCGCGCCGGCTGGTCGGGAATAAATTTTGTTAAATCGGGTCATATCCTCAACGGGATAAAACGCTCCGCTCTCTGTAGGAAAATGATTCTGGAATCTCCCCGACTGCCTCCCCCGAATCAGATCATTTCCGTTTACCAACGGCTTTCGAATATGCCTACAAGTGAGTTAATCAAAAAATATGCTGGTTTGCAGCAAGCGCTACGATCTTTGGCGTTCCAGTTTGGTATAATCAGCAAATCCCAATTGGATGAACAAGTATCCTTTGCGAACACACCAAGAGAGCAGATGGTTGAAGAGCTTATGCTGGAGTACCTCAAAATGAGCATCGGCAAACAGACGCTGCTCGAAGAACAATTTTAACTGCTACCCCCGCGACTGTATCATGAATACGACCTATCCTGATCACCAATTTTCCCGGAAGCATTTGATATAAGATTGATAGCGGCTTTTCACAGAGCCGATCAGAAATAACGTAAAGCTGGTCCCTTCTTATGCGACGAGGTCGATACCTACATACACCGATCTCTCCATGGTAATATCGTCAATCAATCAAGATCCCCGCCCCGATGACGCCCGGGCCTGCTACGCAAAGCTGGATATTTTCTCATAGAGCAGCGCCGAGAGAAGGCTTAAAAAGAAACCACATCGTCAGAGTTCTTGACTTTCGCATTACTCCATTTTCAATGTTACCGCTTAAACTCTTCAACGAAAAACGTGCTCATGAAACACTCTGTTGCAGAAGAACGAAATTATTCAGTCCACCTATCTACAAAGCCGCAATGTGATCTCGCGCTAATCGCTTGAACGTTACCACATGAAAGCGAGCAACGCCGGTGCACGCATCCCGAGATGAGTGGATCGAGGTTATGCAAGTCGCAGCAAGTTCAACGACGCCCGGGCATCGCCCCTGCTTATGTCGGGCACGATCCTCAACTCCAACACTGTGACGCCATGGAGGTTGACCACGTAGTCTTCGACCTCACGGGTCGCGCCGGGTGGGCTGAACGTGTACTGCTGGCGCAGAATCTCCCGGTAAGATCGCCCGCTGTCCGCCGACCATCGTAGCACAAACTCATGGGTACGCTCCCGTTTCTCTTCCTCAAAGACGAGTTGAATGTGTCTGAGTGCCTGGGGCTCGTCAAACAGCAGGCGGATGGTCTGCTCCCCAGGTTCGCCGGCCAGCCAGCCCGGTCCACCGCCGGCTGTCAGCGCCGACTCGACGGGATGCCCTGCATCCTCGGACGTAATCTCCACCTGCGCTAGACGCCCCAGGTCGAGCCAGTCCTGATCGGCGGATGAGGGCTCCTTTGAACTTCGATCGATGATCCGTTTGCGCATCATACTTCTTAACACCTCGCTTTCATCAGAGATATCGTCCGGAAGGATTCCGGGCATTCACCAATTGTCCTGTGCAAAGCCCGCTTCCGCCGCTGAGCTTATTCATCCTGCGAAAAAATTACCACCGTGTATGGCCCGATACTGATTTTGCCGGAGCAGGGCAGCCCATCGGCTCCTTCCTCATCGAGTCTCGACGTCAGGTGTGGGATGATTGGAAAAGTTCGGGCCGTAGTTGTAGGAGTCGCTGTTAAAGCGCGTTTTCCACAATCCGGCCCGCGGAAAACCGATGACGATAACCATCGCGGTTTTGATTCGTCATATTCACCACCACAACGACGCTATCGGTTGGGCCTTGTTTGTCCCAGCGATGGAAGGCGATGAGCTTGGCCCCATCGTCAAAATGATAGATATGGATATTTTGACCGCACAACCCCCGCGTCACACCCGACAGATTGCGCCGCAGGGCGATCAGATCCCGGTACATGCCGAGAATACCGTGTTCGTCCTCGGCTCGGGACCAGTCGATCGGGTCTTTATCCTGGAACCAGCGATCTTCCAGCAACTCCTGCCCTTCAAAAATCATCGGGATACCGGGCGAAGTAAGAACAAGAGCACCGCCCAACGTGGAGCGTTTCTTGGAAAACCAGCTGTCCACCTTGCCCGGCCAGATCTCCTCCGGCACGCGGGCCCGACCGTTGGCGACCTCGTCGTGCGACTCGGTATAAATGATCCGCCGGAAGACGTCTAAATCGTAGCGATGCTCGATAGCTCTACTGACTGCCCCCAGATCGCGGGAGTGCATCATCGCGGACGATGACGGCCTGGCGAACGGGGTGAACAAATTCGGCATCCCATTGCGCATTGAAACCTGCGCCGCCCGCTCCTACATCTTTAATGACCCAGGGGTTATTCTTCATACTTTCGCCGATGCTGATCTTGCCGGGAAACCGTTGTTGGATTTCCACATTGATCCACTGCATCAAGCTCCAGCCTTCGGGGATGTCATTGGCCGGATTTTCGTCATTACCGTCAATGCTTTTGATATAGGCTATCATGTCCCAGCGTAAGCCGTCGGCATGGTACTCCTCGAACCACATCAGGGCGTTATCGCGCAGATATTGGCGCACTTCGCCCCGGCCATAATCGGGGCGCGTCTCGCCCCAGGGTGTTTGCGAGCGGCGATCATTGTAAAAGTAAATTCCCCCTTTCTCATTTTCGCTCCAACCGTCAAACTGCCACAAATCAAGATCGGAGGGGCCAAAGTGGTTGTAAACGACATCCACGATGACAGCGATACCATGCTCGTGGGCCGCTTTCACAAATCGCTTGAAGTGCATCCGGTCCGCCGTAAATACTCTCAACGGCAAAGGGATGAGCCGGATTGTAGCCCCACGAAAAGTCGCCCGCAAACTCCGCGATCGGCATCACTTCCACGGCATTGATGCCCAGTTCTTGAAGGTAAGGCAATTTTTCAATGGCACTATCAAACGTGCCCGGATGCCCCTTTTCTTTCACGTTAAAGGTGCCGATGTGCATCTCGTAAATGACAAGCTCATTCCCCGTGGCCATGTGAAAGTTATCATCACCCCAGTCGAAGGCTTGAGGATCATAGATAACTCCATTGCCGATTGAGTTGGTCACCTTTCTGGCATAAGGGTCAATGCGAGAGAGAGGAGGGAGATTCCAATCAGCAGGGGCGTGAATCAAATATCGGTACTCATCTCCCGCTTTTGCCTCTGACACGTCAGTCGACCAGTAACCGTTCTCCTCTCTGACCAGAGGTGTTGAGGTTTTGCTCCAGTCATTGAAGGTTCCGGTCACGTAAACCTTTTCGGCATGGGGCGCCCATACGCGAAAGGTTACACCCTTTGCACCGGGTATGGCCCCCATGCCGGAATGTGTTGTTTTCGTTTGGGCTTCTTCTGACATGGCCTGCTCTAGGTCTTGATCATTGCCGAACTTATACCAAGTTGCCTTGGCGAGGTGTCACGCGTTCTTCCGCAAAGCCGCCACCGTTGCTTCCTCATTCGCTTTCCTTGCAGCCGCCGCCACTTCTTTTGAGACAACAGTTTTGCCAATGGGGGCCAGCGCAATACCGGCCAGTTTCAGGTGTTGTATCCCGAACGGAATACCGATAATCGTGATGAAATTAAGTAAAGCCGAAGACAGATGCCCGATCGCCAGCCAGACGCCGGCAAAGATGAACCAGATAACGTTTCCAATTGCTCCCAGCGTTCCGGTGCCAATATCATCTCTCTGTGTCAGTTCTTTTCGACTGATTGTTTCTTTACCGAATGGAAAGAAGGTGAACCGGCCGATAACGAAGCATGCCTTGCCCCATGGAATGCCGACTACCGACACATACGCCAGTAAGCCGGCAATCCACCATGCAAGCCCCATCCATACGCCGCCGAGAATAAACCAGAGCAGGTTGCCAATCGCCCGCATCGTTGTTTCCTTTTTCGGCGCCCTATGCCCGGCGCATCAACCGCCTATTTTACTATCAGGCTATTCTTTACGGCTGTGACCCCTTTGACGCTGCGTGTGATCTGAACGGCTTTATCGACGAGATCCCGGGAACTGACGAAGCCGCTCAGTTGGACGGTACCCTTGTATGTTTCGACACTGATCTGGAATGACTTGAGAAAATCATCCGCTGCAATCAGAGATTTTACCTTGGTCGTGATGACCGAATCGTCAACGTATTCACCGGTGCTTTCCTGTTTGGGTGTGGATGCACACGCCACAAAGGTGGCGATCAGCATGAGAACGAGCAGATAGCGGATAAAGACGTTTCTTTGTTTCATAGCGGGTACTCCTCCTTGTCGTAAGGTTGGTTACAAAATCGTTGTTGTTTAAAATCTAAATCCCTACAGCACTTTTCGTCCCTGAATAAGCCGGACCACTATCACAATGATGGCGATGACCAGCAGGACATGAATGACGCCACCCATCGTGTAGCCACTTACCAATCCAAGAAGCCACAAAATCAGGAGAATCACACATATGGTCCAGAGCATTAATATCCCTCCTTTCTGTTAATAAATTGTAAACTTGGTAGCCTGACGCTTGTTATATGGTAATGCTTCTCGACTAGTATAAATATGGGTCCTTGATCATTGATCTGCAAGGCCGGTTCGCAGTGGTGCATTCAATTTAGATAAGTAATGGCCAACCCGGAATGAAAGCCATGAGAGCAGAAAGAAAAAGATCTGGTGATCGCGGGCGGATGATGTTTACAACCAGTGGGCAAACAGATGCGAAAACCACTCCCTGACTTTGAGGAGCAAAGGTCTCTTTTTCCAATCTTCCCATCGAACCTGGTCGGACTCCGCAAGATCCGCGGCAAACATCTTCTCCATTTCCATAGCGAACTCGCGGCTCAGAATAACCGCGTTCACCTCATCATTGGTTGAAAAGCTCCAGAAGTCCATATTGGTGGAGCCCACGGTCGACCAGACGCCATCAATCACCAGCGTTTTTGCATGGAGCAGGGCATTGCGGCGCTTGTATAACTTCACCCCCGCTCCCAAAAGATCGTTATAATAAGCTTCTCCTGCATATTGGGCCAGTGAAGAATCGGTTGTTCCGGGAACAATAATCTTCACATCAACTCCGCGCTTTGCGGCATCGGCAAGGGCCTCCGCCGCCTGGTGGTCGGGGACAAAATAGGCATTCGTCATATGCAGCGAGTTCTCCGCAAACGTGATGGCAACCACATACATAATGAACGTGATCCTGTTCGCCTCTCCAGGGGTGCTGCCCAATACCCCCACCAGGGCATTTCCCTGTTCCTTCACGTCGGGGAAGTAGTTCCGCGCTGAGAGCTTCGCACCCTTCTGTTTCTCCCACGTGTCAAGAAACAGTTTTTGGAACTCCGCCACGGCAGGGCCTTCGATTTGCACGTCCGTGTCGCGCCATGGCATCTGTGCCTCTTTCCCCTCTCTGCGCGCAGAGAGGCTACTCGAATAAACCTGACTGATGTTGACGCCCCCTGTGAAGGCAACCTTGCCGTCGACGATCATAATCTTGCGGTGGTCCGATTTGGCCAGCCGCCATTTTCCACGGGCTTTGAGTGGATTTACCGGGTTGAATTCGACGACCTGTATCCCCCCATCACGCAGGCGCTGAAAGAATGCAGTGGGAGTAGTGTAGCTGCCTGCACTGTCGTAAATGAGATTTACCTGAACACCTTGAGCCTGCTTTTGCAGCAACAGATCGGCAAATTTTCGACCCGTTTCATCTTCGATATCTTCCATGATAAACGTTTCGATGTTTATATGGTCTTTCGCATTCTCTACGGCTTTGAACATGGCGACATAAGTGGCAGGACCATTTACGAGGAGCGTGACTTTGTTCCCCTTCGTCAAGGGGCTTTCACTTACCGATTCTATTACGGCGGTATAACGCTGCAAGCATGTCCGTCGCCTTGACGGACCGCTTAAGCCGTTTCATCAGGGCCTCGCTCTGCTTGAGGGATAATGGCCCTTTGGCCGAACCGATTTGACGCGGTTGCTGGTCAGCCGGCACGTCGCTGATAGTTTCAGTAACGTTCGGGAGGGTCGCGCATCCGCCGCCGAGGGTTACGATGGACAACAATAGAAAGAAAAGCAGGAAGGACTTGGCTCTATTCATGAACCGGCCCTCAGTCTGCCCGCGGCCGATCCAGCACCCGTCGTATAGTTTCGGCCGTTTCCCGTTTCAAGAGCGGCTTGAGGACAAATGCTTGAATGCCCATCGATTCCGCCTCTGCCGGAGCTATCGCTTCGCTATACCCGGTGCACAGAATGACCGGGATGCCCGGCCGTATCTCTTTCAGCTTGTACGCCAGGACCGCTCCGGTCATCTGCGGCATGGTCTGGTCGGTGATCACGAGATCAAAAGCGTTGGGGCGTTCGGAGAAGGTCCGGAGCGCATCCATGCCATCCGTCGTACCCGTCACCTGATACCCGAGACCGCGGAGCAGACGCTCTGCCAGTTCAACCAGCTGCGCATCATCGTCCACGAAGAGGATCCTCTCCGTTCCTCTGGGGATAGGTAGATCTGCCAACGGTTCTACCTTCTTGCCGGATGTGTCCGGTGGCAGGTAGACGGTGAAGGTGGAGCCGTGTCCGGGCTCGCTGGAAATGGTGATCGTGCCTTGATGGGCTTTCACGATGCCATAGACGACCGCGAGGCCGAGCCCCGTGCCCTGGCCTACCTCCTTGGTGGTAAAGAACGGTTCAAATACTCTCTTTTGGACGTCCTTATCTATGCCCGGACCGCTGTCACTCACAGTGAGGGTCAGGTAGGTGCCGGGGTGCAGGTCCGGTCCCGGCAAGGGACTATCCTCGGTAAACAGGGTATCTGCCAGACCTATCTCGAGGCGCCCTCCTGTCGCGCGCATCGCATCTCGGGCATTGTTGCACAGGTTCATCAGCACCTGCTGCATCTGCGTCGCATCGGCGAGCACGATGTCGGCCGCTGTTTTGATGTTGAGCGTCATCTCAATGGTGGTGGGCAGGGACGCCCGTAGCAGGTTAAATGTCTCTTTGATGAGCGGTGCGAGGGACAAGGGTTTTCGCTCGTACTCGCTCTTGCGGCTGAACATGAGGATCTGCCGCACCAGGTCTCTTCCCCTGATGCCGGCCTTCAGCACGCTTTTCATGTTCGTTTCAATCAGGCTTCCTTCGGATGCGTCGTCGATGGAAAGCTCCGTGAAGCCGAGGATAGCCGCGAGGATGTTGTTGAAGTCGTGTGCAATGCCGCCCGCAAGGGTGCCGACAGCTTCCATCTTCTGAGACTGGCGGAGTTGCTCCTCGATGCGTTTCTGCTCCGTGACGTCGCTGTTGATCTCAAGAATAGCGATCGGCTTCCCGTCCTTGCCGCGCCGCAATGCCCGTCTGCTTGCCACAACGATCTTCCTGTCGTCCCTGGTTGTGTGTATGACCTCCCCCTCCCATCGACCACGGAGGAGAAGCTCCTCGTCTATCTGCTGCCGCGGACAGGGGAATACGGTCCGAAGGAGGCCATCCGTTATTTTTCCCTTCACCTCGTCACTGGACCAGCCGTACCGCTCCTCGGCGCCCCTGTTCCAGAAGATGACCGTGTGGTCGAGGTCGCGGGCAATGATGGCTTCGTGGGTAAGGTTCAATAGTTCTGCCTGTCTCGACAGGTCCTCAACTGCCCCGCTCAGCTCGGCCGTCCTTTCCTGCACGCGCTCCTCAAGTTCGTGATGGGCTATTTGAAGCGCCTCTTCCGCCTGTTTGCGCTCCGTAGTGTCGCCTATGGCTGATCTGACGCCGGTGAGATTCCCTACGGCATCCCATAGCGGCATGCTTTGCACCGAGACGTAAAAGCTCGCGCCACCTTTTTTGGTCAACTGCAGCTCACACGTGCCTGCGGTGCCTGTTTTCAAGACGTCCCTGTAGTGCCGATTGAAGGTGTCCCGGAACGGCGTCGCCACGAACAACCAGAATGGCTTTTTGCACAGCTGACCTCTTTCGATGCCCAGCAGTGAAGCGCCGGTGAGATTCACTTCGGTAATGACCCCCTCGTGGTCGAAGGTGAAGTAGCCGACCGGCGCAAAATCATACAGATCGACGTACCTTTCTCGTGAGGCGGTTATCGTATCCTGGGCCTGGCGGAGTTCTTCGTTCTGCATCTCCAGCTCGATCTGGTGGACCTCGAGCTCATGCACCATCTTCCGGGCATCCTGCGGCGGCATTGGGGTTTTCCTCTCGGAAAGCCGTCGTTCGGCCTGCTCGCGGAGGGCGCCTGGTTTTCGTCCAGATCTGGGTTTGCTGGTGCTATGGCCTTCGAAGGCCTCAGGTTGGTGCTTCTTCATGTGGCGTCCCCCCTCAGTACCACGGTGAACCGCGTTTCACTTACGAAAGAGATGCCGTAGGGCGCACAGGAATACCGATTATAACTGGTACCCCGAGTATACCACAATGTGCTGGACTAGTATAAGAAATTCGGGCTGATCACCGGCTTGGGAAAAAGCAGGTGCGTTGAATATTGCCATCCTTAAAGGTAAGAAAACGTTCCTGGTGCAACTCGGGTAGCAAGAATGATGACACAAAAATTGTTGCTTATGGGACAGACACAGAACACACAGCCTGTTATAATTGGTGAGTGGGTACAGATGGGTGGCGTCGTTCATGTTCTGCTGGTCATCGCCATCTCCGTGTTAGTGGTCCAGCTTGATCAGGAACGCAATCAGGCTTATGTTTGTGGTGAGTTCGTTCATGTTCAGTATGCAGAAGTAAGGGAGGGTCTTAGATTCTCCCTAAATAAAATCAAATGAAGGGAGTTTGTTATGAAAAGAGTTCGTTTGTATTGTTGCTGCACTGTTTTGTATGGCCATTCTTTTTTCGAGTCCGTTATTGGCAAAAACCGACGCAGAAAAAGCTCAGGGGCACATGACCAAGACTGATCGTGCTGAGAGCACAAATTACTGACCTTCATACTAAGCTACAGATCACACCTGCGCAGGAAGATCAGTGGAACAAAGTTGCCTCAGCGATGAGAGAGAATGCGGCGCAAATGGATATCCTTCTCTACAATAGGAAAATAAATATAGGTACCATGAATGCTGTCGATAATCTTAAGTCCTACAAGGACGTTAGCGATGCTCACACTGCATGTCTTGTCAAGTTTATTGCAGCATTCGAACCTCTTTATGCCAGCATGTCCGACACGCAGAAAGCAAATGCTGATGCCATTTTTGCTGCGAAAATGGCTAAAAAGGGCCAGCATAAAGGCCACAAACATACGACGAAGTAGGGAGGACATATGAAAAGGATCATATTAGCTTTTATTCTTTCACTTATCCTTGTCGGCATGTCCATACCTGTTCTAGCAGATGAGCATGGACGAGAAGGTGAACGAGGACACGGATACGCGAAGGGTCACGAACGTGAGCATCGCGGAGGATACAACAGAGGATATTACAATCACGGTCACTATTACGCTGCTCCAGTCTATGCTCCTCCACCTGTGTACTACGCTCCCAATCCCTATCCGCCGCCTGGAATGACCTTTGTTATTCCCTTGAATATCCATTAGCTAGCAGAAGTAAAGGGAGGAATCCATTATGGGTTCCTCCCTGAAATAAAGCATAGGGAGGAGTAACGCTATGCAAAAGAGAAATATCGTTATCGGCTGTGTTGTTCTTGTTATGCTGATAGCCACCTTTATGGTCTGCGCGTCGACAGCAAGAAGTGCTGAAAGTACAGGTGAATATGTTGACGACTCGGTCATCACGACCAAAGTAAAAGCCGTGCTTGCAGAAGATGATTTCCTCAAGTCGTTCCAGATCAGTGTAGAAACATATAAGGGCATCGTTCAACTGAGCGGCTTCGTTAATTCTCAACAGGCTGTCGATAAAGCAGGGCAAATCGCACGGAGCGTCAAGGGCGTCGCATCCGTAAAGAACAACCTGATCGTGAAGTAGGCGATTGTCATCCTTATTCCGGATGGAACAGGGCGGCCAAGCAGTCGGGATAGAGAGGAAGTATGCAGTTCAGAGAAAACCATCCAGCGCACGAGACCAGGGTCGTTACAGGTCTGTGTATCGGTTGTGCCATACGCCATTATGATTTCAGGGAGATGTTGGGGTGTTACGACCAGTCTTCCGAACCGCCCCGCTGAGAAGAGCATTATCGACTGGGGTGCGCTCTGAGCCGTTGGTGTGAGGCGTCGCGGATGGAGGGGAGCACATCATTATGGTCCACAATTTAGATAAGGGGAAATCGATGAAGACAAAAGTGGGCTTGTGGATTGACCATAGGAAGGCTACTGTCGTGACTGTTACGGACAAAGGGGAAGAGATGGGACTGATAATATCGAGGGCTGAAAAACAGCCCCGCCGTTCTGGTGATTCCCCTCTCAAAGGTCCCTATGAACCTTACCACGTACCGGCAGAGGATAGCCGCCAGAGAACGTTTACGGAACATCTCAACATTTACTACGATGCAGTGATTGCGTCTATTCGTGATGCAGAATCCATTCTGATATTTGGTCCTGGTGAGGCCAAGGGCGAACTCAAAGAACGTCTTGAAAAACATGGGCTCGGCGGGCGCATCGCCGCTATTGAAACGGTTGACAGGATGACGGATCGTCAGATTGCGGCGAAAGTTCGACAGTATTTTCCCAAATAGGTCCGGCCTCAGGACGGTGCGGAATCCCCGAAGTGGCTTCGCTGGAAGCATGGTCCCCGATCCGATGTATCCGTATCCTTAAGTTATCTTTATCGCAGCCATTGGGAGGCGAAAGTCCTCTTGTGTTAGCCATGCAATGAAGGGGTCAACGCTGGCGAAAAAGAACATGCCTTGTTGCTAACAGCAACAATGATGCTTATATTATATTATAGTAGATGTAGACAATATCAGGGCTTGTCTTCTTATCTCAGCTGCCGTTTATATCAATAGCTAACGTCTACAACTGTTAATGGACTTTGTGGCAAGGCCAGAGACAGAGCGAGCTGGCAAAGCCGCAGGACAGCCCACCGCTGACGGGTCCTCGTCGAAGACGAGCGCCAACGCTTCAAGAAGGAGCAGTTCCAAGAAAATGTGTGAATGAGGAGATTGATAGAAGGCGCTAGCACATCTGGTGTCATAACCAACCAGGCAGCATGCAGCATAGTGCACTGCAGCACTGCCGAAAACAGGGAAAGGAGTGTAAAACAATGAAGTTCAAACCGTTACAGGACAGAGTGGTTATCAAGAGGCTTGAGGAAGAGGAGAAGACGAAAGGCGGGATCATTATTCCGGATGCCGCCAAGGAGAAGCCGCAGGAGGGCCGGGTCGTGGCCGTCGGCAGCGGTAAAATGACGGAGAAGGGTCAGAGAGTGGCGCCTGAAGTAAAGGTGGGTGATAAGATCCTCTTCGGCAAGTACTCGGGAACGGAGATCAAAATTGACGGCGAGGAGCACCTGATTCTCAGGGAAGAAGATATTCTCGCCATAATCGAAGATTAAGAGAGAAGGAGATACCATGGCAAAAGATATACTGTATGACCAGAAAGCAAGGGAATCGCTCCTCAGAGGGGTAAACGCCCTTGCTGACGCAGTAAAGGTTACATTGGGACCCAAGGGAAGAAACGTAATACTGGACAAATCATTCGGCTCTCCAACCGTCACAAAGGACGGTGTGACAGTGGCTAAGGAGATCGAGCTGGAAGACAAGTTCGAGAACATGGGCGCTCAGATGGTCAAAGAGGTGGCGAGCAAGACCTCCGATGTTGCCGGTGACGGCACGACCACGGCCACGGTGCTCGCCCAGGCCATTTACAGGGAAGGAGCAAAACTGGTGGCTGCCGGGAATAACCCTATGGAGCTGAAGCGGGGTATCGAAAAGGCGGTCGAGGTGGTCGTCGAGGAGTTGAAGAAGCTCTCCAAGCCGACGAAGGATCAGAAAGAGATCGCCCAGGTAGGAACCATCTCAGCCAATAACGACGAGACGATCGGCAACATCATCGCCGAGGCCATGGGCAAGGTCGGAAAAGAGGGCGTCATCACGGTGGAAGAGGCGAAGAGCATGGAGACCACCCTCGACATCGTCGAGGGTATGCAGTTCGACAAGGGCTATACTTCTCCCTACTTCGTCACCAACCCCGAAAAAATGGAAGCAGTCCTCGACGAGCCGGTCATCCTCATCAACGAGAAAAAGATCAGCAGCATGAAAGACCTTCTGCCCGTTCTGGAGCAGGTTGCCAAGATGGGAAAAACCCTCTTGATCATATCGGAAGACGTGGAAGGCGAAGCCCTGGCAACCCTCGTGGTGAACAAGCTGAGAGGGACCCTGAAGGTTGCCGCAGTCAAGGCGCCGGGGTTTGGCGACAGAAGAAAGGCCATGCTCGAGGATATCGCCATCCTTACCGGTGGGCAGGTAGTATCGGAGGAACTCGGCATCAAGCTCGAGAGTATCAGCGTAAAGGACCTCGGTTCTGCGAAGAGAATCGTAATCGATAAAGACAACACGACCATCGTAGACGGCGCCGGCGACAAGAAGGAGATCGAAGCGCGGGTTAAACAGATCAGAGCCCAGATCGAGGAGACCACCTCCGACTATGACCGTGAAAAGCTCCAGGAAAGGCTCGCGAAACTGGTGGGTGGCGTTGCCGTTATCAATGTGGGCGCCGCGACCGAGACGGAGATGAAGGAAAAAAAGGCTCGTGTTGAGGATGCTCTCAATGCAACGAAGGCGGCGGTCGAGGAAGGTATCATCCCCGGCGGCGGCGTTGCCTTTATCAGGGCCATCGAGAAGCTGAATACCCTCAAACTCGAAGGGGAGCGACAGTTCGGCGTGCAGATCGTCAAGAAGAGCCCTCGAAGAGCCGATGAGATGGATCGCGCTCAATGCCGGTCATGACGGCTCTATCGTCATCGACAAGGTGAAGAACGGTAAGGGCGGTTTTGGTTTCGACGCGGCCAAGGAGGTCTATGTCGATGACATGCAGGAAGCGGGCATCATCGATCCGACCAAGGTTGCGCGCACTGCGCTGCAGAATGCAGCTTCTGTCGCAGCCCTGCTTTTGACGACGGAGGCGATGATTGCGGAGAAGCCGAAGGAGAACGGTCCAGCTTACCCGCCAATGCCGCAGGGAGGCGGAATGGGTGGAATGGGAGGCATGGGAGGAATGTACTAGTCGGCAGGTCCGATAGAGATAACCAACAAAGGGGGACTCCAAGGTCCCCCTTTTGCTTCCGGAAGCCCTCATGGCTTGACCGGGTTACTTCTCCTTCTTGAAAGGCTCCGTATATTCCCCCGATTCCCGGTGCTCTGTTCGAGCAGGACCGTAACGGTCATCATTGTCTTGCCTTCTCCTCTTTCTCTCTCCTGTGGTATTCATTGTCACAGTACTCTTTTAAGTAGTTTTCCTTATCGATGATGATGCTAGCGTAATTATCTGAGAACGAACAGGCTGAAGGGCAACGAAGGTACACGTAGCGAAGAATCCCCGTGGGACTTTAAGGCGAATCGGTGTTAGCGGTTTGGGAGGCGCTTCACGAGCTGTGCTACTAGTGCGTCGCCTTCGTGAGGTTCTTTGAGCCCTACCACCCCCACCACGTATCGTCCCGACTGACGCAGGACCACGCCCTTATAGAGAGGATCCATCGCGTGGAGCAGCGGACTACCCTTATCGCCTGATATCTGCGGCGAGACTTTCGATTCTTTCAAATAGTTCTCATATGCGGTGAAGATCCGTGCGGCCGCCTCCTGTGACTCGCCCAGCACGAGTACCGACTTTGCCTGCGCCTTGCCCACCATCACCTCTCCGGTAAAACCCTTTCCGAAGAAGCTGTGGCCAAGGAGAGCGATAGCATAATATTTCTCTGTCAGAGGCACAGCTTCCGGAATCTTGAGAATATCGAGCTCGCGGGGTTTCTCTTTGGCGTCAGGCAGATTGCGCGAAATCGCTTCAGCACAGGATCGAAAGACAGGTCCTCCTTCCGTTAACGTGCCCGAAGCCTCGGCTTGAACGAAAAAGCGGTCCTGGTAAAACATGAGCTGCGATTCGTCTAAGGAATCCTTCGGCCCCTATCTTTGCCTGCTCCAACGCGGGAGTGCGGAAATTAGAGTAGATACCGAAAGCATCCAGTAACGATCCCATCTCAAAGACATTGACCACGATGCCGACATCCGAACTCCCCGGCTTCACGTACATCGCTGAGGCAGCCTTGCGGAATCCGTAAGGCACATAAAGCTCAGCCTCACCGTCGATATACTTGTAAAGGTTATCCGGATTGTACGTGGCTACTTTGCCGTCCATAGCCCAGCCGGTCGGGCACTGTGCCGGCAAAACGTTCTCAACAGATTTTTCAGCTGCAAGCAACGGCAAGGCAATGATGGCAATGAACGGCGCGGCCGCTAGAATCAGTAAACGGCACGCCCTGCGCATCATCATGCAAACAGAGTCCGGGCCTGGCGCATCTTAGAAGCGATGTTGAGACCGTTCACGCAGTGTGCCACACATTCGTCACAGGAAGAGCAGGCAGATGCCGCGTGAGCTTCATCGAACGTGGCCTGCGCCAAAGCAAATTCCTTATACCCCTCGGCATACATGAGTGCGCGGTTGACAACGCTGATGGCCACGCCGTTGGGACAACCGCCTTCGCACTCCCCGCATAGCCTGCAGAAGTAAGGCGCAATGGCCTGCGCGTACTTTCGTACGATCTGCTCATCCGTGTTGGTGAATTTCATTTGCATCACGGGAAACATGTGCTGGACTTGGTCGACCGTCCTCATGCCCGGGATGGCACAGGTGACGCTCGGATCCTGGAGCACCCATTTCAGGTTGGCTGCGGCCTGTTCGTGAGTCAAGGTTTTCGCCTCGTCCCTCGTCTTGTAACCGCCCATCTGAATCTTCATGGCAATAACGCCGATACCTGCGGCCTTTGGCTTTCGCCAGGGCTTGCTTGACCGCGGGGTCACTATTGAAATTGTACTGCACGAGGACCGTATCAAAAAACTTATCGGGATCATCCACCACAGCGTTCACGATGTCCGCCATGTTCGTATGCGTGCTTACGCCGAAGAAACGTACCTTGCCCTGCTCCTTGGCCTTGACATAAGCCTCGCGCGCCTCGGCGTTCAACACCTGCTTGCCGTTTTCAAGGCCATGCAGCTGGATCACATCGATATGATCGGTCTTGAGCTCCTTAAGGCTCGTCTCTATGTCCTTCATGACCTCGTCTTTCGTGGTCGACTCCCGTTTTGTCTTCGTGGCAATGTAAACTTTGTCGCGTATTCCCTGAAGCGCTTTCGAAACGATGTCTTCGCTTCGTCCGTTCAGGTAGCGGCGGGCCGTATCCACGTAATTGATGCCCATATCGAAGCCGGCCCGTATGACTTCAGGCTCAGGCGTAAGCATTGCGCCGAAGCTGAGTGTCGTGACCTTGAGTCCAGTTCTTCCCAGCGTGCGATACGCTGGCGCAGCAGCCGGTTCTGCTGCATTGAGCAGACCGCCCACGCCTGAAAGCCCGATAGTGGCGGCTCCCGCTACACCGATTTTAATGAAATCTCTCCGGTTTATTGCTGACTCGTCATCTCGATTCTTCATAACTCCCCTCCACAGCTTCTACTTTATTCTTCGGCTGTCCACAAAAGATATACCCCTGCGCCAACATAATCAAGCGCCCTGAAAGACAGGGTCACGGGTCATGGGGCATGGGTCATGGCAACAGACCGTCAGACCACTGACGGCATGGAACACCGAGCGGTACCCGGTCATGGGTCATGGTAACGGCATGGATCGGCGTTCGCCGATGCGCACCATTAGCTGTATGCCTGTGTCCGTGGTTCTTCCGTGACCCATGACCCGTGACCCTATTTTTTATTGTACATCGCTCCCACTTTATTCCACGCGGGTCTGCTTCGCTCTATGAGGCCCAGCTCGCCGCAGTAGGCGCACCGGAAGTATCCGCTTCGTCCGAATCCGATACCGGGCACGGCCAGAATGTGATTCTTCTGCAATTCGCGGATAAATGCCACGTCATCGGGTATTGGCGATTTGGGGAAGATGTAAAAAGCACCTTGCGGCTTCTCCACTTCAAACCCGGACTCGACAAGGATGTCGTAAATCATGTCTCTCTTCGTGCTGGTAGCTCGCAATGTCAACACTGTTCCTTTGATATCTGCCCACAAGCCTCTGCATCAGGGCGGGCGCATTGATAAAGCCGAGGATCCTGTTTGCAAAGATCATGGCACCGATGAGCGGCCGTTCGTTTTCTATTTTGGGAGAGACCGCTATATAACCGATACGCTCTCCCGGTAACGCAAGATCCTTGGAGTGGGACGTTACTGCGATGGTTTCGTCATACAGATTAAAGACATCGGGATAAGGCGTATTGTCATAGAGGAGCTTTCGATAGGCTTCGTCCGAAACGAGATATATCCTCTGCCCCTTGTTTCGTCTTTCATCAAGCAGATAACAGAGTTCCTTCAGTTCCGCCTCATTGTAGACCACGCCCGTTGGGTTATGCGGAGAGTTGAGCAGGATCGCCCTCGTTTTCTTTGTTATGGCTTTGGCGATATTCTCAATATCAAGGTGAAAATCCGTCTTTGTCTCCACGAGCTTGATTACGCCGCCGTGATTGCCTATATAAAACATGAACTCCACGAAGAACGGGTTGGGCACGATCACTTCATCTCCGGGATCGAGAATCGACTTGAAAACGACGTTGAGAGCGCCGGCTGCCCCGACGGTCATGATGATGTGATCGCGCGTGAAAGGCAGACCCGTGTTTTCCGTTTCGAATTGGGCTATCTCCTGGCGGACTTCATCGTAGCCGCTGTTCGGCATGTACCGGTGCATACCGGTCGTCTCTGCGCACACCATCCGGCATAATTCTTCTTTCAAAGCTTTCGGCGGCTCGGCGATCGGGTTACCCAGCGCAAAATCGTAGATATTTTCCACCCCGTGTATCTTCTTCAGCTTCTCGCCTTCCTCGAACATAGCCCGTATCCACGAGGAGTTCTCCATCAGCTTGGTAATCGACTTTGAAATAGTCATGCTCACCTCTTCTTCGCATAACGTTTGCCGGCCCTCAAAAATCCCGGCCGTGCCTTTTGTATGGTTTCCAAAGGAACGCAGTATGCGATCCTGATATAGCCGCTCCTGCCAAAGCCGCGGCCCGGCACCACGAGAATTCTCTCTTCCTGCTGCATGGCCATGACAAACTCCAGTTCGTCTTTTATCGGCGACTTCGGAAACATGTAGAATGCACCGGTCGGCTTGACGCATTCAAAACCGGCTTCGATCAATGTTTCATAGAGTAAGTCCCGTTTCTGCTCGTATTCGGCGATGCTGACAGAAGTATTCTGGAAGCCGGCAACCAGGCGCTGGAACAGGGCCGGCGCATTAACGAAGCCGAGGACCCTGTTGGCGATAACCATACCGGAGACGAGAAGCTCCACGTCTTTGACCTGTGGTGAAATAGCAACGTAGCCGATGCGCTCACCCGGCAGCGCGAGATCCTTTGAATGTGAGGTCGCCGAAATCACCAGGTCGTACATCCGGAAAAGTTCAGGGAGCTTACCGTCGGAGTAGACCAATTTTCTGTAGGCATCATCCGCAAGAATAAATATCTCTCTTCCCTTTCTTTCGCTCTTTGTAGAAAAGATTTGCCAGTTCAGCAAGGCTCTCCTCGCTGTAAACCGCTCCGGTAGGGTTGTTGGGGCTGTTGATCAGGATTGCCCTGGTCTTCTGAGTCAAGGCAGCCTTAATCTTCTTTATGTCCAGCTGGAAGTCAGGCTTCGTCTCGACAAATTTCGGGATGCCGCCGAAATTCTCCACGTAATTCTTGAATTCCCAGAAGAATGGGTTTGGAACGATCACCTCGTCACCACGGTTAAGCATGCTCTTCAGGACGATATTCAATCCACCTGCACAGCCAACGGTCATGAAGACATGACTGCGATGTGAAGGATAAGCCGGTCCTTCCCTTGAGATAGTCTGCCACCTGCTCTCTCACTTCCTCGTAGCCGGGGTTGGGCATGTACCGGTGCATACCGGGAATGGGGTGCGAGACAACATCCAGGAGTTTTTCCTGCACTTGTGTCGGAGGTTCGATATCAGGGTTACCGAGCGAGAAATCATAGACGTTTTCCGCGCCGTATGTCTTCTTCATCTGAATGGCCGCCTCGAACATCTTTCGCGTCCACCCCTCCTGGGCCTTGATAAGGCTCATCATCTTCCGGGAAACAATCATCAGAGCTCCCTCCTTCATAAAAAAAGCCATGAGGCATTTCGTGCTGTCTCATGGCCCATCTAAACTCAGAAGGCCATGAGTTGCACCCATGGCCTTTTCTCTACCTGCTATAAGGGTAGAGTACCCGGGTGCATGCTCCTAAAGCTAAAATAAAAAAATTGAATGCGACGATACACCCGACTCATGTTCATCAGTCTAAACAATCCGAACGTCATTTGTCAAGGGATTTATATACGTTAGCGAGGCTGTGGCTGAATTCTATTTGGACCGACTTCTCGCTTCTCGTCAGTAAAACACTGGCTACATGCCGCTTTGCATTCAAGATGAATACCGAGGCGCTCCGAGGACCAGACTACGCAGGCGTACCTCGGGTACGTCGAAGTAGGATGGGCCGAAGGGCAACGAAGGTAGGCGCTTGAAGGCAAAGCGGCATTACACTTTGCCCAGGGTGCGGCGTGCCTTCCTCACCCTCTTCGGAAGCTTCCGGCCTTGACCCTTGCGCTCGGTGCCGTGCGCCTCTTCGCGCTCGGCTTCGCCGGAGAACGATGCCTCGAGTCTACCGGGAACCATGAACACAACACCGTGCCGTTTGGCATCGTCGATGATGGCCCTGTCGGAGCTGACAACGACGAGCCCTGACGGATGCGACTTGATCATCTGCCTGATGACATCGTCCGCGGTCTCATCTCTGCCGGAATAAATGACTTCAATGCCCTTGTAATTCGTGCGGCTGCGCGCCAGATGAACGCCTGCGTATGCGTCGAAGACCACGGTTATTTTTGCGTGCTTCTCGCTCCGGTATTCGACAAGTTGATTCAGCAGGTAATCCCGCGCGATCTCCGTGCCTGCGGAACCTAACATCCCCGCGAGAGACGTTCTGCCGATGTAATTATAACCGTCTATGAGAAGGTGAGGAGGCATAGTAGGGTCCCGGGGCCAGCCATAAAGACCGGGTCCAGGGTCCAGGGTCCAGTTTTGAATACAGGGTCCAGTTGCCTGGGTCCTGGGTCCAGTCAACTACAATACTGCAAGGCGCCATCGAACGGATCCGGTGTCGGTCCCGTGTAGTCTAGTCTTTTCGGGACCCAGGACCCTGGACCCCGGACCCTGTTTTATAGGTACGTCAGCCACTTGTGGTACTCGGGGTGCATGCCACGGGCCGTCTCAAAAAACTTTTTCTGTATCTGCGTTGTGACCGGGCCCGGTTTTCCTGCTCCGATCGTGCGGCCGTCCACTTCGCGCACGGGCGTTACTTCCGCAGCCGTGCCCGTGAAAAAGCACTCATCCGCGAGATAAAGCTCATCCCTGGTGAATCGTTCTTCTATGACGGTGAAGCCCATATAGCGTGCCATAGCGATGGCTGCGGCTCTCGTGATACCCGGCAGAATAGAGGTGAGAGGCGTGGTCTTGATCTTGCCCTTCTTGACAATAAATATGTTCTCTCCGCTCGCTTCCGATACGTACCCTTCCGTATCAAGCATGATAGCCTCATCGAACCCGAGTGCCACCACTTCTCGCTTTGCCAGGATTGAATTTACATAATTGCCGGCAATCTTGGCTTTTGTCATGCCCGAATTCACATGATGGCGGGTGAACGATGAAACCTTGGCGCGGATTCCCTTCTGCAGGCCTTCATCACCCAGGTAAGCTCCCCAAACCCATGCAATAATCGACACTCTTACCTTCGGATCTTTCACATAGAGACCGAGTTGGTCGTCTCCCACAAAGACCACGGGTCGTATATAGCACTCCTCGAAACCGTTCACCTTAACGATCTCTTTGCATACCTCCGTGAGTTCCTGCTTCTCGAATGGTATCTTGAGATCACAGATGTGACAGGAGTCATAGAGTCTTTCGATATGTGCATCGAGCATCAGAATCGCGCTTCTTCCGTCGTGGCACTTGTAGCAGCGGATGCCCTCGAAAACCCCCCAGCCGTAATGGATGGTATGGGTACAGACATGAACCATGGCCTCATTCCACCCGACGAATTGCCCGTCCAGCCATATCTTGTCAGCCTTCATTTCCGGTCTGGACCCCCTTCTCGCAGTTTTCTCTCAGAATCTTGTCGAGAATTCCGTTTATAAAATCTTTGGAATCCTCGCTGCCGAACTTCTTCCCCAGTTCAATCGCCTCATCTATTGCCACCTTCGGAGGCACGTCAGGAGCAAAAAGCATCTCGTAGGTGCCTATTCTGAGGATATTCTTGTCCACGTATGTGAAGCGGCTGAGCTTCCAGTGCTCCGATGCTTTTTCGAGGTATTGGTCCAGCCGTTGTTGCTGCTTACAGATGCCGACCAGCAGAAACCGGGAGTAGTCCACAATCTCCTGCTGGTAAGGGAAGATCTCGCAGAACCTTCGTAACGCAGTATCTGCGTCCCCTCCGTTGACCTCTATCTGGTAGAGCATCTTTAACGCTAATTCTCGTGCCTTCCTTCTGCGCAAATAGTCTATTCCTTTAGATGTTTAGATCCGAAAAGTTGAGAATGCTCTTCCCGACCGCGTCGTTAAGCCGTATCGTTCCTCTTAACCTTAGCCTCAACCTTAACCGGTCTTGAAAGCTTTAAGTAAATTCACCATTTCAATCACCGACATGGCGGCGTCAAACCCTTTGTTGCCTGCCTTGGTGCCCGCTCGTTCGATCGCCTGTTCGATGCTCTCCGTGGTCAATACGCCGAAAGCTATCGGCTTCTCGCTCTCCAGAGAGATCATGGCAATACCTTTGGTCACCTCTGACGCAATGTAATGGAAGTGAGGCGTCCCGCCTTTGATCACAGCACCGAGGCATATGACAGCGTCTACATCCTTTTTATTGGCCAGCCTCTTTGCCACCAGCGGTATTTCAAATGAGCCCGGCACCTTGTAAATGTCGATCATCTTTTCGTCTGCACCGTGTCGCTTGAGTGCGTCGAGCGCACCCTCCAGGAGCCTTTCTGAGACAAAGCTGTTAAACCTGCTCACGACAATTGCAAACCGGAACCCTTTGGCTTCGAGCTTTCCCTCGTATGTCATATGCCACCTCAAATATTATTGAATATATGGCCGAGCTTCTCCTGCTTTGTTTTCAGATAATGAATATTGTCCTCGGTTGGTTCAACTTCAAGGGGCACCCGCTCGATGACCGAAAGGCCGTATCCTTCGAGCCCCTTGATCTTCCTGGGGTTATTCGTGATCAGCCTCATTTTACGTACGCCGAGGTCATTGAGGATCTGAGCGCCGATGCCGTAATCCCTGAGATCAGCCTGAAATCCCAGATCTTCATTGGCTTCCACCGTATCTCTTCCTTCGTCCTGGAGGCTGTAGGCTTTTATCTTGTTCAAAAGACCGATGCCCCTTCCCTCCTGGCGCATGTAGAGCAGAACGCCTTTCCCCTCTCTCTGGATCATGGACATGGCAGCATGTACCTGCTCGCCGCAATCGCACCTCATGGAGTGAAAAACGTCTCCTGTCAGACACTCGGAGTGGACCCTCACCAGAACTACATCGTCCTCGCTGATCTCACCCTGGACTAAAGCCACGTGTTCCTTGCCATCCACCTCGTTCTCGTATCCGACGAGCCTGAACTCACCGGCATCCCGTGTGGGAAGTCGCGCGTCGACCACTCTCCTGACGAACTTTTCCGCCCTCATCTTGTACTTGATAAGGTCGGCAATGGTGACGATCTTCAAGTCGTGCTTCTCGGCAAACACTTCAAGATCGGGAAGCCGCGCCATGCGCCCGTCTTCATTCATGACCTCGCAAATGACGCCTGCGGGCTTGAGCCCGGCGAGTCGCGCGAGATCAACGGAGGCCTCCGTATGTCCTACCCTGACCAGAACACCGCCCCTTTTTGCAATCAGCGGAAATATGTGGCCGGGACGGGAAAGATCCTCAGCCTCCGTCTTTTCGTCGATGGCGGTAAGTATCGTCGTGGACCGGTCGTATGCCGAAATGCCGGTGCTCACACCGTGGCGCGCCTCGATAGAGACTGTGAACGCGGTCCTGTACGGCGACGTATTGTCTCTCACCATCAGCGGGAGTTTGAGGTGCGCTGCCCTCTCTTCGGTCAGAGAAAGACAGATCAAGCCGCACGCGTAGCGCGCCATGAAATTGATAGTCTCCGGAGTAGCCTTTTCAGCGGCCATCATCACATCGCCTTCGTTTTCACGGTCCTCGTCATCGACGACGATAACCATCTTTCCGTTTCTTATATCCTCAAGAACCTCTTCAACTCCTGTTATAGCCATGCTTCATCTACTCCTTCGGTATCTTTAAACTCCTCACTGGTCACGTTCTTCAGAGCCCTTTTCTGCCTTGCCGCTTCTCCATCTCAAACTGGGTCACTGATCACTGTTTACTGATCACCGTTTACTGGTCACTGGTCACTGCCTCTTATGTACCCATGCGTATAAAGAAAATCGAGATCAATCCCGCCTCCCCGCTCGGCAGTCAGGAATTTCTCAACGTACCGGCCGAGAATATCCGTCTCTATGTTTATCGTATCTCCTGGAACCTTGAGCCCTAGGGCTGTATGCGCGGCCGTGTACGGAATAATGTTGACGGTAAATGTAGTATCACTTTGATCGTTTACTGTCAAGCTTATGCCATCCAGTGATATCGATCCTTTACGCACGACGTACCGCGCCAGCTCCTTCTGGATACCTATCGTATATGCTATCGAATCACCGGCTTTCTTGATCGCCTCAATCCGCCCCACGCCGTCCACATGGCCCATCACGATGTGACCGCCGAATCTGGAATCGGTCCGCATAGCCCGCTCCAGGTTAACTCTGTCATTGACCGATTTGTTGCTGAGCGTCGTGACATTGAGTGTTTCCAGAGAGGCATCCGCATGAAACATCTCCCTGTCGAGGCCGGTAACCGTGAGACAGACCCCGTCGACCGCAATGCTGTCGCCATCTCGTATTTCGGCCATGGGAAGAGCGGTGCGGACCGAGATGACCCATCGTCCACTCAGCTTATTAATGGCGCCGATCGTGCCGACATCCTCAATTATCCCTGTGAACATAACCTTCCACGCAGATATCATCCTTCATCTTCTTGACCGAGGATATATCGATCCGGCAGGCATCCCTCATGAAATCAATCCCTTTTCCTCCGATCAGGCTTGGCGCGTTCTTGCCCCCGATCAATTTGGGCGCATAAAAGATCACGATCTTATCCGCGAGCTTTTCGCTGATGAAAGAGCTATTCAATTCTCCGCCACCCTCGACCAGCACGCTGGTGATCTCGCGCTGCCTGAGTTCCTTACACACAGCGGAAAGCGACACTCTGCCGTTTTCTTCGGAGGCGACCCGCACCACCTCCACACCGAGCGACTTCAGGCGGCTCTCCTTGTCCTGTCTCGAATCGGCAAGGGTAAAGACGATAGTCCTGAACTTGTCGGCTGTCTTTACGAGCTCACAGCCTGGCGGTATGCGAAGCTTTGAATCGAGCACAATACGCACAGGGTATCTTTTTGGTTTGCTCACCTTCGGGAGCAGCAACGGATTGTCGAGGATAACGGTATTTATGCCGACCATAATACCATCCATCACCGAGCGTAATTGTTGCACGTACTCTCTTGATTCCTCATTCGATATCCACTTTGACTCGCCGATCCTCGTGGCTATCTTGCCGTCGAGACTCACCGCACCCTTCACGAGAAAGAACGGCCTTTTATTTTCTACATAGGTAACAAAAGTTTCATTCAGGATTCTGGCCTCGTGTTCAAGCAAGCCGACCTTGACATCGATGCCTGCCTTTCGAAGCAGCTCTATGCCTTTGCCGTTAACGAGCGGGTTCGGATCCTGCATGGCTACAACAACCTTGCGTAAACCCGCTTTTATGATGGCGTTGACGCACGGAGGGGTTTTCCCGGTGTGGCAGCATGGTTCAAGGTTGAGGACCAGCAAGCCCCCGCGTGCACGCGGCCCCGCTTTTTCCAGAGCAATTACCTCAGCGTGCGCTTCGCCGGCTTTTTGGTGGTAACCTTCTCCGACAATCTTGCCCCCTTTTACCACAACTGCACCCACCATGGGGTTGGGAGACGTTGTTCCAAGACCGCGCCGTGCCAGGGTTATGGCCTTGCGCATGAACTCCGCTTCTGTCATCTCTCTCCCTTCTTGAGAAGGAGGTCCTTGAGTTCCTCCATGAATTCCGTAATGTCTTTGAACTGCCTGTAGACCGAGGCAAAACGGACAAAGGCAACCTCGTCCAGCGTCTTCAATTCATCCATGACCATCTGTCCGATCTCGGTGCTCTTGATCTCTTTTTCGCCTCGCTCGCTCAGACTATACTCGATCCGCGAAAGTATTCTGTCCAGGTTTGCGACCGCGACAGGCCTTTTCTCGCAGGCCTTCTTCAAGCCGCCGAGGATCTTCATGCGATCGAAGACCTCGCGCCTTCCGTCCTTTTTGATCACGAGCGGAAGCCCTTCCTCGATAGTCTCTACCGTTGAGAACCGCTTTCCGCACTTCAGACACTCGCGCCGCCTCCGTATCGTGTCCATCTCCTTGCTGGTACGGGAGTCGAGCACCTTACTCTCTACATAATCGCAGTGGGGACATTTCATTGAAACACCAGTGGCCATTGGCCAGTTGTCAGTAGCCAGTTGTCAGTAGCCAGTGGAAACAGAAAAAAACTGGAAACGGCTACAAGACGCGAGCGGGTTTGTCTCATCTGGGCATCAGGCACTGGCCACTGGCCACTTGTCATTCGTCACTGGCCACTGTCAACTGTTCTATTATTATACCCGATTCTTCGATTAATCGCGAGGCAAGATCATCAGGATATCCTTCGAGATAGAATATCCTCTGGAGGCCGGCATTGATGATCATCTTGACGCAAATCGAACAGGGAAGATGTGTCGAGTAGATGTCTGCTCCCTTGATCGGCACGCCGTGGTAAGCAGCCTGAATTATCGCGTTCTGCTCCGCGTGAAGCCCGCGGCAGAGTTCATGTCGCTCACCCGAGACCACGTTCTGCTGCTCCCTGACACAACCGACGTCCTCGCAATGCGCAAGGCCCATGGGAGGTCCGTTATATCCGGTGGAGAGCATTCTCTTCTCTTTCACGATGACAGCGCCTACACTCCGCCGCAAGCATGTAGACCTTTTAGAAACAATACGCGCGATCTCCATGAAATAAGAGTTCCAACCAGGCCGGCTTTTTTTCATAATGAATAGATGGATGAATAGAAGGGGAAGCCTTTGCACAATGCTTTGACGCGCTCCTGCATTGTCCGATGGAGGGTCGTGTTTCCATGGTCCTGCAGAACCGTGTCTATCATGTCAGCGATTGTGTCCATCTCGCCTTCCTTCATGCCTCGTGTCGTGACGGCCGGCGTCCCGATCCGAATGCCGCTCGCCGTGTTCGGACCTTTGGAATCAAACGGGATAAGGTTCTTGTTCACCATAATACCGCTTCGCTCCAAAGCCTTTTCCGCCTCTATGCCTGTGATTCCCCTGCCAGAGAGGTCGACCAGAAAGAGATGATTGTCTGTGCCCCCCGAGACGATACGATATCCTTTCTTTGCGAGACTGCCCGCCAGGTGACGCGCATTCTTTACGATCTGTTCTTGATACGCCTTGAACTCCGGTGCCATGGCGCTCTTCAGGGCAACTGCCTTTGCTGCGATGACATGCATGAGCGGACCGCCCTGCGTGCCTGGAAAAACCGCCTGGTCAACCGCCCTGGCGAACTCCTTTCTGCACAGGATCAGGCCTCCTCTCGGACCGCGCAGCGTCTTGTGCGTCGTCGTGCTCACAATGTGGGCATGCGGTACCGGACTCGGATGCAGGCCTGTAGCAACAGCGCCGGCAATGTGCGCTATGTCGACGAAAAGATAGGCTCCCACTTCGTCGGCAATCTTCCTGAACCGCTCAAAATCAAGAATGCGCGAATAGGCGCTCGCTCCGGCGATGATCATCCGGGGTTTCTCTTTTAAGGCGATCTCTCTCACCTCGTCATAGTCGATGAGCTCATTCTCTTTCGACACGGTGTAGAAGACCGGCTTATAGAATTTCCCTGAGAAATTTGCCGGAGCGCCGTGCGTCAGGTGACCGCCGTGCGCAAGGCTCATCCCCAGAACCTTATCCCCCACGTTGAGCACTGCGTACATTGCTGCCATATTGGCGCTTGAGCCCGAGTGCGGTTGAACATTTGCGTGTTCGGCGCCAAAGAGCGTGCAGGCCCGTTCAATGGCCGTGCGCTCGATGCCATCCAGGAATTGGCACCCGCCGTAGTATCTTTTCTCAGGATAGCCTTCGGCGTACTTATTGGTCAGTATACTTCCCTGAACCTCAAGGATTGCTTTATCAACATAGTTCTCGGAAGCAATCAGGATGATACTATGCTCCTCCCGTTCCAGTTCCTTGCGGACGAGCTCATAAATTTCTTTATCAACCGTCTTGACCGCTTCCATCTTTTCGTCTATCTGGTTTCTTTGGTTTATTTGGTTTCTCTGGACCCTGGACCCGGGCACACCCGCTAGCGGGTACCCGACCCTATCTTCTAAGTCCTGGCGCCGGCGGCGCGGTCATCCATCGATTTCTATGCTTTGTCTCATTTCTCAGGTTCTACTGGACCCAGGCCCCTGGACCCCGGACCCTATCTTTTCTACATGCCCCGAAAAATGAGGGTTGCATTCGTTCCGCCGAACCCAAAGGAGTTGGATAAGGTGACATTAACAGCATGTTTCCGCGCTGTATTCGGCACATAATCAAGATCGCACTGCGGGTCAGGCTCATCATAATTGATAGTGGGTGGACAGATCTGATCCCTGATGCTCAGGACGGAAAATACCGCTTCTATCGCTCCGGCTGCACCCAGGAGATGACCCGTCATCGACTTGGTCGAACTCACGGGGATCTTCTTTGCCCGATCCCCGAACACTTCTTTGATCGCAATCGTTTCAGTGTAATCGTTTAACTCCGTTGAGGTGCCATGGGCATTGATGTAGTCGACCTGGTCCGTTGAGAGCTGCGCATTTTTCAACGCCATTCTCATGCAGCGCACAAAACCTTCTCCGTCCGGAGCCGGCGCTGTAATGTGATAGGCATCCGCATTGTAGCCGTAGCCGATCAGCTCAGCGTAGATCCTCGCTCCGCGCTCGCGGGCGTGTTCCAGCTCTTCCAGAATAACGATGCCCGCACCTTCACCCACGATGAAACCGTCCCTGTTCTTCTCAAAAGGCCGGGAGGCCTTCTCCGGCTCATCGTTTCTCGTGGAAAGCGCCTTCATGGCATTGAAGCCGCCTACGGTGAGCGGCGTAAGGTTGGCCTCTGTTCCGCCTGCGACGATCACATCGGCGTCGCCATACTGAATGATCCGGGAGCCCTCGCCGATGCAGTGAGATCCCGTTGCGCAGGCTGTCACGATACAGATATTCGGTCCTTTCATCCCATGCTGCATCGCTATATGACCGGGGGCCAGATTCGCAATAAGCATCGGAATGAAGAACGGGCTGATTCTGTCCGGACCCCTCTCCATGAGTATCTGATGATATTTCTCTAACGTGGGCAAGCCTCCGAGACCGGTGCCCACAACAACACCGACCCTGTCGCTCTGCTCCTTTGTCATATCCAGCTTGGCATCGTTGACAGCAGTCTGCGCAGCAGCGAGGACATAATGAATAAAGAGGTCCATTTTCTTGACCTCTTTGCGGGGAATATAATCTTCAGGGTTGAAATTCTTCACTTCCCCCGCGATCTTCGTCTCGTGGCGCGTCACATCGAACCTCGTTATGGGCGCAATCCCCGATTTACCCTGCAGGATCAGATCCCACACGTTATCCAGACCTGTCCCGAGAGGCGTTACCAAGCCCATCCCGGTTACAACTACACGCCGTTTCACGCGACACCCCTCACTCTTTCTTCATGTGCTCTTCAATATATTTTATTGCATCGCCCACTGTCTCAATCTTCTCCGCATCCTCGTCAGGAATCTCGATGCCATATTCGTCTTCAAGGGCCATCACAAGTTCGACGATATCAAGGGAATCAGCCCCCAGATCATCGATGAATTTCGCCTCCGGCACTACTTCCGACTCATTCACTCCCAGCTGCTCCACGATCATCTTCTTGACCTTTTCAGTAACTGCCATTAAGCCACCTCCTGGTTTTGTTGAGGGAATAATCCCTCCTCACGTATATAAACCGCCACTGACATTTATGGTCTCGCCTGTGACGTAGGCACTATACTCCGAAAGAAGAAAATAGACAACACGGGCCACATCCATCGGCTCGCCCGCTCTTCCGAGCGGTATGGCTTTGACTGTTTTTTCCTTCCACGCTTCGTCGAGCGTATCTGTCATCTTCGTCACGATAAAGCCCGGGGCTACGGCGTTCACCCGTATTTGACGTTCTCCATACTCCCGCGCAACGCTTTTAGTGAAACCGACAATCCCTGCTTTGCTGGCAGCATAATTCGACTGGCCTGCATTACCCATCAAGCCTGCGATAGAAGAAATATTGACTATGCTTCCACCTTTCTTCAGCATGTGTCGCATCACCGCCTTGGTGCAGGCGAATACGCCTTTCAGGTTTACTCTGATCACCTGATCCCATTCTTCTTCAGACATCCTGACCAGCAGTTTATCACGGGTAATCCCCGCATTGTTGACGAGGTTGTCGATGCCACCCATCTCCTTCACTACGGATGCAACCGCCTGCTCGACCTGGCCGAGGTTCGAAACATCCACCTTGTAATAGGAGGACCTCACCCCCTTTTCGCGTAAAGCGGCAACCGTGGCCTCTCCGTCGAGCACATCGAAGATGACGAGATCGCTTCCCTGATCCGCCAGAAACTCTGCTATAGTTCTCCCGATGCCCTGCGCCCCGCCGGTGAGGATCGTTACTTTACCTTTCACAGCTGCCCCCTTACTGCGTCGATCTCTTCCATCTCTTCCACATGAAGGCAGGGTATCTCCGGGGTTATCCGTTTCACGAGGTTGGTAAGCACCTTCTGCGGCCCGACCTCCACGAAAAGTTCGACCCCTTCGGCTGCCATGGTTCTCACGCAACTCTCCCACAGCACAGGAGAGAACATCTGCCGGTACAGCAGGTCGATGACACCTGATGATTCTTTATTCGGAACTGCGTCTACGTTTGAGACAACCGGAGTTTTCATTGCAGAAATGGTGACTCCGGTAAGTTCCTCTTTCAGCTTTTCCGCGGCCGGTCTCATCAAAGCGCTGTGAAAAGGGCCCGACACATTGAGAAAAACAGCTTTCTTGTAAGCACCCTTCAATTTCTCGACTGCTTCCTTTAATGCATCACTGTCTCCCGAAAGCACGACCTGCTCGGGCGAATTCAAATTTGCAGCGCCTGCAACATAATCATCGTGCGAAATTTGCCGGCAGACCGCGTTAACCTTTTCCATGTCCGGAGCTATGAGTGCAACCATACCGCCCGTGCCCGCAGGACAGGCCTCTTCCATGAGAAGTCCTCTTTTTCTGGTCAGTCGCACGCCGTCCTCAAGAGTAATCGCGCCGCTCGCGACAAGCGCCGTATACTCGCCCAGGCTGTGTCCCGCAAGCAGAAAAGGCTTTATACCGGTCTCCTGCTCGAGCACAGTCCATGCCGCGAAACTTGCCAGGAGAATCGCCGGTTGGGTGTTATACGTTTTCCGAAGCTCCTCTTCCGGCCCGCTAAAAAGCAGATCCGACATAGAGAAGCCTGCTGCCGCATCAGCCGCATGGAATAAGGCGCGTACGCTCTCGAAGCGCTCGTAGAGCTTCTTGCCCATTCCTACATATTGAGACCCCTGTCCGGGGAAAAGAGCGCCAACCTTCTTCATCTTTTCTTTACTTCTTCTTTCTGGAGGCCGCTTCCTTGATCAACTCAAGCGCGATAACGTTTCTCTGTATCTGGTTGGTGCCTTCATAAATTTGAAGGATCTTGGCATCACGCATCATTTTTTCGATGGGGTAATCTCTCATGTAGCCATAACCCCCGAAGACTTGAATCGCATCCACCGTCACTTTCATGGCAACATCACTGGGGAAGACCTTGCTCATAGCCGACACTTTTGAAAACTCTCTCGGATTCGAATCAATATAGCGCGCTACTGCATAGACAAGTGCGCGTGCTGCTTCAACCTGCGTCGCCATGTCGGCAAGCATGTGCTGTATAGCCTGGAACGATATTATTTTTCTATCGAACTGTTCGCGTTCTTTCGCGTATGCTACTGCTGCCTCCAGTGCCCCCTGCGCCACGCCGACCGCTTGCGCGCCGATGCCCGGACGCGTGCGGTCAAACGTCCTCATGGCAAGGATGAAACCCATGCCTTCTCTACCTATAACACGATCTTTGGAAACTTTGCAATCCTGGAAGACCAGCTCTCTGGTCGCTGACGCCCTGATACCGAGCTTCTTCTCTTTCTTGCCGAATGAAAAACCTTCCATGCCTTTCTCAAGGATGAAGCCTGTCGCGCCCCTGCCACCTTTGGTCCTGTCCGTGATGGCGATCACTGAATAGAGATCGGCCTCGCCTCCGTTCGTGATCCATTGTTTTGTCCCGTTGAGTATGTACTCGTCACCCACTTTCCGTGCTTCGGTCCTGATCCCTGCAGCGTCGCTACCCGCTCCGGCCTCTGTCAGACCGAAGGCTGCTATGCTCTTACCTTTCGCCACATCGGGCAGGTACTTCTTTTTCTGCTCCTCTGAGCCTCCGATCAAAATAGGATAGGAGCCCAGCAGGCTTGCTGCATAGCTCACGGATACGCCAAGACACGCCCTGCTCAGTTCTTCAACCGCGATACAGTTCTCCAGCGAGCCTCCGCCAAGACCTCCGTACGCTTCAGGGATACTCACCCCGAATAGTCCTGCGTCCGCGCAAAGGTTCATGATTTCCCGCGGAAAAGTTTCGGTCTCGTCCAGTTCTGCCCTTATGGGCATCACTTTTTCTTCGGCGATCCTTCGCGCGAGAGTCTGTATCTGCTTCTGCTCTTCAGTGAAAAAATAATCCATGTCAGTTCTCCTCCGTCTCCCCTCGTGAGTAGTATATATATGGTGTGCTCGCAAGACCCGGGCACCAGCTCTCGTGTTACACTTCAAACACCACGGGTCTGCCCACGTGAATCTCTGTACTCTCGCATCGCCTCAGCCAGGTGAGCCGATATTTTTTTTGCGGCAAGGTCTCTGGCCATGGCTATCGCATTCTTAATCGCCTTCTCGTTAGACTTTCCGTGACAGATGATCGTGGCTCCGTTCACGCCTACAAGAGGCGCGCCACCGTACTCGGAATAGTCAACGGTCCGGGCAAGTTCCTTGAAAACGTCCGACAGCAAAAAGTACCCCAGTTTTCTCGAAAATTTTTGGCGTATACGCTCTCTCAAGAACGTCGTCATAGCCTCGGCTATGCCTTCGCTTATCTTGAGCGCGACATTCCCTACGAAACCGTCACTCACGACCACATCGGTAGTGCCGTTATGCATATCGGTGCCCTCGACGTAACCGACGTAGTTCACGTTGACGCCGCGGAGAAGAGCGTGAGCCTCTCTCGTTAATTCATTGCCTTTCGTCTCTTCCTCGCCGTTCGACAAAAGGCCGACTTTCGGATTCTCTCTGCCCATGCCGTATTTCGCATAGACATAACCCATGATCGCAAATTGGACAAGGTGGCTCGGCTTGCAGTCCACGTTGCCGCCCGAATCCAGCAAGACCGAGAGTTCACCGTTGACATTGGGATGAAAGGACATGATTGCCGGCCTTTCCACTCCCGGTATCCTTCCCAGCGTGAAAATGGCAAAGGCCATGGTCGCACCGGAATTTCCTGCACTGATAACAGCCTCCACATTCCCGGAGGACTGCAATTCGTAAGCTTTGTTGATAGATGAATCGCGCTTCTTTCGCAAAGCCGTTGAAGGCGATTCGCGCATCTCCACGAAGCTGGGCGCGTGCACCACTTCAATCCTGGAGTTCGCGTCCAGAAGCGACCTGATGGTTTTCTCGTCGCCGACGAGAACCGGCTCGGCTATCTGTTCTCTCCAGGCCGCTTCAGCCCCTTTTACGATAGCGTGGGGGGCGTTATCGCCCCCCATCGCATCGACAGCTACCCTGATCATTCCTAGAGCTCTTCAACTTCCAGGTACTTCTTGCCCCTGTACACGCCGCACTTCGGGCAAACCTGATGCGGAAGAGCGGGTTCTTTGCAGTTCGGACAGAGAATAACGCTGGGGGCCGAAAGCTTATCGTGGGCTCTTCTCTTGTCTCTTTTCGATCGAGAGGTCTTTCTCTTTGGAACGGCCATGTTTTTCTCCTTATCCTTCTTTTAAGAATACCTTCAGCTTCTCACCTAAAACAGCACCCCTGGAATCCCCGCATTTACACTCTTCGGCGTTCCGGTTTTTTCCGCAGATGGGACAGATACCCTTGCAGGCCTCATTGCAGAGCGCCTTGATCGGGATCGCCAGCATCACCTCTTCATACACATACGGCTCCAGTTCCAGTTCGTCACCCTCATAATAATAGAGGCTCAATTCCTCGTCGCCGAGCTCCACTTCGGGAAGCTCCGGTTGATCATCTTTCGGCGCCAGTCCGATATCGAGATGGGCGCTTACCGGCAAGGGAAACGATTCCGCGCAACGGTCGCAGGTAATTCTCATCGTGCAGCTTACCGGCCCTTCAACACGTACATCAGTCCCGAACTTGCTCACCGTCAGCTCAAACTCAATGGGCGATTCGAATGCGAGGTCTGCATCCTCAGGCCTCTTGTACTTCGAGCCATCCATTGTGCCTTTTACAACGATAGACTCTTCAATATCGTGCAGCTTAACGATCATCTGTCCCGCAAACGCCTTCCCCGGTTTTTGAGGATAGTAATATAAAGATTTTACACCGGAAAAGTCAAGTTTATAAACCCTTTAAGACCCAATAAACTACTCTAATTCTTTAAGAACCGCCTCAAATCCGGTTTGATCCACCGGCAGAGAGACCACTTTCTTTCTCCCTTTTTCTCCTGACATGATCCGCACATCGCTCTTCCTGACGCGAAAGGCATCCGCCAGATACTCGACCAATTCCCGATTTGCTTTTCCCTCCTGCGGCCGGGCAAGAAGTTTTATCACTAAACCTTCTCCCTCCCGCTTCATTTCTCTCTTTCTTGCTCCGGGTGTGACCCGTACGTCAACGTTCATGCGGGACCTAGAAACCCATGAAACCGGAAACCAGGGCAGGGAGCAGATATCGCCCGGATAAGCTGCACCACCACAATGAGGATGAGCGGTGAAAGATCGACCATGCCGAAGCGGGTCGGGATAATTTTCGACATGCGATAGGTCACGGGATCAACAAGATTACAGATGAAACGAACGATCGGATTATAGGGGTCGGGCCTCACCCAGGAGAGCACCGCCCTGATAATGACGATCCAGATGTAGATATCCAGTAGCCACGACACTATCCAGACCAGTCTTATCAGCAACATTCCCGGCATCGATCACCCTCCTATGAGGAGATTCCTCTCCATCCTTTCTATCGTAACGGTCGTAAGCCTGTTCTCAAGAGATTTCTGAAACGGTATGTAGACAGGAAGATACTCCTCGCTGTAGCCTCTCATGAACCTTCCCCTGTACAGCTTGCTTTCCGGAATGATGGATACCTGTTCCCCGAGAAATTTCCGGTAAAATGCCTCTCTTTTGGCGCCGTCCAGTTTCTTAAGTTTTCGCACGCGTTCCTTCTTGGTCGCCTCTCCGACTTTTTCAGCCATGAGCGATGCTTTCGTACCTGCCCTGTCAGAGTAAGGAAAAACATGAAGATAGAAAATGGGAAGTGACTCGAGGACGCTATACGTCTCCAGAAATGCTCGATCATCTTCACCCGGGAAGCCGGCCATGACGTCCATCCCAATACCGATATCTTTAATCCGGTGCGTAAGCGTGTTCACGATCTTTCGTATGGCATCCTGCCCGTAAGGCCTTCCCATGCGCTTCAAGACATGCGTGTCAGCGCTTTGCAGAGGGATATGGATACTGCGCGCAAGTTTTCTGCTCGCTGCCATGGTCTCAACCAACTCATCGTCTATGGCGGAAGGGTCAACAGAGCTCAGCCTGATCCTGGACGGCGTATCAACCGATTCAAGGGTTCTGAGAAGTCCTGTGAAAGAGCATCCCGATGAAGGATCTTTGTAGCTCGCAATATCGATGCCTGTAAGGACAACCTCCTGAATACCCTTTTCCTTGAGCATGGCCATTCCCCGCACAATGTCGGCAGCAGACCGCGATCTCACGCGTCCGCGCGCGTACGGCACTATGCAATAGGTACAAAATCTATCGCAGCCATCCTGTATCTTGAAAAAAAACCGCGTACGGTCTTTGAAATGTCCATTAATCGAAAAATCTTCCAAAGGGAAATCCCTCGTTCTTTCGCTCCTGCATCCTTTCTCCTCAAGCATGTCGGCGATCGTAAATCGTTCCTTCTGGCCGAGCACCAGGTCCGCTCCAAACGCTCGTTCCGGATACACCTGCGCGTGGCAGCCGGTGAGCACGATCCTGGCTGCCGGATTAACACTCCTGGCTTTTTGTATAAATCTCCTGATATCCTTCTCCGCATTTTGCGTGAGCGTACAACCATTTACAATAAGGAGTCCTGCGTGCTCCATGGAGCCCGGGACAAGGCCTTTTTTCTTGAGGTTCCCCGCGATCACATAGGAATCCCATTGGTTTGATTTACAACCGGTGGTGTAGATGAAGAAAGTCATGACCGGGAACCCTGAGCAGCAGAGGGATGACGGATGACAGATGACAGATGACGGATGACGGAGAGCGGATGGCGGATAGAAACAAGCAGCAACGGCCACTGCAAGGGCTTTACGTGATTGTTGGGGCTGACTGCTGACTTGCTGACTGCTCACTTTAAACTCGCTTTTTATAAAACGGTGACATGCTGCGCAACCTTCCGACTACTTCGGGCAGGACGTCGAGCACGTAGTCAATATCTTCGTCTGTCGTATCGCTGCCGAGGCTCATTCTCAGCGCTCCCTGACAGAGTTCCGGTGCTATGCCCATAGACAGAAGCACGTGGGAGGGTTCCGGTGAGCCTGAGGAACAGGCGGACCCGGATGAAACGGCGATCCCCGCCAGATCGAGACCGATGAGCAACGATTCGCTCTCCACAAATCCGAAGCTTAAGTTGAGCGTGTTAGGAAGTCGAAACTCAGGGTGACCGTTCAACTGCACATCGTCGATACGGGACCTGATGCCGTCCAGAAGCTTTTTGCGCAGGCGTTCGATCCTCGGGGCCTCATCAGTTATCTCCCGATGCATTACCTCGCAGGCCTTTCCGAATGCGGCTATCCCGATCAGGTTCTCGGTTCCGGCGCGCCGTCCGGACTCCTGGTGGCCACCATGAATCAAATTATCGAGATCGAGACCTTCTCTCATATACAGGATACCGACACCCTTGGGCGCATACACCTTATGTCCTGAAAAGGCTCCCAAATCCACATGCATCCTGTTCACGTCAATCGGAATCTTGCCGAGCGCCTGAACCATATCCGAATGGAAAAGCACGCCCGCCTCATGCGCGATGGCGCCGATCTCCTCTATCGGCATGAGCGTTCCTGTTTCGTTATTGGCGTGCATTACGGAAATCAGGATTGTCTCTTTCCTTATTGCCTTTCTCACGTCGTCAGGCGCAACAACACCGTAATAGTCGACCGGCAGGTAGGTCACGTCAAAGCCGCGTTTCTCCAGGTAGGCGCAGGTGCTGAGGACACCGGGGTGTTCCACCTTTGTCGTAATAATGTGATTTCCTTTGTCTCGTCGCGCGAAGGCAACGCCCTTAATGGCCTGATTATCAGACTCCGTGCCGCAACTCGTGAAGACAATCTCCTCGGGATGCGCATGGATCATATCGGCTATGCACTCCCTCGCTTGCTCGATGTAGGGACGCACTTCCCTGCCCGCCCAGTGCATGCTGGAGGGGTTGCCGAACAACTCATGCAGGAATGGCAGCGCGAACTGGGCCACCTCAGGATGGATAGGAGTCGTTGCATTGTAATCCAGGTAAACTTTTCTCATGGAACCCCCCAAAAAACAGTAACCAGTGTCCAGTTACCAGTCACCAGTAGGTACAAAGAAGCATATGTGGCGCAGCACATGAAGCTTCGGAACAGACCCATCTCATCTTTGTCTTTCGGCTGTTACTCACTGGCCACTGTTCACTGTTGGCTGGCCACTTGTTACTTGTCGCTCATCGCTTGTCACTCGTCACTGTTACGTGAACGATACGTTCATCGCCTTGACCGGGCAGACACGCACGCACAGTTCGCAGGCGACACATTTTTCATAATCGAAACCAACCGTCATCGTTTCTCTATCCATATCCAGAGCCTCGGTCGCGCACACGCTCGTGCACAGCCCGCAATGAACGCACTTTTCTTCATCTCTGTTGATGTCCTGTTCTATCGGCTCGATGGCTATATTGGCTTGGCGAAGGTACTCCATCCCCTTGTTAAAGTCGCCCTCTTCGCCCTCTATTTCCATCACCATCATCGACTCTGCTTTAGGCGAAATGCTGGCCCTGAGAATGTTGAAGACGAGACCGTAATCTTTGGCAAGATGGTAGACAATCGGCTTGTCAATCGTATTTCTCTTGAACCTGAGTATTACCCGTTTTTTCATCAGCTCCTGCGTCCTCCCAATAGTCAATAGTGAGCAGTCAAGCCCTGTTCAATGTGAGCTGTCAGCAGTCAAACCCTTGCAGCGGCCGTTGTTGCTTGTTCCTCTCTGCCATCTGTCATCTGTCATCCGCTCTTTGTCATCTGCCATCTGCCGTCTGTCATCCGCCATCTGCTCACTGCTCACTTCTATACTTTTACCAAGTCCAGGTCTCCCCAAACGCCCATCTTATCACCGAGAATAATGAGGATACCCATTACTTCCTTGTACGTTTTCCCCGCTTCCAGTGCGCCCTGGATATCCTCCGGCTTTAGCACCATATTGCCGACACGCGTGGCCAGACCATCTGCAAAGAGGGCCGATGAAGCGACTACGCAGACCGCATCCGCCTTGCCGAAACTCAACGAGGGGCCGACGGTACCCGAAGAAGTGCAGACGCCGTATGCGCTGTCTCTCGACTTTAAACGTATTCCCAGCTTATTGCTGAAAGGAGACTCTTTTGCATAAATAAGGACGAGCCTCTCTTTTTTTGTCCGCAGTTGAATGTCGCCGCCATTCTCAATAATATACTCCTCGCAGAGGGGTTCGATGTCGCGGCCGACAAACTCGGCCACAGCCCCGGCAACGCAGGCCATGGGTCCGACGCCGACAGATGCTGATGCGGCAATCATCTGTTTTACAATGGTTGGCGCAAACGGATCCGCCTCCAGGGGCACCAGGCTGTGCAGGAAGTCAGGCCGATGTTCTATATAGCGTTCGAGCTGGTGTCTGTAATGTACTACCCTCTCCTCGATCAACTTCCGAACGTCGACACTTGCGCAGCAGAAAAGATCTGTTTCCTTCAGCTTTACTTCAAAGCAGTGCAGGTCGGAGGGCTGTGAGAGTCCCCTGTAGAACCGCTCTTCATATATGGTCGTCTGCATGATCCGCGTGTTCTGTATAGTCTGTATTGGCTGCGTTGGTTGCATTAGCTTCATAAGGCCTGTCCATCCTCTCTTCGAGCTGCGTCACTCGATCGAGGAGCGATCGTATAGCTATTGCCTGTGGGTCGGGCATGAATTCTCTATCGAGCGCTATCCGCTTTTCTCCCTCAACCCGGAAGACTACTTTACCGGGAATGCCAACCACAATCGAGTTGGACGGTATCTCCGAGATCACCACGGAATTGGCGCCGATACGCGTGTTGTCGCCGATCGTAACCGGCCCGAGAACCTTCGCGCCCGCGCCAATGACAACGTTATTGCCGATCGTGGGATGGCGTTTGCCTTTTTGCCACGTTGTCCCGCCCAGCGTCACGCCGTGGTAGAGAGTCACATTGTCGCCTATTTCCGCAGTTTCACCGATCACAATCCCCATACCGTGATCTATAAAAAAGCCTCTCCCTATCGTAGCACCCGGATGAATCTCGATGCCCGTCAATGTGCGTCCGACGTGAGACGTAAACCTGCCGAGAAAGTAGAGCCGGCGGGACCACAACCAGCTGGCAAGCCTGTGGAACCAGACCGCGTGCAGACCCGGATAACAAAAAACGATCTCGAGCACGCTTCGCGCAGCAGGGTCCCGTTCGAAAATCGCATGTATATCTTCCCTCAGCCGCAACATTACAGAAGCCTATTATACAACGATCTTGACTATATTTGTCAACTACCGGAACGCTGTGTTAACGCGTAGATTCTCGCCCTCAGACCATTCGACTGCTTGTAATTTCATGAGAAAAACTAGAATTTTATCGCAGATAAAAACGGATAAGGGCCATGATGAACGCCGATGAGTGGTCTTTGACCGCCTGTGTGATAGAACGACACAGACGGTCAATCAGCAGCACCTCCGGTGAGGTGACACGCCTGCGCGGAGCGCTGGAGTGTGGGCAGCATTGCCTCAGTATCACAATGCTGGCCACGGCATACTCATCTGCGAACATCTCTCATTGCTCTTATCGGCGTTCATCTGCGATGAAAGCAGTGTGTGGTCGGTGCAGGCTATCTCAAAAAGAAATACGTCAGCATTACCACAATCACGAGGCTCGGGAGCATATTCAGGATCTTCAACCGCTTGATCTCCAGAATATCGATCCCGAGTCCTATCAGCAGGAGGCCGCCGACTGCAGTCAATTCATTAATGAGAACATTGGTGAAGAAACCCTGCACGTAACTCGCAAAAAGCGTGATACCTCCCTGGTAGATAACAAGAGGAATCACCGAAAAGGCGACGCCCACACCTAACGACGCCGCCAAAGCCATAGAGGAAAAAGCATCAAGGACCGATTTTGCGAGAAGGATATTGGGCGGCTTCCCCAGACCCTCTTCTATCGGTCCCAGAATACTCATCGAGCCCATACAGAAAATGAGAAATGCCGTGACGAGGCCTTCCGAGAACCGTTCGCTCTTCAATCTTATTTTCTTCTTCAGGTATTCACTCATCCTCGTCATGCGGCCGTCTATGTCGAGCAGTTCCCCGGCTACACCGCCGAGCACAATGCTGAAGATCATAACAAGGAAATTACCGGTCTTCATGGCCATGGTGATGCCGAGGAAAAGCGTAAAGAGGCCGATGCCCTGAAAGACGATAGCCGTTATCCTTCGGGGAAGCCGCGAATGGATAAGAAGCCCCACAGAGCTTCCGATAATGACGGTTCCTGCATTGATCAACGTTCCGAGCATTCGATTAGTTTATAGATTCGCCATGGCAATTTCCACAGAGAATTGTTTATCGCGAGATGCAGGTCCCCCGGATGCAGTCGTTGACAATGCGTCTGCTTTCGCATATGTTTACCCAGAATGGCAGCCGCATATATTATTCTCTCCTATCTGCTCGGCTCTGTACCGGTTGGTGTAGTCCTTTCCAAGTTGAAAGGGCAGGATCCCCGAAAGGGGGGCAGCGGGAATATCGGCGCCACCAACGTGATGAGGACGGTCGGTAAAGGACTGGGCATCCTGACGCTGGCAGGCGACATCGTCAAAGGATTTCTCCCCACGTGGCTCGCCATCCATTACGATCAGCCCGCTGTCGTTATCGCTGCATGTGGCCTTGCCGCGTTTGCGGGCCATGTATGGCCGATTTATCTTGGCTTCAGAGGCGGCAAGGGCGTGGCCACCGCGCTCGGTCTCTTCCTTGCTCTCAAGCCCATTGTAATTCCGATACTCCTCATCGTTTTCATGCTGGTGCTCCTCAAGTGGCGCTATGTGTCTCTGGGTTCTCTCGTCGGTACGGCGCTGATGCCGGTTCTCCTTCTCATCCTCGGTTCTCCTGCTGCATATACTGTTGTCTCATTCATCGTCGCTCTTATCATCTTTTACAAGCATCGCGACAATATCAAGCGGCTGCTTGCCGGAAAGGAGAACAAGCTTCATGGAACCACTGCGTAGAAAGATGATCATCTGTCTGGCCAGTTGCGTATTCCTTCTGTTTGCTTCTTATATCTGCCTTGCCGCCGAAACCCTGGCCCAGAATCCAGGCGCACCCGTGCCGGGTCCTCCAGGGGCTCTGAATCCCAGAACAGGGGAAATCTATCCGCAGGTACCCGGCGGTGTGCTTAACCCGAGGACGGGTGAAGTGTATCCGCAAGTTCCGGGCGGTGTGCTTAACCCGAGGACGGGTGAAGTGTATCCCAACGCTGGAAATCCTTCTGGTACACCGGGCCCCGGACCTCGCCCGGAAGCCGTGCCCACGACGTCTTCACCGCCGCAGCCTTCACCGCCGCAGCCTTCACCTTCTCCTCTACCCTCATCTCAAGCACCAATGGGCATAGGAAAGTAGGAAAGTATTGTTTTAGTTACTGCGGGACTTCCCGGATGACGTTATTCTGAGGCAGGCTTTTTTCTTCTGCGGTTCCGAAACTGGGAACTGGTCTACTGATAACTGGTGACTGGCTACTGATGACTGGTGACTGATAACTGGCTACTGGTCTTCTATCGCACTCTCTTCAGCTTCTGTTTCTTTTTGGCGCGCAGATAATCTTCCACGATCACCCTGCCCAGCTCTTTGGGCTCGGCAAAAAAGACTCTGCCCAGGTTTCTTCGTGCGAGGAGCGTTGCGAATTCTTTGAGGTGCGGTGTGTTATCGAGCATGATGATGTTGAGCGTGATGCCGTCGCGCTGATAAGCCTGAGCCTCATTTATGACCCCGACAGCAGCTTTCTCAAAACCCACATATCTGCCATCCTCGGAATTCGGCTCCGTATCCGTGATGAGGTAGACCTGTTTATCAGCAGTGATATGCGCCGTTGATGTTCTGAAACGCTTCAAAGCGCCCTTTATGTCGGTGGTGCCGCCGGCAAAATTCAGATTCATAACATCCCAGTAGGGCACTTCCCTTACCTGGTTTGAAAAGAGAAGAAGCTTCAGCTTGTCGCGCGTGTTTCTGCTCATCAATTCGGACAGGGCAGCGGAGATGTCCATGGCGGCGTGTATCTTGTCTCCGCTCATGCTGCCGCTCTCATCCACGATGAGGCCCACGAGGATTCTTGTGTCGACGTGCGTCTCTCTTACCCGGATATCCTCTTCGTCGAATTCGATACGTCCCTCGGCTTCGCGTGGCCGCTCCATTGCCGCAATCAGCGTCGATTCCAGATCGATCCTGTCGAACTCATCGCCATGCTCATAGTGCCGTGTGCTGAAGCCGTGGCTCACGCCAAAGCCTTCTTCTTTGGTGGGATTGGTTCCGCTGTTTATGCCTGAGAGATTCTCCCATATTTTTCTGAGAACGTACTTGGCAAGACGGTTGCAACCCTTCGGCGTGATCCTGATTCCTTCCCCATCCATTTCGACCAGATTCTTGTCTATGTATTCCTGGAGACCGTTCCTTATATCTTCCGACTGGATGCCCTCATCCGATCCCGACAACATCGACAGCTCTTCTTCAAGCGCGCGCCTGGACTCGTCCGACAGGTACTCATCCATCATCCCGTCAAGGTCCTTGCCCGCCTCCAGCTGTTCAAGCAGTCTGTTGGCGAACTCTTCCTTCATTTCGCGCAGTCTCTCTTGCTTGCCCTCCAGCCCGGCGCTCGCTTCCTCCATTCTCTTCTGTGCATGCTCCCAGGCTTTCTCCTGCAAATCCTTCATATTGTACTTGCATTCATTGACGATGCTGGACATGCTCTTGTCGTCCATATGGGCAAGCTCGTAGAGGGTCTTATCGTCGGCGCTCTCACACCCCGTACAGCGTTCACACAGCGCGTTCATCTCCACGTCCCCTTCTGGCCCCACGATACTTCTTTGGGGATGAATACCTCTTCAACATCCTGCAGGTAGATCCATTTCTTCACCGCGCAGACGTTGGCAAGAAATTCGGCCGCGGACGAGAAGTACTCTTCCAGAAACTCTCCGCTTCGTGCACTATCGCCATCCGGTCCGTATTTTTCCTTTCCGCGCTTTTCAAGCTCAGTAAGTCTTTCCTGCAACACGGCAGAGCGCTGCAGAAAAACGGCCCACTGGGCGGGCGGCAGCGCCACCATGGCTTCCGCTTCCTTCATCACGTCCTCTTTCTTCCACCCGGCCGTGATCTCGTTACTCAAATCGAGGAGCGCATTTCTCAGAAGGTCATCCGATATCTCGTCGACCTTTCGCATGGTCTCACGCGGGTTCTCGAAATCGACCAGATCCTGCCGGAGCTGCACGCGCCCGCGCAGGGCGAGCCTCAAGCCTTTGCTCACATCCACAAGGCGTGGAACGTGTCGCCTTTCCATCTCTGTGCTGGAATAGGTGTGATCTATTGCCCGCGTCGTCCCCCGTATGCTTGCTTTCCGATCGAGCCAACGGCAGCTCCTGCTCTGGCGCACGGCCTTGTTGATCAGCGAAAGTATCCACCAGGGCGTATACACCTTGCGCGCGAGATTCATCACATCGGGAAAGTCGATGGTTGTATCCTCTTCACGGACATCGCCGTTCTTCATGCCGAAGCGCTCACTCATCATGATGAAGAATTCTACATCCTCGTCCGGAAGATCCATATAGATGGTTTCCAGCCGGTCAAGCAGCGGCCTCGGGACCTCATTCACGTGCGAGAAACCTTCCGGATTTCCCGTGGCGACGACAACGAGATCAAGGGGATATTCCCAATTGTATTCTTCGAGGATCGCCTTCTTCTCTTCGATGATGGGGTGAAGCAGGACCTGGACCTTCGTCCGTATTGCAGGAAGCTCGTCCACAAAGAGTAGTCCTCTATTCGCATGGAAGACGCCCGTGCCCGCGAAGGAGAGCGGGTCCTTGGGGCTCATACCGCGCGCAATCGCCTGTATGTCTTTGAGACCGAGCAGCTTCGATTCATTCGTGTACTCATTTCCCTGTATCCTGGAAAACCGCTCTTCTCCGGTGATCCATTCGACGCCGAATTCGCGCTCCGGGTGCTTGCTCTCGCGGCATCGCGGACAAAGCATTTCCTTCGGCCATTTGGGATCATCGTTGTAGGGACAGCCCTTGATCCTCGGCACCGGCAGGAGGAGCCTGGTTATCGAGCGTGCAAGTCTGGTCTTTCCCGTACCCTCCTCCGACACGAGGTATGGATGGGTGCCCGAAAGCAGCGCGCGGACAACGTCCTCCTTCACCTGTTGCCTGCCGTGAATTTCCGGGATAACGTCTTCTCCTCTTTCGATTTTCCCGAGGATGGCGTATCGCAGCAAGTGGGAGGTTGCTACAGGGTGGTACTTTTCCAGGAGTTCACTGGTCTTGCTTTCCGAAAATATCATTGGCATCGTATTGAACCTGCGGAAATGAGATGATAATAATATAAACTACAGGCAGGTGTTCGTCAAACATGGCCAACTACAGACATCTATTCGATACACCGTCCATTCCGCGCATTCTGGAGATACTCCTCGAGTCTGAAGAAGGAAGGGACGAGCCCATGCTGTTGAAGGCCGTCGGCGAGGCGTCTCACGCGGCGAGAGCCGTCGACCTTCTCCTGACGCACGGGGTGATCGCACGAGAAAAGGGCAGACTGCGCATTTGCCCCGGCAGTAACGTCGCGCATAAGGTCCATCAGATTGTCGACTTCTACCGGGACATTCAGCGTACTTCGCGCAAGGAGCTGATGTTCAGGGGCATTCTCAATGCTACCTATTATAAATGCCTCATTCATTTCGGGACATTTATCGAAATGATGGAAGATGAAGGGTTCGACAGAGAGGAGACAGCGAGGACCCTGGAAGAGGAGAAGGAACAGGGTTATGTCCAGCACCTCAAGATCGTCTACAAAACCCGAACAGGCTTAAAGCACAAGTTTTTCGCGTTTATCCCGCTTTATTACTATCCCCATTTCATAGTCATGGATGCCAACAACGCAGAGCCCATGCGCTCAAGGCTCGAAGGCGCAGGCATTTCGACGACGGAAGAAGATTACCTTCTCGGCAATTACCCCAAGGAACTGGCAGCGCAGGCGAGGGACTATATATTGAAGGAGAAGAATCACGTGAAGGATAGGATAAAGGGGGAGGCTTTTGATGTGTGGTGGTATTATCGCTTCTAAACGGCCGGGGCGCTTTTTGCGTCTAACTTCGTTGCCCTTCGGCCTGTGCTTACTCAACGTACCCCCAGGTACGCCTCCGTAGCCCAAGCCTCGGCGCGCCTCGTGATCCATCAAAAATCGCCCCGACCGAAAGATGTCCGGACCTTATTGGGCCTGTGTCCTTGGAATGGGGCCGACGAATATCGCACCAATAGAGTCAGGTCTTGCCTTATCGCGTTCTCCTATATACGACAGCCTCGCAGAAGGGCATCGTGCGCGCGCTCCTCTGAGCCTCTGTCTTGAAATTATTGCACGTTGTTCTGCACTTTGAAAAAGAAGAAAAGGATACAGGGCACTCTTGCTGCCTAGTGGTGATTATACTATGTGCAAGACGTAGGATTTGGGTGAGGGAGAGAAAAGATGCGTTCCGTCGGATCAGCGATGTTCAAGTTAAGCAGGGCGATGAACCTTGTGGGCGGCACAGTGCTCGTGTTGATGATGCTCCTGACGGTATCAGATGTGTTGCTGAGAATTTTCTGGAAGCCCATTCTGGGAACGTATGAGATGGTTGCCCTTGCCGGCGCCCTTGTGATCGGTTTTGCCCTGCCGAAGACCTCCCTGGATGACGCCCACGTCTATGTCGATTTTGTCGTTACGGGTAGTTCACCGAAGGTACGGAAGATGTTCCGGGTCATCACCAAGTTCCTGGGGTTCGTCCTCTTCGCGCTGCTCGCCATTAATCTTATCCTCAAAGCAGGCGAGCTTTATCGAGCTGACGAAGTCACACTCACGGTCCATGTGCCCCTGTTCCCCGTTGCCTATGCGATGGGTCTCTGCAGCATTGTTGAGTGCGCCGTGCTCTTGCTCCAGATGGTTGAGGCTGCCAGGGATAGAGGCGATAATGAGTGAGATAACTATAGGGATTGTTGCTCTTATCTTTCTGCTGGGCTTCTTCATTACCGGGATCGAGCTTGCCTTTGCAATGGCTCTGGTAGGTGTTGTGGGGTTCAGCATTGTCGTCTCCCCATCCTCTGCAATGAACCTTCTGGCCAACGACTTCTTCGATTCTCTTGCATCTTACGGGTTCACAGTGGTCCCGCTTTTCATCCTCATGGGGCAGATTGCCTTCAACGCCGGTGTGGCAAGACGGCTGTACGACGCAGGCCACAAATTCGTCGGCCATGTACCGGGCGGATTGGCCATAGCCACCGTTGTCGGAACAACTGTCTTCAAGGCGATCTGCGGGTCAGTGGTGGCCACAGTGGCCACGTTTGCCAGCGTAGCCATCCCTGAGATGGACCGCTATAAGTACAGCAGGAAGCTCTCGACAGGGATAGTGGCAACGGTTGGAACATTGGGGGTACTCCTGCCACCGAGCGTTACCCTGATCGTCGTCGCGATCATCACCCAATTATCCATCGGTAAACTCTTCATGGCAGGCATCGTTCCCGGACTCCTCATCGCCTTTTTCTTCGCCGTGGTGATCGTCGGTTGGTGTAAGATCAACCCGGAGATCGGGCCAAGGAGTGAGAAATTCTCGTGGAAAGAACGGAGGGCGTCACTTTCAGCGGTGATCTGGCCGATCGTGATCTTCCTGATAATCATAGGCGGCTTTATCAATGGTTTCTTCAGTCCCACTGAAGCAGGAAGCGTAGGCGCCTTCGCCGTCCTCGTTCTCTGCTTAGTGAAGCGGGACATCGGGTTCAAAGGATTCATCAAGTCCGTAGAAGAGGCCCTCCGCAGCGCCTGCATGGTCCTCACACTCATCGCCGCCTCCACTGTTCTTGGACATTTCATCGCCGTTACGAGTATCCCCCAGGTTGCCGCTGACTGGATCGTCGGGCTTCCGTTGCCCCGCTTTCTCGTTATGATCTGTGTACTCCTCGTGTACCTCATTGGCGGGTCCTTCATTGATGATCTGGCTTTCATGATCCTCGCCACACCCATATTCTTTCCCGCAACAATAAAGCTGGGCTATGATCCTTTGTGGTCGGCCATTATGATTGCTCTCACGGTCTGCATCGGCTCAGTCATACCACCCGTTGCCATCTGCGTCTTCGTCGTTAAGAACATCACTAAGACACCGATGAGCGTCATCTATGCGGGCGTCTATCCTTTTCTCATAGCCCTGATCTTATGCATGGTCCTTATTTTTCTGTTCCCTCAGCTAGTGCTTTACCTGCCTTTGGTGGCGATGAAGTGAGAGCAAGCATGACTATTACATGATAAGGAGGTTAACAGATGAGAACACGCACGGTTATTTCATCGTTTCTGGTTTTGTTTCTCGCAACGTTTTTTGTGTCGTCCAAGGCAGGCGCCCAGCAGAAGGTCATAACCCTTAAATTTGCCACCTTCGTGACGCCCATGCACTGGGTCTCCATCAGCATGGAGAATTGGTCCAAGGAGGTTGAGAAGAGAACCAACGGGAGAGTGAAGGTGACTATGTTTCACGCCAACACTCTGGCCCCAGCTCCCCAGATTTACGATGCCGTTACCAAGGGCATTGCAGACATCGGCTATGCCTCAATTTCGTACACCCAGGGAAGGTTCCCGTTGACCGAGGTTGTGGGTCTTCCTCTCGGCTACAAGAGCGCCCTCATCGCCACGAGAATGACCAACGAATACCAGAAAAAATTCAGGCCCAAGGAGTTTGAGGCTGTTCAGGTCATGTGGCTGACGGCTCACGGTCCCGGCATCCTCCATACCACCAAGAAACCCGTCAGTAAGCTGGAAGATCTTCAGGGTCTGAAGATCCGGAGCACGGGCACGAGCTCCCGCGTTGCCGCGGCCTTGGGCGCATCACCGGTTGGCATGCCTATGTCGGAAGCCTATGATGCCCTTTCCAGAGGTATCGTGGAAGGGGTGCTTTGTCCTCCTGAAGCCTTGAAGAGCTGGAAGCTGGGGGAGGTCACCTCCTACACCACCGAGGATTACGGAGCGGGCTATTCCGACTGTCTCTATATCATCATGAACAAGGACAAGTGGAACGCGCTTCCCGCCGATATCAAACCGATTATCGAGAAGCTGAACGCCGAGTGGATTGAAAGAGATGGGAAGGGATGGGACGACGCGGATAAAGAGGGCCGTGACTTTATCCTGGCGAAAGGCAACAAGATCATACCGCTCTCAAAAGAGGAGAATGACCGGTGGGCTGTGAAGGTGGCGCCATTACTCGCAGAATACGTAAAGAATACCAAAGCAAAGGGTTTGCCGGGTGATGACATTCTGAAGTTCTGCCAGGACTATCTGAAAACCAACCAGAAGTAAAACATATCCGACGACGCTGGCAATTATCAGGCGGCGGCAGGGGGTCCCGATCCTCTGCCGCCGCCAAAAGGGGAAAGGGTGTGCAATAAGGACGAAACCTGCAACAGTGTGGATTTTCAAAGATCATATAACAGAACTGGTGTAAGCGGCGCGGATGGTCAAGGTTAAATGTCTAGCCATATAATTCCAGTAGATAGACTCAGCCTTGAAGCCTTGAGAGGCGTTATTGAGGAATTTATCTCAAGAGAGGGTACTGACTACGGTGAAATGGAGGTTTCGCCGGAAACAAAATTCAGGCAGGTAAGGCACAGACTCGAAACGGGATTGGCAGTTCTTATCTTTGATGACGAGACTGAAACGACCAATATATTCCTGGCCGATAATCCTTCCCTGAAAGGCATCAAGACATGAATCCAGTGATCAGGAAACAATGCTCATCCCGGATCTTGCCAGTATCGTTATTGGGAATGTGCTGCGTCTATCCTTTTTCTTTTGTGACTATCATAGTAGAACTGCTGGTCATGACCGGCTGTCATACCCGGACTCATTCTTCCTGCCTTTGTCCTGGTTCAACTTCTTCAGGTAGCCCGGTGGATATTTTTTGACCACCGCTGTATGGTAGCTGTAAGGTTTGTCCGTGTCCATCTTGAGTACAACATAACTCTTCCAATCCACAACGACTGTCTCCGGCAATAGGCTTGTTGTTATCCACCGCTCGCCGTTATAATAGAAAAACATCTTTCGAGCAGTCTCGTAATAGACTGCCGACTCCGGGTAGTAGTTATAGTGATGTTTGGCCGGGCGCCCGTCCGCGGGAGCCCAAGAGGGATGTGCGCGATTCGACACTGACCCCGCGCATCCGAAGAGGCTAACCGACAGCAGGAGAACCACTGCCAGTACATCAAGCTTTGTTCTCATTGTGATCCCTTCGATCGCTACGTCTGACATATAGGAAACTCGCGGTATTTGGGTTCCTAGAATACCATATTGTCGGCCCCGACCGCATGTGCTTATCTGCTATTTCTGTCCTTCAATGAAAATCTCCGATCTTAGCAAACCAGTAACAATTTCATATGTATGACATTTGATGTTTAATGTAATACGAATCCGTGCATCTGTTTCAAAAATGAGTCTGATCATCAGCAAGAAATCTGGTCGCACTTCCACACGCAAAGAACGTGGTATTCATGATCAGGGATGATCTTTCACCAAGGGGGATCGTCCTGCTTCATCCATTACCGTTAGCGACGAGCACTACTTTCTGAGCTCTGGACAGCTTCTTTATCTGGGCTTCCCTCTTCAGTGCAATGGAAAGCGTGGCGCAGTGTTCGACATAGACCAGCTTCACCGGTCGACGGCCCCGCGTATACTTCGCTCCGGTCTTGCTGCTATTATGCTCCTGGAGACGCTTTTCTATGTTGCCGGTGGAGCCTGTGTAGAAGGTCCTGTCGGCACATTCCACGATGTAGACGTATCTGGTCACGCCGTGCTTCCTTTTCCATTGACGCATGGAGGCCATGCAGGCAACATGATGCTCACTAACCGGACGGGAATACTTTTTCCGGATAGTGTAGCACAGGCATCTGTCCGGAATACTCTTTCCGGATAGTGTAGCACAGGCATCTGTCGCAGGCTCCTCTTGCCCTAACTACCTTCGAGGAGAATCCGACAAATATGGTATTATACCTGCTGCGTCCAACGATACTGCTATTTGGTAATGATCAAGAGAGATGACAATGAAAAACGAGGAAAAGATTCAATGGTATTTTCAAAAGTCTTTTATTCTCATGGCGGTTGGTTGCGTGGGACCTCTGGTGCTGCCCCTGATTTGGTTTCGCCCGCAAACCACACGCGCATGGAAGATCGGACTCACGGTGGGAATCCTCGCGTTCAGTTGGATTTTGTTCGAAACCACGCTCGAATCTATCCGTGCGCTCAGGGAGTATTACAAGCTCATTGGAGGGCTTTGAAGTGATCGGCCGCGATGTCGCCTTTTTGCAGACTCAGGTCTAGACTATGGCAACGATCCCTTATTGCCCGTTTCGCTGGTGACCCTGTCCCTGCCCGGTTGCGCCTTCGTGTCTGGGCAGGCAAGCCCTGAGAGCCTCCGGACTCGCCGCTGCCGACACACATGCCCTCGCCTCCTGGAGACGGACCAGCCGCTGGTCAATCCTGCTTACTATTTCTGCCTTCCTCTGTTCGAATGGAACGCCAGAGCCTTGTCCCGACTGACCTCCGTTGGCGGCGATTGAGGGCATGGCACATAACAACGATGCTGCTACGACGGCGAACAGTGCTCTCTTCATACGAACTCCTTCTCGGTTAGTCTTTATGTAGTTTTCGCCGGATGAGCGGTCCACCTTAAGGGGGGCGGCTATTCTAAACTGCGTCACATCCGACAACTCCTTGACATGTATGCATCATATCGGCATACTTTGCTTCCCATCCCTTTATCGTAGGTGAACTCGCATGCGGAAACCTTAAGAACAGAACTACTAACTTAGCATTTTGGAAGCTCTGCCGATGGCCATTACGGTGGAACATCAAGAGGCACTCACGCCCGCAGAGAACCATGCTCTCATGGGGAGAGGGTTAGGTTACATAGACGTTCATCGCTTCATTGCGAATATAAACTTAAGAGCAGATGACGGTTAGCTCCACCGAATTGCTCGAGGATTGCTCGAAAGGAGTGGATTGTGGCGAAGATAATTTTCATGGGCACGAACGGATGGTATGATTCGGAAACCGGAAATACCATATCGATCCTGATTGAAGCCGAAGACTACTACGTTGTCCTGGATGCGGGCTATGGTATATCGAAGTTGAGCCGATGCATGAAAGGCGAAAAACCGGTATACATATTCATCAGCCATTTTCACATTGATCATATTGCGGGTCTGCACACTATAGCAATGAATAGCTTTTCAAGAGGTCTATCCATACTGGTTCACAAAGGTGGCGTCGAGGTTCTGAAGCGCATCATGAGCCACCCGTATACGATACCCCTCGAAGAACTACCCTTCAGGAGCACGATAGTGGAAGTCCCGCAGAGCGCTGGCGATCTGCCCTTCGAAGCCGAATTCCTCCCGCTGGATCATATGGGCGTCACCCTGGGTGTCAGGCTTGCGATTGACGGCAGAGTGATCACCTATTGCCCTGATACCGGATATTGCAGCAATGCCGTCAAGCTGGCGCATGAAGCCGATCTCGTGATTACCGAATGCGCCTTCAGGCCCGGCGAAAACAGTACCGCGTGGCCGCATCTGAATCCTGAAACCGCGGCCCGGATAGCAAATGAGGCGAAGGCGAAGAAGCTGGCGTTAACTCATTTTGATGCACAACGATATGACACCATTCAACAGAGACGGGAGGCGGAAACCGAGGCACGGCGGACATTCGAGAATTCTTGTATGACCACAGATGGAACGGTTCTCGAACTGTAAAGGCGGGGACAGGCTCTCATGGCTATATTGAAATCTAGAGGATTAAAGTGGCTCAAGACTTTTCACTTGATTGCAGTTTGCTGCTGGGTTGGCGGGGCTGTTTCTCTCATATTGCTCTATTTTATGAAAAGCGGAGTAACCGATGGCGGAGTTCTGTACGGGATCAATCAAAGCATCCATCATGTTGATAAGGTGGTTGTGGTGATTCCCGGAGCTTTCGGGTGCCTTGTTACCGGTTTACTCTATGCATCATTCACTAATTGGGGATTCTTCAAACACGGCTGGCTGATATTCAAATGGGTTGTCACCGTATCGGCGATCTTATTCGGTACATTTTTCCTGGGACCCTGGGAAACAACCATGATGGAAATATCCGGTAGACTCGGGATCTCATCTTTGAGCGATCAGGCATACCTGTACAACGAAAAGATGAACGTTATCTTTGGCAGCATTCAAGTCTTGATACTCATACTTACGGTATTCATCTCCACTTTCAAACCATGGAAATCAAGAAAGAAGGACATTAAGCCGTCCAGGCGGCTAGCCTGAAGAATGAGCCGGGACATCCTCCGTTAGATGACTATGGTGAACAGGCTCACTTTCAGGGAGTAATTTGCCCCCGCGTCGGGACTTGGCCAGAAGCAATCCATCCACTGAAATAATCACTTAACTATCTAAAACTTATAGATATTATGTACTACTTGACAAACTATGGTGTAGATATTATATTAGTGTACATTATTATTGACAACCTGGATTCTATGCGGTATAATGAACGTCTGTTACCTAATTTTCGGAAGGGGGTCTCTGAACAGTATGAAATCTAGAGCTCTTCAAATCGATCCCGTCAAGTGTGACGGGTGCAAGGAATGCGAGACAGCATGTGTTGCAAAGCACACAGGGAGCCGGCGGATTGCCCGAAAAAGAATAGGTATCCTGCACAGCGGACCCACCAGTGGGTCTGAAAAACCCACCTTTTTTGTTCCCTCCACATGCCAGCAGTGCGAAGAGCCGCCTTGCATGGCTATTTGCCCGAAGAAGGCCATCCGGCGCGACCAGCACATTGGCAGGGTAGTCCTCGACACCAATCTATGCGTGGGATGCGCGATGTGCGTATCGGCCTGCCCCACGGGGTCTATGGCCTTCGCGCATGATGTCGGTCTTCCCTATAAATGTGAGCTTTGCGACGGTGAGCCTGAGTGCGTGCGGGTTTGCGAGAAAAAGGCTCTGGAGTATCTCCCATCCTACAAGCTGCACCAGCCGCGCGCGCGGCAATCGGCCTTAAGGCACCTGCGCGCAGTAGGTTCAATGATAGCCTCCACTAACGATCAAGACAAGAAACCGGAAAAGGAGTAGACCGTGAGCTTTTTTCGCGTCAACGAACAGTGCAACGGGTGTCTCTCGTGCGTGCAGAACTGTCCGGCAAGCGCTCTCGACTTTTCGGACAAAGGGAACCAGAGAAAGATCCTGCATAACATGAGCCTCTGTGCCAGGTGTGGCAATTGCTGGAGGGTCTGCCCCCAGCAGGCAGTCGAATTTGGAGCTCTCCTGAAAGGACAATGGGACGAAGTAGCGACCATGGATCTTGTGCGATGTGTTGTTTGCGGAGCGCCGCTCTACACGCATGATCTCAAGAAGACCCTGGCGCAAAAGCTGGATCACCAGGTTGAACCCCTCTGTCCGGAACACCGCAAAACAAATCTGATGACCGTGTGGGCGCGTCTATCGCACGGCGCAAGTCAAAATGAGGGATAGTTATGATCGCCGGAAAACTCAAGCCAGTTAACGAAATCCTGTCTTCTATAGAAAACTACAAGAACATTGTGATCGTGGGCTGCGGAAGCTGCGTTACCGTCTGTCTTTCAGGCGGGGACCGGGAAGCGCAGGCGCTCGCCCGCGAGATTTCCGCTCACAGCCATAATGGCAATGGAGACGGGAATGGCGGCTCAAAACGGACTGTCCAGGTCAAGTCAATTCAGAGGCAGTGCGAAACGGATTTCCTAAAGTCTTTTCTCGATATTCCGCCCGATACCGATTTGATACTGTCTCTCGCGTGCGGCGCCGGAGTGCAGACGCTTGCAGAGACGTTCAGCCACGTGCCCGTGATCCCCGCGCTGAACACCACGTTCCTCGGTGCTCTGGATGAGCAGGGCGTATGGCGGGAGAAGTGCAAGGGTTGCGGTGAGTGCATTCTGGCGCACACAGGCGGTATATGTCCGATAGCTCGATGCGCCAAGCGTTTGCTGAACGGGCCATGTGGAGGCTCCTCTAAAGGTAAATGCGAAATTGGCGGCGATGTGGATTGTGCCTGGCAGCTTATTATCGACCGGCTGAAGAACATGGGCCGGCTCGATGAATACGGAAAAATCTTTTCGCTCAAGGATTGGTCGACCGACAACGCCGGCGGACCCAGGTCAATGCGGAGAACTGCGAACAGTCCCTGAACTCCAGCTACAGCGCCTCAAGACGTAGCACTACAAATCGCGCCCGGGTTAAATTCCAGTCAAAAACGGTGGACGTGCTGATTTCTGATTTCAACACGATTAGTGTATCCAGCGACTAGAAAGAATTGCCCCGGTAACCAAGGGCTGGCTGCGTTGACAGACCTACTGCTCAATACAATACCGATGGCAGGCTCAACGATGAAGGTCCTCCGGGTTGCCTGTACATCCCGCCGCGAAACGTGCCGTTTCTTTCAGGATGGCATCGGTCAGCATTTCCAGTGACAGTTTTTCATCCGTGCATGTCTCCACGTTCCTGCCGTTGATCTTGATCGTGCCGGCAAGCTCCGTCTCATCCATTGTCGGCGTCAGAGGCCTCACATCGAGCTGTATCTGCATTGTTCTCAGAAAAGGACGCATACTCTCGACGGCATTCCTTATGAGCTCTTCAACCTGCGCTGATGAGCAATGAGCAGACGGCTTGTCTTCATAATGCAACCCATTCGATGAGTATTCTCTTCATGCGGTTACATGACCTGTTGCAGAGGCTACTATTTTAAGAGTATCCTTACTGCAGCGCAACAAAAAACGCCCATCCCCCGAAGCCGCTCGTCGCCATCGATCTGGATTTTTCTCTTCATCATCCTTATATTGAATAAACGCTGTAGTCCTGACAGGCAGGTAAATACGGCACTAGTACAAGGGAGAAAAGCGATGGAAAATCAATGGTCTTACAAGGAGTACCAGGTACGGGACGGACTCAAGCCGGGAAGCCCGCATTTCCAGTATTTCTACGTTGTTTCGGAACAGACACAGAAGAAATCTAACTACTGTGTCTGGATAGTGGATGAGGCCTTGACTCGCTTTGATCCTAAAGGAGATTTTGCTTCTATCGTCTCTTCTCAGAGAGAGACCTGGAACAAATGGGTCAAGAAAAAGATCGATGCCGGCGATTTCGACAATAAGGTCCTGAAGTACGACACAGAGAGCGAGAAAGAGATCGACTTGTCGGAAATGACGACCCATCTCTCAATGAAATAATTCTGCGGACGACGTGGCTGTCTTACGGAGGCGGCGATGTGCCCAACGTTCACCGATTCATTTCTGACAGTCGCCTTGCGGCATTGATTAAGAAGTTTTCTTCGATATCCTGATTCTGCTATAATCCCGTAGCCACCAACAACGGTAGCATTCATAATCCGGAGGAGAGCGATGATTGATGATCTGATTGCCGACAAGCTGGCAATACGTGAAGTGATAGACAATTGGATCATATATCGCGACTCGGGGGATTGGGAGCGTTTTGCGACACTCTGGCATCCCGACGCCTGGATGACGGCTACGTGGTTTCAAGGACCCGCAAAGGAGTTTATCGAGGTGAGCCGTGAAGGCTTCAACAAAGGCGTGAATATCCTGCACTCCCTCGGGGGCTGGACGTGCGACGTAGTCGGTAATCGCGCTATCTCTCAGGTAAAGGTGACGGTATATCAGCGGGGCACCCTTGATGATGTTGTCGTAGATGTGGTCTGCATGGGAAGGCATTACGACTTCTTCGAGAAACGTGAGGGCACATGGGCGATTGTCCGTCGTCAGTCAATCTTTGAGAAAGACCGGATTGATCCTGTCGATCCATCCGCAGTGCTGAAACTGAATGAAGAACAGCTTGGCGCATTTCCTGAGGGATACCGGCACCTCGCATATCTTCAGACAAAAATTGGCTACAAGGTTAAGAATAATGTTCCAGGCCTGCGCGGGCCCGGTGTGGAGAAGCTGTATGAAGAAGGGAGAGCATGGCTTGCCGGATCGGCAACGGCCGGAGAGCCGCTCTAAGATTCATGGAAGCTCCTCATGGCAGGTGCGCAGTTTCGCAGGATGTTTTTTCGAAGCGGAAACTTATTCTTCAATATTCTTTTCAGGGCGGGGAAGCATCGCAAGAATTAAATATGCTGCTATCGCGTATACGATGAGCGCGGTGAGAGTGGCAAAATCGACCACGAACCCTGAATATTTCAAGTTCGGAAGAATTCTGGCAAATGGCGATGCGAGCGGGCTCGTGATAGCGTAAATCCATGCAACAAACGGCGTATTCGGGTTAGCTACAAAAAATTTGAATATAAACCTGAACGCTAGCAGCAGCTCGATAATGAGCGCGGCGAAATTGATGAGACCCCTTAAGATTCTAAACATACGTTTTCTCGATCGCGTTTTCTACTGCCGAGACATTTCATTACTAGTATCTAACCACAAGCTTCTGCGTAGTCAAGCATAAAAGAAACTATGGCAACGGCCAGCAGCCGGAACGCCCGGGATGAGCGCCTTTAAACCAGACATCGTAAGACGTGATTATGATATACTTCAACACCGCGGAAGATAGCAGATTGCACAGATTTCCATGCACTGCCGGATGGGTAAGCGCAGCGGGCGCGAACCGACGTGAGATTCAAAATAGAAAGGAGTTCTATTAATCATGGCCAATGAACCGAACAAGGTGATCTACTCCATGGTCGGGGTAAGCAAATATTACGACAAAAAGCCGGTGTTGAAAGACATTTATCTCTCCTATTTTTATGGCGCAAAGATCGGCGTTCTCGGATTGAACGGATCAGGAAAAAGCTCTCTTCTCCGCATACTGGCGGGCGTGGACAAGGAGTTCAACGGCGAGACCGTCCTCTCTCCCGGCCACACCGTGGGGCTGCTCGAACAGGAGCCGAAACTGGATGAAGCAAAGACGGTCCGGGACATTGTCGAAGAGGGCGTGCATGAAATTGTTGCTGCCCTCAAGGAATACAATCTTATAAACGAGAAATTCGCCGAGCCCATGTCGGACGATGAGATGAATAAGCTTATTGAACGACAGGGCGAAGTACAGGAGAAGCTGGATGCTCTGAATGCGTGGGACCTTGATTCGCGTCTTGAGATGGCGATGGATGCTCTGCGCTGTCCTGCGGGAGAGACCCCGGTCAATGTTCTGTCCGGAGGAGAAAAACGCCGTGTGGCGCTATGCAGGCTGCTCCTCAGAAAGCCGGATATCCTGCTTCTGGATGAGCCGACCAACCATCTCGACGCAGAGACCGTAGCCTGGCTGGAGCACCACCTGCAGAGTTATCCGGGCACCGTCATTGCGGTAACGCATGACCGCTATTTTCTCGACAACGTCGCCGGGTGGATCCTGGAACTCGACCGGGGACACGGAATTCCCTGGAAAGGGAATTATTCCTCCTGGCTGGAACAGAAAAAGAATCGACTGCAACAGGAAGAGAAATCGGAAAGCGACCGGCAGAAGACGCTGCAGCGCGAACTTGAGTGGATACGGATGTCTCCGAAGGGACGCCACGCAAAAGCGAAAGCGCGTATCACTTCTTATGAAGCGCTCCTCAGCCGTGATGTCGAAAAAAGCTCGAAAGAGCTGGAGATCTATATTCCACCGGGACCTCGTCTGGGCAATGTCGTGATCGAGGCCGATAACGTGAGCAAGGGTTACGGCGAAAATATTCTTGATGGAAGGCGTCACTTTTTCCCTGCCTCCGGGAGGCATCATAGGAGTTATCGGACCGAACGGAGCAGGCAAGACAACGCTTTTCCGGATGATCACCGGTCAGGAGAAACCGGATTCAGGCACCTTCAGAATCGGAGAAACCGTAAAGCTGGCGTACGTCGATCAGAGCCGCGACGTGCTCGATCCTGACAAAAACATATGGGAAGTTATCTCCGGAGGCGATGACACTATTCAACTCGGTAAGCGCCAGATAAATTCGCGCGCCTATGTAGCCCGCTTCAATTTCTCCGGGACCGATCAGCAGAAAAAGGTGACGATGATCTCCGGCGGGGAAAGAAACCGCGTCCATCTGGCCCGCATGCTGAAGGAAGAGGCCAATGTCCTTCTCCTTGATGAGCCTACCAACGACCTGGACGTAAACACCATGCGCGCCCTGGAAGAGGCCTTGGAGAATTTTGCCGGGTGCGCCGTGGTCATCAGCCACGACCGCTGGTTTCTCGACCGCATCGCAACCCACATGCTCGCCTTCGAAGGCGACAGCAAGGTCGTCTGGTTCGACGGGAATTATTCCGAGTATGAAGCGGACAGAAAGGCCCGTCTCGGCGCCGCCGCAGACCAGCCCCACCGCATCAAATACAGACACCTGACCAGAGCGTGATCCGAGAATCTCATGCCAAGATAGGAATTTAAGGGCACCCCTGCTGCCGAGGTGCTGTTGCTATGCCGTTGCTGCCTGATTTTACTTTTTTTGAAAATCGGGTATAGTATGGGAACAGCTTGGAACCGCGAATTATCCCACGGAAAGAACATCGAATATCGCGAAAGCAGATAAGCCCGAATGCTTTGCGCTCGCTCTATCGGCTCCACAGCCACGGCTTTATAGCGCGTCTTGTCGGCGGATGCGTTCGCGACCTGCTCCTGGATAGAACCCCTAAGGACTTTGACATAGGCACAAACGCGACGCCCGGCCAGATCAGGCGGCTTTTTCATAACTGCCGCCTCATCGGTCGGCGCTTCATATTGGCTCATCTTCATTTTCAGGATGAAATCGTGGAGGTATCTACATTCCGCAAGTCTGCTCTTCCCGTTGCCACTGCGCCCACCGAAGAGGCAGTTCACAAACGGCCATACTACAGCGAAGACGAGGCCGGGATGGTTCTTCTGGACAATGTTTTCGGGACAGCCGAGGAGGATGCTCTTCGCCGCGACTTCACCATCAACGCTCTATCCTACGATATTGCAGATTTCTCGGTTATCGACTACAGCACCGGACTGAGCGACCTCGAGCAGCGCTTGATTCGCACCATCGGCGACCCCCGCGTCAGATTTACGGAAGATCCGGTACGAATGCTTCGTGCTGTGCGATTTGCCGCATCCCACGACTTTGTTATAGAACCTGCTGCGTGGGACATTCTTTGTGAGCTCTCCCCCACAATCTCCCGCGCATCGCCTGCCAGGCTTTATGAGGAGATACAGAAACTTTTCTTCCTTGGATCTGCCCGGCCCGCGTTCACCCTTCTGGAGAAGAGCGGACTCCTTGCGGCCCTTTTCCCCGGCCTCACTCGCTGGATATATGAAAAGAGCGGCCGCCTCCAGTTACTGGAAACAAACCTAGAGCACCTTGGACGTTTGTACCAGAGCGGGACGCCAGCGTCACCAGCGCTTTTTTTGGCATCACTATTCGGTCCGGGACTCGAAGATTCAGCGCTCGCCCTTCATCGAGAAGGCATTCCGCACCGACAGGCACTGGATGTAACGTGCGACGCATTCAGGAAAGAAACCAAGACTGTCTCCATCCCTGGACGGATCTGGGAACGACTGCGCGCCATCCTTGCTCTTCAAGCGTCATTACAGAGGGCGAAGCCACGCCGGCCTGCCTCTATCGCCGCAAAGCCTGAATTCGGTGAGGCTCTGGCGTACTTGCGTCTTGCAGCCGAAAATGGAAGAAAGCATCCGACGACAGCAGAATGGTGGGACCGGTTCCTTCTGGATGGCTATTCCCCAGTGCCTTCGGAGGCGCCAACCAGCGAACCCGGTGTGAAGAAACGAAGAAAAAGGCGTCGCAAGCGTCGAGGCGTTCGCCAACCTGCCTCGTGACAAAAAATACTAACCTGCTTCTTTGCAATACTCCAACACGAACTTCTTTTGCTGGTGCGTTTCTACGGAACCCTCCCCTATCCACGTCCTCACTCTCCGGATGGCTTCCTCCCCGGAGTCACCGAAGATCTCGCCCGCAAGACAGGCCGCGATGGTCCCTGTCCTGCCCACGCCTGCGTAACAATGAATGGCGATGTTCTGCCCGTCATTGGCGAGCCTGATGATCCTTTGAAGGATCTTCTTCAAAGGTGTCTTGTTGGGGACGCCGAAGTCGGGAATCGGCAGATGGATGACCTGTAATCCCCGCTTATGATAAAAATCGATGAGATCGATTCCCGTTCTCTCCAGGCACTCAACGCGTCCGGCCAGAACAAGGACAACAGAAACGCGAGATTTTTGGAAACGCGAGAAAAGCGTCTGCTTTTCATCAAAGACAGAGAAGGGCATCGCGCTCCTGAAAATCTTTCCTTTAAGCCCGAAAGGCAATTCCGTCATCTATGCAACACCTATTGTTAATAAGTCTCATAAGTCCCGCAGGGCATCTGGGACTTATTGTAAGCTCTTCAGGTTTTGTAGAGCATGCTCATAAGAATAATCGGCTCATTTTCGTGAATGATAAGCTTTCCACAATTGAAAAACTCAGCTGCAAAAAGAAAGCCATCCCGGAGCTACGATTTGTGGGGGAATCCTACAGCTTGCTATACACGATCTCGCTCTCGTTGATCTGCTGATCGATCAGTTGTTCAAGCAACCGGATATTGATTTGACCGGACGATGCCATGACCTCGACCGATTTGAGGCTCGCCGATGGCGGATATTGCCCGTACATGATGTTGAACTCGGTATCCTTCAGGCTCGGGGATATCAGCCGGACATTTCTGCAGGCAGCAATGTAAGCGTTCAGTTCAATCCGCCCTTCCGTCCTCTTCCCCTCTGTAAAGAAGACAAGAGCCCTGTATCCGGCGATGACGAAATAAGCGTCGGTCTGCCCGCCTATGGCTTGCGCTATGGTAAGATTCTCGTCTGCCCCTTCCAGGTCGCCCATCTTGTAGCTCGCCACACCGGCAAAGGCCAAAGCGACCGCTGCTGTCTGGTACGTGTTGGCCACCAGAAAGCGTTCACGGGCTTTCTGGTATTCTCCCTGCCGCAGCAGATTTCTGCCCCAGTACATGTTGTCGATGTACGTGGATAGATGGGACGTGCATCCGAGCAGCAGCGCAACGATCACCATCATCGATGGGAGGAGCCGCTTTTTCGACATAGAACCTCCTGTTCGGTCGGCGCGATACAACGGAGTCCGCTCTGATGCGCAGCTCGCGAAGAACAAAGGCAGTGCGGGGGCTGCCGCACGATCTGTCGGACTATTATTAAGAAAACATAAATCGTTGTCAAGGCACAATAATGGATCGCTTGACATGAGAACCCGCTTTTACTATAGTTTGCTCGGCGAAACGTGGCTTTCCACAATTCTTCATCCTTCGGTCAAAACGCGAGCAACCACGGCCGTCAATCCATAAACAGAGAGGGCTAACATGGGTATGATTCCTAAGCTAGGAGGAAAGTATTACGACCTCTCCAATCCGGTGTCTAAAGAGATGCCTTTTTATCCGGCAAGTTTTCCGCTGGAGGTCGAACAAGTCTCGAGTGTCGACAAAGGTGGGTTCAATGTCCACAAAATAACGATGGCCACGCACCACGGCACTCACGTTGATGCGCCGCGCCATCTCTCTTATGAGGGCAGGGCCTTAGACGAGATGGACCTCAACAAATTTATGGGTGAGGCCGTCGTTCTGGATTTCTCCTATAAGGAGATCGGATCGGGTATCAGCGCGGATGATTTGAAGAAATATTCAGAATTAGTAAAGACGGAAGATATTGTCATTCTCTACACCGGCTGTTCCAAACACCTTGGAGAGTCGTGGATAACCTCGAAATATACCTACCTGGACGGCAGCGGAGCAGAATGGCTCGTGCAGAAGAAAGTCAAGTCTGTCGGGATAGACTTCTTCAGTATCGACCAGTATGGCAATGCGGAAAACCCCGCTCACAACCTTCTTCTGGGTAACGGCATCCCACTCATAGAAGAAATCAGTTATGAGGCAAGACACCTGCTGGGCAGGAGGATCTACCTCTTCTGCCTACCCATAAGAATGATGATGGGGGATGGGGCGCCTGCAAGGGCCATAGCGTATCTCCTTGAATAGGCTGTGTGCGCGAGGGGAGTCGGCTCATGCTCTTTTTGTGGAGGCCTTTGCAAAGCGGAAAGACCATTTTGACTGCACCAGCCTTAGAAAACTAGAAAAGGGGAGGGAGAACTTATGTACAAGAAAGTCCGTTACCTGCTCACGATACTAGCTATTCTCTTTCTGGTATCAGGGTTTTTCGGAGAGACTGCCGCATTTGGAGCCGGCCCTGTCGATATCACTTTTTCCCTGGATTTCATTGTCCTGGGACGTCATGCCCCGTGGTATGTGGCGCTCGATAAAGGCTACTACAAAGAAGAGGGGTTGAATGTAAAGATCATCCCGAGTCAGGGCACGGCCCAGGTGATGCAGTCTGTGGAATCGGGTTTGGCTGAGATCGGGCTCATTGATGTGCCGGGGCTCGTGCTCGGCCGGGCTGCTGGGGCCACGATAAAGATGGTTGCGGTTAACTATCAGAAATCTCCGTATGCCGTCTTCTCCCTTGATCCTGGTGCGAATGTGACCAAGGTTGGTGACCTGAAAGGGCTGGAGTTGGGGAGCAGCGCCGGCAGTTTTGTCCCCAACCTCATCAAAGGTTTCATGAAGATGAATGGCGTGGACCCTAGCAGCCTGAAAGTAGTCAATGTGGCTCCTGCTGCCAAGGCTGCCATGCTTCTCAGCGGGCAACTCAAAGCGATCGAGTTTTTTGTTATGTCCAAACCAGGCCTCGAACGAGAGGTGAAGGGAGCGACCGTTAAGACTTTTCTTCTGGCAGACCACGGTCTGGTACTCTATTCCAACGGCATTGGCGCCAAAGAAGAGTACCTCAAAAAGAATCCTCAAATCGTGAAGAGTTTCGTCAAGGCGTCGTTGCGCGGCTGGAAAGACGCCCTGGCCAATCCGTCAGATGCAGCCGACCGCCAGATGAAGTACGCGAAAGGTCTCGACCGCAATTCGATCATAGCTGAGCTTGCCATTCTGAAAGACCTCGCTGTCGTTCCGGATACGCAGAAGAATGGCCTTGGCTGGTTCTCTCCCGCCAAAATGAAGACAAGCCTCGACTTCGTGCTTACGAACCTCGACGTGGCAGGCACTCCACCGAAGGTGGAAGATCTTTACACCACGGGCTTTCTGCCGGAGCCTCCTGTCCTTCCCTGAGAGGGCTTTTAGCCCGGGAATAGTGGAAGACGTAAGCCATGAGAGAAGCGAACGCCGAAGCAAAAAGCAGGAACATGCCCTTTGGCCGCGCAGAGAATGTGCGAAAGGTTTTCGAGCGGCGCGACAAAGATCCTCTGGTCGTCATCGACGGTATATCGTGTGAAATAGAGCAGGGCGAGCTTGTCTCTTTTCTGGGACCCAGCGGGTGCGGAAAGACGACCTTGCTCCGGATATTCGCGGGCCTTACGGAGACAACGGAAGGGAGCGTGCAGGTCCGGGGAGAAGACGTCGTTGGTCCGCAGCCCGATTTCGGTTTCGTGTTTCAAACGCCAAACCTCATGCCCTGGCGCACTGTCCTCGGCAATGTCCTTTTCCCCATGGAGATACTCAAACAGAATGGCCCTGACGCTCGACGGAGGGCACTGGAACTGCTCGAACTTGTCGGCCTTGGCGGTTTCGAAAAAAACTGGCCTAATCAATTGTCCGGGGGCATGCAGCAGCGCGTCTCTCTTTGCAGGGCTATTATCCATAAGCCTTCTTTCTTGCTCATGGATGAGCCCTTCGGTGCCCTGGACGAGCTTACGAGGATGGGAATGAATGACCTGCTCCTCGACATACGAAAGGTTACCGACGTAACAATAGTCTTCGTCACCCACAGCATTACGGAGGCTGTGTATCTATCAGACCAGGTGCTCGTCTTTACTCCGCGTCCGGCCAAGGTCGCGGTTCATTTACGGATAGATTTCCCTTACCCGCGCTCGTCAGAATTGCGGTACACACCGCGTTTCTGCGAATTCCAGATGAGTGCATCTATTGCCCTTGGCGTAACAGACGGGGCATGTCTGATCCGAGCAGACTGAGGCAATGAGGACACAAAACCTCTCAAAGGTTTTTCTTCCGCTGGCGGGTATGATGCTCGTGATTGGTGTCTGGCAGCTATACGTGGTTCAGTTTGCCGTATCCACCGTGGTACTTCCAAGGCCTTCTCTCGTGCTTCATTCCATGGTCAGCCAGTATTGGCTGCTTTTGTCGGAAGGATGGGTTACCTTCAAGGAATGTCTCTACGGCTTCCTGCTTGCCATGGTAGTTGGGATCCCCATCGCCGTGGCTTTGACCGGCTCGCAGATCCTAAACCGTACCTTCTACCCCCTCATAGTGGCTACCCAGTCGATACCGAAGGTGGCTGTGGCGCCGATCATACTCATCTGGCTTGGAACCGGTCTTGAATCGAAACTCGCGGTCGCCTTTCTCGTTGCCTTCTTTCCGGTTGTCGTCGATACGGCGGCAGGTTTACGGTCAACACCGCAGGAACTGCTCGATCTCGCCCGTGCCCTTCGTGCTTCCAGGCTCCAGATCTTCATGAAGATTCAGTTTCCGGCTGCGCTGCCTTTCGTCTTCTCAGGCGCCAAAGTGGCCGTGACGCTGGCGGTCATAGGAGGAGTCATCGGAGAATTTGTCGGATCAACCGAAGGGCTTGGGAATCTATTGATGGTTGCGAACTCTCAGATCAACAGCCCCCTGGCCTGGGCATCTCTGGTTGCTTTGAGTGTGTTGGGTATCGTTCTCTTCGGGGCTGTTGCCCTTGCCGAGCGCCTCTTGATGCCGTGGGTCGAGGAGAACCGGCACGGTTAATCCCAATTTGCCTTCAAACGTATACCGATTATATTGCTTCTATCTCGGCGACTTCCTCTTTGGTCAACTTCCATCCGGCACCGAGGAGATTCGCGTCCAGCTGTTCCGGGCGGGTCGCGCCCGCAATCACCGATGGTACCCAGGGATGTGCGAGTAACCACGCGATAGCGAGTTCGCTCACCGTGCGACCCCGCGTTTTAGCAAAGGCCTGCAGCTTCTCGAGTCTGTCCCAGTTTGCTTCCGTGATAACACCACTGTACAACTCGCTGTATGCTTTAGCTTCGGGTTCACCCTCGGCCGGAGTCTTGGGCGCCTCACCGCGGCGATATTTTCCCGTCAGGAATCCGCCTGCCAGCGGTCCCCAGGGTATAATCCCCACACCATGGGCTTTGCAGCAAGGCACCAGCTCTCGCTCGATCTGCCTCTCAAAGAGATTGTATCTCGGCTGCACCGTGATGAAGCCATTCAGGTTGTTGACGCGAGACGTCCACATCGCTTCAGAAAGCTGCCACCCATCGAAGTTGGAGCAGGCAATGTAACGTACCTTGCCTGACTTCACTACATCGTCTAGGGCGCGGACTGTCTCCTCGATAGGCGTCGTGGAATCCGGCCAATGCATCTGATACAAATCGATATAATCGGTCTGCAGTCTCTTCAGGCTTGCCTCCACCGCCCTCATGATATACCAGCGTGAGCCGCCGCGGTCATTAGGCCCTTCGCCCATAGGCTGACCGTACTTGGTGGCAATGAGTACCTCGCTCCGTCTCCCTTTGAGCGCGCGGCCGATATACTCCTCGGAACGCCCCATGTCGTACCAGTCCGCGGTATCGAGGTAGTTAATGCCCAGATCCAGCGCATGGTTTAAGACCACGGTTGAGCGCTGCTCATCTATCCACCAGCCGAAATTATTCGCTCCCAACCCGAGAATGGAAACTTTGAGCCCCGATTTACCGAGATTGCGATACTCCATCAGTCCCTCCTTTGCATGCACCGCACGCTTCAGGTCATTGCCGTTACATCAACCTCGAAGAGCGCCTCCGGATGTTTCAGACTGTTGAGTGTCATGAAAGTGCTCACCGGTGGGTTCTCAACCAGATACGGTGCGTGTTTCTCATAAAATTCCACCTCTGCTTTGCGCATCCGGGGATAGTTGTCAAGGTTGCTCAGGAGCATAAAAGTCTTGACCATTTTGTCCATGGAGCTTCCTGCCTGCTCCAGCGCTGCTTTGACTTTATCAAAGGCCCTGCTCACCTGTTCTTCGAAGACGTTCGTTTCCATTGTGCCTGTTTTCAGGTCCGACCCGTCACAGCCTGAAACAAAAAGTAGCTTGCCTGCCGAAGCGCTGCTCGATGCTTCCTTATTGCCCGGAAAGTAGTTTGTGGGCCAGCCGGATGCCTTCTTATCGACGACTGCAAAGCCCTCAACCTCAACCAGGAATTCGGGAAGGGCCAGACTGCTTGCATTAATGACCGTGCTGGCAGGCGGATTCTTTGCCAGGCCGGGCGCATGCTTCTCGAAGAACTCCTGTTCCACCTTACGGTAGAGAGGATAGTTCTTCATGTCTTTCAAGAGTACATATGTCTTCACGAGATTATCCAGAGACCCGCCTGTCTCTTCCATGCCGGCTTTGATCTTTTGGAGTACAATCAACGTCTGCTCTTTGAAGTCCATGGTTTCCGTCTTCACCGTATCATGATTGAGAGCCTCGCAACCTGAGATAATGACCAGGTTGCCGACCACCTCCGTTCGGGCGAACTTGGGATGTTCTTTTGGTACATGAGGATAAGCCAGCTTCTTGCCGCCCCATGCCTCTTTATAATAGTTGACCTTCCAGTCAGGCGCATTCCTGTCCACGACGCCGATTACGTCCATCTCGAGCAGGAACTTGGGACGTGCCAGGGAAAGGGGCGCAATAAACGTGCTCGCAGGCGGCTCCTCTACGAGATGCGGTGCATTCTTCAGATAGTAGTCGATCTCTGTCGTGCGCATTGCCTTATAGTCCGTCTGCCTCTTGACGAGCATCAGGGTCTTGACGATGTTATCCATCGAGCTTCCGGCTTCCTCCATGGCGAGCTTCACCTTGTAAAGCGCCATGTTCATCTGATCCTCAAATTTTTCAGATGTCGGTTTACCATTTATCGTGTCCTGCCCGGTACAGCCGGAAACAAAGATAAGGTTACCCACCACTATACTGCGGGCAAACTTGGGATGTTCCTTCGGTACGTGCGGATAGGCCAGTTTCTTCCCTTCCCAGTATTCCGGATAATATTTGACTTCCCAGTTCATAACCTTGCCTCCTTAAGTTACGATTAGTTGGCGAATCAGACCTCATAAGTCTCGTCCTACACCGAGAAGATCTCCTGGGGAAGACTGTGGAGGCGGGGACTCGCCCCACTCTCCGTGACAAGGTAGTTGTCGCAGACCGATACCCAGAGCCTGTCCGAACCTATAGCGGGATGCACCACGATATTCATGTTCGCACGAAGTCTCATCGGCTCGTCGTCGCGGATTGCAGGCCGCTCTACCAGGTCATATCCCTGCCCATGCGCGTAGAGGCGTGTCTCCGGAACTTTGCTACGACCGACGAGAAACTCGTTGTTGGCGTCCCAGATTGTCTTGGTATCTGCGCCGGGCTTGAGAAGCTTCAGTGAAACCTGCTGGGCCTCACAGCAGAGCCGGTAGGCATCGGAGAGTTCTGCGGGCACATTTCCGGTGAAAAAAATCCGGCCGAGCTCTGCGTACATGCCGCCAGGACCGTTCACCTCAATCAAGAGAGTGAACGCCTCGTTCTCTTTTAATGTTCTGTTCTGATGCTGCCGTTTCTGGTAGGTGGCAGGCCGTCCCAGCGGACCCGACCCAGCAAGGACCAGCTGCTCCTCGCTGCCGAGCAGGGTTGCCTTGTGAATTACGTCCGCCACTATTTCGAAAACCTTTCGCCCTGGTCTGACGATCGTCTTCGCATAGGTCATTACTTCATCTTGAAGCGCACAGGTTTTCTTGATCAGCTCTATCTCTTCGGCACTCTTGACAGCCTTGATTTCGTCCACGAGGTCGGTCGCATTAATGAAGGTAGCCTCCGGCATGCGCCTCATGAGGTAGTCGTAAAACGCGTATGATATCCTCCCCTGGCCGACCATGCCGATCTTACCCTTCTTGCTCTTTTTGAGCGCATCAATGAGAAGATCTGCGTCGTAGGTAGTGCTATAATTGATGCTCGGGAAGTAAGGAGCACTCAACCTTTCCTTCACACCGCGAAACTGCCATGCCGGAGGACCCATATCTCCCGGGGGTCTGCCGCCGCTGGTGACAGTCGTCATAAGATCATCCACGGGAAAGAGAACGGTCATAGGATAGCCGTTCCGCGCGGAGACATCGGTAAACCACTTCACATAGCCCCCAAGCCATTCGTTCGTGTCCTGCATAACAAGGACATCAAGTGACTTCTCTTTCATCGCAGCTCGCACGGCCGCCCATCGGCGCTCCAACTCTCTTTCCGAAACTCCTAAGGTCAAGGCTTCTCTGGGATCGTCCGCCATTTCTCTCCTCCTATGTCTTGTTTGTCCCGTCTTCCCGGTCGATGGTTCGCTGCCGTCCGGCGCGGACACATCATCATACCAGTATCTGAGAGCTTGTCAAGAGAAGAGCCGAGGGTCGAAAGCACGTCCGGTGCCGGGCCCTGCGTCTTCCTCATCTCTCACTCTTTCGCACGAGCATTAATTTCTCAGCTCTGGATAATTTCTTTAGTGTCAGTACACTCAACTATGTAGACGAACATGGCCGCCGGGAACTGCATTTTTCGCTGCATTTTTCGTTGACACGTATGTACCATACAGGTAAAGTGATATTCAATGACTCAATAAGGAGAGACGCCATGGCTTTGAAAGTGGAAATCAAAGATAACAAGCTCATCATCGAGATCGATCTTGAAAAACCGACGCCGTCGGCATCCGGTAAAACCCTTGTCGTTGCGAGCACGCACGGGAATACGGTTACCGATGCTGAGGTGGAAGGTAAGCCGCTGGTCCTCGGGCTCAACGCTTATATTAAGAAATAATTTGCCACAAAAAGTAGCTCGGCAAATCTGAGCCTCTCGCGCAATTATCGGCGGGCAAGGGCGGTATAGACCTCAGAGGAATACAATTGGATCTCTCTTGCCCATTGTTAACCCACCTTGTCTCTATACCCAATTAGTGATGATTACGAATATTTTTGTCATCCGCTAACATCTTAACTTATATTAACTAGTTTCTTATTGCAATCATTTATATATGTTTTGCACCTGTTAGGGACTTATTAACACTATTTAGTGCCTAATGTGATACAATAGCAAACAGTATTTCATCTTCTTCGCTATCCTGCAGGGACGTGACTGTTGCACGGTTTCCCATGATCCCTTTCCACATGACACAGCGCGTTGCTGCTAAAGGCGATAATGGGATCGCTTTCCTGTTGGATGGTTCCCGGACTGGTGGTACAATTTAAGCGCTTTCCTATCGAACAAAAGGAGGTACAGATGAAAAACGCCAATGGTGTGGTGGTCTACGAAAACGTAAAGGAGATGGTTGAACCGCAACATTCATGTCTGGTTGTATGGGACGTGCAAAACGGACTGGTGGACAAGATATTTAACAAAGAGGAGTTTTTGGTAAGCCTGAAAAATTTTGTCGAACAATTACGAAAGAGGATGCCCGTTGTCTACACGATGATAACCCCTGCGCCCAAAGGCTTTGATTCTTCATGGCGCTACTATTCCATGATGAAGCGTTTCAACGTGGATGATGTAAGCAAGCTGCCTCCGTTTATGGCGATAGGTTCTAAAGAGCGGGAGATAGCGGAAGCTGTCAAGCCTCAGTCTGATGACATAGTGCTTGAGAAACATACTCCGAGTATCTTCATCGGTACCAATTTCGAATATTTGATGCGCAATCGCGGCATAACGACCCTGATATTTACCGGCGTTGCCACCGAAATAGGCATTGAGTCTTCCGCTCGTGACGCATCAAACAGGGGGTTTTACCCGGTGGTAGTCTCAGATTGTGTCTCTTCCCCGGATAAAGCCGCTCACGAACGCTCTCTCGAAAATATGGCCAAGATTCTTGTGGTAGAGAAGTCGGCGAACATCGTCTGACGATTTGAAGCAGATCGCTTCGCTAGGAAGATGCGAAGTCCCCGAAGGGGGGAAGATCGCTGCGCTAGGAAGACCGTCACGCCTTTCGCGTGACTAGGGAGCAACTGCGAAGACTAGCCCATGTGATCTGGTAAGTTTACGTTCCGTCTTCCATCTTCCTAGCGCGTAGCGCGACTTCCTAGTCCGGCTTGCCGGACGGTCTTCCTAGTGAGCACAGCGAACGGTCTTCCTAGTCGCGCTACCCGCTTGCAGGTGGTGCGACGGTCTATCATTTCTCAGCCAGCTCGGCTGCATTCCAGCCGCCGCCGAGCGCCTGGATCAGGTTCACTGCAGCGTTCATCCGGCGGGCCTGAATGTTGAGCGCTGTTATCTCGTTGTTCAGTGACGCTGCCTGAACCACAACGACATTAAGGTAACTCACCGTTCCCGCCTTATACTGGTTGAGAGATACGACAACCGATTGCCGGGCCGCGAGCACCGCTTCCTGCTGCACCTGGGCCTCTCCTTCCAGGATGCGCAGTGCGGCCAGGTTATCTTCAACCTGCTGGAATGCGGTAAGCACCGTCTGACGATAGTTTGCAACGGTCGCATCATAGGCTGCCCGCGCGGCCGCCGTCTGGGCCCTCCTCAATCCTCCTTCATAGACCACTTCAGATATCCCGGTTCCAAGCGACCAGAAACGGCTCGGCCACGTCAGCCAATTTGATGACAGAGTGCTTTCATACCCTACTGATCCGGTAAGGGTAACGGTGGGGTAGAAAGCTGCCTTTACAACACCTATCTGGGCATTGGCCGCTGCCATGTTTCGCTCGGCGACTGCAATGTCAGGCCTGCGTTCGAGAAGCTCTGAGGGTACGCCAACGGGAATGGCCGGTGGAATTACGCTGATCGGCAGCACCGCAATGGAAAAGCTGGACGCCGGTTTGCCGAGGAGCACAGCAATCGCGTGCTCAAGCTGCGCGCGCTGGACCCCGATGTCTATTGACTGTGCCTGGGTGGACTTGAGTAGAGTCTCCGCCTGAAGCACATCAGCCCTCGACGCAACGCCGCTGGCGTAACGGTTCTGCGTCAGCTTGAGGCTCGTCTGATAGGCGACCGTCGTATCGTCCAGAAGCTTTTTCTGTGCGTCCAGCGTGCGGAGCTGAAAATAATTTAGCGCGACTTGAGCCTGCGTGAGCAGACGGACGGACTCGAGCGTTGCCACGCTTGCCTGGGCGCCAGCTGCACTGGCCTCGACCTGCCGGCGAACCCGGCCCCAAACGTCTAAGGCCCAGGAAGCGGAGAGCGGCGCCAGATAATCATTGAAAGTTTGGCCCGAGCTACTCGCACTAGTACTTCTAGTTGTGTTTCCCGACCTCAAAGAGCGAGTAGCTGAAACCCCTGCAGTGAGCGTCGGGAAATAGCCCGCACGCGCCACATCGACGAGCGCAAGCGCCTGCCTGAATTGTGCTTCAGCGGCGGCCAGGTTCTGGTTGGAGATGTTGACTTGCTCCTCCAGCCCGTTGAGCTCGGAGTTATTAAATATTCCCCACCAGGCTCCGCGAACAAGGTGGTCCTGGGGCTCAGCCTGTTTCCAGGTCCCGATCTCCTTATAGGTACCCGGGGCTTCGGCCGCGGGCCTGACGTAATCGGGACCCACAGCGCACGACGCAAAAAAACAGACGGTCACCACTATCGAGAATATCATCGAACATTTAAGAAATCTATCCTTCCAGCGCAGCATCGCAATCTCCAAACGTTTACAGGCCATTTGAACCCCTCACCATTTCGTCTGTCATTCCGATCCGCGGTTCCTTGCGCTTGCCCCTCAACCAGAGCCTGAAGCGATCGAGGTAGAGATACATGACCGGTGTCGTATAGAGCGTCAGCGCCTGACTGAAGAGAAGTCCGCCGACGATAGTGATGCCGAGCGGACGCCGTAGCTCTGAGGCAACCCCTGTTCCCACGGCCAGGGGTAGCGCCCCGAGCGCAGCTGCCATCGTGGTCATCATGATCGGCCGGAAGCGCAAAAGACACGCCTCGTAGATAGCGTCTACGGGTTTCTTCCCGCCCCTGCGTTCTGTTTCCAAAGCAAAATCTACCATCATGATGCCGTTCTTCTTGACAATACCGATAAGAAGAAGGATTCCGATGATCGCGATGACGTTAAGTTCGGCAGTGGTCCCAATCAGCGGTGCCGCAAGCAGCGCGAGCATGGCGCCCACTCCGGCCGAGGGCAATGTGGACAGGATTGTGATCGGATGGATATAGCTCTCATAAAGGATACCGAGAACGATATAAACCGCCAGGAGCGCAAAAAGGATCAGTAGCGGTTCGCTGGCCAGAGCGGCCTCGTAAGCTTGCGCCGTTCCCATAAACTGCCCTCGTATGGACTCAGGCATCCCCATCTCACGCTTGGCCTTCTCTATAGCTGCTACTGCATCCCCGAGGGCATACCCGGGACCGAGATTGAACGAAATGGTCACAGCCGGATATTGTCCTTGATGATTCACGGAGAGCGACGTAGGGGTACGCTCGAAATGGGTGAAAGCGGAGAGCGGCACCATCGGTCCATTGGAGGACCTCACATAAATGTCCCGCAGGGTCTCAGGGCGCTGCCAGTAGGGAGGAGCAACTTCCATTACCACATGGTACTGGTTCAACTGGGTGTAGGTTATAGAAACCTGATTCTGACCGTACGCGTCATAGAGCGTATTGTCGATGAGCTGCGGCGTGATGCCCAGGCGCGAGGCTGTAGCGCGGTCGATGACCAGATTGGCCTGCAGCCCTTTGTTCTGTTGATCACTGCTGACATCTACACATTGAGGCAAGGTGCGCACTTTCGCCGTCATGCGTGGAGCCCAGGCCATGAGCTGCGCAAGATCGGTGCTCATGAGCGTATACTGGTAAAGAGCGCGACTCTGTCTTCCGCCGATGCGAAGCTCCTGCACGGGCTGAAGAACGGTCGGCGCACCCGGGAGCGCCATAAGCTTCGGCCGCAGCCTGTCAATCACCTTCCTCACACTCGCTTTGCGTTCCTCAAAGGGTTTGAGGGAAAGAAAAAGTCCTGCGACGTTTGTGCCGCTTCCTGTTCCCGTGTAGCCGGACACATCCTGAACTTCCGGATCGCTCATAAGGATGTCGACCGCCGCAGCCATCTTCTCCTTCATGGCCTGGAATGAGATATCCTGCTCTGCCTGAATACTGCCGCCGATCCGCCCCGTGTCCTGCTCAGGAAAGAAACCTTTTGGAATTACCCAGAAGAGATAGCCGTTCGTCAGAACCGTGAGCACTATGAGCATCAACATGATAAAAGAGTGGCGCAATGCCCAGCCGAGCGTTATCTCATAGCGGCGATGCATCCAGTTAAAGGCCCGCTCGCTCGCCCGGTAGACGGCCCCGTGGCGCCTTTCATTAGCCCTGAGAAGGTGCGCACACATCATGGGCGTTGTCGACAATGATATGGCAAGGGAGAGACCGATTGCCACAGAGAGTGTAACCGCGAACTCGCGGAACAGACGGCCGACCATGCCGCCCATAAGCAAGATCGGAATAAAAACGGCAACCAGCGAGGTGCTCATTGAGAGGACGGTGAAACCGATCTCCCGCGCGCCCAGGAATGCTGCCTCCCTGGGCTTCATCCCCTGTTCGATGTGACGGGTGACGTTCTCGAGCACGACTATGGCATCGTCCACGACAAAACCGGTGGCAACCGTCAAAGCCATGAGCGACAGGTTGTCCAGGTTGTAGCCGAAGAGATACATCACGCCGAACGTGCCCACGAGAGAGACGACAACGGCAACGCCCGGAATGATCGTGGAACGGATATTCCTCAAGAATGCAAAGACGACGAGAATAACGAGGAAAGCGGAGATGAGGAGCGCCCGTTCTACGTCGCGCAGGGAGCCTCGAATGGGCGGGGTCCGATCCTGAACGACCGACGCCTTGATACCTCCCGGCATGGCTGCTTCCAACTGCGGTAGCAAGGCGCGTACCCGATCTACCGTGTCTATGATGTTGGCTGTAGGCTGGCGAAGGATGACAACCATTACCGCGGGTTTGCCGTTCATGAGTCCCGAGGCACGAATGTCTTCTACCGAATCCTGCACGTTGGCGACATCCGACAGCTTTACCGGCGCGCCGTTCCTGTACGCAACGATCACGGGTGAATACTGGTATGCCTTACGGAGCTGGTCATTGGTCTGGATTTCCCACGTCTTGATCCCGTCGGAGAGCTGCCCCTTCGGCCGCATCACATTGGTGTTGACGAGGGCAGTCCGCACGTCCTCCAAACCGATAGTGTACTTGCTGAGTACTGTCGGATTGAGTTCCACGCGGACGGCAGGAAGCGAACTGCCCCAGACGAACACCTGGCCGACTCCCTGGCACCTGCGACAAGCTTCTGAGCCATGATGCTCGTGGCCGAATCGTACATCTGCGCAGTGTCTACCGAGTCGGACGTAAGCGCGATGATCAGAATCGGTGCATCCGCGGGATTAAACTTCCGGTAGCGCGGGTTTTGCGGAAGGTTCGCGGGCAGGTATCCCCGGGCTGCATTGATCGCTGCCTGGACATCACGAGCCGCACCATCGATATTCCGGTTCAGATCGAACTGGAGCGTGATGCTTGTCTGGCCGCGTGTGCTCGAGGATGTCATTTCAGCCACGCCGGCGATATGTGCCGAGCTGTCGCTCCAGCGGCGCAGCAACCGACGTTGCCATGGTTTCCGGGTCTGCGCCGGGAAGACTGGCCTGCACGTTGATCGTGGGGAAATCCACGGGTGGCAGAGCTGAGACAGGGAAGCAGGACAAAAGCGACAGCACCCGCGAGAAAAAGCCCGATAGTGAGAAGTGTTGTAGCGACCGGTCTCTTAATGAAGAGCTCTGAGATATTCATGAAACGTCCGGGGGGTCCATTGACCACTGGTCACCGTTCGGGTTCGGCGAACGGCGGCCCCTTATGCGCATCGCCAGGCGGTCAAATGCAAGGTAGATAACCGGGGTCGTGTAAAGGGTAAGCAGCTGGCTGAAGATGAGTCCGCCCACAATGGTGATACCGAGCGGATGGCGAAGCTCAGAGCCCACGCCGCGACCCACAGCTAAAGGCAAGGCCCCGAGGAGCGCAGCCATGGTAGTCATCATAATGGGACGGAACCGGAGCAGGCAGGCCTGGTAGATGGCGTCTTCGGGGTTTTTCCCTTCTTCACGTTCTGCTTGTCAAAGCAAAGTCGACCATCATGATTCCATTCTTCTTCACGATACCAATAAGCAATATAATACCGATAACAGCTATAACCGACAGCTCTGTGCGCCAGGCCAGAAGCGCTAATATCGCCCCCACACCGGCCGACGGCAGGGTGGAAAGGATGGTAATGGGGTGGATATAACTCTCATATAAAATCCCAAGCACAATGTACACGGTCAAGAGTGCGGCAAGAATCAAAATAGGTTCATTGGCGAGAGCTGCCCTGAACGCCTTGGCAGTGCCCTGAAAGTTTCCCTGGATACTCGCCGGCATGTTCATCTGTTTCGCAGTCGTTTCAAACGCGTCTACCGCGTCCCCGAGAGCTGCTCCGGGAGCGAGGTTAAATGATACGGTCAGTGCCGGGAACTGGCCCTGGCGGGTAATCACAAGAGGACCCGTCTTTTCGGTGGTCTGGGTGATCGTCCCTAACGGCACCTGGCCGCCGCCCTGGGAACGAAGATACACGCCCTGCAGCGCGGCAGGACCCTGCTGAAATTCGGGCTTCACGGTCAGGATGACCCGGTACTGGTTCAACTGCGTGAAAATTGTGGAAACCTGTCGCTGCCCGAAGGCATCGTACAGGGTATTGTCAATATCCATGGGCGTTATGCCGAGACGCGAGGCCGTGGCTCGGTCGATCGCCACCGAGAGGTTCAACCCCTTGTCCTGCTGGTCGCTGCTCACATCTCTCAATTCAGGGTTCTTGCTCAGCGCTTCAACGAACCTGGGCGCCCAGCTGTTCAACTCATTGATGTCAGGATCTTCGAGTGAATACTGAAACTGGGTACGGCTCACACGGTCCTCAACGGTCAGATCCTGCACAGGCTGCATGAAAAGCTTAATTCCTTCCACTTTCTCCAGCCGTGACTGGAGGCGCCTGATCACGTCGTTCGCGCTTACCCTCCGTTCTTCGAGCGGCTTCAGATTGATCTGGATTCTTCCGCTGTTCTGGGTCGTGTTGATGCCGTCTATGCCGATGAAAGAAGAGAGGCTCTCAACAGCGGGGTCTTCCAGGATCGCCTGCACAAGCGTCTGCTGCTCGCGCGCCATAGCGTTGAATGATATCGACTGCGGAGCTTCGGAAATACCCAGTATGAGCCCCGTGTCCTGCACCGGAAAGAAGCCCTTCGGGATGAACATGTAAAGCAGCACCGTCAATACCAGGGTGCCTGCGGCCACCAGCAACGTCGGCTTCTGTCGCTCAAGCACCCACCGCAATGTCCGGCCGTAGTAGGCGATTGTTCTGTCGAACATCCGTTGAGAGGCGCGGTAGAACCTGCTCTGTTGCTCTTCAGGCTTATGCTTGAGCAGCCGCGCGCACATCATGGGCGTCAGGGTCAGCGACACCGCAGCCGAGATAGAGAATGGTGATCCCGAGCGTAACCGCGAATTCACGAAACAATCGTCCCACCACATCCTGCATAAAAAGCAATGGAATCAGCACGGCGATCAAAGAGACAGTCAAGGACAGGATGGTGAAGCCGATCTGCTTCGAACCCTTGAGAGCCGCCTCCAGCGGCGAATCGCCTGCCTCAATGAAGCGCGATATGTTCTCGATCATGACAATCGCGTCGTCCACGACGAAACCGGTCGAGATCGTGAGGGCCATGAGGGACAGATTGTTCAGGCTGAAGCCGAGAAGATACATGGCGCCGAAGGTTCCGACAAGGGATAAAGGAACCGCCACACTCGGAATGGTCGTCGCAGCCAGATTCCGCAGGAAAAAAAAGATAACCAGCACGACCAGGACCACCGCCAATAGCAGCTCAATCTGCACGTCCCTGACGGATGCCCGAATAGTCGTGGTCCGGTCTGTCAGCACCGAAACGTGCACTGTGGGCGGCAAGGAACCCTGGAGTTGAGGCAACAGGCGCTTGATGCGATCCACGACCTCGATAACGTTAGCTCCCGGCTGCCGCTGGATATTGACGATCACTGCCGGCGAATTATTGATCCAGGCGGCCTGTCTCACATTCTCCGCATCGTCGATCGCCTCGGCCACGTCGGTTAATCGGACCGGTGCATTGTTGCGATAGGCAACCACCAGGGAACGGTAATCCTTGCTCGAAAAAAGCTGGTCATTGGCCCCGATAATGTAAGCCTGTCGCGGGCCGTCGAAGCTGCCCTTTGCCTGGTTCACATTCGCTGCCACGATAGCAGTTCTCAGGTCTTCCATGGTCATGCCATAGGCATGCAAGGCTTTTCGGGTTGGCCTGAATACGAACCGCAGGCCTTTGCCCGCCGCTGATGCTCACGAGTCCGACGCCGGGCAACTGGGAAATCTTTTGGGCAAACCGCGTGTCCGCCAGGTCCTCCACCTGGGGCATCGGCAGGGAGTCGGAAGTCAGAGCGAGCGTAAGGATAGGAGCATCGGCAGGATTTACTTTACTGTAAACCGGCGGGATCGGAAGGTCCCGGGGCAGGTACGTGAAGGAGGCATTTATCGCAGCCTGGACCTGCTGTTCGGCAACATCGAGGCTCAGTTCAAGCGTAAACTGCAGTGTGATGATCGATGCCCCGCTGGAGCTCGTCGAGGTCATCTGTGTCAGCCCGGGCATCATGCCGAACTGGCGCTCCAGAGGCGCCGTTATCGATGAAGCTATGACATCCGGACTTCCGCCCGGGTAGAAGGTACGGACCTGTATGGTGGGATAATCAACCTGAGGCAGGGCAGATACGGGGAGCTGCTTGTATGCCACAGCGCCGGCCAGGATGATAGCTACCATGAGCAGCGTGGTCGCGACCGGCCGCAGAATAAATATACGGGAAAAATTCATCGGCCGCCTTTAGGCGTTCGTATCGTCCGCCTGGACTTTCACCTCCACCTTTGCACCATCCCGCAGCCTTTCTGCACCATCCACAACGACCAGTTCACCCGGCGTCACTCCGGACTTTATAACCGTCAGGCCCCTCTGCGTTTCTCCCATTTCAATCAAACGCTGCGTGACTGTCTTGTCGGCATTTACAATATAGACATAGGTGCCTCGCGGACCGCGCTGGGTCGCTGACGCGGGCACCACCGTGGCTCCGACTCTGACATCGACCAGCAGGTGAGCATTCACAAATTGATTAGGGAAAAGCAGATCATCCTTGTTTCGGGAAACATTGCCTTGAAGCGCACCGTGCCGGTCGTGGGATCGACCTGATTGTCGATAGTGAGCAACACTCCTTCCGCGAGCTTGTGCTTCTCGTCACGGTCGTAGGCTTCGACGGCCAGTTGGTTGCCCGGCTTTAAGCTTGGGCAGCACCATCCGAAAGGTTGTCTTCCGAGATCGGAAAAACAACGGTGATAGGCTGTAGCTGTGTTATAACGACGAGAACCATTCGCATCGGTCGCATGCACAATATTGCCCGGGTCCACGAGGCGCAGCCCTACCCTTCCGGTGATCGGCGACGTGATACGGCAGTAAACGAGCTGCAATTTCGCATTATCGATCGCTCCCTGGTCGGTCTTCACGACTCCCTCGTACTGCCGGACCAGAGCCTCCTGGGTATCCAGCTGCTGCTTCTGAATTGAATCTTCTTTCCAAAGAACCTGGTAACGCTCCAGGTCGACGATGGCGTTCTTCAGCAGGGCCTGGTCGCGCGCCAACTGACCCTCGGCCTGCGTCAGCTGTACCTGAAACGGCCGGGGATCGATCATGGCAAGCAGGTCCCCCTGATTAACCATCTGCCCTTCCCGGTAGAGTACCTCCATCAACTGACCGTCAACGCGGCTCTTTACGGTGACCGTGTAAACGGGTGTCACCGAGCCGAGCCCGGTGATGTAGAACCGGAAAGTCCATCTTTTCCGCGTGCACTGCAACCACGGGGATTCCGGGGGGCGGAACCTTGCTTTGAGCGGCATTGCTCCCGAAAGGTATCTTTCCACTCTTCACGAGAAGAGCGTAAACCCCGATGGCGAGAAGACAAGCTACAAGAAGCACGATCCACCAATATTTGCGTGGACGTGTGGAGCCTGTATAATCAGTCGACCTGTTTTCTTCCGGTTCTCGCATAGGCATAAGAGTTAATGCAAATAGCCGGCCGTGAAGCTGGCCCCCTCTCTATATTAGTCACAACATGGTGCGAAAAGGTTACACGCGGATCCGAAACATTTACCTTTACGCAGACTTAAGTAGCGTAATACAGTGCCGCGCAGCTTGTCAACCCGGCCTTCCGCACAGTCGCCTTTCTGTTATTCGGTGTCTTCAATCAAGCCAATTTACAACGGCCGCGGGCTTCTTCACCCGGTTAACAATTTCCGGTTCTTTCTTCTTGAGTCTCCTGTCCGAGGCCGAGGGTCCCGCTCCGGGAATCGACTCTTTGTATTTCGCTCTGCTTGATTTCGGCCATGTCAAGTGGTTTGTGTCAGCACGAAGACCGGGTACACTCCTTGATTTATGTTCTCGTACATGAATACGGCATAGAGGATCCTCTCAATACTTGTTCTGTTGCTGAATACGCCCATGGGTCGTGTTCTTCTTCGCACCTCCCGGAACCGTCGCTCGATGGCATTGGTCGTTCGGATCGCTTTCCTGAAGTCGGCATCGTCAAACTGGAAGCACGTAAGAAGATCCTCCAGATCGCTCTGCAAACACTTCACCGCTCTCGGATACGTCTCGATCCATGACCGCACCCAGCGGCCCGCAGCGGTCTTGGCCTCGGTGAGGTTCTTGGCGCTATAGATCTTCACCAGCCCTCTCTTCACCGCCTTCTGTTTCTTCCTCGGTACCTTGTCGAGGATATTACGCATCTTGTGCGCCCAGCACCGCTGCAGGGGAATGGTGGGATAGACCTCGGGGAGGATGGAGATCAGGCCCTCGCCGCCGTCTGCGCAGATCACCTCGGGTTCGGCCATCCCCCGGTTGATGAGATCGGTGAGGAAGCGATTCCACTCCGCGCCGCTCTCTGCTTTGGCGAGACGGAAGTCGATTACCTCTTTCCTGCCGTCGGGGCGTATGCCCAGCGCCACGAGGACCGGACGGGTAAGGCTGCCCGCTCCCGTCTTCCTCTTGATGCAGATCCCGTCGAGGATAAGGGCCCGGAAGGATCCGGTGATGCGCCGGCGGTGGAAGGCCTGTACCGCATCGTCGAGGGTCATTGCCACCCTGCTTACGGTCTGGGCACTGATCTTTTCCCCCAGGAGCGAAAGGAGGGCAACACCCACTTTTCTCGTCGAGAGGCCCAAAAGAAAGCACGCGAGTATCAGATGGTCGATCTCCCGGACCCGCCGCGCATAGGCGGCAATAATGCCGTGGGGGATGAAACGCCGGGTTCTCGGGATCGTGAGGATGACGTTCCCGAGCTCGGTGAGCACGTGGCGCAGGTAGCTCCCGTTTCGCCGGTCCGGAATACCCTTGCGAAAGACCCAGGCGAGATGGCTGGCGACTTGCTCCTCCATCTGCTTCTTCAACACGGCAGCAATCGTATCCCGGGCCGCATCCCGGTACTCACCCGTCCACTCGTCAGATGCCAGTTTCATTTCCTTGACCATCTGCAACGCCTCTGGTAAATTCTTAATAACACTTTGTCGTTCCACGGGGTACCTCCTCCTTATTGAAGAATTTGGTCGTTCTTTCTAAGGAAGGTACCCTTTCTTCTTCACTGACACAACACTAGAGTAGCAAACCTTGATTTCGCTCCACTTGACAAGAAATAAAAATTGTTCTAAAGTAAGAACCAGATATTTATGCGGAACTCCACGGGTGTTTTTGGCTATTTTTATTTTTGGTATTTCAGCGTGCACCCGGGGTGCGCTTTGTCTCTGTAGGAAAGACAAAGGCCATGGGTGCCAAGCCCATGGCCTTTTCAGTTTTGAGGCCATGGAAAAATCCATGGCCTTTTTTTATTAATGGCGCAAGCACGCCCTTTATGGCGTAGAGGAGAGACGATGAAAAATCTGAAATTAGCCGCTTTGAACGGCAAAAACAAGACAGTGATCCCTGTGGAGGGAATATATTTCGGTCAGGGGTTCACGGTCATTGCCGGTCCATGCAGCGTCGAGAGCGAAAGGCAAACCGTCGAAACCGCCATCGCAGTCAAGGAAGCCGGGGGGCATGCTTTGCGCGGCGGGGCTTTCAAACCGCGCAGCTCTCCTTATGCATTCCAGGGCCTCGGATTACAGGGCCTCAAGATATTGAGAAAAGCAAAGGAAGAGACCGGGCTACCCATTGTGACGGAAGTGATCGATGCCCGGGACGTCTTCTGGGTGAGTGAATATGCAGACGTGCTCCAGATAGGAGCACGGAACATGCAGAACTTTTCGCTCCTCAAGGAGGTGGGTAAGTCGCGTAAGCCCATCCTCCTCAAGAGAGGCATGAACTCCACCATCGAGGAATGGCTCAATTGCGCGGAGTATATTTTGAGCGAAGGCAACCCGAATGTCATACTCTGTGAGCGAGGCATCCGCACATTCGAAAGCTACACGAGAAACACCCTCGATTTGAGCGCGGTCCCTGCGCTCAAGGAGCTGACCCATCTCCCCGTCATCGTGGACCCGTCTCATGCAACGGGGAAGGTGTCTCTTATACCTGCACTGAGCCTGGCATCCGTGGCTGCGGGCGCAGACGGCCTTACCGTCGAAGTGCACACAAACCCGGAGGAGGCTTTATGCGACAAGGAACAGGCATTGACCCCGAAACAGTTTTATGAAATGATGCAAAGAATCCGGTCGCTTCATCAATTTATGGTGTCCCTGGATTCCGAGGCGCCGGACGGGTCCTTGGACTCCGCGGGTCTCGCTGAGGCGCGCGGATGAAGTCTCTGCATATAGAGCACCCTTCAGGGGACTCGACCATACTGGTCGGGGAAACGCTGGGGAGACTCAATCTGCTGTGCGACGCTACAAAAAGAGTGATCGTAACCGACCGGCCTGTGCGTGCCCTTTATGGCGCGGACCTCCCCGGATGGGAAACAATAGAGATAGGCGTTGGCGAGCGCTCTAAGACATTGACCACGGTCAATAAGCTCTACGAGGCGTTCCTCCGGTATGAAGTCGACCGTTCCTCCTTTGTCGTCGCACTCGGGGGGGGCATCGTCTGCGACGTTGCGGGCTTTGCTGCCTCCACCTACCTTAGAGGATTACGTTTCGGTTTCGTGCCCACGACACTCCTGGCACAGGTTGATGCAAGCGTGGGCGGCAAGAATGGAGTCAACTTCAAAGGCTACAAGAACCTTGTCGGCACCTTCACTCAGCCTGAATTTGTCTTATGCGACTTTTCCGTGCTCCGCACGCTTCCCACGGCTGAACTGGAAAATGGCTTTGCTGAAGTAATTAAAACCGCGGCCGTCGGTGATGCTGAACTCTTCTCCTTCCTTGAAACCATGTGGGAAGAAGCCCTGTCTTTGGAATCCCTCACGATCGAGCGCATTGTCCACGATTGCCTTACATTCAAAAGCAGGATCGTATCTGGCGACGAGAGAGAGAAAGGGCAGCGCAGGCAGCTCAACTTCGGCCATACGGTAGGGCACGCTCTGGAGAAGGTCCATCGCCTGAGACACGGTGAAGCTGTCGGTCTGGGCATGGTAGCTGCGGCAAGGTTATCCGTGCGCCGCGGCCTCCTTCACGAAAAGGAAGCGGAGAGGATCGAACGGCTCTTGAGAAAGTTCAACCTGCCCGTAACAACGGAAGTGGACGCGGTAGCGGTACGTGAGGCTTTGAGAAAAGATAAGAAGAGAACGGATGACAAAATACATTTCGTTCTGCTTGACCGGATCGGCAATGCCAGAATTGTACCGGTGGGAATTCACGAGCTGGATGAGGTAGTCAATGATCTGCGTTAGCCTTGCAGAGAATTCGGTAGCAGATTGCCTTGCAGCACTCAGCAAACTCGATTTTGCGGAAATCCGCATCGACAAAATGCGACTGGCACTTGCGGATATCCCCGGACTCTTCTCTCTCCCCAAGAGACTGATCGCAACGTGCAGGCCGGGGCCATACCTTGACATTGATCGAAAGAAGCTGCTGCTTGCAGCCATTGAATCGGGCGCGGCCTTCGTCGATGTGGAACTTGAATCAGAAACGGGATACCGGAATGAGATCATTGCAGGCGCCAGAGCGCACGCGTGCGGCGTTATCGTTTCGTTCCATGACCATGCTAAAACTCCGGCCAGGGCCGAACTCGAAAGAAAGGTCGATGCCTGTTTTGAAGCAGGGGCAGATATTGCGAAGATTGCCTGCATGGTTCGTTCAAGCAGGGACACTGCGCGGCTCCTCGGACTCCTCGACAGCAGCAGGAAGATAGTTGTCATCGGTATGGGCGAGAAAGGAAGAGTTACGAGAATTGTCGCGCCCTTGCTTGGAAGTCCTTTCACGTTCGCGTCGCTTTCGAAAGGCAAGGAGACAGCAGCGGGCCAAGTGGATAGGGAGACACTCGAAGAACTGCTGAAGAGCGTCAAGGCAATAAAAGGTTAAGGTTAAGGAGATTCGACTGGCTGATGGCCAAGAGCTGACAGCCAATCGCCAGAAGGTACTATGAGCAGCATATACGCCGTAGCGGGCAATCCGATCCTTCATAGCAGGAGCCCAAGAATGTTTAATGCAGCATTCAAGGAACTCGGGCTGGATGCGGTTTACACGCGCATTGCGGCCTGGAGTGCCGAGGAGGTGATCACGACTGCGCGTGAGGTGGGTATTGAAGGTCTGAATATCACTTCGCCCTTCAAGGCAGAGATCATCCCCTGCCTTGATTCAGTGGAAGCAGAAGCGGCAAAAATAGGTTCAGTCAACACTGTGGTGTACAGCGAAGGTATGTTCATCGGCCACAATACAGACGTTGCGGGTGTTCTTGGAGCGCTGAAAGAAAGCGGTTTTGATGCAGCAGGAAAGAAGACAGTTGTCCTGGGCGCAGGCGGAGCAGGCAGGGCAGCCGCCCTCGCACTCCGTTCAACAGGCGCGACAGTCGTGATCGTGAACCGGACCTTTGAGAAGGCGGAAAAAGCCGCACACAGTTTGCAATGCCTGGCAATCCCCATTGAAAGGATCAGTGAGGCGCTCGCAGGAGCAGACCTGCTTGTTTCGGCCATCTCTTCTGACGAACGGGTTATCGAACCCGCTCTTCTTTCGAAAGAATTGACTGTGCTCGATGCCAACTATGCCCGTCCGACAGTGCTTGCCCGGGATGCGGCTCACGCCGGCTGCACCCTGCTGGATGCTCGCCTCTGGCTTCTCCATCAGGCGCTCCCTGCCTTCACGCTCTTCACCGGAAAAACAGTTCCCATGAACGCAATGCGCAAAGCCTTGTGGCACAAAGCATGGCCCCTGCACCGGAATATTGCACTCATCGGTCTGTCCGGTTCAGGAAAATCGACCGTGGGAGCCGAGTTAGCGTCCATCAGGGATATGGGCATGATTGACATCGACAGGATGGTGGAGGAAAAGGCGTCCATTCCGATCGCGGATCTATTTACGACGCGGGGAGAGGAGGCGTTCAGGATTATGGAAAGGGCCGAGATCGATAAGCTCTGGAATATTTCAAACAGTGTGATCGCTTGTGGTGGAGGCGCTGTGCTGCAGAAAAGAAATAGACGAACGATACGAAGTACGTCGGTGCCGGTCTGGCTGTGGGCCGGGCCGAAGACTCTTCTGTCAAGAATCGGCGATACGGGCACGAGGCCACTGCTGCATACAGAAAATCCCGGATGCACCATAGAGGTGCAACTCGCGGATCGACGATTTCTCTATGCGGCTACTGCTGATCTTTTGATCAACACGGAAGGAAAGAGACCGGAAGAGATCGCCCGGAGGATATACGATGAAGCTGGTACAACCTTCGACGGTTAAAGGAAAAGTGGCTGCTCCTCCGTCAAAGAGCATGATGGTCAGGGCAGTTGCGGCCGCACTCCTGGCGGATGGTCCTTCCCGGATCGTCAATCCCTCTTATTGTGATGATGGACTGACTGCCCTTGCCATTATCGAGGCATTCGGCGCGCGGATCGATAGCCGAGAAAAGGACTCCTTGACCATTCGAGGGACAGGCAAGCGCACACTCAATCCGCACGCTACGCTCGATTGCGAAGAATCAGGGCTTTGCATGCGCATGTTCGCGCCTATTGCCGCACTGCAGGATAAAGAGGTGATGCTTCTCGCATCGGGTTCGCTTCGTCTCAGGCCCATGGGAATGGTCGAGGAACTTGGAGCCCTGCGTGTTTCGTGCGAAATCGATAACGGCCACGCACCCGTCAGGGTCCGGGGGCCGATGCGCGGCGGACATGTCACCATTGACGGCTCTGTCAGCTCGCAGTTTTTGACCGGGCTTCTCATGGCCCTGCCGCTCTGCGAGGAAGAGTCCGTCATCTCGGTTTCCAACCTGATGAGCGCGCCGTACGTGCTCATGACCACAGAACTTCTGAAGCGCTTCGGAGTGGAGATAAATCATGATGAGCGCCTGGAGCAATTCGTTATAAAGGGGAAGCAGAGATACGTGCCGTCAACCTGCATTGTGGAAGGCGACTGGTCGGGTGCATCTTTTCTTTTGGTTGCGGCAGCCATTACGGGCAGTGTGACGGTCACCGGTCTCAATCCCGTGTCTGCACAGGCAGACCGCGCTATCCTGGAGGTATTGGAGCTTGTGGGAGCATCGATAGAAAAAGCATCGGATGCAATCTGCGTCGAGAGAAGGGAGCTTAAACCCTTCGAGTTCGATGCGACCGATTGCCCCGATCTCTTCCCTCCCCTGGTTGCGCTTGCAAGCAGCTGCGAAGGGAAAAGCGTGATCCGCGGGCTTGAACGCCTTGCGCACAAAGAGAGCGACCGGGCGCGTGCACTCATATCGGAGTTTTCAAAGCTCGGCATCGTCGTCACGACGAAAGCAAACAGCATGGAAGTTCACGGAGGGAATATACGGGAAGCTGTCGTAGATGCACATAACGACCACAGGATTGCGATGGCGTGTGCAGTAGCGGCCCTTCGGGCCAAGGGGAATAGCGTCATAAAGGGCGAAGCATGCGTTTCGAAATCGTATCCTGATTTCTTTTCCGATCTGGAAACATTGGGGGAACCGCGATGAATACATTCGGCAGGCTTTTCAGAATAAGCATCATGGGCGAGTCTCACGGTACGTGCGTGGGTATACTCATCGACGGCTGTCCGGCGGGAATCGATCTTTCAATCGGAGATTTCGCGACCGATCTCGAGCGCAGGAAGAGCGGAGCACCCGGGACCACGGCCAGGAGAGAGGAAGACATCCCTTCTATTGTTTCCGGTCTCCTGAACAGCACAACAACGGGCGCCCCTATCCTTATTCTGTTCGAGAACAAAGATACCGATTCAAACGATTACGAAAGGATCAGGACGACCCCGAGGCCCGGCCATGCGGACCTCGTGGCGTCTCAGAAATTCGGCGGGTACAACGACTACAGGGGAGGCGGCATCTTCTCAGGAAGGCTCACCGCTGCGCTTGTCGCAGCCGGGGTAGTGGCAAAAAAGCTGCTTCGCCCGGTGAGTATAGAGGCGCGGCTTACAGACGCGGGCGGCTCAAAGGAGATAGGGCTTGCGATCGATAAGGCCCAGGCTATCGCGTGACTCGATCGGCGGCATAGTGGAGTGTGAAGCGAGGGGGCTTCCGGCCGGCCTGGGCGAGCCATTCTTCGATTCGGTCGAATCGCTCCTCAGCCATCTCATCTTTTCGATACCCGGCATCAAGGGCATAGAATTCGGCGCCGGCTTCTCGTCAAGCAGGATGTCGGGAAGCGAATATAACGACGAGATCGTCTCACTCACAGGTGAAACGAAAACAAACCATGCAGGAGGCATTAACGGCGGTATCACCAATGGCAATCCGGTCATTTTCCGTGTTGCTGTTAAGCCCACATCCAGCATTTCCAAGCCTCAGCGAACTATAGACCTGGAGACCGGCCTGCAGAAGGAGTTGACTATCGGCGGGCGCCACGACACCTGCATCGCCCTCAGGGTGCCTGTCATCGTGGAAGCGGCGACCGCTGTTGTTATGGCCGACCTGATGCTGGTCGAGCAAAAAATTCCAAGAATACCGAGGTAGGGCAATGGATCTGAAGGAGATACGCAACATTATTGACGCCATCGACTATGACATCGTCAAGCTGCTCAACCGCAGACTGGAAAGCGCCCTGCGCCTGAAGACGCTGAAAAGCGGCGTGGTCGAGCCTGCCCGTGAGCGAGAGGTTTTCGAGCACGTGCGCAAATGCTCTCACAATGTCACCGATCCGGATTTTACCGAGCGACTCTACAAAATGATCGTGGAGGAAAGCAGACGCGTGCAGCAGAAAGAACTGCGTCTGGTAGGCTTTCAGGGGGAACACGGGGCCTATAGCGAAGTAGCTGCACACACCTGGGATGCGGCCCTTGCTTCAATCCCCTGCGTTTCGTTCCACGATGTATTCAGGGAAGTGGAGACCGGCCAGCTCGATTTCGGCATTGTGCCGGTGGAAAATTCTTTGGAGGGCGCTATCACGGAAGTGAATGACCTTCTGATAGAAACCAAGCTCCATATTGTCGGAGAAGCAACAATACCTGTGCACCACTGCCTCCTCGCGCTACCCGAGCAGGATTACCGTGAACTGAGGGCTGTCTATTCGCACCCTCAGGCTCTCGGCCAGTGCCGCGGCTTTATTTCCAGACACAAGCTGGAGGCGAGGCCCTTTTATGACACCGCGGGTGCTGCTGCCATGCTGAGGGAGCAAAGACCTGCCGCAACAGGCGTAATCGCCAGCAGGCTTTGTGCTGAACTCTACCATCTGGAGATCCTGAAGGAAGACATAGAGGACCATGCTTCGAACAGTACAAGGTTTGTAGTGCTCTCAAAAGAGGTCTTTGCGGGAGAAGGGAATAAGTGCTCTCTCCTCTTCACGCTCCCGCATAAAGCTGGTGAGCTCTTTGCCATATTGAAGGTCTTTTCCGATCGGCAGCTCAATATAACGCGCATAGAATCAAGACCGCTTCGGAACGATCCGGGCAGCTACGCTTTTTTTCTGGATTTCGAAGGTTCGGACAAGGACAAGAGCGTGATTGAAGCCCTGGATGCCGTCAAGAACCGGACCAAGACGTTCAAGCTGATTGGTTGCTATATCGGCAGCCGCAAACCGTGAGCAGAAAATCGTGAGACGCAAGCGATGGGTTGAACAATGCAGCAGGAGTTCATGATTTTTCATGCGTGAACAGGCGCGTGGAGAGGCAGGGTTTATGAAGATTGCTATTCTGGGTGCAGGCCACATGGGTTCATGGCTCGCAAGGGAACTATCTGGAGAACATGAGGTCGCTGTTTACGACATTGATAAGCAAAGGGCAGCAGCGCTGGATAACGTCTCTCGCCTGAGCGCCATCTACCAGGTCGAGCGTTTTCAGCCTGAGTTGCTCATAAATGCGGTGACGCTCCGGCATACGGTCGGCGCATTTGAGGAGGTCTCGCCGTATCTCGGCAACGATTGCATCCTTTGCGATGTTGCTTCCGTCAAAGGAGGGATTCCTGGATATTATAGAAAGGCCGGGTTCAGGTTCGCATCGATCCATCCCATGTTCGGCCCTACGTTCGCCGACATGCGGACGCCCAGAGAAGAGAATGCAGTCATCATCAAAGAATCATGCAGCGAGGGCCGTGAATTTTTCACGCGTCTCTTTGAGCGGCTTATGGTGCGCCTGTTCGAATACTCCTTCGAGCAACACGACAGGATGATGGCTTATTCACTCACCATGCCCTTTGTCTCATCGATGGTATTCACAGCATGCGTCAGCACTGAAGCAGTACCGGGGACTACGTTCAAACGCCATATGGAGATTGCGCGTAATCTCCTCTCGGAGGACAATCAGCTCCTGTCGGAGATACTCTTTAATCCACATTCGCTCCAGGAACTGGACAGGATTACGTCAAGGCTTGAGTATCTGAAGCATATCATCAGAGGACGCGACTACGAGGAGGTCGCTCAGTTTCTTAAAGGGCTGAGAGACAACATAAAGGATCATCCCGATAATTGATTCTCTTTCGGCATGAGAACAGTTCGGCTCTCTCCCGATCGAAGTTAGGGGGGGACCCCAGGGCCCCGAAAGGCCCTGGGGCGCGGAGGAGACCGCGGGGAAAGGAGGGTGCTCCCCCTTATATCCGTTAACTCGTTGTGACCTCTTACTTACGAGTGAAGCAAGACCCATGCCAGGACGGCACCTGCGTAATTCATTGAAATTTTAGATGTTCGTTGCGCTTAAATAATAAGAATGTACGGGAATCAGACAGAAGATGTCGGGAAATTGTCAGAGATTCGACAAAGTCGACGGCCACGATTAACGCCGACAAATTCACAACATGCACGATGGATGACGTCAGTTTGGATTCCGAAATAGCACCCGCAAGCGGGTACCCGGGCGACAAGGAGGATAGCGACGGAGGCGTCTAAAGTACTTCGGAGTCGTGCCGACGCGCCGTATGGTAGCACCGTTTGCATTCGCTTGGAGACCGAGGCGGCAGCGAGTCGAGCCGACGAAGGCGTACTATAAGTACGTCGAGGAGAGCGACGCAGCGACAACGAAGGTATACATGTGAAGGCAGGCTGCTGCTAGCCTTCGCTGGCGACGAACGCTGCCATAGGCGGCGGCCACGGAAAGAGCGGCCGGTATGTCCTGGCTGCGACAGAGGTCCGCGCCAGCTCGTCAAGGCTCTCGAAAAGCTTCCGCCGCTCAGTCTCGATCTTCTCTATAATGAGTTCCTCATTGGCAAGGCAGATCATTGCTGTCCCCGGCTCCAATGCAGGCATATCAGCAAGGATTTTATCGGAGAGACTTTTTCTCTTGAGCAGAAGCTTGATGGATGTATCAATCTCCTCTTCGAGCGCACGACCGGTACACGCGATGAAAAGCGGCATGATCTCCTGCGGTTGCTGTCCTTCTTCTCTGAAAGCGGCAAGCGCCTCCTGATCCCAGGCTACATCGACAGCCGGCAGCGGTCTTTTTGTCACTTCGTCGCGAGTCTCCTCGCTCCCCACACCCGGCCCGAAGCTTATCGACCACATTCATAAGCCAGTCCCTCAGCTTCCCCGACTCCTCGAGTATGAGAGTCACTTCCAGGAATCTTTTCTCGAGAGAGTCTTTCTCTTTCTTACAGCGGCGCTCGGTTTCTTTCTTGGACCGGTCGGTTTCGTCCGTTGCACCGGTTCCGAATATCTCGCTGAATCGCGACAGAAGTCGCGGATCCACGTAAAGGTTGATACTCTCATACAAAGAATTTGCCATCGTTTTGAGAACGGTCACCGCCTCGTCTCTGTTGGATTCGAGCGCACTCCTCAGAAGCGCCGGATCGAGCACGAGAAGACCGTCATCACTTTTCGTCACGCCGATAGAGAAGGGAGTGGTAAGAACCTTGTTGCCGTCCACGACGATGCTGAGAGCGACAGCCAAAAACTGTCGCAAAGCCGGGTTGATAGTTGATAGAGGCTTTTGGCGGCTGTTCGCAAGAGTCCTCTCCTGCTCCTCATAGAGCCGGGCCAATCCATTCACCTGTTCGAGGAGTACAGCCACCCTGCCCATGATAAGAGCTTCATCGTGACGAATGTGAAGCTCCGCCATCTTTCCACCCAGAATCTCTTTGAGATCGACGCGCAAGAGAGCAAAGGGATGACCCTGCAACGACGCAACCGAAAGGCCGGACCCTTCCGACTGCTGCAACGCCCCGACAAGTACGGGCGTCACTTCCGGTGATTCAGAAGCAGACAAATTCTCGCTGTCCCCGAAAAGATTCAAGACAGAAGTTGTTCCTGACCTCTCTGCAAGGCTAGTTGTTATGGCCGGAGGATCATGTGAATCAAAAGCTCCTCCCGGAAGTCCGCGCGTGAAAATCTGCTGTATGGGTACGTCTTCGCCATCGTGCGCAACAGTGCTCCCCGGCGTCGCAGCGCCATGAGCGGTAGCCCAGGTCATGGCAATCGGCTCTTCCCGTGTGGAAGCAGCTTCCGTAATAGTCAGGCCGAGTGTTTCGTCTTTGCCAGGGAGAATGAGATTTGATTCCGCGCCGAGCGCAGCGGCCTTAGCAGTCGCCGGCACCGTCATCCCGGAACGTTGTGCAGGGCCGTCGTTTCCATCGCTCACGGCAGCATCGATCAGACTTGCAGAACCAAGGGTCTTGTTAGTGTCCGCCAGAGGCACCTGTCCCGATAGAGTCGAGGCGGCGCTCGACCGATTGTTCATCGTATTCTTAAGCGGATCGTTTGCCATCTGATCCAGCAACTCCTGGGAGACTTTCTCAATGAGTCTCATCTCGTTCTCAGCCAGCATATCCTCAGGGATATCGGAAATAAACTCAGCTTTGAAGGCCCGATAGCCCTCGTCGCCTGTTAATCTGTTTGTCGCAATGTAGTCCGTCACCCCCCGCGCGACCTCTCGAAGGGCCTGTTCCGGCGGAAGCTTCATACCAGTCGGCGCGCTCGTGCTTTCGTCAGGGCCAGACGAGGCAGGGACGCTCTGCGCTCTCACGTTCCTCGCGGCTGCTGCCAGACGTAATTGAACATTCGATCCGTAAACCTGCCCTATTTCCGCCATAGACCTTTTCCTTTTCGGAACTCTCCCTTTCCAGTTATCGATCATTCGCGGGAAAAATTAACCGGGCAAGCTTGACCTCGCGAAGGCAATTATTGTAAAACCTGGGCGTGGCGCGCATCGTACTCCAGGAACAGCACGAATATGAGTTTCGCTATGAGATTCAGATTCAGGTGGGTCACCTCTATTACTCGGGTCGCGTCGGTCACGATACCCTGGTAAGGATCGCCCACGAGGCACGCGTCCAGCTCTTCCATCTTCTCGGTGTCAATGAAAACGATTTTGGGGATAACCGAACCGGCATCATCATAGGTGACCTCGTTGTCTCAGGCATTGGCGATCTGTTTCTCTTCGACAACGTGAGGGTGGACAGTCATGTGGGAAACATGGGTCGCTCCGGCTTCCGACTGTTTCACCGCTTCAAGAAAGGCGATGCTCTCATTGCGCTCGTTGAGACGGGTCTGATGACATTTGACTATCGCGTGCGCTCTGTCGTTCCCATACCGGAACGCTTCCGGAACGCTTTGAAGCACTATCTTGAGCAGAGAAGTCAGGCAGGAAATCCCGGCTCTGTTGTTACAGGCTGAAGGCAGTTGCCGCTTGATCTCTTGACACTATTTCGCTCAATGACAATATTTGTTGAGGAACTACAAACCAACCAATAACCCGATTGAGGAGGTTCTGTTATGGCAGCAAAAAAAGATGTTGCGCCCAAATCTACTCCAGGTACCCAGCTCGAACTCAAGCGAGAGTGGGAATATCCCTTCGGCGCATTTCAACGGGAGATGAACAAGGTTTTCGATGATTTCTTCGGTGGATTCGAGTTGTCGCCGTGGGCGTCTTCCGAGGGACGGCTCGCAGCGGCATTTGCGCCTCATATCGACGTTTCCGAGACAGATAAGGAGATCAAGGTTTCGGCAGAACTGCCCGGCATGGACGATAAAGACATTGATGTGTCGCTCACCCGGGAGACTCTGACGATTAAAGGTGAAAAGAAACAGGAGACTGAAGACACGGGAAAAGATTACTACAAGATGGAACGCTCATATGGCTCCTTCACGCGCAGTATTCCTTTGCCTGTCGAGGTGGAAGCCGATAAGGTGCAGGCCACTTTCAAGAAGGGTGTGCTCGAAATTACTCTTCCGAAATCTGCAAAAGCGATTCAGGAGACTAAGAAAATAACGGTCAAGGCGAAGTAACAAACCCTTGTTTAATTGGGTTAATTGGTTGAATTCGTTTAATTGGTTCTATTGGTCCAACACGATTTTATTCAGTTCGCAACCAATTGAACCAATTAAACTAGTTCCTCTGCGGTTCTCTCTTCGAGCGTGTTCATTTTTATGCCCGCCTCCACTCCGGGAAGAGGCTGAACAGGCGAGGTCAGCATGAACCGGTTAGCGAGAATCCACTCCTTCAATGTATTCGCTATTTGTGAAGCTTTCGAATAGCTTGATATAGGCGACGTGTGAATCTCCTTGCCGCCGATCGTCAGGCTCCCCGACTTTAACTGCGCATAACTCACTTCTCCCAGGCTGTTGGATACACGATTGGGGTAGTCCTTTCCATAGTCGACTATCTGGGTTACCAGCTCGGCATCGCTTCTTGAGGTGAAATAGGCCATCTCTTCATCGAGCACGGGAATGGGGATGCCTATACCGACGAAGAGGGTGACGCCGTATCCTATGAAACTGGCCCCTTTGAGAAAAGCCGGGCTCATCTGCTTCGCGTCGCCTGTGACTGCGAGCGTGCCTGCAGGCGCTCTCACGATCCCTTCGGCAGTGCGCATCACAGACGGATTGTGCTGGGTGCCATAGGAAGAGACGTATCCCATGCCGCCTCCCAGGAATATTCTTGTGCCGATACCGATCGTGCGGTACGTGGGGTCCTTCAGGAGCGGTGAAAGTTGACCCGCGCTGCAATAGTTGGCATTACCCAGATTCGGTTTCAGAAGACCCATGTACGTATGGATCACCCGGTCATTGGTGTTTACCGCGACGTTATAGTTCTGGTAACAGTTACGAGGATTGTAGAGGTAGGCCTCATTCACATTTTCCTTATTGATGTAGGTTTCTATCTTCCGTCGCGGATAGCAGTCGGTTCCGTAACTGGTTGCAATGAGCCTCAGGTTCTTCCCGCCGACAAATTCTTCAATGGCGTGCCCGCCCCCGTACTTGAACTCGCCAGGATACACCTTATTCCTCGGGTCCTCCTCCGGCAGTGCAGTCGCGCCAAGATAAACATCCACCGCAGCGAGCCCTGTGTAGCAGGGCACATCGTTGAGAAGACAGACGCCCCCTCCGATCTTTATCCTCGGCTTTGAGTGGCCGAGATTTATGAACATGCCGCTTGAACACATCGGCCCGAACGTTCCGGTTGTGACGACGTCAACGTGCTCCGCCGCCTTCTTCGTTCCCTTGTCTTTTGCTATTCCAACCATCTCCTCGGCCGTCACAACAACCGCTTTGCCTTTTCTGATCTTTTCGTTAATCTCTTCTATCGTCTTCACCGAATCCTCCTGAATCCTTCAGCCCTTGACCGTAAGCCGTACGCCTTGATCCGTAAGCCGTTGGCTTTTTACCTTCAGCCGTAAGCCGTTGGCCGCTTATTTCATATACGGGGCAAAAAGCTCGGTCGAGAGGTAGCGATCCCCTGAGTCAGGGATAACTACCACGATGAGCTTGCCATGAAATTCCTCCTCCTGGGCGATGTGAAGCGCCGCCCACATCGCTGCGCCCGATGATATGCCACAGAAAATGCCCTCCTCCCTGGCCAGTCGGCGTGCGATTTCAAACGCTCTATCGTTCGGAACTTTCACGATCTTATCGATGAGACGCATATCGAGCACATCCGGTATGAAGCCCGCGCCAATGCCCGCGATCTTATGAGGACCTGGAGGCCCTCCCGACAGGACAGGCGAATTTTCGGGCTCCACGGCAATCGCCTTGAATGACGGTTTTCTTTGCTTTATTACATCCGCAACGCCGGTGATTGTGCCACCCGTTCCGACGCCCGCTACGAGGACGTCGACGCGGCCTTCGGTATCGTCCCATATCTCTTCGGCAGTTGTTTTACGATGAACCTCCGGATTTGCCGGGTTCTTGAACTGCTGCGGCATGAGAGCGTGCGGATTCTGATGAACGATCTCTTCAGCCTTTTCTATGGCCCCTCTCATGCCTTTGTCGCCGGGGGTCAATATAAGTTCCGCCCCTAATGCGCGCAGTAAGCCTCTCCGTTCCACGCTCATCGTATCGGGCATTGTCAGAATCAGCTTGTAACCACGGGCGGCACACACAAAGGCGAGCGCGATGCCCGTATTACCACTCGTCGGCTCCACGAGAACAGTCTCCTTGGTCAATGCGCCCGAATTTTCAGCAGCGTCGATCATGCTCACGCCGATCCTGTCTTTTACGCTTCCGAGAGGATTAAAGAATTCGAGCTTGGCAACGATCTCCGCATCCATGCCACGGGCGAGCTTGTTGATCCGCACCAGCGGCGTCTTTCCAATCAGCTGGGTAATATTCTGAGCTATGTTCATACGTGCTCACCTCGCATTCAGCGTTGTTCTCAAAATAGCGGCCAAGTTAACAGTATACAACAATCTAAGACTGAGTTGACGAATTACGAATGTACCAAACTAGTGGATGTATCCGACTGTTCACTGATTACTGATTACTGATCACTAATTACTGGTTACTGGTTACTGCTTACTGCTTCACTGGTCACTGTTCACTGGTCACTGTATTGTCACGTTGAACTTTATCTCTGCTTCCGTTCTTCTGCCATAAATGGGCAGAATATCGCGCTGCGTACCTGACGCAAGCGCTTCCATCCCGAGTCGCAGCAATGCTTCGCCACTCAATCTCTGAAAATCGTCCCGTATGAGTGTGACACCTTCGATGAGCGCGAGCGTCTCCTCGCAAAGCCTCAATCCGGACCCGAAACAGACGCACGGCGTTTTCACCACCTCGGCGACCGCAGGCGGCCGCACCGACTGATACCCGGTACACCTTTCGAGTTTGCCGTGCAACACACGATAAAGCGCCAGGAATACCTCGCCCTTTTTTGCATCGATCAGCGGGCAAATATATTCTCCTTCAAGGTGACGGAAAGGGTTAGCGAGCACATCGAGCGTGGGCACACCGACGAGATCTATGTCAAGCCCGGACGAAAGCCCCTTGGCGAAAGCCAGGGCGACCCTGATCCCGGTAAAGGATCCCGGCCCGAGCGTGACGGCAATACGACCTACATCGTTAATCCGATAATCATGATCGGCGATCAGTCTGGTGACATTCACCGACAGAATTTCGGAGATAGGCTTCTCAAACGTACCGTGTCTCTCTTCGAGGAGTTCTCCGTCAGCAGCTAATGCAAGGTTCAGGAAGCCGAGAGAGTTGTCGATTGCAAGCAGTATCCTCTTACCCGCCACCATCGACCCTCTTGGAGTAAATGGCCTTGCAAACCGGATTGTTGGGGAAAATCCGGCAGAGGTCATTCGAAAAGGCAAGAACCATGATCAGTATGAGAATGGTGATCCCGACTTTCTGTGAAATCTCGATCACACGGTGCGATATCCTCCGGCGTATCACCATTTCGATCAAGTAGAACAAAATGTGACCGCCATCGAGTATCGGGATCGGAAGCAGGTTCACGACAGCGAGGTTGATGCTGATAATAGCAATGAAATAGGCAAATGTCCTCTTTCCCTCCTTCGCCTGTTTCCCTGCCGTCTCAAGGATCAGAAGCGGACCGCCGACATTTTTCGGAGAGATGCTTCCCTTGATGAGCTTAACTATACCCACGACGGTCAGTTCAGAAAGCGAGTACGTCTGTATAACGGCTTTTGACGCCGCTCCGCCAAGGGTCTCTTTTCTTTGGAGGAAGGAATTCGAGGCGACAATACCGACGACCTTGCGCCTTATCTTCTCGCCGAATATATTTGTTGTTTCAATCTCCTTCGGGGCTATCGTTGTCTCGAAGGATTGACCATCCCTCTTAACACTGAATTTCATCGGTTTCAGGTCGCTCTTGCCCACGGCATCCATTAGCTCGCCCCATTCCTCTATGGGCTTGCCGTTGATGCTTGTTATCACGTCTCCTTCCTTGATACCTGCAACGTCCGCGGGGAACCCTTTCTCCACGCTTCCCACTTTCGTCGAGAGCACCGATTGCCCGGAGAGAAAAATCACAAAAAAGAGCAGACATGCGAGGATAATATTGAAGAACGGCCCTGCAAAGCCGATAAGGATCTTGATCCACGGCGGCTTATGCGTATAGGATCGAGGTATATCAGCCTCCGGCACCTCCTCGTCCGGCGATTCGCCAAGCAGTTTGACGTATCCGCCGAGAGGTATAGCAGACAAAGCATACTCGGTTTCGCCTCGCTTGAAACTCAGAAGCTTCTTTCCGAAACCGAGCGAAAATGCCAGAACTTTTACGTTGGCGAGCCGGGCAACGAGAAAGTGGCCCAACTCATGCGCAAATATGAGTATACCCAAAGCAATTATTGCGTAAATGACGCTAATCAATCGACCTCCTCAGCCGCTCCATGATATAGTGCATCGCCCATCTGTGCACTTCCCATATAATATGCTCATCCTCGATTTTGGGGATGCGTGTATGATGCGCCAGCGCTTCGTCGATCAGGCGGGGGATATCGGTAAACCTGATACGTCCCTCCATGAAAGCGGCCGCTGCCATCTCATTTGCTGCATTGTAAACGATCTGGGCACTGTCCCCTACGTCAAGTGCATCATAGGCAAGCTTCAGCGCCGGGAAGCGGTCGACATCCGGGGCCGAAAAGGTAAGCTTGCGTAGAGCTGTCAACTTCACCTTGCCGAAAGAGAGCTTGGTTCTCAAACCTTCATTGAGTGCATAGGAGATGGGGATCCTCATGTCTGGATGGGCAAGATATGCAAGTAGTGAGCCATCTCTTAACTCCACCATCCCATGCACGATGCTTTCCGGATGTATCAGCACCTTTATCTGCTGGTAATCCAGATCAAAAAGCCAGCGGGCTTCTATTACCTCGAGCCCCTTATTGGTGAGCGTGGCCGAATCGAGCGTGATTTTTTTTCCCATCTTCCACGTGGGATGCTTCATTGCCTCATCAGGCCGCACTTTCCGCAGCTCTTCTTTTGTGGCTTTCCTGAAAGGTCCCCCTGACGCGGTGATAATGAGTGTTTCGATCTCCGCCCCATCGTTGCAGGCCAGTAGCTGATGAATAGCCGAGTGCTCGCTGTCGACCGGAATCAACGTTGCGGATGTTTCTTTGAGCAGGTTTCTGATGAGCCGTCCCGCCATGACAAGGCTCTCTTTGTTGGCCAGGGCCAGAATCTTGCCGTTCTTCAGCGCCTCCAGGGTGGGTTCGAGTCCGATACTTCCCGGCAGAGCGTTCACGATAATGTCAGCGTCGGTTCTCACCATTTCCCGCATGCCGGCAAGGCCCTTCAGTTTCCGGGCATCGCCGAAGTCCACTTCGCGCTGCCTCGACGCATCAAATATACAGGCATACCTGGGCTTCCACTTTGCAAGCTGAGCCTGGAAAAGCTCGGCGTTCTCTTTGCAGGCGAGCCCGTAGACCTCCATGCTGTCGCTATGTTTCTCGATAACTTCGAGCGTCGATTTCCCTATAGAGCCGGTTGAACCGAGCACGACGATCCGCTTCTTCATCTGGCAAGTCCCACGAGATAGTGATAGAGAAAAGGAGTCGAAAACAGAAAGCTGTCAATCCGGTCGAGCATGCCGCCGTGGCCTGGAATCAAGCCGGATGAATCTTTAACGCTGTACACCCTCTTTACGATCGATTCGAATATGTCACCGAGCTGACCGAGCAGACCGATCACGGCTCCCACAACGACCGATTCGATAATGCCGATGCCAAGAATTCTGCCGCAGGCAAGCGTCAGCACTGCGCCGCCGAATAGCGCTCCGAAAAGTCCTGCATACGTCTTTTTCGGACTGATAACGGGTGCGAGCCGTCTCTTACCGAATGTCTTACCGATGAAGTAGGCTCCGGTGTCGCTAGCCCAGATGGTGAGAACCAGGATAACGGGAAAGTAGACACTAACCTCTCTGAGCCGGTAAAGGTAGAAGAGCGGGAGAACAATAAAGATTTGCGCTGCAACCAGCAGAGCCACCCGTCCCGCGATCTCCTCGTTCAGGTTTTGTTCCTCACGCGCTGTGATCATGCGGTACATGAGAAAAACGAGCGGCGAGAACATGAGCCAGATCACGAACGCAGAAAGAGAGCCTCCGTATAACGGAATGACAGAAAGCACGGCAAGCACTCCGATAAGAAATTTCTGCGTTATTCCTGAAATCGAGAGCAATTCATACGTTGCGAGCGACGCGACGAGGAAGAGAAACAGAAAAAGCCATCGCGGCGGCAGAAATAAGAAAAGCAGCAGAACGACAGGGGCTATACATATGCCGGATAGAACCCTCTTGGTCAACTCCTGCATTCAATATTCCTTCAGGCTTCCGAATCTTCGTTCCCGTCTCGTGAATTCCATCAGGGCCTCTTCGTAAGCCTCTCTCCGGAAATCGGGCCAGAGCGTTTCGGTCACGTAGATCTCGGTGTAAGCCATCTGCCAAAGCAGGAAGTTGGAGAGCCTCATTTCACCGCTCGTCCTGATGAGCAGGTCCGGGTCGGGCATGGTGGAGGTGTAAAGGTAGCGTGCGAAGACTTTTTCATCGAGCCGCTTGAGGCGACCCGTCTGCATGTCCTGCACAACAGACTTCACAGCGTGAAGTATCTCCTCCCGTCCGCTGTATGAGAGCGCTATGTTAAGCGTCAATGCCTTATGTTTTTTTGTCTGGTCCATGACTCCCTGGAGCATGGCATTCAGTTTTTTCGGCAGATCATCCAGATCGCCGATGGCGCGGAAGCGTATCTGGTGCTCTATCATCATGGGCAATTCTTTCCGGAGATAGAGTTCCAAAAGGTGCAACAGTCCTTGAACCTCTTCGTGAGGCCTCGACCAGTTCTCTTTTGAAAATGCATAGAGGGTCAGGTACGGAATGCCTATCTCCCTCGTTGCAGTCACCGCCTCTCTGACCGATTCGATGCCGGCTATATGCCCTTCCAGGCGCGGCAGATTGCGCTGTGTTGCCCACCTGCCGTTACCATCCATAATAATGGCAACATGAAGAGGCAGCTTCTCCTGTTTGAAGTCCATAGTGGCGGTTGTCAGAATTGAAGGATCTCTTTCTCTTTGTCGGAGTAGATAGTCTCAGACAGACTGATGTACCTGTCGGTCATCTTCTGCACATCTTCCTGGAGCTTGAAGAGTTCATCCTTGGAAAGTTCCTTGTCCTTTTCCATCTTCTTCAGTTTTTCGTTCATATCTCTTCTGATGTTCCGGACAGAGACCCTGGTAGCCTCAACCATCTTGCTGCCTTGCTTCACCAGTTCTTTTCTTCTCTCTTCCGTGAGTTTGGGGAAGGTGAGCCGGATCATTTTTCCATCGTTGACAGGATTGACGCCGAGGTCCGATTTCTGGATGGCCTTCTCTATCTCACCTATTGCAGAGGCATCCCACGGCTGGATCGCAATGGTCCGGCTGTCAGGGGAGGAGATTGAAGCCACCTGGTTGAGCGGCGTCGGCTGATCGTAATAGGTAACCCTTATATCTTCAAGAAGGCTCGGCGATGCAACACCCGTGCGGAGCCGTGAAAGATCTTTTTTCAGCGCGCTGACCGACTTCTTCAGTTTCTCGTCGAACTCTCCCAGAGGCTCGTTTTGCATCATCCCCCCTTCACCACAGTGCCGACTCGCTCTCCCAGGGCCACCTTCTTCATATTGCCCTGTTGCTTCAGATTGAAAACAATTATCGGCAGCTTGTTCTCCATGCAGAGCGATATGGCCGTGGCATCCATAACTCTCAAGTTTCGGTTCAGCACTTCCAGGTAGCTGATCTCCGGGAAGAAAACAGCGTCAGGAAAACGCTCCGGGTCCTTATCAAAGACTCCGTCTACTCTCGTTGCCTTCAGGATAACCTCAGCGCCTATTTCCATTGCCCGGAGAGCGGCCGTTGTATCCGTGGTGAAATAAGGGTTCCCGGTTCCCCCGGCAAATATCACGACCCGGCCCTTTTCAAGATGACGTATCGCCCTTCGCCGTATGTACGGCTCTGCGACCTGCGCCATCTGAATGGCGGTCTGCACCCTCGTGTCCAGGCCGAGAGTCTCAAGACAGTCCTGTAAAGCCACTGCGTTCATGACCGTGGCAATCATGCCCATGTAATCGCCGGTCGCGCGGTCCATGCCCTGTTCTTCCGCCCTGATACCCCTGTAAATATTGCCGCCTCCTACCACAACAGCGACCGTCACGCCCAGGTCTTTAACATCCTTGACCTGGAGCGCGATATGCTTCATCATCTTCGGATCGATGCCGTAGCCCGCATCGCCCATGAGAGCCTCGCCGCTGAGTTTTAGAAGAATCCTGTCGTAGGCGGCCATTTAGCTTTCTTGGGTCTCCCCGAGTTGGAATCTTACGAACCTTCTGATCAGGATATTCTCCCCGAGCTTCGTAACCAGCTCTTCGAGCAGCTCTCTTATCGTTATATCGGCGTTCTTTATGAAGGGCTGCTCCATCAAGCAGACCTCCTGGAAGAACTTTTCCAATTTACCCTCGGCGATCTTGTCGAGGATCTTCTCAGGCTTTCCCGATTCGCGCGCCTGATTCCGATAGATCGTCTTCTCTCTTTCAAGGACCTCGGGCGGCACTTCTTCTCTCCGCACATAGTACGGATTTGAAGCCGTGATCTGCATCACGATATCTTTAACAAAGGCCTGAAACTCGCCGGTCTTGGCAACAAAATCGCTCTCGCAATTCACTTCCACCATAGCGCCTACCTTGCCGCCGGTGTGAATGTAGGCCAATATCGAACCCTCGGTGGCTGCCCTACCCGCCCGTTTTGCGAGCTTTGCAAGACCCTTCTCGCGAAGATAATCGACTGCCTTCTCCATGTCACCGCTTGCGGAGCGTAGAGCTTCTTTGCAATCCATAAGCCCCACGCCTGTTTTTTCCCGTAATTTCTTAACTAATTCTGCAGATATTTCCATCAAGCACTCCCTTCTTCGTCTCCAGACGCATTTTCATCGTATTTCTCTTCAAGCACGCTCTCATCGATGAACGGCTTTGGACCATCCTTTTCTTCCTCTTTGCTCTCAAACTCTTCGACGTACAAGGCGCGTCCTTCGAGGACTGCGTCGGCAATCTTGCTGGTAATGAGTTTGATCGCCCTTATGGCATCATCGTTCCCCGGGATAATGTAGTCGATATCATCCGGGTCGCAGTTGGTATCAACAATACCGACGGTCGGTATGCCCAGCTTCTTAGCCTCGTTCACCGCTATATACTCTTTTTTGGGATCGACGATGTAGAGGGCGCCAGGCAGCCGGTCCATACCCTTGATGCCTCCAAGGTTCTTTTCCAGTTTCTCTATTTCCTTGTCTACGCTTATGGCTTCTTTCTTTGGCAACACTTTGAAAATGTCGCTGTTCTTCAGTTCCTCATACTTCCGAAGCCTGTCAATGCTCTTCTCAATGGTCTGGTAGTTGGTCAAGGTGCCGCCGAGCCAACGCACATTGACGTGGTACGCGCCGCACCGCTTGGCCTCTTCGACGATTCCCTCCTGGGCCTGCTTTTTCGTGCCCACAAAGAGGACGTACTCGTTCCGGGAAGCAACCGTCTTTACGAAGTTATACGCCTCCTTGAACATCTTGAGGGTCTTCTGCAAATCGATAATATAGATGCCATTTCTGGCCCCGAAAATGTAAGGTTTCATCTTCGGGTTCCATCGTTTCGTCTGGTGACCGAAATGGACACCGGCCTCCAGCAACTGCTTAATGGTGAGATTGGACATCAAGACCTCCAGGTTAGTTCTTCCGCCTTTCGCATTTTGAAAGCAGACACCGAAGTGCACCATGCTTCCAATTGAAAGACGTGCAGAATGGTTATTTAACTACAGGGGAGTAGTTTAACGTATAAGCCTGCAATATGCAAGAGAAAAGTGGCCAAAGGCGCGTCGCGCCCGAGCGCTGCGCTTGAGGACCGGCCCAAGTAATACGACCGCTTCGCTTGAGGACTGGGCTTCCCCTTGAGGACCGCTTCGCTTGAGGACCGGCTTTCAGCCTTGAGGCAACTACCTTAAGTCGCCGAAGGTGACGTACCTCGAGGAAACGAAGTTTCCGATCCTCAAGGCTCGTAAGAGCCGGTCCTCGAGCAGACGAGGGCTGCGGTCTTCAAGTGTAGCGATCGGTTTGATGTCCGCTGTTGAGGCAAACGACGTTTTATGCTAGTTTAAAGCCTCATCGTTAAAGGAGGCGCTATGCCGTCAAATACCAAAATGACAGAACTGAAGCGTAAGAAGAAGAAAGCCAACCTCGGAAAAAAACGTAAGAAAGAGATGTCGAAGATGTCTACGCCCGCTTTTCCGGTCCATGTAGAAAAGAAATAATGCCAGTTTGTAATGCCAGTTCGCATTCAAAAATAGAGCGAGGCGACCAGGAGGATAGCGACGGAGGCGTACTATAAGTACGTCGGAGTCGTGCCGACGCAGGCAACGAAGCTATATGAATGAAGGCGAACTGGCATGAGTCTGAGATTTGAGATTGGTCCCATCAGACCGCCGAGCGAGGCATACAGCCTCCTGGTGCGATTCACTCGGAACTGCCCCTGGAACAAGTGCGAGTTCTGCCACCTTTACAAAGGAAGAAAGTTCGAGAAGAGGTCCCTTGCAGAGATTAAGAGGGACATAGACACGATCAAAGCGATCTCGGACGAGATTGTTGCGCTCTCGTGGAAAGAAGGCCACGACGGAAAGATTTCCGAGCGTTTTGCGGAACGGATATTTTCCGGCCAGGCCTTCAACGAATGTTTCAGGAGCGTCGCCGTCTGGCTCTATTTCGGCGCGAAGCATGTTTTCATACAGGATGCAAACTCCCTCGTGATGAAGTCTGACGAGCTGATCGAAGCGCTTCGTTACCTGAAAGAATCATTTCCTACCATCGATAGAATCACATCCTATGCACGTTCACAGACTCTGGCACAGCTCTGGTCCGTCGAGGAATTGAAACGGCTGAATGCTGCCGGCCTGACGCGGCTCCACCTGGGTATGGAGACCGGGTTCGATTTTCTGCTCAAGTACATGCGCAAAGGGGTGACCAAAGAGCAGCATATTGCAGCCGGGAGAATGGTCAAGGAGGCCGGGATAGAACTCTCTGAGTACGTTGTGTGTGGCCTCGGGGGGCGCACGTGGTGGCGGGAGCATGCGCTCGAAACAGCAGATGCGCTCAACAAGATCAATCCCGATTTCATACGGTTCAGGACACTCAAGGTAGTGAAAGGCATGTTGCTCTACAAGAAGATAGAAAGTGGCGATTTCTTGCTGCCCTTTGACGAGGAGATCCTCAAGGAGATACGGCTTCTCATCGAGCACCTCGACGGCATCACGAGCTGTATAAAGAGCGACCACATACTCAATCTTCTCGAAGAGATCGACGGGAAGCTGCCCGAAGATAAACAAAAGATACTCAATCTCATTGACCGCTATTTCGCTCTTGCTGACGAGGATCGGCTTGTCTACAGAATGGGCCGCAGGGCCGGGATATACCGGAGCCTGAACGACCTCAGCGACGAAGTTACTTACGCACGCCTCAGAAAAGCAATCCGGGAGATCGAAGAGAAAGAGCCCGGAAGCGTAGAAAAACAATTATCGTTGTTGCTCGAACACTACATCTGATACCGCGCTGGCTTCGTCAAAAATCCATCAGCGTAATGCACGGCGACGAAACGTGTTGACGTAAAGGCCGGGCCGCTCGCACCGTTTTCTCCACTCACTAACGCTCCAGGTCCGACCCGTTGGACATTACGTTTCGCTCGATGCTTTTTGACTGCGAACCACGCTGGTATCGCTGCTCGATTCGGTAATTCGCAAAGTGAAATTATTCTGATGCGCCAGGCCTCGGAGCCGGGCGCATCGTGCCACTGCCCGGTGCTACGACCGGGCAGTAAACGGCAACGCTCCACTCCATTTACGGGGACCCCGGCCCTTCCGCGATGTTCGCTCCGAAAAGGTCCTCCCGTCCCTCCGTAGCCATCGATTAGAGTGGTAAGAAACTAAACCGGTTACGTAAAAGGAATAAGTGGTACTAGTAGTAATGTCTTTAACAACTTGAGCCGATGGTATGGCCAGACGGAAGACTTTCGTGGAACGAGTATCGCGGGAGGTCTGGGGACCCGGCAGTGGAGGTGACTGGTGCCGCGTATCCGTATGGGCGCGGCACGACGCGTTCTGACTCCGAGGCTTGAGTAAACGTAAAAAGAATAGTTTGCGAAATACCAGAGCACAAATGATCACGGGCAACGTTCGCAATGAGCGTCGAAGGAGGCGGAGCCGGGTACCCGCTTGCGGGTGGTCGGGTCAGACCGGGAGCGCCTAACTCGTGGAACGAAAGTGTTCCGTCTGGCCAGTCCTTCTAGGTTGGAAAACGGTCCGAGCGGCCCGACCCGCTGATTACGGTACCAAGTCAGCGCGCAGTGTACTTCCGAAATCATGTGCTTGGCACTGCCAGTTAATTTCTTTCTGGTGGATAGACCGTGATCAGCGATCCCGATTTTTTCGTTCCTTTCGCGACTTCGAATATTTTGCGGGCGACATATTCAGGGGTCAACACATCAGCGGGGTCGAGCTCAAGACCGCTGCCCGCAAGAAGAGTCGTGTCGACCGCCCAGGGAGCACAGTATAAACTCCAGCGATGAGATGAGCGCTGGATAAGTATTGGTTGCTATTTTGAGTACAATTGCGATAATAACAACATGGAATACCATGACCGAATCCGAAAGGAGGCAATTCGATGGAGGGAAAGAAGGTCAGTGAGACCGCCCTGCTGATGGCTCAGCTCATGTCACCGCAAGATGCCAATATCGCAGGCAACGTGCACGGCGGCGTGGTCATGAAACTCATCGATGATGCAGGCGGAGCGGTTGCGTACCGACATGCCCGGAGCAATGTGGTCACGGTATCCATAGACCGTTTGAGCTTCACCCATCCTGTTTTCGTGGGAGACCTCGTCACCTTCAAAGCAAGCATAAATATGGCCGGCACGACTTCCATGGATATTGGCGTACGGGTCGAAGCTGAAAACCTCATAACCGGCGAGGTACGCCATGCGGCTTCGGCCTACCTCACGTACGTAGCCCTGGATGCTAATTCAAAGCCTAAAGCGGTTGCGCCCCTGATCCTGGAAAACGCAGAGCAGGAACGTCGTTTCCGTCAGGCACTGGCCCGACGAAACTTCCGCAAACAGGAAAGAGAGCGCACCTGAACGGCAGGTTTCTTTTCAGAAAGAGCCTTGGTCGCGCTTCAACAAAAGACAACTACCCAACCAGCTATGGAGGAAACGGATGAAGAGGATCGCAGTAATTCCCGGTGACGGGATCGGCAAGGAAGTAGTGCCTGTGGGCATGCGCGTGATCGATGCCGCCGGGACAAAGTTCGGTTTCAGCCTCACATGGAACAGTTTTCCGTGGAGCTGTGAATACTACCTGGCCGAAGGATCGATGATGCCCGAGGATGGTCTCTCGATCCTAACAAAATACGATGCTATATACCTCGGCGCTGTGGGCGCACCCGGCGTTGCGGACGCTGTCTCCCTCTGGGGGCTTTTGATCCCTATCCGCAGAGCTTTCCGGCAATACGTAAACCTGAGACCGGTGAGGTTAATCAGGGGTGTAACGAGTCCCCTCCGAAACGTAAAGCCCGGCGATATCGACATCTGCGTTGTGCGCGAGAATAATGAGGGTGAATACTCCAGCGTTGGGGGCAGGATGTACGCCGGCACTGAAATGGAAATGGCCTTGCAGCAGTCAGTCTTTACCCGCAGGGGAGTAGAGCAGATAATGCGATTCGCCTTTGAACAGGCCCGGCGCAGAAAAAGGCACGTGACGTCAGCAACGAAATCGAATGGGATCATCCACACGATGCCTTTCTGGGACGAGGTCTTCCGGTCTGTCGCAGCACAATTCCCGGACGTGCAGTCCGACCAGTACCACATAGACAATTTATGCGCTCAGTTCGTGCTGCATCCCGAGCGATTCGACGTGGTAGTGGGTAGTAACCTCTTCGGTGATATTCTCTCCGACCTGGGGCCTGCCATCGCTGGAAGCCTCGGCATTGCGCCCTCCGCGAACCTGAATCCTGAAAAAGAGTTCCCCTCCATGTTCGAGCCGGTGCACGGATCAGCTCCGGACATCGCAGGGAAAGGCATCGCGAACCCGATAGGCCAGATATGGTCAGGCGCCATGATGCTGGAACATCTGGGGTACACTGATGCAGCGAAAGCCATCGAAACGGCCATAGAGGTCGTCACAGGCGATCAGCATATAAAGACGCCTGATCTCGGCGGCTCTGCAACAACTGAAGAGGTCGGCAGCGCAATCATCGCCGCTCTGTGATGCTCTTCATGCATCAAGTAATTGTTTCGGGGACCCTTGATTCTCACAGGACTCGATCGTACCAACTCTCTCCATACGCTTCCCTTCCATAGAGGAGAAGGCAGGCCCTGCCGCCCGGTACGAAATCGGCAGTGTGGCGTTCCAGAAAAGAGGCCACCGCGGCAGGCGAATCATCGAGCGGTTCAAGCGCATCTATCTCGCGGTCGGTTTCGCCCCTGGCCATAACCTCAACAAGCTGCTCGAAGGAGATGGACAGCCGGCAGTAGAAACAGAGCTCCGAGCCGTACACTGTGCGCACCAGCCCGGTCGAAAACACGGGGCCATCGAGTAAGAGACCCAGCTCTTCACGCACTTCTCTCGCGAGAGTGGCAAAAGGATCAGGTTTAGCATTCACTGCGTCAAACTCCCGTTCCATGTAACCCGCTATCACGTGATACTTCCGGCGGCGCGCATCGATACGGCTTCTTTTTTCGAGAACGATCCGTCCGTCTGCGGCGACAAGGGCAACGGCCACGGTGAGGGGGTTTGCTTGCGGTGCCTGCGCGAAAGCGTTCACAAATTGATTCGTCCCCGTACCGATGCAACTGCGAAAATCGATATCGGACAGCATAAGAGAGAGGCGGCCACCAGTCCTATCGAAGCTGTCGAGACGAAACACGTTGCCGTTGTATAGCGTAATGCCGATATCCCTGCACGAGCGCACATACGTCTGCCACGCATCCCCGATGAACTCCTCGACCGATGGCTCCCAATGAATGTGCACACCAGGGCGGTAAAGGACACGAATCGCGTCATTACTAAATTTGCCCTGAACCAATACCTCGAACTCTTTCATGTATCGTGACGCTCATGTTTTATGCGTTGTATCAGCCTGCCTGCTTTGTTGGCGACCAGTGCCAAGCTGACCATTCTTCCGGGTCGGCTGCACATGACTGGTTGTGCACATCATTCATGAAGCTTTCTTCCATTCCATTGTCAGCTTGCGACCGGATGCCGCGCAGTCCCTCAAGTAGAGGTTGATCAGAGTCTGGTACGGTATACCGGCGTCCTTGGCAAGTTCTTTGAAGTATTTGACGGTTCCTTCATCGAGCCGAATCGTGACCTGCTTCTTGAGAAGGCTCGAATACGGGTTTTTTCTGGCTTTCGAAAAGTCATATTCTTTTCTCATGTCACCACCTGCTCCAGTATTGTATTTGCTCTGAGCGTGTTGCCTTGCGGGCCGAGATAATTCTTATAATGGCATCATCCTTCCGATACGTATGGGAAACAACCAGAAGCCGAAGGCTCGAACTCAGGCCAAGAAGGATGAATCGGTCTTCATCGTGAGAGTGGTCGGGGTCGTCAAGCAATAAGCCGTTTTCATCAGCGAAGATCGTCTGCCCCTCATTGAAAGAAACACCGTGCTTTCTCTTATTTAAGGTATGTTTCTTCTCATCCCATTCGAAGCGAATCTCAGGCATACTTATAGTGTAAATACAATGTAAGCATGTGTCAAATAGTATTTATGCACAACGTCGTGATGAGCCGCGACTGCAAGGAATCGGCTCCATCAGTGGGCGATGTTTTAGGTCTCACTCTTTCACATTTCAACATTTCACCAACGTCCCCATTTCACTCCCCTCGACCGAGTAACAGTTTAGTCCTTTCCTAACTTTTTTCACCTAAAATCCACCGGATATTCCACAAAAGTGTTGACCTGCGGTAGTTTTGTGGTTAAACTACTAAGAGTATATATACTCTTAGTGAGGAGGATGACATGAAAAGAATCGACATCCTTAAGAAACGTCGTGACAGGCTCAGGGAGGACATCATTGCCCATCTTGATGCCTTCCTTATCGGGACGGTCGCCAAGTCTCCTTCCATGTCCGGCCACGGTCTTACCACGAAGGTGAAGGGGAAAACGGTATCTTTGTATGTGAGAAAAGGAATCGTGAGGCAAGCACAGGAGATGACCAAGCGATACACGAGACTGTGGCTTCTTCTGCAGAAGCTCTCCAGGGTCAACTGGGAGATTCTTACGTCGGAGCGCGAATAGGCGCTGTGGCCCGTCCCGCGTATCCGCCGTATGACTTTAGCTGTCCTTACACGGATCACTGTCCGCATCTGGATGGGCTGTCCACGACGTGGGTGTTTGAAGAATACCAGCGTGCCGGTGAGGAGTATCAGGAACATCTGCGCATCGTCGATGTACTGGACGCCCGATTGGACGCGGCGCTGAAACAGATACAACGTCTGACGAAAGAAAATGCGGAACTGAAAGCGAAGAACACCGCGCTCCATCGCAGGCAGTTCAAGGCAGACAAAGCGCCGCCTTCAAAAAAACAAGAGAGAAGTAGCACAAGGAAGAAGCGAGGGGCTCCTTTCGGCCATCCCGGATGGTCGAGACCTTGGCCTCGCGGTGTGGACAGAACCGTCCGCCTTCCGGCCCCTTCATTCTGTCCCCATTGCGGATCCGCCAGTCTTCTGCCCACGGGAAAGGTCAGCGAGCATCTCCAGGAAGATATTGTCCTTCGGCCCCGCACCGTCGTTACCCGGTATGTACACAAAGAAGCATACTGTCAGTGTTGCCGCCGGCCCGTTGTGCAAACAGGAGAGGATGAGCTGCTCGGTGCCCCTATCGGGCCGGTTGCGAAGTCTACCGCCATCTATTTACGGTATCGGCTGGGTATGACGTATAGAAAGGTTCAGGAGGTGTTCAGGGATTTGTTCGGCCTGGAATTCGTTGCCGCCTCTGCGTTGGGGTTCGATCGGCAGGCGGTGACAAAGGGTGCTGCTCTTTATGAAGACCTCCGTGAGAAAATCAAGGCATCGGCGCTCATCCATGCCGATGAAACCTCATGGCGAAATGACGGTATAGGCCATTATGCCTGGTATGCGGGGAATGCTCATCTGGCGTTCTTCCACATCGACCGTCACCGTTCGACGGAAGTGGCTCAACACCTTCTGGGTCAAAAAGCTAGAGCATGTTCTGATCGAAAAAGTCGATCAGCTTTTTCGGAACATGCACTAGCGCCGGTTTTCCGATCCATCCAATCGGAGAAGGTACAATTAAGACATTAGCAGCTGTTAGTTACTCCGGCGGTGGAGGCGGCGGGGGAGGCCTCGGCGATGACCGGACCGGTGATGGAGTTGTCCGCACGGTGCCCTTCTTCCGGGTCGCTTGCACGACCAAATCGAAGGCGGTATTTTCAGCGTGGGTTGTTAGCTGTTGGACCGGCGGGGTCTCGGGTCCAAGCCCGGTGACTTGTCCAACCCCATATTGATCCATGAGGGCTTCGGTGGGTATCGACGTGGCTCCGCCCTTCTGGCCCGACTTGCTCGTGAGAAGCCTTATATATTTGTTGATCTCGGCTTCGCTCACCCGTTCCGGCTCCACTGGGCAACTGCTCCAATCCGCCACCGTAATGGCGAAGCCAGTACGCCTGACGACAGCGGTGCCACAACCGTTGGCGCTGTTGAGCCGGCCAAAATGGTTGATCAAGCGGTTTCCCCCCTGCCGTGTGCGATCGTCGCGGTTCCCCCGCGAATGCCGATCGTCGCAACCGGTGTTTTGACCGTGGCCGCGCCCTGGTGACTGAGCTGTCCCCCGACGAAACGGAGTGCGCCTTTGGCCAGTGTCGTCACCATTTCCCCCGTGCCGGTCGCCGGGTCGTAGACAAATTTATCAATCACAAGGGTGCTGTTCGGCCCAACGCTGAGCGTGGTTTTGTCGAGGAAGAGAAGCTGAACTGTTCCGCTCCCGGATGTTTGGAAATCCGCTCATTATGGAGGACGCGCGCGCCAATTCTAAAACTTGGACTCCTCCTCCGGGGGGCGTGCCTTGCGAAAGCGTGTTCACCGCGGCGGCTGTTCCAACGTCCTGGGCGTTCGTTGACAGAGCCAAAAAAGGGCCACTGGCAAGCAACACCGCCAAGAATAATATGAAATTTGGGTTCATTCGCGGTTGCATAACGCGCCCCTTAAAAACTGACCGTCGGACCCATTGTGACGGAAAGGTCCCTGACGGTATTGCCGGGGATATTTGAGTTGATCCCACGATATTGCAATTGCACGCCAACGCCAAATCGATCCTGGACAGGGATGTCGAGACCAATCCCCGCGTGCCACTCAAGATCATGCTCTGTGGTGAAGGGGTTGAAGAAGGGGTCGGCTTGCCGGTAGAGCCAGGGTGAGAAACCGGCCGATGGGGTTAAGGTCCAGCTGCGGCCGCCCCAGAGCGAAGGGATGAGGCAAGGAAGCCAAAAATCAAATGCGTAGCGATTATAGCTGAACCAAGGGAATGAAACGTCGCGCTGATAGAACGCGAAATCTTCCTTGCCAGCGGACGCCCTCAATAATCGGACCGGCAGCCTGCAGTGCGATGATCGCCAACGTACCATCCAGCCCCGACGCCAAGGGGTAAAGCCCGGAAGCATGATAGTTCATGCTGCGGAATTCGGCGTATGGGTCCAATGCCACATTCGCAAAATTGAAATGCATGGTGAGGCCGCCGCCAATACTTCCGAGATAAGGCTCGCCGGCCAGCGTGGCGCCCGTGGCGACCACATAGGGTTTGATCGAGGCGCCGTTCGAAGAATCCTTGGAAAATGCCAAAGCGCGGTCCGGCGCGGAAATCCAGAAATCCCGTGTCAACGGCAGTCACCTTGAACTGCTGCGCATCGTATCCAATCAAATTCGCTTCAAAAACATCCCCGTTTTGATTCTCGAAGTCGTGAACATAATTTACGCCAACGGCGGCGAACCAGTTCCAGTGAGCCTGAGGAGCGAACGGGCTGTTGATCGGACGCGTCGCGCCGAATAGGGTTTGCTGGGTCGGGCCAAAGCTCGCGTTTGATTGATAGCGGAACCCGGTCTGGGCGTAACCGCTCCACTGATCGGGCTGTAGCTTTTTCTCGATTGTGTCGAGATATTCCTGAGCTTTCTGCACCATATCGGGTGTCGCATCCGCGCTGGATTGCGCGGATTGAAAGTAACCGCGTGCCATCTCGTAGGAACCAAGGCGGAAATACAGCATCCCAAGTTCAAATCGTACCTTGGACAGCCCTGGGTTGAAAAAGAGCAATCTTTCAAAGGCGCCAATCCGACGCCTCGAGATCGCCCCCCTGCTTGCTGCTCATGGCATAACTGAGTGTCGTGTCGAGATTGGCTGGGCTATTCAGCATGGTTTGAAAACAAAGGGTCTCCGGCGAGAGGACCCGGTAAGGTTTGGGCATGAGCGCGAGCACCGGAAAGGATGCCGATCCCCAGAATTGCGATTGCCGCGGTTAAGGATGCGGTCTGCCTGATCGAGGAAAGAGTCGGACCCTTGTCCCTCGGGTCCAATTGACCGTTGTTGCGAGCGCCATAACCAAGTCATCCCCCCACCGCCGGGCGTTATGTCACTCAGCATGGCACCCGCGCACCAGATGGCAACGCAAAGCCGCCGCCACGTCAAGCCGGGACGAAGTCTCGTTGTGCAAGACTCCATATTCTTGCTAGGTGTGGTATGGCGGCAACAAGTCAGCGCTCCAATGCCCGTATTGTTTCATTGGCAGCATGCAGTGTGTCGGCCAGATCGCTGATGATGTTCATCAATATCTTGGCATAGATGCTTGGGTGTTCGAGGCCAAAGGCGCGAAGTGCTTCAACCGATATGGCGTAACAAACGAGTTCGGTTTCGGCGACGACTTGGGCCCCGCGCGGCCGCCCTTCGATCAGCGCCATGGGCCCGAAGGCGAGGCTCCGGCCGACCGAAGCGATTTGAACAGTTCGGCCGCCATGCCCAATAGACGGCAGCTCCACGGAGGGCTCAACCACGCACGATGACAAAAAATGTCTTTCCCAATTCGCCTTTCTTGATGATGATCTGGCCGCTCTCAAAAGTCGTCAGCTTCGGCGCGACCGACAGCGACAACAGACGCAATTCTTCGGTGTCGAGGTTTTCGAAAAAGCACGATCTCCGGCAACGTCAGCATCGATTCTTCTGAAGCCGGTGCGTGCAGATAAAGGATCTCCGCCTCGACATGTTCTAAAGCGTCGTCCAGTCCGTCGAAGATTTGTATAGGCCGTGAAAATTCCTTCGTGCCGGCAAGCACGGACCGGAGATTTGCGAGCGGGCCGTTCCCCAAAACATGCGAGAATATGAGCTGGCAATTCGGATTTTCTGGAACGCCGGAGAACCCTTGCAGCAAACACAATGCAGCACGGTCGGCGCTTTGAACGTGTCGAAAATCCACAATGACGTGGGTCGCGTTGGCAGCGACTTTGCGAATGCGATGGACCAATCTCTCCGCGGTGCCGAAATACAATCTGCCTTGCGCTTCGATGATGCAGATCGCCCCGCCACTCCGGTTGAGGATCGCACGTTCCGCTGGCGTTCGAAGCCGCTTCGAGCGAATGCGAAGGCCATTGAGTTCGTGACGCAAGACCGATTGACGCCGGTGCGGCTGCAAAAGGCATGAAGGCCGAAATCCGCCGAAATCCGCCGACAGGCCATCACGCCACGGACGCTGTTGCCGTAACTATCAAGTCGCGGTGAGTAGATGGCGATCCCGATCTGGCCAGGTATGGCGAGAAAGGCAATGACACAGCCAGAAACGCCACTCTTGGCGGGAATACCGACTTCGTAGGCCCATTGCCCGGCATAGTCGTACATGCCGCAGCTATGCATGACGCTGAGCACGTCCTGAACAAATTCTGCGGGCATCGCAGCCTCGCCCGTGAGCGGGTTTACTCCGTCGTTGGCCAAACTGGCTGCCATGACGGCGAAAGGTCCCGGCAGTTCACAAGCATTGAAGCATCTGGCGGAAGTAGACCTCAAGAACTGCTCCGGGTTCGTCCCCGATCATATCGCTATTGCGCATCAAATAGGCAATTGCGCGATTGCGGTGCCCGGTCTCGCTTTCGGAGCGATAGATGGACTTGTCGAGGTCGAGATCGCGCCCCGCAAAACGGGACAGCGCACTTCGCATCGCGCCAATGCGTTGTTTGGGAGTTTCGCCTGGAAAAAGCTCCGAGACGGCGATCGCCCCGGCATTCACCATCGGGTTGTATGGCTGGTTCGCCACGTCATCGAGAACAATCGAATTAAACGCTTCCCCGGTCGGCTCGACGCCGACTTTGTCAAGAACAGCCGCGCGGCCATGACAGGCGAAGGCATGTGCGTAGGCAAACGGTTTTGAGACCGACTGAATCGTGAACAGTTGACTGGCGTCACCAACCGCGAAAACCCGGCCATCGGTGGTGGCGATGGCGATCGCGAAATGACTTGGGTCAGCCCTGGCGAGTTCGGGTATATAGCTCGCCACCTCCCCGGCATCCACGGACATCAACTCGTCGCGGAGCCGGGTCAGGTAACGGCTCACCGGATCTTCCTGCGACGGCACTAGTTGGTTCCCTCGATCGTCAACAGCATCTAAGATTCGCTGAAGGTATTTCCCCCAAAATCAGGAAACAGGATTGTCCTGACACATCAACACGACTTACCTGCGCCGCCTGCGTTCAAATGACAACGCCGTGGTTTGAGATTTAGTAAATCCGGCCATTATCCCCCCTCCAGCCCCCGTCTCCATTCGCGGCAGTCGCGACGGCCGCTTCGTCCCGTGACCGAAGCAAGGGACGGGCCAACCGGCCTGCGCCTTGTCTGACTGAAGGCCCATTGCCGGCCGTGCTGCTACGGACCGGATTCTGTTTGATGGGCGGCTTGGCGCCAGTGTGCGGCAAGCCCTTCGAGCGTGGCGAGTTCGGCCATGTCGTCCGGTGCCGCCGGCGAGCCGGCGATCAGACGATGAAACCTGGCAATGGACCAATGGGGGTTCGGCCTAGCCTCAAGGGCCATCGCGTCACCGGCGCGAAGCGTGCCGGGCTCGATCACGCGGTAGAACCAGCCGCAACAGCCATTTCTCATCATGGCGCGCAGCAAATGTTTATTGTTAAAGCGCAGAGCGAATTTGAAGCAGGGCTGGCGCGACTGGCTGACCTGCAGCACCACCGTCCCGGCGCGAAGAATATCGCCGATGCAAACCGTGGTCTCATCGAGGTGCCTGATCGTCAGGTTTTCGCCGAGGCCGCCTGGAATGAACAACGCTCGTGTTCAGGGAAATCACAAAATCCAAATGGAATAGCTCGACAACGCATAACCATAAACGGCCTTGTCGGGTCCGCCATGAACCGTGAGATCGGCTTGCTCATCGCCTTCAAGGCCGAGCTTCCCAATGTGAACGGGTCCATTCACCACATGTTTCACAAAGCCGCTAGGCACGCCTTGCGGACCAAGCGGAGCCACCCGTCCTGCTTGAACGGAAACGATGCGTGCCGTTGCGTGTCCGTGGACGGGGATTTGGTCGGCATTGGATATTCCCAATCGCCGATGGGAAATAAATATATCCGATATGAAATTTTAAACCAAATTCATCCGTCGCACGGCTCAAGGCCGGCACCGCTGCAAGCACCGCATCTGCGGCAGGTCTTCTTGTCAAAAGAAAGCCGCCTGACCGTGGGGCCAGGCGGCGATGGTATTTTGCGTGTCCGGCGGGGAGGCCGGGAGCTTACGCACTGACGACGACGTCGCCGCCGAAGGTGACTTGCGAGCTTTTGGTGCCGGCGCCGAACCCGGGGGTTCCGGGGATGCCGATGATGCCGCTGCCGCCGCCGAAAGGCGTCGTGCCGTTCAGCGAGGAAATCATAGCGAACCTCGGGACGGAACATCATGCCCTTCAGCACCGGCGTGCCATCGGGGATCGGCACCGTGATGTTGAGGCCGGCCGTCAGCTCTAGATAGGTCGTCGGCGCGGGGGCGAAGACGGCCGTGTTCGGAAACCCATATTCGACATTGACGAAGTCGAAATTGCCGGGGAACGCCGCGACGAAGAAGTTGTTGTTGTCGCGCCAAATCTCGGCCCGCCCGACAAACGACAGCCAGTTGTTGGCCTTCAAGATGCCGTATTGGGCAACGCCATAGCCGGTCGCGTTGAACGCATCATCGCGAATGAAATTGCCATCGGTGATGAAGGTCAAATAATCGGTCGGTTTCCAGGTCACCGTGATGTCGTTGAGATAGCGCAAGCTGTTGTTCGGGTTGCAGGCGCACGCCAAGGCAACCCCCGGGGTGTCGGGATTTTCCGCCCCGATGTGGGTGGTGGCGAGCACCGTGAGAGCGCCGTCGAGAAGGTTCAACCCGATGCCGCCGTGGAACGCCGCGGCGCCATTGTTGTCGCCTTGCCGATTGCCGAAGGTGGTGTTGACGCCGGTGTCGACGCCCAAATAAATATCGACCATCGGATCGACATGCGAGATCGTCATGACGCCGGTGTGGACGAGCGGAATGCCGAAGTTGAAAATGTAGGAATGCGAGTAGAGGTAATTGGTGGTCGGATCGATCGTCTCGGCGCCTTCCAAGGTGACATATTGGCCGGCCTTGACGTCGATGCCGCCGGCGAACAGCCAGGGAAGATGCACGATGCCCCACGCCTCGACGGGGGTAATCTCGGCTCCAATTGCATTGATGATGTAATCGAGTTCGCCAAGGTAATGGGTGTAGCGCGCGTCGGTTCCGTACATGGCTTGCACTTTGAAGCCGAAATCATAATCCGTGGCTTTCGGATCAAGCGGCCGCTGGATGGTCAAAAGCACTTGGTTCAAGAGCGGCTGGTTGGCCTTGTCGGTGAACAAATGGCCGAAATTCAACCCATCGCCCGGGTTGTCCGGGTTGAACGTAATGCCGCCTCGACCGAGCCTCCGATTGTCACCGTATCCCCACCAATTGGCCGGCGGCGGCGGCGGCGGAACATCGGCGGCGCGCGCAACCGAACCGGCAAAGCCGAGAAAAGTGCTCGCGCAGAGAGCCGGCACCAGAATTGATTTGAGCGAACGGGGCATTGGCATATCTCCCAGCGAAGCCATTGGTTGACTTGCAAGGTGCGCCGCAAAATTAATTTTGCAACATCAGTCTCAAGGTCCAAGCTCATTCTGCCAGACCCCGATGCGCTTTTGCCACAGTTTGGCGCACCGCAGGGGCAGCCACGCATGAATTTGCCTGCGAAATTGCCGTTTTGATTGTCACGCATCGTCAGCATCTGGCTGTGAACTGCTGGAAACCCTAGCGAATCCCGTTCGACCCCCACCCCTGGAAACCTATTTCCGCAAAACCGGGCGATCCGCCGAAATGAGTGATCTCACACGCATCTTTGGCCGGGTAGCCCTCGCAAGGAAACCGCTGAGCTGGTGGCCCCGGCCAGCGCGCGATCCTGAAGCCGCCGTCACTCGGCTGCGATGATCCGTGCTTGGCGTATCCAGTGCCGCAATTGGCCGCTCTGTGCATCGCCGTTGCTGGGATAGCCAAGGCGTCATCGTGAAAGGGTGGCGCAACCAGGGTCACTCCAAATGGCAGTCCATCGCTTTTAAATCCGGCCGAACCGCTATGGCTGAGCAACCGAGAAAGTTCACAAAATTGGTATAAGTGCCGAACCTGGCGTTCAGCCTTAGCGGGTCAGCGCGCATCTCCTCGACCGTATAGATCGCCGGGCTGGTCGGCGGGTCAAAAGTAAGTCGGCGTTTGCCCATTCGGCCTCAGCACGGCGACGCAGTTCCCTGAGCCTATGCAGGCCGGCAAAGGCGTCAATGGCGCTGTAACGGCGCGCGCCGTCAAGAAGGGCACGCACTGCCGGGTCCAGGTCTTGAGGATGCTTATCGACAAACTTCCCGATCCCCGCGAGCCGCTCCGCGAGCCATGGCCCGTCAATAAAGAAGCGCCCCGATTTCTTGAAATGGCCGGTAATCGATGGTGGTAACGCCGCGCGGTCCCCCGCATGCGCTTCTATGGCAAGCTCATAAAGCGCGGCGTTCTCTGCGTCCCCGTAGAACTCACGGTCTTTCTCCGCAAGCACGCCAACGCGGGGACACGGAGCGAGGCTCTGTTGGGTGCCATGCAGCGAATAGGGGTCGAATTGATCAAATCTTTCGGCAACGCGGCGGATGCGCGCGCCTTCAGCGACGCTTGCTGAAAGGATGCTGACACAATCAAAAAGACTCCAGCAAGCCGGAACAACCCCCGCCAAACTCAAAAGACCAGGTGTGGGTTTGATCCCCACGATATTGTTGAACGCAGCTGGTACCCTTGCAGAGCCTGCCGTGTCGGTGCCGAGCGCAAAGGGTACAAGACCGGCGGCGACCGCGATCGCCGAGCCCGAACTCGATCCGCCCGAGACATAGTCCGAATTGAACACCGAGCGTGGCGCGCCATAAGGAGAACGTGTGCCATTGAGGCCGGTCGCGAACTGATCGAGATTGGTCTTGCCAACCACCAGCGCGCCGGCCGCTTTCAGCCGGGCGACCGTGGTTGCATCGTTGTTTGCACGGTAGGCAAAGGCAGGACAAGCGGCCGTCGTATCGAGACTGGCGACGTCGATATTGTCCTTACCGCAAAAGGGATTTCCCCATAGCGGCAGAAGCGCGGGATCTGGCTCGCGTTGCAAAAGCTCGCGTGCCGCGCGCCGCAAGTCAGCCGGCGCGACAAGCGAGATGAAAATAGCCGGGTCTTTCGCCGACGCGATACGCGAAAGCACCTCTTCGACGACTTCGATTACAGCGGCGGGGCGGTCGAGATAGATCAATCTCAGGCAGTCCAGGGACAATATGGCAGGCAGCACTTCCAATCTCCTCAATCGCCATGCCGACGTTGCCCGCGAGAAGTGTCTGGCCTAGCGGTCATGTGCGGTGACGCACTCCGCCGAAATGCTTTGTCCCTTATATAAATT